>SCTY01000049.1 GCA_004297625.1 Betaproteobacteria bacterium | reverse complement strand
CCGAAGGCTTCAGCCATTTCGTTTCCTCCATAGCTGCTCCGGTTGCTTCCGGCTGGAGCCGTTGCCGGGTGGGGCTTGCACCCACTGGAAAAGCGCCGCCTTGTCACGGCGCACGCCACTTGCGGACATTGCGATCGAAGATAAGTGTCCGTTGAGCGTGCGGAAATCGAACCATCGAGCGGCTGTCGAGGGAGAAGCCGGGCCGTCGACTGCCGCTGTGCGACGTGATACCCCCAAGAGTACCCCCGAGCGGCACGCCCGGTCACTGCGGAGGCCAGTCCTCCGGGACCGTCGAGCGCTGGAAATATCCCCGGCGGATGCGCTCCGATATATCAGGCTCCGGGTCGGGCACGCGCGGATGCACCGGCGAGCGCCACAGCTGCCACAGCGCTGCGCCGCGAACGTCCATGTGGTCCGTGAGGATGTGGTGCGACGGGTCGTTGGTGAAGAGGACGCCATTGGCCGGAAAATTGTCGGGACCGAACGCGAACTGCTCCATGTCCTCGAAGGTCGCGCCGAGCTGCGCTGGCCACCCGGTCTCATCGAGCGGCGTCTTTCCGGCCGGCGGGAGGTTGACGTCCACGCAGACGTAGTACGGTAACGCGGTCTTCTTCCGAAGTGCCTGCTGTAGGAGCCCGCGGACGTCCGTGCCGTCCTGCGGCGTCCAGGGACGCCCGTCCTGAAAGTCATAGACGCCTTGGTAGCGCCGGCTTTTCGCTTCGACGGCGATTTTCAGCCCGGTCTTACGATCAACCGCGACGAACTCCGGGTGCTGCACTCGGTTGTCCGTCTCGTCCTCGAAATGCAGGTCGAAGCCGGCGCAGAGGAACGTTGCTGCGACAGCCAGCTCATATCGCGCGCCCTGAAAACTATAGTTGTTGCGCAAGCGCTCTAGGAGACGTTCCTCGAGCTTGGCATTGTTCCGGATCAGGTACAGGTCATACGCGAATCGGAGCCATGCCGGTCCCGCACCAATCGGCGGCACCGCGGCGCCTTCGCCTAGCTTGGCCTTCCAGGCGTTCGTGTGGTCGACGAAGGTGTACATCCAGCGGACAACCTGATGCCTGTCCTTCTCTGGCTTTGCCTCTTCGGCGTCGAGCCATGCTTCCGTCAAGGTTATGAGGCCGAAGTCGTGGATGAAATCCACGAATCGACGATCGGGAGCCTCAGGTTGCTTGTAGATAGAGCCGCCGGCGACGACGTATCGGCTATCCCCCATAAGGGCATGGGACGGCCGATGAATTTGGCCGTGCTTCTCCGCGAACTGTTCTCGCTCGAGTCGCTCTCTCGCGAACTTCGCCAAGACATGAAGCGCGCCAGGCGGTAACTCCCTTTCGGGACGCTGCGGCACGGGCTGGATAGCCC
This sequence comes from Betaproteobacteria bacterium, assembly GCA_004297625.1. Lineage (GTDB taxonomy): Bacteria > Pseudomonadota > Gammaproteobacteria > Burkholderiales > SG8-39 > SCGC-AG-212-J23. Next base: position 41,308 of record SCTY01000049.1, on the reverse strand, counting down.
CGTGGCAGCGCTTGTACTTGGCACCGCTGCCGCACGGACAAGGGTCGTTTCTTCCGATCTTCCGCATGCACCTACAAGCCGCTCTTCTCCCCGGCCATGTAGTCCGGAATCTTGCCGGTCAAAAGCCTCTCTTTAAGGAGCTTCGACTTACGTAGGAGATCCGGGTCGCCGTGCTTCTCGGCGATCGGGATTACGACCTTGACGAGTTCCTTTGCCTCCTCTGCCTCGCCCAGGAAGCGGAGTTGATTCGCGAGGTTCATCAGGGCGTTCGCGACTTCATGCTCCTGGCCGAGCTGCGCGTAGATGTCCTTCGCCGAGAGAAGCGCACGCTTGCAGGCGTCGCGCTCGTGCCGGAAGGCGTGCTCCGGGCCGGTCTGCGCGAGCGTCATGGCACGCTGCCCGGCTGCGTTGCCGATCGAAATCAGGACGGCGGCCATCGCGGGCCCGGACCCCGATTCGTGGGCGAGCTGAAGCGCGCCCGTAAAAGCTTCTCCGAATCCCTTGGTCAGATCCTCGATCCGCCGCTGCCTCTGCGCCGCGCGCGACGGGTCCTCGAGGGATATGCCGAGGCGTGCCTCTGTCTGGAGGCTCACGTACCTCTCTATCAGCACGCGGCCGAACTCGAAGGACTGGTAGTAGCCGCGCTGCGCGAGGAGGAAGGCCTCCGCCGATTTGGAGCCGAGGACTTGCGCGGGACCGCGGGCCGCGTCGCAAGGACTCACGAGGTCCGCGAGATCGTCCTTCATCGGCTCGAAGAGGTCCATCAGCCCGGCAACGGCGTTCACCTGGGCCTGAGGGTTGGTCGACCGATAGAAGAGCGCGCGGAGGCCCCGCTTCGCGGCCGCGCGGTCCTCCATCTCCCGGAGCGCGATGACCTCCTTCAGGGATTCGTCCTTTACCGCGGCCTTCTTGATCGCGTGAAAGCTAAAGATGTCGTGTTCCGGCATGGGCGACGGCTTAGGTTGTTTCGCCTCCGGAGTGTCGAGGGCCTTCTTCACAAGCTCCTCGAGCTGCGAGACCTGGTAGACGGGGAACTCTTTGAGAAGCTCCGGATGCCGCAGCAGGAGGCCGCTCAGGTACGTCGCCTCGACGTGATTCGCCTCGATCCCGTAGACGTGTCCCGCGTGGCGGATGTCGGCAATCACGTCGTTGGAGAGCTTGCGCGGCGTCACGAACGTCCAGCGCTCGACCGGGTACTTCTTGTTCTCGCGGAGAAGCAGTGCCTTCTCCAGGTCGTCGAGCGCCTTCCTCTTGTAGTCGGCGTCAGTTCGGCGCTCCGGTTTCACCGGGCAGTAGATCGCGAAGACCCGGCGCTCGGTCTCAAGCCAGCCGTCGTTCCCGTCGTCGCCGCGCGTACCGTCGATGACCTGGTAGGCGTGGCCGTGCTCCGCCGTGAGGAGGGCGTTGCAAAGGCGCGTAAAGACCGTAGGGTCGACGGTCTGTGCGATTTGCTCATCAAGGGACATGGCGTGCGCCACATCGTACCTCTGCAGCAGGCGCCGGCGCTCGCCGCGGCGCGCCGATCATTCAGATCTTCCGCGCGTGTCGAACGCGTGCTCGACCGACTCGAAGGCGGACCAGAAGGCGCGCACGACCTGGACGAGCTTGTCGAGGGTCGCATCGGTCATGTCCATGCTGTACCGAACGCCGTCGTTTATGAGCTCAAAGCGATCGTCGTCGTTAAGCTTCGATACGCCGAACAGGTCGTCTTTCAACCAAGCCTTCAGATTCGAGGACTCGATACCGGGTGCATGTGCGATCGCGTTACGCATTTTTCGGAAGTCCGGGAAATGTGTGTCGAATAACCGCAGCGCCGACTCCATGGCCGGCTCGTCGACGTGCTCGGCCACCGGTTCGCACTGGCGGATCCATGTCTTGCGGGCAATCTCCATAGCATCCCGGAGAAACCAGACGCGCATCGCGGCTTCATGGATGGCAATCCACTGCCAGTCTCGGGCGAGCAGCCGGTCGACAATGGCCGGCCTCGATTTGCCGAACCGGTATAGCTCCAAGGCCGCCGCGTACCCCTCGACGTGATACCGCAGCCCGATTACGACGGCGTTCAGCATCTTGACCTCTTCCTCGGCTTCCTTGGACAACCCGACGGGGGGCCAAAGGTCGGGTGCCTTCAGGTGCCCCAGATGCATGTTTAGCGCGAGGTCGGGTACAGCTGGTTGATGATCTCGGCGCCGCGGTCGAGCAAGCTGGCCATGTTCGGCGCCAGCATGCACTCGCCATGCGCTAGGTCGTTGCGTAGGCCGACGAGAGAATAGAGCAGCGAGTACGAATAGCGCTGGTCATCAGGAATGTTCGGATACCGCTTGGAGATTATTTCCGGGACTCCAGCCTCGCCGTCGAGTTGGAACCCCGCGTCGGTAATCCAGCGTGCCTTGAGCGCCGCCTCGAGGAGCTGATACAGCGCCGGCTCGCGTGCGCCTTGGAAGAGCTCGGGGCGCGCCGCCTTCAACCGCTCGCGCAGCGCCACCTCGACGGCGAGGATCGAGTAGAGGAATGCGACCGGCTGGAAGGGGTAGACGAACCACGAGTACAGCAACGCATTCCGCGCGATCGTGAACTGGTCGTGAACCTTCTCGGGCGCCGCCGGGCTGATGGCGATCCCGGCCGCGCGATGGTGCAGGTACTCGAGCGTGACCCCAAAATAGCTCAACCGGTCGTCCCGCTCGAGCACCTTGTCGAGCGGCTTCAGTTCTTCCACTTTGGACCCCTGCCCTAGTTCTACCCAAGGATACTCGCCGAAGGAAGCCAGGGGTCAATGGGGGTATCGACAGGCGTCGTACCGGCATTAGCCCCTCCCGCCCCTATGAACCCGGGCAGGCCGTTCGGTAGCGGCGGCCGCACTCAGACTTGAGTTGGACGGATTGAACCGGACCTTGGAGTCGAGCGAACGTCCGCTCCGGGTCGCAAGCGGACGCCAACGGTCTACGTATCTGAGCTAGGAATCTTTTTGAATCGATGGGCTTCATGCCCGCCGGTCGGTGCTGATGCCCTCGTCGGCGAGTGAGGCGCGTAAGCGGCGGCGAGGCGCTCGTACAAACGCCAGCGGAGCGCGGTGTCGTTCTGAGCCATCTGGGCGAGCTCGAGAGCGCACGAGGTGGTCGGCAGGGCCGATGAGCCGGCGCGTGCCGTTCGGCGTCAATAGCCTGGAGCTCGTCTAGGTCGATGTCGCCGCGGGCATCGTGACGCGGAAAGTGACCCGCCCCTGCCCGGAGGCGACCGTGATCCGGCCGCCGTGCATTTCCACGATGGACCTGGTGATGGCCAGCCCGAGCCCGACATTGTCCGTTTGTCCTTGCCGCCTGGAGCGGTCGATCCGGTACAGGCGCTCGAAGATGCGCTCGCGGTGCTCGGGAGGAATTTCGGGTCCGGGGTTGCTGACCGCGAGGCTCGCCCAGCCGTCCTCGACGCCGACCCGCACATCGATCGCCATGCCGCGGGGCGTGAATCGGATCGCGTTCGACAGCAGGTTGGACAAGGCTCTCTGGATCATCGCCCGGTCGGCGAAAACGCTCGCTGCGCCGGTTTGCCGAAGCTCGACTCCCTGCTCGGTGGCGAGCGCCTCGTAGAAGTCGAACAGCGCGCTCACCTCCGCTTCCAGCGCCACCGGCTCGCGCTTCAGGGAAGCCTGCTTGTTGTCGGCCTTTGCGAGGAACAGCATGTCCGAGATCATGCCCGAGAGGCGGTGATATTCCTCCGCGTTGGACTGCAGGACCGCGCGGTACGCATTGACGTCGTCGCCGCCGCCCAGCGTCACCTGCGTCTGCAGCAAAAGGTTCTGGATGGGCGTGCGCAATTCGTGCGCGATGTCCGACGAGAAGTCCGCCAGGCGGCGAAACGACTCGTGCAGGCGCGCGAGCATGGCATTGAACGCCGCCACGAGCCCCAGCAGCTCCTTCGGCACGCCGCTGTCCTCGAGCGGCTTGTCGAGCTGCCGGGTGGAGATCACCGCCACCATGGCGGACACCTTTCGCAGGGGCGCCAGGCCATGGCGCACGACGATCCAGCCCAGGCCGCCCAGCACCAGGGCGATTTGCGCGACGCCGAGCCAAACGTATTGCTGCACCTCCCTCACGAAATCGCGATCCTCGGTCACGTCGAGCGCGATCATGACGTTGACCGGACCGCCTTGCGGCGCGCCGCGCAATACCGGCATCGACAAGAACCGATAGAACTTCTCGCCGAACCGCCTTGTGGCCGGAGGGGCGCCGGCAAGAGTCACCTCCTCCTGCAGTTGCCGCGCCACTTGCTGGTCGCCCGCGGAGAAGAGCACCGCCCCATCCCCGGTGCGCACCGAGATGACGATGCCCGGATGGCCGAAGACCACGTCCTTCATGCGTATCGGCAGATTGGAAACTTCCTCGAAGCTGTGCGCCGACACCACGATGTCCCGCACCAGCTGCATTTTTCCGGAGAGCTCCTCGATGTCGCGCCTCAACAACCGATCGTTCAGGGCATGCTCGAGACTCGCCCCGGCGATCATCAGGACGGCGGCCGCGGACGCCGCGAACAGCAGGCTCATCCGGGCGGTGAGCGAGATGGGCCGTTTCACTTGGCGGGGCTCTCCAGCACGTAGCCGACGCCGCGCACCGTCTGGATCAGCTTCACCTCGAAGCCGTCGTCCACCTTCGCCCGCAGGCGGCGCACGGCGACGTCGATGGCGTTGGTCTCGCTGTGGAAATTCATGTTCCATACCTGCGAAGCGATCAGCATGCGCGGCAGGACTTCGCCGGCGCGGCGCACGAGCAGCTCGAGAAGCGCGAACTCCTTGGCGGTCAGGTCGATCTTCCTGCCCGAGCGCACGACCCGCCGGCGCAGCAGGTCGATTTCCAGGTCGGCCACCGAGAGCTTGTCGAGCGGCTGCACCGCCTGACCGCGGCGCAGGCGGGTTCGAATCCGCGCCAGCAGCTCGGGAAATGCGAAGGGCTTGACCAGATAGTCATCGGCCCCCAGCTCCAGTCCCCTCACGCGATCCTCGACCTCCCCGCGCGCCGTCAGGAACAGGACCGGCACCGTCTTGTCCTCGATGCGAATCCTGCGCATCACCTCCCAGCCATCCAGCCCGGGAAGCATCACGTCCAGCACCACGAGGTCGTAGTGCTCGCCACGCGCGAGACGAAGGCCCTCCCACCCGTCCTCGGCCACATGGACGGTAAAGCCCGCCTGCGTCAGGCCCAGCTTGAGGTAGGCGCCCGTCTTGGGCTCGTCTTCGACGATCAGTATCTTCATCTCATCGGCCAGGCGCTTTCCCGGGCATCGCTTCCATCTCCAGCCTACCCCGCCGGGCTGGCGGATCGGCCCCGCGTGACAGAAATGTAATGCGCGCGAAACCCGACTGAAACGCCTCCGGTCCTAGGATCAGGTCGAGTCTCGAACGGATCCTCAACAGGCATACAAGGGAATTCTCGACCATGCAAGCGAATAGCCGCACAACGACCGCATGCGCCCCGATCGCCGCTGCGCTGATTCTGGCTTCGGCTCCGGCCTTCGCGGGCCCCCCTTTCTTCACGGACGACCCGGCGCCGGTCGATTTCAAGCACAGCGAGTTCTACGTCTTCTCCACGTACGACAAGACGCCGGACGGAAAGGAGCTGGCGATACCCGCGTTCGAGTACAACTATGGCCCGCTCCCCGACGTGCAGTTGCACCTGGTGGTTCCGTTCGCGCGCAGCGAGCCCAACGGCGAAGCCTCGCAATCCGGCCTGGGCGATATGGAGGTCGGCGTCAAATACCGCTTCATCCAGGAGACCGAAACGACGCCGCAGGTCGGCATCTTCCCCATGGCCGAGCTCGACACGGGCGACGCGGACAAGGGCCTCGGCAACGGCAAGACCTGGTGGAGGCTGCCCGTATGGATCCAGAAAAGCTGGGGCGAGTGGACCACCTACGGCGGCGGCGGATACGTGATCAACGGCGCCGAGGGACAGAAAAACTACCCCTTCGCGGGCTGGCTGCTGCAAAAGGACCTCGGAGAGAAATGGACCCTGGGCGGGGAGCTGTTCGCACGCGGCAAGGACACCGTGGAGGGCCAGTCGACGACCCTCGTCAACTTCGGCGGCTACTATAAGTTCACTCCGGACTTCAACCTGCTCTTCTCCGCCGGCCATAGCGTCGACGGCGAAAAGCACACGCTGGCCTATTTGGGCCTGTGGTGGGCCTTCGGCGGGGGGGAAAAGACGACGGGCATGGCTCCCGGCGCGGACCGCTGGACGTTCTCGCAGCGTTAGAAAGCCAAGGCGCTGGTATCGATGCACCTCCATTAACATCAAAGGAGTCGAAACTATGCTGACGATTCGGAAAAACGCAGCTCTTGTCGCGGCTTGCCTGCTGACTGCTTCCGCCGCCACCTACGCGGCATCGGATTGGCTGAAAGGCACGCCCGAACAGCAACTCAAGACGCTTGCCGAGCTTCAACCCGGCCTGGGAACGGTCATGATCGAGTACGCCAACCGCTTCACCACGATGTATTACGCGGCCCACGGCGGAAATTGGCCCATGGCCGACTACCAGCTGAAGGAAATGCGCGAGATCCAGGAAGTCGGCGAGACGACGCGCCCGGGCCGCGCGGCGATGCTGAAGGCCTTCGAGTCTTCGCATCTGGACAAGCTGGCCGAGACGATCAAAGCCAAGGACCTGAAGAAGTTCAACGCCGCGTTCAAGAGCGCCGCCGAGGGATGTAACGGCTGCCATGCCGCCAACGACTTCGCGTTCATCAAGTACCAGCTCCCGAAGTCGGCCCTGTCCCCCACTTCGGCCAAGCCGTAGCGCGACGTCCCGGACATCCGAAACGCATGGGCCTGCCATCGGGGCAGGCCCGTTTCGGGCGACCGCAGCGCTCGCGCAAGACCTCCTTTAACGGCCGGCGATGACGCCCCGACTAACCAGCGCCGCGTTTGCTCGAGGTTCGCGTCGCGCGGGACTTCAGGGCCCGCAGGTATTCGGGCATCTCTTGGCGCAGCACTTGGCGCAATGTTTTCTCGGTGACCGGCTGACCGGTTTCGGTCAGGTACTTGCGGAGAGCGTCATTCATCATGGTTTGATACCCGGTCCCCGCTTTTTCTGCTCGTGCCCGGAATTCATGGAGAACGTCGTTATCTATAAAGATTGAGATGCGGGTCTTTCCCTTTTGCGGGATTACCGCCCCACGTTTGCCTTTGGAAAAATCGTATTCAGCCCTCATAGGATTTCCGTTCCTTTCGCGTTGCGCGGCGAGCGGAAATGATCCGGTATTCGCCGTTACGCTCCCTCGGCGTCGGCGAACGAAACCCCATGCTTCCTGAGATTTGCGGCCGCCTTGGACGGGTCGTACCGGAACCGCACCCGGTCATGATATATATATTATATGCATACCGCAAGGCGGGCGCGCACGCCGCGGCGAGGCGCTCGTAGAGGACGCCAGTCCGCCCTATAGCCTACGGGCGATAGCTTCGATGGGCTTCATGCCCTGCCCGAATCGGGAGATGGCGTCGCGGTGCTTCCCAAGCTCTCCGTACGAGATGAAGCGAACGTCGAGATCGATGACTCGGCTAAAGGCCGGTCGCTTCAACTGTTCACGGACGTCAGACTCGCGGGCATCGGGAGCAACAAGGAATAAGGACCGTCCGGCCTGTCCTAGGCCGAGTGCGAGATCAAGCATGCGCACGATGCCGGAACAGATCGACGTGGTGTGCTCGACTTCGAATGCGGCCGCTACACGGCCGGTTCCAGCTTCGATCCAAAGTACGTCGATCAAGCGGATGGTGTCCGCAGCGGGAGAGTTTTCCAGCGGCTCGGACAGGCAGTCGAGGCACCCGTCGGCCAAATGACCATTACCGTACGGCCGGCCGCGGTCATTGCTCGCAACCCACACGCCGAACCCGAGAGCGATTCCCAGATCGCGCAACCAGCCCTGGATTTCGGTGTGGGTGCGGTCTTCTTCACGCGACGCTTGGATAGCGCGATTGGCATGCTCGGATTCGACGCGAATCTGTGCAAGGTCCTTTTCCCATTGCGCCATCGCAGCTTCGTCCGACTCTCGTGGCGGTGGCGGATATCTTCCCGATCCGACATCAAACAGGACGCCACCCATTGCGCCGAGATCGTTGGAGAGTAAGTCCCGATATTTCGTATTCAGCTCGAGGATGCCGCGGCGCATCGCCAGGTACTCATCCCATTTCCCGAGCTTGACTTTGGCTCCCGTCACCGCGTTGTAACCGTTGACGATCGCCGTGTTGAACGGCGGAACTACGGTCGGATGCAGGAAGTAAAGGAGATTGGCCGCAGCGGGGCCGAGACCTTTAATTGCGGCGCGGTCGAGATTCTGTATCGCGCCGATGACTTGATCCTCCTCGCCGGCGCAGCAAGCGCAGGTATTCAGGAAACGCGCGAAAGCTATCTGGTTCGGACGGTTCTCGTAGATGTCGGGGATGCGGAGCTTGGGCTTCCATAGGAAGGCGTGGTCGGCGCCGCGGAAGATCTGTCTTTGCTCCGCAATGGATCCGACTACCGTCTCAAGCGAGGAGCCCTTATAGACGTTGCCGAATTTATCTGCTTCGATCTCCGCGACTACGGCGGAGATGCCGCGCCGGATCGAGCGAAAGTTCTTGAGCCGCTCTTCCCACAGGAACCAGGTGCGATAAGTGCCGGACGGGTCTTCACGCCAGCGCGTGAGAAGGCCACGAACCGGGTCGTTGGTATTCAAGCGTTCGGTGGCGCGTAGGCTGCAGCGAGCCGCTCGTACAGGCGCCAGCGAAGCGCGATGTCGTTCTGGGCCATCTCGGCGAGCTCGAGAGCGGCGCTGGGGTCGAGAAGCTCCAATGAGCGGAAGCGGGTCTCGGCGTAGGCGTAGTCGATGAACGGGATGCTGGGCGCCTTGGAGTCGAGCTGAAGCGGGTTCTCCCCTTTGGCCGCGCGGCGCGGATCGAAGCGGAAAAGCGGCCAGTGCCCGGAGGCGACGGCTTTCTTCTGCTGCTCCAGGCCTTTGCTCATGTCGATGCCGTGCGCGATGCAGTGCGCGTAGGCGATGACGAGCGAGGGGCCGTCGTAGGACTCGGCTTCGACGAGCGCCTTGACGGTCTGGCCGTCCTGCGCGCCCATGGCGATTTGCGCGACGTACACGGTGCCGTAGGTCATCGCCAAAAGCCCGAGGTCTTTCTTCGCCTGGCGCTTGCCGGAGGCCGCGAAGCGGGCGACCGCGGCGCGCGGGGTCGCCTTGGACATCTGCCCGCCGGTGTTGGAGTAGGACTCGGTGTCGAGCACCAGCACGTTGACGTTGCGCCCGGCGGCGAGCACGTGGTCGAGGCCGCCGTAGCCGATGTCGTACGCCCAGCCGTCGCCGCCGACCATCCATACGGACTTGCGCACGAGGTAGTCGGCGAGCCCGATGAGCCGGCGCATGGCAGGCGCGTCGGGCGACGCCGGGAAGCGCTCGAGCGCGGACTTGAGCGCGCGCTTCAGCTCCTCCACCCGCTCGCGTTGCGCGGCGATTTCGCGCTCGTCGGTCTGCGGCGCGGCGAGGATGGTGACGACCAGGCCTTCGCCGACGGCGCTTCTCAGGCGCTTCGCGAGATCGCGCGCCTGCTCGGTGAGCTTGTCGACGGCGAGGCGCATGCCGTAGCCGAACTCGGCGTTGTCCTCGAAGAGCGAGTTCGACCACGCGGGCCCCCTGCCCTGCGCGTTGCAGGTCCACGGCGTGGTCGGCAGGTTGCCGCCGTAGATGGACGAGCAGCCGGTCGCGTTCGCGACGAGCATCCGGTCGCCGAAGAGCTGGGTCGCGAGCTTGAGGTAGGGCGTCTGGCCGCAGCCCGAGCAGGCGCCCGAAAATTCGAAGAGCGGCTGCAGGAACTGCGAGCCCTTCACCGTCGAGCGCTTCGCCGAGGCGCGGTCGACTTCGGGCAGCGAGAGGAAGAATTCGAAGTTCGCGCGCTCGGGCTCGCGCAGCGGCCGCTGCTCCTGCATGACGAGCGGCTTCTTGCCGGTCTTCTTGTCGGGCGGGCACACCGCCAGGCAAAGCTCGCAGCCGGTGCAATCCTCCGGCGCGACCTGCACGGTGTAGCGCATGCCCGCGTAATCGGCGCCGCGATAGGCGCTCGACTTGAAACTCGGCGGGGCTTCAGCGAGGAGCGCGGGGTCGTAGCTCTTGATGCGGATCGCCGCGTGCGGGCACACCAGCGCGCACTTGTTGCACTGGATGCAGATGCGCTCGTCCCACACCGGGATCTCGGCGGCCAGGTTGCGCTTTTCCCATTTCGAAGTCCCCACCGGGAAGGTGCCGTCGAGCGGCATCGCGCTCACCGGGAGGCTGTCGCCCCTGCCGGCGATCATCGGCGCGATCACGTTGCGCACGAACTCCGAGGCGCCGGCCCAATCGGCGGGAACCGCTTTCTCAGCAAGTGTTTCTTCAGGTGGAAAAACCGCTTCCTGAAGATGCGCGAGCGCCGCGTCGATGGCGGCGTAGTTCTGGAGCACCACTGCCTCGCCCTTCGCGCGATAGGTCTTCGCCACCGCTTCCTTGATCGCCCTGATCGCCTGCGCGCGCGCCAGAACGCCGGAGAGCGCGAAGAAGCAGGTCTGCAGCACGGTGTTCACGCGCCGGCCCATGCCCGCCTCGCGCGCCACGCGGTCGGCGTCGATGACGTAGAGCTTCAGGTCGCGGCCGCGGATCGTCCTGCGGATCGACGACGGCAGGTGTTCCCACACCTCGTTCGCGCCGTAGGGGCTGTTCAGGAGAAAGATCGCGCCCGGATCGGCCGCTTCGAGCACGTCCATGCGCTCGAGGAGCTCCCATTGATGGCAGCCGATGAACCCCGCGCCGCCGACGAGATAGCTCGAGCGGACCGGCCGCGGCCCGAAGCGCAGGTGCGAGGCGGTGGTCGAGCCGGATTTCTTCGAGTCGTAGACGAAGTAGCCCTGCGCGTAGAGCCCGGTCGCGTCGCCGATGATCTTGATGGTGTTCTTGCTCGCGCCGACGCTGCCGTCGGAGCCAAGGCCGTAGAGGATCGCGCGCACCGTGTCCGCGCCCTCGGTCGAGAACGACGGGTCGAACGGCAGGCTGGAGAAGCTCACGTCGTCGACGATGCCGACGGTGAAGCGGTTTTTCGGCTCGGGCCGCTGCAGCTCGTCGAACACCGCCTTCGCCATCGCCGGCGTGAACTCCTTCGACCCGAGGCCATAACGCCCGCCGATGATGCGCGGGCGCGCCGCGAACGGGGCGCGGCCGGCCTCGAGCTCTTCGTCCACCGCGGTGAGGACATCCTGGTAAAGCGGCTCGCCCGCCGCGCCGGGCTCCTTGGTGCGGTCGAGCACCGCGATCGCTTTCACGCTCGCCGGCAGCGCGCGCGCGAAGTGCGCCGCGCTGAACGGCCGGAAGAGACGCACCTTGACGAGGCCCGCCTTCTTGCCCGCCGCGTTGAGCGCGTCGACCGTTTCCTCCGCCGCGCCGGCGGCCGAGCCCATGATCACCAGCACGCGTTCGGCATCCGCAGCGCCGTAGTAGTCGAAGAGGCGATAGTGCCGGCCGGTGAGCGCCGCGAGCCGCTCCATCGCGGCGAGCACGTGCGCCGGGCAGGCGCGGTGGAGCCGCCCGGCGGCCTCGCGCGACTGGAAGAACACGTCGGGGTTCTGCGCCGAGCCGCGCAGCACCGGGCGCTCGGGCGAGAGCGAGCGCAGGCGGTGGTCATCCACGGTCTCCTCGGGCACCATCGCCCGCAGCTCGCTCAAGCCCAGCGCCTCGATCTTGGCCACCTCGTGCGAGGTGCGGAAGCCGTCGAAGAAATGCACGAAGGGAATGCGCGAGGCGAGCGTCGCGGCGTGCGCCACCGCGGCGAAGTCCTGCGCTTCCTGCACGCTGCCCGAGGCGAGCATCGCCCAGCCGGCGGTGCGCACCGCCATCACGTCGCTGTGATCGCCGAAGATCGAAAGCGCGTGCGTCGCCACCGCGCGGGCGCTCACGTGGATCACCGCGGGAGTGAGCTCGCCGGCGACGCGGAACATGTCCGGGAGCATGAGCAGCAGCCCCTGGCTCGAGGTGAACGTCGCGCCCAGCGCGCCGGCCTGGATCGCGCCGTGCAATGCGCCGGCGGCGCCGCCCTCGCTCTGCATCTCGACCACGCTCGGCACCGCGCCCCACAGATTCGGGCGCACTTCGGCAGCCCATTCGTCCGCCGATTCGCCCATCTGCGAGGAGGGCGTGATCGGGTAGATCGCGATCACCTCCGAGAGCTGGTAGGCGATGCGCGCCGCGGCCTCGTTGCCGTCCAGCGTGATCCATGGACGGATCATGGGAGCCATGGTGGAGTCGCCCGCCGGGAGCGGCTTGACGTGGATCAAGCGGCCAGCAACTCCACCGCCCGCCATGCGAAGCGCAGGAAACCGCTCGCCAGGAGCGCCACGCCGACGGAGATCGACACCAGCCCGAACGCCCGGCGGCGGCCGACGGTTTTCGTCATCACCGCGAAGGTTGCGATGCACGGCACGTACAGCGTGAGGAACACCAGGAAGGTGAAGATCTGGTTGGGGCTCAGGTACGCGTCGACCGCGAAGCCGCCGAGCGCCTGGTAGAGCATGACGAGCGACAGTTCCTTCCTCAGGACGCCGAAGAGAAGCGGCACGCCGAGCACGGCCGGCAATCCAAGCCACCAGCCGGTGATGGGAAGGAGCGCGGCGTTGACGAGCTTGTCGCCGCCAAAGTAGGTGAGCAGCGCAAGCACCACGCTCCCGCCGACAAGAAGCGGCATGACGATGGTGAGCATCTCGTGGGTCCGCAGCCACGTCTCGTGGAGCAGCGGCCGCAGGCGAGGCAACGCGTAGGGCGGGATTTCCTGGATCTGGCCCACCGTCTCGGCGGCGAAGCGCCGGCGCAGCAGCTGGCCCATGAGCGCGATCACCACCGCCGCCACCGCGAACACGCCGATCACGCCCCACGCCCCGAGGTACTTGCCGGCGAGCGCCAGGATGATCGCCGAGCGCGCCGAGCACGGCACGAAGGTGATGAGAAGCGAGGCGGTGGTGCGCTCGGCGCCTTTCGTGCTCGCGCCGACCGCCGAGAGCGCCGGCACGTTGCAGCCCAGGCCGAGAAGCAGAGGCAGCGCCACGCCGCCGTGCAGCCCGAGGCGGTGAAACACCCGGTCCACCGCGAACGCGATGCGCGCCATGATGCCGGTCTGCTCGAGCACGATCAGCAGCAGCACGAGCGGCACCATGTACGGCACCACGATGCCGATGAGGCCGGCGATGCCGTCGGCGATCGCGCGCCCGACCACGTCGATCAGAGTCACCGGCTGCCACGTCGACACCCATTGCACGAGCCGCGCGGACGTCAGCGCATCGAGCTGCACGCTGACGTCGAACACGATGTAGAGCACCGCGGCGAACACCGCCACGCTGCCGACAAGCCCCAGGCGCGGGCTCAGGAAAAGCTCGTCGAGCCAGTAGCGCCAGTCGTAACGCTCGCGCACGCCTCCCGGCCGCGTCGCCGTTTCGGCGAGGATCGCCGCGACGTGGTGGCGGTCGGCGTGCAGCTCGTCGGCAAGGGGCAATCCCGGGATGTCCTTGAGGAGCTCGGGTCGAAGGAAAGCGCGGTCGCCCTCGACCATGCGCGCCGCGACGAATAACGGCGGCAAGCCGTCTTTCGGGAGTACGGAAATCAATGGCGAGAGCTTTTCGCGCAACCGCAGGGACGGCGCGAGCGGCAGCGGCGAGACGCCGCGGCGCGCCGCATCGGCCGCCGCCGAGAAAAGCTCGCGGATGCCATAGCCCATGTGGCCGACGGTCGGCACCACCGGCACCCCGAGGCGCCGCGCGAGCACTTTGGTGCCGATGTGCAGGCCCCGGTTGCGCGCCTCGTCCATGCGGTTCATGGCGAGGACGAGCGGGCGGCCGAGCTGCAGCAGCTCCAGCGTCATCTCGAGATGGCGCTCGAGCGCCGTGGCGTCGAGGACCTGGACGATGACGTCGGGCCGGTGCTCGAGGAGCGCGGCGATTCCGGGCAGCTTGGTGACCCGCGCCTCGTCGAAGCCGATGTCGAGGTCGCACTCCTCGTACGCGCCATTCCGCACGTAAGTGCCTTCCACCGCACGGAAAATGGCCGTTTTTCCGGCGGCCGTCCGGCCCACCAGCGCGATGCGCAGCCGTTTCTCGCCGCGGAAAAACGGGCGTCGCAGCGGTACGGTCGCGGTCTTCACTGCCCCATCCTAGGGGCGCGAAGCGCGCCCGCATTCGACCTAGATCAAATGAGAGTTATTCTGTTTTAGCGCGTTGGCGCAGCTTCGCGCGCGCCTCGCGCAGCAGCTTCTCGGTCGCCGGCCAGTCGATGCAGGCGTCGGTGATCGAGACGCCGTAGCGCAGCTGCGAGCGCTCGCCGAGCGGCTGGTTGCCCCACTCCAGGTTCGACTCGACCATCGCGCCGACGATCGAGCGGTTGCCTTCGACCACCTGGTGGATGACATCGGCGAAGACCAGCGGCTGGCGCGCCGGGTCCTTGCCCGAGTTGCCGTGGCTGCAATCGACCATGATCGAGCCAGGCAACCCCGCCTTGGCGAGCTCTTCCTCGGTCAGCGCCACCGATACGGTGTCGTAGTTCGGCGCCGCGCCGCCGCGCAGCACGATGTGCGCGTAGCGGTTGCCGCGCGTGTAGGTGAGCGCGCAGCGCCCTTCCGGATCGATGCCGAGGAAGGCGTGCGGGCGCGACACCGAAACCAGCGCGTTGACCGCCACCGCGCGGTTGCCGTCGGTGCCGTTCTTGATGCCCACCGGCATGGAGAGCCCGCTCGCCATCTCGCGATGCGTCTGCGACTCGGTGGTGCGCGCGCCGATCGCGCTCCATGAAATCAGGTCGGCGAGATACTGCGGCGTGATCGGATCGAGCGCCTCGGTGGCGCACGGCAGCCCCAGCTCGTTGAGATCGATGAGCAGCTTCCGGGCGATGCGCAGGCCCTTCTCGATGTGGAACGAGTCGTCGAGGTCCGGGTCGTTGATGAGCCCCTTCCAGCCCACCGTGGTGCGCGGCTTCTCGAAATACACGCGCATCACGAGAAAGAACGTGTCTTCCACCTCGCGCGCGAGCGCCGCGAGGCGCCGGCCGTAGTCGAGCGCCGCTTCCGGATCGTGGATGGAGCACGGCCCGACCACCACGAACAGCCGCGGGTCGGCGCGGTCGAGGATGCGCTTGAGGGTGTCGCGCCCGCCGAGCACCGTGCGGCGCGCCGTCTCGGAAAGCGGCAGCTCGTCGTGCAGCGCCTCGGGCGAGACGAGCTGCACCTGGCTGACGACATTGAGATCGTCGATCTGCGGCGTGCGGAACATGGGCCTTTCCTTTATGCCATGTTAATGGCACCGTGGTCGTAATGAAGACGAGAATGGATGCCGCCGGCCGCATCCGCATTCCAAAAGTCCTGCGGCAGGCGCTCGGGCTAAAACCCGGTCAGCCACTCGAGATCGCGGTTCGTGACGGCCGCCTCGAAATCGATATTCCAGCAAATGCCATGCGATTGAAGAAGCGGGGGAAAGGCGTAGTGGCCGTGCCGGAGAAGGCGCTGCACCCTCTTACCGCCGAGCAGGTTCGCGAGACGCTGGAGCGCGTGCGCCGCTGAAGGCCTTTGCGCCGATCAAGCCTTCGGCTTGCTCGAGGGGCGCGGCGCCACCGGGCCGCCGCTTTCTTTCCAGGCGGTGAAGCCGCCATCCATGTGGCAAACCGCGTCCAGGCCCATGTCCTGCAGCGTGGCTGCGGCAAGCGCCGAGCGCCAGCTCGCCGCGCAGTAGAGGATGAACCGCTTCCCAGAGCCGAAGATCTCCTTGTAGTAAGGGCTCTCCGGGTCGACCCAGAACTCGAGCATGCCGCGCGGCGCATGAAGCGCTCCGGGAATCATGCCGTCCCGCTCGAGCTCGCGTACGTCCCGGATATCGACGAACACCACGTCGGCATCGCCGAAGCTCGCCTTCGCTTCTTCCACGCTGATCGTCCGGATGCGCGCGCTCGCCTCGTCGACGAGCTGCTTCGAGCTTCTCTTGAGCGCCATGCCTCTATTTTACGGGGATCGAGCGCACGAGCGGCGGCCACGCGCCCCTCTCGATCACGCGCGCGCCGTCGAACGCGAGCCAGCTCTGCGACCCGTAATGCGGCAACGGGCGCGCGAGCGCCTCCAGCGATCGCTCATCGTTCGCGGAGATGACTGCGACGTTGCTGCCCTTGATGGTCCAAACCTGCGCCGTACCCTTGCCCGCCACCTGCGGCGGGCGCGGCGGCAGCTTCAGCCGCCTGAGCGCCGCGTCGACATCGGCGTGAAGCCCGATGATCAGCAGCGGCTCGCCGTCGGGCCGTTTCACTTCGTGGAAAGGAGACTCGAAGAACCGCCCGGCCAGGGACTGCCCGACGGCGGATACCCTCATTAATGCGGGAGATTTCGCGAGGATCCACTGCCGCAGGATCGGCGGCAGCTCGTCGCGCTCGAGGAAGCGCCAGACGCGTAGCTCGGGATCGAGCCGCACTTCGCGCGGCGTTTCGGTGAGCTGCACGTTGACGGTTTGCTTTTCGCGGTCGATCTCGACCCAGCGCGTCTCCGACCTGTTGTCGAACACGAATTCCACGGGAAGGCGCAGAGCGTACGCCGGAGTGGATTGAGTTAGATTGAGTTGAACTTCTTTCCCGACGGCGCGGGCCGAGGAAATTCGTACCGCGGGCGCACCTGCGCGCGTGAGCCATTGCTCGGAGAAGCCGAGGAGATCGCGCCCCGAAGCGAGCTCGAACGCATCGAGGAGCTCGTCCCAGGAGGCGAGGCGGAAGCTGTTCTCGACCCAGAAGCGGCGGATGCCGGTCGCGAAGGCCTCCTCGCCGATCAGGTCGCGCAGCATGAAGAAAAGCATCGCGCTCTTGCCGTAGCCGACGACCGCGTCGGCGCCGTGGGTGCGCGAGCGGAACTCGAGGAGCGGGCGCTGCGCCGAGGCAGGCACGGCGGCGAGGTCGCGCAGCCACTGCAGCCGCGCGTCGCGCGCGGCCTGCGGCGACTCGGCTTCCTTGTAGGCGTAGTCCGCCATGAAGGTGGTGAGCCCCTCGGACCAGTTGCCGCGCGCGTAGTCGACGAGCACGCCGTTGCCCCACCAGTTGTGCAGCACCTCGTGGCCGAGCGAGGTCGCGCGGATGAAGGGAAGCTGCAGCACCTGCGCGCCGATGTAGGTGAGCGTCGGCATGCCGAACCCGCTCGGCAGCGGGCTCGCCACCACCGAGAACTCGAAAAACGGATACGGGCCGATCGCTTTGCTGTAGCGCTCGATGTAGCGCGCCGAGTCGTCGAGGTAGGCCTCGGCGAGCGGCGCGAGATCGGCGAAGAAATAGGTGCGCAGCCGCACGCGCCTGCCGTCCTCGAGCTGCGTGAATTTCTCGCGCACCTCGTAGGGGCCCGCCATCAGGTCGATGCCGTCGGCCGGCGCTTCGTAGTCGAACGTGGCTTCGTAGGAATCGTCTTGCGTGTTTTCGCTGATCAGCTTTCCAGGAACCAGAGCTTTCTGCTTTCCGCTCACTCGAAGATGCACCCGGTAAGTGAAGAGCTTGTGCGGCTGCGGATACCAGCCGCTCGCGGCGCCGAGATAGCTGCCTTCAGGGGAGGCCATGGGAGGCAGCGCCTGCAGCACGCCGCGAAAGTCGATGTTGCGATCGAGGGCCGGGAGCGTGCCGCCGTACTCGATGCGCATGAGTCCCGAGCGCTCCTTCTCGACGCGACGCACCGTGAGCGACGGATGCGGCGTGAACTGGTAATTGCGCGGCGGGCGCCAAAGCTCGGCCACCGCCGAAAACTCGCGCGTCGCGGGATCGAGGCGCAGGTCCAGCGCCACATCCGGCGCCGCGGCGGCGTGGACGGAAATTGCCGCGGCGGCGGCACCCAGCCAGGCTCTCATTTCGCCGGCGGGAATTTCACGAGGATCTCCTGCGTCTCGGCGCCGCGCCTTACCTGCAGCGGCAGCCAGGTGCCGTCGGGAGCCGAGCGCACCGTGCGGACGAGATCGCCCATGCGGGCGAGCGGCTTGCCGGCGGCGGCGACGATCACGTCGCCCTTGCGCAGGCCGGTGCGCTCGGCGAGGCTGCCCGCGATCACCTCGAGAAGGCGTACGTTGGCGCCCTCCTGCTCGAGCTGCACGCCCAGGCGCGGGGGCGGCGGCTTCACCGCGGGGCGCTCGGGGATGATGAAAGCCGCGTCGGCGATCCCGGCGACGAGCTCCTTGCATTGCGCGCGCCCGACGGGAAGCAGGGTGCCGACGCGCGTCACTCCAAGGTCGCGCAGCTGCAGCGCCACGCCGTAGCCGAAGCGCAGGTGGCCGCTGCCGATGATGCCGACGACGAGCGCGCCGCGGCCCGCCTGGCGCGCGAGCCCCTGCGCCATCGCGCGGTCCCAGGTCTGCTGCGCCTCGATGAAATTTTTCAGCGTGGCCTTGCCCCCGCTCTCTTTGTGCATCCTGTACACGTGCTCGAGCTCTTCGAGATATGCCTTCGGCGCGGGCGCCGGGCGCGTGAGGCCTTCGCGCTCGCGCTCGGGCACCGCGTCCCAGCCTTTCGCGGCGACCGCCTCGGTGAGCTTCTTGTCGACGTTGAGCGCGACCATCGGCACGCGATGCAGGCGCGCGAACTCGAATAGCGGCATGTAGAGCTCGGAGGGCGTGTTCCACACCTCGTCCCACTCCACCTCGGCGAGGAACTGCTGCTCGGTGAGCTCGCCCGCGACCCACTTGTCGAGCACCGGCTGCGCGCGGCGCGGGAAAGTCTCGAAGCCGATGACCATTTGCGGACGCTGCGCCTGCAGCTGCGCCAGCGTGTGGAGTTGCCAGCGGTGATGGTCGGCCTCGACGTGGCTCTCGCCGAGCAGCACCACGTCGCGGCGCGCCATGTCGGCGATCAGCGCGTCCGGTGCGACGGCCGCGGGCCGCTCGCGGTCCAGGCGCAGCCAGCCGGCCGGAGCGCACTCCTGCGCCGCGGCGAAAAAGGGCTGAAGCAACAGAAGAGCAAGCCACGCGGTGGGTCTCATGCCGACATTGTGGAGGTTTTCTTGATCGAGATCAGACCCGGGCCGTAGACCGGGAGGCATTCTGCCTTCCAGGAGGCCGGCGCCACGCTACAGATCATCATCCAGGGACGAGGCGGACAGGGCGCGCAGCTCGCGGGCAGCCTGCTCGCCATGGCGTTCTTCGCCGAGGGCCGCGAGGTGCAGAGTTTCGCGACTTACGGCGGCGCGCGCCGCGGCACGCCGGTCAGCTCCTACATCCGCGTGCACGACAAGCCGATCCGCGTGCGCTGCGACATCGAGAAAGCGGACGCGCTGCTGTGCTTCGACGCGAGCCTGCTCGAAGGGAAGTTCCTCGCCACCGCGAGCCCCAAAACGTTGATCGTCGTCAATTCGCGCAGGACGCCGGCCCAGTTCGCCGCCGACCTGCCCGGCTACCGGGTGCTGCCCGTGGACGGGATCGGCATTTCGCAGAAGAACGGCCTGGGGCGCATCGTGAACTCGGCGCTCCTTGGCGCCTTCGCGCGCGCGCTCGAGGCGCCGTCGCTCGAGACGCTGACGCGCGTCATCACCGAAGAAGCGCCGAAGAAGGAGCGCGAAAACGCCGCGGCCTGCATCGAGGCGTATCGCCAGATCGACGCGCAACTGCGCAAGGCCGCCGCATGAACACCGCGGCGCTGCCGCCGACCGCCTGGACCACCGGCACCACCGAGGTCTTCAAGACCGGGACCTGGCGCGCGGCATTGCCGCTGTACCTGCACCGGCCCTCGCCCTGCCGCAGCGCCTGCCCGGTGAGCGGGCGCATCGCCGACTGGATCGGCCTCGCAAGAGCCGAGGATTTCTACGGCGCATGGACCGCGCTCGTCGAGAACAATCCGTTTCCCGCGGTCGCCGGGCGCGTGTGCCATCACCCCTGCGAGTCGGCGTGCAACCGGGCCGGCTACGACGCGGCCGTCTCGATCTGCGCGCTCGAGCGCCATATAGGCGATCTCGCGCTCGCCGAGGGCTGGCGGTTTCCCGAGACGCCGGAAAGCGAGGATCGCGTCGCGATCGTCGGCGGCGGGCCTTCGGGGCTCTCCGCGGCCTACCAGCTGCGCCGCCGCGGCTACGCCGTGGCGATCTTCGAAGCGGGGCGCGAGCTCGGCGGGCTGCTGCGCGACGGCATCCCGCCCTACCGCCTGCCGCGCGCGGTGCTCGACGGCGAGATCAAGCGGATTCTCGCGCTCGGCATCGACGTGCACACCGGTGTCGCGATCGCGAACACCGAGCAGTTCCTGAGGCTGCACGGCGAATACGACGCGGTGTATCTCGCGATGGGCGCGCGCCGGCAGAAGCGCCTGCCGCAGCTCGACTACGGCAAGAGCCGGGTCATGGACGGGGCGGCCTATCTCGCGGCGGCGAATGCCGGCAAGCCGCCCGCGCTCGGCAAGCGTGTCGCGGTGATCGGCGGCGGCAGCGCCGCGCTGGATGTCGCGCGCAGCGCGCGGCGCGCCGGGCACGAGGTGAGCGTCATCGCGCTCGAGTCCGAGGCGCAGATGCCCGCCCAGCGCGAAGAGGTGGTGCAGGCCAAAGAGGAAGGCATCGCGCTCTACGATGGCGCACTGCTGCAGTCCGTGTCCAACGGAAAACTGCAATGCTTGAGAGTCAACTTCAAAGGCAACAACCCGCTGGAGTTCACGAAGATTGCCGGCAGCGATTTCATCCTCGAGGCCGATGCCATCGTGGCGGCGATCGGCCAGGACCCCGATCTCGCGGCGCTGCGCCCGCTACTGGCCGTCGACGGGGCGCTGCTGCGCACCGATGCCTCGCGCGCCACGAGCCTCGAGGGCGTGTTCGCGGGCGGCGACGTGGCGAGCACGGCGCGCTTCGTCACGCAGGCGATCGGCATGGGCAAGCAGGCCGCCGCCGAAATCGACCGCTGGCTGATGGGCGACGAGCCGCTCGGCACGCCGCACGAGGACACCGTGCCGGGCGCGGCCATCAACACCTTCTATCACCCGCGCGCCGAGCGCCCCGCGGCGAGCACGCTTGCCCTCGGAGAGCGCCTGCACGGTTACGCTGAGGTCAAAGGGGGCTTCGCGGCCGAGCAGGCGCTCGCCGAGGCAGCGCGCTGCTTCTCGTGCGGGCGCTGCACCTTCTGCGACAACTGCTTCCAGTTCTGCCCGGACATGGCGGTGCGCCATGTTCCGGGCGGCTATGCCATCGCAACCGAGTATTGCAAGGGCTGCGGCCTGTGCGTGCAGGAATGCCCGACCGGCTCGCTCGTCATGCGCGAGGAAAGTCGATGAGCGCGAATTTGTGCCGCCCCCCTGTCAAGGGGGGAGCGAGCGGCTTTCGCGAGCCGGGGGTTTGCTTTTTGGAGCGGCAGGTTTCCTCCTCAAAAAACCAACCCCCCGCTCGTTTCACTCGCGACCCCCTTGACAGGGGGTCTAAGGTCCGCCAATGAGCACAAAGCGCGTATTGCTGACCGGCAACCACGCCGCCGCGTGGGGTGCGCGGCTCGCGCGCCCGAAGGTGGTGCCCGTCTACCCCATCACGCCGCAGACGCCGGTGCTCGAGCTCCTGACCGAATTTCAGGCCGCCGGCGAATTCGACGCCGAGATCCTCACGCCGGAATCCGAGCACTCCGTCATGGCGGCGTGTATTCCCGCCTCGCTCACCGGAGTACGGGTGTTCACCGCCACGGCGTCACAGGGCCTGATGCTGATGCACGAGGTGCTGCATTACGCGGTCGGCGCCCGCGCGCCGATCGTGATGGTGAACGTCAACCGCACCATCGGCTCGCCGTGGGCGTTCTGGCCCGACCAGACCGACAGCGTCGCGCAGCGCGACACGGGCTGGATCCAGTACTACGTCGAGAACGCGCAAGAGGCGCTCGACACCGTGATCCAGGCCTACCGCGTCGCCGAGGGCGTGTCCATTCCGGCGATGATCAACCTCGACGCTTTCTACGTTTCGCACGCGCTCGAGCCGGTTGCGATTCCGGAGCAGGAGCTGGTCGACGCGTACCTGCCGCCGTATCGGCCCGCGCATTTTCTCGAGCCCGGGCGCAACGAATCGTGGGGCAACGTCGTCACCCAGGAAATGTACTATCGCCACCGCCGCGACATCGGCGCGGCGATGGACCGTGTGCCTGCGCTCGCCGTCGAAGCGGACCGCGACTGGGAGCTCGCCACCGGGCGCGGCTGGGGCGCGATCGAGCGCTATCGCTGCGAAGGCGCCGAGATCGTCATCGTCACCATGGGCAGCATGTGCGGCACTGCGCGCGACGCGGTGGATGCGCTGCGCGAGGCCGGCGTGGCTGCCGGGCTCGTGAAGGTCCGGCTCTTCAGGCCGCTGCCGTCAGCCGCATTGCGCAAGGCGCTGGCCGGCGCGCGCGACGTGCTGGTACTCGACCGCAATTTCTCGCCAGGCGTCGGCGGCGTGCTGCATCAGGAGCTGCGCGCCGCGCTCTACGGCATGAAAAGCGCGCCGCAGGTGCACGGCTACCTCGCCGGCGTCGGCGGCGTCAATGTGCCGCCCGACAGAATCGTGCACTTCGCGCGCGAGGCGCGCGCCTCCGACGCCGAACCGGAGCCGGTATGGGTCAAATGATCGACATGCTGTGCTCCGGGCATGCCGCCTGCCCTGGCTGCATGGAAGCGCTCTCGCTGCGGCACGTGATCGCGGAGCTCGGCCCGGACACCGTGGCGGTGATCCCGCCTTCGTGCCTCGCGATCATGGCGGGACCGCAGCCCTTCAGCGGGCTGCGCATCCCCGTGTACCAGCCCACGCTCGAATCCTCCGCCGCGGCCGCCTCGGGCATCCGCCGCGCGCTCGACGTGCGCGGCCGCAAGGACACGCACGTCGTTGCCCTGGCCGGTGACGGCGGCACCTACGACATCGGCTTCCAGTCGCTCTCCTCCGCCGCCGAGCGCAACGAGAACATCCTCTACGTGTGCTTCGACAACGAGGGCTATATGAACACCGGCGCGCAGAAGTCCTCGTCGACGCCGCATTTCGCGCGCACGAGCTCGACGCCGGCGGGCAAGCACTCGCGCAAGAAGAATCTGACGGAGATCATGGCCGCGCACGAAATTCCGTATGCGGCCACCGCGACGCCGGGCTATCTGGACGACCTCCTCCAGAAAGTGCGCAAGGCGAAATCGATGCGCGGCCTGCGGCTCATCACGCTGCTCGTTCCGTGCCTCGATGGCTGGGGCGTGCCCGACCACTTCGGCGTCGGGCTTTCGCGCCTCGCGGTGGAGAGCGGCGTGTTCCCGCTCTACGAGGTCGAGGACGGAGCGAGGTACAAGCTCACGGGCCCCGGGAAAACCCGGCCGGTTGCCGACTACCTGAACGTACAGCGCCGCTACCGCGACGTCGACGAAGCGGAGGTCGAGCAGCTGCAGCGCGAAGTGGACGCCGGCTGGCAACGTCTCCTGGAAAAAGCTAAGCCCTGCTAAGCCAGACCGGCAGGTGCACGCCGGCGCGGATCGTGGAGTACTTCATGAAGAAATCGCCGAGCGCCGAAGCGACGCCGATCGCCGCCATCACGCCGGCCGACAGCTGTCCCGCATAGCCTGCCCACACGAATAGCGCCGGGACCACGAGCCCGAGCGCGAGCGTTCCGCCGTAGAAGCTGAGCGCGAGCCGTCCGCCGAGCAGCGCGTGCGCCGAGCTGCGCGCCGCCGGATTGCCGCCGGTGAGCGCTCCGTAGAGCTCGATCACGAACAGCACCGCCACTGCGGCGGTGAGCAATATCCACAAGCCTAGAAGTAAACGGGGATCTTCAGGCAGGCGATTTGTGATTACGAGTGAAAGTAAAACCCCTGCGATGCCGCCGCGCAGCGCGTAGGCAATGTAGAGCACCGGGTGCAGCGGCGTGCTCCAGAACGGAATCCCCTTCGACGCGGTATACACGAACCCCATGTAGCCCATCATCACGAGCATTCCCAAAAGGGCGAGCACATATCCCGCTCGAGATTCAGTAATCAGGTAAAGCGGCGCGCCGACGAGGAAGGCCGCAAGGCCGAGAAAGCCGCGCGAGATCCACGAAGTCTTCACGCGGCGCACCATGTTGAGCGCGCGCAGCGGCCGGCCGAGGAACGCGAGGTGGAAGGCCCCGCCCGCCGCGGCGAGCACGAAGGCGAGCGCGAGCGCCTCGCGCAGCCCGAAGAGGAGGCCGAAGAGCCAGGTGCCGGCGGCGACGCCGACCACGAAGTGGCCGATGACGAGAAACACGCCGCGGCCCTCGCCCCATTCGCGCTGCGGGCGCAGCTCGCTTCTCAGGTCCTGGATAAGCTGGTCGTACTTGGCACGAGATGCGCTCATTGCCGGATCTCTCCTGACCCCCTGACAAGGGGGTCGCGAGTGAAACGAGCGGGGGGTTGGTTTTCGGAAAACAAAACCCCCCGCTCGCGAAAAGCGCGCTCGCCTCCCCCCTTGACAGGGGGGCATGTGACGTGGCGACTCACGGCGGCAGGTAATACACCGAAGGCTTGGTGCCGAGCTCGGGGTGCAGCGTGAAGCCGCCGCGCGTCTTGATGAGGCGCGACACCTCGCTTTGCGGATCGTCGAGATCGCCGAAGGTGCGCGCCACCGTCGGGCAGTTCGCGACGCACGCGGGCGGCTTGCCGTCGCGCACGCGGTCGCGGCAGAAATTGCACTTCATCACCACATTGGCCGGATGGCGCGCGCTGCGCGCCTTCTCGTACTCGGTCGCGCCCTGCTCGAAATACGACTGCGGCGCGTCGTTGAAGTAGCGGTTCGAGTACGGGCAGGCCATCATGCACGCGCGGCAGCCGACGCAAAGATCGTGGTCGATGTCGACGATGCCGTCCTCCCACTTGAAGCTCGCGCCGGTCGGGCAGGCCTCGACGCACGGCGCGTCCTCGCAGTGGTTGCACAGCACCGGCAGAAAGAGCTGCTGCGCCGTGGGATAGGCGCCCTCCTCGCGCTTCAGCACGCGCGCGTAGAACACGCCCGGCGGCGTGCCGTGCTCCGCCTTGCACGAGAGCTGGCAGCCGTAGCAGCCGATGCAGCGCTTGAGGTCGATCACCATGCCCCACCTCATGGCGCGCTCTCCGGGATCGGCGTCAGCTTCACGCGCGCGCACAAATCGAGATTGAGGTTCACCGGGCTCGCGTGGTCCCAGTCGAGGTCGAGGAGCCCGTTGAAGAACACCCCCTTCCCTTTCGCGACCGGCATGCCCTCGCCCCAGTGGCCGTGGCAGCCGCCGATGCCGAGGCCTTCCGGGT
The DNA here is from genome assembly GCA_004297625.1 of Betaproteobacteria bacterium. GTDB lineage: Bacteria > Pseudomonadota > Gammaproteobacteria > Burkholderiales > SG8-39 > SCGC-AG-212-J23. The sequence goes on along the minus strand of SCTY01000049.1, from coordinate 16,092 downwards.
GCACCATCTGCGTGAGCTTGAGCCGGCCCTTCACCTTGCGGCCGCTTTCGGTCTCGATCCATACCGCCTGGCCGTCGGCGAGGCCCATGCGGCGCGCGGTCGCGGCGTTGATCGCCGCGGTGTACGAGAAGGGATCGAGCCGCGCCGCTTCGTCGAGCCAGGGATTCTCCGTGGTGTAGCTGTTGGTGTGCAGCGTGTCGCGGTAGTAGAAGGCGTACAGCTCGAAGCCGTCATGCCCGTGCCCGTGCGACCCGCAAGGGAGGAAATCGGGCAGCGGCGCGTAGTACTCGCGCGGCATCTGCAGCCCGCGCGGCGCGGTGATCGCGTCGATCTTTTCCGCGAGCTGCGGCATGAAGTCCCAGTAGATCGGCACGCGCACGTCGACGAACGCGCGCCAGTACACCTCCTCGGGGCGCTTGGGCCACTTGATGAGGCCGTGCTCTTTGAACCAGTCGAGGCCGCGCTCGGGCCCGAAGTTGCACTTGAGCTCGGTGTCGCAGATTTCTTCCCAGGTGTAGGCGCGCTCGCCTTCCAGGCGATAGGGCGCCTGCAGGTTCATCGACGCGTTGTACGCGGCGTTGAGGTCCGCGCGCATGCCGATGCGGTCCGCGAGCTCGAGAAGCACTTCCTGGAAGCGGCGCTGCTCGCCCTCGGGCTCGAGCACCGGCTGGCGGATCGGCCAGCACCATTCGCCCATGCCGGCGGGCAGGCTGAAGATGAACGGGAAGTTCGAGCGCGAGTCGACGGTTTGCAGGTAGCCGCAATCGGGCAGCACGAGGTCGGCGAAGTGCGAGGTCTCGGTGAGGAAGATGTCGATCGAGACCATGAACTCGTAGCGCGCCAGCGACTCCGCCACGGTTTCGCGGTTGGCGATGGAAAGCAGCTGGTTCGCCCCGAGGTTGAGCATCACCTCGGGCCGGTAGGGCACTTCGAAGGTCTGCCACAGCGCCTCGCGGTCGGTCGAATCGAGGAAGGGCGAGGTCATGCCCATCACGAAGAGATCCTGCAGACCCAGGTTCTGCGGCAGGCGCGGCTCGCCGACCGGGTACGGATAGTGGTAGCCCATCCACATGCCGACGACCATCAGGCCGTCGGCGTCGGGCTTGGGCACATAGCGCAAGCGCCCGGTCTCCGGAAAGCCGTGGCACGCCGGGTTGAACCCGAGGCAGGAACCCACGACGTCGGCCGCGCCCACGAGGTGGTTCAGCAGATCGATGGCGAAGAAGTTGTAGACCGAGTTCTTGTGGCCCTGCGCGCCGCGGAAGGCGATCGCCGCGACCGGCCGGTAAGGGAGCGTCACGCCTTGCACGACGATGGTGCTGCCGATGCGCGCCTCGGTGGCGAACTCGCGCGCGATGCGCCGGATGTCCGCCGCCGGAACGGTGCTCACCCCTTCCGCCCATTCAGGCGTGTACTTGCGCAGATGCTGCTTCAGACGCGCGAACGCCGGCGTGCAGCGCACGCCATTCGCGGTGTACTCGCCCTCGAGCGCCATGCGCGCGGCCGGCACCTCGCTGAAGGGGCGCGCCGCGCGCTCCTCGAGGTCCCAGACGAGCGGCTTGCCGCTCGCCGCGTCGCGCACGTATTGCTGGTCGGAGCCGACGAGGTAAGGCGCGTTGGTCTTCGCCTGCAGGTAGGCGGCGTCGATCGTGCCCAGCTCGTTCACGATCACGTTGCACAGCGCGAGCGCGAGCGCGCCGTCGGTGCCCACGCGCAGCGGCACCCACTCGCTGGCCTTCGCCGAGGCGAAGTTGCACATCGGGTCGACCACCACCATCTTCATGCCGCGCGCGCGCGCTTCGGCGGCAAGGCCCATGTTCGAGCACGAAGCGTGGCCCGCCGAATGGCCCTTCGAGGCGCCGAAGTAGATCGCGTAGTTGCAATAGTCGAAGTCGGGCACCACCGACCACGAGGCGTGCATCATTCCCGAAAGCAGGTGCGCGCCGTTTCCGCAGTGAAGCCCGCCGCCGGAGGTCGAAAGGTTCGGCGTGCCGAACGCCGCGGCGAAGGTCTGCATCGGCGTGCGGCTCGCCGTGATCGTGGTGGTGCGCTGCATGACGAGCTTGCGCGGATCGTCGGCGCGCACGCGGCGCAGCACGTGCGCGATCTCGTCGAGCGCTTCGTCCCAGCTGATTTCCTTCCAGCCCGGATCCTCGTCGAGGCCCTTCTTCGGGTTGGTGCGCTTGAGCGGCTTCTTCAGCCGGTTCGGGTCGTAGTGGCTCATGATGCCCGAGACCCCTTTGCCGCACAGGCGCCCCTTGCCCACCACGCTTTCGGGATTGCCCTCGATCTTCACCACCGTGCCGTCGACGCGGTGCGCGAGGATCGAGCACGACCCGTAGCACAGCGCGCAGGACGTCGGCACCCAGGCGTCGTCGAGCATCGCTTCAGCCTCCCTCGGCGGAGGTGAGCAGGATCAGCTCGATCGCGGCCGGTCCGCCGGACAGCCGCGCGTGGGGATCGCCGACCGGTGCGCCGTCGACAAAGGCGCGGCAGCAGCGCTGAAGCTGCCCCGACGGCGTGAGCGCGCGCGCCGCGAATTCCGGCCCGGCGCGCCGCGCCACCTCATGAACGATGTCGTGAACCGACCCGCCTGAAGGCAGGTCGACTTGAAAGCTGCGCTCGCGCAACCGGCCGGCGAGCGCGCCGAAGATCCATACGCGCGCACCCACGGCGCCGCCGGGCTCATTGCGCGCGGCGCGATCGCCTTGCGCATCGGCCCAGAAGCCGTTGCCCTCCCCCACCGCGTCCCATCGGACGGCCATTGCAAGCCACGCTAGCAACCCGCCAGCGTGGCTTGCTTGATGCAGGTCAAGCTAGCGCCAGCGGCCTCCCGGACCGCGCGGGCCGTAGCCGTAGCCGCCGCGGTCGTCGGCGACCGCGCGTTGCTCGGGCGTGAGCACCGCGTAGAGCTGCTTGTAGGCCGCGCTCAGGGCATCGAATTGCTCGGCGCGCTGCTTCATGAATTTGCTCTGCAGCTCGTAGCGCTCGGCGGTCGAGGACGGCGCCGACTTCCACATCGCCTCGCGCTGCTCGAGCATGGCGTCGAACTGCTTCTTCGATGCGTCGGCGTAGGCGTTCCAGGCGCCTTCCTGCTCGGGCGTGATCTTCAGTACCGACTTCTGCGCCGCCAGGCGGTCTTCTGCGTTGTAGCCGTACCCGCCGCCCCAGCCCATCATCCCGGGACCGTAGCCGCCCATCATGTGCCCATAGCCGCCGTAGCCGTGCATGGCTCCCGGGCCGCCGCCCCAGCCACCCATCATTCCGGGCCCGCCGCCCCAGCCCATTCCATAGGGCTGGGCGACGACCACTGCCGTGCCGAGGCCGAGGGCGAGACCGACGGCGACTGCGAGTTTCGTTGTGCGTTTCATTGCGATCTCCATTCGTTGATATTGCCCTCTCATTCCAACATCCCCCGGTAAAACTACTGTGCGGGTGTTGTAGCCCCGCGTAGCAGCCGGCGCGCTTGTTACGCTACGCTACAAATCTCTCCCGCCGGAACGCTATAACTGCAGGCATGGAACCGCAGGACCACATCCTGATCGTCGACGACGACGCCGAGATCCGCGGCCTGCTCGGCGACTACCTGCGCAAGAACGGCTACCGCGCCTCGGTGGCCGCCGACGGAAAAGCCATGCGGACGGCGCTCGCGCGCGGCAAGGTCGACCTCATCGTGCTCGATCTCATGCTGCAGGGCGAAGACGGCCTCACGCTGTGCCGCGACCTGCGCGCGAAATCCGATACGCCGGTGATCATGCTCACTGCGCGCGGCGAGGAGACCGACCGCATCGTCGGGCTCGAAATGGGCGCGGACGACTATCTCGGCAAGCCCTTCAGCCCGCGCGAGCTGCTGGCGCGCATCAAGAGCGTGCTGCGGCGCTACCGCAGCCTGCCGCGCAGCCTGCGCGCCGACGACGCGCGCAACATCGCTTTCGCCGGCTGGCGCCTCGACGTCGCGGCGCGCCACCTCGTCTCCCCGGAAGGCGTCGTCACCTCCCTGAGCGGCGCGGAATTCCAGCTCCTCAAGATTTTCCTGAGCCATCCGAACCACGTGCTCTCGCGCGACCAGCTCATGGTGCTCGCCAAGGGACGCGAGGCCGATCCCGCCGACCGCACCATCGACATCCAGGTGAGCCGCCTGCGCCACCGCCTGGGCGACGACCCGGCGGATCCGAAGCTCATCAAGACGGTGCGCGGCGAAGGCTACGTGCTCGCCGCCGCGGTCGAGCTCGAACCCTAGCATGGTCCCGCGCAGCCTCTTCGGCCGGCTGGTGCTGGTGCTGCTCGCCGGCCTGCTGCTCGCGCAGCTCGCCAGCGCCTACCTCAACGTCTCCGAGCGCGACCGGCTCCTCTACCGCGCCGGCGGCATGCAGCTCGCGCAGCGCATCGCCGACGTCAGCCGGCTGCTCGACTCGATGCCGCCGGCGGAGCGCCGGCGCATCGTCGAGGTGTTCAACGCGCCGCCGCTCGCGATCTCGCTCGACCGTCCGCCGCTGGACGCCGTGGCCGCCGAGAACGACTTCCAGCTCGCGATGTTCTCGGGGGTGCTGCGCTTCGCCCTCGGCGAAGGGCTGCAGGCGAGCGTCGTGCGGCGCTCGGGCAATTCCGAAGCTGTGCCCGACATGTCGGCGATGCATCGCGGCATGGGCGGCAGCATGGGAGGCATGGGCGCGATGATGCAAGGCGCGTCCTTCACCGTCCAGGTGGCGCTGCGCGACGGCACGCGCGTCACCTTCGACTCGTACCTCTCGGCGCAGGACGAGGGCGTGCCATGGCGTCTTGCCGCGACGCTAATCATCCTCGTCGGCACCGTGCTCGCGCTTTCCCTCGTCGCGGTGCGCTGGGTGACGCGCCCGCTTTCCACGCTCGCCACCGCGGCCGAGAAGCTCGGCGAGGACATCAACCGGCCGCCGCTCGCGGCCACCGGGCCGACCGAGGTGCGGCGCGCCGCGAAGGCCTTCAACACCATGCAGAGCCGCCTCGCGCGCTTCATCGCCGACCGCACGCGCATCTTCGCGGCGATGTCGCACGACCTGAAGACGCCGCTCACGCGCATTCGCCTGCGCACCGAGCTGCTGGAAGACGAGGCATTGCGCGCGAAGTTCGCGAAGGACGTGGACGAGATGGAATCGATGATCGCGCAGACGCTCGATTTCATGCGCGATGCGACGAGCAACGAGCCGGCCCAGCCCGTCGACATGACCGCGCTCCTCGAGAGCCTGCAGACGGACTACCAGGACGCGGGACACGCCTTCGAGCTCGCCGGAGGCGCCGCGCGGCCGATTCCGGGAAGGCCGCGCGCGCTGCGCCGCTGCCTCACCAACCTCATCGACAACGCGATCCGCTACGGCCAGCGCGCGCGCATCGAGGTCGAGGAGCGCCCCTCCAGGCTCGCCATCCGCGTGCTCGACGAAGGGCCCGGGATTCCCGAAGCCGAGCTCGAGCGCGCCTTCGAGCCGTTTTTCCGGGGCGAAGCCTCGCGCTCGCGCGAGACCGGCGGCACCGGGCTCGGCCTCGGCATCGCGCGCAACATCGCGCGCGCGCACGGCGGCGAGGTCACGCTGAAGAACCGCAGTAGCGGCGGCCTCGAGGCGACGCTCGTCCTGCCGCGGGCCTGATTCTTGTGGATCATGTTGCAAGAGAATCCCTTCAAGGGCGCTCGTCTAGTATTGGCCGAAATGCCCTACCCGATCGCGCATCCGGCCGCGGTGCTGCCGCTCGTGCGCCCCCTGGGACGCTATGCGGTGCTACCGGCGCTCGTCATAGGCTCCATCGTCCCGGACCTGTGGTACTTCGTGCCGCTCGCTACGCGCGAGCTGAGCCACAGCCCGGAGGGCCTGTTCGTCTTTTCCGCGCCGCTGGGGCTGATTCTCTATTGGCTGTTTCATGTGCTGCTGAAGGAGCCGTTGATCGCCTTGCTGCCCGCCGCCGCCGCCGCGCGCCTCGCACCCCTTGCCGCGCCCGGCCTGCCGGCGCACCGGTGGCGCACGGTGGTCCTATGTCTGCTCGCCGGCGCGGTGACGCACCTCGCCTGGGACTCGTTCACGCACGAGGAAGGCGTGATCGTCGAAAAATTTCCCGCTTTCGAAGCGCAGATCTTCGCGATCGGCAGCTACCCGGTGCGGGTTTACCAGCTGCTCCAGCACGCGAGCACGCTCCTCGGCAGCGCGTTCGTATGTTGGCGGGCCTGGCGCGCCTTCAAGCGTCTGCCCGCAGGAAAAGCAGAAGTCGAGGTCTTTTCCGTGAAAACCCGGTTGTTGATCATTGCCGCGCTTGCCGCCGTATCGGCCGCCTGGGCGGAGCTCGACGCGGTACTGCCGCAAACGCTCGATCCGCTCAGCCTGCGCGGCGTGCTGCGCAGCGTCGGCCTGGACGCCGCGCAGGCGCTCGTCGTCGGCGTGCTCGCCTACTGCGCGGCTACGACGTGGCTTCTCGGTAGAAGCCGAGCGTCTCGATCACCGGCCGGTCGCTGATCGAAAAAAGGATCGCGTCGCCGCTGCCCGTGTTCTCGTGCGCGTGCAGCGCCCACGACGGCAGGGCAATGATGTCGCCCTTGCCCCAGTCGAACGCGTTGCCGTCGATGAGCGTGCGCCCCTGTCCCTGCACCACGTGGAACACCGAGCTTCCGGTGACGCGGCGCGCCTTGAGCTTCTCGCCGCGCCGCAGGAGCTGGATGCGGCAGCTCATGGTCGGCATCACCGGGCCGCCGGTCTGCGGATGCGTGTACTCGAGCGCGATGCCCTCGTACGGCGAGCCGTCGCGGTCGCGCAGCGCGTGCAGCGCCTCCATCGTCTGGTCGAACGAGTAGATCATGAGCGGCGAGAAGCGCGGCCGCTCCTTCACCCAGGTGGGCGCGAGGTTGGCGTGGCCGTAGAGCGCCTTGGAGCCGTTCACCGGCTTGGCGTGCTCGGCTTTCAGCTCCTTGTGCATCTCGAAGAAGATGCAGTCGAGCGCCTTGGTGAGCGGCACGTCGAGGCCGTCCATCCACACCACCGTTTCGTTCGTCTCGTTGCCGTGGTCGTGCCACTGCCAGTTGGCCGTGAGGACGAAGTCGCCCTCGTGCATGAGGACCTTTTCGCCCTCGACCGCGGTGTACGCGCCGTTGCCCTGCATGATGAAGCGGATCGCCGACGGCGTGTGCCGGTGCGCGCGCGCGATCTCGCCGGGCAGCAGCACCTGCACCGCTGCGATGAGCGTATTCGTCGTCGCCCACTGGCCGTTCAGCCCGGGGTTGAAGAGCTGCATCGCGCGGCGCTCGTCGCCCACCGGGACCGCGGTGGCCGACTGCCTCACGACCTTCTCGAGCAGCGACCATTTCCACTGGTACGGGATCGCCTGGGGCCGCGGGTGCGGCGTCATCTGGCTCGCGATCTCCCACAGCCCCCACATGTGGTTCTCGTGGATCAGCTGATGGAAGGCGTCTTCCGTTTTGACCGGCGCGTTCATGCGGCCCTCCGCTACCCTTGATTGGCGGCGTTGATTTTAGCCCACAGCGGATCGAGGATTTCGAGTATCCGCAAGGCGTCGCGCTTGCCGCGCGAAGCGGCGAGGCGCAGCACATGGACCGGCGCCACGCGCCGCGTGAACCAGCCGACGGCGAAAAGATCGAGGCCGACGATCGCCCCTGGCACGTACGCCTGCCGGAACGTGAGCCACAGGGCGAGCACCATCGCGCTCAACCCGATCGCCGCGAGCACCGAGCCCGCCTGGGCGGCCAGGGCCGGATACGTGAAATAGAAACGGTAGCGGCCGATGAGCTCGGCCTCCTCCGCGGTGAAGCGGTACGGCGGCTCGCCGACCGCGACCGGCCCGCGCTCCTCGGCGCGCATGCGCCGCAGCAGCCACGCTTCGAACGCCATCACCGCGGCGATGTAGACCCAGGCCATCGGCGCCGGCTTGAGCGCTGCCCACCCGGCGAGAATCAGCATGGCGACGCTCGCGTACCTCATGCGCTCTCGATGAGCTCGAGCCATTCGCTTTCGACCTGGTCGAGCTCCTTGCCGACATAAGCCCGGTCGAGCAGCAGCGCCTTGTACGCGTCTGGATCCTGGTAGGTCGCCGGGTCGCCGAGCTTGGACTCGATGTCGCTTTTCCGCGCATTCAGGCGGGCCATCAGCTCCTCCAGGCGCTTGATCCTCGATTCGACGTGCTTTTTCGACCCCCTGACAAGGGGGTCGCGAGCGGCGCGAGCGGGGGGTTTCTTTTGTGGAGCCTCTATTTTTGTCTTGACCAGGCTCTCGCGGTAATCGTCGAGGTCGCCGTCGAAGGGTTGCACCCTGCCCTCGGCGACGATGAGGAGCTGATCGGTCGTGGCGCGCAAAAGGTGCCGGTCGTGCGACACGAGGACCAGCGTGCCCTCGAACTGCGCGAGCGCCACGGTGAGCGCCTCGCGCGTCTCGAGATCGAGGTGGTTCGTGGGCTCGTCGAGGAGCAGCAGGTTCGGCCGCTGCCAGACGATGAGCGCGAGCGCAAGGCGCGCCTTCTCGCCGCCGGAGAAATGCTCGATGGAATCGGTCGCCATGTCGCCGGGGAAGTTGAAGCTGCCGAGATGGTTGCGCAGCTCCTGCTCGCGCGTGTCCGGGGCCAGGCGCCCGAGATGCCACAGCGCCGACTGGTCGTCGCGCAGCATCTCGACCTGGTGCTGCGCGAAGTAGCCGATGACAAGGCCTTTATTGACGGTCATCTCCCCACTGAGGACCGGTAAGGCACCTGCAATCGCCTTGATGAAGGTCGACTTGCCGGCGCCGTTCACGCCGAGCAGGCCGATGCGCTGCTCCGACTGCAACGAGAGAGTTACCTCCTTCAGGACAAGCTTGTCCCCGTATCCCGCCTCCACCGAGTCCAGAACCAGAAGCGGATTGGGCGCGCGCAGCGGCTCGCGGAACTCGAACGAAAACGGCGCCGCGACGTGCAGCGGCGCGAGGTCCTCCATCTTCGCGAGCATCTTCATGCGGCTTTGCGCCTGGCGCGCCTTGGTCGCCTTGGCGCGGAAGCGGTCGATGAACGACTGCAGGTGCGCGCGCTCGCGCTGCTGCTTCTCGACCTGCGCCGCGGCGAGCACCAGGTTCTGCGCGCGGCTCTCCTCGAAGGCGGAGTAGTTGCCGGAGTAGCGGCGCAGCTTCTTCTGGTCGATGTGCGCTACCACGGTGACCACGCCGTCCAGAAAATCGCGGTCGTGGGACACGACGATCAGCGTGCCCGGATAGCGCTTGAGCCACTCCTCGAGCCAGATGATCGCGTCGAGATCGAGGTGGTTGGTCGGCTCGTCGAGCAGCAGCAGGTCCGACGGGCACATCAGCGCCTGCGCCAGGTTGAGCCGCATGCGCCAGCCGCCCGAGAAGCTGGCAACAGGGAACAGGATTTCATCTTGAGAAAAACCCAACCCGGTGAGGAGCTTCTCGGCGCGCGCCCGCACGGTATAGGCATCGGCGTCGCCGAGCGAGGCGTGCAGCTCCGCGATGCGCACGCCGTCCTCGGTCGCCGCGAGCTCGGCTTCGAGCTTGCGCAGCCGGGTGTCGCCGTCGATCGCGTAGTCGAGCGCCGCGCGCTCGAGCGCCGGGGTCTCCTGCGCGACGTGCGCGAGCCGCCAGTGCGCGGGGAAGTCGACCTCGCCCTTGTCGGTGTGGAGCTCGCCGCGCAGCAGCGCGAACAGGCTCGACTTGCCCGAGCCGTTGGCGCCGATCAGGCCGACGCGCTCTCCCGGGTTGACGGACAGGTCCGCGCCTTCGAGGAGCAGCTTGGCGCCGCGCCTGAGCGTTACGTTCGAAAAACGGATCACCGGCGGGGAAAATGCGGGATTTTACAGGCTACGATCCGCGCCATGCGATTCCCTGCTTCGTCTCTCAAGGCGTTCACGGCAAAAGCGTTCGAGAGCGTCGGCGTCCCGCGGGCCGATGCGCACACCATTGCCGGGCTGATGGTCGAAGCCGATCTCCAGGGCTCCGACGGCCACGGCATCTTCCGCCTGCCGCAGTACATCCGCCGCATCCAGGCGGGCGGCGTGAACGTGAAGCCGACGATCCGCGTCGAGCGCAGCCGCGCCGCGATGGCGCTCGTGCACGGCGACAACGGCATGGGCCACCTGGTGATGAAGTTCGCCGCCGAGCACGCCATCGAGAAGGCGCGCGGCGCCGGCGCCGCGTGGGTCGGCGTGCGCTGCAGCAATCACGCGGGACCGGCATCGCTCTATGCCAGGATGCCGATGCGCGCCGGCATGATCGGCCTGTACTTCGCCGTCGGCAACGCCAATCACCTGCCGCCCTGGGGCGGCGTCGAGATGCTGCTTTCGACGAACCCGATCGCGGTGGCGATCCCGGCGGGCGCGGAGCCGCCGATCGTGCTCGACATGGCCACCACGGTCGCGGCCTTCGGCAAGGTGAAGACCAAGGCGCAGCGCGGCGAGCCGATGCCCGAGGGCTGGATGGTCGACCGCGAGGGAAAGCCGCTGACCGATCCGAAGCGGGTGCACGAAGGCTTCCTGCTGCCCTTAGGGGGACATGAGGGCGGCTACAAGGGCTACGGCATGGCGCTCGTTTTCGGCATCCTGGCCGGCACGCTGAACGCCGCGGCGATGGGGCGCGACGTGGTCGACTTCAATGCCGACGACTCGACGCCCACCAACACCGGGCACGCGATCGCCGCCATCGATATTTCCGCGTTTCAGGAATTGGATGAATTCCGGAAAAACGTCGATTCCCTGTCGCGCGACATCCGCGGCTCCGAGCGCATGAAGGGCTTCGAGCGCATCTTCCTGCCCGGCGAGCAGAGCTACGCGAAGTTCGCCGAGCGCGCCCGCGACGGCGTGCCGCTTCCCGAGCCGCTGCTAGCCGCCCTCAACCAGCTCGGAGGAAAGCTCGGCATCGGAAAGCTGGGGTGAAAGCGCGTCAAGCGCTCCGCCGCTCGGCTCATACAAGCTGATGCCGGCGCGCCTGAGTCCGGGCGAGCGCAGGGCGAACAGGCTGCCGAACCCCCTGGCGTAGACCGCGAAGCCTATGCGGCTCGACCCCGAGCGCTCGAGCGCGGCGAGCGAAGCGTGGTTGTCGGCGTCCACGAAATCCACCGTGAAGTGCCGGTCGCGGCGCAGCTCCGGGGAGTCGGCAAGCGCGTGCAGCGCCTGGATGATGCGCTCGCCGCGGCATTCCGGCCGCACGAAGCTCTTGTACGAGTAGCGCAGGCGATCATCCAGGCCGACCCACAGGCCCTCTGCGTAGGGCGTATCGCCAAAGGCGAGCCATGTATAGCCGAGGAGCTCGCCGTGGGCGAGCGCGCCGAGGCACAGGGAGCCGCGCGCGCACGCTTCGCGGATCCACTGCTCGCCGAGCTCCAGCCGCGGATCGGCCGCGAAGGCGAGCAGCTCCGCCTCCTCGAGCGGGCGGCATTCCAGGCCGGCGCGCGTGGAGGCGACGCGCGCCCGGCCGGTCAGCACGCGCCGCAGCACGAACACGATGTTCAGCCGGAAATAGCGGCGCAGGCGTGGAAGCAGCTTCTTCAGCAGCTGGCGGGCCAGGGTCGTGCCTCCTCCCAGAAGACGACTGCCTTTTTATCTACCGGGGTGTGGCGCATCCACCGGATGGCTTGGTCCGGCAGAACCATGCCGATCTACCGGTTGGCGGCGCTCTCGGAGCGCACGCCGGGCTTCGCGACGATCTGCACGCTGCTCGCCTGCAGCCCCTCGTCGCCCTCCTCCGGGCTGAAGCGCACTTCCGTGCCGACCGACAGGCGCTCGAAGTCGCCGTGCAGCACGCTGTTGCGGTGGAAGTACACCTCCCGGTTGTCGAAGGTGCGGATGAAGCCGTAGCCGTCGGGGCTCAGCTTCTCCACGAGCCCGTGCGGCTCGCCGTCGTGCGTCTTCACGTCGGCGCGGCGCAGCTGCGCGGTCTTCTTCAGCTGCTTTTCGAGCGCGCCGAAAGCGAGGTTGATGAGCGCCGGCAGCTGGGTGCGCATCTCGTGCACGACCTTCTGCTTCTTCACCGCGAGGTCGTGGTTGGGCGGGATGTGCGCCTCGACCATGACGCTGTAGCGGTTGCCCTTGGTCTGCGAAGCCTGCTCCTGCGCAAGCGTGACCTTGCAGGAGGTGACGCCGTCGGCGTAGCGCTCGAGGCGCCGCAGGCGCTCGACGATGTAATTCCCGACCCACTCGGAACGCTCGACGCCGTGGAACTTGATCTCGGGAGTGACTTGCATATCCGTGAGAGCGCCGCTCCCGGCCCCGAGTTCAGGTACGTCTCTTGCCCGCCTCCAGCCCCGGGCGGGCGTGGCCCACGCCGTTGCGCACGCGCATCACCTTCCAGAAAAAGGCGATGTTGGAGATGTGCTCGACCGAGCCCGACCCGTTCACGAGCGACGACAGCTCGAAATCCGGGTGGAAGCCGAGCTGGTCGGAGAAGCGCGCGAGGCTCTTCTCCACCGCGCCCACGAGGGGATTGGACGAGCGCACATGGTTGACGATGAAGATCTCGCCCTGCGGCTTGCACACGCGGTGCAGCTCGCTGAGCAGCCGCGCCGGCTTGTCGACCACCGAGACGACGTACATCGCGACGACTTTGTCGAAGCTCGCATCCGCGAAATCCATGGCTTCGGCGTCCATCTCGCGCAGCGCCTCGACGTTCGTCAGCTGGCGCCGGCGCACCCGTATGCGCGCCTTCTCCAGCATCTCGCGCGAAAGGTCGATGCCGGTAACCCGCACATCCGGCGGGTACATCGGCAGCGAGAGTCCGGTGCCCACGCCCACTTCGAGCACGCGCTCGCCGGGACGGCATCGGAGGGCTTGGATCACCGCCTTGCGACCTGGCTGGAGCACCGGTCCGAACAAGGCATCGTAGACACTTGCATACCGCCGGTAGGCGGCCTTCGCGGCGTCGGTCTGCATGGGCTCCTTTTTATAGCAATCTGTGGTCCCGGCACAAGAATTGCGAGCCGAATGGACTGCTTTTCCGCAAAACCGTGAACATCGCTCAAATTGCACCCCTGGCGGAAAGCGTCCCGCCGTCGGTCACCGCGGCGCTGCTTCGACGCCGCCGCGCACATGCACCTGCGCCGGCTGCCCGAGCTCTTCTGCGGCTTCGAGCGCCGCCGCGGCAAGGCGCCCACGCTCTACCCCGTCGCCTGCGCGCCGCAGGCCTGGGCCGCGTGCGCGCCCTTCGCCCTGCTGCAGGCGTGCCTAAGGCTCGAGATCGACGCCGCCTCCTCCACCGTGATCCTGCGCCGCCCGCGCCTGCCGAGGTTCCTCGACTGGCTCTCGGTGCGCGGCCTGCGCATCGGCGACGGCACGCTCGACCTCATGCTCCGCCGCCACGACTCGAGCGTCGCGGTGAACCTCGTGAGGCGCGAAGGCGACGCGGAAGTCGAAGTCCTGCTTTAGCGCTCGAGCGGGCTCGTCACGCCGCGCCCGCCCTTGTTCAGGACGTGCGTATAGATCATCGTCGTGGAAACGTCCGCGTGCCCGAGCAGCTCCTGGACCGCGCGGATGTCGTATCCGCTTTCCAGCAGATGCGTGGCGAACGAATGCCGCAGCGTGTGGCAGCTGACATGCTTCGCGATGCGCGCCGCGCGCACGGCGGCCTTGACGGCACGGATAACGTAGTTCTCATAGACGTGGTGGCGCCGGATCGCCCCGCTGCGCGGGTCCCTCGACAGCCGCGGCGACGGAGACACGAACTTCCATGCCCATTCGTAGGATGCGCGCGGATGCTTGCGCGCCAATGCATGCGGTAGCTCGACTGTTCCATGCCCCGCCGCTACATCGTCCTCGTGGAGCGCCCGGGAGCGCGCAAGTTGGTCATGCAGAGGCGCGACGAGCGGCTCCGGCAGCATCGTCACGCGGTCCTTCGCGCCCTTGCCGTCGCGCACCACGATCTGGCGGTAGCCGAAGTCGAGGTCCTTGACCCTGAGCTTCAGGCACTCGCGAAGCCGCAGCCCCGCGCCGTACATCAGGCTCGCCATCAGCCATTGCGTGCCGCGCATCTGCGCGAGCAGCCGCTGCGCCTCGTCGCGTGTCAGCACCGTCGGCACGCGCGCCGGCCGCTGCGCGCGCTCGAGCTCATCGAGCCAGGGCAGCGGCGTGCCAAGCACCTCGCGATAAAGAAACAGCAGCGCCGAGAGCGCCTGGTTCTGCGTCGAGGCGGCCACCTCTAAATCGCGCGCAAGGTGATTGAGGAACGCCGTGACCTCCGCCGGCCCGAGCGCCTTCGGGTGCCGCTTTCCGGAGAAATAGATAAAGCGCTTGATCCAGTGCATATACGTTTCCTCCGTGCGCAGGCTGTAGTGCCGTCTCCTGATGGCATCGCGCACCTGATCGAGTAGTCGCGGCCTGTCGCTCGCGTGCGGCGCTAGCGGTGTGCTCTCCCCCACGTTTCCTCCCAAGGCGGAATTGCTTCGCCTCCTTCCAGGGGGTAACGTACTGACGCATAGGGAGGATGACAGCCCGCCGCAACAAATTGACGGCTTGCAATCCACCAACCGTGTCAACTATTTCGTCAACCAATTCACGTTAGGAGTGCGTCCGATGCATCGTGCGGTCGTATTCGTGAGCTTGGCCCTGCTAGTTGTGCATGCGACGGCGGGGGACACCCTCGACATGTTGGTCGCGAAAGATCCAGTAGCCGAAGCTCAAAGGGCGTTTTCCGGTGGTGACCGCCGGCACATCGTAATACCTGTGTGCGGCAAAGATGCTGGCGAAGTCATACCCGGCTGGCCCCTCGAAGACTCCGCGCGCGTTCAGAGCGCTGTGAAGGTTGGCCAACGTCCAATAACTTGCGCCGACCTTGGTGCTGATCTGCAGCACCGTAACTTCATGCGCGCCGCGCAATACGCCGAGCGCTATAACCGGAAATTGCTAGAGCTCGAAGGCAATCGATGAGAAGCACTCCTAACATGGCGCTGTTGGCGGACGCGGCGGCCGGCGGATCGCTGCATTTGGGGCCAGGCTCGCCGCGCCGCAAAGCTCCACGTTAGGCGCCTATATGGCAGCGGGCCGCACCGCGGTAGCTTTCGTTCTGCTCCTGGTTGCGTCGCAAGCCTTGCCCTGCAGTCCGACGCGGGAATGGATGCGATTGACAACTACTGAGAAGGTGGAAAGGCTCTTCGATGAATCATCGGTCGTTGCTTGGATACGCGTTACAGAGCTGCCATCGAAAGGCCGTTGGACAGCCTATGGAACAAACGTGGAAATGAGTCGGCAAGCGCGCGTAGAAGTTATCGAAAGCTTCAAAGGTCCTCGACAACTCAGCTCTGTCTCAACGGTCCCAACCTCATGCGGGATGGCCTTCTGGAAGGGGCAGGAATTGCTGGTTTTCTCGGACGAAAAGCTCGTTCTCCATGGTTTGCGGGTGTTTCGCAATGAGGAGCTACGGAATGCATTGCCACGAGTCAGGCAATTGAGTGAGCACAAGTAAGGCGCCTAGCAGCAGGTTGATGAGCGACGCTTGCGCGTCAAGAAGGGGATGCTGTGAGAACGACGGCAGTTGTAACAATCGTGGGGATGACGGTCTTGGGCGCGAGCATTGCAGATGAACGGCGCGACCCTCAATGCCAAACGGTAGTAAGTAAAAAGGAACGTGCTGCGAGATTGCAGGGTCGCGATCCGCGCGCCATGGAGCACGAAGGTTATCCATCAGATCCAAATGTCATGTATCAGAGAGCCAAAGAAATTGGCAACATGAGGGATGCATGGGGCGCGATCATCATCGTTCAGCGGAGAGATCCACGAAGGGCCGATGAGCTATGGAGAGACTATTGGTGCTCGGACGTGTTGCCGGCATTTGAAGATCGGCCCCATATTGCTCTAGAGTCCCTCAGGATGGCGGCTCGCCAAGGGGTACCGTCGGCGATGATTCGCCTAAGCGACGTCTACGACAAAGGCGAATTTGGACAGCCGATTGGCCAACGTCTCGCCGAGGAATGGAAAAGCAAGCATGATGCCGCCAAGGGTTTACGGAACTAGCGCACAACCTAACAGCGGTCGCAACCGACCGCAGAACCTCATCCGATAAAGTGGACACCTCGACCTAACGCTCGAGGGAGAAGAAATGGCAGCGCCGGTCGGTCCTAAGAAGGTCCATCGCTACACGGTCGAGTTCAAGATTCAGGCAGTCC
>SCTY01000048.1 GCA_004297625.1 Betaproteobacteria bacterium | reverse complement strand
GATGTCGGCTCATCACATCCTGGGGCTGTAGCCGGTCCCAAGGGTATGGCTGTTCGCCATTTAAAGTGGTACGTGAGCTGGGTTTAAAACGTCGTGAGACAGTTTGGTCCCTATCTACCGCGGGCGCTGGAAGTTTGAGAGGGGCTACTCCTAGTACGAGAGGACCGGAGTGGACGCATCCCTGGTGTACCGGTTGTCACGCCAGTGGCATCGCCGGGTAGCTATATGCGGAAGAGATAACCGCTGAAAGCATCTAAGCGGGAAACTCGCCTCAAGATGAGACTTCCCGGGGGCTCGACCCCCCTGAAGGGTCGTCCTAGACCAGGACGTTGATAGGCGGGATGTGCAAGGGCCGTGAGGCCTTGAGCTAACCCGTACTAATTGCCCGTGCGGCTTGACCCTATAACCGTGAGCATCACGGTTCGCGCTTGGCGCGATCTCTGCCGAGACAGCTTTTCAAGACTTCACTTCTTCAATCTTCTATCTGGCGGCAATGGCAGCTCGGAACCACGCCTTCCCATCCCGAACAGGACCGTGAAACGAGTTTGCGCCGATGATAGTGTGCCGTTTGCGCACGCGAAAGTAGGTCACCGCCAGGCCATCTTCAAGCGAAAAAGCCCGGCCTCGAAAGAGGACCGGGCTTTTTTGTTTGGCGGCGGCGATTCAGGACTTACCGCCCTTGCTTGACCCATCGCTCCCGCCCGGCGCAGCATCCAGCGGTGGAAATTTCGCTTCTCGGCCGATTCCAGGTCCTCGCCTCCGGGGCGAGACTCGGCGACGAGGATATCCCCGGGCGCAAGGCCTCCGCGTTGCTGAAGCTCTTGGCGCTTGGCCCCGGTCATCAGCTCGCGCGCGACGTGGCGGTCGAGTTGTTGTGGCCGGATCTCGACAGCGGCGCCGGCGCCGCGCAGTTGTACAAGGCACTGCACCAGCTACGCAAGATTCTTGACGCTGGCGAACGCGGGGCCGACACGGGCAAATGGATCGCCGTCACCAAGAATCTCGTGAGACTCGCGCCGCCCGGCGGGCTCGCCACCGATGTCGGCGCCTTCGAGCAGGCCGCGCAGGATGCGCTCGCCTCCGGGCGGCTCGATGCGCTCGAGCGAGCCGCGGCGCTCTACGCGGGCGATCTCCTGCCCATGGATCTGCACGCGGCGTGGACGCAGGCCCCGCGCGAGCATCTCCGGCAGCTCTATATCGATGTCCTCTTGGCGCTGGCCGAGGCCTACCAGAAGCGCGGCGATCTGCCGGTGGCTGCGCAGACCTACCGGACGGCGCTGGACAAGGACGCCACGCTGGAGGCCGCGCACCGCGGGCTGATGGCGGTTTTCGCGCAGCAGGGGCAGCGCGACCGAGCGCTCAGGCAGTACGGCATTTGCCTCGACGTCCTCGCCGACGAGCTGGGCGTCGCGCCTTCGCGGGAAACGCGCGCGCTGTACGAGCGGATCGAGCGGCAGAAACCGGGCGTCGAAGCCTCCGGCGAGCGCGTCCCGTTGCAGGCCCCGGCGAGCATGGCGCCGCTGGTGAACCGCGTCGACGAATGCCGGACCATCGACGGCTGCCTCGATCAGGTGCTTGCCGGACGGGGCGGCGTGCTGCTCATCGAGGGGCCCGCCGGCATCGGCAAGAGCCGTCTGGTCCGAGAGCTGACCGCCCGGGCACAGCGGCGTGGATGTCGCGCGCTCGCCGGCTCGGCGTACGAGATGGAGGGAGCGATCGCCTATGGCCCGTTCATCGACATCCTCCAGGCGGCGCTGCGCGAGAGCCCCGCCGACCAGGATCTCATCCCCGCGGAGATCACCGGCGCGCTCTCAGAGCGCAGGCCGGAGGCCCGCCCGGTGCCCAACTCCGACCCGGGGGCCGCGCAAAGCTATCTGTTCGCCGCCATCGCGGAGTTTTTGCGGCGCCGCGCACTGGCGGCCCCCCTGGTCATCGTCGTGGAAAACCTCCACGCAGCCGATCAGGTCTCGGGCGAGCTGTTTCACTTTCTGGCGCGGCGCTTGCGCGACGCGCCGCTGCTCCTGGTCGCCACGCTTCGCGATAGAGCGACGGCCGGCGGCGTGCCGGAAAAGCTGCTGCGCAGCGTCGGCGAAACGCGGCCGGTCGATATCCTGCCGCTCAATCCGTTGAGCGTGGCCGACCATCATGAACTGCTGCAGCAACAAAGCGGGGAGCAGCCCCTCGCGCGCGAGCGCAGCGACGAGATCTTCCGGCTCTCCGAAGGCAATCCGCTGTACGCGCTGGAGCTGCACGCGTTTCTCGGTCGGCATGCATCGGCCGGTGAGCCGCGGCCGCAGCCGGCTGGGACAATCCCGCCGTTGCTGCGCGCCAACGTGCTGGAGCGCCTGGCGGCGCTTTCGCCGGGCGGCCGGCGGCTGCTGACGATCGCCGCCGTGGCGGGTGAAGGCGTCGCGTACCCGTTGCTCGAAGCGTTATGGCCGGGAGAAAAGGGGAAACAGGACGCTCCGGGAAGCCTGCTCGACGTGCTCGACGAATTGATCGATGCGCAACTGCTGTATGAGCGCGGCATCCACTACCACTTTCGCCACGCGCTGCACCGGACCTTCGTCTATGAGTCCGCATCCGAAGCCAGGCGCCGGGAGCTTCATGCGCGGGTTGCGCGCAGCCTGGTCGAGCTCGGCGAGCGGGAAGACGAGCTGCCCGTCGAGAGCATCGCCTTCCATTACCAGATGGCCGGCGATGCCAGGCAGGCCGCGCACTTTCTGACGCTCGCCGGCCGGCGGGCGGCCTCGATGTATGCGCACGACGACGCCTTGCGCAGTTACCGCCGGGCGCTGGAGATGCTGGAGCCGGCCCGCGACGCCATGGTGAAGCGGATCTGCGGCAATCTCCACGCCCTGATCGGCGACACCAGCCGCGCGGCGGGCTACCTGGCCGAGAGCTTCGCGGCGTACGAGCGCGCGATGTCGCTGATCGAAGGCCTGCCCGTCAACGACGCGGATCTCACCGAGCTGCACTGCAAGATCGCTCTGGTCGCGATCTTCGTGACCGACATGCCGAAGGCCGGCCGGCATTTGGCGCAGGCATGGCGCCATGCGGGCAACGAGCCTCGCGTGCACGCGAGGCTGCACGTTTTGCGCGCGCTTTACCTGTGGCACTTCAACCGGCTCGAGGAAGCGGCCCGGTACGCTCACCGCGCGCTCGAGCTCGCGGAATCGGCGCGTGCCGCGGTGGAATCGGCCCAGGCCTGTGAAATCCTGGCCATGGCCTATCTGCCGCTGGGGCGCTGGCAGGAAGGGCTGCGCTACGAGAAACAGCGGCTGCAGCACGGCCGCTGGTCTCCCGATCTGGTGGTGGCAACCGACGCCCATCTGTGCTTGTGGGAGTACCACGTGCACGAGGACCGGATGCTGGATCAGGCGACCATATTCATGCGGGAAGTCGCCGCGGAGGCGGATCGTCTGGGCGATCTGCGTTGCGTGGCCATCTGCCAGTACGCGCTGGGGACGATCCAGCTGTGGCGCGGCGACACCGCGAACGCCCTGGCGCGCCTCGACGAGAGCCTTGCGCTGCACGACAAGGTCGGCTCTCCTGCCGGCATGGCTTATGCGCTGGCGCGCCGCGCCGTCCTGCATACGCTGGCGAACGCCATCGACCTCGGATGGCGCTCGGTGCAGAAAGGCATCGAGCAGGCGGAGCGTGCGTCGATACGCAACCACTGCCTCCAGCGTCTGTACGGCGTCGGCATCTGGAACCGCCTGCAGGCGAAGGACGCCGGGCAGGTCTCCGAGCTGGTATCGCGCAGCGAAGCTCTGCTCGCGGCCGGCGGGCCATGCACGGTTTGCAGCCTGGATCTGTATCCCTGGCTCGCGCTCTACTACTTCGAACGGGGTGAGACCGATCGGGTCGCGCAGTGCGCCGAGCGCCTCGAGAGCCTCGTCGCCAAGACCGGCAACCCCGTCGGGGAGGCCTCCGCCGCCATTGTCCGTTGCGGTGCGGAGTTCGCGCGGGGAAACACCGAGCGCTTCCACGACGCCCGACGGCGAGCGATCGAGCTCATGCAGACCTCGGTGCTGAAGGGCTCCACCTCTCCCGTGACCTACCTGTTTGACCGCATGGCCGGCGCGCACTGAGCGGAAGGTTTCCGGAAGACGATCAGAAGGACCGGCCGTTATCGTGATGCCACTTCCACCGACAAGGAGGTGCATCGTGAGCACGGCGACGGCCGCCAAACCGGGACTCGACACCGCCGACCTGGAGCAAAAGGTCAAGGATATGTATCGGGACGTGGCCCTGAACCCGGCCGGCGAGTTTCATTTCGAGATGGGCCGCGCGCTTGCCGAGCGCCTTGGCTACCCCGCCTGCGATCTCGACCGCATCCCGGCGGCCGCCATCGATTCGTTCGCGGGTGTCGGCTACTACTTCCATCTCGCCAAGCTGCAAGCGGGCGAAACCGTGATCGATCTGGGAAGCGGATCGGGCATGGATGCCTTCGTTGCGGCACTGCACGTCGGCACGACCGGAAGCGTGCTCGGCGTCGACATGACCGGCGAGCAGCTCGACAAAGCGGAGCGCCTGCGTGCCGCGGCGGGCTTCGACAACGTGTCCTACCTCAAGGGCTACATCGAGAGCGTGCGCCGTGATGACGCCTCGTTCGACGCGGTCATCAGCAACGGGGTGATCAACCTGGCGCCGGACAAGCAGCGGGTGTTCAGCGAGGCAGCACGCCTGTTGCGGCGCGGCGGCCGCTTGGCGATCGCCGACATCGTCACCGAAGCGCAGCTTCCGGACGGCGTCACCGAAAAGGCCGCCTTGTGGGCCGCCTGCATCGGCGGCGCCATGCAAGTGGACCAGTACCTCGAAGCGATCAAGGGCGCGGGGTTGCGGCTCGAGAGCATTCACGACAACCCGCAATACCGCTTCATTTCCGACAACGCAAAGGGCGCCGCCAGGAAGTACGGCGTGAAGAGCGTCTCGCTGCTCGCTGTCAAGGCCTAGCGTAGAGCGTCAACCAGCAAAGGAGATCACATGGAAAACGGCAATCGCAATCTCGTTGTTCTGATCACGCACGGCACCGACCACGAACTGTCCTCGGTTGCCTTCACCATCGCCAACGGCGGCCTCACGGCGGGGCTCGGCGTCTCGATCTTCCTCACCAGCGCGGGTGTCGACCTGGTGCGCAAGCGCGCCGCGCAGTCGACGCAAGTCGCCCCGCTCGAGCCGCTCGAGGCGATGATCGGCGACTTCATCAAGCGCGGCGGCAACCTGTGGGCCTGCACGCCCTGCGTCAAGGCCCGCGGCTACGAGCCGGGCGACCTGCTCGACGGGGTGACGATCAGCGGCGCGAGCAAGATGCACGAGCTGATCAAGCAGGGCGCCGCGACGCTCAGCTTCTGAGGAGGCAGCCGATGGAACAGGCGAGAATCCGCGAGTCGCTCGAGCGCGCGAGCGACGCCCTCGCGAGGAACCCAGCCAAGGCGCGCAGCACGGCCGCGCCGCTCACGGCGAGGCTGATCGACGGGCTCAAGCTCGAAGTCAAAGGCACCGGCGGCGAGACGGTGCACACCGACATGCCGCAGATGGTCGGCGGCGAGGGCAGCGCGCCCAACCCGGGCTGGATGATGCGCGCTTCGCTCGCCGCGTGCACCGCGACGGTGATCGCCATGCGTGCTGCACGGCTCGGCGTGAGGCTGACGCTGCTGGAGGTGGACGCCGAAAGCGACACCGACAACCGTCGCCTGCTGGGCCTCGATGACGCGGCGGCGTCGGTGCTTGCCCTGCGCCTGCGGGTCCGGATCGGCGCGCACGGGGCGAGCGACGATGCCCTGCGTGAGATCGCCGCCTGGGGCGACGCGCATTCGCCGGTCGCGTGCACGCTGCGCATGCCCCCGACGATCTCGACCGAGGTGGAGATCCTGCCGACGGGTTAAGCTGACGCCGATCATGCCTGCGCCGCCCCTGCCGAACGCCGCCGTCGCGGAACTCGCGAAGCGTGTCGCCGGCAGGCTCATCCAGCCCGGCGACGCGGACTTCGACCAGGCGCGGCGGGTCTGGAACGGCATGATCGACAGGAGGCCGGCGCTCATCGTCCGCTGCGCGGGCGCCGACGACGTCAAGGCGGCGGTGAAGTTCGCGCACAAGCACGAGCAGCTGGTCGCGGTGCGCGGCGGCGGCCACAGCGTGGCGGGCCACGGCACCTGCGACGGCGGGTTGGTCATAGACTTGTCGCTCATGCGAGGCGTGCGCGTCGATCCGGAGCACAGGCTCGCCACGGTTCAGTCGGGCCTGAACTGGGGCGGCCTCGATCGTGCCACCCAGGCGCATGCCTTGGCCGTGACCGGGGGAATCGTGTCCGAAACCGGAGTCGCCGGCTTGACGCTGGGCGGCGGCATCGGCTGGCTGATGCGCAAGCACGGCTTGACGGCGGACAACCTGGCGGGCGCCGACCTGGTGACGGCCGACGGCCAGTTCTTGCACGCGAGCGCGGAGCAGAATGCGGAACTCTTCTGGGGCCTGCAGCGGGGCGGCGGCAATTTCGGCATCGTCACCGAGCTGCGTTTTCGCCTGCACCCGGTAGGGCCGATCGTGCTCGCCGGGTGGGTGCTTCATCCGCAGGAGCGCGCGGCCGAGGTGCTGCGTTTTCACCGCGAGTACGCGGCCAACGCGCCGGATGAGCTGACGACGATCGTCATCCTGCGCCGGCTGCCGCATCTGCCCAAGCTGCCGCCTTTCCTGCGCGGCATGCCGATCATCGGGGTCGCCGTGTGCCATGCGGGCGTCATCGAGGCAGGCGAGCGCGCGGTGCAGCCGCTGCGCGCGTTCGGCCCGCCGCTCGTGGACGGGATCAGCCTGAAGCCCTACGTCGAGCACCAGACCATGTTCGACGCCGCGCAACCGCCGGGGCGGCACAACTACTGGAAGACGTCGTATCTGCGCGAGCTCGGCGACGCGGCTATCGATGCGATCGTCGACAGCGCCCGGCGCATGACCTCGCCGCTGTCGCTCCTGGCGCTGTATCAATTGGGCGGCGCGGCGAGGCTCGGCGAGGCCGCCTTCTGCCTGAACGTCGCAGCCACCTGGACCGACCCGGCCGAGCGAGAGGCGCATATCGCCTGGGCGCGCGAGTGCTGGGCGGCAGTCGCGCCGCATGCGACGGCGGGCGCCTATGTGAACTTTCTCGGCGAGGAAGGGCAGGAACGCACGCAAGCGGCCTATCGACAAGACTATGAGCGCCTGGTCGCGCTGAAGAACACGTATGATCCGCGCAACTTTTTCCGTTTGAATCAGAACATCCAGCCGAGCGTCGGGTCGTCCTAGACCAGGACGCTGATAGGCGGGATAAGGCCATCTTCAAGCGAAAAGCCCGGCCTCGTGAGAGGACCGGGCTTTTTGCTTTCACGCCGGTTCGAGGTGGTTCAGGGCGAGATCGAAGATGTCGAAGTTGCGCAAGCGATCCCGCCCGGGAATACCGGCAGTGCGCCGGTTGAAGAGAAGCGGGACCGTTTGCTCCGAGAGGCCGCCGTGCGAGCGGAGTGGCGCGTCGAGGCCCGACAGGTCGTGCCTGGCGCGGCTGGTGCCGAGCACGACGTGCTTGTCCGCGACGATGATCACATCCCCCATGCGCTCGGGCGGCAGCTCGAAGCGCCTGCAGCCTTCTGCGCCGGAGACAACCAGCTCGATTCCCGGAAGGCGCGCGAAGCGCTCGATCACCGGCACCGCATCCCTCCCGGATGGGAGGTAGGCGGTGGCAAAAGAGCCGAGCGATCCATGGTGCACGACATAGGGATCGGTGATCGGCAGGATCACGCGCGCCGCGCCGGCGCCGAGCCATTCGTCCAGAAGATCCTGCAGGTAGATGACGTTGGGCCGTCCGTCCGGCCCGAACTTGCCGTTCATGCCATGATCGGCGGTGAGCGCGATGACGGCGCCCAGCGCGTGGAGCCGGGCGAGGTAGGCATCGATCATGCGGTAGAAAGCGTTGGCTGCCGGCGTGCCCGGTGCGGCCTTGTGCTGCACGTAGTCGGTGGTCGAGAGGTACAAGAGGTCGGGCCGCAGCTTCGACATCAGGCCGACGCCGGCAGCGAATACGAACTCGGACAGATCGGCGCTGTAGACCGAAGGCCGCGGCCTGCCGGCGATCTCGAGCGCGCTCTCGTCTGCCTTCTCCGCCGAGAAGCAAACGCCCTTCAGATCCTTGCCGAGCAGGCGGCAAAGCTTGTCCTTTGCGGTGATCGCCGCCACCTTGGCGCCGGCGTCGGCGAATGCGGCCAGGATCGTCCCGCAGCGCAGGTACATCGGATCGTTCATCATCACCTCGGCGTCGGCGTCGCGGTCATAGAAGTAATTGCCGCAGATGCCGTGCACCGAGGGCGGCACGCCGGTCACGATGGACATGTTGTTGGGATTGGTGAAGCTCGGAATCACGCAGTCGGCCTTGAAAGCCGCGCCTTCGGCGATCATGCGCGCGAAGAAAGGCGCATCGCCGGCCGCAACCGCCTGCGATATGTAATCTGACTCGCAGCCGTCCACGCACACGACGACGAGCGGGCAGGCCGCCCGGCGATAGCTGCGGCCGTTGACCGTGACGAAATCGCGCGCCTTCACAGCCTGATCACCGACAGCGCAAGCGCGCCGGTAAATATCCCGGCGAAGAGATTGCGCCGGGTCAGCCAGAAGTAGACGAGAAGGGCGGCGCCGCTGCCGACCGCGCGCTCGGCGAGCGTAGTTTCGGCGAGGATGCCTGTCGGCATCACCAGCATGCGCGAGACCAGTCCTGCGATGATGGCGTACGCGACGCACGAGATCCACAGGAATGCCCCGCTGTCCGGGGTGACGCCTGACGAGATGAGAACGCCGGGTCCGCGCCACAGGTAGGTGGCGAGGCCGCAAATCGCGAGCAGAGGCCAGATGTCCATCAGCGTTTACGCAGGATGAGGTAGGCGAGCGCGCCGTAGGCGAGCCCGATGGCGGCGACGCGATCGCGCAGCGCTCCGGTGAGGATCAGAAGGTAGTACATCGGCACCATGAACACGAGCGCGAGCTTGGCGACGGGCGCCAGGCGGTCCGCGCCGACGTATCCGGCTGCCGTAGAGCACCGCGGCCGGCACGCCCGCCGCCTCGCGCGCGCCCTGGAGAAAGCTAGATGAGAAAAATGGGATCTGTCCCTGTTTTGCTATTTTGTTTCTCTTATTGAGTGCGCAGGCGAGGGTCGAGCGCGTCGCGCAGCGAGTCGCCGAACAGGTTGAAGCCGAACACCGCCAGGCTGATTGCGAGCCCAGGGAAGATCGCCATCCACGGCGCGCTCTCGGCGAACTCCACGGCGGCGCCGCGCAGCATCAACCCCCAGGCGGCAGTCGGCTCCTGCACGCCCAGACCGAGGAACGAGAGCGACGCCTCGAGCAGGATCGCCTCGCCGAGGAACGCGGTCGCCATGATGAGGATCGGCGCCATGACGTTCGGCAGCATGTGCCTCAGGATGATGCGCGCGTGCCCGAATCCCGACGCGCGCGCCGCGTCGACGTACGGCATCTCGCGGATGGCGAGCGCGCTCGAGCGCACCACGCGCGCGCAGCGCGGCACCATCGGCGTGGCGATCGCCAGAATGACATTGCCCGCGCCGGTTCCGAGGATCGCCACCACGGCGAGGGCGAGAACGATCACCGGAAACGCGAAGAAGATGTCCATTACGCGCTGCACCAGGAGGTCGACGCGGCCGGCAAAATAGGCGCTCGTTACGCCGATGGCCGACCCGATGGTCGCGCCGAGAAGGGAAGCCCCCAGGCCGACCATCAGCGCGGTGCGCGAGCCGAAGATGACGCGCGAGAGCAAGTCGCGGCCGAAGCTGTCGGTGCCGAGCCAGTGCGCCGCGCTTGGCGCGGACAGCATGGCGGCGTAATCGTTGGCGAGGGGGTCGTATGGCGCGACGAGACCCGCCCCCGCGGCAAGCAACGCCATGAACACGATGATCGCGGCGCCGACGGCGCCGAGCGGGCGCTGGCGCGCGAAGTCGAGGATGACGGCGAGCCACCGCGGGCGGCGCGCTTCCGCGCGTGCCAGATCCTCGATGGTTTGCGGGGCGGCTGCCATGCTTTCAGCGGTAGCGGATGCGCGGGTCGAGCCAGGCGTAGGCGATGTCGACCACGAAGTTCACGATGAGGAAAAACGTGGCGACCAGCATCACCAGCGCCTGCGTGAGCGTGTAGTCCCGGTGGGAGATCGCCTCGACGAAGAGCATTCCCAGGCCGTTCAGGTTGAATACCTGCTCGGTCACCACCAGCCCGCCCAGCAAAAAGGCGAACTCCATGCTGATCACGGTGAGCACCGGCAGGATGGCGTTCTTCAGCGCGTGGCGCGTGAGGATGAGCTTCAGCCAAAGCCCCTTGGCGCGCGCGGTGCGGATGTAGTCTTCGCGCAGCACCTCGAG
This sequence comes from Betaproteobacteria bacterium, assembly GCA_004297625.1. GTDB lineage: Bacteria > Pseudomonadota > Gammaproteobacteria > Burkholderiales > SG8-39 > SCGC-AG-212-J23. The sequence goes on along the minus strand of SCTY01000048.1, from coordinate 21,826 downwards.
CATCGTGGAGCGCATCATGCGCGTGCCCACGGCGCAGTATCGGTAGCCCACGGCAAGCGCCGGCCAGATGAGCTGCGCCAGGTTGTCCCACGGGTTCACCCATAGCGGCGTGAACACCATCGGCGGGACCCATTTGAAGATGATCAGCATGGCGAGGATCATCAGGGTGCCCAGCCAGAACGAGGGCGTGGCCAGCCCGGCGATCGAAAATACGCGCACGGCGTAATCCACCCAGCTGTCCTGCTTGACCGCCGCCAGGATGCCGAGGGGAATCGCGAGCAGCGTCGCAATCGTGCTCGCCATGATGGCCACCTGCAGCGACAGCGCGAAGCGCAGCTTGATCTCCTCGGTGATCGGCGACGCGGTCCACATCGACAGGCCGAAGTCGAGCCGCCCGAGCCCCGACATCCAGCTGCCGAATTGCTTCCATAGCGGCTGGTCGAGCCCGAGCTTCTTGCGCTCGAGGTCCATCAGCTCCTGCGACTGGAACTGGCTGCCCTGCGTGAGGTAGCGGGCTTCCACCACGTCGCCCGGAATGACGCGCAGCAGGAGGAAGATGAGCACCGCCACCCCAAGCAGCGTCGGGACCATGGCGAGCAGCCGCTTGAGGATGTAAAGCGCCATGGACCTACGCCGGCCGCGGCCTTATGGGGAAAGCCAGACGGTGTCCAGGGTGTTATTCAGATAATGACTCGGCGTGATGGTCCAGCCGTGCAGCCGCGACGAATGCGGGATGATCCGGTGCCACTGCAGCGTCATCAGGTAGTGGGCCTGCTCGTCGAGGACGCGCTTCTCGAACTCGCGGATGATCTTCTTGCGCTCTTCCGGGTTCGTCGCCTGGCTCTGCTTGTCGTAGAGCTGGTCGAGCACCGGGTCCTCGTAGTAGCCGTAGTTCGCCGGATTGCGGCTGCTCGACAGGAACTTGTACATGTCGAGGTCGGGCTCGACGATGTAGCCGCACTGGAAGTCCATCGCCACCTCGTGCTCGCCTTTTCTGAGCGAGCCGAAGTACGCGGCCGGCTCGATCACGCGCTGCGTGACGTTGAGCCCGACCTTGCGCCACTGGTCAATCATCCACACGCCGAGCGGCTCGTAGGGCATCGGGATGCCGCGGTTCATGAACGTGAAGGAGAACCCTTCCGGCACACCGGCTTCCTTGAGGAGCCTTCTTGCTTCGGCGCGCGACTTTTCCGGGTCGCGCCAGTAGCCCGCGAGCTTGGCGAGCTCATCGGGCGGCGTCGCGAACGGCGTGCCCGGAACCTGCACGCCGGCCACCTCCTTGACGATGGCGATCCTGGAAAGCGCCTTGGAGCCCTCGTAGCGGTCGAGCGCGAGGGTCAGGGCCCGCCGCACCCGTGGATCGTCGAACGGCTTCTTCTTGTGGTTGATCGCGACCAGCAGGATGCAGTCCCAGGGCGATTCCTGCACCGTGATCTTGTTGCCGAGCGCTTTCTCCAGATCGTTGCGGGCCACCGGCGTGAAGCCGCGGAACTGGATCTGCGCGCGCTCGCCGCGTACCGCGGCCACCTGCGCGGCCGTGTCGCGCATGAACACGGCGCGGAAGCCGTCGAGGTAGGGCTTGCCCTTATCCCAATAGTTGGGGTTCTTCTTGCCGACGACGTGCGACCCTTTCACGTGCTCGACGAAAGTGAACGGCCCCGTGCCCATGATATGGGTCTCGTACCAGTGAGGATCCTTGGCGAGGATGTCCGCTTTGTAGATGAAGTTGTACGGCGAGAGCAGCGAGGCGATGAAGGATCCCGACGGGTGCTTGAGGCGGAACACGACCGTGTACGGCTCGGGCGCTTCGACCGACTCCACGACCACGTACTGCCCTTTGCGGGTCGACCCGACGCCGGGCGGCGGAAAGATGATCTTGTCGTAGGACGCCTTGACGTCCTTCGAGGTCATCTCGGAGCCGTCGTGGAACTTGACGCCCCTGTGCAGCTGGAAGGTGTAGGTCTTGCCGTCCTGCGACACGCTCCAGCTCTCGGCGAGCGACGGGGCGGGCTTCGTTCCGCTCTTGTCGTTCGGGTCGACGCGCAGCAGCGTGTTATAGAACGGCGCGATCGGATGGATCAGGCCGAAGGTCTCTTCACGGTGCCCGTCGTAGGACGGCGGCTCGGAGGGAACCGGGAAAACGAGCTCGCCGCCATAGCGCGGGCTCTGCGCCTGGATTGGGAAAGCGAACAGCGCACCGGCCACCAGGGCGAGTGCATGTACGAGACTTCTCATTGCGCCTCCTCCTCTACAAATTCGTGCGGGCGCCCCTTTTTGCGGGGTCTTTGTCTTGGCTGGCTAGTTAAAGGGCGATCCGATGCGCTGTCAAGCGAGATGGCAGGCGCCCCAGTGCGCAGACTTAATTTCCCTTAAGTTTGGCGCTTCCGCAGCGCAGCGTGCTTCGGCGATCGGGCAGCGTGGATGGAATACGCAACCCGACGGGGGCTTGAGGGCGCTCGGCACTTCGCCCCGCAGCACGGTGCGCTCCCGGCGGGCCTCGAGCCGGGGATCGGGAATCGGTACCGCTGAAAGAAGCGCTTTCGTATACGGGTGCACGGGAGCTTCGTAGAGCGTCTTGCGGTCGGCGATCTCGACGATCCTGCCGAGATACATCACCGCCACGCGGTCCGAGATGTGGCGCACCACGGAAAGGTCGTGGGCGATGAACAGGTACGTCAGCCCCAGCCGGCTCTGCAGATCCTCGAGCAGATTGATGATCTGCGCCTGTATGGAGACGTCAAGCGCGGACACCGGTTCGTCGCAGACGATGAGCGCGGGCTCCATGGCGAGCGCACGCGCTATTCCCACTCGCTGGCGCTGACCGCCGGAGAGCTGGTGCGGGTAGCGCCCCGCGTGCTGCGGCAGGAGCCCGACCTGCACCAGGAGCTCGCGCACCCGTGCCGCGCGCCCCTGCCGGTCGGGAACGATGCCGTGAACCTTGAGCGGCTCGGCGAGGATCTGCCCTATGGTCATGCGCGGATTGAGCGAAGAGTAGGGATCCTGGAAGATCACCTGCACCCGGCGCCGCACCGGCCGCAACGCCTCCTCGCCCAGCGTCACCAGGTCCAGGCCTTCGAAGAGGATCCGCCCGCTGGTCGGGCGTTCGAGCTGCAGGATGCAGCGGCCGGTAGTCGTCTTGCCGCAGCCGGATTCGCCGACGAGTCCGAGCGTCTCGCCGCGCCGGATCGTGAAGCTTACGCCGTCTACCGCCCGCACCGGCGTTGCGGAGCGGGCGAGCATTGCGCCGCCGACCGGAAAGTGCTTGACGAGGTCGTGGACCTCGAGCAGCGCCTCGGTCAAGCGGCGCGCTCCCGCACCAGGCGTTGCGCTTCCCAGCAGGCCGAGCAGTGCTCGGCACCGAGGGCGGCGAGCGGCGGCGCCGATTCGGTGCAGCGCTCCACCCGATAGGTGCAGCGCGGCGCAAACGAGCAGCCCGGCGGCAGGCGGGTAAGGTCCGGCGGCTGTCCTTCGATCGGATCGAGACGCGCTCGGCGCGGCTCATCGAGGCGCGGGACCGAGCGCAGCAGCCCGAGCGTGTAGGGATGCCGCGGATTCGCGTAGAGCTCGCCGGCACGCGCCCGCTCTATGATGCGCCCGGCGTACATCACGTTCACGCGGTCGGCATAGCGCGCGACGACGCCCAGATTGTGCGTGATGATGAGCATAGCCACGCCGAGGCGCCGGGCGAGGTCCCGCATCAGCTCGAGGATCTGCGCTTGGATGGTGACATCGAGCGCGGTGGTCGGCTCGTCGGCGAGGATCAGGGAAGGATTGCAGGCGAGCGCCATGGCGATCATCATGCGCTGGCGCATGCCGCCGCTGAAGTGGTGCGGATATTGCGCGAGCCTGCGCTCGGGGTCGGGAATGCCGACCATGGCGAGAAGCTCTATCGCACGTGCGCGCGCCTGGGCGGGGTTCATTTTCATGTGGATCTCCAGCCCCTCGGTGAGCTGCCGCCCGATCGAGAGCACCGGATTGAGCGACGTCATCGGCTCCTGGAAGATCATCGCGATGTCGCGGCCGCGCACCGCGCGCATCTCCTCCTCCGAGAGCTTCAGGAGATCGCGTCCCTTGTAGAGGATCTCGCCCCCTTCGATGCGCCCGGCCGGCTCGGCGACAAGCCGCATGATGCTCAGCGCGGACACCGACTTCCCGCAGCCGGACTCGCCAACGAGCGCCACCGTCTCGCCCGCCTCGACGTCCCACGAGACGCCGTCGACCGCGCGCACCGTGCCGGCCGCGCTCAAAAAGCTCGTCTTGAGATTCCTGACTTCAAGCAGGGTCGCCACCTGACCAGCATACTTGAAAAACCGGAAGGGTCTGTTAAGCCTGACTTCGCCCGGCAGAGCTCTCGAGAAGCGCGAGAAGGCCTTTGAGGAGGGCCGTGGGGTCCGGCGGGCAGCCGGGGATGTGCAGGTCCACCGGCAGCACCTTGCCGACGCCGCCCACGCACGCCGGGCTGCCGGCGAATATCCCGCCGTTGCGGGCGCAGTCGCCGACGGCCACGACCCATTTAGGCCCGGGCGTCGCCGCGTAGGTCCGCTCGAGCGCCTGGCGCATGTTCGCGGTGACGGGCCCGGTCACCAGCAGCACATCGGCGTGCCGCGGCGACGCGACGAAGCGCAGTCCGAAACGCTCCAGGTCATAGAGCACATTGCTCAATGCGTGGATCTCGAGCTCGCAGCCGTTGCAGGACCCGGCATCGACTTCGCGAATCGCGAGCGTGCGCCCCAATCGCTTGCGCGCCTCGGCGGTCACTTGCGCGGCGAGCTGGGCGACGGCGGCATCGTCCGCCGCCGGCGCCGCCTCGGTCAGCGGGCCCTGTACCAGGCTCTTGAAGAGCAACCTGCGCATCAGAGATCATGCCCCGAGTACGAGCAGTTGAACGACTTGTTGCAAAGAGGGAAGTCGGCGACGATGTTTCCCTCGATCGCCGCCTCGAGCAGCGGCCATTGGAACCAGGACGGGTCGCGCAGGTGGCAGCGCTCGACCCGGCCGTCGTCTCCGATCCGCACCCACGCCAGGACGTCGCCGCGGAAGCCCTCGACGAGTGCAAGCCCTTCGCCCGCGTGCCGCGCGACGGGCTCGCAAACCGGGCCGGACGGAAGCTGGCGCAGGATCTGCTCGAGGATTCCGAGGCTCTGGCCGACCTCCTGGATCCGTATCCAGACGCGGGCGTTCACGTCGCCCGCCTGGACGACGGGAATCTCGAATTGCAGCTGGTCGTACGGCGCGTATCCCGGCGTGCGCCGCGCGTCGAACTTGCGTCCCGACGCGCGCCCGACATAGCCGCCGGCGGCGAACTGCTGCGCGAGCACGGGGGACAGGATCCCGGCGTCCACCGTCCGGTCTTTCAGCGACGCGGTGTCGTCGTAGACCTCGACCAGCTCGGGAAAGCGCTTACGCGCGAGCGCGAGCAGCTCGAGCAGCACGCGCTCGCCGTCGGCCGGCAAATCGCGCTGCAGGCCGCCGGGGATCACGCCGTCCATCATCAGGCGATGCCCGAAGCAGGCGCCGGCGGCGCGCAGCACGTGCTCGCGCAGCAGGCCGAAATGCGCATGCAGCAGCGCGAACGCCGCGTCGTTGCAAACCGCACCGATATCGCCGAAGTGGTTCGCGAGGCGCTCGAGCTCGGCAGCGAGCGCGCGCAGCCATACGGCGCGCGCCGGGACCTCTACGCCGAGAGCGGATTCCACCGCCTGAGCGAAGGCGAGCGCAAAGGCGACGCTGCTGTCGCCGGAGACGCGGCACGCGAGCTTCGCCGCCCCCTCGAGCGAGGCGCCCGCCATCAGCGACTCGATGCCCTTGTGCACATATCCGAGCCGCTGCTCCAGGCGAACGATGGTCTCGCCGTTTGCCGTGAACCGGAAGTGGCCCGGCTCGATGATGCCGGCGTGGACCGGCCCGACCGGTATCTGGTGGAGGCTTTCGCCCTCGACGGGCAGGAACGGATACGGGCTCTCGTGGCGAAGCCACGGCCGGGCGTCCGGCGAGCCCTCGGCCTCCAGCCCATACAGGTCCCGCATCGCCCTCTCGAGCCGAATGGCCGGCGCATGCAAGCGGCCGATGGACGGGAAACGGTTCTCTTCGCAAGCAAGACTCAGCAGTGCGCATTGGCCCGCTTGCATCACGGCCATATGCGCGACGCCCGGCTCACCCCACAGGCCGAGCAGCGACCATTCGGTCGAACGCAGGCGTTCGGCGGCCTGGTGCCAGGCTTCACGGTCGACGATGGTATGCGGCCAGTCCATGTCAGCTCAGCAATCGGGCGACGTGCTGGAACCAGGCCACGAGCGCGGGCGGAAGCCAGACTCCCGCGCACAGCACCAGGCCGAGGTGAGCGGCCACCGGCACGAACGAAGCCTTGGCCGGCTCGCTGCTTCCCTGCGGTGCGCCGAACGCGAGCCCGTTGAGGCGCAGCAGCAGAGCGCCGAAGCCGACCAGCAGGGCCAGTCCGAGGATGAGCGCGAGCACCGGCTGGCGCGCGAAGCTCGAAGTGATGACCAGGAACTCGCTCATGAAGATTCCCGTCGGCGGCAGGCCGGCGATCGCCACGACGCCGAGCACCAGGCCCCAGCCGAGCACCGGGTGCGATACCGTGAGCCCGCGGATCTCGGACATTTGCTGCGTGCCCTTGACCTGCGCAATGTGGCCCACGCAGAAGAAGATCGCCGACTTGGTGAGGCTGTGCAGCGTCATGTGCAGCAGGCCGGCGAAATTGGCGAGCGGGCCGCCCATGCCGAACGCGAAGGTGATGATCCCCATGTGCTCGATCGACGAGTAGGCGAACAGGCGCTTGATGTCCTGCCTGCGGTAGAGCATGAACGCGGCGAACACCACCGAGAGCAAGCCGAGCGACACCATCAACGGGCCGGGAGCCAGCGCCGCCGGGTTGGCCGACATGATGGTCTTGAAGCGCAGCACCGCGAAAAGCGCGACGTTGAGCAGCAGCCCCGAGAGCACCGCCGAGATCGGCGTCGGGCCCTCGGCATGCGCGTCGGGCAGCCAGGCGTGCAGCGGCACGAGCCCCACCTTGGTGCCGTAGCCGAGCAGCAGGAAAACGAACGAAAGATTGAGAAGCGCCGGGTCGAACGCCGCGGCGTTGTCCGCAAGCACGCTCCAGGCCATGGCATCCAGGCCTTCGCCGACCACCGAGCGCGCCGCGAGATAGACCAGGATCGTGCCGAAAAGGGCGAGGGCGATGCCGACGCTGCCGAGCAGGAAATATTTCCACGCCGCCTCCAGGGCAGCGGGCGTGCGGTAGATCCCGACCATCAGCACCGTGGTCAAGGTCGAGAGCTCCACGGCAACCCACATCAGGCCCACGTTGTTGGACAGCAGCGCCAGGTTCATGCCGAACATCAGCGTCTGGTACATCGCGTGGTAGAAGCGCAGATACGTGGGCGTCAGCTTGCCGACTTCGAGCTCGTGCGCGATGTAGGTGCCGCTGAACACGCTCGTCGTGAAGGCGACGAACGTGCTGAGCACGATGAATACCACGTTCAAGTCGTCGACGATCAGGAACGGCCCGGGCGCCGGTCGCTCAACGAGCAGCACCGCCGCGCAAGCGAGCGTGAGGAACGACGCCAGCGCATTGATCCACGCGCTCGTCCGGTCGTCGGGCAGCAGGGCGAGCACCGCCGCGGCGGCCGCCGGAATGGCGAGAATCGCGATCAGGACGAGAGACCCGGGGTCGCTCATGGCTGCTCGCCCCGGTGCTGATGCAGGACGTAGATGTCCACCGTTTCGAAGCGCTCGCGTATGCGGAACAGGAAGATGCCGATCACGATGAGCGCGATGAGGATGGAAAAGGCGACGCTGATTTCCACCACCAGGGGCATGCCCTTGGCGCCGGTGGCGGCGAGGATCAGCCCGTTCTCGATCGACATGAAGCCGATCACCTGGCTGACGGCGTTGCGGCGCGAGACCATCATGAGCAGGCCCAGCAGGATCACCGATAGCGCAAACGCCAGGTCTTCGCGCGCGAGCGTGCCGGCCTGCGCCGTGATCGGCAGCATGACCATGATCGACAGCGCGACCAGTCCGATGCCGGCGAGCATGGTCTGCCCTATGCCGACCACCGGTTCGATGGTGCGGTGAATTCCAAGGCGCACGACGATGCGATGCAGGGCGAACGGAATCACGACCGCCTTCACCCCGAGCGCGATGGCGGCGGTGATGTAAAGATGCGGCGCGAGCTGGATATAAGCCTGCCAGGCCACCGAAAACGAAACCACCAGCGCGTGCATGGCGAAAGTGTTGATGAGGCCGGTCATGCGGTCCTGGTAAAGCAGCATGAAGCTCACCAGCACCAGGCTTCCGGCGAAGAGATGGGCGACATCGAGCGCGAGGCGGTCCATTACCCGGCTCTCGTCACGAACAGCAGCAGCACCGCCAGGAAGCCGAGCATCAGCGCAGCGCCCAGGAAATCGGGAACCCGGAACACGCGCATCTTCGCGATGGCCGTCTCAAATACCGCGAGCAGGAACCCGCCGGCCGCGAGCTTGACCCCATACACGGCGATGGCGGCGAGGTAGGCGGCGGCGCCTTGCCCGGACACCGCGATTCCCCAGGGGAAAAACACGCACGCGATGACCGAGATGTAGAGCAGCAGCTTGAGGTACGAGGCGGCTTCGATCAGCGCCAGGTGCCGCCCCGAGTACTCGAGAATCATGGCCTCGTGCACCATCGTCAGCTCGAGGTGCGTCGCCGGATTGTCGACCGGGATGCGGGCGTTTTCCGCGATGGCCACCATCACGAGCCCGACGAGCGCGAGCGCGAGCGAAACGCGCAGGCCCACTTCCGGGCTCTGCATCGACGCGGCGATCGAGGAAAGCTGCGTGGACCCCGCCATCAGCGAGACGGTGAACACCACCATCAGCATCGCCGGCTCGGCGAGCGAGGCGATCATCATCTCGCGGCTCGAGCCGATGCCGCCGAAGCTGGTGCCGACGTCCAGCCCCGCGAGCGCCAGCATGAAGCGCGCGCTTCCCAGCAGCGCGACGATCGCGATCATGTCGGCCGCATAGCTGAAGACGAGCCCGGTCGCGAACGTCGGCACCAGCGCCGCCGCGACCCAGGTGGCGGCGAAGACGAGATAGGGCGCGACGCGGAATACCCAGGACGCCGATTCCGCGAGGACCACTTCCTTGCGCAGCAGCCGAAGGAGATCGCGATAGGGCTGGATGAGCGGCGGCCCCTGCCGGCGAAGCAGGTGTGCTTTCAGCTTGCGCACGAAGCCGGTGAGGAGCGGAGCGAGCGCAAGCACCACCGACATCTGCACAAGCTGAACCAGGAGGTCGATGGCTATTGCCATACGGCGAGCACCATGAGCAGCACCACGAGCGCGCCGAATACCAGCGTCAGGTATGCGCGGATCGTGAGGAACTGCGCCTTGTTCAGACGCTGCGCGGCGTACTGCACCGCATTGGCGGTCGGCACGTAAAACGTGTCCCAGAGCACGTCGTGCAAGCGCACATGCAACCGTGCGGCGCGCGTGTCGCCCGGGCGAGGCATATCGACCTCTTCGCGCGCGCGGAACAGCACGGCTCCGAACACCCTGCGGATCGGCTGCGAGAAGCTGCCGGCCGTGTACTGCGTCATGGGGCTGGGGTCCGGGAAGCCGCAATCCCACGGCGGCGCCCTGCGAATCGCAGCGGAGGCCCAGCGGTGAATCGCGTCGGCGGCGAGCAACGCGGCCAGCGCTATGAACAGGAACAGAAGCAGGCCGTTGTAGGAGCTGCGGCTTTGCGCGATCGGCACGATCGTCAGCCAGTCGAGCTCGTTTTGCTGCGGCAGGCGCGCGCCCGTCAGGGCCTCGGCCACCGGCGCGAGCGCATCGATGAAATAGCCGGGCAGGATTCCCGCCACGAGGCACAGGACGGCGAGCACGAACATGGCTGCGATGGACCAGCGGTCCGCCTCGGTCGCGTCGCGCGCCGCATCGCTGCGCGGCCGGCCGAGGAAGCTCACGCCGAAGGCCTTGACGAAGCAGGCCGCGGCCAGCACCGCCGAAAGCGCGAGCAGGGCGCCGATCGCCGGCACCAGAAACTTGAGCAGAAACTGCGGCAGGCTCGGGCTCAGGAGAATCGCCTGGAAGGTGAGCCATTCGGAAACGAAGCCGTTGAACGGCGGCAGCGCGGAGATCGCCGCCGAGCCGATTAGAAAGGCGAACGCGGTGAGCGGCATCCGGTGGATCAGGCCGCCGAGGCGCTCCATGTCGCGCTGGCCGGTCGCGCTCAGAACCGCGCCTGCCCCGAAGAACAGCAGGCTCTTGAACAGCGAGTGATTGAACACGTGGAACAGCGCCGCGGTGAGCGCGAGCGCGGCCGCGGCCTGCATGCCGCTCGCGCGGAAGGCGAGGGCGAGGCCCAGGCCGATGAAAATGATGCCGATGTTCTCCACGGTGTGATAGGCGAGCAGGCGCTTGAGATCGTGCTCCATCAGCGCGTAGAGCACCCCCATCAACGCGGTAATTCCGCCGATGAGCGGCACGACTGCGCCCCACCACCAGTCCGGCGGGCCGAGCAGGTCGAACACGATGCGCACGAAGCCGTACACCGCGACCTTCGTCATGACCCCGCTCATGAGCGCCGAAACGTGGCTCGGCGCGGCGGGGTGCGCGAGCGGCAGCCACACGTGCAGCGGCACTATTCCGGCCTTCGAGCCCGCGCCGATAAGAGTAAGAGCGAGAACCACGCCGCCGATCGCTGCCGAGGGCGCCGCAAGGCGTATGTCGCTGAATGCATAGCCGCCGGCGGGTCCGGCGAGCAGGCCGAAGGCAAGCAGCAGCGCCAGCGTTCCGAAGCTCGCCATCAGGAGGTAGAGGTAGCCGGCAGCCGCGTTGCCGCGCTCGCGGTGGTGCGCCATGACCAGCGCCCAGGACGAGAGCGACATGAACTCCCACGTGAAGAGGAACGTAAACGCGTCGTGCGCCAGCACGACGAGATTCATCCCGGCAAGGAACGCGGGAAAGAACGGCAATACGCGCTCGGGGGCTTCCTCATGGCTGCCATACCCCAGCCCGTACAGGCTCGCGGTGGCTGCGCCGAGATTGACGACGACGAGGAAAAAGGCGGCCAGTGCATCGAGCCGGAAATGCGCGCCGAGCCACGGCAGCCCGAGCGGCAACTGGACCTCGCCGGTTAGCGCCCGGCCGGCGATAAGCGAAGCGGCGGCGATGACGAGCGCAACGGCGCTCGTTCCCAGGCAAACACCGTAGACCAGCGTGCTTGCCGGACGATGGCGTGCGCCGACGGCTGCGGCCACGCTCGTGCCGAGCAGCAACGCGATGCACCACAACAGCCATCCGAGACCCATGGCGGCTTGTCTAGCGCCCCTCCTGCGCTGCCGAGGACCACTTGAGGCGAACGCCGCGCCCGCCCTTGTCGCTGATCGCCCCTTCGTTGATCAATTCGACGCCGGCGCGCTCGAGCGCGTCGATGAGCTTCATCAGGGATTCGACGTTGCCGCGGATGACGCCGTCGCTCGCTTCCATCCGCTGGATCGTCGGCAGCGACAGGTGCGCTATCTGCGCGAGGTCACGCTGGTCCATGCCGAGCAGGGCGCGCGCCGCCCGCAGTTGCTGCGCGGTAATCATGCGCCAGGCTTGTATAACGAGCGGCCGTACATGAGAAAGCACGCACAATAATATATTTATGATGTTTTGTAAATCAGGCCGGCGCCCGCGGCGCAGAATCGCCGTGCGCGCGGCGACGATTATCGCAGCACGGCGGGTTCAGGCTTGGGCGTCTGATCGTCCTCGTGCAGGCGCTTGAGGCGGTACGCAATCTGCGGGCGCGTCAGGCCGAGCATGCGGGCGGCCGAGGAGAGGTTGCCGTGCGCCTTGTCGACGGCCGTTTCGAGGAGCATTGCCTCGACCTGGTCGAGCGTCATTACGCCGTTGAACACCGCTTCGCACAGGTTCTTCCCGGTGTCCCAGCGATGCAGGTCGAGTTCGCCGTTCATGTCCAGGCCGAATTCCGGCGCCTGCGCGTTGCTGCAGGTAAACAGGTGCTCGACTTCGATGCGCGTGCCGCCGGGCGCGAGGATGACGCCACGCTCGATCATGTTCTGGAGCTCGCGGATGTTGCCCGGCCAGCGGTAGGTGAGCAGGGCGCGCTTCGCCTTGTCGGTGAAGCCGCGCAGCTTCTTGCCATGGATGGCGGAGTATTTTTCCAGGAAGCGCTTCGCCAGCAGCGAGACGTCCTCCTTGCGTTCCCTGAGCGGCGGAATCTCGATCTGGTAGGCATTGAGGCGGTAATACAGGTCCGGCCGGAAACGCTTTTCCTCGACCAGCTCCTGCAGGTTCGCCTGCGTCGCGGCCACCAGCCGGACGTTGATCTTGCGGGTCTTCTGGTCGCCGAGGCGCTCGAGCTCGCCCTCCTGCAGCACGCGCAGCAGCTTGCTCTGCGCAGGCAGCGGCAGCTCGCCGATCTCGTCGAGGAAGAGCGTGCCGCCGTCGGCGCGCTCGAAGCGGCCGGGTCGCGACACCAGCGCGCCGGTGAAGGCGCCCCGCTCGACGCCGAACAGCTCGGACTCGACCAGGTCGTGCGGGATCGCCGCGCAGTTCACGGCGACAAACGGCCGCTCGCGGCGCGCTCCCATTTCGTGCAGCGCGCGCGCGAACAGTTCCTTGCCGACGCCGGTTTCGCCGAGCAGGAGCACCGCGATATGGCTGCCGGCCGCCGGCTTGAGCAGGTTGTAGGCGCTGCGGAAGCCCGGCGAATTGCCGATCATGTCCGCCGGCAGCTTTTCCAGGTCGCCGATGGTCGAGCGAAGCTGCACCACCTCGGTCTGCAGCTCGAGCAGCTGGTCCGCGATCGGCTCCCGGTTGGCGAAGCGCCGGTACTCGGAGGCGTCGTCCCATTCCTCGATCGGCTTGCCGATGATGCGGCAGTTGTTCTGGCCCATGCCGACGCACTCGACTTCCTTGTACAGGATCGGCCGCCCCATGAAGGCCGAGGTGTAGCCGCAGGCGTAGCCGATCTGCGTCCAGCACACCGGCGCGCAGTGCACGCCGTAATAGTGCCGGTGCCATTGGCCTTCCCAGGAGTTCTCCCAGAGAAATTCGCCGTAAAACTTGCGTGCGGCGCGATCGAGCTCGAGCCGCACCGGCGTCACGCGCACGATGCCTTCGAGCGTGTGCAGCTGCGGGCCGGTCATGAAGGCCTCGAGGTCGCTCGAGTCCTGCGCGCGCGTGCGCGCAAGCTCCGCGTCGCGCACGCCCGAAGCATAGCCCATGCGCGTGAGCAACCCTTGCGCCCGATCCATTCCGAGCGTATCGATCAGCTCCTTGCGCAGCAACGCCTGCGCCTCCGCGTGCACCAGCAGCATGCGGTGCTCGTGCAGCCAGATCTGGCCGGTCTCGGTGCAAAAATGCACGCGCGCGCGCAAGTCGTCGCTGTCGGCGCGCGTAACGCTGCGGAGCTTGGTCATCGGGTGCTCCTCCTTGCACTCTTCTATTGCAATTGGCGGCAGCAGCGGTTTGACGGAGATCAACGAAAACCGGACAAGCTCGCTTCATCAAATCGTCGATTCGCCCGCTTGGCCGCTCGCAGGAGTCACCAATTGATGAGGTGTCGAATAGCGCCAGCGGGCGTTTACCCGCGCAAACCGGCCGTGGCACGGTCCATGCAGAGTCATTGCCGCTGCAAGCGGGGCGCATCCGGTGCTCCGCCGCTCAGAGCACGCATCGGGAGGAGCCACGCGATGAAGTTTCCTGTTCCGCACGACGTCAAGGCCAAGACCATCCCCGGCACGGAAGGCTGGGAGCGGATGTATCCGTACCAATACCAGTTCGCCACCGACGATCCCGTACGCAACAAGTACGAGAAGGATACGTTCTGGTTCTACGACGGCTTGCATTACCCCGAGCCGCTCTATCCGTTCGACACCATCTGGGACGAAGCCTGGTACCTCGCGCTTTCCCAGTTCAACAACCGGATCTTCATGGTGCCTCCGGTGCGCGGGGTCGATCACCGCATCATCAACGGGTACGTCTACATCTCGCCGGTGCCGGTGAAGGATCCCGAGGAGATCGGCCGCCGCGTGCCGAACTTCATGGAGCGCGCGGGCTTCTACTACAAGAACTGGGACGCGCTCGAGGCGAAGTGGAAGGTGAAGATGGAGGCCACCATCCGCGAGCTGGAGGCGGTCAGGATCCCGCGCCTGCAGGACATGGAGGACATGCGCGTGGTGACCGATGCCATCGGAGAGTCGCACGGCTATCACCTGCTCAAGAACTACGATGACCTGATCAACCTGGGCATCAAGTGCTGGCAGTACCACTTCGAGTTCCTCAATCTCGGCTACGCCGCCTACGTCTTCTTCCTCGACTTCGTGCAGAAGCTGTTCCCGAGCATTCCGGCGCAGCGCGTGACGCAGATGGTCTCGGGCATCGACGTGATCATGTACCAGCCCGACGAAGAGCTGAAGAAGCTGGCGCGCAAGGCGATCGAGCTCGGCGTCGACTCGGCGGTGACCTTCAGCCCGGAATGGACCAAGGTCGAGGCGGCGCTGAAGAAGCTGCCCAAGGGCGTGGAATGGCTGCGCTCGCTGGATCTCGCGCGCGAGCCGTGGTTCAACATTTCCACCGGCACCGGCTGGTACCACCACGACCGCTCGTGGAACGACCAGATGAACGTGCCGCTCTCGGGCATCGCCACCTACATCGGCAAGATCAGGCAGGGCGTTTCCATCGACCGGCCGACCGCCAAGGTGCGCGCCGAGCGCGATCGCATCACCGCCGAATATCGCGGCCTGATCGAGAAGGCGGAGGACCGCAAGCAGTTCGACGAGCTGCTCGGCTGCGCGAAGACGGTGTTCCCGTACGTCGAGAACCATCTCTTCTACGTCGAGCACTGGTTCCATTCGGTGTTCTGGAACAAGATCCGCGAGGTCGGGGCGATCATGAAGGAGCACGGCGTGATCGGGAACGTCGAGGATGTCTGGCTGCTGCGACGGGACGAGATCAAGCAGGCGCTGTGGGATATCGTCACGGCCTGGGCGACCGGGGTCACGCCGCGCGGCTCGCAGACCTGGCCCAGGGAAATCGCCTGGCGTAAGGGCGTGATGCAGAAATTCAAGGAGTGGAGCGCGCCGCCCGCCATCGGCACCGCGCCGGAGCTGATCCAGGAGCCGTTCACCATTGTGCTCTGGGGCGTGACCAACAAGTCGCTGGCCGACTGGGCTGCGGTGCAGGAGGCCAAGGATCCGCAGAGCATCACCGAGCTGAAGGGCTTCGCCGGCAGCCCCGGCGTTATCGAAGGCAGGGCGCGCGTCTGCAAGACCGTGAGCGAGGTGGGCCTGCTGCAGCAGGGGGAGATCCTCGTCGCACCGACCACCTCGCCCTCGTGGGCGCCGGCCTTCGCCAAGATCGGGGCCTGCATCACCGATGTCGGCGGGGTGATGAGCCACGCAGCGATCGTCTGCCGCGAGTACGGCATGCCGGCCGTGGTCGGCACCGGGCATGCGACGAAGATCATCAAGACGGGCATGATGCTCCGCGTCGACGGCTCGACCGGCGCCGTCACCATCGCGCGCTGAAGACGGGCGATGCCGCTGGTGTGCTGGTTCGAGGAGTGCCGCAAGGAAGCGGTGCCCCTGGTCGGCGGCAAGTGCGCTTCGCTCGGGGAGCTGATCCATGCCGGGGTACGCGTGCCGCCCGGCTTCGCGCTGACCACCGAGGGCACGCGGCGCTTCATGGCGGAGGCGGGGATCGGCGAGGAGGTGCGATCCCTGCTTGCCGGCGTGGACGTTGAGGACCACGGCGCGCTGGAGCAGGCGAGCGCGCAGGTGCGCGCCGCGATCGAGGCGCATCCGTTCTCGCTGGAAATCGAGGACCTGGTCGCAGAGTGCTATCGCAAGCTCGCGGTCCGCTGCTGCGTGCCGGCGCTGCCCGTCGCGGTGCGCTCGAGCGCCACCGCCGAGGACCTGCCCGGCGCGAGCTTCGCGGGGCAGCAGGACAGCTTTCTCTGGATACGTGGCGTGGACGAGGTGCTCAGCCACATGCGCCGCTGCATCTCCAGCCTGTACACCGCGCGCGCCATCGCGTACCGCGCCAACCGCGGCTTCGGCGATGCCGAGGTGGCGATCAGCGTGGGCGTGCAGAAGATGGCCAATTCGTTCACCGCCGGGGTGATGTTCACCCTCCATCCGGCGAACGGCGACCGCTCGGTGATCGTGATCGACTCGAACTTCGGCTTCGGCGAATCGGTGGTCTCGGGCGAAGTGACGCCGGATCACTTCGTCGTCAACAAGATCACCCTCGACATCATCGACCGCAGGATCTCCCAGAAGCAGCTCTGCTACAGCGTCGATCCGTTGACGCAGCGCTCGCGCGCCATGGAGGTGCCGTTCGAGCGCCAGCGCGTGCAATCGCTGATCGACGACGAGATCACCGAGCTCGCGTGGATGGGCAAGAAGATCGAGAAGCACTACGGCTGCCCGATGGACATCGAATGGGCGGTGGACAAGGACCTTCCCGCGGGCGGCAACATCTTCATCCTGCAGGCGCGGCCGGAAACGGTATGGAGCGCCAAGAGCCAGTCGGCCGCCGCCGCCCCGGGCGGGTCGGCCATGGATTACATCCTCTCCGCCATGCTGGCCGGAAAGAAAGTCACCTGATTGGAGCCGACATGAACGTACGTACGGAAGTGAGACCCATCGACGATCTGCGCGGCTACATCGCCGCCATCGAGGCGCATGGGCAACTCCATCGCGTCAAGGCCGAGGTCGACTGGAAGTTCGAGCTCTGCCACATCTCGAAGGTGAACGAAGAGCAGAAGGGGCCGGCGCTCCTGTACGAGAACGTAAAGGGCTACGACATCCCGGTGTTTACCAGCGCCTTCACCACGGCGCAGCGGCTGGCGATCGCGCTGGAGCAGGATACGTCGCTGTCGATGAGCCAGCTGTCGAAGAAGTGGATGCAGCTCACCACCAAGCAGCTGCTCAAGCCGCGCTACGTCGACGACCCGGCGGTGATGGACAACGTGCTGAAGGGCGACCGGGTCGACATCACCATGTTTCCCAGCCCCTGGTTCTATCCCGACGACGGCGGGCGCTTCTTCGTCACCGCGGGCTTCCTCGTCACGCAGGATCCGGACACCGGCTGGACCAACCTCGGCACCTACCGCTCACAGGTGCTCGGCAAAGACATCCTCGGCTCGCAGATCATCAAGGGCAAGCACGGCGACATGCACATGAAGAAGTACCAGGAGCGCGGCGAGTTGATGCCCGCGGCGTACGTCGTGGGCTGCGATCCGGTGCTGTTCCTCGCTTCATCGACGCTGGTCTCTGCGCAGACCAACGAGTACGACATCGCGGGGTCGCTGCGCGGCCGCCCGGTACCGGTGTTCAAGTCGGACCTCACCGGCCTCACGCTTCCTGCCAACGCCGAAATCATCGCCGAGGGCTGGATCGATCCGAACGAGCTGATGGACGAGGGCCCGTTCGGCGAGTACACCGGCTATTACTCCGGCAACAAGGGCAAGGACTATCCGAAGCCGGTGCTGCGCATCAAGCGCATCATGCATCGCGACAATCCGATCATGTGGGCGACCACCGTGGGCAAGCCGATCAACGACATCCACATGATCCAGTCGCTCAACCGCACCGCGACGCTGTGGCACGACCTCGAGACCATGAAGGTGCCGGGGATCCAGAGCGTGTACATCCCGCCCGAGGCCTGCGGCCGCTTCTGGGTCGTGGTGTCGGTGAAGCAGATGTACCCGGGCCATTCGAACCATGCCGGCAACGCCGTCATGGCGAGCACCACCGGCCACTACGGCGTCAAGGGCGTGATCACCGTCGACCACGATATCGCGGCCGACGACTGGGACCGGATCTGGTGGGCGCTCGCTACGCGCTTCGACCCCAAGCGCTCGGCGCAGATCATCGACCGCGGGCGCTCGACGCCGCTCGATCCGGGGCTGCCGATCGAGGCGCGCGAGGTCACCAGCCGCATCCTGCTCGATGCCTGCACGCCGTACGAGTGGAAGAACAAGCCGAGCGAAATCTTCATGGACCGCGCCGTGCTGCAGAAAGTGTCGGACCGCTGGAACGACTACGGCTTCAAGGGCAAGAGCCCGGTCGCCGACATGATTCCTCGGCTGACGCGCCCCGAGCCGCCGAAGAAGGCGACGGTCAAATGAAGAAGGGGATCGTCATCGTCTGCAACCTGGACACCCGAGGCGAGGACATCCTCTTCGTCAGGAAACTGATCCAGGACCGCGGTCACGAGGCGATCCTGCTCGACTTCAGCATGGAGGAGCCGCCACCGTTTCCCGGCGACATCCGCACCGAAGAGGTGGCGGCGCGCGGCGGCCTGCCGATCGAGGTGGTGCGCAGTAAATACCGCTCCGACCGCGACGCGGCCACCAACAACCAGATCCGGGGAGCCGCGGCGATCGTGGACGATCTGCTGGCGCAGGACCGTGTGCACGGCATCCTCGGCATCGGCGGCGGAACCGCCACGCTGGTGGCCACCTCGATCATGAAGCGGCTGCCTTTCGGCATGCCGAAGCTGATGGCCTCGCCGATGGCGGCGCACCCGGCCTACATCGACAAGTACGTCGGCACACGCGACATCACGATGCACCACACGGTGCTCGATATCGTGAAGATGAATCCGCTGCTGAAAGCGCAGATCGTCAACGCGGTCGGCGCCATCTGCGGCATGGTGGAGATGACCCAAGGCGCGCGCATCGCGTTCGAGCGGCCGTGCGTGGCGGTCTCCTCTTTCGGCTTCGGCGAGATGGCGGTGCAGGCGGCGCTCGGCATGCTGGAGGACGCGGGCTTCACGCCGGTCGTCTGTCACGCGCAGGGCAAGGGCGACCGGGCGATGGAAGAGATGATCCGGGACCGCGTGTTTCACGGCGTGCTGGACCTGTGCACCGGCGGCGTGATCGAGCACCTGTTCAAGGGCAATCGCGACCCGGGGCCGGAGCGGCTCATGGCCGCGGTCGAAACCGGCATTCCGATGGTCCTCGCGCCGTGCGGCCTGGACATCCTGTCCTATGGCGGTCGTCCCGAGATGCTGGAAAAGACCCGCGACCGGGTGCAGTACGTGCAGGACGCGCTGCGCGTTCAGGTTCGCACCACGGCCGAGGAATTGCGCCAGGCGGCGCAGGTCTTCGCCGAGCGGCTCAACCGCGCCAAGGGGCCGTGGACTTTTCTTGTCCCGCGCAGAGGCTGGTCGTCGCTCGACCGCGAGGGCCGGCCGATCTACGACCCTGCCGCGGACGCTGCCTTCGTCGCGCGGCTGAAAGAAAAACTCGCCGAGCCGGACCGCGTGAGGGAGCTGGATCTGCACCTGTACACGCCGGAATTCGCGCGCGCCGCGGTGGACGAATTCGCGCGCTTGTTCGAGGGGGCGCAGGCGCCGGCACGGGCTGCAGCGAGATGATCCATCCCTGGCCCCGCATCGCCTCGAAGCAGGTCTTCGATGCCGGCCTGTTCAGCGTCACCAGGGATCGTGCGCGCTCGCCGCGCACCGGCGCCGAGCGCGACGTCTACGTGGTCCACATGGTGGATTGGCTGATGACCGTGCCGCTGACAGCCCACGGCGAGCTCGTGCTCGTGAGGCAGTACCGCCATGGCTCGCGCGCGATTAGCCTGGAGATACCCGGCGGCCTGCACGACAACGCGGGCGAGCGGCCGGAGGAGGGCGCGGCGCGCGAGCTGGCGGAGGAAACCGGCTATGGCGGCGGTGTGCTGACTCTGCTCGGCGAGTTGAGGCCCCAGCCGGCGCTGTTGTCCAACCGGGTACGCATTTATCTCGCGCAAGGCGTGCGGCGCACCGCGGCGCCCCGGCCCGATGCAGGGGAGGACATCGAGGTGGTGCTGCTCGATCCGCGCGAGATGCCGGCGCGCATCGCGAGCGGCGAGATGAACAACGCCATGACCGTCACGGCCCTGGCCTTGGCGCGCTTCGGCGGGCATTTGTGAAGGAGCGGCGGCGATGATGGTGCGCAACTGGATGCAGGCGAACCCCATGACGATTTCGAGCGACCTGCTGGTGTCGGAGGCGAAGCGCCTGCTGAGCGAGAACAACCTGCATGCGCTGCCGGTCGTCGAGGGGGGGCGGTTGCGCGGCCTGGTGACGCGCGCCAACGTGCTGCGCACCGGGCATTTCATGCTGCGCACCCAGAATCCGGCCGAGTTCGACTACTTCGTCACGCGCCTCAAGGTGAAGGACATCATGGTGCGCAATCCTGCCACGGTGCAGGCGGCCGACACCATGGAGCACTGTCTTCTAAAAGGCCGGGAGCTCGGCGTGGCGCAGTTCCCGGTGATGCAGGGCGAGCAGGTGGTCGGCGTCATTTCCGCCAATGAGATCTTCCAGCTCGCGGCGCATTGCCTGGGCGCAGGCGAGCGCCGCAGCGGCGTGACGCTCGCGCCGGTGACGCTCGGCCCGGGCGTGCTCGGCCGGATCGTGCAGGTCGCCGAGGCGGCCGGCGCGGTGCTGCAGGCGCTCTATCCCGTCGGACGCGATGACGCTCAAAAAGTCATCGTCCGGTTCCATGCCCCGGACATGGGCGCGGTGATTTCCGCGCTGGAAGCCGCAGGGTTCCCCGTCATCGAATCGGTCGAAATGCAGCGCCCGGCGCTGGCGGCCTGACGCCGCTAGTTAGCTGCCCTGCTGAAATGAAGCAAAGGCATCGATAGTACGCTGCAGCTCTGGAACTGAACGATCCCCAAACGGTAGAACCATCACGAGGTTGCCGTTTCGAGCGGGAAATGCGCGACTGGGACGATCCCCTATTGTTCTGAAACCGGCTTCGGCAAATGACAGAGCGGAATAAACGGACACAAGGATCGGCAATGGGCGATCGGCAAGACGAAGTTCAGATGACCAGACGGGTTCCGACGAAAGAACTTTCACCGGGCGCGGCTCGACGGCAAGGCCTCGCGCCCTGAAGTGTTGGGCCAGTTCTCCTGCAACCGGGGGTAACCGCGGCTGTCGGCAAGTAAAGCCCGTATGACGCCGACGGATGCAGCAACGACGGCTACAGGAAATAACAGAAGCCGAAGCGCGGGGCGCATATGGCAGCTAAACGTTTGAGTTCAGCTGCCTGCGGAGGCTGGCGAAGCCAGCCGTAGCAGGTCGGCTGCAGCGAAGGGTTAGGCCGCATTCTGCTGGACCTCACCCCAGTAGGCCGGGGTTGAGCTTCCAAACGGCGAATGTCAGTGCCGAGGCGAATGTGACCCACGCCAAGTAGGGCATGAGCAAGGCTGCAGCAAGGGTGCTGATACGCCAGAACGAAATGACAGTGGCAGCGATCATGCACCACAGAAGCAGTACCTCAGCGAAAGCGAGGCCGCCTTGGTGCCAGACGAAGAACAGCCAACTCCACAAAGCGTTGGCGGCGAGCTGGGCAATGAACAGGGCCAACGCGCTCCGAGCCCCCGTGAAGCCACGTGCCCGCCAAACCAACCATGCGGAGACGGCCATGAGGGCGTAGAGGGCTGACCAGACAGGACCGAAAAGCCAGCCAGGCGGCGCCCAAGAGGGGCGGGTCAGTTCGCTGTAGAACGCGCCAGCGTTGGCAGAAGCAAGTGCACCGACTGCCGCAGTGGCGAACGTCAGCAGAA
The DNA here is from genome assembly GCA_004297625.1 of Betaproteobacteria bacterium. GTDB lineage: Bacteria > Pseudomonadota > Gammaproteobacteria > Burkholderiales > SG8-39 > SCGC-AG-212-J23. The sequence goes on along the minus strand of SCTY01000048.1, from coordinate 232 downwards.
GCCAACCAAGAAGGCCGGTGGCTTGACGCGATACCGAGACTGGCGGCGATCGAATCACAATGCGGCCTAACGTCGTGTTCTGCGGCGGGCCGCCGCGAAGAGGCTAAGCAGCACAGCGCTTCCGGCCCGTGATCTTCATCCGATTTGGTGGACACGTTGCTAGGCATTGGCCAAGCATTCGAACTCGACCGGAGAATGGTATCCCAAGCTTGAATGAATGCGTTTGCGGTTG
>SCTY01000047.1 GCA_004297625.1 Betaproteobacteria bacterium | reverse complement strand
CTTGGCACTCCACGCCGCCGATGCAAAGCTCATTTGTTTCATCTTATTCTCCCCGCCGATCGCGCTGATGCGCTTTCTCATCAGACACGATTCGCGGGGACTTGTTCAGAGTTTCCTTAGGTTGGTTCTTCCGTCAATGGGTGGAAGGCACGGCGACCCCAGAGCTCGGCCTCGAGAGCGTTTCGGCGAGGGCTGCCGGCGGCAGCCACGAGCTGCGCCTGGTTGTGAGGCAGACGCCTCCAGCGCTTTTACTCAGGGTACCGGTCACGATTTATTTCGAGAGCGGCGCCAGCGAGGCGAAAGTGCTGCAGATTTCCGCCGAACGAAACGAGTTTAGCTTCCTGCTGAAAGCGAAACCCGCGCGCGTGGTGCTCGACGAGAGCTACGACGTCGTGCGGCGCCTGACGCCGCCCGAGGTCCCGCCCATGATCGCCACGCTGCTTGCCAGGCCGAGCGTCACGCTGATCGGGACGGCCGAGGAGCAGGCGAAATTCAGCGGCCTTACCGGCGCCTTCGAGAGTGCAGGGGCGTCGATCGCCCTTGAGGGTCAGCATCAGGAATGGGCCCGCCGGCAACCCATACCGAAAGGCGTCGCCCGTCGCGGCGACAGCGCGCCGGGACGCCAGATCGCGCGCGCGATGGAGACGAGCGCAGATATCGCGGATCTTGCGGCTTCCCTCATTCTTCTCGGCGAGCACGATCCGCTCCTGCGCGAACTGTTCGGTCTGCGTGTCGAGCTTCCGCCGGCCGGCTTCAGCCTCACCGTGCTGAAGCACCCGCGCAGCCCGGGTGACATGGTCGCTGTGCTGCAGGCGACGTCAAAGGCGGAAGTCGACGCTGCGGTGGATCGCCTCATCGACCGGCCGCGCTATAGCTCGGCGACATTCACCGGCGGAAAACTGATCTCTTACGAGCTGCGCAGCGGCGCTCGCGGAATCTCCCGCGAAGTCGCCGCTAAACGCCGCTAGGCCTGCGGCTGGAAAACCAGGAAGTACTGCTCGGGCAGGAAATCGTGCTCCTCGGCGAGGCGGTATCCCGCGCCCTTGAGCTCGGCAATCACGCGCTGCGGCGCGATGCGCGCCGCCTTCGGCGGGCCGTCCGGCGAGTCCATGCGGAAGTCGATGATCGCGATGCGCCCTCCCGGCTTGAGGGAGGCGCGCAGCTTGCTCAAGTAGCGTTCGCGGTCTTCGATGTGGTGGAACACGTCGACCATGAGAATCAGGTCGGCCTTCTCGGGAAGGCGCGGGTCGTCGGGCGCGCCGGCGACCGAGATGACGTTGTCGCGCTTCTCGCGCTTCGCGCGCTCGGCGAGGTACTTGACCATGTCGGGCTCGATGTCCACGCCGTAGACGCGCCCCCTGGGGACCATGTTCGCGAAGCGCACCGCGAAGTAACCGGTGCCCGAGCCGATGTCCGCGATGACCGCATCGGGCTTGGGCGCGAGCGCCTCGATCACCTCGTGCGGCTTCTGCCATGCATCGCGCTTCGGATCGTCGAACACATGCGCCCATTGCTCTGCGCCGCTGAAGCTGTGGTGAGCGGTGTGGGGCGACTGCGCCGCGGCGGATCCTGCCAGCAGTGCGGCTCCTGCCGACAGGGCAAGCGAGAGGGTGAGCGGCAAGGCTCGTTTCATTATTTCAGTCTCTTTTAGACACGTGGGAGGACTAGTTGGACCTCCGGGCCCGCGCGCAGTTCATCGACATGACCCGAATCGCCATTTTCGACCACGACGCGTCAGCGCTGCACCGGGCCGCCGCCCATGGCCGCCCGGGCGTTGCGCATCATCGCAACCATCCCTTCGCGGACCAGCTCGTCGACCTCCGTGGCATGCTCCTGGAGCGCCGCGACCACCTTCGCGTCGCTGGAGGTCTGCGTGACGACGGAGCCTTTGTCCGTCGCCTCGACGGTGGTCTTGATCTTGTCCCTGTTGTCGAACAGCACGGGGATCGTCTTGCTGAACAGGTTGAACTCTTTCCCGTCGCTCAGCCGTTGCACCATGCTCGCAACGTGGGTCTGGATGGCCTGCGTCACTTGCGGGTCGTCCGATTCGGTAACGGTTTTGATGCCGTCGGGCAGATTGGTCACCGTGCGCTTGATGCGCTCGTGACTGAAGAGCATGTCGCGGACCAGGTGCATGTCCGCCGCGAATGCTTCGTCATGCTGCACGCGGCCGGCCATCGGGCCGCCCATGGGACCATGGGATCCGGCCGCGGCCCCGGGAGCCATGCCGCGCATCATCCCCGGCCCCATGGCCCCGGGATGGGCGAAGACGGCGACTGCGGCACCGAGTCCCAGCGTTGCCAGTATCGCGACAGCGATCTTGCTCGAGCGTTTCATGATCTCCTCACTTGTTGATGGCGCCGGGGAGGGTGATGCCCTTTTCCTTGGCGCGCTTTCGCATTTCCGCGCGATTCGCTTCGGCGAGCTTCTGGCGCTCTTCGGGCGTCTTCGCGTTGCGCATTTTCTCCATCAGCGCGGTACGCTCCTCGGAAGTCATCAGCTGCTGGCCTGCCGCGAAACCCGCTGGCCCGCCGGCCATGCGGCCGGGTCCCGTGCCGCCTTTCATCGCCGGCCCCATGCCGCCGCCCATTTGGCCCGGATGGGCAAAGACGGCTGCCGCCACACCCAGACTGAGCGCGGCGACGACACTTAGTGCTGCTTTATGCGAATGCTTCATCCCTCGGTTCCTTTCAAAAGTGCGGAGTCGTAACCGCTCCGTGGAACCGATTGAAGCAAATACTTGTAAGCGCCCGATGTATCGAACCGCCAGTTTTGTATCCCAAGCTTGCGCCGGCTGAGTTTGCAACACTGCGTTACAGTTTTGCGGCTGAAAACGAGCCGATTGACGCTATATGTCGGCCATGGCCACGCAAGACCACATCCTGGTCGTCGACGACGACGCGGAGACCCGCCGGCTTCTGCAGGAATATCTGCAAAAGCAAGGGTATCGGGTGACGACCCTGATGGACGGCAGGGCCTTGCGAGGGGCGCTCGACACGGTGCGCCCGGACCTCATCGTGCTCGACCTCATGCTCCCCGGCAAAGACGGCCTCGAGCTGTGCCGCGACCTGCGCAACCGGTCGAACGTGCCGGTCATCATGCTGACCGCGTGCGGCGAGGAAACCGACCGCATCGTCGGGCTGGAAATGGGCGCCGACGACTACCTGGCGAAGCCTTTTAATCCGCGCGAGCTGCTTGCCCGCATCAAGAGCGTGCTGAGACGCGCGCGCTCGCTCCCGGAGAACCTCGAGCCCGAAGCGGTGAAGTCGCTCCGCTTCACCGGCTGGACGCTCGAGGTCGCCACGCGCAATCTCACCGCGCCCGACGGCGTGGTGGTGCCGCTGAGCGGGACCGAATTCAAGCTGCTGCGCGTCTTTCTCGCGCACCCCGACCGGGTGCTGTCACGCGATCAGCTCATCGACTTCATGATTTCGCGCGACGCCGGGCCGTTCGATCGGGCGATCGACGTCCAGGTGAGCCGCCTGCGCCAGCGGCTGCGGGACGACGCGCGCGAGCCCCGGATCATCAAGACCGTGCGCGGCGAAGGCTATGTGCTGGCCGCGCAGGTCGAGGCGGCGCAATGATGAGGCTCGCGCCGCGCTCGCTCTTCAGCCGCCTGGTTCTCGTGCAGCTGAGCGTGCTCATCGTCGCGCTGCTTATGAGCTTCGCGATCTACATGCAAGAGCGCGGCGAGGCGCTGGCGCAGGCAAGCGGCATGCAGGCCGCGCAGAGGATCGCGGACATCGTCAAGCTGCTCGAGCCGCTCGGTGCGGCTGAGCGCCGCCGCATCGTCCAGGTCTTCAGCGCAGCGCCCCTCACGATCAGCCTCGATCAAGCTCGTTTCGGTGAAAACGAAAACGCCGAGGGCAGCGCACGTACCGCGCTGTTCGGCGCGATGCTGCGCCGCTTTCTCGGCGGCACGAGGCCGGCCGCCGTAGCGCTGCGAGAGGAGCAGGGCGGGCTGGCCATGCCGCGGACGAGGCCCGGTTTCATGGGACCGGGGGCGCACGCCGCCTGGATGGCGCCCGGCGCGGCGATGCACTTCGGATCGCAACCCGGATTTTCCTTTGTCGCCCAGGTGCGCCTCAGCGACGGCGTCCTGGTCACTTTCGACTCCCGCCAGCCTGCGCAGGCTGCGGGCTCGCCTTACCGGCTTTTGCTCAGCCTCGCAGTGCTGCTCGCTGCGGTCATCGCGGTCTCTCTCGTCGCGGTGCGCTGGGCGACGCGGCCACTCAATGCCCTCGCCGACGCTGCCGACGAGCTGGGGCGCAATATCGACCGGCCGCGCATGCCGGAGGGGGGTCCGCTGGAGGTGACGCGCGCAGCGCGCGCCTTCAACACAATGCAGGAGCGTCTGGCCCGCTATGTTCGAGAGCGCTCTGCTACGCTGGCAGCGATGTCGCACGACCTCAAGACCCCGGTGAACCGCCTGCGGCTGCGCGCCGAGCTGCTCGATGACACCGAGCTGAAAAAGAAGATCTCCCAGGACCTGGAGGAGATGGAGTCGATGATCCATGGCACGCTCGAATTCATGCGCGGCGGGCAGAGCGCGGAAAAAGCACGGCCGGTCGACGTGAAGGCCTTGCTGGAGAGCTTGCAGGCTGACGCGCAAGATACCGGCGCGCAAGTAACCATCGAAGGCACCGCATCCCAGCCGTATAGCGGGCGGCCGCAGGCGCTCAAGCGCTGCCTGGGGAACCTGCTCGATAACGCCGTCAAGTATGGAACATCCGCGACCATGCTCGTGGACGATGCTCCGGACCGGCTGACGATCCGCATTCGCGACCGCGGGCCCGGAATACCCGGGGCGGAGCTCGAACGCGTCTTCGAGCCGTTCTATCGCCTGGAAGGCTCGCGCAGCCGGGACACCGGCGGCACGGGATTAGGCTTGAGCATCGCCAGGCAAATCGCTCAACTGCACGGCGGCACGCTGAATCTGCGCAACCGCAAGGAGGGCGGACTCGAGGCGGTATTGATCTTGCCGAGACACGAACGCGAGATCAGCGGGCTGCCTGACTCACCCTGAGGCGCCAACGCTTCACGGCGATGAATGCCCAGATCGCCTCGACCACCCCGAAAGGCCATGCTCCCTGTAAGAAGCCGTAAGCAGAAGCGAGCACGCACGCGCCGGCAAACGCGAGGACGAAGTGCGGGCCGCGTTCTTCGAGCGCGTAGAGAACCATCATCGCGGAAACCGCGAAAACGCCGAATGAAGTGAGCAGGTCCATCGCTGCAGTCTAGCTGCGGGCTTAGAATCGGTCGCCATGACCGAACCTGCCGGCCAGCAGGCCCCTTCCAGTGCCAGCCTATCAGCAGGCAACCGCTACGATCGCATGGAGTGGGCCGGGGCGTTCGGCGATCTCGGAACGCTGATCCCGTTCGTGGTCGCCTATATCGGCATGGTCGGAATGGACCCTTTCGGCATCCTGTTCGCGTTCGGCGTCTCGCTGATAGTTTGCGGCGCCTACTGCCGAACGCCGATGCCCGTCCAGCCGATGAAGGCGGCGGGCGCGGTGGCCGCCACGCAAGCGGCGCAGACCGCGGTAATCACTCCGGGGGCGGTGGTCGGCGCAAGCCTTGCCACGGGCGCGATCTGGCTGCTCCTCGGAATGACGGGCACGGCGCGGCGCGTGGCCGCGCTCGTGCCGCGCTTCGTAGTGGTGGGCATCATCCTGGGCCTCGGCATGGCGTTCATGATCGAAGGCATCAAGATGATGGCCACCGGATGGCTGATCGCGGCGATCGGCCTCGTCGGGACGCTCCTTCTTCTGACGAATCGCTCGATTCCGGCGATGTTCCTGCTGCTGCTCTTCGGTGCGATGTGCGGGGCGTTCGCGGAGCCGGCGCTGCTGCGGAAGCTCGGAGAGGCAACGATCGAGTTTCGGCCGCCTTCGTTCGCGTTGTCCGGTCTGACGTGGAAGGACTTCGGCCTCGGTCTCGTCTTCCTCGCCTTGCCGCAATTACCGCTCACCCTCGGCAACGCGATCATTGCGACCGCCGAGGAGAACAATCGCCTGTTTCCTGACCGTGCCGTGAACGAGGACAAGCTGTCGACTTCCACGGGAGTCCTGAATCTTTTCAGCGCATCTGCCGGCGGCATCCCGATGTGTCACGGCGCAGGAGGAATGGCGGGCCACGTGGCATTCGGCGCTCGTACGGGCGGGGCTACGATCATCCTCGGCGTCATCCTTCTGCTCCTCGCGCTCTTCTTGAGCGGTTCCATCGAGACACTGTTCAGCATCCTGCCGAAAGCGGTCCTGGGGGTCATTCTCTTTCTTACCGGCGCGCAGCTTGCCCTCGGCTCATGCGAGTTCAGCAAGAACAAGGGCGAGCGGTTCATTACCCTCATCACCGCGGCTTTTTGCATCTGGAATGTCGGCCTCGGCTTCCTGGCCGGGATGGCCGGCGCATACCTCAACAAGCGCGGCCTTCTCAAGCTGTAACGCGGTTCATCAGAGCAAGTCTTCCGGCGCGAATGCGCCCAGCAGCGTCGAAAGGAACCGCCGCCACAGGGATGCCGGCTCGTGGTCGTAGCGCAGCTCCTTACCGTCCTGCTCGGTGGTCCATACGAGCGTCCGGTCCTGGCCTGCCGTTTCCAGCCTCACGCGGAACGCGACTGCAGGCCGCACCGCAGCGTCGAACAGGGCGCCGAGGCGCGCGCCGAGCTCGGGGCTTTCCAGGAACAGCGCGACTTCCGTGTTCTGCAGGCGCGAGCGTGGATCCAGGTTCATCGAGCCGAGAATCGCGCGCTGCCGGTCGATGACGACGGCTTTCGTGTGCAGGTAAGCGCGCGACGCGCCGGGCCGCTGCCGGCCGATGTCGCCAGGCCGCTCGGGACGCATCTCGTGAAGCTCGATGCCGGCGGCGAGCAGCCGCTTGCGCCAGCGCGCGTAGCCCGAGTGCGCAAGAGGGAAATAGTCGGTCGAGGCGAGCGAATTGGTGAGGATGCGCACGCGCACATGCCGCCGCGCGAGCGCGCTGAGCACCTCCAGCCCCTGTTCGCTGGGAATGAAGTAGGGCGAGATCAGGATCACCTCCTGCCGTGCCGCCTCGACAACCGGACGCAGGCGCGAGTAGATCGCGCGCGGCGATGCGTCGGCGGCCTGTCCGGACGAGTTTGGGGGCTTGTCGTAAACGACTTCGGCGCGCGCGCTTGTGAGGGCAAGCTGCCCCGTGCGCAACGCGAAACCCGACCCAGTCTCGCGCAGCGCGCGTGCGTAGTCCGTGTCGCGGAAGCTGTTCAGCCTCGCCTCCCACGCGTGCTCGAATTCGGCGATTCGCTCCGAGCCCGGCGCGCTCGCAACGAAGGCCTCGACCGGCACGGCCCATTCGCTGTTCCAGAATTCGTCAAAGCTTGCCGATATATCCCGGACCGCGGGGCCCGTGGCGAGGACGTCGAGATCCGCGAAATTGTTCGCGCCGCGCGCCTCGAAGTACTCGTCGCCCAGATTGCGGCCGCCCGCCACCGCGGCGGCGTTGTCGGCGACCCACAGCTTGTTGTGCATGCGCCGGTTCAATCGCGCGGCGTCGCCGAGAAACTCGAGCAACTGCGACAGGCCGAGGCCGCCGCGCCTCAGGAACGGATTGAACACGCGCACCTCGATGTTCGGATGCGCCGAGAAGGTCGCGAGGTCGAAATCCTTTCCCAGGGCGTAGAGGTCGTCGACCAGCAGCCGCACGCGCACCCCGCGCCCGGCGGCGCGCAGCACCCGATAGAGCAGGAGCTGCGTGGTGGTGTCCTCGCTAAGGATGTAGTACTGCAGATCGAGCGTGCGCTCCGCGCTCTCGGCGAGGGCGGCCCGCACGCTGAATGCCTCCATCCCCGACACCAGCAGATGAAAGCCGGATTCCCCGCCGTGCGCACGCAGTTGCTCCGCGAAGCCGCGCCCGAGCGCGGTTTGCTCGGGATGCGGCCACGCTTGCGACGGGGGGCGTGGCACGTCGAGGCGCGGCGCAGAGCAGGCGCCGAGCACGACGGCCAGAAAAAACGCGACGAGCCGCATCACTCCGCCTCTTATACGGCGAGCGAGGAAAGGGCGCTAGGCTTGCGGCTGGAACACCAGGAAGTACTGGTTGGGCAGGAAGTCGTGCTCCTTGGCGAGGCGGTATCCGGCGCCCTTGAGCTCCGCGATCACGCGCTGCGGCGCGATGCGTGCCGCCTTCGGCGGGCCGTCCGGCGAATCCACGCGGAAGTCGATGATGGCAATGCGGCCGCCGGGCTTGAGCGAGGCGCGCAGGTTGCGGAAATAACGCGCCCGGTCCTTGATATGGTGGAAGACGTCGACCATAAGGATCAGATCGGCCATCTCGGGAAGGCGCGGGTCGTCGGGCGCGCCGGCGACGGCGACGACGTTGTCGCGCTTTTCTCGTTTGGCGCGCTCGGCGAGGTACTTCACCATGTCCGGCTCGATGTCCACCCCGTAGACGCGGCCCTCGGGCACCATGTTGGCGAAGCGCATCGCGAAATAGCCGGTGCCAGAGCCGATGTCGGCAATGACGGCATCGGGCTCGATGGCTAGCGCCTGAATAACTTCGTGCGGCTTCTGCCATGCGTCGCGCTTCGGATCGTCGAACACGTGCGCCCATTGCTCCGCGCCGCTGAAGCTGTGCTCGTGCGTGTGCGGCGACTGGGCCGCGGCATAAGCAGATACGGAAAGGAACAGTGCGAACAGCAGGGCGCGACTCATCTCGAACTGCCCATCATGCTGGCCCGCATGCCGCGCATCATCCCCGGTTGCATGCCCTCGCCCATCTGGTCCGGATGGGCGAACGCGAGCGGGGCCAGCCCCAGGCCCAATGCGGCAAAGACAACTGCTGCTGCTCTATATGGAGACTTCAAGATCGGTTCCCTTTCGAAAGTTCGGAGGAGCGCCGATTGAATCAGAAAACTTCCAAACGCCGAATATCTGGAACGGGGAGTTTTGTAACGCAAACCCCCGCTCGGCGGGCGTTGTTACCCTGCGTTACAGTTTTGCTGACTACCGCTTGCTGCGCGCCAGACCGGGAACCGCAACCCGGACCAGCGGCGCCGTGGCCGGCTCGGGCTGCAGGGTGACGTGCTCGATGCCGAAGCGCTCGCGCAGCAGCGCCTGAAGCGCGGGCAGCGTGCGGTCCCAGTGCGACAGGTCGCGCACCACCACGTGCGCCGAGAGCGCGATCCGGCTTCCCGAGAGGGTCCAGACGTGCAGGTCGTGCACCGAATCGACCCCTTCTGCGGCCGCCATTTCCCTGCCCAGCTCTTCCACCGAGAGCCGCAGCGGCACTCCCTCCATCAGCGCATGGAACGCCTCGTGCAGCAGGCGCAGGCTCGAGACGGCGATCAGCACGCCGATGAGCAACGAGGCGAGCGAGTCGATCGGAGTCCAGCCGGTGAGCGCAATGACCGCGCCGGAGACGATTGCCGCGATCGAGCCGAGCAGGTCCCCGAGCACGTGCAGCGCCGCCGCGCGCGCGTTCATGTCGTGCCGGTGCGGCATCAGCCATTTCACGATGGCGAGATTGAGGGCGAGCCCGGCGAGGGCGATCGCCGCGGCGGCCGCGCCGTGGATGTCCGCCGGCTCCTTCAGCCGCTGCACGGCCTCGTAGGCGATCGCCGCGGCGATCGCCAGCATCGTGCAGGCGTTGATGGCGGCGGCGAAGATCTCGGCACGCCCCAGGCCGTAGGAATGGCGCGAGGAGGGCGGACGGCGCGCGATGCGCGCCGCGAGGGCGCCCAACGCGAGGGCCATCGCGTCAGTGACCATGTGGCCGGCGTCCGAGAGCAGCGCGAGCGAGCCCGTCCAGTACCCGCCCGCCGCCTCGAGCGCTGCGAAGAGCAGCGTCGCGGCCGCCGCGCGCCACAGCAGAGTATCCGTCATGCCTAGGGCATTTTAGGTGTCGTCGCGTGGCTACACAAAGTGCCGGGCTGCGGCGACGGCGCCGGTCCGGCGTTGTTGCTATCCTGCGAAAAGCACATGGACCAGGAAGAACTGATCAGGAAGCTTGCCCAGATCGAGGAGCAGGCGCAGCTTACGTTGGAGGAATTTCCGAAGCGCCTCGCCAAGGAGCGGCAGCGGATGATCATCGCCCTCGCGCGCTACATCCGCAGCGAAGCGTCGAAGAGGACGGAAGAGGCGCGGCTGTCGAGCTAGCCGATCGGGTGCATGCCGCCGGGCACGCACTTCGCCACCAGCGCGAGCAGCCGGTCGACGCGCACCGGCTTGGTGATGTAGCCCGCCGCGCCGAGGCCCTTGCCGCGGTACTCGCCTTCTTCCTCGGAAGTCATAAAAATCACCGGTATCTGCGGCACGGACTTGTCCGCGCGCAGCGCCGCCACGAACTCGAAGCCGTCCATGTGCGGCATGTTGACGTCGATGATGATCAGGTCGGGCGGGCTGCGCAGCACGATATGCCCCGCCGCCATCGCGTCGGGCGCCACTTCGACGTCGTAACCCGCGTTGCTGAGGTGCATGCGCGAGAGATCGCGTATGGTCGGGTCGTCGTCGACGATGAGGATCCGCGGCGGCATCAGGACAGCAGTTTATATGCCGTTGCGGCATTTTTCAGCGGGTGCCCGGCGCCGGCCGTCCGATGGAAAGCCGATCCCGGCGTGCTATCGGCGCACGCTCGGCGATCGGACATTCCGCCGGAGGGTCACTGGAGGATAGGCGGTCAATATGACACGCGCACGCCAGGCGCCTGCGCCGACCGCTAGCTTTGCCGGCGCGCTTCCGTGCTGTCCGCCGACATCACGATGTCGACGATCTTCAAGAAAACGGAGGGCGGCGGCACCAGCGAATCCTTGAGGATCGCCTTGATGAGCAGGCACGAGACTCCGGCGCGCCGCGCTACTTCGTCGGGCCCGCCCAGAATCTGGCAGGCTCTCAGCACTGCTTTGCTGTAGACCTTGTTGTTCAAGCTGCCCGCAAGTATCCGCAGAAACCCCGGCCGGCGAAAGTCGCGGTAGCGTTCTTATGACGTAGCCGCGAGACGACGCGTCGTCACAAGCTACTTCGCCTGTTCGACCAGTTGCTCCAACACTTCGTAGGGCTGCGCGCCGACCACGCCCTGGTTGCCGATCACGAACGTCGGCACGCCGGTAACGCCGTAGCGGCGCGACTTGTCCCAATCCTCGTCGACCGCCGCCTTGAACTTTCTTTCTTCCAAAGCTTCTTTGGCTTCCTGGCGCGGCAGGCCGACGGACTCGGCAATCTCCAGCAGGACCTGCGGATCGCCGATGTTGCGCGCGTCGACGAAGTAGGCGCGGAAGAGGGCATCGTGGATCGCCTCTCCGCCGGGCTGGGTCTCGGCCCACTTGCCGAGCTCCTGCGCGAGGCGGCTGTTGTACGTCATCTTGCGCTCGCCGTAGGGCAGGCCCTCGGCCGCCATGCGCGCGCGCATCTGCGCGTGCATCTTCGGAATATCGTAGCCGCGCCCGGCGTGGAGCTGTTCCAGGCTCCTGCCTTCGGCGGGCGTCTCCGGGTGCAGCGGGAAATGCACGAACTGCACGCGCAGGCCATGGGCCTTCCTGAGCCGCTCAATACGCACGGTACTGAGATAGCACCAGGGTCAGACGTAGTCGGAAAAGACTTCCAGTACTTTGGGTTCGCTCATACGCCTATGTTAAGCCCGAGCTGGCCAAAAAATAATTCAGGATTGCATTGACGGGCACTTCACCGAGCCGAAGGAGCAGAACACGCAGCAGTCGCCGGGATTGGGCCGCAGCAGCGCGCCGCATCCCGGGCGCGGCGCGTTCGGGCGCGATCCCGGCGCTATTCGGTTGCGTATTGCGCATATCCTTCCAAGCGGCCGTACGGAACCCTAAGCTTATTTCCGTAGTCCACTACGGAATCAACATGAAGATCGGCCAGCTCGCCAGCGAAGCGGACGTCCACGTAGAGACCATTCGCTATTACCAGCAGCTCGGCCTCATGCCGCGGCCCGAGCGCCTGCACGGCGCGGTGCGCCGCTACGGCGAGGATGCGCTGAGGCGGCTGCGCTTCATCAAGCGGGCCCAAGCGCTCGGATTTACGCTGGACGAGGTGAAGCTCCCGCTCCAGCTCTCGATCGGCGAGCACTGCGCGGAAACACGGAGCGTCGCCGAGCAGAAGAAGCGGCTGGTGGCGGGGAAAATCGCCGATCTGCGCGCCATCGAGGCGGCGCTCGACAAGCTGATCCGCGCCTGCCATTCCGGGCGCGCCGGCCGCGGCTGCCCGATCATCGATAGCCTTTCGAAATAAGCGTAAGGTTTTCGCTTTCCGCGGGTCTAATAGCGTCTTCTTACAGGAGGAAACGCATGGAGCAGAAGCTCGGACCCTCGCCGCGGCTGGCGCCGCTGCCGATCGACCATCGGCCGGACCTCAAGGAAAGCTTCGAGCGCTCCGTAAAAAATCTCGGCTTCGTGCCGAACAGCATGCTGATCATGCAGCGCAAGCCCAGGCTGGTGAAGGCCTACGGCGAGCTTTCGGCGGCGGTGTGGGATCCCAGCGGCGAAGTGGACCGGGGGTTCAAGCGCCTGGTCTCTCACGTCGCGAGCCGCGCGGCAGGCTGCCGGTACTGCATGGCCCATACAGCGGGCGGCGCGCTGCATCTCGGAGTCGAGGAGCAGAAGCTCGCCGCGGTGTGGGAATTCCGTACGAGCCCGCTCTTCACCGAGGCCGAAAGGACCGCGCTCGACTTCGCCCTCGCCGCCGCCTCGGTTCCGAACGGCGTGACCGACGAGATGTTCCAGGAAATGCGCCGGCACTGGTCCGAAGGCCAGATCGTGGAAATCGTGGCGGTGATCGCGCTGTTCGGCTTTCTCAATCGCTGGAACGACACCCTGGGCACGCCGCTCGAGGACGAGCCCATGCGCGTGGGCGAGAAATTTCTCGCGCCACACGGCTGGACGGCGGGCAAGCACCAGCCGCCGCAGGAACGCTGAGCTGTCCGAGGGTTGAAACCCGCCGCGCGGATTTAGCTATAAATACGCGCTGGGGCGGGCGGCTTGCCTGCGGGGCTTGGACGCGTCCCTGCAGAAAACCTTCTCGGCGCAGCAAGCAAAAAAAGCGTGACAGTCATGCACGGCGATGAACAGCCGGTTCTGAGGGACATCGTGCTCGTCGGCGGCGGGCACAGTCATGTGGCAGTGCTGCGCCGTTTCGGCATGCGCCCGGTGCCCGGAGCGCGGCTGACGATGATCTGCAGCGACACCCATACACCGTACTCGGGGATGCTGCCCGGCTATATCGCCGGCCATTACGACTATGACGAGGTTCACATCGACCTGCGGCGGCTGGCGCGCTTTGCGGGCGCGCGATTTCTGCGCGATGAAGCCGTCGGCCTCGACCTTCCGGGGTTCAAGGTGCTCTGCCGCGATCGCCCGCCGGTGCCGTACGACCGGCTCTCGATCAACATCGGCTCCGCCCCGCAAATGGCCAATGTGGCGGGCGCGGCCGAACATGCCGTGCCGGTGAAGCCCATACACGGCTTCGACAAGCGCTGGCGCAGGCTGCTCGAGCGCGTGCGAAACCACGCCGGTATCAGCCGCATCGCCGTCGTCGGCGGCGGCGCAGGCGGCGTGGAGCTCGTCCTGGCGATCCAGTATCGCTTGCGCAACGAGCTGCGCGCCTTGGGGCGGGATCCGGACGAGCTCGAGTTTCGTCTGCTCACGAGCGATCCGGAGATCCTGCCCACCCACAATGCGTTCGTGCGCCACGCGTTCGAGCGCGTGCTCGCGGCGCGTGGCATCGCGCTTCATTGCAATGCGCAGGTGAATCACGTATCCGCCACGCAAGTACGAACCGTTGCCGGCGAGACCGTGCAAGCCGATGCGATCGTTTGGGCCACCCGCGCGAGCGGCGCGCCGTGGCTTGCCGCGACCGGCCTCGCTCTCGACGCCGACGGCTTCATCGAGGTGCACGAAACACTGCAGAGCGTGACCGACCCGAACGTGTTTGCGGCAGGCGATGTCGCCGGCATGGTGGGCCATGCGCTCGAGAAGGCCGGTGTGTTCGCGGTGCGCCAAGGACCGCCGCTTGCCGAGAATCTGCGCCGCGCCGTCGAGGGCAGGGCGCTCAAGCGCTATCGGCCGCAGCGGCGCTGGCTCGCGCTCATCAGCACCGGTGACCGCTATGCCGTCGCCTCGCGCGGCGCGCTGGGCGTGGAGGGTCGCTGGGTCTGGCGCTGGAAAGACTGGATCGATCGGCGCTTCATGGCGAAATTCAACCAGCTTCCTGAAATGGAGCAAGAGACGCTCACGATCGCTTCGCCGGTAAGCCTCGGCAAGGAAGAGGCCGCGCAGGCGATTTCCGCCATTGCGATGCGCTGCGGCGGGTGCGGCGCGAAAGTCGGCGCCACGGTGCTCTCCCGCGCGCTCGGCGCGCTGCAGCCGGTCGAGCGCGCCGACGTGCTGATCGGCCTGAATGCGCCCGACGACGCAGCGGTGCTGCGCGTCCCCGCGGGCAAGGCGATGGTGCATACGGTGGACTTCTTCCGCGCCTTCATTGACGATCCGTATGTTTTCGGCAAGGTCGCCGCCAATCATGCGCTGGGGGACATCTTCGCGATGGGGGCGGAGGCGCAATCGGCCAGCGCGATCGTCACCGTACCGCCCGGGCTGGAAGCGAAGGTCGAGGATGTCCTGTTCCAGATGATGTCCGGCGCGGTGGAGCTCTTGAATGAAGCCGGCTGCGCGCTCGTTGGCGGCCACACCGGCGAGGGCAGGGAGCTCGCGCTCGGCTTCGCGGTGAATGGCCTGATCGACGCCGACATGGCGCCGGTGATGCGCAAGAGCGGCATGCAGCCGGGCGATGCGCTCATCCTCACCAAGCCGATCGGCACCGGCACGCTCTTCGCGGCGCACGAGCGGCTCCAGACCAAAGGCCGCTGGATCGATGCCGCGCTCGCTTCAATGTGCCAGTCAAACCGGCTCGCCGCGCGCTGCCTTCGGGAGCACGGCGCGAGCGCCTGCACGGACGTGACCGGTTTTGGGCTGCTCGGGCATCTCGTGGAAATGACGCGGCCCTCCGAGGTGGACGCGCAGCTTGATGTTTCGGCGCTGCCGGTTCTGCAGGGGGCCGAGGAAACCAGCGCGGCCGGAATTCTGAGCTCGCTGCAGCCCGCCAACGTGCGATTGCGCCGCGCCCTGCGCAACCAGGCGGAAGCACTGCGGCATCCGCGCTACCCACTGCTTTTCGACCCGCAGACCGCCGGCGGGCTCCTCGCGAGCGTGCCGTCTTCCCGCGCCGCGGCATGCATCAGCGCCTTGCACGAGTTGGGCTACCGGCATGCCAGCGTCATCGGCCGCGTCCTTCATCGAGGCGAGGCGCTCGAGCCGATTGTCCTCAATCTCGCATAAGAGGCCCCAGACCCATGATGCGTGACCTGACTGCGTATTTGAGAGGCCTGACCCTGCCGCGAATCGTGCTGTGGTGCTATCTCGTCTGGTATCTCGTGACGGCCGGCCTCTATTTCGATCCTGCGCCGCTGCTTTGGCTCACTTCCGCGGGACTGAGCCTCGTCGTCGGTTTCGCGCTCATCCTCAGCGTCGTATGCGCGCCCCAGGCGACGCCGCTGGATCGCTGGCAGATGTTCCGCCTGTTCCTGATCCCCTTTTGCGTGTCCAGCTTCTCCGCACTGGTGAAGGACCGCGGGTTTGTGCTCATCTTTTCCCCGCGCGCGGCCGAGACTGGCCTGGCCGTCGGCCTTTGTGCGGCCTTTCTCTTGCTGGTCACGATAATGCGGCGGCTCGCCGCAAGTCGCCTGGCGTAAGGAAACCGGGGGCCAGGCGGTCTGATTCAACTCGATGAGCGACGAATTGAACCTGATCTTTCTGGGAAAGCCCACATGAGACGACCCCATGCAGTTGCGCTGGATATCGTGGAAACCGTTTTTGCGCTCGAGCCGCTGTCTGCCCGGTTTAAGACTGTGGGACTACCCGAGACGGCGCTGCGCCTGTTCTTTGCCCAGATGCTGCGCGATGCTTTCGCGCTGGAGGCGAGCGGCGCCTATAAGACGTTCAAGGAAGTCGCCTCCGGCAGCCTGGCCGTGGTGATGGCGAATCACGGCATAGACGCCGAACAGCCGAAGATCCAGACGGTACTTGCCGGCTTCGCGGAGCTGCCGCCTCACGCGGACGTCGCGGGCGCGCTCGAGCGCTCCGGTTTCGCCTCGTTCATCGAGAAGACGATATCGATCGACGAGGTCCGCCGCTGGAAGCCCAATCGCGAGGTGTATCTGCATGCAGCGCGCAGCATCGGCGTGGAGCCCGAGCGGCTGGCGTTGATCGCGGCGCACGCCTGGGACGTTCACGGAGCGAAGCAGGCGGGTCTCATGGGTGCCTGGGTAAGGCGGCAGGACAAGCTTTATCAGGCAGCCATGCAGCCGCCCGACGTGCAGGGCGATACGCTGCCCGAGGTCGTCGATAAGCTGCTAGCGCTTCCGGTTTGACGTAAACATGGAAGCCGGCGCGCAGCTCATCGGCCGCACCGTCCCGATCGGCTGCGTCGCGCTCGAGATCACGCAGCGCTGCAATCTCGACTGCACGCTGTGCTATCTCTCCGAGAGCTCGCAGGCGATCAAGGATGTTCCGCTCGAGGAGGTTTTCCGCCGCATCGGCGACATCGCGAGCCGTTACGGCGAGGGCACGAATGTGCAGATCACGGGCGGCGAGCCGACGCTCAGGCCGCGTGCCGAGCTCGTTGCCATCGTCGAGCGCGCCGTCGAAGCGGGGTTGCGCCCCGCGCTATTCACGAATGGCGTGCGCGCGAGCCGCGCGCTGCTCGCAGTGCTGTGCGGCGCCGGGCTGCGCGAGGTCGCCTTTCACGTCGATACGACGCAGCAGCGCAAAGGCTACGCGACCGAGAGGACGCTGAACGGCGTGCGCGACGAATGCATCGCCCGCGCGCGCGGGCTGCCGCTCGCGGTGTACTTCAATACCACGGTCCACGACGGCAACTTCGCCGAGCTGCCGGCGCTGGTGCGCTACTTCGTGAACCGCAGCGACGCCGTGCGCCTCGCTTCCTTTCAGCTGCAGGCGGACACCGGACGAGGAGTGCTCCGAGCGCGCGGTCAGTTGATTACGCCGGCCAACGTCTGCGCGCAGATCAGCCAGGGCGCGGGCGCGGCCCTGGATTTCGACGCGGTGCGTGTCGGCCACGCGTGCTGCAATCGCTACGCGCTCGCGCTGATCGCGAACGGGCGGGCCCACGACGCGCTCGACGAGCGCCGCTTCATCGCGCGCTTTCGTGGCCGAGACCGCCGCGCTACCCATCGACCGGCTGAGCTGGCGCCGCTCGCTCGGCTGGCTTGCGCGCAAAGGTTGGCAGATGAAACGCGATCTTCTTGCCGGGCGCGGCAAGCTGCGAAAGCTCACGTTCTTCGTGCATAACTTCATGGACGCCGGCCGGCTCGAGCAGGAGCGTATCGACGCCTGCGTGTTCACCGTGGCGACGAGCCAGGGACCGGTCTCCATGTGCCAGCACAATGCCGTGCGCGACGCCGAGCTTTTAAGGGCGTTGCCGATGCGCATCGGCTTCTGGAATCCGCTCAGCGGAGCGATCGAGCACGAGCCGCCGCCGCGACTTGTGGTCGAGCATTCGCGCAAAACCGCGCGCGGGCGTGCTCTCGCCCGGCTAAGCGCGTTCGCGGGTGCCGCGCCAATAGCGCAGGGCAAGCCAGCTCAGCACCGCGGCGGCGGCAAGCAGCAGCCATGTCAAGATCGACAAGTCGAGCACGTTCTCGCCCAGGACGGCGAGCAGAATCGTGAGCGGCAGGATGCCGAGGCCGGTTGCCCACAAAAAAGTCCACCAGGAAATATGCGTGAGGGCGGCGGCGTAATTGATGACGTTGAAGGCGATGAGAGGAACCAGGCGAGCCGCGAGCAACGCAAGTCCGCCCTGGCGACGTGACCAGAGATTCAGCGCCCGCTGATGGCGGTCTTGCAACAGCTTCATGACGAGGGGCCTGCCGAAGGCGCGAGCCAGGCCGAACGCCACCGAGGCGCCGAGCATCGCTCCAACCCAAGTGATCACCGCGCCCTACAGCGGTCCGTAGACCATCCCGTTCGCAAGCGCGATCACCTCCGCGGGAAACGGAAGAAACGAATGAAGGATCATGAGGCCTATCGACGCGGCGACGCCCCATGGGCCCCACGACTGGATCAGCTCCTCTGCGGCCCCGACCGATTCCACCACGCCGAACGATGCGAGCCACCAGGCCAGCGCGGCGAGCGCAACGACGAGAAGCGCAACAACCCCGGCGCGCACGGGCATTACGGCTCAGGGGCCGAGTGACAGCGTTCGCCATTGCTTCGACGGACGATGCCGTGCGGGGTCATCTCGACGCCAATAGTATCGAGGCCGAGGTCGTCGGTGTTGGGCCGCCGCCCGGTGGCCACAAAGATATGCGTCGCCTCGAGAGTCTCGGTACCCGCCTTGACCCTTAATTCGCCGCGCTTTCCTTCCCATTGGCCCTCAATGCCTTGCAAGGCCCGTTCCAGACGCAAAGAGCCCGGCGGCTGTTCGACACTTTCGCAAAGCTGACGCTCAAGCTTACGGACGGGGGCACGCTCTCCGTGCCCGACGGCATCGACGCCAAGCACAAGATCATCCTCTTCTACCGCGGGCACTGGTGACCGTACTGCCGCCGGCAGTTGGCCGGCTTCGGCAGGGAGCGCAATGCGCTCGAAGCGATCGGTGCGAAGGTCGTGGCGGCCAGCGTCGATCCGCTCGACAAGGCGAAAGAGGTTGCCGCGGAGGTCGGCTTTCCGATCGCCTATGGCGCGACCCGGGAGCAGGCCGATGCGATCGGCGCCTGGTGGGAGGAGCGCCGCGGTATCGTGCAGCCGGCGGAGTTCATCATTGGCCGTGACGGCAAGGTCGTCGCCTCGACCTACAGCTCGGGGCCCATCGGCCGGATCGATGCGGCTGACGTGGTGAAGCTCATCAGCTTCTACGAGGCCCAGGCGCAGAAGAAATGAGCTGAACGACAAAGCCTATTTGGCGGCCGCCGCATCCACCAGTCCGGAAAGCGCTTCCTTCAGCTTGCGCGCTGCCGGGCAGTTGGGCGCCTCGTGGCGCCGCGCGATCCATTCGGGATCGTTGTACCCGATCCAGACCTGTCCCGAAGCATTCGGCGAAGACGAGCTCTTCACCGTGATCAGCCCATCAGCAGCCCATGAAGCAGGCGCGATGAGCGCCACCAGCCACGCGCAAATTCTGACGATTTTCATGGTAGCCCTCACCCGGGATGCGCGCCCACTTCCTTGGGCCTTCTCAGCCAGACATACGCGACGCCGAGGATCGCACCGAACATCGTGCGGCTGAAGCCGCTAATTGCGTTTCGCGCCATCTCGAACCACGGGAACATCGCCGGTGCGATGAGATAGAAATTGATGACGTAAATCGCAAGGCCGAATACTGCGCCGATGACCAAAGCCCGGCCCCAATCGAAGCGGTGCATGAGCCAGGCGCCCACGAGCCCGTAGACGATTGACAGCATCATGTGAACCACCATCGCGACCAGCATGATCGAGCGCCATTTCAAGCATCATGAAAATTAGGCCGGCGATGATTCCGGCGAACGCGCCCGCCCACCAGTGAGTCTCGCTGTGGATGCCGTCCTGTGGAGCGGTCATTACATGGTTTGCCATACAACCTCCTTGTCTGCTGAAACCAGCCGATAGGATTCTGTCTGTCCGGCCCGGGTTGGCATTACATGACCTGACCGTGCGAAAGCTTGGCCTTGACGAGACCGCGGATGCCGCAATGACATGCCAAATGCCTGCGCCGAAGGCGCGCATCGCTGACCTGGAGCAGCACCGGGAGCATCTGCAGAAATTCGCCATGCTGCAGCTTCGCGACCGCGCCGCGGCGGAGGAAGGGCGCTCGTCCTTGCGCACGTGGCTGTCGATGCGTACGGTTCCGAAGACGAAAGCGATGGCCTCGAAGCCATCTTCAAGGCGAACGGCCGCTACGCGGACATGCCCCAATCGTGGGGCAACCCGGACGAGGAGTGCTCGAGCTCTGCGTATCGGGGTTATCGCGTACTGCGGCTCGCGTATTCCTGTTGCGGGAGATGATGGGGCTTTCGGCGGAAGAAATTTGTAAGGAACTGGGCATTTCGCAGTCGAATTGCTCAGTGCTACTGCACCGCTCGAGAATTCGCCTGCGGGCGTGCCTGGAAAAGAAATGGTTTACCGCGCCCGAGAGAACGCCCAATCGGAGGACATCCTGATGCGGTCCTGCCAGGAAGCAAGCCGGCTGCAGTCCGATCGCCTCGACCGCCCGCTGCGGCCGCGCGAGCGCTTCGCGCTGAGACTGCACGTTGCCATGTGCCGCTGCTGCAGCCGAGCGGAAGAGCATCTTCAGTTCATCAGAAGGGCGATGACGGCGCTCGCGCAGCGGCGCGGCGAGGGCGATCGGCCTGAGGGCAAATGATTTCGCGGGCTGCGGCGGCTGCGGTGCTCCTGGTCAGCCTTGTCAACCCCGCCTCGTCGATGGCGCAGGTGGAAGATCCGTACCGGCCCTGGGCACAGGTGCTCGCGAAATACGTGGACGGGCGCGGTCGAGTCGATTTCCACGGCGCTGCGGCCGACCCGGCGGAGCTCAAGTCATTTCTCGATTACTTGGCGCGTGTCAGTCCGCGCTCCGCCGACGCCTCGTTTGCGGGCAAGGACTCGAAGATTGCCTACTTCGTCAATGCCTACAACGCCCTTGCGATGTTCAACGTCATCGATTCGGGCTTTCCCGACCGCCTGGGTGCCGTGCAGCGGTTCGTGTTCTTCGGCGTCAAGCGTTTCTCCGTCGGCGGAGAACGCATGTCGCTCTACACGCTGGAGAACGACCTCATCCGCCCTTTGGGGGACGAGCGCGTGCATTTCGCGCTCAATTGCATGTCGGTGAGCTGCCCGCGCCTGCCGCAGGAGCCCTTTCGCGCTGAGCATCTGAATCAGACGCTCGATGCCAAGGCGCGGGAGTTTTTCGCCGAGCCGCGCAACCTGCAGATCGTGCCGAAACGCAAGCGCGTGCGCGTGTCGAGCATCCTCAAGTTTTATCACGACGATTTCCTCAAGAAGGCGCCCACGCTGATCGCGTACGTGAACAAGTATCGCAGTCCGCCGATTCCGCAAGACTACGAAGTCGAATTCATCGACTACGACTGGACGGTGAACGACCAGCACGGAGAGCGTAGTGAGCATGCGAGTCGCTGAAAAGCGGCTGGCGGATTACCCTTGGTACGTGCGGCTGCTGCTGCGGCTACAGCGCAGGAAGTACCGGGAAGTGCTCAAGCCAGCGTTGCTGTGGGGTCGCTCGCCGCGCGTTTTTCTCGCCATGGCGGCGCTCTACGGGGCGCTCGAGCGGGCGAGTTCGCCGCTCGAGCCGGTTCTTCGCTCGCTCGTCATGGTGCGCGTATCGCAGATGAACGGGTGCCGTTTCTGCATCGATGCCAATTCCGCGGCGCTGGCGCAGCGTAGTGGCTCGTTCGACAAGGTTCGCGCGCTGCCCGACTGGCGGGGATCTCGAGCGTTCGACGAGCATGAGCGCGCTGCTTTAGCCTACGCCGAGGCAATGACGGCGACCGGGGCTGTCGTGTCCGACGACGTGTTCAGCGTCCTCCGCCGCCATTTCGACGACGATGCCATCGTCGAGCTGACGGCATTGATCGCCTTCCAGAACCTCTCGAGCCGGTTCAACAGCGCTCTGGAGGTGCCTGCGCAGGGTTTTTGCACGCTGCCTCCGTAGGCAAAGCGGGTCAGGCTTGCGCGCGAAGCGCGCCGGCGCAGCTCGAGCCTTGACCCGCGGTGCAGCCGAAGCAATGGTCGCGCACGGCGATCGGGTTGCCGCTTGGATCGCGCCCGATCAATTCCGAGAGCTTTACCCGTGCTTTGCCCGCTACGCGCAGCGGCAGGCCGAGCATCTGGTTGAAGTCGCAATCGTAGACATAGCCCTGCCAGTCGACAGAGACGAGGCTGCGGCACATGACAGACTCGAGGTTGTCCGCACGGTGCGAATCGCGCAGCAGGCGCATGTAGGCACTGAATTGGCCTTTCGAAATCAGCGTGGAGCCGAAGCGCGCGATCGGCATGTTGGCAAGCGCGAGGAGCCGGTTGAAGCGGATGCCGTAGCGCTCGCCGAGGATACGCCTGTAGTCGGCTTCGAGCTGCGCCTGGGGCGGCGGCAGGCTCGGCCCTTGCGGGTTGTAGACAAGGTTGAGCGCGAGGCCTGAAGCCGGATCGCCATAGCCGAGCGCGTTGAGCTGCTTCAGCGCTTCGATGCTCTTCTCATACACGCCTTTGCCACGCTGCCGGTCGACGAGCTCGGGGGTGTAGCAGGGCAGGGACGCGGTGACCTCGACGCTATGCGCGGCGAGAAAACCGGCAAGCGTCTCGTTGCCCGGCTCTTGCAGGATCGTCAGGTTGCAGCGGTCGATGACGTGCACGCCCAGAGCGCGCGCATCGGCGACCAGCGGGCGGAACTGCGGATGCAGCTCGGGCGCGCCACCGGTGATGTCCAGCGTCGCGACGCCCGATGCGGCGATGAATTCGAGCACCTCGCCGACCGTCCCAGGATCCATCTGCTCGGTTCGCGCCGGTCCGGCGTTGACATGGCAATGCACGCAGGACTGGTTGCAGCGGTAGCCGAGATTGACCTGAAGCGTCTCGAGCGCGCGGCGGCGGATTGCGGGAAAGCTGCTTGCCTGCAGCAGGGGCAGGGTCGCGTGCATCAGCTGGCCGGCTTCGCCTGCCACCGGGCAGCGAGGCGCTGCCACAGAAAGTGATCGACCGATACGACGCCCGCACCCCGGCAAAGCAGTACCAGGTTCATTGC
The DNA here is from genome assembly GCA_004297625.1 of Betaproteobacteria bacterium. Classification (GTDB taxonomy): domain Bacteria; phylum Pseudomonadota; class Gammaproteobacteria; order Burkholderiales; family SG8-39; genus SCGC-AG-212-J23. The sequence goes on along the minus strand of SCTY01000047.1, from coordinate 138,565 downwards.
GGTCCACTGCAGGTGCGTGGGCCAGGCATCCGGATAGACGAAGATCTGGATCACCGCCGTCATCCCAAGCAACACGAGGACCGCGAAGCGGGTGAAAAGCCCCAGGACGAGAAGGATCGGCGCCGTGAGCTCGATGGAAAGCGCCATGTTCGCGGCCAGCTCCGGAGGCAGGAGCGGCACCTGGTACTCGTCCCGGAAAAACTCGATCGTGCGCTGCCAGTTGATGAGCTTCACCTGGCCGGCATTCCAAAAGATCCAGGCGACGCCGAACCGCAGCGGCAGCGCGAGGACCGAGTAGGGGACGCTCTCGAGCCATGCGCGAACGCGAAGAAGGTGCTTCATCATTTCGCTATCCTGAAGCCGGTGAGCCGGCCCTTCGCGAGCTGCTCGGCGAGCAGGGCCGGAGCGTCGTCTGCGGCAGACTCTATGAGCAGCCCTAATGCCTCGCCGCCACATAACCGCGAGACGAATCGATAGGCCGGCAGCCCGAGCCGCTCGGCTTCCAGCCCCGCCGGCCCGCGATGCACGACGAGGCGTACCGGACCGCTCGAAATGTCGACCTCCGCCATTGCGGCGTCATTGCCGCTAAGGACCGCGTCTGCAATCTGGTCGGCCGGATAGGCGAGCTCGAGGAAGCTTACGGAGGGGTGTCCCAAAAAGCACAGCGCGCCGTTCTCTTCAGGCGGCACGGAAAGCAACGCGCTGGGCTCGAGGACGGGGGCATCTTCGGCGTTGGCGGCAACGCTGAGCGTCCACTCGAATCGGGCGACGTCGGCCAGATACGGAACGCCGTTCGCGCTGTCCAGGCCGGCAAGGAAATCGGCGAAGCCGCTTCCGTATTCGTTCAGGTAGGCGCTGCGGGCGGGATGGTGCTCCGCGAATTGTTCGGCCGCGGCACTGAAGAAATCGCTCCCGGCGAGGCGATCCACCGCGGGATAGGTCATGCGCAGCGCTTCGACGAGCGTGGAGCGGCATGTGTTGCGGTAGATGCGCAGCCGCTCGGCGGCGCTGAAGCCGTCTTCCTGGATATGACGGCCGATCTCTTGATCCTTGCTCGCCAGCAAGAACACGGAGAACGAGCGCTGCAGCTCAAGCAGCGCGGGCATGGCGAAGCTGCGCGTCCATGATGGCCTGCGCCTTTGCCGCTTCCTCCGTGAGGACGGAAAGCGCCGGCACATCGGTATCCCACTCGATCAGCGTCGGGACTTGCCCGAAGCGCTCTGTCGCGAAGGCGTAGAGCTGCCATACCTCGTCGCACACGCGCGAGCCGTGGTCGTCGATGCGAATCGAGCGCCCGTCGTCGAACGAGCGCATGCGGTGGCCGGCAAGGTGGATTTCACCGATATGCTCGGCGGGCAGACTGCGCAGGTAGTGCCGGGCGTCAAAGCCATGATTGCACGCGCTTACGAAAATGTTGTTGACGTCGCACAGGATGCCGCAGCCGGTGCGCTCGGCGATCTCGGCCATGAATTGCCATTCGGGAATGCTCGAATGGCGGTAGCGCAAGTACGACGAAGGGTTCTCGAGGAGGATCTGGCGTCCGAGGAAGTCCTGCGTCACCTCGATGTTGCGGCCGACCACGCTCAGCGTCTCCTCCGTGAGCGGCAGCGGCAGCAGATCGGCAAAATGCGTCCCATCCACCGCATTCCACGCGAGGTGCTCGGAAACGAGGCCCGGCTCGATTCGCTCCATTAGCCGTCTCAAGCGGGCGAGGTGGCGCTCGTCGAGGCCTTCGGCGCTACCCAGGGAAAGTCCGACGCCATGCAGCGACACCGGGTAGTCGTGCCGGATCGTGTCGAGATATCTAAGCGGCGTTCCGCCGCCAAAGTAGTTCTCGGAGTGAACTTCGAACCACGCAACGCGCGGCTTTTCCTCGAGCACAGCCCGGTGATGCTGAAAACGCAGCCCGATCCCCGCCTGCGCGGGGATCGAGCCGCCGGCCTGCCCGTGCACTGACGGAATCACGGACAACAAGCCTCCTCAGGAAGCCTGGGTCTTGCCGCCGGCGAACTTCTGGCAGTCGCCCTTCGGCACGAGCACGAAGGAATCGGGCTCGCGGTCGCGCGTCGACTGGCCGACGCAGGAGTGCGCGCCCTCGGCGCAGTCGTTCTTGCCGCGCGCGGCGACGCCGTAGCACTTCTCGAGGTTGTTCTTGACCATGCGCTCCATGGTCATCTTCTGCTCCTTCGTCAGCGGCTTGTTGCCCATCGGCTGGGCTTGCACGGGAGCGGCCAAAGCAAGGCCGATTGCGGCGGCCAGGGTTGCGCTTGCAAACGAACGGTTCATCCAGGATTCTCCTTTCGAGTGATGCCCCGACGCGGGACAGGTACCGCATTGGACCGGGGCGGGGCTTCAAACCTTACAAACCCACCGACGCTGTAAGTTTCGGCATGGCAGGCAGGTCTTATGCGTACCGGCGATATAAGGAGCCCCGATCAGCCCTCGGCGCGGAGAATTCGAGCAGGCGGTGCGCGCATACAGCGCCGAGCTCTATCGGTTTGCGTACTGGCTTTGCCGGGACCGCCATGCGGCCGAGGATCTGGTGCAGGAGGCCTGCCTGCGCGCGTGGAAATCGTGGCCTGAGCTTAGGGAGCTCGCCCAGGCGAAGGCTTGGCTGATGACCATCGTGAGGAACGAATACGCCCGCAGTGTTTCGCGGAGAAAGAACGAGACGAGCCTGGATGAAATGGATGAGGCTCAGCTTCCGTCGATCCCGTCGTTCGAGGACGGGCTGGAAACCGCGCAAGCAGTGGCGGTGCTGCCGCCGGCTTATCGCGAGCCGTTGTTGCTGCAGGTCCTCGGGGGCTTCAGCTGCGCCGAGATTGCAGGCATGCTCGGCACGACCGAGGGCGCCGTTATGACCCGGCTGACGCGCGCCCGCCAGGCGCTGCGCCAGCAGCATATTGACTCCGTGAAACGCAAAGCCGCCCGGTGAACTGCCTCGAATTCCGCCGCGCGAAGCTTGCCGATCCCCGGCGTCTTTCCGCCGAGGCGCTGGCGCACGCGGAAGGCTGCCCGACCTGTGCGGCGTTCGCAGCGGAAGTGGACGAGACCGAACGCGCTCTCGATCAGGCGCTCCAGACGCCCGTTCCGGACGGGCTCGCCGACAGGATCCTCTTCGAATCCACGAGGCCGCGGCGCGCATGGCGTGTCTGGGCGCTTGCCGCGAGCCTCCTCATCTCCGTCGCGTTGGGCTTCTTCTTGGGCGGAGCATTTAGAGCAGGGCCCGACGCCTACGCGCGGCTCGCGATCGAGCATGTCGTCATGGAGCCCGAATCGCTCACCACGGTTAGAAACGCCGATGCCGAGGCGTTTCGTGCCGCTCTGCAGGATTTCGGCGGAACTTTGAAGGAAATGCCGGGCAAGATCCGTTACATTCGTCTCTGCCCGGTGGAGGACGGCATGGGCTGGCACATCGTCTTTGACACTCCGCACGGTCTGGCCACCCTGATCCTGGTCCCAGGGAAGAAGCTCGCTCGGCCCGAGAGGGCATCGACCGGAGGCTGGAATGCGCTTGCCCGTCCTGTCCGGGGCGGCTATTACGCGATCGTCACGGCTTCTCCCGAAACGACGACGCGTTTCGAGCGAATGCTGCGCGACTGCATTGTCTGGAGCACCTAGGCATGTCTATGCTTCGCCTGGCGTTTTTCACCTTGTCCCTCATCGTGAGCGGTGCTGCGCTCGCGCAAGGATTCCCTTCCAGGCCGGTGCGCATCGTGGTCCCGTTCCCCGGCGGCGTTGCCGACACGCTCGCGCGCATGATGGCGCCGAAAATGAGCGAGGCGCTCGGGCAACCGGTCGTGGTCGAGAACAAGCCCGGCGGCAGCGGCCAGATCGGCGCCGTCGAGGTCATCCGCGCGCCGGCCGACGGGCACACCATTTTCCTCGGGCACATTGGCACGCATGCGGTAAATCCTCATCTCTTCACGAAGCTCAATTACGACCCGGAGAAAGACTTCTCGCCGATCACACTACTCATCACGGTGCCCAATCTCCTCGTCGTGCATCCGTCCGTTCCTGCGGCCAGCGTGCGCGAGCTCGTGGCGTACGCCAAGAGTAGGCCGGGCGCGCTCTCCTACGCCTCCCCGGGCAGCGGCAGCTCCGGGCACCTGGCCGCCGAGCTTTTCAAGTCCATGGCGGGAGTCGACATCGTGCACGTTCCCTACAAGGGCGCGGCGCCCGCGCTGCAGGACCTGATGGGCGGACAGGTTCAGGTGCTGTTCGACACGCTGGCGCAGGCGCTGCCGCAAGCGAAAATCGGAAAGGTGCGCGCTCTGGCGGTGACCACGCTGAAGCGCCAGCCGGTGGCGCCGGATATCCCGACGATGGACGAACAGGGCTTCCCGGGGTGGGAGACCGGCCCCTGGTTCGGATTTTTCGTGCGCGCAGGGACGCCTGAGCCCGTCGCAGGACGGCTTCATCTCGAGGCCGTCAGGGCGCTGAACGCCGCCGAGGTGCGCGACCGGCTGGCCGCGCTCGGCGCAAACGTGGTAGGCAACACATCTGCCGAATTTGCCGCCTTCATTCACGCCGAGCGCGCGCGCTGGGGCAAGGTGGTGCGCGCGGCCGGAATTCGGGCTGATTAGATGCTGAAGTGAACGACTTCCTTACAACCGAACAGGGAGAAGATTCAATGAGCGACAGCGGATACAACTACAGCGAGTTCGTCGCCTCGCCGAACGAATTTCTCGATTTCGCCGTGCAGGCGCCCAAGGTGACGATGCGCGCGCCGTCATTTCCGCTCGAGGATCTCGCCACCGGCGAGGCGGTGCAGATGAGCGAGCTGTGGGCGAGCGGCGTCGCGCTCGTGGAGTTCGGCTCCTTCACCTGACCGTTCTGCGCGATGGCGACCGGGTCGATGGACGACCTGGCCGACCGATACGCGAGCCGGGCCGTGCGCTCGGCCTTCATCTACACCCGGGAAGCGCATCCGGCGGAGAATTACCGTCATCATCGCTCGATGGAGGATAAGCGGCGCAACGCGCGCGCCTACCTCGAGCACTCGAAGGTGCGCCGCCAGATCCTGCTCGATGATCTGGAAGGCAGCGCGCATCGCGCTTATGGCTCGCTGCCCAACATGACCTGGATCATCGGCCGCGGCGGCATGATCCACTACAAGTCGGCCTGGACCAGCGCGGCCGACGTCGCCGATGCGCTGGAGCACGTGCTCGACTTCCAGGCGAACCGGGCGAAGAAGCAGTGGGTGGCGTTCTACAGCGAGCGCAGCGCCTGGAGCACCCGGGACATGGCGCAGTTCAAGGCGGGACTGGAGCGCGCCGGGCCGCAGGCGGTCGCGGACTACCAGCGCATGCTCGAGGCAAACAAGGCGGGTCGCGCCGCGCCCACCGAAGACGTCGGGCCGCGCATCCCGGGCAACTTCTATAAGACCGAGGGCGAATCCGGGAAGCGCTGAAGATCATCGCGGGCGTTCCGCCCGTAGCAAAACGGCCGAAGATAATCGAGCGGACCCGTTGACCTTGAACCAAGGTCCAGGGTTTAGGCTTAGTCATGGCTCTTAAAGGAATACCGCTATGACTGCCACCGTTCAATTCGAAGTGTTTGGCGAGGAGAAGATCCACTGCGCGGGCTGTGAGTCGCGGATCGCGACCGCGCTCGGCCGCCTGCCCGGTGTCGAGGAGGTGCAGGCGAGCGCCGAGACACAGCGGGTGAATGTGGCTATCGACACTGCCCGCGTGAGCGAGGACGAGATTCGCGCCCGGCTCGAGAAGCTCGGCTATCAGGTCCGCAGGCGGTGACGCCGGCGCAGCTGAAAAACACTTATGTGGCTTCGTTCCGCCGCATCGCGAGATGCTCGGCGCCGCCGTATACCTCGTCGCGGTCGCCGCTTCGGTGGTGCTCCTTCCGCTGCCTTCGCTTCCGCTTCTGCCGCTTGCGGCGCAGCTGTACAGCTTGTGGCTCACCGCTCTGCTGAGCGCCACGGGGCGGCATCGTCGTCCTGCGCATGATCCTCCCGGTCGATATCGTCAGCTTCGCGCTCGGCCTCCTGAAGGAGCTTCGCTTCTCCACTTACGCCATCGGCTCGCTGATCGGCATCCTTCCCTTCGCGTTCGTCTGGAGCTATGCCGGCGGTGAGCTCGGCGCCGGCCGGTTTCTCACGTTCGCCGCCGTGCTCGTCATCCGGCGGCTGTGGTCGGCGCGGCACCGCGCCTCACGCACGAAGTGATGGAGCTCGGTTTGTTCCACCTGCTTGTTCTGCCCGCCGGGCTCGGGCTGTTCGGGTTCATCGAGCCCTGCTCGATCGGCTCGACGCTGCTGTTCGTCAAGTATCTCGAGGGCGAAGGCGCGGCGGAGAAAATCAGGCAAACCGCGCTCTTCGCCGTCACGCGGGCGGTTTTCATCGGTCTGCTAGGCATCGCTGCCGTCGCCGTCGGCAGCGGCTTCGTGGCTTTCCAGACGACGGCCTGGATCGTCCTGGGCGCGCTCTACGCGCTGCTCGGCGTGCTGGTCCTTGCCGGGCGAGCCGGGGCGCTGATGGTGGCGATCGGTCCGGGACTCCGCAAGCTGTCCGGATTGCGCGGCTCGGCGGGCCTCGGCGTGCTGTTCGGCCTCAACATCCCGGCCTGCGCGGCACCGCTCCTTGCGGCGCTGCTCGCGGCGGCCGCAGCGACCGGCGCATCCGGCGCGACCGTCGCAGCGGGTTTCACGGCGCTCGCGGTATTTGGTTTTTTCCTCTCGGCGCCGCTCGTCGCCGCGGTGTTTTCCGCCCGGGCGCGGCGGCTGCTCGACGGGCTCGCCCGCCAGGCGGGGCGCTTTCCGAAGTGGACGGGCGTGATCCTGATCGCGCTCGGCGCCTGGTCGATCGCGTTCGGACTCCTCGTCGAGGTGCCGCTCCAATGAGCGCGCAAACGCAGAAGGTGCAGTTCAAGATCGGCGGCATGGCGTGCTCCTTCTGTGTCGCAAGCATCACCAAGGCGCTGGGCAGAATGGAAGGGGTGCGCGAAGTCAACGTGAACCTCGCACACGAAGAGACGCTGGTCGAGTACGAGCCGATGAAGGTCGCGTCGGCCAAGCTCAAGGAAACGCTGCTCGATCTCGGCTACACGGTTCGGGATGCCAACAAGGTGCGCAGCTTCGAGGAAGAAGAGGCCGAGATCCGGGAGCAGCGAAATAATCTCCTGATGGCCGCCGGCTTCACCGCCGTGGCCTTAGGGGCGATGGCCCTGATGTGGCTGGATCTAATGCCCCCCCGGGGCATGGCGGCCATGTTCTGGCTGATGCCCATCCTTGCCCTCTCAACGATCCTCGGGCCCGGGTGGCACATTCTCAGCATGGCATGGGCGAGCCTGCGCCGGGGAATTCTCAATCAGCACGTGCTGCTCGAGCTCGGTGCTTTCGCCGGACTGACCGGCGGCTTCCTGGGTTATCTCTACTCCGCGTTCCCGGTGCCCGATTTCTTCGGGGTCGCGGTGTTCGTCACCACCTATCACGTCCTCTCGGGATACGTTTCGCTGCTCGTGCGCACGCGCGCTTCCCAGGCGGTGCGCAGGCTCTTGGGGCTGGTGCCGAACACTGCGCGGGTGGTGCGCGACGGGCGCGAAGAAGAAATCCCGATCGAGCAGGTGAAGCCGGCCGATCTGGTCCGCGTGCGTCCGGGAGAGTCCATCCCCGTGGACGGCGAGGTCGTCGAGGGCGCCTCTGGCGTCGACGAGAGCTTAGTCACCGGCGAATCGATGCCAGCCGAAAAGACGCAGGGCGATGCGGTGATCGGCGGCTCGATCAACCAGACGGGGACGCTGCTGGTGCGCGTCATCAAGGTGGGTGAGGAGAGCTTCCTGAGCCAGGTCGCTCGCCAAGTGGAAGAAGCGCGCGCGCTGAAGCCCGGCATCCTCGCCTTGGTGGATCGCGTACTGCAGGTCTACGTGCCCGGCGTGCTTGTTTTCGCCGGCGGTGCTCTTCTTGCCTGGACGCTCGGCGCCTGGTTCGTCACCGGCTCGCCCGACTGGACCCGGGCGATTTTCGCGGCGCTTGCCGTGCTCGTGATGGGCTACCCCTGTGCGCTCGGCATGGCGACTCCCCTCGCCATGATCCGCGGCGGCGGCATGGCGGCCGAGCGCGGCATCCTGATGCGCTCGGCGGAGGCGTTCCAGGTGCTGAAAGACGTGAAGAAGGTCGTTCTCGACAAGACGGGAACGATCACACGCGGCGAGCCGGCCGTCGTCGAGTTGGTGACGCTTGCGGGTTTCGACAAGCGTGAAGCGCTGCGCCTGGCCGCGGCAGCCGAGGCGAGCTCCGAGCACCCGCTGGCACGAGCGGTGGTCGCGCTCGCCGAGGCGCAGCAGCTACAGGTGCCGAAGGCCGAGCATTTTCAGGCGACCGCTGGCAAGGGCGTAACGGCAACGGTAGAAGGCCGGCGGATTGCGATAGGCAGTCCTGCTTTCATGCAAACCGAAGGGCAACCGGTACTGGCGATGCAGGAAGCAGGCAATACGGTGATCGTGCTGGCGGTCGATGAAAAGCCGGCAGCGCTGATCGCCATCGCGGACCAGCTCAAGGCGGACGCGATCGAGGCGATCGAGGGCCTCAGGAAGGCCGGACTCGAACCGGTCATGCTCACGGGGGACAACTGGCGCACCGCCAAAGCGGTTGCGGAAAAGGTGGGCATCATCGAGTACCGTGCCGAGGTGCTTCCGCAGGACAAGGCGCAAGTCGTGCGCGAGCTGCAGGGCCAGGGACATCGCGTTGCGATGGTGGGAGACGGCATCAACGACGCGCCGGCCCTGATGCAGGCCGATGTGGGCATTGCGATAGGAGCGGGCACCGATATCGCCATCGAATCGGCAGACATCGTGCTGATCGGCGAGCGCCTCGGCGCGGTGGTGGACGCCTACTACATCGGAAGAGCGTCGTATCGCAAGACAGTCCAAAACCTCTCGCTCGCCCTCGCCTTCAACGGGATCGGCGTGCCGCTCGCCACGACCGGGCTAGTGCATCCCGTCTGGGCGATGATCGCGATGGCGGCGAGCGTCAGCACCGTGCTCACCAATTCCTTTGCGGGACAGCTCCTGCCGAAAGGGCGGCGCGGCAGACAGGCGCAGCTCACGCTCAAGATCGCGACCATGCACTGCGAGCACTGCCTCGACTCGATCCGGGAAGCGGTCACCGCGCTCAAAGGCGTCGAGGAAGTGACGGGCGATCCGGCCCGGCAGGTGGTCACCGTCAGTTATCGCGAAGGAATGGTCGAGCCGGACGGCATTCGCGAGGCGATCCTCGAGAAAGGATTCCGCATATGAAACGCAACCTGATCGTCACGGCGTTGATCGCGGTGATCATCGCCGGCTTTGTGCTCGGCGCGAGATATCTCTTCGGTGCGGTCGTGCCGCCGGTCGACGGCTTTACCGAAGGCGAGCGCATCCGCTTCATTCACACGGAAGCGTCGGAGCCGCAGGTCGCCGATCTGCTCACGAAAATGAAGGGCTCGCCGGTCATTGTCGTGCCCGAGCTGGCGAGAATGCCCAAAGAAATTCTCGCCAACGTCTACGTCTTCAAAAACGGCGTGAAAGGCAACGGCCCGTTCGAATTCCAGCCCGATATCTTCGACAATCCTCCCGGCACGAAAGGCTACAGCCCGCTGCGCGCGCTCAACCTCGTCACCTGGAAGAACGAAGCGGCGGCGCGGGAGCTTAGATCCGCGGCCGAGGTGAGAAAAGCGATCGACGCGGGAGATCTGGTCGTGGAGCAGCCGGGTGTCGTCGTCAACATGCCGTTGCTCACCTGGCCTGGCGGCAACCGCTGAACGGGGGGTAAGGAATATGGCAGCTATAGCGACTATAAGAAGCGGCGACATCGACTCCAAGGTGCGCCAAGCGCCGGGCCCGGTCAGAGCGGCCTTCGATGAAGCCACTTCCCGGTAACGGTCATCTTTTCGGGGGAACGCTGCCATGACCATCAAGGTCGAACTCCTTTCGGCGCCCGGTTGCAGCAAGTGCGCGGAGGCGAAACAAGCATTGAAATCGGTGGTGGAGGACCTCGGAAAGGACAAGGTCGCATGGCGGGAGGTCAACCTCCTGGAAGAGATCGACTACGCGACTGACCTGGGCTTGATGTCTTCCGGCGGAATCGCCATCGATGGCAAGCTCGTCTTTCCGAGAATGCCGAGCGCCGCCAAGCTGCGCGAAGAGTTGCTCCGACGATTGAAGGGTTAGCCGCCGCTCGATGGATATCGACGTACTACAAAAGACCCTCGAGCAGGCGAATCTCGCTTCGATCGGCATCGGTTTCCTCGCAGGGTTCCTATTCAGCTTCAACCCGGTGGCCCTCGCCGCGATCCCGGTATCGCTCGCCTATGTCACCAGGGCCCACGAGACGAGGAAGGCCGTTCTTTTCGGCGGCATGTTCATCCTCGGCATGGTGCTCACCCATACGGTGCTGGGACTGATCACGGGCCTCGGCGGGCAGTGGGCCCAGAAAGTCCTGGGACGCGAGTGGGGGTTGATCCTCGGGCCGCTATTGGTGCTGCTGGGTCTCATGTGGCCCGGCTGGATCAAGGTCCCCTTGCCCGCAATCCCGATTCAAGTCAAGCGGGCAGGCGGCATGTGGGGCGCTTTCGCCCTGGGTGTTCCGTTCGCCGTGGCGGTCTGCCCGTTTTGCACGCCGGCCCTGCTGATTCTCTTGGGCGTCTCGGCGGGCCTGGGTTCGCCGTTCTTCGGTATGACGCTTCTGACTTCCTTTGCGTTCGGCCGCGCGGTGCCGATCCTTGCCGGCGCGGTGGCGGTCGGTTGGCTGGAAACGCTCAAAGTCTTGAGCCACTCGCAAAAGGCGTTCGAAATCGCGGGCGGCGTGCTGCTGATCCTGGCGGGTCTGTACATGCTGAACGCCTATTTCATCGTGATCCCCGAGCTCGCCTTGTGAACGGCCAAGCGAGCGCAACGAGCCGGCTCGCCCTTTTTGCGAGCCTCGGGACCTTGATCTGCTGTGCGCTCCCGCTTTTGCTGGTGACGCTGGGATTCGGGGCGGCCGTCGCGGCGCTGACCAGCAGCGTTCCCTTCCTCATCTCGTTGAGCGAGCAAAAGGAGTGGATATTCCTGGGCTCGGGCGCGGTTCTGCTGCTCGCAGCCTGGTTGGTGCATCGTCCTGGACCAGCCTGCCCGTCGGGCCCAGGCGAGAAGCCGGACGTGGACAGGATCAAGAAGACCATCACTGATTCCGGGTTTACCCCCGGGAAGGCGATTGTCCGGACGGAAGAAACGCGATAGGGGCACTTGAGCGCAATCAAACGCGGGCTCATCAATCCCTTCAGGAACAACCGCATGACGATGCTCACCATTGGCAAGGTCGCGGAACAGGCGCTGGTCACTACCGACACGATCCGCTTTTACGAGCGCGAGGGCCTCATCCGGCCGGCGCGAAAAAGCGAGTCCGGCTACCGGCTCTATACCGAGGAGGCGGTGCGCCGCCTGGGCTTCATCAAGCACGCGCAGGAGTGCGGCTTTTCCTTGGCGGAGATACGCGAGCTGCTGGAGCTGCGCAGCGATGACGCGGCGTGCTGCGACGATGTGTTCAAGCTCGCCATAGAGAAGAAGCTGCAGCTCGAGACCAAGGTCAAGGCCCTCAAGGCGATGTCCCAGGCGCTCTCGGCACTGATCGAGATCTGCTCACGCGACAAGAAGCCGCTCGACGACTGCCCGATCCTGGGCGCTCTCGAGGCCGGCATCGCCCAGCGCCGGTCGGGCAGCGAGTAGCTGCCCGGTCGCGGCTTTCGGTTCGTTGACTCCGTACCTCGCTCCGGGTTTACGCTCTTCTCTCCTATTACCACGGGACGTAAATCCGGCGCGCCTATGAGCGATAGTTTGCCCGCCATGTCAAGAATCAGCTTCTTCCGCGTGCCCTTGGTGTGCGAGGCCGCGTCGCACATCGGCTGCGGCACGAGGGCAAGGCCGGTCCTCGCCGAATTGGAGCGAGAGCCCGGTGTACGCGAAGCCTGGCTCAGTCGCGATGGAACGGTCCTCGGAGTCGTCTGGGCCGATGAGGCATGCGATCCCGAACGGGTGCTATCGACCCTGCGCCGGCATGGCGTCGCCGGCCTTGAGCTGAAAGGTCCGGAGTACCAGCGCAGCTGCGATTCCTTTGCGGCTGGCGGGTGGTATCGCCCGATGCAAATGCAGGACCTGAGCGCGGAGGAGGCCCGCGTGATCGCGGCGCGCCTGATACGCAGGCTCGAACAAGACATATCGGTATCTGCAAGTGCGGCCGGGCGTCTTGCCGAACGGCTGGAAGACGCCTGTGCCCGAGCGCTCGCAGCCGCATCGCCGACTTGCCCTTCGACGCGGCGCGAGCAGATTGCCACTGCATTGCTGGACGCGGGCCGCGATTTTCTGGACCCGGTGACGTTCAAGGCGCTTGCGGCCGTTGTCTCGCTTGGCCATCGGCCGCTGCCCGGAGAAAGCTAGAACGACGTCCGGATGGAGCTTACCGGATGGATTCGGATTCGCCGCGCTGCCGGGTCTCCGCGTGAGACGACTCATCCGCGCCCCGCCTTGAAGCACGCACGTAATGGAGCGCTACGACAAGAACTCCCCCGAGCGCAAATCCGATGATAAGAAGTGAAAGCAATCCCGGACCGCCGCTCGACGCCGCTGCGCCCGCGCCGCCGGCAAATAGACCGACCAGCGCAGGCACCGCGAGACAGCACGCCGCGCCCACGGCGGCGGCGAATACCGGAGCGAGCCCCATCCGATTGTCCTTGGTATCTTGCGCGGAATTGCCGCTATCCGACTCTGGCGATGCTCGGTTCATGGCGTCAGCCCTCCAGGTCCCCAGGCGTGCAGCGAGGCGATCAACGGACGGCGGACCCGTCCCTCGGCGACGTCGCAGCGCCGCAGCAGGTCGCACAGCACGCCTTCGATCCGTTGCAGATCCCGAAGCTTGGCCTGCGCGTCGGCCAAACGACGCGCCGCTAAGGAATTTTCATACAGCTCTCGCGGTCCGGCGCCGTCCGCGCAAAAAGTCACCTACATTGCCCGCAATGATGGCGAGAAGGCCGGCGTAAACCAGAATCGGATTGATCCACAGGCCGGCAAGCGCAACGGTTACTCCGCCGGCGCCGACCCAGAAGGGAGCAAGACCGCCGTGGGCTTTCGCGGAACGGTAGAGCAGCCACAGGCTCAAGGCGAGAAGCAAAACGTACAGCGGAATGAGAAATGCGTCGTTGATCAGGAACCCGGCGCCGATGGCAGTGAGCGCCGATACCGCTGCGGTCGCGCCGAGGCAGCAGGCGGCCGCGAATGCTGCGCCAAGCGTGCTGGCGAGTTGCTTTGCATGATCGAGCATGCGCTAGCCTGCGCAGCAGGAAAGCTGTTTCACGTCCCTGGTGAAGGTCTGCGCCGCGAGCTTCAGTCCCTCGACCATGGTGAGATAGGGAAAGAGCTGATCGGCGAGATCCGCCACGGTCATGCGCGCGCGCAGCGCGAGCGCCGCGCTCTGGATCAGCTCGCCGGCCTCGGCGGCGACGGCTTGCACGCCGAGCAGTCGTCCGGAGCCCGCCTCGGCGACCACCTTGATGAAGCCGCGGGTGTCGAAATTCACGAGCGCCCTCGGGACGTTGTCCAGCGTGAGGACGCGGCTGTCGGTCTCGATGTTCCGCGCGCGCGCCTGCGCCTCGCTCAGGCCGACCGTCGCGACCTGCGGATCGGTGAACACCACGGCGGGCATGGCCGACAAATCGAGCGATGCCTGGCCGCCCAGCATGTTGGCGGCGGCGCGCGTGCCGCCAGCCGCTGCCACGTAGACGAACTGCGGCTGGTCCGTGCAGTCGCCGGCGGCGTAGATCCCCGGCGCGCTCGTTTCGAGCCGCTCGTTGACGGCGGCGGCACCGCGCGCGTCGAGGCGCACCCCGGCTGCTTCTAGACCGAGGCCGGCGGTATTAGGCCCTCTTCCCGTGGCGACAAGAAGCTTTTCGGCGCGCATCTCGCCCCGGTTGGTGTCGAGAATGAATTCACCGGCCTGGTAGCGCGCCGCTTGCGCCTGGGTGTGATCCATGACTTCGATGCCTTCATCGGCGAACGCCTGGGCCAGCGTCTCGCCGATCAGCGGGTCCTCGCGAAAGAAAAGCGTGCGTCGTGCAAGGAGGGTGACCTTGCTGCCGAGCCGCGCAAACGCCTGGGCGAGCTCCGCGGCGATCACCGAGGAGCCGATCACCGCCAGCCGCGGCGGGATCTCCGGGCTCGCAAGCGCATCCTCGGAGGTCCAGTACGGGGTCTCCCTCAAGCCGGGAACAGGAGGAATCATGGGGCTCGCGCCGGTGGCAATGAGCGCACGGTCGAACGCGATGCGCGTCTCGCTTTGGCCGGTCTTCACGGCGAGGGTGCGCGCATCGATAAAACGCGCCTCGCCCTTGATGAGCGCGATGTTCGGGTAGCCCGCCAGCACGGCCTGGTATTTCGCCTGGCGCAGCTCCTCTACGCGCGCCTGCTGTTGTGCAAGCAACCGCCTGCGATCGATGCTCGGAGGAGCCGCCGTAATGCCGTCATCGAACGGGCTCGCCGCCCGCACGTGAGCGATGTGCGCGGCGCGGATCATGATCTTGGACGGGACGCAGCCGACGTTGACGCAGGTGCCGCCCAGCGTGCCGCGCTCGACGAGCGTCACATGCGCGCCTTCCCCGGCTGCGCGAATCGCCGCCGCCATCGCGGCGCCGCCCGTGCCGATGATCGCCACGCGCAGGCTACTCGCGCCCGAAGCGTGCTTGTTGGCTGGTTTTCGCAGCCAGTCGCGCGTCCGTTCCAATAAGCCCGTGCCCGCGCCGGACGACCCGGCGCCTCTCTCAGCGGCCGCTGCGTACCCCGACGCTTTGACAGCAGCGATCAGGACGCGAGGGTCGATTCCCGGAGGCGCCGACACCCGCGCCGTGCCTTCCGGGTAGGAAACCTGCGCGCGCTTTACGCCCGGCACCTTGGCAAGCGCCTCTTCGACATGGCGGGCGCAGGAGTCGCACGTCATGCCCTTGACCTGCAGGGCGAGCGTTTCGGACATGATGCGCTCCTACTTCTTCACGGTGGAAGGAAAGCCGATGCCCGCGGTCGCCTTCATCAGCGCCTCGACATTTGTTTTGCTGTCGTCGTACGTGACGATGGCTTCCTTTTTCTCGAGGCTCGCGGAGGCTTCGGAGACACCCGGGACTCTTGAAAGCGCCTTCTTCACCTGGATCGGACACGTCGAGCAGCTCATGTCTGGAACGGAAAGCGTGACGGTCTTCATCGCCAAAGCGGCCGACGAGGCCAAGGCGAGGATCGCGGCGAGAACGGCGTTGCGAAGAATTTTCAAGGTCATCTCCTTCCAGTAATTCAGTAAAAGAGCGGCGCGAAGTACGGATAGGCCGCCATGAAAAGCAGCAGCAGCGCTACGGCCCCAAAGCCGATCTTGTAGCCGCGCTTCGCCTGCGGGAGCGCGCAGAGCTCGCCCGGCTTGCACTCTGCTGCCGGGCGGTAGATGCGCTTCCATGCGAATGCGAGCGCAACGAGCGCAACGCCGATGAACACCCATCGGTACGGCGCCAGCGCTCTTAGGTTCGCGAGCCACGCGCCGCCGATCCCAACGCTGACCAGGAAGAGTGGCGCGACGCAGCACGCGCCGGTGAGCAAAGCCGCGACACCGCCCGTGGTGAGCGCGACCGATTCCGAGGCCGGTGCCTTCGCCCCCTTGTCGATTTGCGGCGCTGCGGTTTCCTGTAACGAGCTCTGCAATCCGAATTCCTTTGCGGTGAGAGCCTCGACACGCGTAAGCTTATTGCCGTAGCCGACTACGGGATCAAGGGCTTTCGGCATGGCACGCGAGGCTGCAGCGGACATCAAGATCGGCCGCCTCGCGGAAATGGCCGGCGTGCATCTTGAGACCATCCGCTACTACCAGCGCCTCGGGCTCATGCCTACGCCGGAGCGGGACTACGGTTCGGTGCGGCGCTATGGGAAAGATGCAGTCAGCCGCCTGCGCTTCATCAAGCGCGCCCAGGGCCTCGGATTTTCCCTGGAGGAGGTCAAGCTGCTTCTCGAGCTTTCGGCGGGCGAGCACTGCGCGGAAACGCGCAGTTTTGCCGAGCAGAAAAAGCGCCTGGTCGAGAAGAAGATCGCCGACCTGCGCGGCATCCGCTCGGCGCTGGACAAGCTGATCCGCGCCTGCCGCTCGGGCAGGGCCGGGCGCGGATGCCCGATCATCGAGAGCCTTTCTACCGGGCGCCTGCGATGACGCGCGGCACCAGCAATTTCTCGCCGAGCGTCCGCAGGCTCTTGTCGGCGCTCTCGAGGCAGGCTTGCCTCAGCAGCAGGAACAGCTTGCCCGCCGCCGTTTCACGCCAGAACCACTGCTCGAGCGCCGCGGCGCCGCTGTTCCCGGGCTGCGCGGAAGCCGCGGCCAGGTAGAACGCTTTCAAGTCGTCGCACGCGCGCTTCAGCGCCTCCGCAGCAGACATGTTCGGGTCGTAACTCGGCCGCGGCGAGGCGCCGAGGTACGAAACCGCAAAGCGCGCAAGCTCCTCCACGCCGACGCCGGTCAGTCCTGCGGCGCGCCCGCTGCGCTGCACGGCGATGTCGTGCCAGGGCTGCAGCTGGGCGATCTCGCCGAGCACCTGCGCGGCCGGATCGTCGCCCGCGGCGCGCGGGCCGAGGTTGATCGGGCAGGCGAGCCCCTGCGGCTCGTCTTCCTGGGCGCTTCCCGGAGCGTCCTCGGGAAACTCCTCGAGCACCGGTCCCCGCTCGGCTTCGAGAAGGCGCAGCGCTGCGACGAGCACCTTGCGCTGGAAGTCCGGCGCATTCGGCGCCCCGAACGGCCGGCCCAGCATGAACGGCACCCACAGGGCGCGCGGCGGCTGCATGACTTCGGTGTGCTCGCGCACGAGGCTGACGTGCGTCGTCGCGAGGCCTTCGCGCTCGAAGTACCGGGCAAGTGCGCTCACGGCGCACGTGCAGTTCGGTCAGACCGGGGTGAGGAGAATGGCGTCGACGCGATCCTTCTTCAGCAACCCCGCCAGCTCCTTTGCGCTCGCCTCGAAGCGCGTCGGCGGCCAGGCCGCGCCCATGAACGAGTAGTGATACTGCGCGATCGAGCCGATGAAGCCTTCCTGCGCCAGCTCCGCCAGCCGGTCGACGGGAAAAACGACGTTGAGGTCGGCATGGAAGCCGCTGCGGTCGAAGTTGACCGAGACGTGGCTCATCGTGAGCTCTGCCGCCGGCGTGTCTCCGGGGATCACCCGATACTCCGTCCCCGGGACGAAGCTGAACGGCCGATCGCTCGCGCGGTGCAGCCCCGCCGTGGTCACGAGCGCGATCCGGCAGCGGGCGAGCGGCGCGCTTCGCACCCAGGGACGGTCGCTGAAGCGCGGCGCCCTCCCGGCCATTTCCAGGAGATGCGCGCGCTCGGGCTCGGGCAAATCGGCCAATCTGACCAGGTCTTGCTCCTCTTTGCGTCTTAGACGCCATCCTGGCGAGGTCCTTACAGGCGATCGTTGATTTTGGTTAACAAACCGCGAAGTGTAAGAGGCGCACGAGCAGCACCGACCAAATAGCCAAGGAGAAAACGCCTGTGGGCTTTGCGCTCGACTGGATGGGCCGGGGACTTGCCCGATATCTTTCGGCGCCAGGCCGGCGCAGCACGCAGGTCGCGATCGACCCTCCCGAGGCAGTGGCGAATGCGCTGCGGCCCGGGGACGTGCTTCTCGTCGACGGCAATACCCGGATCGCGACGGCGATCAAGTACCTCACCCAGTCCACCTGGTCGCACGCGGCGCTCTATATCGGCGACGCGCTCGGAACGCGCGATGGCCGCGGCAACCTCCACACGCTCATCGAGGCGGACGTGGTCGACGGGGTGCGCGCCGTAGCGCTCGCAGACTACGCGCGGTTCGCCACGCGCATCTGCCGGCCCGTGGGCCTCGCGCCCGCGCAGATCGCCAAAGTGCTCGAGCACGCGATCGCGCGCGCCGGCCACAAATACGATCTCAAGAACGTCATCGATCTCGCGCGCTATCTCTTTCCGACGCCGCCGGTGCCCTCCCGCTTTCGCCGGCGCCTGATCGCCCTGGGCAGCGGCGATCCAACCCGGGCGATTTGTTCCACCCTCATCGCGCAGGCGTTCGAATCCGTGGGCTATCCGATCCTTCCGGAAATCATCCTCGAGAAGCTCGACGATCCCGCCTGCAGCGACTGCTACCGGGAAATCCTGCATGTCCGCCACCACAGCCTGATCGCGCCGCGCGATTTCGACATCTCGCCGTACTTCGCCATCGTCAAGCCCGCGCTCTCCGGCACGCTCGATTTCAAGGCGCTTGACTGGCAGAAGCTCAGCTATGTAACCGAGCCGGCGCCGGCATAACGCTGGTGCGTCGTCGAGATGCCTGAAGCCGTCGACGTGTAAGCGGAGCCGGGGCGACCGCGACCAAGGACATTCCGACCCGGTGTCCCAAAATGATCGAGCCTGCTTTTGCAGCATTCTTCTGGGGTTTCCTGCTGCTCTACGGCACGCTCATGTATGTCGTGTCCCCAACGGCCCGCACCGCCACCGCGTTTTTCCGGGGCACGGACGAGGCGGGCCGGCCCGCATCCGAGTGGGCGCTGACCTGCAGCATCTTTATCAGCTGGATTTTTGCCAAGTCGGTTACGAACGCGGCGAATCTCGGTGCCGCGTACGGCATCGTCGGCGGCCTCGCCTACGCCGCCTACTGGCTGTCCATCCCCGTAGCCGGCATCGTCATCTACCGGCTGCGCACGCGCCACGGCGCGACCGGCCTGGTGCCGTTTCTCATCGGCCGGTACGGCCGGCTCGCCGCCGTCGCGTTCACTATCGCGATCCTCATCCGGCTGTACAACGAGGTGTGGAGCAACACCGCGGTGGTGGGCGCCTATTACGGCAGGCCGGGCGAATGGCCGTTCATCGGTGCGGCGCTGCTTTTTACGGCGGCCACGCTTTTCTACAGTCTTAAAGGCGGCCTTCGCAGCTCGATCGCGACCGACGTCATCCAGGCGGTGCTGTTCGTCGTAGTTCTCGCTGCAGTGCTGTTTCTCGTGCTGCCGCAACATGGAGCGGGCAACCTGCTCCGCGCCGGCGACTTTCGCCTCGATGCCGGCGTGGACCTGCTGCTGGTGGCGCTGCTACAGGTGTTGTCGTATCCATTCCACGATCCGGTCCTTACCGACCGCGGCTTCATCACCGAGGAGAAGAGCATGCTGCGCACCATGATCCTCGCGGGAATTGCAGGCTTCGTGTGCATATTCGCTTTCAGCCTTGTCGGGGTGCATGCACGGCTGGAGGGTTTGCCTGCCGGCGACAACATGCCGGGCGCAGTGGCGCGCGCTTTCGGGGTGCTGCCTTATCTGTTGATGACCGGCATCATGATCGTCGCGGCGGGCTCGACGCTCGACTCCACTTTCGCTTCGATATCGAAGTCGATTGGGCAGGAGCTGCCGCTGCTTGCGGGGCGCGAGCCGGGCAGGCATGCGATCAGGATCGGCCTTTGGACCATGGTGGCCTTCGCCCTGCTTGGCAACCTCCCAATGATCGCGGGCACTGACATCCTCAAGGCAACCACGGTCAGCGGCACGATGGTGATGGGGCTCGCCCCCGTGTTTCTGCTCGCGCCGCTGGTCCGTTATTCGCCCTGGAGCTTCCATCTTGCCTTCTGGCCCGGCGTCGCTGTCGGCGCGCTGGTTGCGCTGGGCGCCGTCCCGCAGTCATGGGCGATCGGGACCGGCAAGTACGCGCTGCTTCTTGGCGCCAATCTTTACGGTTTGGCCATCTGCGTTGCCGGATTCCTGGTTCCGCTTCTCTGGCAACGGCGACCCGCGCGGTAATCCGGTGTCCGAGAGCAGCTGATCCGTTACGCCAGGCTGCCGTCGAAGGCGATCGCGGCATGCGCGCCGTCGCAGAAAGGCTTCGCCATCGATGCGCCGCAGCGGCACAAGTAGACCGCATCGCCCGGCTTCGCCTGCACGACCCGCCCGTCGTGAGCGTGGAGCGTGACCTGCCCCTTGATCTCGATTGGGCCTTCCTTGGTGAATCTGATCTCGACAGCCATGCGCTGATCTCCTTTGGGTGAATGGACATCCACGAGGTGGCTCGGCAGATTGCGGCAACGCGACTTCACCGGTCTTTTTCCAGCGCTTCGGCCAGGTGCCTCACGAAGCGTCGAAGGGCTAAGTACTGGCGCTCGACGATCCTGCAGTGTTTGCAGAACAGCAGATGAATCCGGATACGCACGCGCTCTCCGGCAGTCAGCTTTCGATCCAGGCCGGCAGAGACGAGCCGAGAGATGCTTTTGCACGAGTCCACCGCACGTTGGACGCGGCGCCGGCGAGATTCTTACAAAGTGAGATTGATCTGCGTCAAAGGAAGCCGCGTCGTTCTGCCGCAGCCCCGCCCTTGCGGGGCGGATTTCCAGCGCGATGCGCTGTAAGCGAGCGTGTTCGACGCGCTCGCTATTGCGCCGGCGCGGCAGCGATGCGGTACGTTGGATGGCGCGCGATCGAATTGCGTCTGCTCGAAGGGCAGCCCTGTCTCGGCGCCGAAGGCGCCAGTTGCCGCAAAGACGGCGGTGACGACGATGGATTTCAATGTGAGCGATTTCATATGAGCTTGGTGAGTTATGCCGTCCATGTGGGGGCATAACTCTTAGTCGACTTAAGCGGCGCGGCGGGATGCCGCGCCGCATGACGGGTCGCTACAGCGCCGGGGCGATGAAGTTCTGATCATTCGCCCACACGCCGCTCGCCAGCCCGCCGCGGGAGGTAATGACCGTCGCCCCGCTCGAAGCGGCTTGCGAGGCGGCTGTTTGCGGCGCATTGAGCGCGCGATCGAACTGCGTCTGCTCGAAAGGCGCGCCGTAGTCCGCGCCGAAGGCGCCCGTGGTAGCGAGCGAGAGAGCAAGAGCAATGGTTTTCAGTGAAAACGTTTTCATGTCGATCTCCTTTGATGGTTGCCATCCACGTCGGACGGGTATTGATCAGTCGTGCCTGCGTGCATGCCATTTCATGCGCGCGCGTCGAGATTTGCTTGATGAACGTCCTGTAAGGTCTCGGCCATCGCATCCGACCAAGAGAAGTCGACGTTCCGACTGAAACCGCTCGGCTTTAATCCCGGTCGGGCGGCTTGACGAGCCCGGAGAGCGCCTCGCGCAGGAATTCGAGCTGACGCTCCACCCGCGAGCAGCCGGTGCACATCGCGAGGTGTATGCGCAGGCTGATGCGTTCCCTCAAGCTGAGTTTTCGATCCAGCCGGTCGGAAAGGAGAGTGCTGACGTCTTTGCAGCTAAGCATGGTGGAAAGGGCCTTACCGGTCGCGCCGCCCGGCGAACCACCCGTCCTCCAGGCAGCTTCGCAGCCGCATGCGACCGCGATGAAGCAGCACGTGACAGTTCGTCGTGGTAACCCCGAGCTCCTTGCATATTTCTTCGATGGAAAGCCCCATGAGCTCGCGCAGGAGAAAGACCTGCTTTCCCAGCTCGGATAGCCGCCTCAGGCAAGCCTCCAGCGCGTCGAAGAACCGCTTGTCGGTGAGCGACTCCTCCGGGCTGCGCCATTCCTGCGGCATGCTGGCGTAGCGGCCGTTCGCCTGGAACATCGCCTCGACGCTGTCCGTTCCCAGCGCCTGCTCCTGCGCTTCGATCGACACCTCGCGCGCGGCGAGGCGCCGGTGATCGGCGACCTTGTTGAGGAGAATCGCGGTGAGCCAGGTGCGCACGGAGGACCTGCCGGAAAAGCCGTCGACACCCTTGAGTGCCGCGAGCAGCACTTCCTGGACGAGGTCTTCCGCGATTTCTTTCCGCCCGACCTGAAGCACCGCGAACTTGAGCAGGTAGGGGCGGTGCTCGGCCAGCTCGGAAGGGAGGATTTTTTCGGTCAACTTGGCAGTTAAGACCTCGCCGCGCCGCGAAACCTTACATTCGCCCTGTAAGGCTTTCGGCCCGCCAAACGCAGGAAGCCAAACTCTCCGCTACTTTTTCGTCTGCTTTTCGTAGAAGTTGATGAGCTTGACGACGTCGGCCGGCTCGATGCGGCCGATGGGACCGGAGCTATAGGTCGAGCTGCGCACCTTGCCGTCCGCACCCAGCACGAACTCCGAGGGCTGGATGATGCTGCGCCGGTCTTCCCACCACGCGCCGATGCGGTCCGCGGTCTCGCGCGTGGCGCCATAGGCGACCGGGAACGACACGGTATCGGCGACTTCCTTTGCCTTATCGAGCGGATCGACGCTCGCCGCGACGACTTTGGCGCCGACCGCCGCCAGGTCCTGCTTCGCTTTTTCGAAGGCGGCCAACTGCCGCCTGCAATACGGTCACCAGTGGCCGCGGTAGAAGAGGACGATTTTGTACTTTGCGTCGAGACCGTCCGGCAACTCGAGCGTGCCGCCGTCGACGAGCTTCAGCGTCATCCTGGGAAAAACGTCGCCTGAATTCAGTTTCTCGACCATGTCGATTCGGTAAACTTCTGCCTAAAGGGGACTAGGTTATCTCATCCGAAGAAAGAGCGCGCGCGCTGTATCGCACGATGGCGCGCATCCGCGCGTTCGAGAACGCGGCCGAGGAAGCGTCGAAAGGCGGCGTGGCCGCGTTCGGCGCGAGCCTGTCGCAGGCCCAGGTACGCGGGCCGCTGCACCTTTCCACTGGCCAAGAAGCGGTGGCGGCCGGTGTATGCGTGAACCTGCGCAAGGAAGACTTCATTACCTCGACACACCGCGGCCACGGCCACACGCTGGCCAAGGGCGCGTCGATGGAGCGCATGATGTGCGAGCTCTTCGGCCGCGCGACCGGCTTCAACCGCGGCAAGGGCGGCTCGATGCACATCGCCGACTTTTCGGTCGGAATGCTCGGCGCGAACGGGGTGGTGGCCGCCGGCATGCCGATCGCGGTGGGCGCGGCGCATGCGATCAAGATCCGCGGCGAGAAGCGCATCGTCGCCTGCTTCTTCGGCGACGGCGCGGTCAACCGCGGCCCGTTCCTCGAGGCGCTCAATTGGGCGGCGATTCACGCACTGCCGCTACTCTTCATTTGCGAAGACAATCGCTGGTCGGCCACCACCGCGACCGACACGATGACGGCGGGCGAGGGCGCGCTTGCTCGCGCGCGCGCCATCGGCGTTCCGGGCGAGCAGGTCGATGGCAACGATGTCTTTACCGTAGATCAGGAAGCCGCCGGGCTGCTCGAGAAGGTGAGGAGAGGCGAGGGTCCGCAATTCCTTCACGCGATTACCTACCGCTTCAAGGGTCATGTATCCGTCGACCCGGCGGCCTACCGCGATGGAGGAGAGCTCTCGCGGGCTCTCGAGAACGATCCGCTGATCCTTGCCGGCAAAAATCTTCCGCCGGAGGACGCGAGAAGAATCCGCGAAGCAGCGGAAAACGAGGTCAAGCGCGCGCTCGAGATCGCGGCGGCAGCGCCATGGCCGCCGGCTGTCGAGGCGTACCAGGACGTTCAGGACACGGGGTCGGGCCAATGGCGCTGATGAGCTACGCCGAAGCTTCGTGCCTTGCGGTGCGGCAGGCCATGGCGAAGGACGACAAGGTCGTCGTGCTCGGCGAGGACGTCGGGCGCGGCGGCATCTTCCAGCAGTACAAGGGGCTGCAGAAGGAATTCGGCGCCGCGCGCGTGATCGACACGCCGATTTCCGAGGCGACGATCATGGGCGCCGCGGTCGGCATGGCGCTCGCCGGGCTGAAGCCGGTGGTGGAGATGCGCGTGGTCGATTTCGCGCTGTGCGCGATGGACGAGATTGTCAACCAGGCGGCGAAGGCGCGCTACATGTTCGGCGGTCAGGGTCGCGTGGGGCTGGTGGCGCGCATGCCGATCGGGTTGTGGAGCGGCTCGGCCGCGCAGCATTCGCAGAGCCTCGAAGCCTGGTTCGCGCACATCCCCGGCCTCGTGGTGGCGACGCCGGCCACTGCGCAGGACAACTACGGCTTGCTCGCGCACGCGATCGAGTGCGGCGACCCGGTGATCTACATGGAGCACAAGGAGCTGTGGGGCCTCCGCGGCGAGGTGGCCGCGGAGGGCGTGCCGCTCGGCAAGGCGAGGATTTTGAAAAGCGGCAGCGAGGTGACGCTGGTGACCTGGTCGCGCACGCTCCATGCCGCACTCGAGGCGGCGCAGAAATCCAAGCGCTCGGTCGAGGTAATCGATCTTCGTACGTTATGGCCCTGGGACCGGGAAACGGTTTTGACTTCAGTTAATAAAACGCAAAGGTTGCTCGTCGTGCACGAAGCGGTGCAGGCCGCGGGCTTCGGCGCGGAAATCGCCGCTACAATTGCCGAAGCCATCGGGGCGAGGGTGAAGCGCCTCGGAGGGCCGCGCGTTCCGGTGGGCTACGCGAAGCCGCTCGAAGACGAGGCACGCATCACGGCCGAGCGCATCGTCGGCGCGTTGGATAATTTCAACTAGGAAGGGGAACGACATGAAAACGAGGCATCTGATCGCGGCGCTGGCCATTGCGGCCGCCGCGATGCCGGCGTTCGCGCAGACGAAGTACCAGAATGAATACCGGCTTTCGACCGTTGTGGGAACGGCTTTCCCGTGGGGCAAGGCGGGAGAGCGCTGGGGCGAGATCGTGCGGCAGAAGACGAACGGCCGCATCAACATGAAGCTCTATCCGGGCGTGTCGCTCGTCGCGGGGGACCAGACGCGCGAGTTCACCGCCATCCGCCAGGGCGTGATCGACATGGCGATCGGCTCGACCATCAACTGGTCGCCGCAGATCAAGGAGCTGAACCTCTTTTCGCTGCCGTTCCTGATGCCCGACTACGCCGCGATCGACGCGCTGACGAAGGGCCCGGTCGGCAAGGACATCTTCGCGCGGCTCGAAAGAGCCGGCGTGGTGCCGCTCGCCTGGGGCGAGAACGGCTTCCGCGAGGTGACCAACTCCAAGCGCGAGCTGCGCAAGCCCGAGGACTTCAAGGGGCTGAAGTTCCGCGTGGTCGGATCGCCGCTGTTCCTCGACACCTTCAGCGCGCTCGGCGCCAACCCGACGCAGATGAGCTGGGCCGATGCGCAGCCTGCGCTCGCCTCCGGCGCGGTCGACGGCCAGGAGAACCCGCTCACCATCTTCACCGCCGCGAAGCTGCACACCGTGGGGCAGAAGAACGTCACGCTGTGGGGCTACGTCGCCGATCCGCTCATCTTCGTGGTGAATAAAGAGGTGTGGGAAAGCTGGACGCCGGCGGACCGCAAGATCGTGCGCGAAGCCGCCATCGAGGCGGGCAAGTACAACCTCCAGATCGCGCGCGAGGGCATGACCGGCGCCGATCCCGCCGTGGTGAAGTCGATCGAGGGCATGGGCGTGAAAGTGGTGAAGCTCACGCCGCAGGAGAGGGCGGCTTTCGTCAAGACCACCAAACCGGTGTACGACAAGTGGGCGAAGCAGATCGGTCCCGAGCTCGTGAAGAAGGCGGAAGCATCGATCGCGAGCCGCAAGAAGTAGTCGCCTCGCCGCCGACACTGCCCCCGGGAGCGAGCTTCCGGGTCGAGCGCTTCCTGGGCGCCGCCGCAATGGCGGCGATCTGCCTGATCACCCTGGGGAACGTGCTCGTGCGCTATCTCACCGACATCTCCTTCGCCTTCACGGAGGAGGTGTCGGTGTTTCTCCTGGTATTCCTGACTTTCGTCGGCTCGGCGAAGGCGTTCCTCGACGGCAACCAGATGGCCGTCACCTACTTCATCGACAGGCTGGGCTGGCGCTGGAAGCGCCGCTGGCTGCTCTTCGGCCTGGCGTGCAGCGCGCTCATGATGGGGCTGCTCCTGTGGTTCGGCACGCGCATGGCGTGGGACGACTACGACATGGAGGTCACGACGCCGGGGCTTGGCTGGCAGCAATGGATCTACACCATCTGGCTGCCGATTCTTTCGCTTGTTATCCTTGCGCGCATCGCTCAGGGGTTCCTCTTTGTCTTGAGGAGCAAGTGAGTCGCCCCCTTGACAGGGGGTCAGCAGACAAATGAGCGGGCTGCTCTTCGGCGTCTTCATCCTCCTGATGTGCGCGGCCGTGCCGCTCGCGGTGGCGCTCGGGCTCGGCGCCGTGGCGGCGATCGTCGCGGCGAAGATGGGCATCATGTCGGTGCCCACCACGGTTTACAGCGGCATCGCCAAGTACCCGCTGATCGCGATTCCGGTCTTCATCCTCGCCGGCATGATCTTCGAGCGCTCGGGAGTCGCCGCGCGCCTCGTGCGCCTCGCGGAAGCGATCGTCGGCAAGCGCGCCGGCGGGCTCGCCGCCGCGGCAGTGCTCGTGTGCATGGTGCTCGGCGGAATCTCGGGCTCGGGACCCGCGGACGCCGCCGCGGTCGGCGCGATCATGATTCCCGCCATGACGCGCGCCGGCTATCCGAAGGCGTTCAGCGCGACGCTGATTGCCGCGGGCGGCTCGACCGCGATCGTGATTCCGCCCTCGATCGCGCTCATCATCTACTCGGTGCTCGTGCCGCAGGCGAGCGTGCAGGCGCTGTTCGCCGCCGGGCTGATTCCGGGGATACTCACCGGCGCGACGCTGATCGGCGCCTCGATGGCGTTCGCCCGCATCCATGGCTGGGGCAGGGCCGACGAAGAAGCGACGCCGCCCTTCTGGCAAAGCCTCAGGGAAGCGGGCTGGGGATTGCTCGCGCCCGTCATCATCCTCGGCGGCATGCGCTCGGGCTTGTTCACGCCGACCGAAGCCGCGGTGGTGGCGGTCGCGTACGGACTCATTGTCGCCCTCGGCGTCTACCGCTCGATGACTTGGCGCGCGGTGTGGGATCTGCTTGCCGAGTCGGCGGAAGTCTCGGCGGTGATCCTGTTCATCGTGGGCCTCGCCGCGCTCTTCGGCTGGGCGGTGGACACCATCGGCGTGTTCAACGAATTCGCAAAATGGCTTACCGGCACGGGCACGAGCGAGGTATGGCTGCTTCTCGCGATCACGGCGATGCTGCTCGTCGCGGGCACGGCGCTCGACGCCATCGCCACCTACTTCATCTTCCTCCCGTTCCTCGTTCCGGTCGCCATGGCCTACGGCTGGAACCTGGTGTGGCTGGGGATCATCATCACCATCAACGTCGCCATCGGGCAGTTCACCCCGCCCACCGCGGTGAACCTCATGGTGACGTGCCGGCTCGCGGGCATACCGATGGAATCCACCCTCGGCTGGTGCCTGTGGCTGGTCGGCGCGATGACCGCGATGCTGCTGGTTCTTACGTTCGTCCCCGCGATTGTGCTTTTCCTGCCACGGTGGCTGGGATATCTTTGACATCAGTTTTGAGGTAGGTCAAACGGCGCACCGAAGTCTCGGCTTTAATGCCCTTCGACCGGAGGTTACTGATGAACCCACCCCCCCTCGCTTCCCGCGAAGCAGTCCGTGAGCAGTACTTCGGCGCCGTATGGGCCGAGCAGCTGAACGACGTCTTCGCCGACGTCGCTCCCTATTACGACCGCGCCAACTACGTCGCCAGCCTGGGGCTGTGGAACTGGTTCCTGCGCCGCTTCATGGCCACCGTGGACGTGCGTCCCGGCCAGCGCGTGCTCGATTTGTGCGCGGGCACGAATGCCATCGGCATCGCGCTGCTCGGCCGCGAGCCGGCGCTCGAGGTGCACGCCATGGACCGCAGCGGCGCGATGCAGGAGGTCGGCCAGCGGCGCGCGGCCGCCAAGGGAATGAAGATCCGCAGCGTGATCGGCGACGTGCACAGTCTGCCGTTTCCCGACGGGCATTTCGATGTCGTGACCCTGCAATACGCCTCGCGCCACCTGCGCATCAAGCGTGTCGCCGAGGAGGCCTTCCGCGTGCTCAAGCCCGGCGGGCGCTTCCATCACTGCGACATGCTGCGTCCCGCGAACAGCGTGGTGGAGACGTTGTACTACGCGTATCTGCGCGCCTGTCTCGCCGCCACCGGATTCCTGTTCCGCAGCGGTCCGCAGGCGCTCAATTGCAAGCAGTACTTCATCCAGGCCCTGAAGCTGTTCTACTCCGCCGAAGAGCTGTCGATGATCCTGCGGGACGTCGGCTATGCGGATGTCGCCGCGAAGACGATCTTTTGCGGAATGATCGGTTTTCACCGCGCGGTCAAGCCGCAGCCCTCGCGGCCTTGAACCGCCGCCTGCTGGGCGAATTCAGCCGTCGCACGGTCGACGCGCTGCGCTCGGCGCTGCCGCTGCCCGGCGCGTTGCCGCATCTCGAGCACTTCCTGGCGGCGAACGTGGCGAAGGAGGTCCGAAAGGACACGTTGATCATCCGCCGGGCCGCCGAAGGGCAGGAGGACGATGGAAGGCAGATATTGCTTGAGCTGCTGCAGAGCGCGAAAGAGATCGACCGCGATTTTCTCCGCCAGACGATGCGCTTTCCGATCCGCATCGACATCCCGTACCAGGAAATCGATCCGGTGCGCATGCGGCGCATGGAGCGGCTGTTTGGCGCCGCGCAAAGGGTGCTCGCCGCCTGGCCGCAGGGCGAGAGGCCGCGGCAGGCGCTGCGCGCGGCGTTCGCGCGCGGGGAGCTCGAGCGGCTGCTCGCCGAGATCCTCGGGCTCTACGCGCAGGAGACGCTCGCGCTCAGCCGCGGCGTGCGCCTGCCCGCGCTGCTTCGGCCGGTGCGCGAGCTGGCGATGCGCCGGCTCGTCGGCATCATGGAGTCGATCGCAAGGCGCCTCGCGGCCGACGCGGCGCGCACGGTGTACGTGTGACTGCGGTAAAATTCACCCCGATGTCGCGCAACCGGCTGGTCGCTGGAAACTGGAAGATGCACGGCAGCCGGGCTGCGAATCAGGCGCTGCTCGACGCGCTTCTCGCCGGGATCGCCGGCACGAACGCAGTGGAATGCGCGGTGTGCGCTCCGTTTCCGTACTTGCAGCAGGTTTCCGAGCGGCTTAAGGGGAGTGCGCTTGCCTGGGGTGCCCAGAACGTGAGCGAGCACGAGCAGGGCGCGTTCACGGGAGAGGTGTCGGCGGCCATGCTGCGCGAATTCGGCTGCCGCTACGTCATCGTCGGGCACTCCGAGCGCCGGCAGCTCTACGGCGAAAGCGATGCGCGCGTGGCCGCGAAGTTCGCCGCCGCGCAGCGCGCCGGGCTGACGCCGATCCTGTGCGTCGGCGAAACGCTCGAGGCGCGGGAGGCGGGCCGCACCGAAGAGGTGGTGGCGCGCCAGCTCGACGCGGTGGCCATCGATCCGAAGGCGCCGGCCGTGCTCGCGTACGAGCCGGTATGGGCCATCGGCACAGGTCGCAACGCGAGTCCCGAGCAGGCGCAGGCGGTGCACGCGTTCCTGAGGAAGAAACTTCCGGGCGAAATGCGCGTCGTCTATGGAGGCAGCGTCAAAGCGCAGAACGCGGCGGCGCTCTTTGCAATGCCCGACATCGACGGCGGGTTAATCGGCGGCGCGTCGCTGCTGGCGCAGGACTTCATCGGCATAGTGAAAGCCGCCGCAGCCGCGGCGGCCAGTGAAAGGGTCGGTACATGAGCATGTGGTTCAACGTGGCAATCGTGGTGCACATCCTGGTCGCGGCGGCCATCATCGGCCTCGTCCTGCTTCAGCACGGCAAGGGCGCGGACATGGGCTCCGGATTCGGCGGCGGCGCCTCGGGCAGCCTGTTCGGCGCGACCGGCTCGGCGAACTTCCTGTCGCGCACTACGGCCGCGCTCGCCACGGTGTTTTTCCTGACGAGCCTCGCGCTCGCCTACCTCGTCGCGCAAAAGCCGGGCGAGGCGGAGAGCGTGGTGGATCGCCTGCCGGCGACGCAGCAGAAGGCGCCGCCCGCTCAGCCTGCGGCGCAGCCCGAAAAGCCCTCGGCGCCGCAGCCCGAAAAATCCGTACCCCAATGATATTTAGAGGATAATTACGACCACGCCCACGTGGTGAAATTGGTAGACACGCTAGCTTGAGGGGCTAGTGGCCTAAAAAGCCGTAGCAGTTCGAGTCTGCTCGTGGGCACCAAGCCTATGCTTGCTGAGTACTTTCCAATCCTGCTGTTCATCCTCGTCGGCATCGGCGTTGGCATCGTGCCGATGGTGCTCGGCAAGCTGCTCGGCCCGAGCCGTCCCAACCCCGAGAAGCTGTCGCCCTACGAATGCGGCTTCGAAGCATTCGAGGACGCGCGCATGAAGTTCGACGTGCGCTACTACCTCGTGGCGATCCTGTTCATCCTGTTCGACCTCGAGATCGCGTTTCTCTTTCCGTGGGCGACAGTGATCAACGAAATCGGTTTCCCGGGCTTTCTTTCGATGATGATCTTCCTTGCAATACTGGTCGTCGGTTTTGTCTACGAATGGATGAAAGGGGCGCTTGAATGGGAGTAGAGGGCGTACTGGAGCAGGGCTTCGTCACCACGACGGCGGACAAGCTCATCAACTGGACGCGCACCGGCTCCCTGTGGCCCATGACCTTCGGCCTTGCCTGCTGCGCGATCGAGATGATGCACGCAGGCGCAGCGCGCTACGACCTCGACCGCTTCGGCGTGGTGTTCCGCCCAAGCCCGCGCCAGTCCGACGTGATGATCGTGGCCGGCACGCTGTGCAACAAGATGGCGCCGGCGCTGCGCAAGGTGTACGACCAGATGCCCGACCCGAAGTGGGTCATCTCCATGGGCAGCTGCGCCAACGGCGGCGGCTATTACCACTACTCGTACTCGGTGGTGCGCGGCTGCGATCGCGTCGTGCCGGTGGACATCTACGTGCCCGGCTGCCCGCCCACCGCGGAGGCGCTGCTGTACGGAATCATCCAGCTGCAGAACAAGATCAAGCGCACGAGCACGATCGCCCGATAGATGACCCCCAAGCTCCAGCGCCTGTACGACGCGGTACAGAAACACCTGGGCGTCGCGCCCGTCGAACGGCTCGGCGAAATTACCGTGGAAGTAAAAGCGGCGGACTACCTCAACGCCGCGCGCACGCTGCGCGATCATCCGGAGCTGCGCTTCGAGCAGCTGATGGATCTGTGCGGCGTCGACTACGCCGCGTACGGCGAGAAGCCGCGCGAAGGCCAGCCGCGCTTCGCCGCCGTGTGCCACCTGCTCTCGCAGACGCACAACTGGCGGCTGCGGCTGCGCAGTTTCGCGCCGGACGATGCGCTGCCGATTCTTCCCTCGCTTATCGACGTGTGGCCGGGCGTGAACTGGTACGAGCGCGAGGCGTTCGATCTTTTCGGCATCGTGTTCGAGGGCCATCCCGATCTGCGCCGCATCCTCACCGACTACGGCTTCATCGGCCACCCGTTCCGCAAGGATTTCCCGCTGTCCGGTCACGTCGAGATGCGCTACGACCCGGAGCAGAAGCGCGTGATCTACCAGCCGGTCACCATCGATCCCCGGGAAGTCACGCCCCGCGTCGTGCGCGAAGAGAACTACGCCGGCAAAGACTGATGGCCGAGATCCGCAACTACACGCTCAACTTCGGCCCGCAGCACCCGGCCGCGCACGGCGTGCTGCGCCTGGTGCTCGAGCTCGACGGCGAGGTGATCGAGCGCGCCGATCCGCACATCGGCCTCCTGCACCGCGCGACCGAGAAGCTCGCCGAGCACAAGACCTACCTGCAGAACCTGCCGTACATGGACCGGCTCGACTACATCTCCATGATGTGCAACGAGCACGCCTACGTGCTCGCGGTCGAGAAGCTCCTCGGCATCGGGATCCCGGAGCGCGCCAAGTACATCCGCGTGATGTTCGACGAGATCACGCGCATCCTGAACCACCTGCTGTTCCTGGGCACGCAGGCGCTGGACCTGGGCGCGATGACGGTGTTCCTCTACTGCTTCCGCGAGCGCGAGGACCTGCTCGACTGCTACGAGGCCGTTTCCGGCGCGCGCATGCACGCCGCCTACTACCGCCCGGGCGGCGTGTACCGCGACCTGCCCGACTCGATGCCGCAGTACCAGACGTCGAAGTGGAAGAGCGCGAAGGACGTCCAGGAGCTGAACCGCAACCGCCGCGGCTCGCTGCTCGACTTCATCGAGGACTTCACCGAGCGCTTTCCCAAGGCGGTCGACGACTACGAGACGCTGCTCACCGAGAACCGCATCTGGAAGCAGCGCACGGTGGGCATCGGCGTGGTGTCGCCCGAGCGCGCGCTCGCGCTCGGCTTCAGCGGCGTGATGCTGCGCGGCTCGGGCATCGAGTGGGACCTGCGCAAGAAGCAGCCCTACGAGGTCTATGACCGCATGGACTTCGACATCCCGGTCGGCGTCAACGGCGACACCTACGACCGCTACCTGGTGCGCGTAGAGGAGATGCGCCAGTCGAACCGCATCGTCAAGCAGTGCATCGACTGGCTGCGCGGGAATCCCGGTCCGGTGATCGTCGACAACCACAAGATCGCGCCGCCCTCGCGCTTCGAGATGAAGCACGACATGGAGCAGCTCATCCATCACTTCAAGCTGGTGACCGAAGGCATGCACGTGCCCGAGGGCGAAGCCTACGCCGCGATCGAGCACCCCAAGGGCGAGTTCGCCGTGTACTTCATCTCCGACGGCGCGAACAAGCCCTATCGCATGAAGCTGCGCTCGCCGGCTTTCAATCACCTCTCGGCGATGAACGAGCTCGCGCGCGGCCACATGCTCGCCGACGCGGTGGCGATCATCGGCACGATCGACATCGTGTTTGGAGACGTCGACCGGTGAAGCAAGGTCAATCATGCTAACTACCGACTCCCTCAGAAAAATCGACCGAGAGATCGCGAAGTACCCGGCCGAGCAGAAGCAGTCGGCGGTGATGAGCGCGCTCATCATCGCGCAGGACGAGAAAGGCTGGCTGTCCACGGAGCTGATGGACTACATCGCGGCCTACCTCGAGATGCCGCCGGTGGCGGTTTACGAGGTGGCGACGTTCTACTCGATGTACAACCTGCACAAGACCGGCAAGTACAAGCTCACGCTCTGCACCTGCCTGCCGTGCGGCCTGCAGGGATCGCTCGAGGCGGCCGATCACCTGCGCGAGAAGCTCGGCATCGATTTCAACGAAACCACGCCCGACGGGCGCTTCACCCTGAAAGAAGGCGAGTGCATGGGCGCCTGCGCGATGGCGCCGGTGCTGCTCGTCAACAACAAGAAGATGCACGACTTCATGTCGAAAGAAAAACTCGACCAGCTGATCGAGAGCCTCAAATGACGCTCGATTACGGACCCGACTCGATCCTGATGAAGGGCCTGGACGGCGCCAACTGGCGCCTCAAGGACTACGAGGCGCGCGACGGCTACCAGGCGCTCAGGAAAATCATCCAGGAAAAGATCACACCGGAGGATGTCGTCGCCGCAGTGAAGAAGTCCGCTCTGCGCGGACGCGGCGGCGCCGGCTTCCCGACGGGCCTCAAGTGGTCCTTCATGCCGAAGAACTTCGCCGGCCCGATGTACGTCGTGTGCAACTCCGACGAGGGCGAGCCGGGGACCTGCAAGGACCGCGATCTCCTGCGCTACAACCCGCACTCGGTGATCGAGGGAATGCTCATCGCCGGCTACGCCATGCGCGCCACCGCCGGCTACAACTACATCCACGGCGAGGTATGGGATCTCTATAAGCAGTACGAAGAGGCGCTCGCCGAGGCCTACGCGGCCGGTTACATCGGCAAGGGCATCCTCGGCTCGGACTTCGGCTTCGAGATGTACGCGCATCCGGGCTACGGCGCCTACATCTGCGGCGAGGAGACCGCGCTGCTCGAATCGATCGAAGGCAAGAGAGGCCAGCCGCGCTTCAAGCCGCCGTTTCCGGCGAGCTACGGCTTGTACGGCAAGCCCACCACCATCAACAACACCGAGACGTTCGCTGCGGTGCCGTGGATCATGCGCAACGGCGGCGACGCCTATCTCGCGCTTGGCCGGCCCAACAACGGCGGCACCAAGCTCTTCTCGGTCACCGGCCACGTCAACCGGCCGGGCAACTACGAAGTCCGGCTCGGCACGCCGTTCGCCAAGCTGCTTGAAATGGCGGGCGGGGTGCGTAGCGGCCACAAGCTGAAGGCGGTGATTCCCGGCGGTTCATCCATGCCGGTGCTGCCGGCGGGCATCATGATGGCGACCGACATGGATTACGACTCGATCGCGAAGGCGGGCTCGATGCTCGGCTCCGGCGCGGTGATCGTCATGGACGACTCCACCTGCATGGTGCGCGCGCTCGAGCGCCTGTCGTACTTCTACTTCGAGGAATCCTGCGGCCAGTGCACGCCCTGCCGCGAAGGCACCGGCTGGCTCTACCGCGTCGTGAACCGCATCGAGAACGGGGGCGGCCGGATGGAAGACCTGGCGCTCCTCGACGACGTGGCCAACAACATCGCCGGCCGCACCATCTGCGCGCTGGGCGACGCCGCGGCGCTTCCGGTCACGAGCTTCATCAAGCACTTCCGCGACGAGTTCGTGCACCACATCGAGCATAATCAGTGCTTGGTTCAAAAAGATGCAGAACCAAAATGGGGCCGGGTGGGCGCGCGCCATGAGCCCCACGTCGTGAGAAACATGGCCGAGGCCGCCTGATGCCCAAGCTCCAGGTCGACGGCAAAGAAGTCGAAGTCGCGCAGGGCGCGACGGTCATGGATGCGGCCAACCGGCTCGGCATCTACGTCCCGTACTTCTGCTATCACAAGAAGCTCTCCATCGCGGCGAACTGCCGCATGTGCCTGGTCGAGGTCGAGAAGGCGCCCAAGCCCATGCCGGCCTGCGCCACGCCGGTCGCCGAGGGCATGAAGGTCTGGACGCATTCGCCCGCCGCGAAGAAGGCGCAGAACGGGGTGATGGAGTTCCTGCTCATCAACCACCCGCTCGATTGCCCGATCTGCGACCAGGGCGGCGAATGCCAGCTGCAGGACCTCGCCGTGGGCTACGGCATGAGCAACTCGCGCTACACGGAAGAAAAAAGAGTCGTTCTAAGAAAAGAATTGGGTCCCCTGGTCGCCGCGGAGGAGATGAGCCGCTGCATCCAGTGCACGCGCTGCGTGCGCTTCGGCCAGGAGATCGCCGGCATCATGGAGCTCGGCATGGCGGGCCGCGGCGAGAACGCCGAAATCGTGTCCTTCGTCGGCAGGGCGGTGGAATCGGAGCTCTCCGGCAACATGATCGACCTCTGCCCGGTGGGTGCCCTCACCTCCGAGCCGTTCCGCTACAAGGCGCGCACGTGGGAGCTCACGCGCCGCAAGTCGATCGCGCCGCACGACAGCCTGGGCTCGAACCTCGTCGTGCAGGTGAAGCAGAACAAGGTGCTGCGCGTGCTGCCGCTCGAAAACGAAGCGCTCAACGAGTGCTGGATCTCCGACAAGGACCGCTTCTCCTACGAGGGCCTGAATTCCCCCGACCGGCTCGCGCGGCCGATGGTCAAGCGCAACGGGCGGTGGGAAGAAGCGGATTGGGAGCAGGCGTTCGACGCAGTGATCGACGGCTTGAAGGGCCAGGACTTCGGCGTGCTCGCCTCTCCGCATGCCGCGCTCGAGGAGCTGTTCCTCGCCGGCAAACTCGGGCCGGCCGACTTCCGCCTGCGGCACGCCGATTTCTCCGGCGACGGCAAGCGCGCGGGCATTCCGTGGCTCGGCATGCCGATCGCCGAGGTCCAGAACCTCGACCGCGTGCTGGTGGCCGGCTCGTTCCTGCGCAAGGACGCGCCGCTGCTCGCGCACCGGCTGCGCCAGGCGGCGAAGCGCGGCGCCAAGGTGCACATGCTGCATTCGGTGGACGAGGACTGGCTGATGCCCGTCGCCAGCCGCACCATCGTGCGTCCTTCAGAAATTGCCCGTTCGGTTTCCTCTTTTGTCGACGCTCTTAAAGGCGGCAAGAACGCGGCCGTGCTGCTCGGCAATTTCGCCCAGCAGCATCCGCAGGCCGCGGCGATCCATGCCGCGGCGCAGGCGCTCGCCGACGCGACCGGCGCGAAGCTCGGCTTCCTCGGCGAAGCGGCGAATTCGGTGGGCGGCTACCTGGCGGGGCTGCCGACCGCGAACGTCGATGCCATCCTGCAGAAGAAGGCATTCGTGCTGCTGAACGTCGAGCCCGAGCTCGACTGCGCCGATCCGCAGAAGACGCTGGCCGCGCTCAAGCAGGGCTTCGTCGTGTCGCTCACCTCGTGGAAGCATTCGCTCGACGTGGCCGACGTCCTGCTGCCGATCGCGCCGTTTACGGAGTCCTCGGGCACGTTCGTGAACACCGAGGGCCGCGTGCAGAGCTTCCAGGCGACGGTGAACGCGCTCGGCGAAGCGCGCCCCGGCTGGAAAGTGCTGCGCGTCCTGGGAAGCCTGCTCAACCTGCCGGGCTTCGAGTTGAACAGCCTCGAGGAAGTGCGCAGCGCCTGCCTCAAAGGCGCAGACGTGGCCTCGCGGTTGTCCAATCGAATCAATCTTGCAGTAGAACAAGGCAATCCCGTTTCCGGCATACAGCGCATCGCCGACGTGCCGATCTATTTCGCCGATCCGCTGGCGCGGCGCTCGCCGCCGCTGCAGAAGACGCGCGACGCGAGACCGCCGAGGGCGTGGATGAACTCGCGCCTGCTCGCAAGACTCGGGGTCGCGGCCGGACAGCCGGTCGCGGTGAACGGAGTGAAGATCGCCGCGGCGCTGGACGACAAGCTGCCCGACGATTGCGTGCGCATCGCCGCCGCGCATCCCTCCACGGCGCCGATCGGACCGATGTTCGGCACGCTCGCACTCGAGAAGGTGGCGGTCGGGAGGGCGGCCTAGTGAACTGGTTCCAGAGCACGGCGGAGTCGCTCTTCGGCCCGGTATGGGGGCCGCCGATCGGCGTGACGGTCTACAGCCTCGCCTTCATCATCGCGATCGTGCTGCCGCTCATGGGCGCGGTCGCGTACATGACGCTCTGGGAGCGCAAGCTCATCGGCTGGATGCAGATCCGCATCGGGCCCAACCGGGTCGGCCCGCTGGGGTTGCTGCAGCCCATCGCCGACGCGGTGAAGCTGCTCTTCAAGGAAATCATCCTTCCGACGAAAGCGAGCAAGGCGCTCTATATCCTTGCGCCGATCGTGATGATCACGCCGGCGCTCGCCGCCTGGGCGGTCATTCCCTTCGCTCCCGAAACGGTGCTCTCGGACATCAACGCCGGGCTGCTCTATATCCTGGCGCTCTCCTCGATGAGCGTGTACGGCGTCATCGTCGCCGGCTGGGCGTCGAACTCCAAGTACGCCTTCCTCGGCGCGATGCGCTCGGCGGCGCAGATGGTGTCCTACGAGCTCGCGATGGGCTTCGCCCTGGTGGTGGTCCTCATGGTCTCGGGCAGCCTCAACCTCTCGGACATCGTCGAGAGCCAGGGGCGCGGCTACTTCGCCGACCACGGGGCCAACTTCCTTTCCTGGAACTGGCTGCCGCTGCTGCCCATGGTGGTGGTGTACTTCGTCTCGGGCGTCGCCGAGACCAACCGCGCGCCGTTCGACGTGGTGGAAGGCGAGTCCGAGATCGTCGCGGGCCACATGATCGAGTACTCGGGCATGACCTTCGCGATGTTCTTCCTCGCGGAGTACATGAACATGCTGCTGATCAGCGCGCTCACGGCGGTCATGTTCTTCGGCGGCTGGCAGTCGCCGATCGACTCGGCGCTGCTCAACTGGGTCCCGCCGTTCGGCTGGCTGCTCATCAAGATCTTCTTCATCGTGTCGCTGTTCCTGTGGTTCCGCGCCACCTTCCCGCGCTACCGCTACGACCAGATCATGCGCCTGGGCTGGAAGGTGTTCATTCCGGTCACGCTGGTATGGATCGTGGTGATCGGCGCCTGGATGCAGACGCCCTGGAACCTATGGAGCTGAGGCAGATGCGATTGTTTGCCGCCCCCCTGTTAAGGGGGGAGCGAGTTTACGAGCGGGGGGTTGAATTTTCTGAAAACCAACCCCCCATTCGCCTTCGGCTCATGACCCCCTTAACAGGGGGTCGGCAATGGAGTCTCGTATGACCCGGGTCGTCGAGTTCTTCCGCTCGTTCCTGCTGCTCGAGCTGCTGCGCGGCATGGCGCTGACCGGGCGCTACCTCTTCGCGCGCAAGATCACCGTGCAGTTCCCGGAGGACAAGACGCCGCTCAGCCCGCGCTTCCGCGGGCTGCACGCGCTGCGCCGCTACCCGAACGGCGAGGAGCGCTGCATCGCGTGCAAGCTGTGCGAGGCGGTGTGCCCGGCGCTCGCGATCCACATCGAATCGGACGAGCGCGCCGACGGCACGCGCCGCACCACGCGCTACGACATAGACCTGACGAAGTGCATCTTCTGCGGCTTCTGCGAGGAAGCGTGCCCGGTGGACGCCATCGTCGAGACCAACGTGCTGGAGTACCACGGCGAGCGCAGGGGGGATCTCTATTACACCAAGCCGATGCTGCTCGCCGTCGGCGATCGTTACGAGGAGCAGATCGCGCGCGACCGGGCGGCCGACGCCCGCTACCGTTAAGCGGCAACAATAATGTTCGAAGCCGTAGTCTTCTACTTGTTCGGCGCAGTGCTGCTGATCTCGGGCCTCGCCGTCATCACCGCGCGCAACCCCGTGCACGGCGCGCTGTTCCTGGTCCTCGCTTTCTTCACCGCCGCGGCGCTGTGGCTGCTGCTGCAGGCGGAATTCCTCGCCATCGCGCTGGTGGTGGTCTACGTGGGCGCGGTGATGGTGCTGTTCCTCTTCGTGGTGATGATGCTCGACATCAACTTCGAGCGGGTGCGCGAGGGCTTCTGGCGCAACCTGCCGCTCGCGCTGGTCGTCGGCGGCGTGATGGTGTGGGAGATGATCACCATCCTCGCGTTCCGCATCTGGGGCGTCGAGCCCAAGCAGCTGCCGGCCGGCTACAGCAACACCAAGGAGCTCGGGCGCATCCTCTACACCGACTACGCCTACGCCTTCGAGGTTGCCGCCGTCATCCTCCTCGTGGCGATCATCGCCGCCATTTCCCTCACGCTGCGCCGGCGCAAGGACAGCCGCTACCAGAACCCCGCGGAGCAGGTGAGGGTGCGCTCGAGAGACCGCGTGAGGCTGGTTTCCATGCCGTCGGAGAAGGACTGATGCCCGGCCTTTCGCACTATCTGGTGCTGAGCGCGGTCCTCTTCGCAGTGAGCGTGGTCGGCATCTTCCTCAACCGCCGCAACCTCATCGTGCTGCTGATGGCGATCGAGCTGATGCTGCTCGCCGTCAACCTGAACTTCATCGCCTTCTCCCACTTCCTCGGCAACATCGAGGGCCAGGTGTTCGTGTTCTTCATTCTGACCGTGGCGGCCGCGGAGTCGGCGATCGGCCTCGCCATCCTCGTCGTCCTGTTCCGGAACCTCAACACCATCGATGTCGAAGATCTCGACTCCCTGAAGGGATGAAAACCGTCTACCTCCTCATTCCGTTCGCTCCGCTCGTCGGATCGATCATCGCCGGGCTTTTCGGCCGGGCGATCGGCCGCGCCGGGGCGCACTGGGTCACGATCCTCGGCGTGCTGGTCTCCTTCCTCGCCTCGTGCTGGGTGTTCGCCGACGTGCTGGGCGGCAATACCTTCAACGGCCCGGTCTACACCTGGGCCGTGCTGGGCGACACCCGGCTCGACATCGGTTTCCAGATCGACCAGCTCTCGGCGCTGATGATGGTGGTGGTGACCTTCGTGTCGCTGATGGTGCACATCTACACCATCGGCTACATGGCCGACGACCCGGGCTACCAGCGCTTCTTCTCGTACATCGCGCTGTTCACCTTCTCGATGCTCATGCTCGTGATGGCGAACAACTTCCTGCAGCTGTTCTTCGGCTGGGAGGCGGTCGGCCTGGTGTCGTACCTGCTCATCGGCTTCTGGTACACGCGCGAGAGCGCCGTCTACGCCGGCCTCAAGGCGTTCCTCGTGAACCGCGTCGGCGACTTCGGGTTCGTCCTCGGCATCGCGCTGGTCCTCGCCTATTTCGGAACGCTGGACTACCAGCACGTCTTCGCCGCCGCGCCCAAGGCAGCCGCGCCGCTCACGCTCATCTGCATCCTTCTGTTCATCGGCGCGATGGGCAAGAGCGCGCAGTTCCCGCTGCATGTCTGGCTTCCCGACTCCATGGAAGGCCCGACGCCGATCTCGGCGCTGATCCACGCGGCGACCATGGTGACCGCCGGCATCTTCATGGTGGCGCGCATGTCGCCGCTGTTCGAGCTCTCGGAGACGGCGCGCTCGGTGGTGCTGGTGATCGGCGCCATCACGGCGCTTTTCATGGCGCTGGTGGCGCTCACCCAGTACGACATCAAGCGCGTGGTGGCCTATTCGACGCTCTCGCAGCTCGGCTACATGACCGCCTCGCTCGGCGCCTCGGCGTACTCGGCGGCGATCTTCCACCTCATGACCCACGCCTTCTTCAAGGCGCTGCTGTTCCTCGCCGCCGGCTCGGTGATCATCGCGCTGCACCACGAGCAGGACATGCGGCGCATGGGCGGCCTGAGGAAGTACA
The DNA here is from genome assembly GCA_004297625.1 of Betaproteobacteria bacterium. Lineage (GTDB taxonomy): Bacteria > Pseudomonadota > Gammaproteobacteria > Burkholderiales > SG8-39 > SCGC-AG-212-J23. Next base: position 98,281 of record SCTY01000047.1, on the reverse strand, counting down.
TGCCCTGGACCTACTGGACGATGCTGATCGGCGCCATCTCCTCGGCAGGCATCCCGGGGTTCGCCGGGTTCTTCTCCAAGGACGCGATCATCGAAGCGGTGAAAGAATCGAGCACGCCGGGAGCAGCGTTCGCCTATTTCGCGGTGGTGGCGTGCGTGTTCGTCACCGCCACCTACACCTTCCGGATGCTGTTCATGGCCTTCCACGGCGAGCCGCGCTTCGACCCGGCGCATCCGCCCCACGAGTCGCCGGCAGTGGTCACCGTGCCGCTCGTGCTGCTCGCGATTCCCTCGGTGGTCGCCGGCTATGTGGTCGGGGACGTGGTCTTCGGCGAGTACTTCGGCGCAAGCCTCGCCCGCAAGCCGGGCGAGTTCGAGGGCGTAGGGCACTACATGGCGCATGGCCTCGCCTCGGCTCCGTTCTGGCTGGCGCTCGCCGGCATCGCCACGGCCTACCTGCTCTACATGCAGAAAAAGGAGCTGCCCAAGCGCATCGCCAGGGCGCTCGGCCCCCTCTACGCGCTGGTCGAGCGCAAATACGGCTTCGACGAGCTGTACTCGTGGCTCTTCGCCGGCGGGGCGAGAACCGTCGGCCGCGGCTTCTGGCGCGGCGGCGATCAGAGCGTGATCGACGGGCTCATGGTGAACGGCTCGGCCCGGGTGGTGGGCTGGTTCTCGGGCGTGATCCGGCTCGTGCAGTCGGGACTTCTCAACCAGTATGCCGTGGCCATGCTCATCGGCGTGCTCGTGCTGACCTTCTGGTTCATGCGTACATGAAAACCAGAACCTACAAGAAAACCAGCGCCAGAAAAATCTAATGCTGCTCTCCCTTGCAATCTGGATCCCGGTCGCCGCAGGCTTGCTGGTGCTCGCCGCCGGCGGCGACGAGCGCGCGGCGCTGCAGCGCTGGATATCGCTCGCCGGCGCGGTGCTCGGCCTCGCCGTGACGATCCCGCTGTACACCGGGTTCGACGCGTCGACAGCGAACATGCAGTTCGTCGAGCTGGTTCCGTGGATCGAGCGCTTCAACGTGAACTACCACCTCGGCGTGGACGGCATCTCGGTGCTGTTCGTGCTCCTGAACAGCTTCATCACCGTCATCGTGGTGATCGCCGGGTGGACGGTGATCCAGAGCCGCGTCGGACAGTACTTCGCCGCGTTCCTGATCCTCTCGGGCCTGCAGAACGGGGTGTTCGAGGCGCTCGACGGCGTGCTGTTCTACGTGTTCTTCGAGGCGACGCTGATCCCGATGTTCATCATCATCGGCGTGTGGGGCGGGCCGAACCGGGTGTACGCGGCGGTGAAGTTCTTCCTCTACACGCTGTTCGGCTCGCTGCTCATGCTGATCGCGCTGCTCTACCTCTACAACAAGTCCGGCGGCAGCTTTGCGATCCTCGACTGGCACAAGCTGCCGCTGACGCTCAGCGCGCAGATCGTGCTGTTCTTCGGCATGCTCTTCGCGTTCGCCGTCAAGGTGCCGATGTGGCCGGTGCACACCTGGCTGCCCGACGCGCATACCGAGGCGCCGACCGGCGGCTCGGTGGTGCTGGCGGCCATTCTGCTGAAGCTGGGCGCGTACGGATTCGTGCGCTTCACGCTGCCGATCCTGCCCGACGCCTCGCGCCACCTGTCGTGGCTGATGATCGCGCTCTCGCTCATCGCGGTGGTCTATATCGGCCTCGTGGCGCTGGTGCAGGTCGACATGAAGCGGCTCATCGCCTACTCGTCGATCTCGCACATGGGCTTCGTCACGCTCGGCTTCTTCATCTTCAACGCCTACGGCGTCGAGGGCGGGCTGGTGCAGATGATCTCGCACGGCTTCGTCTCCGCCGCGCTGTTCCTTTGCGTCGGCGTCATGTACGACCGCATGCACTCGCGCATGATCAGCGACTACGGCGGGGTGGTGAACACCATGCCGAAGTTCGCCGCGCTGATGATGCTCTTCGCCATGGCGAACAGCGGCCTGCCCGCGACCAGCGGCTTCGTCGGCGAGTTCATGGTCATCCTGGGCGCGATGAAGGCCAACTTCTGGATCGCCTTCGTGGCCGCGACCACGCTCGTCTGGGGCGCGTCGTACACGCTGTGGATGTACAAGCGCGTGATCTTCGGCGCCGTGGCGAACGAGCACGTCGCCGCGCTGAAGGACCTGAACTCGAGGGAAGTGATCGTGCTTTCGCTGCTTGCGGTCGCAGTCCTTTTCATGGGCGTCTATCCTCTGCCGTTCACCGACGTGATGCACGTCTCGGTGAATGAGCTGCTGCGCCACGTCGGCGCGTCCAAGCTATGAACCTCGTCACGCTGATCGACCATCTGCCCGCGCTCCCGGAGGTGCTACTGCTCGTCGGCGCGAGCGTGCTCATGATCGCCGACGTCAACGCGAAGGATCCGCGCCGCGGCGTGGGCTACTGGATCGCCCAGGTGACGCTGCTCCTCGCGCTTGCGGCGACGCTCTTCGTGGTGTTCGGCTCCGCCGGCAGGAAGTTCTACCTGTTCGGCGGCCTGTTCGTGTCCGACCTCATGTCGCAGCTGCTGAAGCTCGTGTGCTACATGGCGGTCTCGGCGGCGCTCGTGTACTCCAGGCAATACCTGTTCGACCGCGGGCTGCTGCGCGGCGAGTTCATGACGCTGCTGCTGTTCTCGCTGCTCGGCATGATGATCCTCATCAGCGCCGGCAGCTTCCTCACGGTGTACCTGGGACTCGAGCTGATGTCGCTGTGCCTGTACGCCATGGTGGCGCTGAACCGCGACTCGCCCGTGTGCACCGAGGCGGCCATGAAGTACTTCGTCCTCGGGGCGCTGTCCTCCGGGTTGCTGCTCTACGGCATGTCCATGATCTATGGCGCGACCGGCACGCTCACCATCACGGAGGTCGCGCGCAGCGTGAACAGCCTCGCAGTCACGGATCACAGCTTCCTGGTCTTCGGCCTGGTGTTCGTGGTCGCCGGCGTGGCCTTCAAGATCGGCGTCGTGCCGTTCCACATGTGGCTGCCGGACGTCTACCACGGCGCGCCGACGCCGGTGACGCTGGTGATCGGCTCGGGGCCCAAGGTGGCCGCGTTCGCCATGGCGATCCGCCTGCTCGTGAACGGGCTGCCCGACCTCGCGCCCGACTGGCAGCAGATGCTCGCGCTGCTCGCGCTCCTGTCGATGGCGATCGGCAACATCACCGCGATCGCGCAGTCCAACCTCAAGCGCATGCTGGCCTATTCGGCGATCGCGCACATGGGCTTCATGCTGCTCGGCCTGCTCTCCGGCCTCGTCGACGGCAACTGGCTGAACCGCAACGACGCGTACACGGCGGCGCTTTTCTACATGATCGTCTACGCGATCATGTCGGTCGGAGCCTTCGGCATGCTGCTGTTCCTGTCGCGCGCCGGCTTCGAGTGCGAGAACCTCGACGACATGCGCGGCCTGAACCGGCGCAGCCCGTGGTACGCCTTCATGATGATGATCCTGATGTTCTCGCTCGCCGGCCTGCCGCCCACGGCGGGCTTCTACGCCAAGTTCGCCGTGCTGTCCGCGGCGGTCAACGCGGGCTACATCTGGCTCGCGGTCGCCGCGGTGGTGCTCTCGCTCATCGGCGCCTTCTACTATCTGCGCATCGTGAAGCTCATGTACTTCGACGAGCCGAAGGAGGCCGGACCGGTTCCCGGCCATCCCGAGATGCGCGCGCTGCTGTCGGCGAACGGCCTCGTGCTGCTGCTCTTCGGCATCCTGCCGCAGCCGCTGATGTCGCTCTGCTTCGCGGCGATCAGCACCCTCTAGAGTGCCGGAGCACAAGGACCTCACCGAGCACTTCGTCTCGGGCACCCGGGTCTACGACGGCTCGCTGCTCAAGGTGCATCGCGACGTGGTGCGCCTGCCCGACGGCAGCCAGGGCGCGCGCGAGTACATCCGGCATCCCGGCGCGGTGGCCGTCGTCCCGCTCTTCGACGACGGCGCCGTGCTGCTCGAGCGGCAGTTCCGCTATCCGCATGGACGCGAGTTCATCGAGCTTCCCGCCGGCAAGCTCGAGCCCGGCGAGCCGCACCTTGAGACCGCGAAGCGCGAGCTGCTCGAGGAAACCGGCTACACGGCGCAGGAGTGGACCCGCCTCGGCGTGATTCACACCTCGATCGCCTACACCGACGAGGCGATCGAGCTGTTCCTCGCCAGGAAGCTCACGCACGTGGAGCGCAAGCTCGACGACGGCGAGTTCCTCGAGCTCCTCACCGTGCCGTTCGACGAGGCGCTGGAGATGATCCGCACAGGCCGCATCACCGACGCGAAGAGCGTCGCGGGCCTGCTCTGGGTCCACACGTGGCGCCGCGGCTAGGCCGTCGCGCGCATCCGCGGTTTGACGAGCCGCACCTTCTCCACCAGGTTCTTCAGCAGCTGCGCGATGAGCTTCTTGCTCGTCTCGTCGGTCAGGTTGCCCTGCTCGTCGAAGCGCTGCATGCCGTTGCCGATCGCGACCTCGGGCTGCACCACCGCATCCATGTTGAGGAACACGAACGCCTGGCGCAGCTGGTACTGCGCGCGCACGCCGCCGCCCATGCTCATCGCCGCGCTCATCAGCGCCACCGGCTTGGCGTCCCAGGCGTTGTCGCCGTAGGGGCGCGAGGCCCAGTCGATCGCGTTCTTCAGCACGCCGGGCATGCCGTAGTTGTACTCGGGCGTGACGAAGAGGATCGCGTCGGCCGCGCGCACGCGCTGCTTGAGCTCGGCCACGTTGTGCGGCGGGCTTTTCTCCTCGTCCTGGTTGAACGCCGGGATGCCGTCGAGCTCGAACACCTCGATCTTCGCGCCCTCGGGGCAGAGCTTCTGCGCCGCGCGCAGCGCCCCGCGGTTCCACGACGCCTTGCGCAGGCTGCCGGCGATGCCGAGGATCTTGACGGATTCTGCCATGGGGGACCTCCTTCTAAGGCGATCCCCGGCCGCAGCCAGAAACGTGCCGAGTCAGCCGCTGACCGGTTCAGGGCGGTAGACAAGCGAGAACGGGAAAACCCCTGAGAATGACTTCAGCAAGAAATTCCAGACGTGCCGCGGCGATGAACCGCGCGCGGCTCACCGGTCGATCTCGCGATCCCAAGCCGCCTCGATCTCGGCAAGCGGAGCACCCTGAAGTGACTCAAGCAGCACTTCAGCAAGCCGAGCCCGCTCCTCATTGTGCGCGCCAACGTGGAGGTGTGCGGCGCGCCGCGCGCTCGGTGCGCAGACGCGCACAGACGCTTGCTCGCGGCGCGTCCGGCACCAGCGCCAAGTTAGCGCTCAACCGTGCGCCGCGAGCTCTTCACGCACGATCTTGCGCACGAGCTCTTTGGTGATGGGTTGCTCCGTAAGGCCGACGTATGACTTCAAGGCCTCGTTTATAAGGGTCTGATATCCCTTTCCCGTCTTCTCGGACTCTGCTTTGAAGCGCTTGATAACCGCGTCGTCCACATAGATGGTGATGCGGGTCTTCCCGGTCGTGGGAATGACCGCCGCGCGCTTGCCTTTGGAGAAGTCATATACCTTCTTCATAGTTTCTCCGTTCTCTGGGGTCGGGCTTCCGCACTGAGATGACTCGTGGTCCGTCAGTCGGGGAGTGTGGACAACGACCATCAGGGACCCGAAGACGTTCATTCCAATAAGGTGATCCGCGGATTGCGCTCAATCTGCGGCGAGCGAAAACCGGGCAACGGGACAGCCGAAAAACGTGGTCTGTCCCTGATTTGAGCCCGTGTCCCTGATTTGAGCCCGCTAGCCGCAGACGCCGACGTAGCCGCACGCGGTGCAATAGTCGCAGCCGTCCTTGCGGATGAGGGTCGTGTTGCCGCACTCGGGGCACTTCGCGCCGGCCATCATCGGTACGCTTTTTTTGCCGGGCGTCTCTAGGATGCCCATCTCGCGCCGCGGCATGCCGTTGTCGTCGAGGATCCCGAGCATCGCGTAGCGGTGCAGGATCAGCCGCGCGAGATAGGACACGGTCGACGGGAAGGTCTGCTGCTTGCGGCTTCCGGGCACGAACGCCATGAAGTCGCCGAGCGGCTCGGGGAAATCGAGGAGCTTGCGCAGCTTCATGCCGACCCAGCCGGGATCGATGACGCGCATGTCGAGCGACAGGATCTTGCACAGCCCGTCGAACGCGCGCGGGTACTCGCCCGAGAGCCACACCGAGTACGGCCGGGTGATGCCGTCGGGCAGCGTGATTTCCTTCAGGCCCAGGACGAAATCGTCGCCGGTGCGCGGATTGAGGACATCGACCGTCCACGACATGGTGCCGTCGGTGCCGGTCTTCGGCTCCTTCAGCGCGAACATCGCATCGACCACCGGCGAAGCGGCGTCTCCGCCCGTGAGCGAGAAATCGCCGGCAAGTCCCTTGTGCAGTTGCTCGACGCGCCATTTGACGATTTGCGCGAACGCCGCCACCACCGAGGGCATGCGCTTTTTCTCGCCGCGCGGCGGGAAAGGCATGTCGAAGGCGTCATCGCCGCCGCTCTTCGCCAGCGCCTCGAGCTTGAGCATGAGCCAGGCGTGATCGTTGGCGCGCATGTCCATCGACAGCGTCTTTGCCAGCGCGCCCAGGCCGCGCGGCTGCTCGCTGCCGTTCACCCAAACCTCGAAGGCGTGCGGCGCGCCTCCGCCGTTCTCGACGTGCCCGACGAACACCGCGAAGCGGTACTGCGGGTGCTCGATCATGTAGGTCCACGCCGGATTGCCGGCCGAGAGGTCGGGACGCCCCGGCCAACGCAGCGAGGCGAGCACCGGCGCCGGCACCGACTTCACGGTGAGCCGCCGGTTCATGTCGTCCTGGACGAAGTCCTGCGGCTTGTCGACCGACAGCACCGCGCCGAGGACCTTGTTCGGGCGGTACGTCGCGAGTCCCTTGAGGCCGGATTTCCACGCGACGAAGTACAGGTCCTGGAATTCCGCGTACGGATAGTCCTCGGGGACGTTCACCGTCTTGGAGATGCTGGTATCGACGAACGGCGCGACCGCCGCGACCATCTGCTCGTGCGCCCCCGCAGTGATCTCGAGCGCGGTGACGAAATAGGGCGGCAGGGCCTCGGTGTTGCCGCCCGCGGCCTTGTAGCGCCGCCACGCGTGGTCCTCGACCGGGAATTCCTTCAGCGAGCCGTCGGCCATGCGCTTCTTGCGCGTGTAGGTCCACGAGAAGGGCGGCTCGATGCCGTTGGAGGCGTTGTCCGCGAACGCGAGGCTGATCGTGCCGGTCGGCGCGATCGAGAGCAGGTGCGAATTGCGCAGCCCGTGCTTGCGCACGAGGCTTTTCACCGATTCGGGCAGCCGCGAGGCGAAGTTGCCGCCGGCGAGGTAGAGATCGGCGTTGAACAGCGGGAAGGCGCCGCGCTCGCGCGCGAGCTCGGCTGAAGCGCGGTAGGCGTGATCGCGCATCGCTTCCGCAATGCGCGCCGCCGTGTCGCGCGCCTCGTCCGTGTCGTAGCGCAGGCGCAGCATGATGAGCGCGTCGCCCAGCCCGGTGAAGCCGAGGCCGACGCGGCGCTTGGCCATCGCTTCGCGGTGCTGGTGCTCGAGCGGCCAGGCGGTGACGTCGAGCACGTTGTCGAGCATGCGGACCGATACCTCGACGAGCTTGCCGAAGCGCTCGAAGTCGAAGAACGCCTTCTCGGAAAATTCCTCGCGGACGAACTTGGTGAGGTCGATCGACCCGAGGCAGCAGCAGCCGTACGGCGGCAGCGGCTGCTCGGCGCAGTTATGAACGTAGAGACCGTTGGCGTCGAATGCGTGCACGCCGGCGACCGTCACGTCGAAGACGGGCTCCATGCCGTCCTTGACGACGCTTTCTACCGTCGTCGTGAAAGGCTCGCCGTTGAGCGCGCGCCGATAATTGCCGAGCAGCCTCGCAAGCCGCTGAGACTTCTCCACGTCGGAAAATCCGACGCGCTCGGCAAACCGGGCGAGGTTTCTTCCGCTGATGACGATCTCGTGGAGCTCCGCGGTGGCGTACATTCGCCGGCCACCCTTACCGTCGGGCAGTTCCTTCTGCCCAGCCGGCCGCCGCGTACGATAGATCATCGAGGCAATTCCAAGCCGCGCCAGCATGCGCTGCACGGCTTCAAGAGTGCGCTCGTTCGTTTGCGCAAGCCTGACCGACACGCCCTTTTGCTGGCTCCCCTGAACCGAGCCGTCGGCGTCGAACAGGCCGCGCAGGAACCCCCGGTAAAAATCCGAAGAGCAGCGCTCGAGCGCCGGCGTGATGTGCTTCGCCCCGGGCCGCATGCCCAGTTGTACGCAGAGATCGCGCAGCGCCCCGAGCGAAAGACGGAAATGCCCCGGCTGGCCCGCCACTTCTGCCTGCCAGCCGAGGAAATCGGATCGATGCGGCAGCGTGCGCGCTGCAGTAAGAGCGGCTTCCATGATGCCGCGAACGCCGGGCGATAGACGCACTCCGCCGTTCGCCTCGCGCTGCAGGCCAGGATCCCACACTCCGAGCACTGCCTTGTCTTCCTTGATATGTCCGTCGCCGAGCAGCAGGCCAACGAGATAGCCCTGCGCCTGCGTATGCAGGCCCGGCCAGCCGGGGAGTTCGCGATGATCGTGCAATACGATCTCGTCGCCCGGCGACAGATCGCCTGCTTTCGCCCATTCCGTATCTCTCGTGTGGCGCGTGGAGCGCCATACGCGCAGGACCGGATGGTCTGCAGTCAGTCTGAGCTGATGGCCTTCGCGCGTGCGCAGGCGCAGAACCGGTTTGATGCCCGTGGCGAAGAATCCGTCCGATTCAGTGCGATAGGGATTACCGTTGACGATCGCCTCGAAGGGCGAACCGATCAGTTCCGCCACCTGACGGGGACCTTCCCCGGTCATGACCCAGGTGTCCGCGGTGACGCACGGATTGGTCGCCTCGATGGTCTCGCAGTAATTGAGGTTGTTGTCGCGGTTGATGCGATCGAGGAACAGGATCCCCGGCTCGGCGTGATCGTAGGTCGAGCGCATGATCTGGTCCCAGAGGTCGCGCGCGCGCACCCTGCGGTACACCCACAAACCGTCGGCGCGCTGGTAGACGCCCTCGCCGGGCCACGGCTTCGCCTTGTGGACGAGCTCGACCTCGCGGTCGTGCTCGACCGCGGCCATGAATTCGTCGGTGACGCCGACCGAGACGTTGAAATTGGCGAGGTCGCCCTGGTCCTTGGCGTGGATGAATTCCTCGATGTCCGGGTGGTCGCAGCGCAGCACGCCCATCTGCGCGCCGCGCCGCGAGCCGGCCGACTCCACGGTCTCGCAGGACCGGTCGAACACGCGCATATAGGACACCGGGCCGCTCGCGCGCGAATGCGTGCCCTTGACCTCCGCGCCCTTCGGGCGGATGGACGAGAAGTCGTATCCCACGCCGCCGCCGCGGCGCATCGTCTCCGCGGCTTCCTGCAGCGCCGTGTAGATGCCCGGCCGGCCGTCGACCACCTCGGAGATGGAATCGCCGACCGGCTGCACGAAGCAGTTGATGAGGGTCGCCTGCAGCTGAACACCGGCGGCGGAATTGATGCGCCCCGCGGGGATGAAGCCTTCTTCCTGCGCCTGGAGGAAGCGCCGTTCCCAGAACGCGCGCTTGTCCTCGGCTTCAGTCTGCGCCAGCGCCCGCGCCACGCGCTGTCGCACCTCGGCGACGGTCGTCTCGCCGCCCTTGGCGTACTTCTCGATGAGCGCCTCGCGGCAGATCTCCTGCTCGGCGAGCAGTTGCGATAACTGGATTTCCATACAGTATTGATCTTATTCTAGATTAGTTGGCAGCGGTTAGCACAGCGGGTTCGGAATCGGGCGCGGCGCTCTGGCGCGCCCGCTTCAGGAGGTCGGCCGCGTCGGCATGCCCGAAGCGCAGGGCGAGCTCCACGGGGGTGTCGCCCTCCCGCGTAGTCATCGCGGCGCTCGCGCCGTTGCGCAGCAGCAGCTCCACCATCGGCACGCTGCCCTTCATGGCCGCGTAGGCGAGGGGGGTATAGCCATTGTCGTGGTGCAGGTTCGGGTCGAAGTTCATCGACAGGACCTTCTGCGCGTACACCAGGTTGTTCTTCTCGATCGCGTAGAACATCGCGCGGATACCCTCCGGGCTCTTCTCCTTGGGCTTGGGCTCGAGGCCCGTCGGCACGAGCTTCACCACGTAGTTGATGAGACCGATGCCGACCAGCGCGACGAGCGCGAGCACGATGGGAATCTTCGAGATGTTGAGCCCTTCGGCGATCTGGTCGGGCATGTTGGCGCCGGCGATGAGCAGCACCACCGCGACGAAGAAGAAGAACTTGAGGTAAAGGAACAGCCCGATGATCACGGCGATCGCCAGCACGGCGAGCAGGGTCGTGCTGCTCATGCCGAGGGTGTCTTCCACGTACTCCTTCGGGAGGTTCGCCAGAACCGCAGTGATGGTAATGAGTCCCATCAGCACGAGCTCGCGGATACGCAGCCTAGTCAGGAAATCGAGTTCTTCTTTCTTTGCCGCCATCGCTCCCTCCCGTTCCCCCAATTCTATAGAATTTCATCGCCGCCCATGTCGAAGGCCTTCGTCAAGGAAGACGCCGAGCAGCCGGAGGAACGCGCTCAGGCGCCGGCGCTTGCGCCGGGCGGCAAGAACTACATTTCTCCCGCGGGCTTCGCGCGGCTGAAGGCCGAGCTGCGCGATCTCGTCGAGCGCGAGCGGCCGCAGGTCGTCACGACCGTCGCGTGGGCTGCGTCGCTCGGCGACCGCTCGGAGAACGCCGACTACATCTACGGCAAGCGCAGGCTGCGCGAAATCGACCGCCGGGTGCGCTTCCTCATCAAGCGGCTCGAGGCCGCCGAGATCGTCGACGCCTCCGGGCGCGATACCGACCAGATTTTTTTTGGGGCTAAGGTAAAAATAAAAGCAGGGGACCGCGTGAAGGAAATCACCATTCTCGGCCAGGACGAAGTCGATCCCGCGCGCGGCATCGTGTCTTGGGTGTCGCCCATCGCGAAGGCGCTGCTCAAGGCGCGCGCGGGCGATACTGTCACGCTGCGCACGCCCGCCGGCGAAGAGACGCTCGAGATACTGGAGGTGGCATATCCATGAGCCTGCTCAGGGAATTCCGCGACTTCGCGATCAAGGGAAACGTCGTCGACCTTGCCGTCGGCATCGTCATCGGCACGGCTTTCGGCAAGATCGTGTCCTCGCTCGTCGAGGACATCGTCATGCCGGCGATCGGCGCCATCGGCCGTGCCGATTTCAAGAGCCTCGCGCTGCAGGCGGGGGAGGCGAAGATCCTCTACGGCAAGTTCATCCAGAGCTGCGTCGACTTCCTCATCATCGCCGCCTCGATCTTCGTCGCGGTGAAGGTGATCAACGCCTTGCGGCGCGCCGACGAGGAAAAGCCGGCGGCCGCGCCGCCGCCGCGGCAGGAGAAGCTCCTGGAAGAGATCCGCGACCTGCTGAAGCGCTAGCTTCTACTCTTTTTTCTTCAGGTCGCCGGCGGTGACGATGGAGAGCTTCGCCGGGTCGATATGGCGGCGCAGAGCCGCGTTGACCTCATCCGGCGCGAGCGCCGCGATCTTCTGCTCGAACCCGATGTCCCAGGCGAAAGTGCGCTTGAAGAACAGGTAGTTGCCCAGCCGATTGGCGAGCGCGCGGTCCTGCGTGCGCGCCATGCGCCGCGCCTCGAGCAGCGCTTTCTTGCCGTTTTCGATCTCCTCCGGCGCGAAGCCCTCGCGCACCGCGCGCTCGAGCTCTTCGCGGATGGCGCGCTCCACGCGGCTGCGGTTCTGCGGCGCGAAGATGGCGCTGACGCGGAACCCGGCCGCCTCGTCGAAGACGCTCGAGCTGAACGACGTGTAGGTGCTGTAGGAGAGGCCCTCCTTCTCCCGCACGCGCGCCGGCACGCGCGCGGTCGACGTGCCGCCGAGGAGATAGTTGGCGAGCACCAGCGCGGGGAAATCCGGGTGATCGTCGCGCAGCTTGATATTCAAGCCGCCGCGCAGCACCGCGTTCGCCTTGTCCGGCGTGATGATCTCGCGCTCGGCGGCGGGGCGCTCGAAATAGCGCGTCGGCACGCGCTCGAACGGCCGCGGCGTCTGCCATGAGCCGAACAGCTCGTCGACCAGCCGGCCGACCTCTTGCGGATCGAAGTCCCCGACCGCCACGAAATCGGCCCCCGTGGCGCCGAAGAGCTCGCGATAGCAGGCCTGCGCGTCTTCGAGCGTCGTCTCGCGCAGCCAGGCAATGCGCTCTTCCAGCGTGGGCGTGTAATTCGGATGGCCCTTGGGATAAACGGTGAGATCGCGCGCCAGCTGCACGGAAGCGCGCGCCGAAGGATCGGTGCGCTGCGCTTCCGTGCCGGTGATCGACGCGCGCTTCAATTCCTCGAATTCCCGCGGCGAAAACGCCGGCTCGCGCAGCACTTCCGCGAGCAGTCGCAGCGCGGCGGCGAGGTTCTCGCGCCGCACCTCGATGTGCGCGCCGTCGCCGCTCACGGAAACGGCGGCGTTCAGCTTCTCGAAGGCGTCTTTCAGCTGCGCCCGGTCGTGCCCGCGCGTGCCGCGCATCAGCATGTCGCCGGCAAACCCGCACGCGACCTCGCGGTTCATCAGGCTCTTCTCGTCGCCCCAGTGAAGGGTCAGGTTCGCGACCACGCGGCCGCCGCGGGTCTTCTTCGGCAGCAGCGCGGCGCGGATGCCGTTCGCGAGCTCGCGCCGCACGACGCGCGACTCGATGTTCTTCGGCGAAGGATCGAAAGCCTCGCCGAGGCGCACGCCTTCGGACTCGCCCTTGAACGCGTCGAGCGCCGCGAGATAGTCGTCCGACTGGGGGATCTCGGCGCGGTCGGGCGCATCGGTCGGCACGAACGTGCCCAGGACGCGGTTGGCCGGCTTCAGGTAGTGCTCGGCGACCCGCTGCACGTCGGCAAGCGTCACCTTCTTCAGGCGCTCCCGGTAAAGGAAGAACAGCCGCCAGTCGCCGATGGCGCCGAACTCCGAGAGCGCGCGCACGAACGCGCCGGTCTCTTGCTCGGTTTTCTCGAAGTCGTTCAGGAGCGCGGTGCGCGCGCGCTCCACTTCTTCGGCGCGGATCGGCTGCTTTTTCAGCTGCTCCACCACGCCGAGAAGCGCCTCGCGCGCTGCCTGGAGGTTGCCGTCCTTGGGCAGGCCGGCGCCGAAATAAACCATTCCCGGATCGTGCAGGCCGCGCTCCGCGCCCCACACGTAGCTCGCCAATCCCTTCTGCACGAGGGCGCGGTGCAGGCGGCCGGACGGCGGCTCGCCGAGGACCTGGACCAGGACGTCGATCGCCGGGTAATCGGGATGGTGCCCGGCCGGGACGCGATAGAGCGCCGAGACGAGCTGGTTCTCGCCGACGCGGCGCAGGGTGACGCCGCGCTCGCCGTCCTGCGTTGGCTCCTCGGTGTAGAAGGTCGGCAGCGCCCTCGCGGGCCTGGGCAGCGGCGCAAAATACTTCGCGACCAGCTCGAGCGCCTTCGGCTCCTCGAACCTGCCCGCGATGATCAGCACGGCGTTGTCCGGCTGGTACCAGGTACGATAAAACGCCTGCAGTTTGCCGATGGGCACCTTCTCGATGTCGGCGCGCTGTCCGATGATCGGGTTGCCGTAGTTGTGCCAGGGGAAGGCGAGCTGCACCATCCGCTGGAAAAGAATCGAGCCGGCATTGTTCTCGCCCATCTCGAACTCGTTGCGCACCACCGTCATCTCGCTGTCCAGGGCCTCCTTGGAGATGAACGAGTTGAGCATCCGGTCGGCTTCCATCCCGAGCGCCCACTCGAGGTTGTCGGCGCTCGCGCCGAAGGTCTCGAAGTACGTGGTGCGGTCGTTGGACGTGGTGCCGTTCCAGCGCGCGCCCCGGCGAGTGAACTCGTCCTTGATGTTGGGATGGCGCTTGGAGCCCTTGAAGAGCATGTGCTCGAGGAGGTGCGCCATGCCTTTCTCGCCGTAGCCCTCGTGGCGCGAGCCGACGAGGTATGTGATGTGCACGGTGATCGTGTCGATGCCGGGATCCGGCACCGCGAGCACCCGCAGCCCGTTCGCCAGCTTGTATTCGGTGACGCCTTCGACCGAATGGAGCTTCTGCAGCGGCTGCGCGCAGGCGAGCGCGGAAGCAAGCAGCAGGAACGTGGCGGCGAAGAGCCGTCTCATCGGATCCAGGGTGACCAAGCGCAAAGGGCGGATAGAGCGGGTGATTATAGGACTGCCCGGGCGCACCACAGTTCCAGCGCCGCCCGGCGCGGCGCTATTTCCTGCGGTGCGCCGGGCGCCGCTTCGCGTTCGCCTCGCATTTCGCCGGATCGCCGCTCTGCGCGCGGACGCTGCTACCCGCGCCAAGGAGCAGCGCCGCCAACAGAAGAGCAGTCCTGGTCACTCAAAGCTGCTTCAGCATGGTACCGGCGTCGGACACTTCGAACTTGCCGGGCGCCTCGACGTTGAGCTGCTTCACCACGCCGTTGTCCACGAGCATCGAGAAGCGCTGCATGCGCATGCCCATGCCGCGCGCGCCGAGGTCGAGCTCCAGCCCGAGCTTCCTGGTCCATTCGGCGCTGCCGTCGGCGAGGAAGCGGATCTTGCCGAGCGCCTTCTGGTCGCGTCCCCAGTGCGCCATGACGAAGGCGTCGTTGACCGCCACGCACCAGATCTCGTTCACGCCCTTGCTCTGGAGCTGCTGGGCGTTCTGCACGTAGCTCGGCACGTGCTTCGCCGAGCAGGTCGGCGTGTACGCGCCGGGCAGGCCGAAGATCGCGATCTTCTTGCCCCTTGCCGCCTCGCCGACGTTCAATTCCTTGGGCGCCATCGCGCACTGCGTGGCGGAATCGAATTCCGTGGATTCCATGAGCTTGCCCTCCGGCAGCTTGTCGCCGACCTTGATCGTCATACGGATCTCCTCAGGATGGTCTTTGCGGGGAGCGCCGATAATACCGAAACCCATGCGTTCCCTGACACCTCTTTTCCGGAACAACGCCGCCTGGGCCGCCAGGATCCGGGCGCAGGACCCGGCGTTCTTCGAGCGGCTCTCGCGGCAGCAAACCCCCGCCTACCTGTGGATCGGCTGCTCCGACAGCCGCGTGCCGGCGAACGAGATAGTGGGCCTGATGCCCGGCGAGCTGTTCGTGCATCGCAACGTAGCGAACATCGTGGTGCACACCGACCTCAACTGCCTTTCGGTCATCCAGTTCGCCGTCGACATTCTGAAGGTGCGCCATGTCATTGTTTGCGGGCACTACGGGTGCAGTGGCGTGCGCGCCGCGCTGCGCGGCGAGCGCCATGGGCTGATCGACAACTGGCTGCGTCATGTGCAGGACGTGCGGGACAAGCACCAGGCGGCTGCCGAAGATCGTCTATGCGAGTTGAACGTGATCGAGCAAGTGGCCAACGTGTGCCAGACGACCATCGTTCAGGACGCATGGGCGCGCGGCCAAGCGCTGCACGTGCACGGCTGGATCTACGACCTGCGCGACGGGCTGCTGCGCGACCTGAATGTCACCGTGGCGGGCGCGCAAGAGCTCGCGCCGGCGTACCGCGCCGCGCTGCAGACGCCGTGACGAAGTGCACAGAGGCGCCTCGCGGCAAATAGGGATATTCTTGCGCAGTTGGGTTATCCGGAGGACAGGCCCATGAAAACAATGATCCTGCTCGCTGCATTCGCCACGGCCGCCGCGGCCTGGGCGCAGGCGCCCGCGCCGAACAAAGAGCCCGCCAAGCCGGCAGCCGCTCCGGCAGCGGCCGCTCCGGCCGAGGCCGCAAAGCCCGAGGCTCAAAAGCCGGCGGGAGCTCAGGCGAAAAAAGGCACCGCGATGGCGAACACATCGCGCCGCCACCAAGATGCGCGCCACTGCCTGGACCGCGCCAGCAACGTCGAGATCATCAAGTGCGCAGAAGAGTATCTGTAGAACGCCGCGGCGGCGTGATTTCCGGATGCCGCCCGGCGCCGAGATCCATCGGCACGTAGAGATCGGTTTTCCCGCGCCGCACAAGCAGCCCAACGCGGCCATCGTTGGGCTTCGCGATTGCCTGGCTGAATTCCTGCACGCTGTAGATCCTGCTGTGGTTCACCCCGTAGATCACGTCGCCGATGCGCAGGCCGGCGCGCTCGCCTGCCGCGCCTAGCTTCACCACGCCGAGACCGTAGCCGAGCCCGATCGAGTGCAGGGTCGCCTTGGGCAGCTCGCGCAGGCTCAAGCCGCCGCTGCCGCCGCCTTCAAGCGTGAGAACGATAAGAGCGAGAGCCGCAAGCCGCATGGCCGTTTCCGTTGCCGACCCAGATGCAATGTTCGAACCCGACCCGGGAGCAAAGATTGCTGCGGCTTCGAGCCGAACCTTCTTCAACGGAAAGGAACCCGCATGGCTACAGCAGTTCGAGGCAATTCGTATCACGAGCGCCGGCTCGGCGAGCGCCGGCGCATCGCCTACCCGGCGATCCTGAGCGGCGAAGGCATGAAAGTTTCATGGGGCGGCATCTTCGGCGGCGTGCTGGTCGCCGTCGGGCTGCTGCTGCTCCTGAGCGCGCTCGGCGTCGCGGTCGGCGTGTCGGCGCTGCAGCCGGGCGAGACGCGAGCCTCCACGCTCGGCGCCGGGGCGGGCATCTGGGCCGGCGTGTCGCTGCTCGTCGCGCTCTTCGTGGGCGGCATGGCGTCGACGCGAATCGGCGCGATCTTCGACGGCACGACCGGATTCTTCGAAGGCGCTCTGGTATGGGTGGTGAGCGTGCTGCTCATGTTTTACATGGCGGGCAGCGGCGTCGGCATGCTCGCCAGCGGCGTGTTCAAGCTCGTCGGCGGAGCGGCCCAGACGTTCTCCAGCGTCCTGCAGTCCGGCCGCATGGACATGTCCGGCGGCGTCGACCGGATCGTCGCGCGCCTGAAGGACCCGAAGACCGCCGAGCAGATAGCAGCCGCCACCGGCATGCAGGCCAACGAGGTCCAGGCGAGCTTGAGCGAAACCGCGCAGCGGGTCGAGAACAACCGCGGCAATCCGACGCAAGCCGCCGCGGAGGCGAAGCAGGGCCTCGCGCAGCTCATGGAGAAGGCCA
This sequence comes from Betaproteobacteria bacterium, assembly GCA_004297625.1. GTDB lineage: Bacteria > Pseudomonadota > Gammaproteobacteria > Burkholderiales > SG8-39 > SCGC-AG-212-J23. The sequence continues at coordinate 81,310 of SCTY01000047.1, read as the reverse complement.
AGTCGAGCGGCGCCCTCACGCAGAAGGCCGAAGAGGTGAAACCGCAGGCGAGCAAGGCCGCCTGGATCGCCTTCGGCGCGCTGCTCCTGTCGCTGCTCGCGGCCGTCCTCGGCGCCATGGCAGGGCGCCGCAGGCCGCTCGCCGAGGCGCCCGAAGGAGCGCGGCACCTCGGCCGTTAAGTCTGCTTTAACGATGCGCGCCTCATAGTGCGGCATACTTGGCCGCCATGAGAGTGCTGGTTATCGAAGACGATCCGATGATCGGCCGCGCCGTCGTCGCCGGGCTGCACGACGGCGGCTACACCGTGGACTGGGTGCGCGACGGCGCCGACGCGGAGCTCGCGCTCGCCAACGAAGTCTACGACCTTGCGTTGCTCGACCTCGGGCTGCCGCGCCGGGACGGGCTCGAGATCCTCAAGGGGCTGCGCCGCGCCGGCGGGGCGCTGCCGGTGGTGATCATCACCGCCCGCGATGCCGTCGCCGACCGCGTCACGGGCCTCGACAACGGCGCGGACGATTACCTCGTCAAGCCTTTCGATCTCGACGAGCTGCTGGCGCGCGCCCGGGCGGTGATCCGGCGGCGCGAAGGACGGCCTTCGCCCGAGATGAGCTACGGCGCGCTGACCATCGATCCCGTGAAGCGCGTCGTGACCTTCCGCGGCGCGCGGGTGGATCTGTCGCCGCGCGAGTTCGCGGTCCTCGAGGCGCTGATGAAGGAGCCGGGTGCAGTCGTCTCGCGCGAGAAGCTCGAGGACGCGGTCTACGGCTGGGGCGAGGAGGTGGGCAGCAACAGCATCGAGGTGCATCTCCATCACCTCCGGCGCAAGCTCAAGCCGCAGCTCATCCGCAACGTGCGCGGCGTGGGCTACCGCATCGCCCAGCTGCAGTGAGATCGATCCGCGCCAACCTGGTCCTGTGGCTGGTGAGCGCGCTCGCCCTCGGCACCATCGTCGTGCTCGCCGCGACCTACGTGCTTACGCGCAACCAGATCGGGCGCGTCTTCGACGACGAGCTGAAGCAGGTCGCGCACGCCGTGCACCTGCGCGAGGACTGGCAGACCCGGCGCGTGCGCATCGCGCGCCCGGGATTCGCGCTTTCAGTACGCGCCTACGACCAAGGGGGGCGGATCTATTTCGAGACCGCGCTGCCTTCGCTGCCAAGCGACCTGCCGCAGACCTACACCGAAGGCTATGCGTTCATGGACAGCGCGGAAGGCCTGTGGCGCGTGTACACGCACGTCACCGAGGAAGGCACGGTGCAGGTCGGTCAGGCGATGGGAGCGCGCGATACGCTCGCGCGCGACCTCTCTATCAGCGTGCTGATGCCCATGCTCATGCTGATTCCGCTGCTCGTGGTGCTGGTGGCATGGGTGCTGAAGCGCGGGCTCGCGCCGCTCGACGAGACTTCGCGCCGGGTAAGCGACCGCGACGCATCGCGCCTCGACCCGCTGCCGACCGACAACGTCCCGCGGGAGCTGCTGCCCCTCGTGGAGCAGATCAACGCGCTGCTTGCGCGCCTCGAAGGCGCGCTCGGCGCGCAGCGGCGCTTTCTCGCCGATGCCGCGCACGAGCTGCGCTCGCCGGTGGCCGCGCTCGCGCTGCAGGTGCAGCTCGCCGAGCGTGCGCACAGCACGGCGGCGCGCGCAACCGCGCTCGCCGAGCTCGAGCGTGGCGTGGAGCGTGCCCGGCGCCTGGTCCAGCAGCTCATGGATTTCGCGCGCCTCGAGCCGGGCGTGCAGTCGGCGCCCTTTCAGCCGGTGAACCTCGCCCGCATGGCGCGCGAGGTGGTGGGCAGCTACGCGCCGCGCGCCGAGAGCCAGGAGGTGGACCTCGGCGCCGACGCGCCGGCCTCGGCTTGGATCCCGGGAGCCGAGACGGAGCTGCGCTCGCTTCTCGAGAACCTGGTCGACAACGCATTGCGCTACGCGCCGGAGAACAGCGCAGTCACCGTGTCGGTGCGCGCGGAGGAGCGGCAGGTCGAGCTTTGCGTCACGGACGCGGGCAGGGGGATTCCGGTGACCGAGCGCGAACGCGTTTTCGAGCGCTTTCATCGCGTTGCCGGCGACTCCACGCGTGGCACCGGGCTTGGCCTTGCCATCGTGAAGGCCATCGCCGAGCGTCATCAGGGCACTATCGCGCTTGCGGACTCGCAGCCCGGCGCCGCGCTTCCAGGGCTTGCGGTGCGCATTCGCTTCCCGGCCCGGTTGCCGCCCGGCAGGCGCCCGGAAGCGCAGGCGAACAACACCGAGCCGCTGGCGCAGCCGGCGCCGGAAATTTAAGTCTGTCTTAAGCCTGGCCCGCGCATCATGGCCCTGGCCGCGCCGGCGCGTGCGATGCGGGTGGCTCTTTCCTCTAGAGCTGGGGCCTTTCTCCTGTGTTCCCCCCCGGCGTTCCAAGCCGCGCCGGTGCCGGCCGCCTTTTTCAAGCAACAAATCCTGGGAGGCCGCATGAATCCTTCGATCATTCCAGGCCTGGTAGCCTGCACGTCGCTGCTGTCACTCGCCGCGTGCAGCGACGACGTGCCCCCGCCGCCACCCGTGGCGCAACCGGTCGCTCAGCCGGCGCCGCAACCGGCGCCGCAGCCGGTTGCTGCGGCTCGGCAGACCGCGCCGGACGCCGATGTAGACCTTGCCGCGCGCGTGAAAAAGGCGCTCGAAAGCGCCGCGACCGAGATGGCGCAGGGTATCGACGTCTCGGCGAAACAGGGTGCGGTCGCTCTCTTTGGCACCGTGGCGAGCGCCGCCGAGCGCGCCAAGGCCGGGAAAATCGCCGCGTCGGTTTCGGGCGTAAACTCGGTCGAAAACCAGCTCGCGGTGGTGAAAGGTTCGTAAGGCTCTTCAAAAGACTGCGCCCGGCCGGCTCATCGTGGTGTCGAACCGGCTGCCGTTTTCCCTGCGTCGCGCGGCGCGCCGCTGGCGCGCCGACCCGGCGAGCGGCGGCCTCGTCACGGCATTGCTGCCGGTGCTGCGCGATCGCGGCGGCACATGGGTCGGCTGGAGCGGCGCGCCCGGGGCGGTGAAGCAGTTCGCAGCGGCGCTGCGCGCCGTGGGGCGCGACGCCGGCTATACGCTCGTCGGCGTACCGCTCGCCGAGGCCGAAGTGCGTGACTTCTACCAGGGATTCGCGAACGAGGTCATCTGGCCGCTGTTTCATGATCTGCCGTCGCTCTGCAACTTCGAGCCCGCGTACTGGCGCACGTATTGCAAGGTGAACCGCAAGTACGCCAAGGCCGTGCATGCGCGCGCGACGGCGCGCTCGTTCGTCTGGGCGCACGACTACCACCTCATGAACCTGGCAGCGGAATTGCGCCTCCTCGGCTCGCGCGCGCGGCTCGGATTTTTCCTGCACATCCCGTTTCCGCCGCCGGACATTTTCCTGAAGCTGCCCTGGCGCCGGCCGCTCCTGCAGGCGCTCCTCAAGTACGACCTAGTCGGCTTTCAGACCGCGCGCGACCGGCGCAACTTCCTCGCCTGCGTGCAGGCGGTGCAGCTCGACGCGCGCGGCACGCGCGTGGGCGAGTTTCCGATCAGCATCGACTTCAACGCGTTCATGCGCCGCGCAGCCGCGCCCGATGTCGCGGCGAAGGCGCTCGAGCTTCACCGGCTCCTGCCCAAGCGCCGGCTGGTTCTGGGCATCGACCGGCTCGACTACACCAAGGGAATTCCCCTGCGCCTCGCCGCGTTCCAGCATCTGCTCGCGCGCTATCCCGAGATGCGGGGGCGCGTATCGCTCATGCAGGTCGTCGTGCCGAGCCGCGAGGACATCCCCCGATACCATCAGCTGCGCAACGAAATCGAGCAGCTCGTCGGCAAGATCAACGGCGCGTATGCGCGCCCGGGGGGCTGGGTGCCGATCTGGTACGAGTACCGCAACTTGAGCCGCGTGGAGCTTCTCGCGTATTACCGCGCGGCCGACATCGCGCTCGTCACGCCGCTCAAGGACGGCATGAACCTCGTGGCCAAGGAGTACTGCGCCTGCAGCATCGAGGAAGACTGCGTGCTCATTCTCTCGGAGTTCGCGGGCGCGGCGCCGCAGCTCGCCGCCGGGGCGCTGCTCGTCAATCCGTACGACGTCGAGGGCGTCGCGACCGCCATCCGCGAGGCCTATTTCATGCCTGCCCACGAGCGCACTGCCCGCATGCGGCGCATCCGCAGGCTCATTCGCCAGCAGGACGTGTTCCACTGGGTCGACTCCTACCTGCGTGCCGCGATCACCAAGGACCTGCGCGCCTTTCCGCGCACGCAAGCGGCGGCGGACGAGATCCCCGAAATGCAACTGCCCCTGTGATGGAAGATTCCGCCTTTTCAGACGAGTTTTGCCGCTTCATCCAGACCTGCGTCACTTCGGTGGACGCGGCGGAGCTGCTGCTGAAGCTCGCGCGGCAGCCGGAGCGGTGGTTCGAGCCGCCCGAGCTCGCCCGCAGCCTCGCCCCGGCCACGACGATCAGCGAAGCGGATCTTGCGCGCTACCTGGCTCAGTTCCAGGCCGGCGGGCTTGTCGCCATCGGGCCGGACAAGCGCATCCAGTACCGCCCGGCGTCGGGCACGCACGCGAAGCACGTGGAGATGCTCGCGCAGGCGTACAAGGAGCGGCCCGTTACGCTGTTTCGCGTGATATACGCCTTGCGCGACCTCAAGATCCAGTCGTTCGCCGACGCGTTCAAGCTGATACGGAAATAGGCCATGGTGACCTTCGAATTCATCCTTTACGGGTTTGCGGTGCTGACGAGCTTGGGCTGCATGCTGCTGCTATTCCGCGCTTATGCGGCTACGGCGATGCGGCTGCTGCTGTGGAGCGCCCTGTGTTTCGTCTGCCTTTCGATCAACAACGTGCTGCTGTTCGTCGACCTGGTGGTGCTGCCGACCGAGGTGGACCTGCGGCCCTACCGGCTGTTCGCGGCGCTCGCGGGGCTGCTGTTCCTGCTCTACGGGTTCATCTGGGAGGCCGAATGATCGAATTCATGTCCGGCGCCGTCACGCTCGGCTTCGTCATTGCGGCGGTGTTCTTCCTGCGGTTCTGGCGCAGGACCTCCGATCGGCTGTTTCTCGTTTTCGCGCTCGGGTTCTTCCTGCTCGCGCTCAACCAGGCGCTCGCGCAGTGGCTCGGCGCGGCCGACGAGCGCGTCGGCTACGCCTACCTTCTCAGGGTCATCGGCTTCGTCATCATCCTCGCGGCGATCGTCGACAAGAACCTCGCGCGGGGCGGGCCCGGCCGATTGAGGCGCTGAGCCGGCTCAGGTGGCCGGCGACTTGCCCTCGGCGAGCTTCTCGGCGCACATCGTCGCGACGCTGCCGTTCGGCTCCTTGCGGTCCGGCATGGTCGCCCAGCCGCCTTTCGCGATGAGCTCGCTGCGCTGGTACCAGTCGGTTTTCACGAGCTGCGCGAGCTGGACGTGCGCGTCTTTCGCGCTCATGAACTCCTCCACGCATACCGCGGTCGCGAGCTCCTGGCGCGCGCTCGTCGCCGCTTCGTCGACCCGCTTCTGCGCGGTGCCCGCGGTGACCCATCCGCCGGGCCCGAAGCCGAGCACCAGCGTCGCCGCCACGCACCCCGCGGCGATCCAGAAAGCGTGGGTCTTGGTCGGCCGGTAGTCCTCGAAGCGCCGGCGCATGGTTTCGATCGGTGAAAATTGCATGACGTGTCGCCTCCGTAGGTCGTGCGGCTCAAGGTTAAGAGCGCCAGGCTTAAGCAGCACTTAAGTGCGCGCGCGCCATCTTGTGCTGCATGAAAGTAAGCCAGGCAATGACGCGCAAGGTATGCGTCGCCTTCCCGCAGCAGAGCATCCGCGACGCCGCGCAGGCGATGGCCGAGTTCGACATCGGCGCGCTGCCCGTCTGCCGCAGCTATCGCCTCATCGGCGTCATTACGACGCACGACCTCGCGCTGCGCGGCCTCGCCGCGGGGCGCAGCCCCGACACGCCGGTCGTCGAGGTGATGACCCGCGAGGTGCGCTACTGCTTCGAAGACGAGGACATCGAGAAAGTCGTGGAGGAGATGAAAGCGCTTGGCCTGCGCCGCCTGCCGGTCCTCGACCGCGGCAAGCGCCTGGTCGGAATCCTCTCGCTACCGGACGCCGCCGCACCTCACCGCCCCAGCGAACGCCCTTAAGGCGCGCTTAAGCGCGTAAGGCGCAGTTAAGCGGGGCGCGCGCATGCTTGGCTTCCGCGCGAGCTTCCGGGTGCGATTAATCAAACTAGCCCGGGCGCCGCGCGGCCCGCCGCAGCTCCCCGCATCCGGTGCTCAGCGTGTCGATCGCGAGGCATGCTCTTTGCAACTGGCTGCGGCGCGCAGCCGGCGCTGGGTAAGCGCGCTCCTGCGCGTGCGCGGCGCGAGGGGCGCACGGCCCCAGTCCTCGCGCTTGAGCAGCTTGAGCGCCAATGCTCGGGTGATTTCCATGGTCGCTGTATTGCCCGCAATCGCGGTTTGCCGCCGACGCGCGTGCATCCCTCGGACAGCCCCAACCCCAGGAGGTATGCCAGGCAAGCGCGCCGGCGGCTCCGCTTGGGCAGAGAGTGCGCCCGCGTGGCTTAAGGGCCACTTAACTCGAACCGCGGCATGCTGGCCCGGCATCGAGGAGGAACACATGAGCATTTCGTTTTTCCGCAGGATAGCGGCGGCCGCATTGGCGCTGCCGCTCGCGCTTGCCGCGCCGGCGGCGTTCGCGCAGAAGGAGCAGTTCATCCCGGCGATGTTCTACCGGATCGGTGCGTACGCTCCGGGCGGTTCCGGCATCTCCGGGGGCATGCTGGATTACTTGTCCATGCGTAGTGTCGCCGGCCGCTTAAGCGGGCGTTAACAAACGCGGGCGCAATCTCGGGGCCATCAACCGCTTCGGAGAACGTGCAATGGCCACTTTGTTCCACGTCACCGTGCGCAACGCGGAGGACGAGGTCATGGAATTCGAGTGCAGCGAGCCGGTCCTGCATATCGACATCCCCGCGGGCCGCTATCTGATCACCGTGCGGTGCGACCACGCCGAACCGCCGGTCGCCATTCCCGGCCGGCGGGGCCTAGTGCACTGAGCATGCGCTAAGGCGAGACAAGCAGCGCGTTTAACTGTTCCTTACGAGCGCCGCCCCGGCTATATTGGCGCATGGCCCGGGCAGTGGCGCTCGTCGTCGCGTTGTGGTGGCTCGGCCTCGCGCACGCGGCGCAGGGGCCGGTGGCGGTAGTGCCGCTCGAAGGCGCCATAGGCCCGGCGACCGCGGACTTCGTGCGCCGCGCGATCGAGCGCGCCGGCAAGGACGGCACCCAGCTCGTGGTGCTGCAGATCGATACGCCCGGCGGGCTCGACACCTCGATGCGCGAGATCATCAAGGCGATCCTCGCCTCGCCGGTGCCGGTTGCCGCTTACGTGGCGCCGAGCGGCGCGCGCGCGGCGAGCGCCGGCACCTTCATCCTCTACGCTTCCCACATCGCCGCGATGGCGCCCGGGACGAATCTCGGCGCCGCTTCGCCGGTTTCCATAGGAGGGGGTTCAACCGAAAAAGGCGAGAAAGGCGGCGGGATGGACACCATGACGCGCAAGGTCACGAACGACGCCGTGGCGTACATCCGCGGGCTCGCGCAGATGCGCGGGCGCAACGCCGACTGGGCCGAGAAGGCGGTGCGCGAAGGCGCGAGCCTGTCGGCGCAGGACGCGCTCAAGCTGAAAGTGATCGACCATATCGCCCCCGACGTCCCGGCGCTGCTCAAGACGCTCGGCCGGGAGCAGGCCGAGGTGCGGCAGGTCGAGCCCGACTGGCGCACGAACGTGCTCGCGGTGATCACCAATCCGAGCGTCGCTTACATTCTCGTGCTCGTCGGCATCTATGCGCTCATCTTCGAGTTCCTGAATCCGGGGCTGGTCGCGCCCGGCGTGGTGGGCGCGATCGCCCTGCTCATCGCGCTGTATGCGCTGCATCTGCTGCCGGTCAACTATGCCGGGCTCGCGCTCATCGTGCTCGGCATCGGGTTGATGACGGCCGAGGCGTTCCTGCCGGCCTTCGGATCGCTCGGCATCGGCGGCTTGATCGCCTTCGTGCTCGGCTCGATCATGCTGATCGAGGATACCGAGCTCCCCGGCTTCGAGATCCCGTACGCGCTCATCGGCGGGCTCGCCGCGGCGAGCGCCGGCTTCCTCATCTTCGTGCTTGGGATGCTAGCGCGCAGCCGCAGGCGCGCCGTCGTGAGCGGACGCGAATTCATGATCGGCGCCGTCGGCGAGGCGCTCGACGATTTCGAGGCCGAAGGCTGGGCGCGCGTGCAGGGCGAGCGCTGGAAGGTGCGCGCGAGCCGCCCGGTGCGCCGCGGGCAGAAGCTGCGCGTCACGGGCATGCAGGGGCTGGTGCTCACCACCGAACCGGAAGGAGACTGAAGAAAATGTATTTCGCCATCGGCTTCGTCGTCGTTATTGCTGTGCTCGTCATCGCCTCGGTGAAGATCTTCCGCGAGTACGAGCGCGGCGTGGTGTTCTTCCTCGGGCGCTTCCAAAGCGTGAAAGGGCCGGGCCTGGTCATCATCATTCCCGTCGTGCAGCAGGTGGTGCGCGTCGACCTGCGCACCCGGGTGTTCGACGTGCCGCCGCAGGACGTGATCACGCGCGACAACGTGTCGGTGAAGGTGAATGCCGTGGTCTACCTGCGCGTCGTCGATCCGCAGCTCGCGATCATCCAGGTGGCGAACTTCAGCGAGGCCACCAGCCAGCTCTCGCAGACCACGCTGCGCTCGGTGCTCGGCAAGCACGAGCTCGACGAGCTGCTCGCCGAGCGCGAGCAGCTGAACAACGACATCCAGGAGGTGCTCGACAAGCAGACCGACGCCTGGGGCATCAAGGTGTCCAACGTCGAGATCAAGCACGTCGACCTGAACGAGACCATGGTGCGCGCCATCGCGCGCCAGGCCGAGGCCGAGCGCGAGCGCCGCGCCAAGGTGATCCACGCCGAGGGCGAGCTGCAGGCCTCCGAGAAGCTGCTCGCGGCGGCCGAGATGCTCTCGAAGCGCTCCGAAGCCATGCAGCTGCGCTACCTGCAAACGCTCACGCAGATCGCCGGCGACAAGGCCTCGACCATCGTCTTTCCAATCCCGATGGACGTTCTCGGCGCGCTGCTCGACAAATCCAGGCGCGGCTGACACAGCAGCGGTAGTGGATCGGCGCGCGGTTTTCTGGGAAAGCTTCGTGCTGGCCAAGCGCGGCCCGCTGCTGCGCTACGGCGCGGGCGTGCTGCTTGCCGCGCTGTCACTGCTGCTCCTGCACCTGCTGCGCGATACCGACCCGGGGGACTACTCCTCGCTTGCGCTCGCCTCGGTAGTTCTTAGCGCTATTTACGGCGGCCGCGGCCCCGCGCTGCTCTGCACCGCCATCACGGCCATCGGCATCGATTACCTGTTCGAGCCGCATCATGCGCTGTTCCACTCCTGGGCTGGCGTGGTGCACGTGTTCGTGCACGGCCTGGTGGGCCTGCTCATCGCCGAGATCACCGCGCGCCTGCGCGGGGCTTACCGGCAGTTGCGCGCCGAGCACGCCGAGACCATGCTTGCCAAGCGCGCGCGCGAGGACATTCTCGCGATCGTCTCGCACGACCTGCGCGCGCCGCTGTCGGCGATCCTGGCGAGCGCGGAATACCTGAAACGTGCTGCCGCGGGCGATCTGCGCGAGATCGCCGCGGGCGTCGAGCGCTGCGGGCTGCAGATGGGCCGGCTGATCCAGGACCTGCTCGACGCGGTGAAGATCGAGAAGGGGCAGTTCCGGATCGATCCCGCCCGCCACGACCTCGTGCCGATCGTCGCCGACGCGCTGCAGGGCGCGGCCGCCGCCGCGCACGCCAAGGGCGTGCGCCTGGTACCGCGCGTCGCGCAGGAGCCGCTCTTCATCCGCTGCGACCGCGGACGCATCGCGCAGGTGCTGTCCAACCTGCTCGCCAACGCGGTCAAGTTCTCGCCGGAGGGCGCCGCCGTCGAGATCGAGCTCGAGGCGCAGGCGGATCTCGTGCGCATCGCGGTGCGCGATTACGGCGCGGGCATTCGCGAGGAGGAAGTGCCGCACATCTTCGAGCGCTACTGGCAGGCGCGCGAAACCGCGCACCAGGGCGCGGGGCTCGGGCTTTTCATCAGCAAGAGCATCGTCGAAGCGCACGGCGGGCGCATCGAGGTCGCCACCCGGCCGGGCACCGGCAGCGTGTTCACGGTCTGGCTGCCGCGGCGGTCGTAGCCCTGCAGTAATCGTTCCCGAGCGCTTAAGGCGCGGTTAACAAATGGGCGCGCAATCTCGGGCCATCGACTGCTATGGAGAACGTCATGAAGCTCGAGAGCACGCGGCCGGTGGTGCACTTCGATTCTCCGCAACGGTGTCGATTGTGCGCGACAGCTGAATCGCCGCATGAGCTATAGGCGAATCAGCCATACCGCGATAGCCGTTTCGCGGCGCACAGCACTACCGTGAGTCAGAGTGTCTTTTCGGTTTGTTTTCAGTCGAGGTGCGGTGGGCCTCGTCGATCTCCAGGCCCCGGGTGTCGGGGGTATCCGCCCTCGACCGGCTGCTTCCGGTACTCGCGTCTGCGCTGCGCCCGGTCGCAGCTTCCTCCTTGCCCTGCTCTTTGTTCTCCGGCTTGTTCTCGGGCGAAGTGCGGTGCGCCTCCTCAATCTGTACGCCGCGCGTGTCGGGCTCGTCGGGCTGCGGCTTGCGCGACTGCGCGCCTGCCCCGAATGCGACGAGGAGCGCGGTGATGAATGTGATTTGACGTTTCATGAGTCGCGGCACGCAAGCGCCGTGCCGGGCTCCTTTTGTGGAGGCGACGACGAGTAAACGTTCCATTTCTTCCCGCGAGCGGCGTCATTTTCTTCTGGCAATCGGCGCCGGAAGCGTCGGCACGGCGATGACGCCGGCACGCGGCTTCAAAACGACGCCCGAAGCTTCGGCCCCGAATGCGAAGCGGCGCGGCTACACCGTCACGGCGCACATCGGCAAGTACTACCGCACCGCGAAACTCTGAGGACGCCATGCTGCTCACTCGCAAAGCGACCGCCGTTTCCGCGTCTCCCGCGCGCCTGGCGCGCGCGCGCATCGACGCATTGCCGAAGACCATCGACCGCCGCACCTTTCTCAAGCGCTCTGGGCTCGGCGCCGGCGCGGGCGCGCTCGCCGCGTCGCTGCCGCTCAGCGTGATGCGCAAGGCGCGCGCCGACAATCGCGAGCCGGCGCTCTCCGGCGCCATCGAGGTGAAGCGCACCGTGTGCTCGCACTGCTCGGTCGGCTGCGCGATCGACGCCGTGGTGCAGAACGGCGTGTGGGTGCGCCAGGAGCCGGTGTTCGACTCGCCGCTCAACCTCGGCGCGCACTGCACCAAGGGCGCCTCGGTGCGCGAGCTCGGCATGACCGAGGACTCGCGGCGCCTCAAGTACCCGATGAAGCTCGAGGGCGGCAAGTGGAAGCGCATGTCCTGGGACCAGGCCCTCGACGAGATCGCCCAGAAGATGCTGGATCTCAGGAAAGAGAGCGGCCCGGACGCGCTGTTCCTCGTCGGCTCCTCGAAGCACAACAACGAGCAGGCATACCTGCTGTGCAAGTGGGCGCGTCTGTGGGGATCGAACAACACCGATCACCAGGCGCGCATCTGCCACTCGACCACGGTCGCCGGCATCGCGAACACCTGGGGCTACGGCGCGATGACCAACTCGTACAACGACGAGCAGAACTCCAAGGCGCTGCTTTTCCTCGGCTCGAATGCCTGCGAATCGCACCCGGTGTCGATGCTGCACACGCTGCGCGCCAAGGAGAACGGCGCGAGGATGATCGTCGTCGACCCACGCTTCACGCGCACCGCGGCGAAGGCCGACAAGTACGTGCGCATCCGCTCCGGCACGGACATCGCGTTCATCTTCGGCATGCTCCACCACATCTTCGCGAACGGCTGGGAGGACAAGGAGTACATCCGCACGCGCGTCTACGGCATGGACGAGGTCAGGAAAGAGGTGATGGCCAAGTACCCACCGAAGGCGGTGGAGGAGGTAACGGGCATCCCTGAGAAGGAAGTCTACGAGGTGGCGAAGACGCTGGCCGAGAACCGCCCCTGCTTCATCATCTGGGCGATGGGGCAGACGCAGCACACCGTGGGCAACGCCATGGTGCGCGCGAGCGCGATCCTCATGCTGGCGCTGGGCAGCGCCGGGGTCACCGGCGGCGGCACCAACATCTATCGCGGCCACGACAACGTGCAGGGCGCCACCGACGTCGGCCCCAATCCCGATTCGCTGCCGGGCTACTACGGCGTCTCGGACAGTGCCTTCAAGCATTGGTCCCGCGTGTGGAATGTCGACTACGAATGGCTGAAGCAGCGCTACGCGCCGGGCATGATGGACAAGCCCGGCATGACGGTTTCGCGCTGGATCGACGGCGTGCTGGAGAAGCCCGAGAACATCGACCAGAAAGGCAACCTGCGCGCGCTCATCTACTGGGGCCACGCGCCGAACTCGCAGTCGCGCGGGATCGAGATGCTCGAGGCGATGAAGAAGCTCGACTTCATGGTGGTGATCGATCCGTATCCGTCGGCGAGCGCGGCGATGTTTGCCATGGCGCGGCAGGACGGCGCGTACCTGCTGCCGGCGGCCACGCAGTTCGAGACCGAGGGCAGCGTCACCGCCTCGAACCGCTCGCTGCAGTGGCGCGAGCAGGTCATCGAGCCGCTGTTCGAATCGCGCACCGACCAGATGATCATGTACCAGCTCGCCGCCAAGCTGGGTTTCGCCGACCAGCTCGTCGGCAAGAAGGACGGCAGGCAGAACATCAAGCTCGTCAAGGCGAAGGGCGGCATGGAAGAGCCCTCGATTCCCGACGCCCTGCGCGAGCTGAACAGCGGCTGCTACACCATCGGCTACAGCGGCCAGTCGCCCGAGCGGCTGCAGGCGCACATGAGGAACATGCACGTCTTCGACGTGAAGACGCTGCGCGCGGCGGGCGGCAAGGACGCGAAGACCGGCTACGACCTGACCGGCGACTACTTCGGACTGCCGTGGCCATCCTGGGGCACACCCGAGCTCAAGCATCCCGGCACGCCGAACCTCTACGACATCGCCAAGCCTGTCATGGACGGCGGCGGCACCTTCCGCGCGCGCTTCGGCGTGGAGAAGGACGGCGTGAATCTCCTGGCCGAGGACGGCTCGCACTCCAAGGGAAGCGACATCACTACCGGCTACCCGGAGTTCGATCATGTGCTGCTGAAGAAGCTCGGCTGGTGGGACGAGCTTACGCCCGAGGAGAAGAAGGAAGCCGAGGGCCGGAACTGGAAGACCGACCTCTCGGGCGGGATCATCCGCGTGGTGATGAAGAACCACGGCTGCATGCCGTACGGCAACGCCAAGGCGCGCGCCGTGGTGTGGAACTTTCCCGACGGTGTGCCGCTGCACCGGGAGCCGCTGTACTCGCCCAGGCCCGACATGATCGAGAAGTGGCCCACGCACGACGATGTGCGTTCGAAATGGCGCCTGCCTGTGCTCTTCAAGTCGGTCCAGCAGAAGAACAAGGACGCCGGCAAGGAGTTCCCGCTGATCCTTACGAGCGGACGCCTGGTCGAGTACCAGGGTGGCGGCGAAGAGACGCGCTCCAACCGCTGGCTCGCCGAGCTGCAGCCCGAAAATTTCGTCGAGATCAGCCCCAAGGCGGCCGCCGACCGCGGCATCCGGCACTGGGACTACGTGTGGCTCAGCACGCCGACCGGCGCGCGCCTCAAGCTGCGCGCGCTCGTCACCGAGCGGGTCGGCCCGGACACGGTGTTCGTGCCGTTCCATTTCTCGGGCTGGTGGCAGGGGCAGAAGATGAGCGGCTACTACCCGGAGGGGGCGATGCCGATCGTGCTCGGCGAGGCGATCAACACCGCCACCACCTACGGCTACGACATCGTGACGATGATGCAGGAAACGAAGACCACCCTTTGCCAACTGGCCAAGGCCTGAGGAGACGGCATGGCGCGGATGAAATTCCTTTGCGACATCGAGCGCTGCATCGACTGCAACGCCTGCGTCACCGCGTGCAAGAACGAGCACGAGGTGCCCTGGGGCGTGAACCGGCGGCGCGTCATGACCATCAACGACGGCATCGCCGGCGCGGAGAAGTCGGTGTCGGTCGCGTGCATGCACTGCTCGGACGCGCCGTGCATCGCCGTGTGCCCGGTCGACTGCATCTACCACACCGACGAGGGCGTGGTGCTGCACGACAAGGACCTGTGCATCGGCTGCGGCTATTGCTTCTACGCCTGCCCGTTCGGCGCGCCCCAGTTCCCGCAGGCCGGCGCCTTCGGCATGCGCGGCAAGATGGACAAGTGCACCTACTGCGCCGGCGGCCCGGAGCCCGACCGCAGCGAGGCGGAATTCCGGAAGTACGGCCGCAACCGCCTCGCGGAGGGCAAGCTGCCGCTGTGCGCGGAAGTGTGCTCGACGAAGGCGCTGCTCGGGGGCGATGGCGAGGCGATCGCGAACATCTACCGCGACCGGGTGACGCGCCGCGGCAAGGGCGTCGAGGTGTGGGGCTGGGCGACCGCCTACGGGAGAAAGCCGAAATGAAATCCCTTGTGCTGGCCCTCGCCGCGGTGTTCGCGCTCGCCGCGTGCACCGAGGAGACCCAGGTCACGATGTACAAGGAGGGCGCCTACAAGGGCAAGCCCGACCAGCTTCCCTGGAACAACGCGCCGCCGCCCTACGGCATGGCGAAGTGGGACAAGGGCGACAAGACGAGCTGGGAGCAGCAGCTCGGCCAGCGCGTCATGGCGCAGAACGAATCGGTCCGCATCGAGCACCGATGAGAGCCGCCGTCGCTTTCCTGCTCGCTTTGCTCGTCTGCGGCGCCGCGGCCGCGCAGGGGTCGCAGCCCGACGAGCCGCGCGTCAAGGCGCAGCAGGAACGCGAAATCACCCAGCCGCTCAACAACGCGCCGGTGTGGCGCCAGATCCGCGGCGGGGAGCCCGGCTACATCGCGATGCCGGGGCAGGAATACGGCCAGGCGATCATGGCTTCCGGCGAGACCTGGCGCGAGTTCCGCAACGGCCCGCTCACCGTCTGGGGCGGCTGGCTCATCGTTCTGGTTGCGCTCGCCATCCTCGCCTACTACTTCTCGAAGGGCCAGATGAAGCTGCACGAGCCGCTCACCGGCAGGGATCTCGAGCGCTTCAGCGTGCTTGAGCGCGGCACGCACTGGGTGGCGGCGGCGAGCTTCGTGATCCTCGCGCTCACGGGGCTTACGTTCCTCTTCGGCAAGCATCTGCTCATGCCGCTCATCGGCCACCTCGCGTTCTCATGGTGGGCCACCGCGGCGAAGGCACTGCACAACACCTTCGGGCCGATCTTCATCCTGTCGCTCCTCCTGATGATCCCGCTCTATGCGAAGGACAACCTCTGGCGGCCCTACGACTGGATGTGGCTGCGCCGCCTCGGCGGCTTCGCCGACCACAAGGATGTACCTTCCGGGCGCTACAACGCCGGCGAGAAGATCTGGTTCTGGCTCGGCGTAATGCTCGCCGGCATCGTCGTCAGCGTTTCGGGACTCGTGCTCCTTTTCCCGAACTTCGGGCAGCAGCGCGAGACGATCCAGCTCTTCCATGCCGCGCATACCATCGCCGCGGTCGGCTTTATCGCCATAGGGCTGGGCCACATCTACCTTGGGACCATCGCCATGCAGGGCGCCTACGCGGCGATGCGCCTGGGCAAGGTGGACGAGACCTGGGCGAAGGAACACCACCTCTACTGGTACCACGAGGCGAAGGCGCGCCGGGGAGAGGCGCGACCGCGCGGCCAGCCCGCCCAGTCCCGCTCGGAGCCCTGACTTTCAGGGCCGCGCGCTCCAGGGCGCGTGGCTCGCACCGCGCGTGGAGTAATCGGTCCACGACAGGCCGAAGAGCAGCGCGAGCCAGACGAGCGCGACCACCGCGGCGAGGCGCACGAGAGCGCCTTCGTGCCGCAGCTGCATGAAGAAGAGCGCGACGAGGAGCGCCTTCAGCGAAGAGATCGCCATGTTGGCGAACGCGTTCCATCCCCCCATGGGGATGTAGGAGCTCCCCGCCGTGGCGGCGAGCAGGACGAGCAGCGCGGCCCAGACAGCGACATATCTCATGCGTTGTAGCGCTCGAGCAGATAGAACATCGGATAGAGGAAGACCCAGACGATATCGACGAAGTGCCAGTACAGGCCCGTCACCTCGACCGGCATGGAGTAGCGCTCGCCGTAGCGGCGCGCGGTGAGCCAGAGCCACGCGACGAGGCCGATGCCGATCGCGAGGTGCAGGGCGTGCACGCCGGTCATGGCGAAGTAGAGGAAATAGAACATCGCCTCGCCGCCGCGCGCGCTCGCCGCCTCGCCGAGCTCCGAGGCGTACTCGTAGGCCTTGATGCACAGAAACGCCGTGCCGAGGGCGGCGGTGAGCGAGAGCATGAGGCGCACGCCGCGGCCAAGCTTCGCGCGCTCGACGGCGAGGGCCATGGTGAGGCTGCTCGTGAGCAGGAGCGCGGTGTTCGCCGTGCCGAGCCAGAAATGTATGTGGTGGCTGCCGGAAACGAACGCCTCGTGCACCGCGAGGCGGCCGCGCAGGTAGCCGAAGAACAGCGGCCCGAAGAAGAGCACCTCGGTGGCGAGGAACAGCCACATCCCGAGGAGCGAGGCCGAGCGGCGCTCTTCGGCGCTATCGAACTGGATCGTAGCCATACGGGCCGCGCTCGACGCGCGGGGTCTCGTGGAAGTTGTGCTGCGGGGGCGGCGAGGAAGTCTGCCATTCCAAGCCGGTCGCCTCCCAGGGATTGGCGCTCGCGCGCTTTCCGTAGAGGAGCGACCAGCCGAGATAGCCGAGCGGCAGGAGGTAGCCCGCCGCGAGCACCACCGCGCCGGCCGAGGAGAAAAGGTTCAGCACCTGCAGCTCCGGCGCGTACTCGTGATAGCGGCGCGGCATGCCGAGGTAGCCGAGCAGATACTGCGGGAAGAAGGTGAGGTTGAAGCCGAAGAAGAGGAGCAGCGCCGCCGCCCGGCCCCACATTTCCGGGTACATGCGCCCCGAGATCTTCGGCCACCAGAAGTGGATGCCGCCGAGGTACGCCATCACCGAGCCGCCGACCATGATGTAGTGGAAATGCGCGATCACGAAGTACGTGTCGGTGAGGTGCACGTCGAGCGCGAGCGAGGCGAGGTACAGGCCCGTGAGCCCGCCGATGGTGAACAGCCCGACGAAGCCGAGCGCGTAGAGCATCGGCGCCGAGAAGGTGATCGAGCCCTTGTAGAGCGTCGCGGTCCAGTTGAACACCTTGATCGCCGACGGAATCGCGACGAGGAACGAGAGCATCGAGAACACCATCCCGGCGTAGAGCGACTGCCCGGAGACGAACATGTGATGTCCCCACACCAGGAAGCCGATCGAGGCGATGCCGAGGATGGCGTAGGCCATGAAGCGGTAGCCGAACACCGGGCGGCGCGCGAAGCACGGGATGATCTCGCTCGCCACGCCCATCGCGGGCAGGACCATGATGTAGACCGCCGGGTGCGAGTAGAACCAGAAAAGATGCTGGAAGAGCAGCGGATCGCCGCCGAGCGCCGGGTTGAAGATGCCGATGCCGGCGAGGCGCTCGAGCGCGATCAGCGTGAGCGTCATCGCGAGCACCGGCGTGGCGAGGATGAGGATGAGGCTCGTCGCGTAGTTCGCCCAGATGAAAAGCGGCAGGCGAAACCAGGTGAGCCCCGGCGCGCGCAGCCGGTGCACCGTGACGATGATGTTGAGCCCGGTGAGGATCGACGAGAAGCCGACGACGAACACGCCGGCGATCACGAGCACCACGTGGCCGTTCGCGAACATCGTCGAGTAGGGCGTGTAGAACGTCCAGCCGGTGTCGACGCCGCCGGCGACGAGCGCCGCGAGCGTGAAGGCGCCGCCGATCACGTAGATGTACCAGGAGGCGAGGTTCAGGCGCGGGAACGCCATGTCCTTCGCGCCGATCATCATCGGCACGAGGAAGTTGCCGAGCACCGAAGGGATCGACGGGATGAGGAAGAACCACACCATGATCACGCCGTGGATCGTGAAGAGCTTGTTGTAGGTGTCGGCGCTCACGAGGTCGCCCGCCGGCGTCGCGAGCTCCAGGCGCATCATCGTCGCCGCGGCGCCGCCGACGAAGAAGAACGCCGTGATCGCCACCGCGTAGAGCAGCGCGATGCGCTTGTGGTCGTGCGTGGTGAGCCACGAGCGCAGCGTGTAGCCTTCGGTGAGGTAGCTCATAAAGGGGTCAGGACCCTTTTCCGGTGGTGGACTTCAGATAGGAGATCAGCGCCGCGATCTCGCCCTCGTCGAGCTGGCCCTGGAAGCTCGGCATGATGGGCTCGTAGCCGGCGACGACGTCGCGCTTGGGCAGCAGCATCGAGTCGCGCAGGTAGGCCTCGTCGGCGCGCACGGTTCTGCCGTCGGCCAGGTGAACCGTTCTGCCAAAAATCCCGTTGAGCTCGGGCGCGTGCACCGCCGAATTGGCGGCGTGGCAGCCGCTGCAGCCCTTGCGCCGGAACACCTCGAAGCCCTGCGCCGCGAGCGTCGGGCTGGGGTTGCCTTGCTCGAGCCAACGCGCAAATGCGGCCGGCGCCATGACGAAGACGCGCCCGCCCATGCGCGCGTGGTCGGTGCCGCAGTACTCGGCGCAGTGCAGCCCGTACCCGCCGGCCTTGGTCGGCGTAAAGCGGATCCCGGTGTAGCGGCCGGGCACCGCGTCCTGCTTGATGCGGAACGCCGGCACGAAGAAGCTGTGGATCACGTCCTCGCTGGAAAGCACCAGGCGCACCGGCTGCCCGAGCGGCAGATGCAGCTCGTCGATCTCGCGCCGGCCGTTGGCGTGCTCGACGCTCCACATCCACTGCTTGCCGACGACGTAGATCGTCATCGCCGCCGGGTCGCCGCGGTAGAAGCCGGCGTACACCACCGCCGCCCAGACGAAGATCGCGATGAAGACGGCGAGCGGCGCGAAGATCCAGCCGAGCTCGAGCACGCGGTTGTTCACGGGAGGGTTGCTGCGGTCGGCGCGCGAGCCGCGCCGGTAGCGCACCGCGAACCAGATCATCACGACGAAAACGCCCAGCGCGACCAGGCCCGTGAGCGCGAGCATCGCGTAGAAGAGCGTGTCGACGCGCGCCGCGACGTCGGAGGCGGCCGGCGGCAGCCAGGCGGCGCTTTCGGCGCTCAGCGCAGCCTCCGCCAGCCGAACCAGGCGAGCGCCGCGAGGAACGCCGCGATCGCGAGGCGCAGCGCGTCCAGGACCGTCTCGCTGTATCTGCCGCTCACCGGATCGTGGAAGCACACGAGGAGCAGGCGCTCGAAGGCGCTCGAGCTCTCGCCGCGCGCCGCCTGCTCGATGCCGGCCCTCACGGCGCGCGGCTCGAAGCCGACGCCGGGGAAGTGGCGCGCCACCGTGCCGAGCGGCGTGAGCACGA
The DNA here is from genome assembly GCA_004297625.1 of Betaproteobacteria bacterium. Classification (GTDB taxonomy): domain Bacteria; phylum Pseudomonadota; class Gammaproteobacteria; order Burkholderiales; family SG8-39; genus SCGC-AG-212-J23. The sequence goes on along the minus strand of SCTY01000047.1, from coordinate 61,899 downwards.
CGAAGCCCGCCGGGTGCGCGAACTCGCCGCTTTCCTTTTCAAAGATGAATTCAAAACCGATGCTTCGGGCAAGGGCCGCTGCCGAGCGGGCGCCCGTGAGGAAGTGCCAGCCAGGACGCCGCTCGGGCGGCGCTTTCTCGTCGCGCGGATCGATGCTCACGAAGAGTGCGACGTAGTCGGCGCCGGCGCGCAGGCCGGTGCGCTCCAGGGCGTCGGCGGCGGTGCGAAGCGTCGTCGAGCAGAGATTGACGCAGCCCTGGTAGCCGAGCAGCAGCACCACCGGCGTGCGCCCGAAGAAGCGCTCCAGCCGCACCGGTTTTCCGGCTTCTTCGAATGCGAGCGCGAGCGGCAGCTGCGCGCCAGGGCGCGGATCGAAATCGACTTTGCCGTTATGGCCCCACGCCAGGCCGGCCATGAAAAGGAAACACAAGAAAAACCTGCTCATTTCGCCTGCCTTTGCACGAGGAGCTGCATCGCCTGCTCGATGGGGATGTGCACGCGCCCGGGCTCGCCTTCGACCGCGCCCGAGCTTTCGAGGCGCGCGTTCTTTTCGCGCACGAATTCCGCCAGCGTGCGCTGCGGCGCGGTCTGCAGCGCCGGCCCGCTCACCTTCGGCGCCGCGGCGGCGTTCGGCCCCTCGGCCGGCGCGTCGCTCGCGGCGAGGATCGCCCACGAGACCGCGATGCTGAGCACGATGCCGCCGAGGACCACGGCGGCGCCCGCGAAGACGCCGCGGAGGTCGATGTCGCGAGGCTCAGCCACGCGCCGGCCTCCAGAGGAAGAACCAGAGCGCCGCGGCGGCGGCGAGCGCGACCGGATCGCCCCAGGCGACGCTGAAGCCCTGCGGGCGCAGCGAAGGCGCGACCAGCCAGTAGACGTCGACGACGTGCGCGGCGAGGAGCGCCGCGGCGAGCGTGCCGAGAGCGAGCGGCGAGCGCTTCGCGGCGCGGAAGAGCAGGATCAGGAGCGGTGCGAAGAAGTGCGCGAGGACCAGGATCAGCGCGAGCGCGACCCAGCCGGTCTGCAGGCGCGGCACGTACCAGGCGATCTCGCGCGGCAGGTTGGCCATCCACACGATCAGGAACTGCATGTAGACGAGGTAGGCCCAGGCGAGCACGTACGTGAGCAGCAGGTTGCCGAGGTCCATGAAAGTCTGGCGCACGCCTTCGCCCTCGCGCGCGCCGCGCTGCTCGCTCTTCAGCCCGGCGAACGCAACCGCGAGCGCCATGGCGCCGAGCATCTGTCCGCTGCCCACCACGAGCCCGAGGCCGCTCGAGTACCACTTCGGCACCAGCGAGCCGATCCAGTCGACCGCGGCGAGCGACGCGGTGAAGGCGTAGAGCAGAAGCCCGAAGGCGCTGAAGCCTTTTCTCGAGTCGCTCGCGAGGCGCCAGGAGAGCAGGCTCCAGGCGACGAGATAGAGCACCGAGCGCGCGACGAAGAGCCCGGGCGAGAGCCACCAGTTGCCGCCTTCCTCCACCCAGGGATACAGGTTTCGCATGCCGGCGAGCACCGGAATGCCGGCGAGCGCGGCGATGGGCACGAGCTTCATGCCGGCGAGGAAGGGCGCGCGCACCGCCGGGAACCAGGGGCCGCCGGTGAGGTTGTGCACCATGACGTTCGCCATCGCGCCGAGCGCGAGGCCGAGGAAGAGAAGCCAGGCGAAGAGGTACGAGCTCATTTCAAGTCCTCGGCTTTCGCGTACTGGCTCAACTGCAGCGCGCGGATATAGGCGACGATCGCCCAGCGGTCCTCGGGCGGCACGCGGTCGGCGTAGGGCCGCATCACGCCATGGCCTTGCGTCATGACGTCGTAGAAATGGCGGTCGGGCGCCGCGCGCAGGCGCTCGATGTGGTAGCTCGGCGGGTGCGGGAAGCCGCGCCGCGCGACGCGCCCGTCGCCGTCGCCCACCGGGCTGTGGCAGGGGGCGCAGTAGATGTCGAAGCGCTCGCGCCCGCGCCGCAGCAGCTGCATAGTGATGGGGAACGGGTTGGTTTTCGCCTTTTCGATCTCGGGACGCAATTTCTCCTGCTCGGTACCCTGGCGCCCGCTCGAAGTGCCGGCGAACGTCCCGCCTGCCGCCGCGACGGTGCCCGGCAGCGGCGCGCGCGCCGAGCTGCCATCGGGGAAAAGCGCGCTCTCGTGCATCGGCTTGTAGCGCGGCTGGTCGTACATGTCGCGCATGAGCTTCTCGCAGGCCGCGAGCGACAGGACCGCGGCCAAAACAAGGAACGCTCTCATTGCGGCACATCCCAGATGCCCATCGGCTGGAGGCCGGCGAGGAAGCGGCGCGCCTCGTCGTGCGGCGCCGCGCGCAGGCACAGGAAGAAGCGGTTGCGCGAGGCGAGGTCGAACTCGCGCACGTTGAAGACCGGGTGGTAGAGCCGCGGCAGGCCGTTGAGGAACAGCATGCCGAGAAAGCCGACGAGCGCCGCGGCGAGCACCGTGAGCTCGAAGGTGACCGGGATGAACGCCGGCCAGCTGTTCGGCGGCTTGCCGCCGGAATTGATCGGGTAGGAGACGACCGCCGAGTACCACTGCATGAAGAAACCGCCGAGGCCGCCGAGGAGGCCGCCGCCGAAGACGAGCGCCGCTATCCAGTTGCGGCGCATCCCGACGGCCTCGGCCAGGCCGTCGACCGGAAACGGCGCGTACGCCTCGACGCCGCGGTAGCCGGCCGTTCGCGCGCGGCGCGCCGCATCGAGCAGCGCCTCGGCGCTCGCGAATTCCGCTATCACGCCGTAGAGCTTCTCGCTCACCGGCTTTTCTCCTCGTGCACGAGCTTGCGCATCTCCGAGATCGAGATCGCCGGCAGGAAGCGCAGGAACAGCAGGAAGAGGAACGCGAAGAAGGCGAGCGAGCCGCCGAGGAAGATCCAGTCCCACACGGTGGGAATGAACAGGCCCCACGCCGAGGGCAGGAAGTCGCGGTGCATGCTCTGGATCACGATCACCATGCGCTCGGTCCACATGCCGAGGTTGACGACGATGCTGAGCGCGAACAGGCCCCACGCCGAGCGCCGCGCGCGGCGCCACCACAGCACCTGCGGCGCGAGCACGTTGCACGAGAGCAGAGACCAGTACAGCGGCGCGTAGAAGCCGAACATGCGGTCCTCGATCATCGCGATCTCGTACTGGTCGCCGCTGTAGTAGGCGGTGAAGGTCTCGATGAGGTAGCCGTAGGCCACGATCCAGCCGGTGGCGAGCAGGATCTTGGCCGCGTTCTCGAGGTGGCGCAGGGTGATGAAGTCCTCGAGACGGAAGAAGTACCGCATCGGGATCGCGAGCGTCAGCACCATGGCGAAGCCCGAGAAGAGCGCGCCGGCGACGAAGTAGGGCGGGAATACCGTCGAGTGGTACCCCGGCACGATGTTGACCGCGAAGTCGAGCGACACGACGCTGTGCACCGAGATCACGAGCGGCGTGGCGAGGCCCGCGAGCAGCAGATAGAGGAACTCGTGGCGCGCCCAGTGCCGCGCCTCGCCGCGCCAGCCGAGCGCGAACAGGCCGTACACCACGCGCTTCGCGCGCGTCGCTGCGCGGTCGCGCAGCGTCGCGAGGTCGGGGATGAGGCCCGTGTACCAGAAAAGCAGCGACACGACGAGGTACGTGCTGATCGCGAAGAGGTCCCACACCAGCGCGCTGCGCCACTGCGGCCAGAGCTCCATCGCGTTCGGATACGGCACGATCCAGTAGAAGAACCACGGCCGGCCGAGGTGCAGGATCGGGAAGATGCCGGCGATGCCCGCGGCGAAGAGCGTCATCGCCTCGGCGAAGCGGTTGATCGAGGTGCGCCAGCGCTGGCGCAAGAGCAGCAGGAAGGCGGAGATGAACGTCCCGGCGTGGCCGATGCCGATCCACCAGACGAAGTTGGTGATGGCGAAGCCCCAGGCGACCGGGATGTTCACGCCCCAGATGCCGACGCCGGTGATGAAGAGATAGACGATCGCGCTGAAGAAAAGCCCGGTGCCGGCGAAGGTGAGGAGAAAGCCGCCGATCCACACCCAGTGCGAGGGCCGGGTGAGGACGATGTCGGCGATCTTGTCGCTGACGCTCGCGTAGGTCCAGGCGCGCACGCTCATGCTTCGGCAAGCCGCGGGTTGGGGTTGAGCACGCGCCCGAGGTAGCTGGTGCGCGGCCGGGTGTTCAGCTCGGCGAGCAGGTCGTACTTGAGCGGCGAGCGCTTCGCGCCGTTGACTTCGCTGTTCCCATCATTCAGATCCCCGAAAACGATTGCCCCGGCCGGGCATGCCGCCTGGCAGGCGGTGACGACCTCGCCGTCGCGAATGCGCCGGCCTTCCTTTTCGGCCTCGATGCGCGCGCGCGTGATGCGCTGCTGGCAGTAGGTGCACTTCTCCATCACGCCGCGCATGCGCACCGTGACTTCCGGGTTTTTCTGCGCCTTCGACGATTCTTCGTTTTGTGAATATTGAAGAAAGTTGAAGCGGCGCACCTTGTACGGGCAGTTCTGCGAGCAGAAGCGCGTGCCGATGCAGCGGTTGTAGACCTGCAGGTTCAGGCCTTCGCTGTCGTGCACCGGCGCCCCCACCGGGCAGACGTACTCGCAGGGCGCGTTCTCGCAATGCATGCACGGCACCGGCTGGAAGAGCACCTTCGGCTCCGGACCCTCGTAGTAGCGGTCGACGCGGATCCAGTGCATCTCGCGGCCGGCCATGACCTCGTGCCTTCCCACCGTCGGGATGTTGTTCTCGGCCTGGCAGGCGATGGTGCAGGCGTTGCAGCCCACGCAGGTGTTGAGGTTCACGCTCATGGCCCAGCGGTAGCCCTCGTAGGGCCACGGCGGGTAAAGCGAGTGCTCGGGGATCTTCTCCTCGAACGCCTTCGCCTTGCCGACGAGCGCCTCGAGCTCGATGTGCTTGGCGTGATCGCGCCCCTCCATGCGCGCGTGGTTCTGCGTGGTCGCGAACTCGTGCCGGCCGGGAACCCGGAGGACCTCCCCTCCGCTCGCCGACCACGGCGCGGCGGCCGGCCTTATCCGATAGGCGTTGAAGCCCACGCGGTTGCCCGCCGCGCCGGCGTGCGTGCGCCCGTAGCCGAGCGCGAGCGTGACGCTGCGCTCCGCATGACCGGGAAGCACCCAGGCGGGCGCGAGGATCGAGCGGTTTTCGACGGAGACGTGCAGCATGTCGCCGCTCGCCACGCCGAGCGCGCGCGCCGAGGCGGGCGAGACCAGCGCCGCGTTGTCCCAGGTGATTTTCGTGTCGGAGCGCGGCAGCTCCTGGAGCCAGGCGTTGTTGGCGAAGCTGCCCTCGAGCACGCTCTGGTCGGCGACGAAGCGCACGTTCCAGCCCGCGCGCTCTTCGAAAGCGGGAATCGAGATCTCCTTAGGCTTCGCTTCCCTGGGAGTGAAAGCGCTCTTGTCGATCACACCTTTTCGCAGCGCGGCCTCCCAGTCGATGTCGCGCCAATGCGCGCGCACGGCGTCGTAGCCGCTTCGCGGCGCGCGCAGCAGCGAGGCGAGGAGCCCGTGCGGCGAGAGGCCGCCGTAGAGCGGCGCGATGAGCGGCTGCACGACGGCCGCGGTGCCGTCGAAGGCGCGCGCATCGCTCCAGTGCTCGAGCGCGTGCGTCGCCGGCAGATGCCAGGTGCTCGCCGCCGAGGTCTCGTCCTCGTAGAGCGCGAGATGCACCGAGAGCGGCACCCGATCGAGCGCCTCGCCGAAGCCGGCGTCGGCGGGGGCGTCGTAAACCGGGTTGCCTTCGAGCACGAGCAGCAGCTCGACTTCGCCCGCGCGCATGGCCTGCGCGAGCTCGCCGATCGAGCGCGCGTGCGTCCCGGCGAACGGATCCACGGGCTCGACGTACGAGACCGGCGCGCCGAGCTCGGCGTTCAGCCGATGCACGAGCGCGTGCGCCCAGGGCGCGAGGGCTTCGCCGGCGAGGACGAGGCCGCGGTTTTTCTTCAGATCCTCGGCAATCGCAGCGACGCGCCTGTCGGCGGAGTTGCCTCGCAATGAGCTCGAGAGATCGACGAGCCAGCGCTCGATGTCGGGCAACGGCAGCGCGTAGCGATGGTCGGCGAGCGCGCCGAGGAGCGACGGCGCGCTCTCGAGCGCGTAGTAGCGCGTCATGGCACCGGGCTGTGGCGTACGCGAGCGCGCGTACTGGCGGATGTGGTTGAGCCGCCCGGGATCATCCTCGAGAAGCCGGCAATCCAGGCTCAGCACGGCGCGCGCCTCCTCGAGCCGGTAGAGCGGCGCGAGGGGCCGCCCGAAGGCGAGGCGCGCGCCTTCGCGCGCATGGTCCCGGTTGAGCGGATCCCAGCGGTGCAGCCGCGCGCGCGGATAGCGCTCGATGAGGGCGTCGAGCTGCGCGAGCAGGGTCGGCGAGCTCACGGTTCCGGTAAGAAGGCGCAAGCCCTCGCCTTGGCGCTCCTCGAGCTTCGCAAGCGCCTCGTTCAGCTCGAGCTCGAAGCCCTGCCGGGTCGCCGGCTGGCCGCGCCGGCGCGGCGCCTTGGAGCGCTCCGGATCCCAGAGCTGCAACACCGCCGCCTGTCCCTGCACGCTCGTCGCGCCCAGGCTGCCGGGATGCGCGCGATTGCCCTCGACCTTCGTCGGCCGGCCGGTGTTCGACTCGACGAGCACGCCCTCCGCGGCACCGGTGAAGCTGAGCGCGCTCGCATAGAAGCGCGGAATCCCCGGCAGGGTGATCTCCGGCTGCTCGGCGTAGGGCACGATCGGCTCCGAGGGTCGGCTGCATCCGGCGCTCGCCAGCGCCGTGGCGGCGGCGGAAAGCTTGAGGAAGTCGCGGCGCGTCAGCGATGGCATGTCGAGCAGTCGGTCATGCGGCGCTCGTCGAGGCCGCGCATGCGCGCCATGCGGCGGTGGCACTCGAGGCACCACTGCATCTCGAGCGAGGCGACGCGGTGGATGCGCGGCATCTTATCGACGCGCCCATGGCACTCCACGCAGCCGACGCCCTTCGCGACGTGGATGCTGTGGTCGAAGAACACGAAATCCGGCAGCTCGTGCACCCGCACCCAGCGAATCGGCCGCCCGGTGCGCGCGCTTTCGCGCAGCGGCTCGAGCACCGGGGCGTCGCTGAAGAGCTGCGAATGGCAGGTGAGGCAGACCTGGGCGGAGGGAATGCCGGCGTACGCGGACTTCTCCACCGACCAGTGGCAGTAGCGGCAGTCGATGCCGTCGTCGCCGACATGGTGCTGATGGCTGAAGGGGATCGGCTGGCGCGGATCGACCGGCCCACCGCGCGGAGGCAGCACCATGTAGAGCGTGATCCAGCCGGCGCCGGCGATGAGCAGCAGCGCGAGCGCGACGAGCTTGAGGACGAGGACTAGCGGAGGGTGGAAGACCTGCGGCATGACCCGGCGAGCTCAGACATACTCGATCCGCAATTGAAGTTCCACCCTGGAGCGGCGGCGGCTGCTGCGCAGGGCGGCTCAGATCTCCTTCATCACCTGCGCGTACGAGATGAAAAGGGCGGCGGCGAGCATCGCCGAGAGCAGCGCCATGCCGAGGATCGAGCCGAGCCCGAAGAGCGCGCTGTAGGCGAGGCTCGCGAGCGGGCCGCCGTCGCCGCCGAGCGTGAGCAGCAGCAGCGCTGCCGATCCGGCAAGCCCGTGCATCATGCCGACGAGCGGCGCACACGTGTCGCGCCCGAGCGCCTCGCCGGTGCGAAGGCCGGTGCCTTCGAACACCCAGTGCGCCGCGTCGTGGGTCACGTACTCGGTGGTGTCTCGCGGCGCGCGCGGCTCACGCGCCGATCCGGATGAGCGAGAGCCCGCTCAGCGGGTCGTGCACGCGGCGCAGGTAGTTCGGCGACTCGGTGACGATCACCTCGAGCGTCGGCCGCACCTTCGCCGAGAGCAGATGCCCGCCGCACGCGGCGCCGTCGCGCTTGCCGAGCACGACGTGGGCGTGAACCTTCTTGCGGTTCTCGCCTTCGATCGCGATGTCGCCGACGAGCGCGAGCACCTCGGTCTGCTCGCGCACCGGGACGCGCTCGTAGTCCTTCTTCTGCCAGTCGAAATAGCCGAGCGTCGCCTCGCTGAAGGCGCCGATGGCGGTGAAGCCGGCGCCCGAGAGGTTCTGGCTCTCGGCGAAGCGGGTGAGCCCGGCGACCGGGTCCTCGCCGATGTCGAAAATCACGGCGAACACGCGCTCGCCGTGCTCGTTCAGCACTTTGGCCTTCATGCGGCCAGCGCTTGCAAGCGCCGATCCCGCCCCGCCGGCGCTCGTGGCAAAAGGAAACGGGCCTTTCGGCCCGCTTTCGGGGCGCGAAGTAGCGTTACTTGGTGCTGGACGAGCTCTTGCTCAGCTTGCCGTCATGGTGAGGCGTGGGCCGTGTAACGCAGCCCGACCGGGCTACGGTCGTTACGCCTGCAATTTGTACAGCGGCTTCTTGCAACAACTGCATGCGCCCGACGCCGGCATCAGGCCCGGGGAGTAGTCCGGCTGCGATTCGATGAAGACGCGCTTCACGCGCGGATCCCGGCGCTTGATTCAGGACAAGCGCTAGCGGGGGCTGGGAGACCTGGGGCATGAACCGGCGGCCTCCGACATACGCGATCCGCTCAGATCTCCTTCATGACCTGCGCGTAGGAAACGAGAGCGAAGAGCGCGGTGCCGCCGACGATGTTACCGAGCAGCACCGGGACGGTGAATCCCGCGAGCATCGGCAGCACGCCGAGATCGCCGTTCGCGACGAGCAGGAAAGCCTCCACGCTGCCCGCGACGATATGCGGGAAGCCGCCGACGCCGATGAGATAGGTGATCAGCACGATCACCCAAAACTGTGCCGCGTCGGCCGCGGGGATGAGCCATACCATAGCGGCCATGAGGAACCCCGCGGTCACCGCGCGGAATGCCATCTCGAGCCAGGGGTGCTGCGCGTTTTCGGCGCCGATGCCGAGCATCGCGTCGCGCAGCGCCGGGTCGACGACCGGGGCGAACGTGATGAACAGCGCGGCGAGCAGCGTGCCGGCGAGATTGGCGGCGAGCACGATCGCCCACATGCGGGCGGCGCGGCCGAAGTTGCGCGCGGTGGCTTCGGCCATGACCGGCAGCACCACGGTGATCGTGTTCTCGGTGAAGAGCTGCTGGCGCGAGAGCACCACCATGACGAAGCCCACCGGGTAGCCGAGGCTCGTGAGGAGCTTCTGCCACTCCGCCTCGGGCAGGTGCATGCGCAGGATCGCCTCGGCGAGCAGCGAGAAGCTCATCGACAGGCCGGCGGCGAGGCCCGACCACCACAGCGAGATTCCCGGGCGCGACATTTCCTCCTCGCCGTAGCGCCGCACGATCTCGTAGATGACCGGCGTGCGCGGCGTCGAGCGCTCTTCGATGTGCTCGACCTGCTGCGAGTCCTTCGCATCGGCGCCTCCCGGCGCGTCCCGCCGCGGGTGCCGCCTGGCCAACATTGCTCTCCGGGGATGGTGCGAACCGGCCACTATGCGCCGGGCGCGGCGCCGCCGCTCTCGGCGCTGATATGCACCCGGGTGTGCTGCTCGTCGATCGGCGAGAACCGCGCCTGGGCCGCGCGGCGCGCCTGCACGCGCTTCCATTGCGCTTGCACGTCCTGCAGCGGAATGGGGATGTCGGATGTGCCGTTCTCGGCGGCCTCGTTCAGCATCTCGGCGAGCGCGTCGAGGCTCGCACGCGCGTTCAGCAGGTAGTCCACGGCCGCCATGTCGCTCGAGGGTGCAACTCTCGTGCCAGAGGCGTGCCTTTGACCCCGGCACGCTGTTTGCCATACTGCGCTGCTTGTCGACTTTCCACCTCTTCGCAGCGGTGATCTCGCTCGCGGCGCTCGCCGGCTATGTGAATTACCGGCTGCTGCGGCTTCCCACCGCGATCGGCATGACGCTGACGGTGCTGGCGTTCTCCGCCGCGCTGCTCGGGCTGCGTGCGCTCGGTGTGCTCGACGTCGAGGCGGCTGTGCGCGTCGTGAAATCGCTGCAGTTCGGCGATATCGTGCTGCACGGCATGCTGGCCTTCCTGCTTTTCGCCGGCGCGCTGCACGTCGATCTCGCCAAGCTGAGGGGCGAAGGCGTCACGGTAGGACTGCTCGCGACGCTCGGCGTCATCATCGCGACCGCGGTCACCGGCGTGCTGGTGTGGCTCGCCGCGGGGGCGCTCGGGCTCGACATTCCGCTGCTCGCGGCGCTCGTCTTCGGGGCCGTGGTCGCGCCTACCGATCCGATCGCCGTGCTCGGCATCCTGCGCCAGGCCGGCGTGCCGCAGCACCTCGCACTGCAGATCACCGGCGAATCGCTGTTCAACGACGGCGTAGCGGTCGTCGTGTTCATCGCGCTCGCCGATGCGGCCTTCGGCGCGCCGCCCTCGGCGGCGCACGTCGCAGGCTTCTTCGCCCTGGAGGTATTGGGCGCGCTCGCGCTCGGCGCCGCGCTCGGCTACGCCGCGAACCGGCTCCTCGCCCAGGTCGACGATTATCCGGTCGAGATCCTGATGAGCCTGGCGCTTGCCGCGGGCGGCTACAGCCTGGCCGAAGTGCTGCACGTGTCGGCGCCGATCACCGTGGTCGTCGCCGGCCTGCTGGTCGGCACCCACGGCCGGGCGTTCTCGATGTCCGAGCGCACGCGCCGGCGGCTCGATGAATTCTGGGAGCTGGTGGACTATGTCCTCAACGCCACGCTTTTCGTGCTGATCGGGCTGGAAGTGCTGGCGCTGCCGATCGAGGCCCTGCGCGGCGCGACGCCGTGGCTTCTCGCGGCCGGCGTCGCGATCGTGCTTCTCGCCCGCCTGGTCGGGGTGGCGGCGCCGATCGGCATGCTGCGCGCCACGCGCCGTTTCGCTCCGGGGACCATCCGCATGCTGACCTGGGGCGGCCTGAAAGGCGGCATCTCGATCGCGCTCGCCCTGTCGCTGCCCGAGTTCGCGCAGCGCGATCTGCTCCTCGCCGCCACCTACGCGGTCGTCGTGTTCTCGGTGCTCGTGCAGGGCCTTACGCTCAAGCCGCTCGCCGTGCGGATCAACTCATATCCGGCAGCAGCCCGGACCCGGTGAAGTCGCGCGCACGAGCCATTCGTGCTGGCGCCGGATGCTCCCACCCCGGGCGCGGAGTCAACCGCCGAGGAAGAGGCGCCCGACCTCCGGATTGGCGAGCAGCTCGCGCCCCGTGCCCGCGAGGGCGAGCTGGCCCGTCACCAGCACGTAGCCGAGGTCGGCGAACTCGAGTCCCTTCTTCGCGTTTTGCTCGACCATCACGATCGTCTTGCCGTCGCGGCGCTGCAGCTCGCGCAAGATGTCGAACACCATGTCGATGTAGCGCGGCTCGAGGCCGATCGAGGGCTCGTCAACGAGCAGCACCTGCGGGTCCATCACCAGCGCGCGCGAGATCTCGAGCAGGCGGCGCTCGCCGCCCGAGAGCACGCGCGCCTTGTGCCGCCGGCGCGCGGCGAGGCGCTCGTATTTCCCGAAGACGCGCTCGGCGGCCGCTCTTGCGCGCGCCGGCGAGCGCAGCAGAAAGCCGCCCATGAGCAGGTTCTCCTCCACCGTCATGTCGGGGAAGGCCGACTTGTCCTGCAGGATGTAGGCGATGCGCGCCTGCTTCAGCTTCTTCTCGGCGCCGAGCCGCGTGATGTCCTTTCCGTCCGCGCAGATGCTGCCGCCGAAGACGCGCGCGAAGCCGTACAGCGCGTGCAGCACCGTGGACTTGCCGGCGCCGTTCGGGCCGATGAGGCAAAGCGACTGGCCGCGGCCGACGTGCAGCGTGAAGCCGTGCAGGATGCCCATGGCGCCGTAGCCCGCGCGCAGCTCGCGGATCGAAAGGAAAGGGTTCCCGCCGGCGAGCTCGAGCAGCCGCGCCTCCGGGATCTCGGTGCGCAGCTCCTCGGCCTGCCGCGCGACCTCGTCGACGGAAAGCACCGCCGTCATTGCGCGCCGAGATAGGCGTCGATCACGCGCCGGTCGTCGCGGATCTCGGCCGGCGAGCCGCTCGCGAGCAGCTCGCCGCGCGACATGCAGTAGATGCGGCTCGCGAGGTTCATGATGACGCGCATGTTGTGCTCGATCACGAACAGCGTGATGCCGAACTCCCGGTTCGAACGCTTGAGCCGCTCGATCAGCGCGTTGACGAGGGTGGGATTGATGCCGGCGGTGGGCTCGTCCAGCAGCAGCACCTTGGGCTCGTTCATGAGCGCCATGGCGAACTCGAGCAGCTTCTGCTGCCCGAAGGAAAGCGACCCGGCGACCAGCCTGCGCTTGGCGTAGAGGCCGACGAACTCGAGGAGGCGCTCGGCCTTCTCGATCACCTCGGGGGGATAGCGGCGGAACATGTGCGACCAGGCGGTCTCGCGGTGCGGCAGCGAAACGAGCAGGTTCTGCACGCAGTCCATTTTCGAGAAGATGCGCGTCTGCTGGAAGGTGCGCAGCAGGCCCAGGCGCGCGATTCTCTGCACGTCCAGGCGGGAGATCTCGCGGCCCTCGAAGCGGATCGATCCCGAATCGATCGGGTGCTGGCCGACGATCGAGCTGAAGAGCGTCGTCTTCCCCGAGCCGTTCGGGCCGATGAGGCCGGTGATGCGCCCGCGCTCGACGTCGAGCGACACGTCGCGGTTGGCGACCACGCCGCCGAAGGCCTTGCGCACGTTTCGCACTTCGATGAGAGCCGGCGTCATGCGAACCACTGCGGGCGCCGCGCGCGCAGCCAGCCGAGGATGCCTTGCTGGAAGTACACGACGTTGACGATGATCAGCACGCCGAGCGCGATGTACTGCCAGCCGAGGAGATAGGTCCAGGTGAGCTCGCGCAGCGTGTAGAAAACGGCAGCGCCGACGACCGGCCCCCACAGCATTCCTTTTCCGCCGAGCAGCGTCATCGCCACCATGAAGATGCCGAAGGTGAGCGTCGGGTACGCGGTCTCCAGCGGCTCGATGAAGCCGGTCATGTTGCCGAAAAGCGCGCCCGCGATGCCGAGGAAGAAGGCCGAGATCGACCAGGCGACCATCTTGTAGCGGCCGGTGTGCAGGCCGAGCGCCTCGGCCTTGTCCTCGTCGTCGCGGATCGCGTTGATCGCCAGGCGAAAGCGCGTGCCGTAGAGCCAGCGCAGGAACAGGTAGCAGGCTACGGCCGCCGCCATGCACGCCGCGTAGAAGAAGCGCTCGCGCATGCCGGGGCCGCCCGGAAAGACCGGCATGGCGATCCCCTGGCCGCCGCCGACGTAGTCCCAGGCATTGGTGAGCTCGGCGGCGGCGATCGCCACGCCGAGCGTGCCGATGGCGAAGTAGGGGCCGCGCAGGCCGAAGACGATCCACGACAGGGCGGCGGCGACGAGCACCGGTCCGAGGGCGGCGGCGGCCACGCCGAGAGCGAGCCCGTGAAAGTATTGCGCGTCGGTGAAGTCTATGTGCACCGCCCCGTTGGCCGCCGTGTACTCGGCGATGTCGTAGACGAGGCCGATCTGTACCAGGGCGCAGATGTACATCCCCAGCCCGAAGAACAGGATGTTGCCGAGCGAGTTGTATCCCATGTGCCCGCCCATGATGTCCCAGGTAAGGGCGAAGAGGACGAAGACCCAGAACACCGCGAACTGCACCGTGTGCGCGGGAAACACGAACGGCGCGGCGATGCCCGCCGCGGCGAGCGCGAGGTGAAGGAGCGCCGAGCGGCGGCTCATTGCAGGGCGAGGCGCTGGCGGCGCAGCAGCGCCTGGCGCCAGACGAGGATGACGAGAAGCAAGCCGACGACGGTGGCCTGCTGGAACTGCGCGCCGAGGACGAAGCCGCTGTACTGCTCGGCGACTCCCAGGCCGAGGGCGGCGAGGATCACCGCCGGCAGGTTGCCGAGGCCCGCCGCCGTGACGATGACGAAGGCGCGCACCGAGTAGGCGATGCCGTAGAAGGGCTGCAGCACCCAGATCATGCCCACGATCACGCCGGCGGCGCCGCACACCGCGGCGTTGATCGCGAAGGTGAGCGCGTAGACGAGATCGGTGTCGACGCCGAGCACGCGCGCGGCACGCGGGTCCTGGGCGGTCGCGCGGATCGCCTGCCCGAGGCGGCTCTTGCGCAGGAACAGCACCATCGCGCCGGCCACCACGATGCACAGCCCGAAGGCGATGACGCGGATCCAGGTGATGTCGATCGTCCCGTCGAAGAGCTCGAGCCGGCCGAAGCCCGACTTGAGCGTGCGCACGTCGGGCCCGAAAGCGAGATTGAGCGCCTGCTGGAGGGTGATCGCGAGGCCGAAGGTGGCGAGCAGCGACGTGAAAAGATCGAGCTGGATCACGCGCCGGATCATGAGCACGTAGAGCGCCCAGCCCAAGAGGAACATCAGCGCGGCTACCGGCACAATCGCGACGATCGGGTGCACGCCGTGGCGCGCCGCCTCGAGGCCGAGGTAGCCGCCGAGCATGACGAGGTCGCCCTGCGCCAGGTTCTTCACGCCGGTGACGCCCCACACCAGCGCCAGGCCGTAGGCGACGAGCGCGAACACCGCGCCGACCGACAGCCCGTTCAGCCAGAGCTGGACGTTGAAGATCGGCGCGGCGGCGAGGATCTGGAGGCTATCCCACACCTAGTCCTGCGGCGGCTTGCGCGGATAGACGACCGGCTCGGCCGCGTACTTGGTGGGCGCGACGACCACGTATTTCGCGTTCTGGATCTGGCGCAGCACCATCGGCTTGCCGATGTTCTTGCCGCTCTTATCGAACTTGATGTGCCCGTAAAAGGTATCGAGGTCGGTCTTTGCCAGCACGTCGCGCAGGACCTGCGGGTCGAGCTTTTTGGCGCGCGTGAAGGCGTCGGCCCAGATCTCGATCGCGGCGCTCGCCTGCGCCACCTGGTAGGGCACCTGCTTGTACTCGGGATGCGCGGCCTGCATCGCCTTGTTGTAGTCCATGGCCGTGCCGAACAGCCTGTCCTGGTACTTGAGCGTCTCGGCCCACTGCGTCGGGCAAAGGATGCCCTCCGCCTCCGCGCCGAACTGCTCGGTGAGCTTCGCCGACTCGCAATGGGTCAGGGCGACGATCGGTGCGCTCACGCCCATCTCCTTCATCTGCCGCGCCGCGGTAGTCGCCCCTTTGGTGTGGCCGGAGAAGAGGATGACGTCGGGCTTGAGCGCCTTGATCTTGGTGAGCGTGGCCGAGATGTCGGACAGGTCGCGCGGCATCTTGTCGTCGACTGCGATCTTCATGCCGTACTTCTTGGCCGCAGCCACGACGCCGTCGCGCACGTCGAGCGAGAACGGGTCGTTCTCGAAGGCCATGCCGATCTTCAGGCTTCCCGGCTTCTTGCCATCCTTCTTGGCGAGCTCGGCGGCGAGATCGACGACCGGCGCGAGGTACTGCTCGGAGGTCGAGAGCGCCGCGAAGAGGTAGCGATAGCCCTGCGTGAAGAGCGAGCGCGACGCGCCCTCGGCTTCGACCATCGGAATCTTGTACTTTTCGGTTACCGGCGCGGCTGCCTTCGTCGGCCCGGAGCCGTAAGGCCCGAGCACGAACTTGACGCCATCCTGGTTGATCAGGCGCTCGAGAAGCTGCGCGGTGCGCGCCGGGGTGGACTCGTCGTCGTAGTACTTGATCTCGAGCTTGTAGGACTTTCCACCGACCTTGACGCCCCCCATGTCGTTGATCTTCTTCACCGCGAAGTCGTAGCCGTCGCGGGCGTTCTTGCCTTCTTGCGAGTACTTGCCGGTGATCGAGATCGCCGAGCCGAGCACGATAGTGTTCTCGGCGGCGAGCGAGGCGGCGGGAGCGGCGAGCGACAGCGCTGCAGCGAGCGCGGCCATGCGGAAATGCGCGGGTCTCACGATTCCTCCTCAGGAGCGTTGAGTCCGCATACTTTCGCGCGCCCCGGCTTAAGGAGCGCTTAAGCGCGCGTTAAGTCACCCGGCCGCGCGCGGCCGTGGTGCAAAAAGATGACGCCGGCCGTGCCGGTGTAAGGCGCGCTTAAGCTTGCCGGGCGCATCATCCGTAGTGCTTGCCGCGATGTCGATCGTCGAATGACCAGCAGCCAGCCCACCTACATTTACCGTCGTGCACTGCAGCGCGCGCGAGAGATCCTCGGCAGCGAACAGCGCCTTGCGCGCTACCTGCGCGTGGCTCCCTCCACGCTTGACCCCTGGCTGGCCGGCAGCGACATTCCGCCCTTACCCGTGCTCCTGCGCTGCGTGGAGGTGATCCTCGACGACGAACGCGCAAGCGTCACGCAGCTTTACTTCGCCAAGCGCCCGCGCGGCGAGCCGGAGTAGGTCACTCGCGGTCATGGTTCGCAAGTCCCTCTGCGTCCTGCTAGCCGCGAGCGCGGCGGGATGCGCGCCCCCTCCGATGGCCCGCGCGCAAGAGAGCGTCGTGCCGGGAACCATCGGCGTCGCCGTCGCACGCGACCCGGAGGGCGTCGCGGTGCGCGCGCTGCGCGAGGACGGGGCGGCGGCAGCGGCCGGCTTGCGTACCGGCGACATCATCGTGCGCTACAACGGCATGCCGGTCGCCGATGAGCGCGAGTTCAATCGGCTGGTCGCCGATTCGGTGCCCGGGACGCGTGCGCGCGTGCAGTTTCTGCGCAGCGGAACGCTGCATTCCATCGACGTGCCAGTAAGACAGCTTGATACCGAGCCGCGCGGTTGAGCGCGCACTTGCAGTATTGGTGCTCGTGGCGTGGGCATGCCTTTCCGCCCCGGCGCAGGCGGAGCGGCCGACCGAGCGGTACGCAGGCGAGCAGCTGCGCTACGCGGAATCCGAGCTCGAGCGCGCGCGGCAGGCGCTGGCGGGCGGCGATTACGTCCTGGCGCGGCGGCTCGCGCGGCAGGCGGGGCTCGATGCCCGGCTCGCCTGGGGCATGACCGATTCCGGCGGCATACGGCGCGCGGCCGCCGAGCTCAGCGAGGAAAGCGCCCGGCTGAGCCTCAATGCGCAGCAGCTTTTGGCGCAGTGACTGCACCGGCCTTGCCCAGTTCGTGCCGAGCGTGAACCACGCCGCCCGGTCTGCCAGAGCGAGCCTTCGGCGGGGAGAGATATCAGGCTTCGCGCTGCGCGGCCATTGCAGCATCCAGGGCTCGACCGACATCCCGACCCTGTACAACCTGCATCAGCCGACGCACATTGCGCGCGCGCTGCTGCTCGCACCCTATCTCGGCGAGCCGGAATGGATCCGGGAGGTCACCGACGAACCCGCCACGGCCTTGCCGCCGTTTTGCTCCCGCCAATGCCTTGTTCGCGCAGCATTTACCCAAGGGCCACGTAGTTACGGTTGCCGGCGGCCATGACTGGCGCACCTGGCGGCGGCTGTGGGGGAGCTTCCTCGCGATGTGGTCGGATTATTGCTGGCAGTCTCGGTATTCCGATTAGGAGGTCTTCCATGGCGAACATCACGCGCTACAGCCCGTTCGAGGATCTTTTCAACGAACTCACCGGCGGCTGAAAGCAAGCCCTATGCTCCAAGTCAGAGACGCGATGACGCGCGACGTGTGCGTGTGCGGTCCACAACAGACGATCCGCGACTGCGCGCGGACGATGGCGGCAAACGATATAGGCGTGCTTCCGGTCGCGCAGGACGATCGGCTGGTCGGCATGGTGACCGATCGCGATATCGCGGTGCGCGCGGTCGCCGCCGGCAAGGGACCCGAGACCCCCGTGCGCGAAGTCCTGAGCGGGGAAGTGCTGTACTGCTTCGAGGACCAGGACCTGGGCCTGGTGGCGAAGAGCATGGGCATGGCGAAGGTGCGCCGCGTTCCGGTGCTCACCCGCGAAAACCGCCTGGCGGGCGTCCTTGCGCTCGGCGATGTCGCGCTGCGCAATGCCGAAGCCGCCGGCGATGCCGTGACCGAGCTTTCCAAGCACGGCGGCCCCCACTCATAAGGTGCCTATATGGATGCGAAACTGAAGGACAAGGTCGCGATCATCACGGGCTCGGATTCCGGCATCGGCCGCGCCATGGCGCAGGCGTTCGCCGAGGAGGGCGCCGATGTCGCCGTCACGTATCTCGAGGACCAGCGCGATCCCGCGCAGGCGGAAAAGCTCTTTCACGAGACCGACGAGAAGCTCGGCACGCCGTACATCCTGGTGAACAACGCCGGCGTCGATTCCACCGGCAAGCAGGTCGCCGAGATGCCCGCCGAGGACTGGGACAACGAGCTGAAGACCAACCACGAGGACATCCCGCGCGTCGGCTCGGCGGGCTACGACGCGGCGAAGGGCGCGCTGCGCAACCCTTGCGAGAAAAAAAGGAAAGACGCTAGGAAGAATGGACACGCGACATCCATGCCTGCCCGCCGGGCGGCGAGCCGGCGCCGTCACCCTGGGACTTTTAGCCGTGCGGCGCGACGCGGATGTCATTCTTCACGTCCTTTACGCCTTCCACGCGGCGTGCCGCCTCCTCGGCGAGGCGCTTTGCCTCGGCGTTCGGCACGAAGCCGGACAACTGCACCTCGCCGCGGTAGGTGTTGACGTCGACGTCGAGGAAGCTCACCCCGGGCTGGTGAAAGAGCGCGCTCTTCACTCTCGTGGTGATGAGGCCGTCGTCGAAGACCTGGCCGGTGGAACGCTCGCTCGGCGAGGACGCGCAACCGGCGAGCTGCGCCGCGCCGAGCAGCGCGGCGCTTGCGATCAACAGCATTCTGATTACTTGCATGCAGCCTCCTTTGCGGCACCTGCGCTGCAAGGCGCGTGCCGCGGGCGCGCGCAGCGCGTTGGCGTCACGCTCGTGGGCTGGATTCGCGGCGCTGCCTGAGCTGCTCCTGCGCCTCGCGCTCGCTCTGCGCGTCGTCGCCGAAACGCACCTCGCGCGTTCTCCAGTCGATCTTCTTTACCGACCCGGAAGGCACTCGCTTGCCGCTGTCGAGAGCGAGCCCGCTGATGCGCCAGCCCTCGAGGACGAAGTCGGCGATGTGGCCGATCAGCCCTTCGGGGCCGTGCACCGCGTAGCCGATCACCTCGCTGCTCGAGCGCAGGTGCGAGCGCTGCGCCGCCTGCTCGCCTTCCGCAGGGTCGCCCGCTCCGGCGTAGTAATTCAGCGTCGCCTGCTCATAGAGGCGCTCCACCGGCATCGCGCTGTCCGCGCCGGGGCCGCGGGCCACTTCGGCACGCGTGAGGCGCACGCCCACCGCCGAGTCCGTGGTCCTTCCGACGTCCACGGCGTCGGTAGACACGAGCACCTTGCGGCCGGTGAGCGGGGCATACGCATCGACGACGAGGTAGCGAACGTGCCAGTCGCAATCGTCGAACAGCACGTCGTCCACGCGCCCGAGGCGCGCATCCGTGGCCGCGATCGCGTCGCCGAGGATGGATTTGATGCTTTGCGTCATTCTCCGAACGGCGCAATCGACGTGCCAGCACCTGGGCGCGGAGTTCGCTGGCGGACGGCATAGTGACCCTGCGCCGTACCCTTGCCGCCATCCTCGTCGTTCTGCTCCTGGCAGTCGGCGCCTACGTCGTATTCGCCTGGCGCTTCGCGATCCGGGCCATCGAGCCGCCGCGCCGCTCGAGCTTCGATGCGGCGCTCGTCGAAAAAGGCGCGGCGCTCGCCCGAGACTTTCGGCTGGGCGAGCTGCCAGCGTGCGCGCGGCCGCGGCTCAGCTGGACGCTCTTCGAGTCCGTGGCGTTCGACGAGCAGCGCATTACGAGCCGCGACTGGAGCAGCTATCCGATCCTGCGTTTTCCGAGCGTGCCGGAGCGCATCGAGGTGCGCGTCGTGAATCGCCCCGGCGAGCCGTTCCTAGGCACCGGCGAGGCGGCGCTCGCCAACGCGGTGGCCGACGCCACCGGCGCGCGCATTCGCGACCTTCCGCTGACCCGGCAGCGCGTGCACGCCGCGATCGGAATCTGAGCGTCTTAAGTCTGCATTAAGCGCCGGCCCGGCAAAGTCGGGCCATGGGGCAATGGAAATCGACCGCGCGCAAGGCGCTGTTTCTCGGCGCGCTGGTGCTGCTTTTCTGGCCGCCCGGCGATCGGGCGCAGCCGCGGCTCTACGATGACGGCAACGGCGCTGCGCTCGTCGTCGAGGACGTGCGCATCTTGGGGCCGTCGTGGGGTTACACGCTGGCAACGAAGATCGTGCGTCCGCGGGGCCCCGGGCCTTTCGGCGCAATCGTCCTCAACCACGGCGTGCCGGTATCGGCGCAGGCGCGCAGCCGGGAATCTCCCGAGCTCCTGCTCACCACCGCCGCGATCCTCGCGCGGCGCGGCTACGCGGTAGTGATGCCGCTGCGGCGCGGCTTCGGCGCGACCGGCGGCGTGTTCGCCGAGGATGCGGGCTCGTGCGCCGCGCCCGATTACGCGGCGGGCGAAGCGGCCGCCGCGGACGACATCATGGTCGCTTACGACTTCGCGCGGCGCCTGCCGTACGTCGACGCGAAGCGCATGATCCTCGCGGGGCAGTCGGCCGGCGCCGTCGCCTCGCTCTACGCGGCGGCCACGCGCGAGCCGAAAGGCGTGCTCGCGGTGCTCGCGTTCGCTCCCGGCATGGGCGGCGACCCGCAGCGCCATCCCGGCGAGGCGTGCGCAGCCGTCGCGCTGGGCGAGCTCTTCACCCAGCTCGGCGCGGAGGTCAAGGTGCCGGTGCTTTTCCATTACGCCGCGAACGATCTGTTCTTCAACGCGGCGACTTCACGCGGCTGGTTCGAGCGGTTCCGCCGTGGCGGCGCCCGCGCCGAGTACGTGCTGCAGCCCGCCTTCGGTGCGAACGGGCATTACGTCTTCACCGACGGCGCGGGCGCGCGCTACTGGCTCCCGGCGCTCGATCGCTTCCTGCGGGCTAACGGCGTGGCCTTCACCTCGAAACAAGCGGCCTGAACTCGGAGGGCGCAATGCCCCGGTCGCTTCATGAGCGGCTCGCTAGCGCGGGATGCCGCGCCGGGGCGCGCGCCGCGGCGCCTTCCTGTTGCGATCCGGCTGGCGCACCGGCGGACGGGGCTTCTTAGGGCGCGGCTTGGGGGAAGCCATGGCCGCTTTACGCAAGGAGCATGCCGCCGCTTAAGTCGGCATTAAGCGTCGGCGCCGGAAACTGATCCCTGGAGTGCAGGCGATGACGAGCTCGACGCAAAGCACCGAGACGATCGCTTTTACCGAGACGAACGTCGAGAGGGCCCCGGTCTCCCGAGGGGTTTATTTCCTGTCGCGCGCGAACCGCGTGATCTTTATCGGCGTGGCGAGCGACGGGACCAGCATCCGCGAGGAGCTGCTGCGGCACTTGCGCGGCGAGCGGGGGCCCTGCACGCGCGCGGCGAGCGAGTTCGAGTACGACTCATCGCCCAATCCGCGCGCGTTGTACTACTTTTACCTGGAAAGCTACCTCGGGCGCACCGGAGGGTTGCCGCCCGAGTGCAACGGCGACCTCGATTAGCGGAACGTGTACTGCGCGCCGATCATCAGCGTGTCGATGTTCTCGCGGCCGCCGGGCATCTTGAAGCGGTAGCGGTCCCAGTCGAGGCGCGCCGCCCAGTTGTCGGTGATGCCTATCTGCAATCCGACGCCCACGCGCGGCCCCCAGCCGTTGGCGCTGCCGGTCTGCAGGCCCGCCGCCGTGCCGGTGACATGGGTGCGTGTATACGCGGCGCCAAGCTTCGCGAATGCCGACCAGTTGTTGCCGAACGGCACCCCGGCGAGCAGCGCAAAGTCGAACGCCTTGGCGTCGGTTTCGCCGCCGCCGCGCGAGAAGTCGCCGAGCTTCAGCCAGCCGATCTCGCCGCCGAAAATGTTGTTGAACTTGCCGCCGCCATAGATCCGGAACGCTTGCTCGCTGTCGTCGCAGCCGCTGCCCGGAGGACATGTGGCGTCCAGGCGCGCGCCGCCGATGCTCACGCCGGCGTGGCCCCAGAAACCGCGCTCGTACGGCATCGTGATTCCGCTTCCGGCGCTCTGTGCGAACGCGAGGGAAGGGACGCTGCTGCCGAGCACCAACAGCGCTGCCGCGCAAGGCGAACGCAAACTCATCTGCTTGGGCTCCTCATGAGGATGGTGGAAAGCGCTGGATGCTATTCGCCCGGCAGCGCCCCGGAAATAGCCGTTTGCTCGAACTCTTCGTAGGCGATCCGGCTAAGGAAATGTGGCGTTCGGCACCGGCTGGAGGCAAAAACGGCGCTTACTCCAGCCAATGGCCATGCCGCAGGCCTTAACGCGCTTAACTGTTGCGCATATACGCTCGCGCATGAGCCATGAAAACTTTGCCGGAGGAGCGAAAGCCCCGTCAAGCTCTCCTGCGAGGTGGCGGCTCAAGCCGCATGCCTGGCGAACCAGCGCCGCACGCCGTAAGTAAGCGCGGCGAGCGCGAGCAGCGCGGCGGCCATCAGCCACACGCTCATTCGCGAGGGCTCTTCGAGCACTCTTGCGATCTGCTCGCCGAACACCGTCCAGGCGAGCAGCGCCGGCGCCATGCCGAGAGCCGTGCCGAGCGCGTAGTGCCAGAGCTTCATGCGCGCCGCCCCGGCGATCACGCCCTGCACCGCGAACGGGGGAGTGGGCACCATGTTGAGCGCGAAAATGCCGATCACGCCGTGCCTGCGCAGCACCTCCGTCACCGCGTCGAGCTTGTCGCCGGCGATGCGGCGCACCGTTTCGTAGCGCATGAGAAGCCCCGCGCAATAGGTCGCGAGCGCCGCGAGCATGATGCCCGCTGCGCCGTAAGCGATGCCGACCCACGGCCCGAAAGCCACCACCGCAAGCAGCGTGATGACCGGGCGCGGAAACATGAAGACCGCGGCGGGCGTGTAGGCGAGGACGATGGCGAGCGGCGCCCAGCTCGTGTGGCGCGCGACGCGCGCGGCGGCGGCGACGCGCTCGCGTGAGATGAGCTCGGCGAGAGGCGTATAGCGCCACGCCGCCGCGAGCAGCGCGGCGCCGAGCAGGAGGAAAGCGATTTTTCCCCATGCCGGGCGCCGGCGTCGCTGCCCGCTTCGGTTGGTCTCCAATTTCCGCCGCAATCGCCTCGGCCAGCGCTTCATCGCGCCGTCAGGCGTGCGTGACCGATCAGCATTGCCGCAGGCGCCGCAACGCGCGTGCCCGCTCGCTTCGCCGTCCGGCCCCAGCCGCCGCGTGCTTGATATAGTCGGTCCCCGTGAGACGTTTCGGCCTGCACGGCTCCCAGCCCGATGCGCTGCTGCAGCTCGCCATCCTCGGCGTCGGCTGCGGCCTTCTCGCCGGAGCGGTGATGATCGCGTTCCGCATGCTGGTCGAGAGCCTGCAAGGCGCCTTTCTGCCGGGCGGCGATCCCGAGGCGTACGAAGCGCTTTCGGCGGCGCTGCGCTTTGCGCTGCCGGCGGCCGGCGGGCTCGTCGTGGGCGTCGCCTTCCAGCTGATGCCGCGCGAAGCGCGCGATGTCAGGCCCGCGCACGTGCTCGAGCGCCTCCAGCGCGGCGGCGCGCGGCTGCCGTTCGCCAACGCGCTAGCGCAGTTCGGCGGCGCCGCGCTGTCCATCGTCGCCGGGCACTCCGTAGGGCGCGAAGGCCCGGCGATCCACCTCGGCGCCTCGGTCGGCAGCCTCGGCGGGCGCTACTTCGAGCTTCCGGAGGGCAGCCTGCGCGTCATGGCCGCGGGCGGCGTCGCGGCGGCGATCGCCGCCTCCTTCAACACGCCGCTCGCCGGCGTGGTATTCGCCATGGAGGTGATGGCGGTCGGCTACAGCGTGATGGGCTTCGCCCCGGTGATTCTCGCCGCGGTGAGCGCCACCGCGCTCAACCGCCTCGTCTACGGCGCCGATCCGGCCTTCGCGGTGCCCGCGCTCGTGGCGGGCGCGTGGCTCGCGCCGCAGCTCGCGTCGTCCTCGGGCTTCTACGCGCTCCTCGGCATGGGGGCGATGATGGGCGGCACGCTGCACGCGCCGCTTGCCGCGCTCACCGCGATGCTCGAGCTCACCGGCAACCCGAACATCCTCTGGCCCGGGATGCTGGCGGTGATCGCCGCGTACTTCACTTCGCGGCAGCTCTTCCGGCGCGCTCCGGTGTTCGAGGCGCTGCTGAAGGCGCGAGCACCTGCGCAAGGTGAAGCGGACGCCGCCCCGTCGCGTGCGCGATCTGCTCGCGGCAGCTGAAGCCGTCGGCGATCACCAGCGTGTCGGGGGCGGCGGCGCGCACCGCCGGCGCGAGGACGCGCTCGGCGCAGCGCATCGAGACGTCGTACTTCGCGCGCTCGAAGCCGAACGAGCCCGCCATGCCGCAGCAGCCGCTGTCGGGCATGTCGACGCGCAGCCCCGCGCGCTTCATCAGCTCGGTGGCCGCGCCCGTGCCGAGGACCGTTTTGTGGTGGCAGTGCAGGTGCACGAGCGCGTCGGCCTCCACATGGAAGGGCAGGCGCGGCGCGCGCAGCAGGAATTCCGAGAGCAGGAAGGTCTGCGCGGACAGACGCTTCGCCTGCTCGCTGAACGGGAACAGCTCGGCGAGCTCGTCGCGGAACACCGAGACGCACGCGGGCTCCAGGCCGACGATGGGCGTGCCGGCACGGATGTCCTCATCGAGCACCTCGAGGATGTGTGCGAGGTACTGCCTTGCCTGGTCGAGCATGCCGAACTCGTACAGCGCCCGCCCGCAGCACAGCGGCTTGGGCGGAATGCGCACGCGGCAGCCGGCGGCGGCGAGCGCGGCCGCGCCGGCGTGAGCGACATCCGGATGGAAGTAGTTGTTGAAGGTGTCGGGCCACAGGATGACGTCGATGCCTTCGCCCTGGGGAAGGAAGCTGCGCGTGAAGCTTCTCTTGGCGTACGGAGTCACGCGCCGCTGCGGCGCTATGCCGACCAGCTGCTTCACGAAATTTCGATTTAGAAAGAAATTTGCCGTGTCGGGAAGGTGCGAAGCAAGGCGAGACCACCGGTCGATCAGGCCAAACGCATAGGCGGCGGGCGGCCGGAGGTGATGCTCGTAGTAGTGCGCCAGGAACTCGGCCTTGTAAGTCGCCATGTCGACCTGCACCGGGCATTCCTTCTTGCAGCCCTTGCACGAGAGGCACAGGTCGAGCGCTTCCTTCACCGCGGGCTCGTTCCAGCCGTTCTTCAGCGTGCCGGCGTTGAGCATCTCCCACAGCAGGTGCGCGCGCCCGCGCGTCGAATGCATCTCCTCGCCGGTCGCCATGTAGCTCGGGCACATCGTGCCTTCGTGCTTGCGGCACTTGCCCACGCCCACGCAACGCAGCAGCGCGCGGGAGAAGTCGCCGCCGTCCTCCTTGTAATGGAAATACACCTGTACGGGACGCGGCTCGTAGTCGCGTCCGAGCCGCAGGTTCTGGTCCGCGGCGTAGGCCTCGATCACCTTGCCCGGGTTCATGCGGCCGTCGGGATCCCAGATGCGCTTGAACTCGCGGAACGCCTCCATGACGCGCGGGCCGAACATGGTCCCGAGCAGCTCGGCCTTGGACTGGCCGTCGCCGTGCTCGCCCGAGATCGAGCCGCCGAGGCTCACCACGAGCCTCGCCGCCTCGTGCACGAAGCGCCGGTACTTCTCGATGCCGCCGGCGGTCTCGAGATCGAAATTGATGCGCGTGTGCACGCAGCCCTGGCCGAAGTGCCCGTAGAGGTCGCCGTGATAGCCGTACTTGTCGTAGAGCGCGCGCAGCTTGCGCAGATACTCCGGCAGGCGCTCGGGCGGCACCGAGGAGTCTTCCCAGCCTTCCCAGGTGAGCGGCTGGTTCGGCAGGTGCGCCGTGGCGCCGAGCCCGGACTCGCGCACCTTCCACACCGCGCGCTGCTCGCCCGGGTCGCGGAATATCTGGCACGGGCCGCCGTCGCGCGCGGCGCGGCGCGCCTTTTCCGCCGCCTCGTCGGCGCTCGCACCGCCATACTCGACGATGAGCCAGCCGTGCCCGTGCGGCAGCAGCTTCAGGTTTTCGGTGTGCATGCCCCGGATGCGCATGTCCTGCACGAGGCCCTGGTCGATGCCCTCGAGCGCGATCGGCCCGGTGCCCATCACGCGCGGCACGTCCTGCGCCGCGGCGTAGACGTCGTCGTAGCCGAGCACGGCGAGCGCCGTGGCGCCCGGCGCGTCGACGAGGCGCACCTGCGCCTCGAGGAGCGTCACGCAGGTGCCTTCCGTGCCGACGAGCGCCTTGGCGACGTCGAACCCGGACTCGGGCAGGAGCGCGGGCAGGTTGTAGCCCGAGACCCGCCGCGGAATGCCGGGAAAGCGCGCGCGAATGTCGTCGGCATAGCGGCTGGCGAGCGCGCGCAGGCGTCCGGCGATCTCGCCGTCGAAGCCGCCGTCGATGCGCATGCGCTCGCCGCGATAGGTGAGCACCTCGAGCGCGAGCACGTTCTCCACGGTGGTGCCGCCCATGACCGAGTGCGGGCCGCAGGAGTTGTTGCCCACCATGCCGCCGAGCGTGTTGTGGTCGTGCGTGGCGGGGTCGGGCGCGAAAGTGAGACCGTGTTTTCTCGCCGCGGCGCGCAGATCGTCGAGCACTACGCCGGGCTGCACGCGCGCGAACTTGCGCTTCGCGTCGATCTCGAGGATGCGGTTCAGGTGCTTGGAGAAATCGAGCACCACCGCTTCGTTGCAGCACTGGCCGCACAGGCTCGTGCCGCCGCCGCGCGAGAGCAGCGGCGCGCCATGGCTGCGGCACAGCCGCACCGTCTCGACGACGTCGTCGATCGTCTTCGGGATGACGACGCCGATCGGCGTCTGCCGGTAGTTGGAGGCGTCGGTGGCGTACAGCGCGCGGCTGCCGTCGTCGAAGCGCACCTCGCCGGCGATCGCGCGCTCGAGCTTGGGGGCGAGCGCGCCGAGGGAATGGTTCATGTCGCGCAGGTTGCAGGTCCCGTGCCGGGTGGCGGCTTAAGCCTTTTTTAAGGCACCCGGTCGCATCCTCGAGGCCAAGGAGGGATCCATGCGCTCAGCGATCGATGACGTTGAAGCATCCGTGGAGCGTCTCGTGATGACGACATCCGAGACCGGCGGCGACATCGGCGTCGTCGTCATGCAGGCGACCGAGGGGGCGGTGCGCAACGCGCGCAGCGCGGGCGTTAATGCGCTCGCCGCGGTGGGCGCGGCAGCCGGCGGAGCGGTGAAGGGCGCGGTGTGCAGCGGTGTGGACGTCGGGCGCGTCGCGAAAAGCGCGGTGGAAGGCGCGATCTGGGGCGCGAAGGATCTCGGCGTCGACCCTGCCGAGGTGGGCAGCGCGGCCGCGTACGGAGCGCTTCTCGCCGCCGGCAGCGTGGGCGGCGCGGCGCTCGAGGAAGTCCGGCGCGCGGCCACCGGCATGGTCGGCGGCGTCAGGATCGATAGCGCTCCGCGTCGCTTGCCTTGAGCTCGATGCCGAGGCCGGGGCGCGAGCGCTCGGGCGCCATGGCGCCGTCCTTCGGCTCGCGAAAACCGTCGAAGAGCATCTGCTCGATGCGTACGTGGTCATGGAAGTATTCGAGGTGCACGACGCGCTGCGCCGCGCAGCACGCAGCAAGGTGCAGCGAAGGTGCGCAGTGGCTGGAAAGCGGCACGCCGAAAGCATCGGCGAGCCCCGCGACCGCCATGAACCCGGTGATACCGCCGCAGCGCGTGGCGTCGGCCTGCAGCACGTCGACCGCCTGCGCCTGCAGCATTCGCCGGAAATAGAACCGGTCGTAGCCGTACTCGCCCGCGCTCACGTCCATTCCGCCGGGCACGCGGTCGCGCAGCAGGCGCAGCCCCTCGAGGTCCTCGGAGGACACCGGCTCCTCGAACCAGCCGACGCCGCTCTGCGCAAAGCGCTCGGCGAACGCGAGCGCCTGCTTGCGCGTATAGGCGCCGTTCGCGTCCACGAAGAGTGCGCAGTCGGGACCGATCGCTTCCCGCGCGGCCTTGACTCGCGACCAATCGGCGTCGGGATCGCGCCCGGCTTTCATCTTCACGTGCGCGAAGCCCGCGTCGGCCCAGCCCGCGAGCTGCGCCTGGAGGCGCTCCGCCGAGTAGCTCGTGAAGCCGCCGCTGCCGTAGACCGGGATCGCGGCTCGCGCGGTGCCGAGGAGATCGGCGAGCGAAGCGCCGAGCAGCTTCGCCTTCAGGTCCCACAGCGCGGCGTCCACGGCGGAAATCGCCATCGAGGCGATTCCCGGCCGCCCGAGATTGCGCACCGAGACCGCCATGGCGTGGAAAACAGCCGGGATGTCGAGCGGGTCGCGGCACTGCACGAGCGGCAGCAGGCGCTCGTGGATCAGCTTGGCGGTCGCGGTATCCGCGTAGGTGTAGCCGATGCCCTGGCGCCCGCCGGCTTCGAGCGACACGACGACGAGCGTGGTGGCATTCCACTCGAGCGTGCCGTCGGACTCGGGCGCATCGGTCGGGACGGTATAGGCCGCGACCGAAGCGCGGCCGCGCAATCTGGCATGTGCCCCCATGGAGATCGCGCAAGCAAGACGAGGGCCCGAAGCGACCGGCAAACCGATCCGCGGGCGCTGCGCCGGCAGGCGGTGCGGCGCGAGATTCCCGGCGCGCCGGGCACGAAGGGCAGAACCGCTTCAGCGGCCGGTTTTCGCGCTATCCCACCACTCCTTCGCCGAAGCGACCACCATGCGCAGCGAATCGGGGTCGCGCTTGATGAGCGCCGAGAGGTAGGCCTTAGCCTGCTCGAAGCTGATGTGCGGCGGAAGCGGCGGCACGTTCGGGTCGGTGACCATTTCCAGGAGCGTCGGCCGGTCGGCGGCGAGCGCCTGGTCCCAGGCTACGCCGATGTCCTTGGCGCGGTCGACCCGGATGCCGCCGAGGCCGAGCAGCCGCGCATACTCCGCGTACGGGATATTGGGCAGGACCTGCGAGTCCTCGAACTTCGGATCGCCTTCCATCGCGCGCTGCTCCCAGGTCACCTGGTTCAGGTCGCCGTTGTTGAGCACCATGAGGGTGAGGCGCCCGTCGCCCCATTCGCGCCATACCTTGGCGATGGTGATGAGGCCGTTCATGCCGTTCATCTGCATCGCGCCGTCGCCGAGCAGCGCGATGACGTAGCGCTCGGGATGCGCGTACTTCGCCGCGATGGCGTAGGGCACCGCGGGTCCCATGGTGGCGAGGCCGCCGGAAAGCGAGGCCATCATGCCGCGTCGGATCTTCAGGTCGCGCGCGTACCAGTTCGCCGCGGAGCCGGAATCGCAAGTGAGGATGCAATTGTCCGGCAGGCGCGGCGAGAGCTCCCAGAACACGCGCTGCGGATTGATGGGCTTCGCCTCGTTCATCGCGCGCGCTT
This sequence comes from Betaproteobacteria bacterium, assembly GCA_004297625.1. Classification (GTDB taxonomy): domain Bacteria; phylum Pseudomonadota; class Gammaproteobacteria; order Burkholderiales; family SG8-39; genus SCGC-AG-212-J23. Next base: position 32,843 of record SCTY01000047.1, on the reverse strand, counting down.
CCAGCACCTCCCACCAGCGCCGCACGCTCGCCTGGATGCCTTCGCGCCAGCGCCGGTCGGTCTTCTTGCCGAGCAGCGGCAGCAGCGCGCGCAGCGTCTCCTTGCTGTCGCCGACGAGGTTCACCTCCATCGGGTAGCGCAGGCTGAGCATGCGGCCGTCGAGGTCGATCTGCACCCCGCGCGCCTGGCCTTCCTCCGGAAGAAACTCCGAGTACGGGAATCCCGAGCCGACCATGAGCAGCGTGTCGCAGCTCGTCATCATTTCCCAGCTCGGCGTGGTGCCGAGCAGGCCGATCGAACCGGTCACGTAGGGCAGGTCGTCGGGCAGCACGGCCTTGCCGAGCAGCGCCTTGGCGACTCCCGCGCCCAGCGTCTCGGCGACCTCGATCACTTCGTCGGCGGCCTGCAGCGCCCCCGCGCCGACCAGCATCGCGACGCGGCTGCCGGCGTTCAGTACATCGGCTGCGTGCCGGAGCTCGTGCGTGCTCGGCGCGCCGGCCGCGGCCGTGTAGCCGATGCCCGTATGCACCGTGCCGTGCTTGTGCGCCGGCTGCTTCACGGCCTTCAAGTCCTGCACGTCGTTGGGGAAGATGATGCAGGTCACGGTGCGCCGGTCGAGCGCGATGCGCATGGCGCGATCGACGAGATGGCGCACCTGCGCCGGGTTCATCGCCATGTGCACGAACTCGTGCGCCACGTCCTTGAAGAGCGTGAGCAGATCGACTTCCTGCTGATAGTCGCCGCCCATGGCGGCGCGCTTCTGCTGGCCGACGATGGCGAGCACCGGCTGATGGTCCAGCTTCGCGTCGTAAAGGCCGTTCAGCAGGTGGATGGCGCCGGGGCCGGAGGTGGCAAGGCACACGCCGACCTCGCCGGTGAACTTGGCGTGCGCGCAGGCCATGAAGGCCGCAAGCTCTTCGTGGCGCGCCTGCACGAATTGCATCCGGCCCCTGGCGCGCCCGAAGGCGCCCATGATGCCGTTGATGCCGTCGCCCGGATAGCCGTACACGCGCTTCACGCCCCATTGCGTAAGGCGCTCCAGCAGGAAGTCGCCCACCGTCATGCTCGCCATCGCCCGTCTCCTTCGAATCGAGTGGTCCGCTCGGTGCAAGGGCCATTCCCGGGGCTTAATTCGCCCTTAAGTCTCGATGCCGCAAAGTCGGGGTGGGAACAAGGGAGAACGCGAATGCACGACTTTCTGTCTTTCAACGAGGGCGCCGCAACGCCGTTCAGCGCGGCGCACCTGGCGGCGGCGCCTGCCGCGAGCGGGGTTTATTTCCTGTACCGCAACGAGCGCCTGGTCTACGTCGGCGCGGCGGTGCACGGCGCCGGCATCCGGCAGGAGCTCGAGAACCATCTGCGCGGCAGCTACGGCGCGGCGACCCGCGCCGCCACGGCGTTCCGCTACGAGCTCACGCGCAATCCCGTGGTGGCGAAGCATCAGTACCTGCAGGCGCACAAGGAGCGCTTCGGCGGGCGTTTCCCCGCGTGCAACACCCCGGAGCGGGCGTTGGCCTGAAAAAAGAAAACGGGCCTCGCGGCCCGTTTTCTGTACGGCGGTCGCGCTATTTCGTGCTGGACGAGCTCTTGCTCTGACCCGTCTTGGCGCTCGACCCGGACGACGCGCCGGCGTCGCCCTTCAGCATGGTGTCGAACTCCGCGCGGCTGAGCTTGCCGTCATGGTCCTTGTCCGCCTTGTCGAAGTCCAGGCGCGTGGCGCCCGAAGACTTGGCGCTCGCGCTGCCGCCCGAGGAGGCGCTGCCCGAGGACCGGGTGCCGCTTTGCGAGGTGGACGGCTTGGTCGCGCTGCTCGACTGGTCCTTGGTCGCGTCGGCCGCGAAGGCCGATACGGTGGCGAACGCGAGGAGCGAGAAGGCTACTGCTAACGGCTTGATCGCTTGCATAACATCTCCTTTTCAATGACTCTGGCCCGCAGCTGTGTCATCGCTGCGGTGCGAAAAGAAGCAGCAAGCGTGCCGCGCCGCCTGCTCCGGCCGGCCTATCGCTAGCCGACCTCGATAGGCACGTAGATCGAGGCTTCGCCGCGGCGCACGAGCAGCGCCACCTTGGCGCCCTTCTTCTGCTCGGAGATGAGCTTGGTGAACCCCTCGAGGCTCGAGAACCGGGTCTGGTTCACCGCCACGATGACGTCGCCGGGCTGGATGGCGCTGCGGCCGGCGGGGCCCTGGGCCACGTCGACGACCACCACGCCGTATTCCACGCCGAGCTGCTTGCGCTCTTGCGGGGTGAGCTCGCGCACCGCCAGGCCCAGCCGGCTCGGCGTCGCCTCTTTTTCGCTGGACTTGCCGACGCGGGCGCTGCTTTTCGCCGGAATTTCACCGACCGAGGCAGTGAGGCTTTGGCGCTCGCCCTTGCGCAGCACCTCGAGCTTCGCCTGCTCGCCGGGCTTCGTCGCCGCCACCAGGCGCGGCAGCATGTCGGCCTCCTCGATGCGCTTGCCGTTATAGGCGAGGATCACGTCACCGACCTGCAGGCCCGCCTTCTCGGCCGGGCTGCCGCTCTCGACGTTGACCACCACCACGCCGTCGGTCGAGTCGAGCTTGAAGGTCTCGGCGAGCTCCTTGGTCAGGGGCTGGATGCCGATGCCGAGGCGCCCGCGCGTCACCTTGCCGTGCTCGCGGAGCTGCCTGGAAACGTCGAGCGCCGCCTCGATCGGAATCGCGAACGACACGCCCATGTAGCCGCCGGTGCGGCTGTAGATCATCGAATTGATGCCAACCACCTCGCCGTCGAGATTGAGCAGCGGCCCGCCCGAATTGCCCGGATTGACGGCGACGTCGGTCTGGATGAACGGCATGTAGGTTTCGGACGGCAGCGAGCGCTCGGTGGCGCTCACGATGCCTGCCGTGATGGTGTTGGCGAAGCCGAAAGGCGAGCCGATCGCCGCGACCCACTCGCCCGGCTGCAGCGTGCTCGACTTGCCGAGCTTCGCCACCGGCAGCCCCTTCTGGTCGACCTTGAGGAGCGCCACGTCGCTGCGCTCGTCGGAACCCACCACCTTCGCCTTGAACTCGCGCTTGGCGTCGGCCATGCGCACCGTGACTTCGTCCGCCTCGGCGACGACGTGCGCATTGGTCAGGATGTACCCGTCTTCGCTGATGATGAATCCCGAAGCCAAGCCCACGCCTTCGGGCGACTGCCCGCCGCGATCCGGAAGATCGGGCATGAAGCGGCGGAAAAATTCCTCCTCGGGAGAAAGCCGCCGTTCCTTCCCGCTGATCTTCGTCGTCACGTTGACCACCGCCGGTCCCTGCTTCTTCACGAGCGCCGTGAAGTCCGGGAGATTGGAGGGGCGCGAAGGCGCGCTGGCGCCCTGAGTGGCGGAGGAGGCGGGCTGGGCGGCCGCCGGCGCGCTCACGAGGACAGCAAAGGCGGCGAGGACAGGCACGAAGGCGTTCATGGGCAAGGAAAATGAGGAGAATGTCCACCGCTGTTGCAAGCGGTGTGCCCGGGCGACTCAGAAGCCGAGCAGCTTCTGCCCGATGGACTGCACCGGCCCGAGCGGGTTGTGGGTTTCCTCGTGCTCGGCGATCGACGGCTTGCCGCCGGTCAGCTTGTAGATCACCACGCCGTTCTTGAGCAGCAGCAGGCCGTTGAACTCCCAGCCCGTGATTCGCGTCGCGCGCGTGAATCCCAGCATGTCGGCGAAGAAGTTTCCGTCGCGGCGCCGCTTGACGTTGCTCTGGGTGATCCCGAAGCCCTTGCACATGATTTTCGCGCTCAGGCATTCGCGTACCGCCGGATCCAGGTCGTCGAGAGAGACCGAGGAATGCGGCATGAAGCGCAGCAGGACATCCGAGTAATTCAGGATCGCGATGTTCGGATATTCCTCGGGATCGAGGTGCAGCGACTTGAGCTCGAGCTCGGTGGTCTGCCCGGGAATGATCTTGTCGAAGGTGAGCTGCGCGTCGCGGTAGGTTTGCCATGGGCTGGCCGTGAGCTTCTTGCTGCTCGGGAGCAGGCTGCTGCATCCCGAGGCAAGAAGCGCAACCGCAACCAGCCCCATCCTCCACCTCATGGGACGAGCATAGCGGCCCAGTACTGTCGCCTGTGCGCGGCGCCCGGGGGTGCGGCATAGGCTGTCCAGCCTGTAACGCCTTGCCGGCGTGTAACGCAGGCCCGCAATTTCTACATCGGGCTGCTTGCAACAAGCGCCATGCCGGGCCGAATCAGCCTTCCGGGTGGCCCGGCTGGGACTCGATGAAGACGCGCTTCACGCGCGGGTCGGAGCGCTTGATGTCGCGGTCGAGCTCTTCGAGCACCGCGTGCGCGCGCTCGCGCGGCACCTCCGGCGGTATCTCGACGCTCACGTTGGCGAGGATGAAGTCCGGCCCGACGTGCATGGTGAGGATCTCGTGCACGCCGCGCACGTCCGGATGGCTTTCCGCGAGCCGCCGGATGCCGCCCACGACCTCGCGGCTCGCGCTCTCGCCAATCAGCAGGCTCTTCGTCTCGCGGGCCAGCCACCATGCCGTGCCGGCGAGGATGCAGCCAATCATTATCGACGCGATGCCGTCGTAGCGCGGCTCGCCGGTCAGATCGCCGGCGAGCACCCCGAGAGACGCGACCGCGATGCCGGCGAGCGCGGCGCTGTCCTCGAGCAGCACCGCGAAATCGGTCGGGTCCTTGGCGACGCGCACTGCCTCGAACACACCGCGGCTGCGCAGCTGGGCGCGAAATTCGCGGAACGCGACGGTCCACGAGCTGCCTTCGAACACCGCAGCCAGGGCGAGAACGATGTAGTTGATGTATGCGTTCTCGAGCGGCGCCGGGTTGAGCAGGCGGTGCACCCCCTCGTAGAGCGACACGGCGGCTCCCGCCGCGAAAACCAGAAGGGCGACCACGAAGCTCCAGAAATAGATTTCCTTGCCGTGGCCGAAGGGGAAGCGCTCGTCGGCGGGCTGCCGGGCGCGGCGCATGCCGTACAGGAGCAGCGCCTGGTTTCCGGTGTCCACCAGCGAGTGCACGCCCTCCGAAAGCATCGCCGAGCTGCCCGTGATCGCGGCGGCGATGAACTTCGTCACGGCGATGAGAAGGTTCCCCGCGAGCGCGGCGTAGACAACCTTGTGGGCTGCGCTTCGCACCTTCTCCCTCGAGGACGCAAGCGGCGTGCCGGGTGCGCTTAAGCGTCGCTTAAGCGCCGGGGCGCGATACTCGACCGGACATGAAGCCCGCCACCGTGCTCATCGTGCTTGCGCTCGCCGCCGCGAGCGTTAGCTGCGCCGGCCAGCCGGCGGAACAGGCGCCGGCGCAAGAAAGCCTGGTGCCAGGAAACATCGGAATCGCCGTCGAGCGCAAGGCCGATACGCTGGTGGTGGTGGCGGTAAGGAGGGGGAGTGCCGCCGCCAGCGTGCGACTCGGCGACGTCGTTCGCAGCTATAACGGCATTCCGGTCGCCAATGAGCGCGAGTTCAACCGCCTGGTGCTCGGCTCGGAGCCCGGCCGCACCGCGCACCTCGAGATTGCCCGCGACGGCGCGCCGCGCTCGATCGAGCTGCCCGTGTCGGAGATCGACCCGGCCCCGCTGCTATGAACCGCGCGCTCGTCCCGTTGATGCATCACACGGTGCGGCAGTTCAAGCACGACAGCGTGCTTGCGACGGACGGTCCGGCGGGGCGGGTGGTGGACCTTTACTTCGACGACCAAGACTGGAAGGTGCGCCACCTCGTGATCGACGCGGGCGGCTGGTTCACGCCGCGCCTGGTGCTGCTGCCGCCGGAGTCGGTCGACACGGACGCTTCCGGCGAGGGCCTGCTGCGGCTGCGCCTTGCCCGGCGGCAGGTGAACGAGGCGCCCGACGCCGATAGCGCGCGCCCGGTGTTCCGCCAGGCGCAGATCGCTCAGGCGGTGCGTTTCGGCTATCCGTATTACTGGTCGGGGCTGGCGCTGTGGGCGGGGATCGGCGCGGGCCGCTCGCGCGCCGACGCCGAGCGCGCGGCGCATGCCGAGCTCGCGCGCGGCGATCCCCACCTGCGTAGCGGCGCCGCCCTCATCGGTTGCCGCGTCGAGGCGCGCGATGGCGTTCTGGGGGAAGTGCACGACTTCGTGGTCGACGAGCAGGCGTGGACCGTCAGCGCGGTGGTGCTGGAGACGCGCAAATGGCTGCCCGGCGGCAAGGTGCGCATCGCGCCGCGGTCGATCGAGCGCATCGACTGGAGCGAGCGGCGCATCGTCACGCGGACAGAGCGGCGCGGCGGCCGCGCTCGACATCGAGCCCAGAGAGCGTGACGAGACCCAGCACGAAGTAGAGGCCGGTCGCGAGGATGCCGAGGCGATGGTTGCCGGCGAAGATCCACGTGACCGCGCCGTAAGTAAGCGGGCCGAAAATCGACGCCGCCTTCACGGCGAGGCCCCACAGCCCGAAGAACTCGGCGAGCCGCGACGCCGGCGCAAGATAGCCGACGAGCGCACGCCCGGCCGCCTGCGACGATCCCATGCATAGCCCGGCGAGGTTCGCGGCGACCCAGAATGAAGCGCGGTCTTCCGAGAAGAAGGCGATGAGCACCATCGCGATCCAGCCCGCGAGCGTGAGCGCGATGCTGCGCACGTGACCGATCGCGTCCTGCAGATAACCGAAGCCGAACGCGCCGAGCGCCGCGGTGACATTGACGACGAGGATCAGCGTGATGGTTTCCCGCATCGTGAACTTCATCGCCTGCTCGGCGTAGATGGCGGCGAGGGCGACGACCGCAGAAATGCCGGCCTGGTAGAACACGATGCAAAGCAGGAAGCGGCGCAGGTCGACGAAGGTTCTCGAATGCCGCAGGGTGGACTTCACGCGCTGCCACGGGTCTTCGATGCGCGGTTGCGGCAGGGCTCTTTCCCTGAGAAACATGAAAGTCGGCGTGGCCGCGATGGCGAAGAAAGCGGCCGTAATCAGCATCGTGACGGGCACGGTGTGCGCCGCCGGCAGGCCGGAAGCCGTGATGTACGCGAGGCAGATGCCCAGCGCGGCGAGACCGCCCAGGTAGCCGAAGCTCCAGCCCCATCCCGACACGCGGCCCATCGCGCGCGAGTCGGCGAGCTCGGGAAGAAACGCGGCGATCAGGTTCTCGCCGACGCCGAAGAAATAGTTCGACAGCGCAACCAGCGCCAGCGCGAGAGCCGCTTCGCCGGGGCCGGCGAACCAGAGCAGCGCGGTGAAGAGCACGCAGCCGATCGTCGAAACGAGAAGCAGCCTTTTTTTCGCCGCGTGCGTGTCGGCCCACGCGCCGACGAGCGGTCCGGTCACGAGGATGAGGGCGTAGGAAACGGAAAGCGCCGCGGTCCAGGCAAAGGTCGCCCACGGCTGGTTATCGGTGACGACCGATACGAAATAAGCTCCGAAGACCGCGGTGATCACCACGGTGGTGTAGCCGGAGTTGGCGAAGTCGTACATGCTCCACGCCCAAACCTCGCGCGGGCGCACTTCCGAAGCCAGGGCGCGGAGCATCGCTGCGGCGCGATCAGCCCGGCGCGCGGTAGTTGCCCGCACCCGCTTTGCGCATCGCCTCCATCGACTCCTCGGCGGTCATCAGCACCGTCGTCTTGATCGATTTCAGCGCTCCGCCGGAGAAGGCGGAGACGGCCGCCGCGGCAGCGGACACGCTGTCGGGCAGCTGGGCGATGACCACCACGTCGGATTCGCCGAACGCGAACCAGTAGCCGATCAGCTGGCCGCCGAGCTTTTCGAATGTCGGACGCATCGCGGCTTCGCGGTTCTGCGGCTGGCGGACCATTTTTGCCCACGCGTCCGGCGTAAACGACGCCTGAAACATGTAATACGTCATGGCTCCTCCCTCCTTTGCGGGGCGGGATGCCCCGCGGGCAGTGTATAGTCTTTTCCATATGCAACAAGCGGTTAAGACGCAGGCGGGGGAGCGCCGGCTAGGCCTTGCAGAACTGCTCGATTGGCTGGTCGAGGACAAGGTCATCGACGCCGGCACCGCGGCACAGCTGCGCAAGGAACGGCGCTACTACCGGGGCGCGCTGCATCCGCTCGCGATCATCGCCGAGCAGAAGTGGAAGAAGGCGGGCGCGCCGCTCACGCTCGATGCGCTCACCGAGTGGCTCGCGAAGCGCGTGGGGCTGGAATACCTGCACATCGATCCGCTGAAGATCGACTTTGCGGCGGTGACCGAAGTGATGTCGTCTGCCTACGCCACCCGGTTTCGCGTGCTTCCCGTCAGCATCACCGCCAAGGAGGCGGTGATCGCCACCGCGGAGCCTTTCGTGCGCGAATGGGAGCCCGAGCTCGCGCGCATGATCCGGCGCGAGATCCGCCGGGTCATTGCCAATCCGCTCGACCTCGAGCGCTACCAGGTCGAGTTCTACAACCTCGCCAAGTCGATCAAGGGGGCGAGCAAGACCGCGGGCGGCGGCTCGGGCCTTTCCAACTTCGAGCAGCTCGTCGAGCTCGGCAAGTCCAACAAGCAGCTGGACGCGGACGACGCGCACGTCGTGCGCGTGGTCGACTGGCTGTGGCAGTACGCCTTCGAGCAGCGCGCGAGCGACATCCATATAGAGCCGCGACGCGAGCAGGGCATCGTGCGCTTCCGCATCGACGGGGTGCTGCACCAGGTGTATCAGATTCCGGCGGCGGTGCTGGCAGCGATGACGAGCCGCATCAAGATCCTCGCGCGCATGGACGTGGTCGAGAAGCGCCGCCCGCAGGACGGCCGCATCAAGACGCGCACGCCGGATGCGGGCGACATCGAGCTGCGCATTTCCACGCTGCCCACGGCGTTCGGCGAGAAGATCGTGATGCGCATCTTCGACCCGGAAGTGCTGGTGCGCGACTTCCGCGAGCTCGGCTTTTCCGACGAAGATCAGCGGCGCTGGCACGAGATGACCGACCGGCCGAACGGCATCGTGCTCGTCACCGGGCCGACCGGCTCGGGCAAGACCACGACGCTCTATTCGACGCTGAAGAGCCTGGCGACGCCGGAAGTCAACGTCTGCACCATCGAAGACCCGATCGAGATGCTGGAGCCCGCGTTCAACCAGATGCAGGTGCAGCCGCAGATCGACCTCGGCTTCGCCGAGGGCGTGCGCGCGCTCATGCGCCAGGACCCGGACATCATCATGGTCGGCGAGATCCGCGACCTGGAGACCGCCGAGATGGCGGTGCAGTCGGCGCTGACCGGCCACCTGGTGCTCTCTACGCTCCACACCAACGACGCGCCGAGCGCGGTGTCGCGCCTGCTCGAGCTCGGCGTGCCGTCGTATCTGCTCAACGCCACGCTGAACGGCGTGATGGCGCAGCGCCTCGTGCGCACGCTCTGCCCGCACTGCAAGCAGAAGGTGGAGTTCAACCGCGCCGAAGACCACGCGAGCTGGGACGCGCTCGTCGCGCCCTGGAAGTCCAACCGCCCGGCGCACGTCTACAAGCCGGTCGGCTGCCTCGATTGCCGCATGACCGGCTACATGGGGAGAGTGGGCATCTATGAAACGCTTCTTTTCTCTTCCGAGATAAAGTCCCTGGTCAGTCAAAAAGCGGAAATCGCGGCGCTGCGCGAGCAGGCGTTCAAGGACGGCATGAAGCCGCTGCGCATCAGCGGCGCGATGAAGGTGGGCGCCGGGCTCACCACCGTGGACGAAGTCTTGAAGGTCGCGCCGCCGGTGCGCGATCTGGCCGACCGCTAGCCCGTGCAAGACGTACTGCTGCTCGTCGTTTTCTGGTGCGGCGTGGTCTACCTGGTCATGCACCTGCTCGCACGGCGCACGCGCAAGCAGCTCGAGGAGGCGGCGAAGAACGCGCAGCGCTTCCGCGATCTCACCGAGCTCTCCGCCGACTGGTTCTGGGAGACCGACGCCGAGCATCGCATCACCTGGATCTCGGGCGGCGCGCCGGTCGCAACATTCTTCGGCGGCACGCCCACCTACGGCAAGCGCTTCTGGGAGATCCCGCGCGTCGAGGTGGATCCGCGCGCGCTGCAGTCGCTGCTGGAAGGCCTTGGCGAGCGCCTGCCGTTCTTCGACCTGGAGATCTCGCGCGCCGACGAGCGCGGCGCGCGGCAGATCCACATCATCTCCGGGCAGTGCCGGCGCGCCGCGGACGGCACGTTCCTGGGCTATCGCGGCGTCGGCCGCGACGTCACCGAGCAGCGGCGCGCCGAGCGCGCGCTCGCCGCGGCGAAGGAGCGCCTCGAGCTCGCCCTCGGCGGCGGCAACCTGGCGGAATGGGATTACGACGTCGAATCCGACAGCGCCTATCTCGGCATCGGCTGGGCGGGCTTCGTCGGCCGCGAGCCCACCGCCGGCGTGACGCGGGGCGCGGAGCTCGCCGAGCTCGTGCACCCCGACGACCGGGAGGCGGCGAAGAAAGCCTTCGTCGCGGCGCTGAAAGGCGAAGCCCCCACGTATGTCGCCGACCACCGCGTGCGCACCGAGAACGGCGGCTGGCGCTGGCTGCGCTCGACGGGGCAGGTGACCGAGCGCGACGCGAGCGGGCGCGCGACCCGCGTGTCGGGCACGGTCGCCGATATCGACGACCGCAAGCGCGCGGAGGAAGCGCTGCGGGAGGCCGAGCAGCGCTATCGGGGGCTGGTCGAGCTGGCGCCCGACGGAATCGTCGTGTCCTCGAAGCGGCTGATCGAGTATGCCAACCCGGCGGGCGCGCGCATCCTGCGCGCGCCCTCGGCGCGGCGCCTGGTCGGCATGAAATCGGACGACCTCATGCTGCCCCCGTCGCTGGCGCGCTACGAAGAGCGGATGCGCTATCTGCAGGCCGGACCCGGGGTGACGAGCTTCGAGGAACGCGGGCTGCGCTGCCTCGACGGCACGGAAATCACCGTAGAGGCGGCGAGCGTGTCGTTCCTCGAGCGCGGGCGCCTCATCGTGCTCACCATGTTTCGCGACGTCACCGAGAGCCGCAAGGCGCGCGAGGCGCTCGCCGAGCGCGAGCGGCGCTTCCGCGACGTGGCAGAGGCCTCGGGCGAGTACGTGTGGGAGGCCGACGCCGCGTGGCGCTACAGCTATCTGTCGGAGCGCGTCGAGGAGGTGCTGGGCTATCCGCGCGCCGAGCTGCTCGGGCGCCGGCCGCACGAGTTCATGCCGCTCGGGCAGGATCGCGGCTTCGACGCCTGGCTCGCCAAGAACGCGCCTGACGGGAAAGCGTTCCGCGAGCTCGTGCACCGCTCCATCACCAAGTCGGGGCGCGTGATCTGGCAATCGGTGAGCGCCGTGCCGGTGCGCGACGCCGAGGGCCGCTTCGTCGGCTACCGCGGCACCGCGGCCGATGTGACGCCGCGCAAGCAGGCCGAGGCGCGCGTCGAGTACCTTGCGACCCGCGACCCGCTCACCGGGCTGCCGAACCGGGTGCTGCTCAACGACCGCGGCGGGCAGGCGATTCTCAGCGCCGCGCGCAGCCGCTCGCAGATCGCGCTCCTCGCGATCGACATCGACCGCTTCAAGCTGGTGAACGAGTCGCTCGGGCACCGGGCGGGCGACCAGCTGCTGCGCGCCATCGCCGAGCGGCTGGAGACGCTGCGCGCCGATACGCTGGCGCGGCTCGGCGGCGACGATTTCGTCGTGCTCCAGTCGGTGCGCAACGTCGAGGATGCGGCGGGCCTCGCGGAGCGCATCCTCGGCGTGCTGGCGCGGCCTTTCACGCTGGACGGCCGCACGCTCAACGTCGGCGCCTCGATCGGCATCAGCGTCTATCCCAACGACGGGCGCGATCTCGCCGAGCTGCTCAAAAACGCCGACGCGGCGATGTACCACGCGAAGGAAAGCGGAAGAGGCACGTGGCGCATGTACGAGCCGGCGCTGCAAGCGCGCTCGGTCGAACGGCTGCGCCTGGAGAACGAGCTGCGCAGCGCGCTGGCGCGCAGCGAGCTCATGCTGCACTGGCAGCCGGTGGTGCGCGGCCGGCGGCGGGTGGTCGGCGCCGAGGCGCTGGTGCGCTGGCAGCATCCCGAGCGCGGCCTGCTCATGCCCGAAGAGTTCGTGCCGCTCGCCGAGGAATGCGGGCTCATCCGCGCGGTGGGCGAATGGACGCTCGAGCGCGCGCTGGCGCAGGCGGGCGCCTGGCAGCGCGCGCATCCCGGGCGCGCCTGGTATGCGGTCAACGTCTCGGCGCAGGAGCTCGCGCAGGGCGACGCGTACATCGAGCGCGTCGCCTCGGCGCTGAAGACGCACGACGTGCCCGGCGCGTGCCTCGAAATCGAGGTCACGGAGCGCAGCCTCATGTCGGATCTCGAGGAAAACGTCGAGACGCTGCGCCGCATCGGCGAGCTCGGCGTGCGCTTCGCCATCGACGACTTCGGCACCGGCTACTCCAGCCTCGCGTACCTGCGCCAGCTGCCGATCCAGAAGCTGAAGATCGACCGCTCTTTCCTGCGCTCCATCGACTCGCAGGCGGCCGACGAGGCGATCGTGCGCGCGATCGCCGCGCTCGGCAAAGCGCTCGGCATTTCAGTGGCCGCCGAAGGAATCGAGAGCGAAGCGCAGCTTTCGCGGCTCCTCTCCCTGGGCTGCGAGGAGTGGCAGGGGCACTACTTCAGCGCGCCGCTCGACGCCGCTGGCTTTGAACAGCTCTTAGCAAAAGATTTCTCCTCGGAACGTCTAGCTTAGGCTGACGCCGACGATCAGCGGATCGGCGTGTTCTGGTCCGTGGATCGCGCGCAGGTGGCGCTGGAGGGTTTCGCTGAAGTGCCGACCGCCCAGAAGAGAAGCCCGTTGATCACCAGGATGAAAAGCCCGAGCGTGAGCACCGTGACCGGAAGCGTGAGCAGCACGAGCAGCGGGCGGATCACCGCGTTCACCAGCCAGACCACAAGTAGTCGCATCAGGCTACGATTGCACACCGCCATTACACGAGATACCGCAATGACTGATCTGGAGCGCGCGCGCGCCGACCTGGTGATCGCCAACCGCATCCTCGCGCACGAGAACGTCGTGGATGCCTACGGGCACGTCAGCGTGCGCGATCCGCGCGACGCAAAGCGTTTCCTTCTCGCGCGCTCGGTGAGTCCCGAGATGGTGGTCCCGCCCGACATCATGGAGTTCGACCTGGAAGGCAACGCGCTCGGCGGCGACGCGCGCCAGCCCTACCTCGAGCGCTTCATCCACGCGGCGATATACGAGGCGCGTCCGGAAGTGCTCGCCGTAGTGCACGCGCACGCCGAGGAGGTGCTGCCGTTCGGCATCACCGGCGCGCCGCTGCGGCCGGTGATCCATTCAGGGAGCTTCATGGGCGAGCAGGTCCCGGTGTGGGACATCCGCGACAAGTTCGGCGATACCAACATGCTGGTGACGAACCTGCCGCAGGGCAGGGACCTGGCAACGCGCCTCGGCGGCAACAACGTCGCGCTGATGCGCGGCCACGGCTTCGTCGCCGCGGCGCGCTCGCTCATCGAGGTGGTGCGCATGTCGGTCTACGTGCCGCGCAACGCGCGCGTGCAGATGGCGGCGATGCAGCTCGGCGCGGTCAAGCCGCTCTCGCGCGGCGAGATCGCGGCGCGCAATGCGGGCTACAAGCCGCAATCGCCGGAAACCTGGCGCGCGTGGGAGTACTGGGCCACGCGCGCCGGCTGCAAGGAGCTGCTTTAAAAAAGGGGTCAGGACCCTTTTTCGCTTTTAGCTCTTAAAAAGGGTCCCGACCCCTTTTTCTAGCGGCAGCCGATTTCACCGTGCGTGGAGAAGTACTTTGTGCCTTGGGCGCACTGTAGCGGCTGGGCGGGCGGCTGCGGCCGGCAGGTGAAGCGCGCACCCCTGACCGAGCCCTCGGCGAGCGCCCAGCCCGGCGGGCAGCTCGGCCCGGCGGCTGATTTGGCGGGTTTCGCGGCCGCTGCGGCGTGCGTGCCGACCGTCACGGTGACCTCCCGCGCGCCGACGCAGGCGCCTTTGCCCGTGCCGGAAACCTTCAGCCGGTAGGTCCCCGGCTTGGCGTATTCGTGGCGCGTGGTCTTGGTGCGGCGGTCGCCGAGGTCCCACGACAGGGTCAGGGTACGGCCCCCGTCGCCCGGGTCGATGGTCGCTTCGCAGCTGATGTCCAGCGGCGTGGGGCGCTCGATCGTGACCGAGATCACCACGTCGGCGGTCTTGCCGGCCTCGATGGGCGCGGGATTCGGCTTCACCGAAACGCTTTCGATCCGCGGCGCCGCAACCGCCGGCGCGGCGGCGAGCGCCGCGGCGATAAACACGAGCAGTTTCCCTTTCATGTCAGCGTCCCCTTGGTTTGCGCAGCACCGGATTCAGCCGCTCGATGTCCGCCTGCACCTGCGCCCGGCTGCGCTCGTAGATCACCTCGCGGCCCATGATCGTGCCGGCGTAGGCGAGCCCGTTGCGCGTCGGCGCAAGCTGGCATTTCACGTTGTGGATGCCTTCGCCGATGACGACCTCGATCGATTCGGGCCGCTTGCTCAGCACCACGGCGTCGATGAGCTGGCCGGTTTCCGTGCGCAGCTTGATCCTTTCATCGTTCATGCGGGCAGTGTAGCGCGGCGCTGGACCTGAAGAATTCGTTCAGCAGTTTCCCGGGCGAATCAACCGGCTGGTCGATCGCCCCGCCTCCAACGAGTTCAAGGTCAACGTCGAGGCGATCGACGACGCGCCTTTAGCCGTCCAGGCGAGCGTAGACGACCGGCGTTGCGAGGCCCATGACCAGCAGCACCAGCGCTGCCGGGGCGGCGACGAACGCGAGAAGCACGAGCGGCACAAACACGAACACGGCTGCGAGCACCCAGGGGACCGGCGGAAGCTTGCCCATGTCGATGCCCCAGCGACCCGGCCGCCTGCGGCCGAGCGCGTGCGCGATGGCGCGGTCTTCGAGCCACGAGGCAAACACATAGGCCTGCACGAACAGGCTTCCGACAAGGACCAGGGGCGCGAAAACAAGCGCCGGCAGCGCCAGCAGCGGATGGCGATCAGCGAGGACGATCACCATGGCGGCGGCGCAAGCGACGCTGATCAGCAGGAACACCAGGCCCGCCGGCACCAGCAGCACGAGCCGCGCGCGCAGGTATTCCTGAAAACCGGTGGAATTCTGCAGCCGTGCGGCGAACTCGCGCGCGTCGGCGAACGTCCGGGCAAGCTGCAGCTTCGCGCTAGGCATGCGCGCAGCATAGGCAATCGCGCGCCGCGGCGCTGCGACAATTGGCACATTCCGCGCCAGGAGCGCCCGGCGACGCGCCATGCCGCCGCGTTGCCGGCGACCCTGCGCTCCATGCGTCGCTTTCCACCTTGGGGTTTTCGGCGGCGCCGGCGTCGACTATCGCACCACCGCGATCAGCGCGATCAGCAGCGCCGCGAGCGAGAACGCCGCCGCGAAAGCCGCGATGATCGTGACGCGGCGCAGGCGGTTCTCGGCGAGGGTGGCCGCCTCCTGCAGCGCCGTCACCGTGCTTTGCAGCTGCGCTGCGAGCTCTTTGACGTGCGCAGTGTTCTGCGCGGCGGCCGCCTGCAGCTCGCTCACCTGCTGCTGCAGGAGCAGCGTGGGCTCGGGCGCCGCCTCGGCCTTCTTCCTCGTCAGCACGGGCGCCGCCGCGTCGTAGATCGTCTTGACGTGCGGCAGGACCGCCTTCAGCACCGTGATCCAGGTTGCCATCGGCTACAGGGGAATCGCGAGCAGGGTGTCGAAGCGGCGGCTGTCGCAGATCACCACGCGCTCCTCGTAGCGCGGCTCCGGCGCGAGGGCGATGCGATCCACGTAGCGCCCGCTCGCGAAAAGCAGCGTGTCGCCGTTTTGCATGATGCGCACCACCAGGAAATTCGCAGTGGAGCGCGCCTGTTCCGCGCCCAGCTTTTCCACCAGAACCGAAGACACGATGTGCCGGTATCTCTGGGGCTCGTAGATGTTCGCATGGCGCAGCGACGCCACCCGGTCGCGCAGCATCGGCCGGCCTTCGGCATAGAGCACCGGCGCCGGCAGGCCGCGCTCCTCGTTCTCGGCCGTAGTGACCCGGTAGGTGCCCTCCTCGGTGAACAGCCGCGGCCACTCCTCGAGGCGGTCGCTGTCCAGGGCATGCGCGTAGCGGGCGTGGAGACGTTCGACCGTCGTCTGAAGCAGGAAATCGTGGTCCGTCCCTGATTTCGAAGTACTCAAAATCAGATTTCCATGTGGGCGCGCCAGGCTTTCCATAGCCCGCGCACCGCGGTCTCGGTGATGCGCGAGTCGCCCGAGCCGATGGCCGCGCCGCCCATCTCGATCACCGAGGCGCGCTCGGGCGAGCCCGCGACGCCGCGCTGCACGAAGCCGGTCGCCGCGCCGTCCTCCATCGAGATGTAGCCCGCCGGGCCGACGAGGTTCGCCTGCAGCAGGCGCCGGCGCGTCATCGCCTCGTCGTCGTCGGCGAAGCCGAAGAGCGTCCAGTGGAGCTCGGCGCGGTCGACGCCCTTGGGCACCAGCTGCCGCGCGGCGAGCGAATTGCGGATCTGGTGCAGCACGAAGCCGGGAAAGAGCGAGAGGATCTGGATCGACACGCGGTCGCCGAGCTCGTCGACTTGCTCGAGCAGCTCCGGCGCTTCAAGGCGGAATTGAGGTATCGAAGAACCGGCGGAGCGCATGCCGTCCTTCTCGTAGGCGTCGCCCTGGTCCTCGACCATCTCGGTGTAGGTGCAATGGTGCGCGCCGTCCTTCGAAACGAGCACGCCGCCTTTCTGCGTCAGGCGGTTGATGCGAAAACGGGTGAAGAACAAATGCAGCAGGCTCGCATGGTACGTGTCCTTCACGTTGTCCATGTAGAGCTTCCAGTTGTTCGGCAAGACCTGCGTGTAGGAACCGAGCACCTTGAGCGGCTTCCTCAGCACGCGCTTCAGGCGCGGCAGGATCTCGGGGCCGACGTAATCCTCCAATGACCGACTTTCAGTAGAGAGCGTGCCGAATACCAGCCCGTTGAGCGAGGCGACCCGCAGCTGCTTCGGCGCCTGCGATTCCGGCTTGGCGTCGCGCGCCATCCCGCCCTTGCCGGCGATGCCGTTGCGGAAGGCGACGCTCGCCAGATTGCCGGCGTGGTCGTAGCTCCAGTTGTGGTAGATGCAGGTGAAGCGCTCCGCGGTTCCGCGCGCCTGCATGGCGACGAGCGCGCCGCGGTGCGCGCAGCGGTTCTCCCACGCGTGCAGCGCGCCGTTCGCATCGCGCGTGACCACCACGGGCATGTCGCCGACGAAGGTGGTGACGAAGCTTCGCGCCTCGGCGAGCTCCGCTTCGAGACACAGGTAATTCCAGGTGCGCCCGCGCCAGATCCGGGCCTGCTCGTGCGCGTAGATCTCCGCATCCTGGTAGACCCAGTACGGCACCCGCGTCACGCCCTCGGCGGGCCACGATCTGTGCAGCATCGGCTGATTATAATGAGGGCGGGGAGGAGCCCCGCGTGAAACGCGGCCGGTCGGGGAGCGCGCGCACCCCGCTTGCGAACCCGACGCTGAGCGGCGACCGAATCGGCTTTACCATTGGTCTCACCCAATTCGCGGGCCGCGCGCGCGGCGACGCCATGAGCGGCGAAGCGAGCGGCGCGTATCACGGGCGATGGACAGCCATTCGGATCGGCCATGATCATTGACATCCACGGGCACTACACCACGGAGCCGGCGGCGCTCCACGGCTTCCGCGACAAGCAGCTCGCGGGGCTCGCGGACCCGGCGCGCAAGCCGGGCTCCACGGATCTCGGCATCAGCGACGAGACGCTGATCAAGAGCGTTCAGCCGCAGGTCAACTTCCAGCAGCAGCGCGGCGGAGACCTCACGCTGTTTTCGCCGCGCGCCGGCGGCATGGCACACCACGTCGGCACCGAGGCGATCAGCAGGCAGTGGTCGACCCTCTGCAACGACCTCCTGTACCGCATCTGCAAGCTGCTGCCCGACAACTTCGTCGGCGTGGGGCAGCTGCCGCAATTTCCCGGCGTGTCGCCGAAGAACTGCATCCCCGAGCTCGAGCGCATCGTGAACGAGCTGGGGTTCGTCGGCGTGAACCTGAACCCCGATCCGTCGGGCGGCATGTGGACCGACCCGCCGCTCATCGATCGGCACTGGTACCCGGTCTACGAGAAGCTGTGCGAGCTCGACGTGCCGGCGATGATCCACGTGTCCTCGTCGTGCAACCCCAACTTCCATCACACCGGCGCGCACTACATCAACGGCGACACCACGGCGTTCATGCAGCTCATCCAGGGCAATCTCTTCAGGGATTTCCCGACGCTGCGCTTCGTCATTCCGCATGGCGGCGGCGCGGTGCCGTTCCATTGGGGGCGCTACCGCGGCCTTGCCCAGGACATGGGGCGCCCGCCGCTTGCCGAGCACGTGCTGAAGAACGTGTTCTTCGACACGTGCGTGTATCACCTTCCGGGCATCGAGCTGCTCGCCAAGGTGATCCCGGCGGACAACATCCTCTTCGCCTCCGAGATGGTCGGCGCGGTGAAAGGCATCGACCCCACGACCGGCCACCATTACGACGATACCAAGCGCTACGTCGACCAGCTGAAAGGGCTCTCGGAAGCCGACCGCCACAAGATCTTCGAGGGCAATGCGCGCCGCGTCTATCCGCGGCTCGACAAGATTCTCAAGCAGCGCAAGGAGAAGCGATGACTGCAGATTTTTCTCGCCGCCCCCCTGTCAAGGGGGGAGCGAGCGTCTTTCGCGAGCGGGGGGTTCGCTTTTCTGAAAACCAACCCCCCGCTCGTTTCACTCGCGACCCCCTTGACAGGGGGTCAAGATGAGCGCGTCGATGAGGATTCTCGATATCCCGAAGCGCCCGGATCCCAAGCTCGTCGCCGAGCTCGGAAGCATGGTGACGCCGCATCTCTCCGACAGCATGGAGCGGCTCTATGCGAGCGGCCCGCAGCTGCGCCCGATCCACAAGCAGGGCAAGCTGGCCGGGCCGGCGTTCACGGTCAAGACCGCTCCGGGCGACAACCTCCTCGTGCACAAGGCGCTCGACACGGCCAAGCCGGGCGACGTGATCGTGGTCGACGCAGGCGGGTTCGGCGACTACGCGATCATCGGCGAGCTGATGATGTCGCGCGCCCGGCAGCGCGGCGTCGCCGGCATGGTCATCTGGGGCGCGATCCGCGACTCCGCCGAGATCGCCGCCGGCACTTATCCGGTCTATGCCTGCGCGGTGACGCACCGCGGGCCGTACAAGAACGGCCCGGGCGAGATCAACGTGCCGATCTCGATCGCGGGCATGCCCGTCATGCCGGGCGACATCATCGTCGGCGACGCCGACGGGCTGGTGGCGGTGCCGCAGGAAATGGCCGAGCGCGTGCTCGCCTCGGCGAAGGCCATCCTGGAGAAGGAAACCGCCGCGATGAAGCAGATCCAGGCCGGCACCGTGGATCGCGGCTGGGTCGACAAGGCGCTCAGGGAAAAGGGCTATAAGGTTTGACGACGATTGCCTCGCTGCAAGAGATGAAGCGCGGGGGCAAGAAGATCGTTGCGGTGGTGGTGGGACACCGAGATGGCGAAGATCGATGAAATGCTCATCGCGTGCAAGGCGGTGCGGCGCGGCGTGAAGCGCGGCGGACCATGGCTCGACGGGCGGCTGCGCATGGCGGGCGCCGCCATTGGCTACGCGGCCTCCAATGCCGATTCGAGCGCCGAAAACTACGCGAACGTCGCGCGGCATCTAAGAGGACAGCGCCCTGCCTAGCGTCACCATCGACGGCATCGCCACGCACTACGAGGTGATAGGCGAGGGGCCGCCGCTGCTCATGTACTCGCCCGGCGGCCTCGATGCGACGATCGAGAAGTGGCGCACGCAAGGCATCTACAGCCGCGTCAAGCTGCTCGAGCATCTGCCGAAGCAATACCGCTGCATCGTCTTCGACCGGCGCGAGTCCGGAACTTCGGGTGGCCGCGTCGAGGTCATCACCTGGGCGCATTACGTGGCGCAGGGCAAGGGGCTGTTCGAGCACCTGGGCATCGAGCGCGCGCACCTGATGGGCGCATGCATGGGATGCTGCCCGGTCGCGGCATTCGCCGTGGCTTACCCGGAAATGGTGCAGAGCATGGTGCTCTATTGGCCGGTCGGCGGAGCGAAGTACCGCATCAACTACCATCAGCGCTTCGCCAACCATCTCGACCATGTCGAGAACCACGGCCTCGCCGAGATTGCGGCGCTCGCAATTTCCAGCGGCAAGAGCTTCGGCGAAGATCCGCGCGTGGGACCGTGGGCGGCCGTGATCCGGCACGACCGCGCGTTCGCGGAGACGTTCTCGGCGCAGAACAAGGAGGAGTACAAGCGCATCGTCGGTGAGATGTGCCGCGCGCTCTACGACCGCGACACCGCGCCGGGCGCGGAACCCGAGGACCTGATGCGCCTCGACATTCCTGCACTTATCGTTCCCGGGCGTGACGCCTCGCACGCCACCTCCGCGGCGCGCTACCTGGAAGAATGCTTGCCGCGCGCCGAATACTGGGACGTTCTTCCCGAGCAACAAACCGCCGACGCCGCGCCGGCGCGCGTGCTCCAGTTCCTGCGCGGCTTGACCTGAGTCAACACGCCGCGCGGCGGCGGGTGTATCACCTTCCTGTCGCAGGGAGGTCGCATGTCGATCGCTTATCGCGTGCAGGACTACATCGCGGAGCACGGCCTGGCGTGGCGTCCGGTGGGTCACCGCGCGAGCCAGTCGAGCATGGAGACGGCGCATTACGCGCACGTGCCGCCCGATCGCCTCGCCAAAGCGATCGTGCTCGAGGACCGCGAAGGCTACCTCGTTGCCGTGGTCGCGGCTCATCGCCACATCGACGTCGAGGAGCTGAGCGAGGCGCTCGGCCGGGATCTGTGGCTCGCCGCCGAGCCGGAGCTGCTCGAGCTGTTCTCCGATTGCGCGCTGGGCGCCGTGCCGGCCGTGGGCGAAGCCTACGGGCTGCCGACGTTCTGGGACGAGAAGCTCGCGGAAAAGCCCGACGTGTACTTCGAGGGCGGAGACCACTGCACGCTGGTGCAAATGACCGGCGCCGACTTCAGCGAGCTCATGCGCTCGGCGCAGCCGCTACGCCTGCACTAGCGCGCGGCCTACCAGGGGAGGATCGAGCCGTCGTAAGACAGGAACTTCCCGGAATCCTCCGCGCGCAGCCGCGCGATCACCTGGCGCAAGCCGTGGACCGAGCGCTCCGGCGTCAAGGGAGCCGATTGCCCTCCCATGTCGGTCTTGACCCAGCCGGGGCTCAGGGCGACGACGATAATGCCGCGCGACGCGAGGTTCGCGGCGAGCGCTTTGGCGAGCAGGTTGAGCGCCGCCTTGCTGGTGGAGTAGGGGATCGTCATCCCGCTCGACTCGGCGATCGAGGCGAGGCGGCTCGACATCACGGCAACGATCCTGCGCTCGCTCGCGGCGACATTGTCGACGAGCGCCTCGATCACCGCGGCGGCGCCGAGAAGATTGACGCGCAGCACCCTTTCCCATTCGGCGAAGTCGAAATTGCCGAGAGCCGTTCCGCGCTTGCCGCTGATGCCGGCGTTGCAGAAGAGAACGTCGATCGGCACGCCCTTGAGGCGGGCGGCCAGCTGCTTGAGCTGAGCCGCGTCGGTGACGTCCAGAGTCAGGCTCTCGGCGCCGAGCTTCACCACCTTGCGGCCCGCTGGCGCCTCGCGCACGGTGCCGATGACGCGCCAGCCGTCGTGCGCGTATTGGCGCGCAAGCTCGAGGCCGAGCCCGCGACTTGCGCCGGTGATCAGGAGGGTCGGCATGGAGGATGCCGCATCAATCCTTGATCGTCATCAAAGCCGGCGTACGGGTTTTGGCTAGCTTGAACGCAATAGACACGGGGGACCACGGCAATGTTCGGCTTACCGATCGCGAGCGTGATGGAGCGCAAGAAGGTGCTTATGGCGCCTCCCGAAACCACCGTTGCCGACGCCGCGAAGCTCATGGCGAAAAAGAAGGTGAGCGCGGTGCTCGTCGTGCAGGAGGAGCGCCTGGTCGGCATCTTCACCGAGCGCGACGCCGTCTACCGGGTCATCGCGAAGGGACGCGATCCCGAAACCACCCGCCTGGGTGAGGTCATGACCCCCGACCCGAATACCGTCACCCCGGACGAATCCTTCGGCTACGCCATGCTCCTCATGCACGAGCACGGCTTTCGTCATGCCCCCGTGATCGAGAACGACCGGCCGGTCGGAATCGTATCTGCGCGCAACGCCCTCGATCCCGAGCTGGAGGAGTTCGAAGCCGAAGCGCGCAGGCGCAAGCACATTCGTCGGCACGCCTGAAATCGGGGTTCTAGTACTCGACCGCGGCAAAACGGGTGCGGGCGCGGTCAGGCTCGAGAGCCTCGTCTTGAGATAGGTCAAACGATTCGAGGTGTTTGCTGGCAAGAATGATTGCAATTATCGGAGAAAGCGCACCGTGCGCGAAGACTCGCGGCTTTCGCTCGACCACGCCGTACTGGATCACCAGCACCGCGAGCTTGCCGCGGCAGCCGACCTCGCCCACAAGGCGCACTCCAATGGCGACGAGCGCATGCTGCTCCAGCAGGTGGAGGCGCTCCACGAAATGTCAGCCGCCCATTTCGCCATCGAAGAGCGGCTGATGGCGGAAACGGACTACGGGGATGCGGCGGTGCATGCGGAGCAACATCGCGAGATCCTTGACCAGATCGCCCGTTGTCGCGCGCAACTGCACGCGGGCCGATTTGCCTGCCAGAGCGCCAAGCTGATGCAGTTCCTGCAGGAGTGGGTTGCGAGTCACACATTGAACTTCGACCGCGATCTGGCCGCCCACCTTCGGGCAAGGCAAGCGTAAGCGGTCCCATCCACGCGGTTTAGAAGCGCGCTACTGCCAGGCGCGGTTGTCGACGGTGTTCTCGTAGGTCGCGCCGGGCGCGACCAGCCCCCAGTCGAGCGTCCAGCGATAGGTGTGCTCGAAGCGCTCGCGCGTGTAGGGCTCCGGCGGAGCATTGAGGATGCGCTCGAGCTTGAGGTCCTTCGGCTCGAGTAGCCCGCCTGCCTCGTCGATGAGGTAGCGCGCGTAGCGCCCGGGGCTCCTCTCGATCGCTTTCGCCGCCTCGGCTTGCGCGCGGAACATCTTCGCCAGCGTCGGCCCGTCGAGCTCGTCGCCTGCCGCTTCGCTGCGCGTCGAATGCGATTCCATGACGACGCGCATGCCGCGCTTCTCGGCGACGCTGATCCACGGCTCCATGAGGCTCGCCGCCGCGACCTCGCCGCGCGCCAGGGCGTCGATGCGCTCCTTCATGGTGCCGGCGAACGCGGTCTTGATCTGCTCGCGCTTGAGGAAGCCCTCGAGCAGCTTCAACGTCGTGAAGTGCGAGCCGTTGTACGGGCTCACGGCGATCGGCTTGTTCTTCAGTTGCTCCGGCTCGTAGATGCGCGACTTCGGATCGACGACGATGGCGAAGGTCGACATCGCCGAACCGAGCGCCACGATCTTGGCGGGACGGTGCCCGGCGTTGACGTTCGACTCCACGGCGCGCTTCATCACGCCCCACTCGCACATCCTGAACTGGTCGCAGGCGCCCTGGTCGTAGAGCGCCTCCATGGTGCGCTCGAAGACGTTGGCGCGCAGCGCCTGGTGATCCGAGTCGCGCTGCCCCGAGCCCGGCGTGCGCAGGATCTCTACGTCCAGTCCTTCGTCTCGGAAAAAACCTTCGTCGCGCGCCACGAGCAGCGGCAGGTCGTGGATCGCGTTCATCATCGACGCTTTGACTTTCTGCATAGCTTCCTCCTCGGCGCGAATCCTACGTCTTTCCCGGCGTCAGCAGCAATCGCAGCCGGCGCCGGGGGCACCGAGCGCGCCCACCGTTTCACACGCAAGGCGGCGTCTGCCCGGTCCGGGTATTTTGTGAACATGAGAAACTTAAGCGATGGAAAAAGTATTGGCCGCCGTCAGGACAGGGCCCAGCCGGACCGAGTTCCGCGAGTTTCCCATGCCTGAGATCGCCGAGGACAGCGCCCTCATGAAGATGGAGGTCGCGGGAATATGCGGCACCGATGTCAAGCTCTACCAGACGCCGCCGTCCAACGCGCCGGTGATCATGGGGCACGAGAACATCGGCGTCATCGCAAAGGCCGGGCGCGAGTTCACGCGGCGCAAGGGGTTCAGGGAAGGCGACCTGGTCTTCGTCGAGCACTACGTGATGTGCGGCAAGTGCGAGTGGTGCCACCAGGGACAGTACCGCCATTGCGAGAACACCGACTGGCGCACCAACCCGGAAGGCATCCGCTACGGCTACACCTCCGCCGAGCGCGCGCCGCACCTCTGGGGCGGCTTCGCGCAGTACGTGTACCTGCCCTGGAACGCGGTCTTGCACCCTGTGCCGAAGGGCGTGAGCGCCGAGCTGGCGGGGCTCGTCACGCCGATGGCGAACGGCGTCGAATGGTCGCTTTTCGACGGCGGCGTCGGCTACAGCTCAACGGTGCTGATCCAGGGGCCCGGCCAGCAGGGCCTGTCGCAGACCGTGATCTGCAAGCAGGCGGGCGCCTCGCTCATCATCGTCACCGGCACCTCGACGGATTCTGCAAGACTCGAAATGGCAAAAGCGCTGGGTGCCGACCACGTCATTGACGTACAGAAAGAAGACCCGCTGGCGCGCGTCAAAGACATCACCGGTGGCAAGGGCGTCGACGTGGTGCTCGACTGCACCGCGGGCGCAGGCGCCATCCCGATTCTTCTCGGCATCGAAGCGCTCAAGCGCAAGGGCGGGACGATGGTAGTCCAGGGAGAGCTGCGCGAATTTCCCAATTTCCCGCTCGAGCGCATGACGGTGAAGTTCATCACGCTCAAGAGCGCTCGCGGCCACAGCTACAAGGCGTGCGAGCTGGCGCTCGCGCAGCTCGCGTCCAAGCGCTTTCCGCTGGAGAAGATCACCACGCATCGCTTCGGCCTGAAGGACGTCGATCTCGCCATCAAGTCGGTCGGCGGCCACGGCGTGCCGGATGTGATTCACGCCTCGCTGATGCCCTGGCTGTGAAGTTTCCGCGGGGCCTTACCGCCCTACGGGAGCGCAACTACGTCCTGTATTTCGCCGGGCAGTTCACCTCGCAGCTCGGCACCTGGGCCGAGCAGACGGCCGTGGCGTGGATTCTCTACGAGCTCACCAATTCGCCGCTGCTGCTCGGGTTGAGCGGGCTCGCCCGCGCCGTGCCTATGATCGCGCTCACCCTGTTCGGCGGCGCGGTGGCCGATCGGGTGCCGCGCCGCGCGCTTTTGCTGCTGACGGAATCAGCCATGCTGCTGGTGTCGCTCGCGGTGGGGCTGCTCGCGCTGGCCGGGGAGCTGCAGTACTGGCACCTCTACGTGCTCAGTTTCGCCAGCGGCACGCTCTCGGCATTCTCGGTGCCGGCGCGCCAGGCGCTCTTCGTCGGCCTCGTGCCGCGCAGCGCCATGCAAAGCGCAGTGAGCCTCAACGCCGTGGCGGTGCGCAGCGGCGCCTTGATCGGCCCCTCGCTCGGCGGCCTGGCAGTGGCCTACGGCGGGTATGCGCTTCCTTTCATCATCAATGCGGCGAGCTTTCTCGGCATGCTGCTCGCGCTCCTGGCAATGCGCCTGCCGCGCGCGCGGCCCGACGCAGCCGCTTTGCCGCGCGGCTTGTGGCACGGCATGACGCACGGCCTGGCCTTCGTGTGGGAGAACCCGCTGCTCAAGGTGGCGCTCGGCCTCGAGGTGGTGAGCGGGCTCTTCGGCCACAACGTGACGCTCATCACCATCATCGCGCGCGATGTCATCGGCACCGGCCCGGAAGGCCTCGGATTGCTGATGAGCGCGCTCGGCGCCGGCGGTCTGCTGGCGATGAGCATCATGGTGGCGTTCGAGGTGAAGAAGCATGTGCACGTGATTCTCGCCGCAGGCACGGTTTACACGCTGCTCCTCGCTGCGTTCGCGCTCTCGCCGTGGCTCGCGCTATCGGTGAGCCTGCTGTTCGCGCTCGGCGCCGTCGACGGCGCGTGGGCGGTGACGCGCAACACGCTGGCGCAGTTGCTCGTGCCTGACGAACTGCGCGGCCGCGTGATGTCGGTGGTGGTGCTCGCCACGCGCGGCAGCGCGCCGCTCGGCCGGCTGCAGGGCGGGCTTCTCGCCGGGCTGGTCGGCGGGCCGGCCGCGGTGCTGCTCGGCGCCGCGGTCATCGGCGCTGCCGTGGTGCGCTCCTGGCGGTTGCGTCTGTCCTAAGACGGTTGCGCGGAGACCGCGATTTCCTCGACGTCGACCTCGGCGCGCAGCGACATCGCGGGAAAGGGAAAGGCGGACCCGCGCGCGATGGTGGAAGCAATTACACGGTTAGTCGGTCATCGACGTCGCGTTTTCGCGACTTGAAATAGCGCGAAGAATCAGAGCGCTGTCCCGGTGCGCGGATTGGCTCGTCCGCTCCGGGCGACGCCCGCTCGTGAGGCGCCGTGCTCCCGGCATCCGCTAAGCCGTTGTTACTGCGGCGTTCGGTGCAGCTGGTACGGCGCTTGCTCGCGAATTTCGACATAAGTGCCAACGCTCGCGATGCGGTCCCCCATTAAAGTTGCCTTTTATGTCTATTGCGCGATGCTGTGCGTGGCGCTGCTCGCCGCCGCGCCGGTCGCGACGCTGAGCGCAGGCCGGCAGGCGCCCGCAACGCCGGTGTTCGACCTCGCCGATCGCAACAGGGACGGGTTCGTCGACCGGCGCGAGGCGGGCGCGGTGCCCGGCCTTGCCGAGCGCTTCGACCAGATGGACAGCAACCACGACGGCAAGCTCGACCGCGTGGAGTTTGCGCGGTGGTGAATTACACATCGTATCAACTGAGGAGCTGAAAGCATCATGAGTGCTGCTGCAACCGCCGCGGGCTACCTGTATGCCTCCGGCCGTCTGCGTGGCCGCAACGGCCGCGTAGGCGAAGAAGCCGCGAGGGAAGAAAAGCCGCGCGACGAGAAGCCGCGCTTCAAGCGGCGCGAGCCGCTGAAGGTCGCGGTCATTCCGGAGCGTGAAGTCGCGGCGCCCCCGCCGCGTGACAAGCCGGGACCGAAGATCCAGTACCGCACGCGCCGCTGGAAGCCCGAATGACGCCGCGAGCGCGGAGCGGCGGGCTGCTCGCCGGGCGCCTGAGCGCCGAGAACGGCGTCGGCACATTGCTCGAAGCGCTGGCTCTCTTCACGGGCGCGCGCATCGCGAGCCGCGTCGGCTCGCACGTCGAGCTCATCGAGCCGGGAGGCAACGGGCTGCCTTTCGAGCCGGGCTCGGCGCGCGATCTCGCCCGGCGGCTCGCCTGGGCCGAGGCTTTTCCCGAAAAGATGCGCCAGATGGGGGAGTGCGCCCAGGCGGACTACCAGGCGCGCTTCGTCGCAGACTGGAGCTGGCAGCGCCTTTACGGTGAGCGCCGCAAGCAAGCGCGCCTGCATCGCTAAAGAATTGGGGTCAGACCCCAATTTCCGAAATAAAAGGAGCGAAATTGGGGTCTGACCCCAATTCTTTATGATTGAACTGGGCGTCACCCCGACGCTGATCCAGCCAGTTATCCTTTGCGGCGGCTCCGGCACCCGGCTATGGCCGCTGTCTCGCGAGCATCACCCCAAACCGCTGCATGCGCTGAACGGCGAGCGCACCCTGCTGCAGGAAACGGGCGCGCGCTGCGCAGGCATCGATGCCACGGTGGAGCCGCTCGTCATCTGCAACGAGGCGCACCGCTTCATGGTGGCCGGGCAGCTCAACCGCATCGGCGCGAAGCCGAAGGTCATCGTGCTCGAGCCGCAGGGGCGCGGCACCGCGCCGGCGCTCACGCTCGCCGCCGTGCATTCGGTGACCGCAGACGACCCGGTGCTGCTCGCGATGCCCTCGGACCATGTCATCGTCGACCGCGAAGCGTTCAGGCGCGCGGTAGAGCGGGCCGCGGCGCTCGCGCTTCAGGGCCGCATCGTCACCTTCGGCGTGCCGCCCGCGTCGGCCGATACGGCCTTTGGATACATCCGCGCCGGCCGCGCTGTGGCAGGGCCGCCGGACGTGCCGGCGAGCTACGTGGAAGCGTTCGTCGAGAAGCCCGACGCCGCCGCGGCGCAAAGCTACCTCGCGTCGGGCGATTACTACTGGAATGCGGGAATCTACGCGGTGCGCGCGTCGGTGTGGATCGACGCCATCGGCAACTTCCGCAAGGAAATCCTCGGCGCGTGCGAGCGCGCCTACCGCCGGGGCTGCCGCGACGGCGGTTTCCTGCGCGTGGAGCCGGGCGCGTTCGGCGAGTGCCCCTCCGACTCGATCGATTACGCGGTAATGGAGCACGTCGTGGGCGCGCCGAGCGGCCCCGAGGCAGTCGTGGTGCGGCTCGACGCAGGTTGGTCCGATGTGGGCGCCTGGGACGCGCTGTGGCAGATCGAAGAAAAAGACGCGCACGGAAACGCGGTGCATGGCGACGTGCATCTGGCCGATACGAAAAACGCGCTCGTGCTCGCGCAGCACCGCCTGGTGGCGTGCGTCGGCGTGGACGACATGGTGGTCGTCGAGACGCCCGATGTGGTCATGGTGGCGCGCAAGGACAAGGCGCAAGCCGTCGGCAAGCTGGCGGCGGAGCTGAAGCGCAGCGGGCGCAGCGAGTGCTTCGCGCACCGCAAGGTGCAGCGCCCGTGGGGCACCTACGACAGCATCGAGCGCGGCGAGCGCTTCCAGGTGAAGCGCATCGTGGTCGAGCCGGGCGCCGCCTTATCGCTGCAGATGCACTATCACCGCGCTGAGCACTGGATCGTCGTGCGCGGCAGCGCGCGCGTCACGCGAGGCGACGAGACCTTCCTGCTCACCGAGGACGAGTCGACTTACATTCCGCCCGGCGTGAAGCACCGCCTCGAGAACCCGGGGCGGCTGCCGCTCGAGATCATCGAGGTGCAGTCGGGAAGCTACCTCGGCGAAGACGACATCGTGCGCTTCGAAGACGCCTACGGGCGGTGAGTTACCAATGCCAGGCGAGGTTCGCCGTGAGGGCGCTGTACTTGTAGTCGCGCCCGGCGAAGTTGGAGTCGCGCGTGCCGCGGTCGGCCGCGAAGCTCGCCTGCCAGTGGCGCAGCGGCTCCCAGCCCACGCCGAAGCGCAGCGTGTGGACCAGCTCGTCGCGCAGCGGCGCGCCGGCGACGGAGATTGCCGGATCGCCCTCGAAAGTGCGCCGCTCGCGGATCAGCCGCGCGGAAAACACCAGCTTCTCGGTCGCCGCCCAGCTCGGCCCGAAGGCGACGCCCTTGACGACGACGTGGCTCGCCGCGACGTCGATGATCGAGCGCGGCTCCTTGTACGCCTCGAAGCCGAGGATGGTCTTGTTGCCCGGCAGCCACTCGATGCGCGCCCGTCCCGTGCCCTGGTCGAAGTCGCGGCCGGGAATCTCGCTGTAGGTCCGCTTGGTGCGGCCCACGCGGCCGTCGGCGCGCAGCTGCGGCCCCGGCGCATAGCTCGCGACGAGCGCGACTTCCCGCTCGTCGTAGTCGTTGTTGACGAAAGTGCCGGCCGGCGCGACGAGCTCGGGCACCGGCGCATCGCCCTTCGCCCGGCGGTATTCGACTCCCAGCGTATTGCGCAGGGGGGAAACGTAGTCGGCGCCGACCGTGACGCCGTCCGAGCGCGTTTCGGCCGCGGCGAGCCGCTCGCGGTCGGCTATGCCGTGCGCATAGCCCGCGCGCACCCGGAAGCTCGGCGTGACCAGATAGCCGCCGGTCGCGGCGAAGCGCGTCGTCGTCACCATGTCTTTTACCGCCGCCTGGGTCTCCGCGATGTCGACGAGGCGCTTGTCGCGCGCCAGGACCACGGAGCCGGCGAGATCGTTGCCGAGCTCCCAGCGCCAGTCGCCGAGCGCCGAATAGGCGAAGTGATCGAGGTCGGAAAAGCGGTCGTAACTGTACGCGTCGCCGCGCGCTTCGACGACCAGGCGCTGGCGGCCGACGATGCGCTGATCGTGCCGGAAGCCGGCGCCGGCGCGCGTGACCGTGTCGCCCTGCCTTGCGCTCTCGCGCCGCAGGATGTTGTCGTCCCGCATCATGCCGCCTTGGATCCAGAAATCGGTCGGTCGCGTCTCGTCGCGCGGGTAGGCGGGGAAGACCCCCGCCGACGGCCACGGCAGGCTGTCCACCGTCTCGAACGCGAGCGCCACCGCCGGCGCCAGCAGCAGCGGGAAAAGGGCAACGGAGCGTTGAAATTTTTTCATCAGGGCATTCTATGTCAACCGTTTTTACCGATCGACCCTGGATTCCGCAGCGTTCACGGGAAATCCCCGGCGCTGTAGTCCTATCGGCCCATGCCTGGCTGCCGTTGGCCGCGCTGGCTGCCGGGTTGGCCGTTGCCGGGGCGGCCACGCTGGTCTGGCCGGCGCATTACGAGGCCACCGCCCGGGTCATGCTGCTCCGCGGCGTACAGGAGGGCAGCCGCATAGCGAAGCTCGAAGAGGCGGCGGACGACCCGCAGGCGGCGGCACGAGCGGTCATGGAGAAGCTGCGGCCGTATCTCGCTCAAAACGCGGTGCTCGTTGACGCGCCCACGGTGATGCGCCGGCATCCGAGCCTCGGCCTCAATCTCGCGCTCGGAGGTTCGGGCGGGCTTGCGCTTGGCGTGGCGTGGCTCGCCGCTCGCCGGCGCGCGCGCCGGCCGGTGCGCAGCGAGCGGGAGCTGGTGCGCGCGCTCGGCGAGCCGTTGCTTGCGCTGCGGCCGCTCGCCCCTCAGGCGCTGCGCGAGCTCTGCGCGCGCCTGCTCGAGCACTGGTTCACGCCGCAGCGCCGGGTGCTCGCCATCGTGAGCGCGCAGCCGGGCGAGGGTCGAACCCGGCTCGCTGCGCAGCTTGCCGCCGCATTCGCCGCGATGGGGGAGAAGACGCTCCTCATCGACGGCGACTTCCGCGCGCCGGCGCTGCACCGCGCGTTCAAGCTGCCCAACGCGCACGGGCTCGCCGACTTGCTCGACGACCGGCGCGTGAGCGTCGCGAGCGCCGGAACGAACTTGTCGGTAATGGTGGCGGGCACGCCGCGCGCCGATCCGCTCGAGCTTCTCAGCCGCAGCCGCCTGCCGGCGTTCCTCGCCGAGGCGCGCAAGCATTTTCGTGTGGTGCTGATCGACACGCCGGCTGCGGCGCGCGGCCCGGACTTCCAGATGTTCGCCGCGCTCGCTGGCGGCGCGCTCGCGGTCACTGCGCAGGAGAGCGCCGACATGCAGTCGCTGCGCGGCTTGCACGCGGGGTTGCAGTTCTGCTCGGCACGCCTGGTCGCCACGGTGGCTCGCCGGGACTGAGCGTCCCGGCCGGAGCGTCGCCGGCGCACGACAGAAAGACGCGCGCCTGTCGTGAACACGTGACATTGGAGTTTGTCCAACGCCATGCAACTATTTCCTTTGCATGACTTACCCGCGTTCGTTCCTCGGCCTGTTGCTTGCCGGCTTCACCGTCGTCGCGTTGCCGCTGGTCGGCGCGCTCGCGTACTCCGCGTGGAATACCGAGCGCCTCGTCGGGCAGAGCCGCAGCGCGGTGTTCAATGCCTCGGATGCGGCGCGCGCCAGCCGCTCGCTTTTCGACCGCATCGGCACCATAGAGCGGCTCGCGCAGCAGGTCGCGGTACTGGACGATCCGGAAGTTCTCCAGGCCTACGCGCACGTGCATCGCAACTTCCGGCAGCTGGCCGACGAGATTGCGCAGCTGCCGCTCGATTACGCGCAGGTCGCGGCGCTCAACCGCACGGTCGACGAAGAGCAGGCGCTCTACGACATGCTCGGCGACGGCACGCGCCGCCCCATCAAGACCAACGAGGTGAGCGCGCGCGTCGAGCGGCTGCTCGACGCAGCGCGCGAAGTGCTGGCGATCAACAATCTGGTGGTGAACCGCGAGGTCGAGCGCCTGCGCGCGAGCGCCGACGAAGCGCAGCGCGGCGTGGTGCTGCTGCTTCTTTTCAGCACCGCGGTGGCGCTCAGCCTCGCGCTCGTGCTCACGCGCTACATCGGGCGCCCGATCGCGGCGATCGACAACGCGATCCGCCAGCTCGGCGGCGCCGATTTTTTGAAGCCCATTGCGGTGCGCGGCCCGGAGGACTTGCGCTATCTCGGACGGCGGCTCGACTGGTTGCGGCGCCGGCTGGAAGAGTTCGAGACGCAGAAGAACCGTTTCCTGCGCCATGTTTCGCACGAGCTGAAGACACCGCTCACCGCGCTGCGCGAGGGCGCCGAGCTGCTCAACGACGAGGTGGCCGGCCCGCTGCGCCCCGCGCAGCGCCAGGTCGTGTCGATCATGCGAGACAACAGCGTCAAGCTGCAGCGCCTGATCGAGGAGCTGCTCGACTACCAGCGGGCGCTGCACGCGGCCTCGTCGCTCGAAGTGAAGCCGGTGGTGCTCGAAAGCCTCGTGGCGGAAGCAGCGCGCGCGCACGAGCTCGCGGCGCGCTCGAAAGGACTGCGCCTGAGCATCGATTCGCAGTCCGCGACGCTCGAAGCGGATCCCGACAAGCTGCGCTCGATCGTCGACAACCTGATCAGCAACGCGGTGAAGTTCTCGCCGCCGGGCGGCACCGTATCGGTGCGCGCGCGGGCGCAGGCCGGCGAAGCGGTGATCGACGTGATGGACTCCGGGCCGGGCGTGCCGCCCGAGGAGCGCGAGTCCATCTTCAATTTGTTTTTCCGCGGCCGCGGCAAGGGCGACAGCGGGCGGATCAAGGGCAGCGGCCTCGGCTTGGCCATCGCCCGCGAGCTGGTCGAGGCGCACGGCGGGCAGATCGCCGTCGTCGGCGGGGGCGGCGGTCATTTCCGTGTCACGCTGCCGCGCCGTTCGGCGCGTGCCCTGGCCGACGCCGCGTAACGACAGCGACTAAGAATTACATGGTTTATTCGAAGAAAAGGCTTAAAGGATGAGCAATGAAAAGGCGAAGGTCCTGCTGGTGGACGATGACAAGGATCTTTTGCAGCTGATAGCGATGCGGCTGACGGCGTCGGGCTATGCGGTGACGGCGGTGGAGTCGGGGGAGGCGGCGCTGGCGGCGCTTT
>SCTY01000004.1 GCA_004297625.1 Betaproteobacteria bacterium | reverse complement strand
CCCCGGAGACGGCGAATTGCCCGAGGTGCATCAGGTGCCAGTCGGACATGCAGCCGTTGTGCGCGCTGTACTGGCACATCGGCGCGACCACGATACGGTTCGACAGCTCGAGTCCGCGCACGCGGAAAGGGGAAAAAAGCGCGCTGCTCATCCAACACCTCCTACGTACGGTCCTCCTGGAGCGAGTTCGTCTAGTCCGGCGTCGCGCCGGCACTGGAGTCCAGGGCTAAATGGCGGAGAGAGAGGGATTCGAACCCCCGGTACCCGATGGGTACAACAGATTTCGAGACGCTCCAGGGGGCACGGGCTCAATCTCTTCAAATCATAAAACGTAATGTTATCAAGCTCGCAGCGCTTGCCGGTTCATTGGATTGCAGTGCCAGCAAACCTCAATCAAGGCTACTTACGGCACAAATACGGCACAATCCGTATTGGCCAATTGTAACGTATACGATACACTGACAACTCGTGTTCGAGATCAGGCGTTACCGGACATCGACGGGCAATGAGCCTTTCTCGGACTGGCTTTCGAGCCTTCACGACCGGCAAGCGAAGGCTCGCATCCTGGCGCGGCTAGAACGGCTTGGGGTCGGGAACTTTGGCGACTGCAAGTACCTGCGGGATGGCGTCAGGGAATTGCGCGTGAATTGGGGACCGGGGTACCGCGTCTACTTTGGGCGCGACGGTCAGACGGTGATCGTTTTGTTGTGCGGCGGTGACAAACGCAAGCAGGATGCGGACATCAAGAAGGCGGTGACCCTATGTCAAGAGTACGAAAATCGGAAAAAACGCGATCCACGCGCAAAGCGCTGACGGTCTCGCACACAGAGCGGCTGGTTGGCGAACTGCGGTCTGACCCGGCGCTGGCTGCGGAGTACCTCAGCGCGGCCGCGGAAGACGGCGATCCTCGCGTCTACCTTGCGGCGCTCAGAACCGTCGCCGAGGCAAAGGGCATGGCCAAACTCGCGAAAGCGGCAGGCGTGCCGCGCGAGAGTCTGTATCGCGCGCTCTCATCGAACGGCAATCCTCGCTTTTCAACGTTGCACGCAGTCCTGAAAGCCGCCGGTCTAAAGATGGCCGTAGAGGTCGTCTAAGGGTCGTCCGCACCCGGGCGTGCACGGCCTCTGGATAACCGCCTCTGACCCAAGCGCTAAACCGTCCACGATAACGGGGCAACTCCAGTCCTCTCCCCGTGTCCACCTAAATATGGCAGCGCGCTACCGGCCGGAAAACACTGCGGGATGCATGTCGACCAACACGCGGTTCAGCTTAGGAACGGTACCGCCATCCCCCGCACCACGGCCAGCCGCGCGCCGATGGTGTCGAACCAGCGCTTCACGTTCGGAAACTCGGCGAGGTCCACTCCGTGCGACTCGTGGCGCGCCACCCATGGGTAGGTGGCGATGTCGGCGATCGAATAATCAGTTGCGAGAAACGGCAGCTCGGCTAGACGCTTGTCGAGCACCCCGTACAGGCGCCGTGTCTCCTTCGTGAAGCGACCAATCGCGTAGGTGCTCCTTTCGCTAGCCACGTGCAGGAAGTGACGCGTCTGGCCGAACATCGGACCCACGCCGCTCATCTGGAACATCAGCCACTGCAGTGCCTCATACTTGCCGCGCACCGTCCGCGGCAGGAAGCGGCCCGTCTTGCCGGCCAGATAGACGAGGATCGCTCCCGACTCGAACATCTTGATCGGCTTGCCGTCAGTACCTTCGAGATCGACGATCGCCGGGATCTTGCTGTTCGGATTGATGGCGACGAACTCCTCCCGGAACTGCTCGCCCTTGCCGATGTCGACCCTGTGCACGCGGTACCGAAGCGCGCATTCCTCGAGCATGATGGACACCTTGCGGCCGTTCGGGGTACCCCAGGTATAGAAATCAATCATGGGCGATTTCCCTGCAGCGGGACGGCAGATAATTCACTCTGCGCGCGACCGTCCTTGAACGGCCGTCAGACGGCACAACGTTGTCGATCCTAGTCAACGCGAGCGCCCGTCTTCTTGACAAGCTCTCCCCATGTCACGATTTCCTCACGGAGGAAGGCCGCGAACTCCTCCGCCGTGGTGGTCATGGGCTCGATTCCTTGCGGCAGGAGTTGCTTCTGGACGTCCGGCATGCGCATGATTCTGCCCATCTCGCTGCTCAGGCGGGAGATGATCCCGCCGGGCGTTCCCGCCGGCGCGACAACGCCGAACCACACCTCGGCCTTGAAACCCGGGAGACCCGCTTCCGCAACGGTAGGCAATTCCGGCATGGCCTGTGAGCGCGTGCCGCTCGCTACCGCGAGGACTCGCAACTTTCCAGCCGCGTGTTGCGGACGCGCGGTCGACATCTGGGCGAACGCCACCTGCACGTCGCCGGTGAGGACGGCTGTTACCACCGCCGCCGTGCCCTTATAAGGGACATGAACCATATCGATCCCCGCCATGTGCTTGAGCAGTTCCATGCCGAGGTGGCCGACGGTCGCGTTACCGCCGGACGCGTAGCTGAGCCGCCCCGGGCGAGACTTTGCGTGGGCGATCAGCTCGCGCAGGTTGTTCACGGGCAGTGACGGATGTACGCAGAGCACCGTCGGGCTGAACACCAATCGCGCGACCGGCGCAAAACTTTTCTCTGCGTCATAGGGCAGCCCACTGCGCAAGGTCTGATTGATCGCCAAATCCGGCGCCACCATGAGGATGGTGTAACCGTCCGGCGGCGCCTTGGCGACGATATCGGTCCCGATGACGCTGCCGCCGCCGCCGCGGTTTTCCACCAGCACGGGCTGTTTCCAGCTCTCGGTGAGCTTCTGCCCGATGGTGCGAGCCAGCAGGTCCGTCACGGAACCTGGCGGATACGGGGCGACAAAGCGGATCGCCTTGCTCGGATATTCGTCGGCAGATACGCCGCCCGCGGGTATGCCCAGAGCAAGCGCGGTCGTGGCTAATCTGACAAAACGCCCAATGAAGTTCATGATTCCTCCTCTGTAGGAAAACCATCGGCGCACTGGTCGCCCGGCCCCGTCCCGCTCGCGGATGGATTTCCCAAGCCGACCCCGTTGGCGTCTTCTTTTTGCTCTCTATAGAGTAATTGTATGGATAATCGTACAATCGATCAAGACTAGTTGAGGAGGGGGTGCTATGAGCATGGCCGCGCAACGGGTGGCTTACAGCTATTGCGACATGTGCAACCAAGTCCCCAAGTGCGGCATGAAGCTACATGTAGAAGGGGATCGCATCGTCCGAGTCGAGGATCGGGAGAACTACCCGGCCGGGCCACTGTGCATCAAGGGTCTTGCGATCCTCGAGGAACAGTACCATCCCGATCGCCTTCTGTATCCCCTGAAGCGCACGACCTCGAAAGGAGACCCGAATCCAGGCTGGTCAAGGATCTCTTGGGACGAGGCGTACAGAACCATTGCCGCGAAGCTCAACGAGGTCAAGACGAAATACGGCCCCGAGAAGGTGGGCTTTTTCGTGGGAGACCCCAAAGAGCCGCGTCCGGCGGTTCAGCGCCTTGCCTACACGTTCGGCTCACCCAACTACGGAACCGAGAGTTCGCTTTGTTCCCGAGCCACCACGATGGCGTCACAACTGACCTTTGGGCTGGTCACTGGTGGCGGACGGCCGACGAAGGAGACTGGTACCTGCCTGATCTGGACGAGGAACCTGGCTCACACAGCGCCCTTTGAAATCGAGCGGCTTCGGCTCGCCAAGAAACAGGGGGTGAAGTTCGTGGTGGTTGATCCCCGCATCACCGGTACGGTGCAGCAGGTCGCAGATCTTCACTTGCGGTTGAGGCCCGGAACCGATGGCGCCTTGGCGCTTGGAATGATCCACGTGATGGTCAAAGAGGGGCTCTTCGACAGTGACTTTGCTGCGCGGTGGACCTCTGGTTTCCCTGAGCTTGCAAAGTATGCGGAAGAATTTCCGCCGGAAGAAGTCGAGCGGATCACCGGGGTTCCGAAGGAACCGGTTGAAGAGGCGGTCAGATTGCTTGCGATGCACCGGCCCGTGACGTGGATCGGCAGCCCTTCGGCGACAGTTCATTCGTCCAATGGCCTGCAAAACCACCGGGCGATCCTTTGTCTGATGGCACTTACCGGTGACTTCGATGTGCCGGGGGGGCTTACCATTCCCACTCATCCGCTGCCCATACACATGTTCGGCGGCAACGCCGAGTTCACCCGGGAGCGCGATCTATTGCCCGAACTGCAGGACAAACGTATCGACAAGGAGCGTTTCCCGGTCTGGGCTCGCTTCAATTCAGAGATTCAAATGAACCTGCTCCCTGAGTACGTGCAGGAAGGGCAGCTCAAGGCGATGGTCATGTTCGGCGCCAATGCCATGATGTGGCCTCAGAGTTCACGTTACCAGGAGGCGATCGGGAGGCTGGAATTCGCCGTGGCCGCGGACTATTTTCTGCGCCCGTGGACTCACGATTTTGTCGACCTGGTTCTTCCGGCTGCCATGGCGCTTGAACGGATGAATCCGATCGCGGTCTTCGGGCGTAAGATCTATCTTCGCGAGCCCGTGATTTCCCCGTTGGGTGAGGCGAAGCCGGACTGGGTCATTGCCTTGGAGATCGGGTGTCACTTGGGTTATGGCACGGAATTCTGGAACGGCGATGAAACGCAGGCCCTGAATTCGATCCTGCGTTCGGTGGGCTTGACGGTGGAAGATTTGCGCACAGGTGGGGCAGATGGTGTGACGGTGTCCGCTTCCGGGCCCGAACTGTTTCGCAAGTACGAAAAGGGTTTGCTGCGTGCTGACGGGAAGCCCGGCTTCGACACCCCCAGCGGGAAAGTCGAGCTTGCGTCGCGGATTCTGACGGAGTACGGTTTTGACCCGCTCCCCCGTTACAGGGAGCCGGTGGAAAGTCCGTTGAGCACTCCGGAGATCGCGCGAGAATTTCCTCTGATCCTCAATTCCGGCTCCCGAGTGCTCATGTTCACCCACAGCAAGTTGCGGGAACTCCCCTCGCTGCGCAAGCTCATGCCCTGCGCCGTGGTAAACATCCACCCGAGGGATGCTGAGGCACAAGCGATTCGCCAGAATGAGGAGGTTGACTTGGAAAGCCCGCACGGGCGTATCCGGGTGAAGGCGAACATCACGGAGCAGGTGCTTCCGGGCGTCGTGGATGTCTCCCACGGCTGGGCAGACGCCAACGTCAATGAGATAGTGGCCAGGTATTTTGATCCCATCTCGGGCTTCCCCGCTTTCAAGGAGGGGCTCTGCAGAGTGACGAGAGCCGGCAGGCAATCCAGTTGAAAGGCTAGGGCCATCACCGTATGAGACGCCTTCGGCGGGCGGCCGCCCCGTACTACCACCAGATTGAGGCCATCCTGCGGGACAAGATCGCCAACGGCGAACTGCGCGTCGGCGGGCGCGTTGCGCCCGAGGAGGAGCTTCGTCGCATGTATCAGGTAAGCCGGGCGACGGTCCGCCGAGCGCTGCAAAACCTGGAGCGCGACGGGCTCGTCCGCCGCGAGCCGGGCCGGGGGACTTTTGTGGGCGAGGCCGCTGCCGCGATCACGGATTTGAAGATGACGTGTCTGCTCGCGGATCTGATCGCTTTGGGGGTCCCCGCCCAGGTGCAGGTGCTGGAAGCAGGCATGGTCGAGGCATCACATGCCGTCGCTGCGGCCTTGGCGCTTGCCCCCGGGGACGAAACTTTCGCGTTTCGGCGCCTCCTGATGGTCGAAGGCCAGCCGTTTTCAGCCACGCGCATTTTCCTGCCGCGCGCGCTCGGCGAGCGCTTGCGCCCTGTGGACCTTGCCGCCCAGCATCTGCTGAAAACGCTCGCGCACCGCTGTGGTGTCGAGGCCACTGAGGCCGAACAATTCATCGAGGCGGTCGTGGCCGACGCCAATCAGAGCGTCCTGCTCGGCGTCAATGTCGGCGCGGCGCTATTGTCGGTGAGCCGCACCTCATACGACCGGGCTCGGCGACCGGTCGAACACAGCGTTACCCTTTATCGCAGCGACCGGGCCCGCTTCTTCATCTCGCAGCGCCGGCGAGCCGCTGGAGCCGGCGAGTGGGTTCTGGGCAAGCGTGGCGCCCGCCCGTTCGAACCGGCGTCTGCGGTCGTTCCGCAGTGACGGCGCGCCCGACGGCCGAACCTGGAAAAAAGAAGGAGCTTGCCGATGTCGCAGGTTGAGTTTCGGAACGAGTTTGACCGTTTCATGGTTCTTCAGGAGTGCCTCTCCGGCGCGACCAACGACTGGATCGCGAAAACGCCCAAGGACAAGCTGGACTGGATTCCGGTCGATAACCCCAACGTTCGCTTCGGCGATCGCGTGTCGATGGTTACGATCAAAAACCTCTACATTCACATGGCGGTGGAAGAGTACCACTGGGTGCGCTTCCTGAAGGACTCCGAGAACGACGCGACGCTGCCGCTGCCGCGCGATCCCGAACTTACCGCCAAGCTCGCCAACGGCGATTTCGTGAGCGAGGCGGCGAGGTTGCACGAGGACAGCGTGCGAACGCTGCGTGGCTATACGGACGATCAGCTTCGAAAGACGATCCGCTTCGCGGAGCGCACCTGGACCGTGATGGGTTTCCTTTGGGCGCTGTACGCGCACCGCGCCTACCATCTCGGCAACATTGACATTTATCTTCGGCAGTCGAACACGCCGGCGCCGAACTTCTTTCACTTCTCTGTGCCGGCAATCGCCTGACGGCGTAGCTGATGGCTACCGATTTCCACGCTCACTACGTGCCGCCTCCGGTCGTGGCTTTCTTGCGCGCCCGGCGCGTGGCCCCGTGCATCGAAACACTCCCGGACGGATCCGAGCGGCTTGTGATGCCGGTTGGCATCCTGGGTTTCGGCCGAGCGTATACGGATATCGACGCACGACTGGCCTCGATGGATGAAATCGGCGTGCGCCGGCAGGTGCTGTCGCTGCCGGGGCTGTTTGGCATCGACAGCCTGCCGCTCGACGAATCCGGTTCTCCGACGCGGGCGTTCAACGAAGACGTGGCTGCCGTATGCCGGCGGCACCCCGACCGCTTTCTCGGCTTGGCGGCACTGCCGCTCGCCGACATGGATGTAGCCATCGCGGAGCTTCGCCAGGCTCGCACGGAACTCGGCTTGATCGGCGCCATCCTGCCGAACAATGCCTTCACGAGTCTCGCGGAGGCGGGAAAAATGCGCCCCCTGTTTGCAGTGGCCGAAGAAATGGGGGCCCATTTTTTCATCCATCCGGGACGGCGTCCTGACGAGGCGTTGCGCTCCCTGGCTTGCGACGGCGCATCGCGCGAACCCGATCCGGATAACGCGCTGCTGCGCCGCGCGCTGGAGGTGCAGGCCGAGGTGAGCGAGGCGATGATCACTCTGCTGTTCACCGATTTCCTCGACCGATATCCGAACGTCTCCATCCATGTCGCCAATCTCGGCGGCACGTTGCCGGCGGTGATCGAGCGCATGGATCATACCGTCAGGACTCGTGCACCTGGCACCACACTGCCTTCCGAACGCGTGCGCCGGGTAACCGTGGACTGTGCCTCGCTCGGCCCGCACACGCTCGAACTCGCGGTGGCGATCTACGGGGCAGAACGAATCGTCTTCGGCACCGATTGCCCGATCTTCCGGGTCGACTGGACGCTCGCCGCCGTTCGTCAAGCCCGCCTCGCCGAAGCCGATCGCGCGGCGATTCTTTCCGGCAACGCGGAAAGGCTGCTCGATCGGTTCCGGGTTCCGCAAGGCAGCCCGCCGCAGGCCGCCTCGAGCTGTTAGGTCAGCGGCGCTCACGCCGCCTGCAATACCAGATCGGCGCCCTTTTCCCCGATCGCGACGGCGGCCGCGTTGGTGTTGCCCGAAACCAGCGTCGGCATGATCGACGCATCGATCACGCGCAGACCCTCGACGCCGCGCACGCGCAACTCGTGGTCGACCACCGCGTCCTCGCCGCGGCCCATCGCGCATGTGCCAACCGGGTGGAAGATGGTCAGCGCCGTGCCGCGGATGAAGGCGTCGAGCGCGTTGTCGTCGTCCGCCGCCGCTCCTGGCGAGAACTCCTCGGCGACGAGGTCCGCGAGCGGCGGCGTGCGGGCGATGCGCCGCGCCAGGCGAACAGCCTCGCGCAGCACCTCGAGATCGCCCGGGGCGGACAGGTAGTGGGCGTGGATCCGGGGCGCGGACTTCGGGTCGGCGCTCGCCAGCTCGATGCGGCCGCGGCTCGCCGGGCGCAGTTGGCAGACCGAGGCGGTGAAGCCGGAAAACTTGTGCAGGCCCTCGCCCGGCCGGTCCGTGCTGAAAGTGATGAAATGGAATTGCACGTCCGGGCGCCCGGCGTCCGGCATGACGCGCACGAAGGCGCCTGCCTGCCCGGCGCTCACCGTCAGCGGCCCCCGGCGCAGCAGCGCCCATTGAAGGCCCGCCTGCAGCGTCCGAAGCGGGCTGTTGAAGACGTCGTTGTAGGTGATCGGCCGTTTCGCCTTGAGCACCACCCGCGCTTGCAGGTGGTCCTGCAGGTTGCGACCGACACCGCGCAGGTCCGCGACCGGCGCGATTCCGAAGCGTGCCAGCCGCGCGGCGTCGCCGATGCCCGAGAGCATGAGCAGTTGGGGCGAATTGATCGCGCCGCCGGACAGCAGTACCTCGCGGCGCGCGCGCGCCTGCCGCACCTCACCGTCCGCCTCGAACTCGACACCAATCGCGCGCCGGCCCTGAAACAACACGCGGCGCGCGAGCGCGCGCACGCCGAGAGTAAGGTTCGTCCGGGCGCGGGCGGGGCGCAGGTAAGCGCTCGCAGGGCTGGAGCGCAGCCCTCGCCGCGTGGTTAATTGAAAATACCCGACGCCTTCCTGGCGCTCACCGTTGAAATCAGGATTGGGCGGCATGCCGAGCCGGCGGGCGCTGGCGATGAAAGCCTCGCACAATGGGTGGTGCTCGGAAAGATCCGACACCCACATCGGCCCATCCGCGCCGTGAAAGGCATCGGGGCCCCGCGCCTGGTGCTCGGATTTTCGGAAATAGGGCAGCAGCTCGTCGTAGCTCCATCCCGGGTTGCCTTGTGCTGCCCAGCCATCGAAGTCCTCGCGCTGGCCGCGGATGTAGACGAGGCCGTTGACCGAGCCGGATCCGCCCAGCACCTTGCCGCGGGGCCAGTAGATGCGCCGCCCTTCCAGATCGGGTTCGGGCTCGGTCTCGTAGCCCCAATTGACGCGGCTGTCGAAGATTGTCTTGCCGTAGCCGATGGGAATGTGGATCCAGGGGCTCGTATCGGGTCCGCCGGCCTCCAACAACAGCACGGTGTAGCGAGCGTCCGCGCTCAGCCGGTTGGCGAGCACGCAGCCGCTGGAGCCCGCGCCGACCACGATGTAATCGAACTCCCGGGCGGCGCGGCTCAAGTGTTGCACGGCAGCTCGCGCGTCAGAGCGGGGTCAAGGTCTTCGGAACGATGAACTGGCCCTCCCGCCAACGCTCGGCGCGCGTCTCGCGGCCTTCGACGGTCTCGACTAGAAACGCGCCGAGCCGCTGCGCCGCCTGGTCGAGGGTGGCGCCCCCGGCGAGCACATCGCTCAAGTCTGCGTCGATCGCGTCGTTCCAGCGCGCGACCGTCATCGGGTTGCCGCAGACCTTGACGGTGGGCGCCAGCGGATTGCCGGAAGGGTTGAATACGCCCATGCCGAACAAGGTGAGTTGCGCACCGGCGGCGATCATGCCGGTGATCGAGCAGGGACTGAAAAACGGAGTGTCCATCAGGTACAGGCCCGGCGTCGCCGGCTTCTCGCCGAATTCCAGCAATCCCGCAAAAGAGCGGGATCCCACCTTGGCCACCGCGCCCATGCTTTTTTCGACGAGCGTGGTCAGGCCAGCCTCGATGTTCTCCGCGGTCGGGTTGACGCCGCGGTAGCGCTCGCCGTCCTCTTCCATGCGCTGTTCGGCAGCCGCGATGGCGGCGAGCAGGTCCTTCGCTACCCGCGGGCTGCGGCAGAGTGCGCGCACTGGAGCCTCGGCGCCGACGAACTCCACTGTCTCCGAGACGATGGCGCTGCCGCCGGCGTCGATCACCGCATCCACCACCCGGCCAATGGCCGGATTGGCGATCAGCGCGGAAGTCGGGTCCGAGCCGCCGCACTCGAGTGCCAGGGTGAGCGCGCTGAACGGAGAACGCTGCCGGGCGACCGAACGGCGCATTTCGTCGAGTTGGGCTAACGCGCGCTGCCCGGCTTGGATCGCCGCTTCCATTCCGTTTTGCTCCATCAAGGCCAGGACGGCATGCGGTCGACCGCAGTCCGCCAAGTATTCGCGC
Organism: Betaproteobacteria bacterium; assembly: GCA_004297625.1. GTDB lineage: Bacteria > Pseudomonadota > Gammaproteobacteria > Burkholderiales > SG8-39 > SCGC-AG-212-J23. The sequence goes on along the minus strand of SCTY01000004.1, from coordinate 61,883 downwards.
CAGAGTCGTGCGCTCGCCGCGTCGTGGCAAAGCACCAGGCAGGCGCCGACATTCGGATGCGTTGCGAGCGCCTCGCAAACCCGTGCTTGCCGGGCGGCGTCGGGTTTGCGCAGCCCGCGCATGAATTCGCCGGCGATCGCGCGAGCGTCGGGCAATGACGCCGCGATCAATTCAGCCCAGCGATTGACCAAAGCAACGGCGGACACCACTACCAAGTAGTTGCGCACGCCGACGCGCCCGTCGCTGCGCGGGAAGCCCAAGAAATGCGAGGGCAGGACAGCCAAGGGCGCCTCAGGCACAGTTGTGGACGTGGACGTGCGCGCCGGAGGCGATATCGTGCGTGGCGCGCCCGATCGCCACGCCATACTTGATCACCGGTTCGCCGCGTGCGATCGGCCGCAGCGCCACCTTGTGGCCGAACGGAACCCCGAGGGCGACCTCTAATCCGCCCTGCAGCCGGTCAAGGCCCGTGCCCTGGTCCAACACCGTAGTGACGTTGTCCCGCGGATCGACCACGACGTGGATCCGTTCCTGCGGCGTCACGCGATATTTCCCGTAGAAAGGTATACGGCGTGCTCGGTAGTGGCAAACGCCAGCGCCGATGGGCCCACCGAACCCGGGCCGACGCCCGAGACCTTCGTGCCGACAAACGGCATGTGGTTGTCGGGTACCGTACCCTGGTTGACGAACAGCATGCCGGCCTCGGCTTCGTTGAGGAAGCGCTCGACCTCGGCGGAGTCGCGCGAGAAGAGTGCAGCGGCGAGCCCATAATCCGTGCCGTTCAGAATGGCGAGGGCCTCGTCCCATTCGGTGTATGGCAGCAGCGTCACGACCGGCCCGAAGATCTCCTCCCGCGCGCAAACCATGTGCGGCGCCGCCCGGAGCAGCGTCGGTTGAAAGAAATAGCCGTCCTCGCAGCCCTGAGGACGGGCGGGTCCGCCGCCGGCGATCAGTTGCGCGCCTTCGCGGCTGGCTTGATCGACCATCGCAGCCACCCTATCCCGGTGGCTGGCCGAAACGAGCGGCCCCAGCGTGGTCGTGGGGTCCAGACCGTCGCCGAGCTTGGCGGCGGTGATGGCAGCCTGCATTCCCGCGACGAAAGCGTTCCAGTGCGAGACGTGCACGATGGCCCTGCTGATCGCCGTGCAGCGTTGCCCGGAGCAAAGAAAAGCAGCGTGCGCAATTTGCGCCGCGGCGCTACCGGGATCCGCGGAGGCGGCTACAATCACGCCGTTCTTTCCGCCGAGCTCCAAATTCTGCTCGAGCAGGTTCGAGCCGGCGATGGCGCCGATGGCGCGGCCGGTGGCAACCGATCCGGTGAAGGTGACGCCGCAGAGTCCGGGCGCCCGGATCAACGCCTCGCCCGCGTCGCGACCGCCGAGAACAATTTCCAGCGCACCTTCCGGAAGGATGCCGGCGGCGGCGTCAGCGGCGAGCCAGGCCGCGGCAGGCGTCAGCTCCGAAGGCTTGAGCACCACGGTATTGCCGGCCACGAGAGAAGGGACGATTTTGCGCAGCGGGGTGAGGATCGGGAAGTTCCACGGCGTGAGCGCCGCCACGACGCCGCGTGCGCGGCGCAGCACCAGATTGCGCGTGCCTTGGCGCGCCGCGCCGACCTCGCGCGAACCTTGATGCAGCGCCTGCGATACCATGAATCGCGCCTCGGCAAGCGCCTTGGCGAACTCGCCCCGCGCTTCGCCCAGCGGCTTGCCCTGCTCGAGCACGATCGCCCGCGCGATCTCCTCGGCGCGTTGTGCAAGACGATCGAGCCAAACGGCGACGCGCTCGGCGCGTTGCGCCGCCGGCCGCGCGCGCCAGTCGCGGAAGGCGCGGGCGGCGCGCGCCACCGCCTCCTGCACCGAAGCGGGATCGTCCGCTCCGTAGTCGCCGGCCAGCCGGCCCGGCCGCGCCGGATTCCGGGTAGCGAAGCGGCTCGCGCCGCGGCCGAACCGATAGGGCGTTTCGCTCATCGTCCGTTTCTTGCGTCATATGGTAGCGCTACCATAGAATACGAGAATCGATATGTCAATCGCTGATGGAGCAGGATGACGCGATGCGACTCCGGCTGCGGACCAAAAGATCCCGCGGACGCTCAACGTCGTGCAACGCGCAAACGACATGACTTACGCGAACCCGCTCAAGAAACTGATCGTGCTGGCCCTGCCGTGGATCTGCGTAATAGCCGCATGGACGCTCCTGCATTACTCCGGGATCGTGAATCCCAGCCTGATTCCCACTCCAGCGCAGGTCGCGAGGCGTTTCTGGGAACTGATGTCGAACGGAAAACTTCCGATCGACATGCTGGTATCCACGAAGCGCGTTCTGGTAGGCGTTGTCCTGGGAACGCTGCTTGCCGTGCCGACGGGGTTCGCCCTCGGATGGAACAGGAGCGTCCATGTTTTCGCCGATCCGCTCATCAATTTCTTCCGCGCGCTGCCGCCAATCGCCCTGATACCGCTGGTCGTGGTGTATTTCGGAATCGGCGAGGCGGCGAAAGTCGTGATCCTGTTCTACGCCGCGTTCTTCTCCGGCGTCATCGTCATGTACGAGGGCATCAGCCAGATCAGCCCGATTTACATACGTGTCGCGCGCACGCTCGGGGCGACGGATGGCGAGATTTTTCGACGCGTAATCGTGCCGCTGTCATTGCCGCACATCCTTACCGCGGTACGCGTGGAGCTCGGTGTCGTCTGGGCGACGCTGGTCGCGTCGGAGTTGATCGCCGCACAAAATGGCCTCGGGGCGATGATCCAGAACGCCTCCTCGTTTTTCCAGCTCGACATCATCTACCTCGGCATCATATGTATCGGGCTGATCGCCTTGATCATGGACCTGATATTGCGCAAGGTTTCGCGACGCTTCTTGAGCTGGCAAGACAGGATAGCGGCATGATCAGCCCGGACCGCATCGTATTCGACCATGTGTCCGTCACCTTTCCGACGCCCACAGACATGCTTCCGGTGGTCGAGGATGTTTCGTTCAGCGTACGCGACGGCGAGTTCGTTTCACTGGTGGGGCCTTCCGGTTGCGGCAAGACGACGATGCTCAACATCGTCGCCGGGTTCATCAAACCTTCCCGCGGATCCGTCACGCTGGACGGTATCCCGATTTTGGGGCCGGGCTCCGACCGCGGAGTCATCTTTCAGGAATACGGGGTATTCCCATGGTTGACCGTCGAAAAGAATATCGAGTTCGGGCTTAACCTGCGGTCAAACCCTCGATCCAGGGAGAAACGCGCGGAGGTCTGCGAGCGCTACATGAGGTTGATGGGACTGTACGAGTTCCGCAACGCGTATCCCAAGACGCTTTCGGGCGGAATGCGGCAACGGCTTGCGCTGGCGCGCGCCTACGCGGTGGCGCCGCAGTTCCTGCTGATGGATGAACCGTTCGGCGCGCTTGACGCCCAGACCCGCACCGCCATGCAGGATCTGTTGCTCGAAGTCCTTCAGAAAGAGGGCAAGACCGTGATGCTGATCACTCACTCGGTAGAGGAGGCGATCTACCTGTCGTCGCGGGTGGTGGTCGTCTCGGCCCGCCCCTCGCGCGTGCGCTGCATCGTCGAAGTGCCCTTTCCCTATCCGAGAACGGAACAGCTGCACGAGAACGCCGAGTTCCTGGGGCTGCGCTCCCGGGTGCGCGACCTGGTGATGCGGGAATACGCCGCGCAGGAACAGCAAACACGCGACGCGGCGCCGCATTAGCGCTCACGCCCAGCTTCCTGAAACACCATCCGCACTGGCAAGAGCACATACTTGAGCGCGGCAGCGATTCGCTCATGTCACGACCGGTCTATAGACGTAGGCAAGTCGCCACTCCTTTTGTTTAACTTGAGGTTTCCACTCGACCTGAAGATGAAAAGCTCCCTCATTTCACCTGCACTCGGGGAAACGTGGAGATCGACTGAGCCAGCTCCGCGACGAGCCTGGGCAAAGGTCGCTCGCCTCGAGCGCTGTAAATCGCATAAAACTCGAGATCGAAGCGACGGTTCGCGCGCAGGATTTCGAGTTGGCGCCTCTTGACGTACGGAATGCAAAACTGATCGGGGAGAAGGCTGACCCCCACTCCTGCAACCGTCATGGAGATACTCGCCGTAAGACTGTTGCAGACGTTGAGCCTCTGGATCGCGGCTCCATGGTCGGTAAACCACTGGTCGACAAGGGAGTGGAAAATTGACTGGGCGCTCGCACCGATGATGGCAAGCTCCTGCAGATCCCCCGGCGTCACTCTCTTCCCGCCGAGCCCCAGCGCCGGGCTGGCCATCCACGAGAACGTCACGGTACCCAGAGAAACTCCCGTCAGGGGCGTTACCGGCTTGTGGAGCGTGGGAACCAGGACCGCGTCCAGCTTGCCGTCCGCGAGGCCATCCATCAGAGAGAGGGTCAGTCCGACCTCGAGGTCGAACAGCACCTGGGGGAACTGCGCGTTGATTCTGCGGATCAGATCGGGCGCCCATGTCAGCGCGATCAGCTCGGTGGCGCCGACCCGCACCGTGCCGAACGCGGCCTTCGGGTCGGCCACGTAGAACCGCACCTGCTCGATCAATTCGAGAATCTTCTCCGCGTAGCGCGCCAGATCGCGACCCTTCGCCGTCAGGGTAAGCCGCTTGTGAGCCCGGTCGAACAGGGAGACGTTCAGCGACTCCTCCAGCGTCTTGAGCCGCATGGACAGCGTCGACTGGGTCGCATTCAGCCGTTTGCACGCTTCAGCAATGCTGCCCAGCCTCGCGATCCACACGAAAGTCTCGATTTGGCGGATGTCCAATTGCAGGATCCAAAACGTTGATGCTTGATGCCAAAAACTATCATTTGTTCGGCAGCAACACCAGATCTACCATCAAATCAACCGGGAGCCCTCAAATACCGATCGATGGCCGCAGGTTCGAGTTGCGCGACTCGCGGGTCGATGCGCTCGCACCGCATGAATCGACGGCGTCACGTGACTCTCGCCACGAACCCGTTCCACCGAAGCGTGGAACAGGGATCGGCCTTTACCCTCAAGGAGATGAACCGTGCCCGGAAAACTGACGCGACGCGCCCTACTCAAATCAGCACTTGCCGCCGGCACGGGTGCGCTACTACCTTCGTCCGGCATCATCCGGGCGGCGCGCGCGCAAGGCCGCGGCCGCGTGGTGATCAGCAGTTGGGGCGGAGCCATTCAACAGGCCATGCGCAAGGCCTTCTTCGACCCCTTCACGCAAGAAAGCGGCATTGAAGTCATCGAGCAGACCTACGGCGGGCAGGGCCTCGCCCGCGTAAAGGCTCAGCTCGGCGAGGGCGGCGCGCAGGTCGACCTACTCGACGGACCGCCGTTCTGGTCCGTGATCGGCCGCGGCCAGGGGCTGCTGGACAAGATCGAGTTGCCGAGCCTGAGCCGCTCCGATTTCATGGCCGGCGCACTCGACGAATACGCGTTCGGCTACGGGACGGCGGCTTGGGGGATCTCCTACAACAGGCAGGCCACGCGCGCGCCTCGCGATTGGCGGGATTTCTGGGACACGAAGGGATTCAAGGGACGGCGTGCGATGTTCGGGCCATTGGTCGCGCGCCATCTTGAGTACGCACTCATGGCGGACGGGGTCGCCCCCAAGGACGTCTATCCGCTGAGCGACGCAAAGATCGACCGCGCGTTCAAGAAGCTCGCCGAAATCAAGCCGGCGATCAACATCTGGTACCAGACCGGTTCGCAAGGCGAGCAGCTGCTGGTCGACAAGGAAGTCGACATGGCCGAGTTCTTCAACGGCCGGCTTTACTTCCATCAGGACCAGGGCGCGCCGCTTGAGTTCGTCTGGAACGGCGCGGTGATGAACTTCCTGGTATGGGTGCTCGCCAAGGGCGCCCCGAACCGGGACAACGCGCTCAAGTTCCTCTCGTTCGTGGCGCGACCCGAACCGCAGGCGGAATTCGCCAAGATCGTCTATTACGGGCCTACCAATACCAAGGCACTCGATCTGATCAAGGACCAGAAGACCCTGGTGCGGCTGCCGACGTACCCGGCAAATTTCGCGAAGCAGATCGTCCTGGACGGTAGATGGTGGGGCGAAAACCTCGCCAAGCTCGGCCCGCGCTGGAATCAGTTCGTCTCCGGGTGATTGCAGCGAGTGAAGAAGACCATCGCTCAAGACAATAAGGAGGATGAACAGTGGCCCACTCAAGGGACCGCCTCTCGGTGCCGTTGCAGCCGGGGATTGCGACCGAGATATTCCGGCGCTGCCTGACGGAGCCGTTTGCGAAGGCCTTCGGCGTGACGGTCGATACCCCGGCGCGATCCGAGCACTTCCTCGAAGACGTGCAAGAGGACATCAAGACGGGACGGCACAGCTACGACGTCGTCGAATGGCCGCAGCACCTTTTCCGCAAGGCCAAGCGCGCGGGCATGTGCATGAAGCTCGACTACGCGAGGATGCCCAACCTGGCCGACATGCACCCACGCTATCTCGATCCCTCTGCGTTCGGCGTAGGGGTGTTCGTGTACGGCATGGTCCCGGTCTACGTGCCCGGCATGGTGCCTCGCCCGATCACGAGCTGGGCCGACCTCTGGGCGCCCGAGCTCAAGGGCAAGATCGCATTGCGGGACCAGATCGCGCCGGGACAGCTCATGGCAATCACGTGCAAGGTGCTCGGGATCGGAACGGAGCGGCTGCGGGACGAAAAGACATTCGAGCGCGCCTGGACGAAGCTCACCGCGCTGGTCGCTCAGGCAGGGCTCTGGGCCAGCTCCGAAGGGCACGTGCAGGAGATCATCGCCTCCAGGCACGCAGCGGTGAGCCAGCAATTCATCGACGTTGCCCAGATCCAGAAGGACCGCGGCGTCGAGATCGAAGTGGTCTTTCCGTCGGAGGGCCCGGTCTGGGCCTACCGGAGCTGGACCATAGTCGAGGGCTCCAGGAACGCCGAGCTCGCGCGCGAGTTCATCAACTTCGTCCAGGGGCCAGGCCCGCAGAAAGACCTCGCGGAGAGCTTCTTCGGGCATCCGACCAACCGCAAAGTAAAACTCGACGAGCGTTTGCTTCCGCGCATCTACGGCGGGCGGCTGACCGATGCGGATCTGTCGTTTCCGGACTGGGATTGGTATCTCGACCGGTCCAACGTCGAGGAGCGATGGAAGCGCCTGATCGCCTGAGCGGGCGTCGAGCGTGCTCGGACTCGGGGTCAGCGGCCGGCGCCGCGGGTCCCGCGCTCGAAGTGCGCAACCTGGTCAAGCGCTTCGAGGGCATCACCGCGGTGGACGACGTGTGGTTTGCGGTGCCGGCCGGAGCGTTCATGAGCCTGCTCGGGCCGAGCGGTTCCGGAAAGACGACCGTTCTGCGGCTGCTCGGCGGGTTCGAGCTGCCCGACCGCGGCAGCATCATGGTCGACGGAAGCGAGATCAGCCGGCTGCCTCCCTACCGGCGCGACATCGGGGTCGTATTCCAGCGCTATGCGCTGTTTCCGCACATAACGGTGGCCGAGAACATCGGCTTTGCGCTCAAACAGCGCCGCGTTCCGAAACCGGCTCGCAGGCAGCGCGTCGAAGAGGCGCTCGACATGGTCGGATTGCCCGGCTACGGCGAGCGCCACCCCGGCCAGTTGAGCGGCGGCCAGCAGCAGCGCGTGGCGCTCGCCCGTGCGCTCGTATTCAAGCCGCGGATCCTGGTGATGGACGAACCTCTGGCGGCCCTCGACAAACGGCTCCGCGAGCGCATGCAGCAGGAGATCAGGCAGCTGCAGAAGCGGCTCAGGATCACGACGGTTTATGTCACGCACGACCAGACCGAAGCGTTCGTGATGTCCGATCTGGTGGCCGTCATGAACCACGGAAAACTGGAGCAGATCGGCCCGCCCCGCACGCTTTACGAGAAACCGCAAACCGAGTTCGTGGCGGCGTTCGTTGGGGACTCGAACCTATTCCGGGGCAGCATTGTGCCATCGCCGCCGGCCGAGGGAGAGATGCTGCTGAATGATGGCAGCATCGTCCACTGCCCGTGGCAGGGCAGCGCACCCGAGTCCGCGACGCTGCTCGTGCGCCCGGAGAAATTGCGCATCGATCGCGCCGAACCCGATTCCCGGCGCTTCAACACGCTGCGCGGCCGAGTTCTGGATGCGATCTTCCTGGGCGACTCGATCGAGTACATCGTCTCGGCTGCGGGTCATGAGGTGATCGTGCGCGAGCCGAACCGTGCGGGCGCGGCGCACGTGCGCCCCGGAGCAGACGTGCTTCTTTCGTGGGCCATCGAGGATACGGTGGTACTTCGATGAAGCGCATCGCCCGCGACGCCGCGGCCGTCGTCCGCTTCCCGCCGCTGCGGGCCGGCGTGCTTTTGCTCCTGCCGGCCTTGGCCTTGGTCGGCGTTCTCTACCTGATCCCGGTCGGCCGCCTCGCCGCCGTCAGCTTCGGCGAAAAGGGCCTGTCCCTTGCGGCCTATGCGGCGCTGCTCGACCAGTGGTCCTATTCGGCGATCCTGCTGCGCACTTTCCGCCTCAGCGCGCTGGTGGTCGCCGGCTGCGTGATTCTCGGCTATCCGATCGCCTACGTGCTGGCGTTCTCCTCCGCGCGCCGGCGCGCGCTGCTGTCTCTGCTGGTGCTGCTGCCCTTCTGGACCAGCGTTCTGGTGCGCAACTACGCATGGGTGTATCTGCTGCGAAAGGGCGGCGTGCTCAGCGTCGCGGCCGGGGTCTTGTTGCCAGGGGGAAAACCCGCCGAGCTCCTTTACAACGAGGTCGGGGTCGTGATCGGCATGACGAATACGCTCCTGCCATTCATGGTGCTCCCGATCTTCGTGGCCATCCATTCCCAGGACCGCGCGTTGAGAGAGGCCGCCGGGAGCCTCGGGGCGAGTCCTTCGCGCGTCTTCTGGGCGGTCACGCTTCCGCTCAGCCTGACGGGCGTTTATGCGGGATCGCTGCTCGTGTTCACGACGGCGGTCGGCTTCTTCATCACGCCGGCCCTGCTCGGCGGCGGCCGGGTGCTTCTGGCGGCGACATTCATCGAGCAGCAGATTCAGGAATTCGTCAATTGGCCTCTGGCCGCCGCGGCCTCGATGATCCTCCTCGTCATCGTCGCCGCTCTCGTGGCGGCGTATCGTCGCGTCACGGCAGCGCGAACGTTCGGCGGCGAACGTGTGGTCGGCTGAGCACGGCTGGATAGGCGTGGCATTCCGAGTCATCGCGGCGGCGGGGTTCGTCTACCTGATGCTGCCCATCCTGATGATGTTCCCGCTCTCACTGGAGCAGGGGTCGCTGCTGCGGTTCCCGCCAAGCAGCATCTCGCTGCGCTGGTACTCCGAATACTTCTCCGGGCGCGAGTGGATGGCCTCGACACTGCTGAGCTTCAAGGTCGCGGTCGGCGCCGCCGGCATCGCCACGCTCGTCGGTACGCTGGCCGCCGTCGGCCTGGCGCGGGCGAGCGAGGCGGTACGCAACGTCTGCAGCCTGATCCTTCTGAGCCCGATTCTGCTGCCGACGGTAGTGGTCGCGATCGCGATCTACGGCGTCTACGCCTCGCTCCGGCTGGTCGGTTCCCCTTTCGGGCTGATTCTCGCGCACGCGGTGCTCACGACCCCCTTCGTGATCCTGAACGTGTCGGCCGCGGTTGCAGCCCTGCCGCGGGCGCTCGAAGAAGCGGCCATGAGCCTCGGCGCCGGACCTGCGGCGACCCTTGCCCAGGTCACGATCCCGCTTATCTGGCGGGGTATCGCCGCAGGCGCGGTGTTTGCCTTTCTGGTGTCGTTCGACGAGGTGGTGATCGCGATGTTCCTGAGCGGGACGCAGGCGGTCACTCTCCCCAAACGGATGCTCGACGGCATCTTCTACGAAATGACTCCGATTCTGGCGGCGATCTCGGTCATGCTCGTGCTCATGAACGTGGCGCTCGCCGTTCTGGGGCTGGTGCTCGCCCGCCCGCGCAGACCCTGATCTCGACCGCCGTTAAATTGAAGGAGGAGAAAGCTGTGCAGAAGCGAGAATTCTATGAACCGGTAGACGCCGCGGTCATGCCGCGTTTCAGCGACATACCGACCTTCATGCGGCTGCCGGTGTTTCGCGACCCGAGTCTCTTGGATATCGCCCTGATCGGGGTTCCGTGGGACGGAGGCACGACGAACCGGGCCGGGGCCCGCCACGGGCCGCGCGAGATCCGCAACATGTCGAGCTTTGTCAGGCGCGTGCACCCGGTGACGAAAATCTCCCCGTTCGAACTGGCCCGGATCGGAGATCTCGGCGATGTGCCCGTGAATCCGATCAACGTATCGGACACGCTGATCCGCATCGAGCGCGTCTTCGGCAAGGTTCACCAGGCCGGGGCGATGCCGCTGACGGCCGGCGGAGACCACCTGACGACGCTGCCGATCTTCCGGGCGATTGCAGGCGCCGAGCCCGTGGGCATGGTGCATTTCGACGCGCACTCGGACACCTGGGACACCTATTTCGGCGGCGAGAAATACACGCATGGAACCCCGTTCCGCCGCGCCGTCGAGGAAGGGCTGCTCGATCCGAAGCGCACGATCCAGATCGGGATCAGAGGCTCGCTCTACAGCGCGGTGGACATGGACTACGCGGCCTCGGTGGGAATTCGCGTCGTTGCGATCGAAGAGTTCGCGGAGCTGGGGGTCGACGCCGTGATCGAGGAGGCCCGCAGGGTGGTGGGAACGGGACCGACCTACGTCAGCTTCGACGTCGACGGACTCGACCCCGCCTATGCGCCCGGCACAGGCACGCCCGAGATCGGCGGGTTCTCCACGCTCGAGGCGCAGCGCATGATCCGCGGCCTGCGGGGGCTAAACCTGGTGGGCGGCGACGTGGTCGAGGTCTCGCCGCCGTTCGATCCTTCGGGAAACACCGCCTTGGTGGGTGCGACCATGATGTTCGAGCTCTTGTGCATCCTGGCGGAAGCTGTTGCCGGCCGCCGCTCGGCGGCTGGCGCGGGATCGCGCTAAGGAAATCATGGACCCAGCCGCACCCGCTACTCGTCCGCCGCGCCAGCAACGCCCCAGGTTGGCGCGCAGATTGGTCGCCGAGGCGTGAGAGCGGCCCGCTCCCGCTCTCCTGCGGGATCTACGGCAACGTCATCCGCATCATGGTGCCGCTCACGGTGCCCGAGGCGGTCATGCACGAAGGCCTTGGAATTCTAGAGGACGCGCTCGCCACAATGTCGATTCCCGCCTTGTAGGAAAATAGAGTGGAGAGCACTGTCACACTCACACTTGGGTTACCTCGAGCTTAGCGAAGCTACGCGCCGCGTCGCGGCGCTGTTCCCTCATCCGCCTACCACACCGGCCAAGAGCTTCGAATCGAAATACTTCTCGGCCGGCAGCGGTTTCTGGATCGCGCCGAGCTCCACGTAGAAGTTGGTCACTTGGTTGAGCCACTTGACGACGGTCCCGTCCTGGTAATACTTGATCCACTCTTTGGACGGGAACACCTTGGACGCCTTGTACATCGCCTTCATCGAATCGAGCGGCACTTCCGGATAGTGCTTGCGCTGGATCGCTGCCAGCGCCTCATCGGGTTTCGACACGAGGTAATCGTTGGCTGCGGCCCAGGCACGCGCCACCTTCTTCATGACATCCGGGTGCTTGGCGTAGTAGTCGTTGCTCGCGACCCAGCCGCCGATGATCGCGGACTTGGGATAGTAGGCCGACGCGTCCACCAGCATTTTGGCAGTCGGCACGCTCTTGGCGACCGCCAGATTGAAGGGTACCCACAAAGCCACCGCCGGAACCGCCCCGGCGATAAACGCCGAAACGGCATCGGGCATGCGCTGATTGATGATCTCTACGTCCTTGCTCGGGTCGATTCCATTGGCTTTGAGCGCGGTGCGCAGGAACACGTCCGCCGTCGAGCCGACCGCGGTCGGGATTTTCTTCCCCTTCAGGTCCCGGAAGCTGTTCACGCCCTGGTCTGTGCGGACCCACAGCTGGGCGGTCGCGTACTCGATCGAATTGATGAGGAACACCTTGCCTTGGCCGTTGGCGGGAAAGTTCGCGGCGTAGGCGCCGACCGCCAGCATGTCGAGGCTTCCGCCGACCATGGCCTGAAAGATGGCAAGCCCGGAGTCGAATTTGATGAACTCCATGTCGAGGCCCTCCTTCTTCCAGCTCCCGATATGCTCGCCAGCCCAGATCTGTCCGTCGACGGCGATGGTATGAATATAGCCGACGCGGAGTTTGGTGGGCTGCGCGAGCAAAGCTCCCGGCAATCCTGCGGCAGCCAGGGCCGTGGCACCGACGCCCAATGTCTTCAGCAACGCACGTCTATTCCCGAAGTACTTGGTCATTTGTCCTCCTCCTTGTGGAACATGGGCATGAACCGCCCGCTCAAGCCGCCTTCACCGGAACCGCCGCCATCAGGTCAACCTGCATGTAGGCGTAACCCTGGTTCTGCAACGCGATGCTGATTTCCGCGACGTTCTCCTCGACGGCCGTAAACGGCATCAGATTGTCCTTGCCGATAAGATGACGCCCCATTGCGATTCCGCACGTCACTATGCGGGCCTTTCCGGAATCGTCGAGTTCTCTCATCAGGGCATGGATTTCCGGCAGCCGTGCGACCTTCTCGCCGTCGAACTTCGTACCGCTCTGCGACTTGGTAACGAACTTGGTTGAAGGACCATGAATCAAAATGACGAAGTCCGTCTCGATTCCGCGCTTGTGAAAGTTTTCCGCGGTGAGCTTGATCAGGCCCATGCGGTCGCAAAACATATTTTCGTCCCCGGTCGTGAAGTCGTAAACTGCCCCAACGCGTTTCAACCCGTTGAAATAATTGGCCGGTCCAGTCATTCGACCTCCTTGGGGAAAGGCGCATCGTGCATCGTTCGTTGCTGCAATGCCGGACGCGTGGGGCACTTGGTTGCCGTGAATGGTAGCGCTACCATAGGATATATGTACTTGGTTGTCAATTGGTGCGCAGCGAGGGTAGCGTATGCCCCGGCATAGACAAGCCGACAGGCCGCCGACGATGGTTGATGTCGCGCGACGCGCGGGCGTTGCCCCGATCACCGTTTCGCGCGCACTGGCCGATCCCGCGTGGGTGTCAGGTTCGACCCTCGCCAGTATCCGACGCGCCGTTGCCGAGACCGGCTACGTGCGGCACGCCGTCGCTGGCAGCCTAGCGTCAAAGACCACGCGCTGCATAGGCACGGTAGTGCCGGTGCTGTCGAACTCAATCTTCGCCGATACGCTGCAGGGCCTGTCGGAAGTGCTGGAAGTGAAAGGCTATCGTCTCCTGATCGCCTCCAGCCAATACAATCCGCTGCGCGAGCAGCGCATAGTCGAGGCGTTTGTCGAGCAGCGGGTGGACGGGATCGCGCTCACCGGCACCACCCATACCGAGCGTGTTCGCGCCATGCTGACACGGGCCGGCATTCCGGTGGTCGAGATGTGGAACCTGCCGACTCACCCATTTGACTGTGCGGTGGGTTTCTCCAATTTCTCGGCAGCGCGCACCATGGTGCGGCATCTGGTTTCACGCGGTTATGGGCGCATCGCCTACATCGGAGGCCCCACCTACAAAAACGACCGGACGCAGGCGCGCGAACGAGGTTATCGGGCGGGGCTATCGGAAGCGGGGCTGCCGACGGCGGAGGCGTGTATTCGCCGCACGCCGTTTGAATTCGAGAACGGGGCGGTGGCGCTGTCGGATCTGCTCGCGCACGATTCTTCGATCGACGCGGTGTTCGCCGCCAGCGACGTACTCGCAGTGGGTGCACTGCTGTACTGCCTGCGGCGAGGCTGGCCGGTGCCGGGCAAGGTGGCGCTCGCCGGTCTCGATGGCTCGCCGATCGGGACCCTGATCACGCCGGAACTGACCTCGATTCGCTTTCCGCGCCGGCAGATCGGCGCTCGCGCGGCGCAGTTGCTGCTTGACAGGATCGGCGGTCGAGCGGCGGGAGCAATGGAGGATCTGGGCTTCGAACTCGTTGCCGGTGGGAGTGCCTGAGCGGTTTTGGGGCGCCCGGGGTCGCAGCAGGGCGCAATAATATGGCCCGCATGATCGAATCAATAACTGATGTCCAATCGACACTTGCAGGGCGTATCACGCTCAACTGCGTGAGCCGGGTCTACCTCCGGGGATTCTTGGCACCCTTAGACCGCCGCCCCCGGGCGCCGCGCCGCCCTCAACAGCTATGAAACCACCGGCGATGAAAGTCGCGGCCGGCGAGGTGAGGAACAAGGCCACACCCGCCGATTGGCGACGAGTAACTCCCAGCACACCAGTTATCACACAGCCCTGAACACCATTAGGACACCTGCACCGACACAAAGCCATGCGGCAACCTGCCGCAATGCAGCCGAGCTTAATGCATGCGCGAGCCGCACACCCGCAACTAGGCCCGCTAACTGGAACACGACAATCAATGCGAGCGCGTGCGCGTTAATCGCGCCAGCTTGGAGATTGGCTGCTGAACCAGAAAGCGCTGCCACGATCTGCAGGCCTTGCGCCGCGCCTACTGTAGCGAGCGGTGGGAAACCCAATGCAATCATCAGCGGCACCGAGAATATTGGGCCACCCGCCCCGGATAGTCCGGAGCCAAATCCAGCGGTAAGACCTACACCGCCTAGCACCAGTCGTTCACGCCTCGGGGCGCGCACCCCCCTCGGCGCGAGCACAGGTGGCGGACGAAGAATGAGTACACTCGCCCCGATGATGAGCAGTCCGATCACAAGAGCGAGTGGCCGCGCTTCAATTTGCGCCGCGAACCGCGCTCCGATATATCCCGCAAAGGCTGCGCCAGCGCAGACCGGCCAAATCAACTGCCATTCGAGGCTCCCACGACGCGCAAACAACCATGTACCTGCACTGCCAATGAACAGAAAACTCGCGAGTGCGGTGGCGACAGCGTGGTGCACTGAGAGTCCTACGGGATGAACCAGCACTGGGATTAGAAGAACGCCCCCTATGCCCGAAGTCCCAATGAACACGCCTACGGTAAGTGCCACTCCCGCTAGCAGAACAACCGATCCCGAGTCCAAGCTCAACCCGCGTCGAATAAGAAGTGTGACCTGCCCAGAATCATCTTAGCCATGAATCGATAACGTACCGAATGTCCCATCCTCTCGTGAACCGCGCTATCTCGCAGCCAAGATGTCGACGGTGGTTTGGGCGACGACCTTGGTAGCAGCGATCAAATCGGAGATGGTGACGCTCTCATCGGCATTCATCGCCCTCAATCCGTCACCTGGGCTGAACATCGCCACCGGAATGTTGCCGAGCGTATTGATCCATGAGGCGTCTGTCCCTGCATCCTTGACGCCGATTGCGGGTTTACGGCCCATCACTTTTTCAAATGCTTGGCTAACTGCAACTACGATCGGCTCGTCCTCTGCGATTTCGTAGCCCGGCCACCACACCAGCTCTTCCAGAGTAGCGTCGAATTCGGGATGGCGCCCGCGTATGCGATCCAGTAGTGTCTCGAATTCCTTCCTCACGTTGGCTGGCACTTCATTCGGCAGCAGTCGCCGATCGACTTCGATGGTGCACTTGTTTGGCACCATGTTCGAAACAGTTCCGCCGCTAATCGTCCCAACATTGATTGATGGGCTCCCCAATCGCGGATGCTTGCGTTGGGCCAATTCCTGCTTGAGTCCCTTAAGCTCCTCTAGCACCAACATCATGTCTTCAATCGCGTTGTGGCCAAGCCAAGGGCGCGCTCCATGAGTAGCAATGCCCTTTGTAGTTATTCCAAAGGTGAGGCGTCCTTTTGTGGCGATTTCGACCTGCATGGTGGTCGGCTCAGTCACAAGTGCCAAGTCAGCCTTCAAGCGCCCAAGCTTTCCGAGGTGCTGCATACCCAGCCTGCCGCCAACCTCCTCGTCACAACTAAAGATGAGCAGGAGCTTCCCGCGAAACGGAATTGCGAGTTGCTTAAGCAACCTTACGGTAGCAAGTATTGTCGTCAGCCCAGACTTGGTATCGATCGTGGCTCGACCGTAAATCTTTCCCTCATGAATTTCGGCGGCAAACGGGGGGTGTGTCCAGTATTCAAGTGGCCCTGGCGGAATCATGTCCAAGTGATCATTGAGAAGCAAAGTCGGTCCCGGCTTCCCGCTGTCCCAGGTGCACACGAGATTAGGGCGGTTCGACTCTGCTTCGAGCCGTTCAACAGTGAGATTGAGCGACTCAAGGTATTCCGTGATGAATTGGGCGATCGCGGCTTCGTTGCCGGTGATTGACGGAATGCGCACTAATGAACGGAGAAGCTCGACAATCTCCTCGGCATGATCATCAACCCAGCGGTGAATTTGCCGGTCGTCGATCGTCATCACGCTCAATCCGCTTTAATCCCAAGTCGCCGTATCAGGGGCTGCCACTTGTCCGCCTCTGCCTTGACGAACGCACCGAACTCTTCTGGGCTGGTGCCACCGGCTTCAATCCCTTGCGTTGAAAACCGCTGTTGAACGTCAGGTAGGCCCACTGCCTTCTTGATTTCCGTCTGCAGCTTAATGACGATGTCGCGAGGCGTACCCGCAGGCACGAAGATGCCATTCCACGAGAGTACTTCGAACCCAGGCAATCCCGCCTCCGCCACTGTCGGCAAGTCCGGAACCTGAGCGGAGCGCTTCGCGCCGGTAACCGCAATGGCGCGGAGCTTCCCCGCTTTTGCGTGAGGCAGCGCCGAAGGCAGGTTATCGAACATTAGCGCGATCCGACCGGACAGGAGATCCGCGATTGCCGGCGCACTGCCTTTATATGGCACGTGCACCATGTCGACCCCAGCTAGTGCTTTGAACAACTCGCCGGAAAGGTGGATTGCACCGCCTACGCTTGACGATCCGAATTCCAACTTGCCAGGGTTGGACTTCGCATAGGTAATGAGCTCCTTGACTGAGTTCACCGGTAGGGACGGAGTTACCACGAGTAGGTTCGGCAGGTAGCCAACCATCGTCACTGGTTGCAGGTCCCGCTGCCAGTTGTACGGCAACGAGGCGTAAAGAGCCGGATTAACCGCAATTGACGGAGTTCCCATAAGGAGCGTGTAGCCATCCGGCGCGGACTTCGCTACGAAATCTGCAGCGATATTTGTTCCGGCACCCGGCTTATTCTCAACAATGACCGGCTGACCCCAAGCGTCCTGTAGCTTCGCGGCAGTGAGCCGCCCAAGCGCATCGGTGACGCCTCCGGGAGCAAACGGCACAATCAAGCGTACCGGTTTTGACGGATAAGCCGAACCTTGCGCGATTGAAATTGGAACGTGATGCAAAGAGACGGCGGCAACCAATAGCGTCAAGAACAACCTAATTAAATTGCTAAGCATGGTGTACTCCTCCTTGACCAAAGAACATGCTGGATGCCAAAAAGATTACTCAAGACGGTGTAGACTACATCAGCGCTATCTGGCGGGACCCGTAATAGCATGGCCCGCGTCATCGAATCAAAAACTGACGTCCAAGTCGACGCTTTCCAACGTCGTGCGCAAATTAGATGTTGAGTTTCCAATTTCTACACGCTCTCGGACGACGGTCGATAACCTGCTCGGGCGTCTTCGGACCATGCAGAACTAGAAAACTTGCTCCCGCGACTCAAACGCTAAACCCCTACGGAAACACGGCAGCTCCACCCCAACCGACCGGGCGCAACCGCAATCGGGGGAACGCGCGACAAGAGCGGGTTCATGTTTCAACGTTTCTGTCGGATTCGACGCAAGGCGGGCCGCCAGAGCCACGGTCCTGGTGTGGGGGCTCTGCAGTCAGAGAAACGCGGCAGTCGGCTAGAACGACGGGGGCGAGCAGGCACTGATGATCTCGCATTCCATGGATCCGACATTGCGGAAACGGTGGGGCCGCAGGCTGTCGAAATAATATGCGTCCCCGGGTCCGAGCACGCTTTTGTCGCGGCCCACCGTGATCTCGATCCGACCGCGTAGTATCACGCCACCTTCCTCCGCCTCGTGCCGCAGCATCGTTTCGCCGGTGTCGGCGCCGGGCGCGTAGCGCTCATGCAGGAGCTGAATACGGCGCCCGCGCAGATCGGCACCGACCTGACGAAAGGAGATCTTGCCCTCGACAAGCCGCGTAAGTTCGCGAGAGCGGAAGAAAATCTGCTCTCGCGGTGGCAGGTCTGTCGCAAAAAACTTTCCCAGTGTTGTGTTCAGGCCCTCCAGAACCCGCTTGAGGAGGGCGACCGAGGGGCTGCATCGGTTTCGCTCAATGAGCGAGATCATTGCATTCGTGACCCCGGCCCGGCGAGCCAGCGCGCGCTGGCTCACGCCGCAGGTCTCGCGGACTACCTTGAGGCGTGTACCGATGTCGGGAATTCTGCCTCGCGAAGAGTCGGTGTTAATTATTCTTTTGCTCTCGTCGCGTCGGGCGCGCGCTTTGGCCACCTTTCCCACTAGGACTTCCTCCGTGCTTGTCAATTATAATAGACAGCGTAGGATATCACCCACCGTCGTGCAGTGGGCAGTCCGCTGACCACCCGCTGGCGGACCGCCCGGGAGATCGAATACATGACCACAAACATGAATTTGGCGGCCAGACGCGCGAACGCAGTGCCGCGCGGCGTTGCGAGTATGCACGCAGGGATCTACGCTGCGCGCGCCGAGGGGGCGGAGGTGTGGGATACCGTGGGTCGGCGCTACATCGATTTTTCCGGCGGCATCGCTGTACTGAACACCGGGCACCGGCACCCTAAAGTGCTCGCGGCTGTACGCGCGCAGCTCGACCGTTTCACGCACACTGCGTTCCAAGTGCTTCCCTACGAACTCTATATCGCCTTGGCCGAGCGCCTCAACCGCCTCGCCCCCGGCGAGTGGCCGAAGAAAACGCTCCTGCTCACGACCGGCGCCGAGGCGATCGAGAACGCGGTCAAGATCGCGCGCGCGTACACGCGCCGCCCCGCCGTGATTGCGTTCGGCGGCGCTTTCCACGGCCGCACGCTCCTGGCGCTGGGCCTGACCGGCAAGGTCGAGCCCTACAAGACCGGGTTCGGTCCGTTTCCCGCCGACCTGTACCATGTGCCGTTTCCGAATCCGCTGTACGGCGTGAGCAGCGACGACGCTTTAGCCGCGATCGCGGCGCTCTTCAAGTCCGATATCGAACCCGAGCGCGTCGCTGCCTTCCTCATCGAGCCCGTGCAGGGCGAAGGCGGTTTCTACGTCGCTCCGCCGCCTTTCCTCAGTGCCCTGCGCCGGTTGTGCGACGAGCACGGCATCCTCCTGATCGTCGATGAAATCCAGAGTGGTGCAGCGCGGACCGGACGCATGTTCGCGATCGAGCATTCTGGCGTCGTGCCGGACTTGATTGCTGCGGCGAAGAGCTTGGCCGGCGGTTTTCCGCTCTCGGCAATCATCGGTCGCGCCGAGATCATGGACGCGGTTGCGCCGGGCGGCCTTGGCGGGACCTACGCGGGCAATCCGCTCGGATGCGCGGCCGCGCTCGCGGTGCTCGATGTGATCGAGGGGGAACGGCTGGCTGAGCGCGCGACACGGCTGGGAGAGCGGCTTCTGATACGGCTTGGCGAGCTCGCGCGCCGCACTCGGCGCATCGGCGACGTGCGCGGCCTAGGGGCCATGGTCGCGATCGAGTTCTTCAAGAACCTCGAGCGCAGGGAGCCCGACCCGGACTTTGCGAGGGACGTCGTGGCGGACGCTGCGCGGCGCGGTCTGATCCTCCTTTCCTGTGGCACGTACGGCAACGTCATCCGCCTGCTCATGCCGCTCACAGCCCCGGACACGATCGTCGACGAAGGTCTAGCGATCCTCGAACAATGCGTTGTGGATGCCGAGGCACCCTTGGCCAGCGCCGCCTGAAGGACTCCGGGTGGCCACACGAAATCACAGGAGAGCAACAATGCGAGAACAGATCATGAGAACCATCGCGCTTGTCGTCGCAGTCGTGACAGCAGCCGCGCTAGGCGTCGCCCCCGCGGTCGCCCAGGACTACCCGGCCAAACCGGTCCGCATCATTGTGCCGTACCCCGGTGGCGGCGGCACCGACACGGTCGCGCGCCTGATTTCCCCGAGACTCTCGGAGGTACTCGGGCAGCCGGTGGTCGTCGAGAACCGGCCAGGTGCCTCGACTAACATCGCGAGCGATTTCGTCGCCAAGTCGGCGCCGGACGGCTATACCCTGCTGTTGCAGGCGCCCAACCTGGCCACCAACGAGGCGATGTTCGCCCGCCTGTCGTGGAGCCCGCGCGACTTCACGGGTGTAATCCACCTCGTGCGATATTCGAACGTGCTCGTCGCCGGGCCGGGGGCCAAGAGTGCCGAATTCAAGGAGATGCTCGCCCGGAGCAAGGCGGACCCCAAGGCGTTCAGCTATGGCACACCCGGCGTCGGCTCGCTCTCTCACCTTTCGACCGAATTGCTCAAGTCGCGCACCGGGCTGGTCATGGAGCACGTCGGCTACAAGGGCTCTGCGCCGCTTGTCACTGACCTCGCCGGCGGACATCTCCCGTACGCTACGGACAACCTCAACAGCCAGTTGAATAACATCCGCGCCGGCAAGGTGAAGGCGGTCATCGTGCTGTCGTCGCAACGCGACCCCGCCGCGCCCCAAGTACCGAGCCTCGGCGACTTCGGCATCCGCGACTTCGAGGGTGGCGGCTGGTACGGCATCGTTGCGCCTGCCGGTACCCCCGCGCCGATCGTTGCGCGCCTGAACACGGAGATCGCGAGGATTCTGCAGATGCCCGATGTGCGCAACCGCATCGCATCAATGGGCCTCGAAATCGTCGGTGGTTCGGCCGAGGATTTCACGCGTCATTTCCTCGCCGAAGCGAAGAAGTGGGGCGACGTCATTCGAGCGGCCGGGATCAAACCCGAATAGCGCGTGGCCGAGCGGCTGGCGATCCACAACGGCGCCGTCGTCGCCTGGATCGACGGCGCACATCGCGTGTTGCCGTGCGCGACAGTGCTCGTCGAGGGTAACGCGATCGCATACGTGGGCGAAGGCCGGGCGGAGGCCGATCGCGAGATCGACGCCGCTGGCCATCTTGTCATTCCGGGGTTGATCAACCTGCATTCGCACGCGACCGATACCGCGTTCACGCGGGGCTTCCTTGAGGAAAGCGCCGGCCCCAAGGACTACGCCAACCTCTATCGCGTGCTTCCGGCCGTTCGCCATGCCATCGATGCGAGCGATGCCTGCATCGGTGCGCGGCTGATGTTCATCGAGATGCTGCTTGCGGGCACGACGACGGTGGTCGAGATGGGCTACGACCAGGAGCTCGCGGGGTCCTCAGGCATCGAGAATGCGCGCGATGTGGTTGAAATCGCGGTGGGGCTGGGGCTGCGCTGCTACACGGCGCCGCGCTACCGGCGCGGCTACTGGCGCGGCGACGGATCGGGGGGCGTCGGCTATTTCGACTATCCCGATGCCGGCCGAGCGCGAATGGAGGCGTGCGTCGCTTTCTGCGAGGCGGTGAACGGCACGCACGGCGACCGGCTGCGCGCGATGCTCGCGCCCGGCCAGGTGGATACCTGCGACGCGGAGATGCTCGCCGAGACGAGGCGAATCGCGAGCGCGTCCGGGCTGCCGATCCAGCTGCACGCAGGCCAGTCGCCAAGCGAATTCCGGCGCGTGCGGGACGCACACGGCATGACCACGATCCGCTGGCTCGATCGCGCCGGGCTGCTGGGAAGGGATTTCCTCATTGGCCACGGAATGTTCCTCGCCGAAACGAACGACGTCGGCGCGATTCCCTCCGAAGAGCTCGCGCTCCTCGCCCGATCGGGCAGCACGATCGTGCACCTGCCGTGGGTGAAGATGCGCCAAGGCACGCTGATGAATTCGTACGCGAAATTCCGGCGGGCTGGAGTGAACGTCGCGCTCGGCACCGACACCCATCCCGTAGACATGATCCACGAGATGCGCGTCGCAGCGATCGGATGCAAGCTCGCCGAGCAGAGCCAGCAAGCGACGAGCGCCATGGAAGCGCTCGAACTCGCGACGGTGAACGGCGCGCGCGCGCTGGGCCGCGACGATCTCGGGCGCATTGCTTCCGGATGCAAGGCGGATCTCGTGCTCGTCGACCTTAGGCGCCCGCGCGCTGCCGGCTACGAAGACCCGATCAAGTATCTGGTCTACAACGCTGACGGCGGCGACGTGGATACCGTGCTTGTCGACGGTGAGGTCGTGGTGCGGGACAGAAAGCCCTTGCGCGCCGATGTCGCGCAGGCCGTCGTGCGGTTGACAGAGGCGAAGGCCCGGGTTCGCGCCAACGTCGTGCTCTAGCCTGCGACGAAGCGATCGGCGCGGGCAGTGAAGGCGCGGTGCCCATCATTCCTTACCGCTTCGCCGCCGCCGGCCTGCCGGCGCTCGACTGGTACGACGCGCTATGGGCGCTGGAACGCGCGGAGGGCCAGCGCCTGCGAATGCACGAGTTCGCCCTCTGGATGGTAACCAGCCGTAGCAACATCACACGGCTGATCGATCGGCTTGAGACCGCCGGGTTGGTGCGGCGCGAGCGCTCCGACGAGGACCGCCGCGGCGCCCACGCGGTGCTCAGCCCCGAGGGGCGCCGGATGCGCAAGCGCATGTGGCCCGTGTACCAGAAGGCCATTGGCGAGTTGTTCGAGCAGCCGCTGTCTGCGACGGAGATTCGCCATGCCGAGGCGGCCATGCGCAAGCTGATCGCAGCTGGGCGTTAAAGCCAAAGGTCTACGGATCTGCCGCTTCCGAGACGACCGGCTCTAGGTGGGGTATGCCCCTCTGTGTTGACGACGCGGTCGATCGGTTTCCGAGTCGAGTATTACATCAGCTTGCGACCCTATCGGGTTGGTAGTCGGTGCCGTTTCTCAGCAGCAGCCAGGCCATGAGCGTGGTCTTGTTGGAGAGCGCCGCGGCCGCAACATTCGGGTAGCGACGCGCGACCAGTCGGGTGACCCGCCGACTGAGTCGGTCGTCCTTGTCCTCGGCGTTTTGGATCGCCGCTCGCGCCCCGTAAATCAGCAGCGACCATTGCTTGAGAGCGATTCTCAGCATACCGTCTGATGCCCGGCTTCGACCTCCCATGCCTCTACGGGACTCGACAGGTTCTTCGGCGAGACGAGACCGAGGCTGCGCAGGACGAAGCGGTCGCGCACCCGCAGCGCTGTCTCGGCAGCAACCAGAATCTGCCCGCCGTTGGCGTGGTCGCCGAGCCGCGCCGCGAGGTTCGTCGCCGGGCCGCTCGCAGTGAAGGTCCAGCGTTCGCCCGCAGGACCCTTGAAGCGGGTGGCTCCGACATCGCACTCGCCGGAGTTGATGCCGATGTTGACGGCGATCGGCGGATGCCCGGCGACCGCGTCGCGGTTGGCGACTCCCGTCTGCTCCCGGATCGCCAGCGCTGCGCGCACCGCCGCGCAGGCATGCTCTTCGGGCCGGCCCGCCTTGAAGATGATCATCAGCCCATCGCCCGCGGTCTCGTTGATGTCTCCGCCTTCGGCACGGATCGATGCCATGAAGAGCGAGAAATAGCGCTCGACCAGCGCGTTGAGCGCCGCTCGCGGCAACTGCTCGCTGAGGCGCGAATAGCCCTCGATGTCGAGGAACAGCACCGTCACGTCCGTCACCTTCTTCGCCAGACCGGGGGCCTCGGGATTTTTCTCGATCGCGCGCCGCACCGTCTCCGGAACGAAGCGGTCGAGGCCTCGTTTGACGTGCTCGAGGAACACCACGCGGTCGAGCGCCTCCGCAAGTTCGCGGTTGCGGGTTTCGAGTTCCGCATAACTTCGCGACAGGCGCCCGGCCGCGAGATTGAAACCCTCGGCGAGCGAACCGAACTCGTCGGTCGCATTGACCGGCATGCGCGTGTCGAAACGGCCTTCGCTCAGCCGGGCCGTCGCCGCCTCCAGCGCCTCGAGCGGCCCGGCGATGGAGCGCGAGACGAGCCAGGCAAACCACGCCCCGCCCACCGCCCCCGAGACGGCGATCAGGAGTACCACATGGGCGAGACGTTCGAGCATGGGGTCGGCCGCCAGGTCCACGCCTACCACGCGCGCGAACGTCGTCAGCGCTACGGCGGCCAGAGGCAGGGCGCTGATCACGAGCCAGAGCCCCAGAAGGCGGTGCCAGACGCGCACCCTGCGCAGCCGCCGGTTTCCGGCGATCGGAGTGCTCGCGAGGAGCGCGGGCCAGACCTGGGCGCGGCAAAGGTGTTCCGCGGCGAAGAAGCTCGCCAGCGCGGCGATGAGTCCCGCGAGCGCGGGACGCGAAATAAAGTGCACGGTGTGGCCGGGTGGGATCTCCAGGCCGCCCGTCGCGGCCCGCATGACAACGAATGCGGTGACGAGAAGCCATCCGAGCAAGGAAAACGCCGCGAGCGCGAGCGGAGCGTTCGCCGCCCGCTCGGCGATGGCGGCTGGGATTTCGCCGCCCGTGGCGTTTGCCAGAGCGGTCGTGCGCCGACGTAACCAAGCGAAGACCGGCCAGAGGAAGACGAGGGAAGCAGCCGTGGGAGTGAGCACGGCAAACGCGGCGGCCCATTGGACATAGGTCCGCGGATGCATTGCGTGCGCCGCCGGGATATCGGGCAGCAGATTGAGGAAGCTGTACGCGATGAGCAGGCCGAGGACCGCAAGGTTGACGAGCAGGACCAGCGGCGGGAGCCAGCCGATCTTCTTCGGGTTCGCGCCCGCCGGCGTCGCGTCGTTTGATGCGGCGAGAAAGCGTGATCTGCGGCTATTCAAGGTTTCGAGGAGCATCAACGCCGTTTCTGTGCTCGCGGCTAATATAACGGACGTATCCGAATTTCTGTGTGAAAGGTTTCGGTGAAGACTTGTCCACGGCGGCGGGCGTCGCTTGCGACGAACGCCCGACGCGGTGGACAAGTCGTGTACATGTTACCCCTGCTGCACAAAGCGTTGGCCGAACAGGATGGTGAACTGGTTGGCCGCTTCCTTCCAGGTCTTGGGCGCCATGCTCCAGTTCCGGGTGATGTTGCGCAACGCGAGGTACAGCAGCTTGGTGGCGGCCTCGTCGCTCGGGAAATGACCCCGGTTCTTCACGATCTTCCGGAGTCGCATGTGCAGGCTCTCGATGGCGTTGGTCGTATAGATGATGCGGCGCACCTCATGCGGATAGGCAAAGAACGGCGTTACCTGCGCCCATTGCCGGCGCCAGGCCTGCGCGATCGGCGGGCACTTGCGGCCCCACGGCCCTTGCTCAAAGGCTGCCAGCGCCGCTTCCGCCGCCGCGGCGTTGGCCGCTTGGTAGACGGGCTTCAGTTCAGCGGCGAGCGCCTTGCGGTCCTTCCAGGCGACGTAGCTCAGGGAGTTGCGGATCAGGCGCACGATGCAGGTCTGGATCTGCGTCTGCGGGAAGGTCGCCTCGATGGCTTCGGGGAAACCGCGCAGGCCATCGACCACGGCGATCAGCACGTCGGCCACGCCGCGATTCTTCAGGTCGTTGAACACCTTGAGCCAGAACTTGGCGCCCTCGGTTTGCTCGATCCACAGCCCGAGCACGTCCTTGTGGCCGGCGGCATCGACCCCCAGGGCGAGGTAGACGGCCTTGTTCTTGACCGCACCCTCGTCGCGGATCTTCAGCCGCAGCGCATCGAAGTAGACGATGGGGTACATCGCATCGAGCGGCCGGGTCTGCCACTCGACAGCCTCGGCCAGCACCTCGTCGGTGATGGTGGAGATCAACTCGGGGGATACCTCCAGCCCGTAGAGCTCGAGCAAGTGGCCGCGGATCTCGCGCATCGTCATGCCGCGCGCGTACATGCCGATGACGTGGTCGTCGAACCCGGGCAGGCGCCTCTGGTGCTTGGCCACCAGCACCGGGTCAAAGCTCGCGTGCCGGTCGCGCGGGATCTCCAGCGGCAGCGGCCCGCTCGGGGTGAGCACGGTCTTGGCGCTGCTGCCGTTGCGGTGATTGCCAGGCGCTTCGCCCGCGGCACGCCCTGTGGCCAGGTGGTGGTTCAGCTCCGCGCTCAGCATCCGCTCGGCCAGTTGCTTCTTGAGTTGCCCAACCAACCCCGATTCTCCCAGCAGGCTCTCGGCGTCACGGCCGCGCACCTGCGAGAGCAGCTGATCCAGAAGCTCGTCGGAAAACGGGCCCTTGGGCTTACGCTGCCGGGATTTGGCAGCCTTGGTGTTGTCGGTCATTCATGGCTCCTTTAGCGAGCATGATATGACCTCTCACACAAAATTCCGGATAGGCTCAATATAACTTCCATTTGACGAGGTGGCGCAAACCAACGGCCTGCGCCCCTCCACTTACACGGGTCCGTGAGGATCGGGCCTTATTTTTTCATTTCGTGCTTTTTCATGGCGTCCTTGGCCATACCGTCCTTCTTCATGGTGTCCTTTTTCGTATCTTCCTTGACCATCGCATCTTTCTTCATCGAGTCTTTCTTCATCTGATCTTTGGCCATGCCTTCCTTGGCCATCGTGTCTTTCTTCATCATATCGTCGGCTAATGCATTGCCGCCGGCAAGCACAAGAGTGGTGCACAGCAGAGCTAAGGTGATCTTGGTCATGGTGAACTCCTTGGTCGTGATTGAGTGAGTTGAGGTGAAGCCGATTATTCAGGGCGGCTGAGTTGAACTCAGCTGCCGCCGAACCAGTTGTACCCTTGGTCCTCCCAATAGCCCCCGGGGTAGGTGTTGGTGACGAAAATGGCCTGGATGTGTTTCGGATTCTTGTAACCGAGCTTGGTCGGCATGCGCAGCTTCATCGGGAAACCGTACTTTGGCGGCAGGGGCTGGCCGTCGTAGATCAGGGCCAGCAATGTCTGCGGATGTAGCGCAGTGGGCATGTCGATGCTGGTGTAATAGCCGTCGGCGCACTTAAAGCCGACGTACTTGGCACTCGTATCTGCGCCAATGCTGTAGAGGAAGTTTGAAAAGGTTACGCCACCCCATTTGCCGATGGCGCTCCAGCCCTCGACGCAAATGTGGCGCGTGACCTGGTCAGTCTGCGGCATCGCTCGCAGCTCGGCCAGCGTCCAAGCGTGCCTGTCCGCCACCAAGCCGGTAACCTCGAGCCGGTAGGTGTCCGCATCGACCTGCCTTATCTCTTCCTCGCCGTAGTAGGCATTGAACGGAAATGGACGCGTGATCATCGATTCGGGGTAAGTTGGCGCCAGTTGCTTAGGATCGAATAGCCAGCCCTGCACGTTGTCGTTGAATCGAGAGACCCTCATCAGCGCATTCTCGACACTGTTTTCGTCCACGATCACGCAGCCGGTCAGCAACGACAGCCCGCCCAGATTAAGCGAACGCTGAAGGAAGAGGCGGCGGGACGGTTGTTCGATGCGCCGCATTGCCTCTTTCACCACGGCGTCGCCGTCAATCGAGGGAATTCGCGGGATCTTCCTGATCATCAGAGTGATTTCCTTAACGGCCGCGAACCATGGCCAATAGCGTGCGCGGCACGAGCGCCACCATGGCCAGATGCACCGTAACGAAGGCAACCAGCGCGACCATGGCGAAGAAATGCACTCGGCGTGCGGATTCGTAACCACCAAGCAATTCGCGTAAAAGCGGAAACTGCACCGATTTCCAAAGGACCAGGCCCGAGAGCACCAGAACTACCGCGTCGATCATTACGAACAGATAGGCCGCGCGCTGTACCGCGTTGTAATGAAGCGGGTCGGCATGCGACAGTTGTCCGCTTAGCGCGGCGAGCATGTCGGCGACGATGGCGCGCGGTGACAGTGGGAAAAACTTGTACAACAGTCGCCCGGTGCCGGCGTTACACAGCAGGTATACCAAGCCGTTGGCGGCAAGCAACCACATCGCCGCAAAGTGCCACTGGATCGCGCCCCCGAGCCAACCACCCAACGTGATTCCGTTGGGAAATACGAGATTAAAGAATGGTGCTGCGTTATAGATGCGCCAGCCGCTCATTGCGAGAATCACCACCGCGACCGCATTTAGCCAGTGCGTCGCGCGCAGCCACGCTGGATGGATGGTTTGGACGGCGTTAGTCATGGTAATGACGAGTGAGAAATCACGAGCCCGCGCACTGCTGTGCGCTTACCGCCTGGAGCACGCTGCCCTTGCGCTCTTCCTGCACAAAAGCGACGACCTCCAGCCGTGTACGGTTCCAGTCGGCAGGCAGGGAAATGTCACGCCGCACCCGCGCTGAGCCACCGGTCAGGCGGACGGGGCCGATCCATTCGCGCACAACATGATCGTGCGTCAGCATCGCACCGCTGTTTTCCCCGCGCATCACTTTCGACACCAAGCCGCTCTCGGCGAGCGCTAGGTACAGTGCAGCGGGCTCCGCCCCAGCTCGCATCTCGGCCATGGCGTCGAGCGCGAGCGCGCCGTTCGGTGATAGCCCCGCTTGCACGCGGATGGCAGCGGCGGGTCGCAAAGCGTTCAATTGCCGCACCGTACCGCCCAGTGCGCCCCGCCACGACCGCAGTTCGGTACCATTAACGAAGAACTGGGGCGTGTAGACTGTTTTGCGCTGGTTGGCGTGCACCAGCCAGTCCTGGCGCTCCCCGAAAGCGGCTTGCGCATACGGGTCCTTCCATCCAAGGTAGTCCCAATAGCCCACGTGCAGGGCCAGTGGAACCAGCTTGGCCGACGGGCCAAGCGCCTTCTGCAATTGGCTGAGGTGTCGGTCGGCCGGGGGACAGCTGGAACAGCCTTCCGAGGTATACAGCTCAACCAATGCCGTCGTCTCCGGCCCGCTGCGAACATCGCAGGTGGCGAAGGCTGTGCCGGACACAACAACCGATGACGCGGCGATGAGGGCGCAGGTGGCGAAGCCGCCGAAATTCATGAGCAAAGCACCTTTCCATGTATGTGAACAAGCCGCCCAAGCGATCGCAAATGGATGCACTGGCCGCGGTCTGAGTGGTAATTCGTCGGGAAGCGGCGAATAGTTACGCCCTCGGGCACAATTCGTAGCCAGTGTCGGATCGACCGGAACGCGTATTTGTCTGCGTGGCTGTAACCAAAGGCTCGAATGCAACGAATGGAAGAG
This sequence comes from Betaproteobacteria bacterium, assembly GCA_004297625.1. GTDB lineage: Bacteria > Pseudomonadota > Gammaproteobacteria > Burkholderiales > SG8-39 > SCGC-AG-212-J23. The sequence continues at coordinate 33,044 of SCTY01000004.1, read as the reverse complement.
ATAGGTCGCGTCACGACGAGCGAGGAGCGACTCAAGAAGTTGCTGATTCACGGCCTCGCTGGTGACGCACCGGCGTACCACATGTTCTTGAAGGAACTGAGCGCGCACTTGAGGGCGTTCCTGCGGAAACGGCTCGCGCGTCTGCCGGAAGAGGTGGAGGATCTTGTGCAGGAATCGCTGTTAGCGATACACAACCAGCGTCATACTTATGACGTGGGACAGCCCTTGACGGCGTGGGTCCAAGCAATTGCAAAGTACAAGTTGGTCGATTTGCTGCGCCGGCGAACAAGGCGCGATCTGCTCACAGATCCGCTGGATGACGAGACCGACTTCTTGTCGTTCTCGGATAACGAGGCCGCCGAGGCACGCCGCGATCTCGGTGAGCTGCTGAAACGGTTACCTGACCGACAGCGCCTGCCCATCGTCCATACGAAGCTGGAGGGTTTAACGGTGACGGAGGCTGCGCGAGCCACGGGAATGTCGGAGTCCGCGGTAAAGGTGGGGGTGCACCGGGGGCTAAAGGCGCTCGCGGAGATGATCAGGGGCGACGCATGAGAACTGACGACTTAGTGACCATGCTTGCGACCGGCGCTCCTGCTGTGGAGCCAAACGTAGCCGCTCGCCGCTACGCGAGTGCCATCGGTTGGGGCGCGCTCGGTGCGGTGCTGCTGCTGGGAATCCTGCTCGGCGTGCGGCGCGACCTTGCGGTTGCGGTACTGCTGCCGATGTTCTGGGTCAAGATAGCGTTTGTGATCGGCCTGGCAATGGCAAGCTTGTTCGCGGTATTGCGCCTTTCGCGGCCCGGTCAGCGAATTGCTGGGGTACCGGGCGCGCTGGCGGCGCCGGTGCTTGGCATGTGGACACTTGGCGCATTCGTGTTGCTACGAGCGGATCAGGCGCAGCGTGTATCGCTGTTTTTCGGCGAAACGTGGGAGTCCTGCCCGTACCTGGTTGCTATGCTTTCGGCACCAGTGTTTGTCGCGGTGGTGTGGGCGATGAGGGGGCTTGCCCCGACACGATTGCGGCTCGCAGGCACGGCCGCGGGGTTCCTTTCCGGAGCAATCGGTGCACTCGTGTATTGTCTGCATTGTCCCGAACTGGAGGCCCCGTTTCTCGGCTTTTGGTATCTGCTCGGAATGCTGATTCCGAGCGCGTTCGGCGCATTGCTCGGCCCGCGCTTGTTGCGCTGGTAGCTTCCAGCCGCGGCACACAGGAGCCTCTCACCAACCGGCCCGTCCATTGATGGGCGCCGATCGGGTGATCGAATAGGTGGTAGTCGCGACCGGCTGTTATTGCCCGGTAAGCAGCTCTAGCATCACGTCCTCGGTGCGTTGCGAGACCTGGCGGAGGAACAGCGCCGGAAACGCGCCAAGGACAGTCGCGACTGCGGCAAGACTGGAACCCGCGAGCGCGGCGCGCACTGGCTCGCTCAGCGACGAGCGCGCGCCGGCATGGAACGAAACCAGGTCCTGGAGCAGCAATCCGGCCGCGACGATGGCGACCACCGAGCCGGACGCGAGCGTCGCGTCGCGCGCCTCGGGAACACTCTTTGCGGCCTCGTTCGCGGCGCGGAGGATTGCGGTTGCCATGGCGATCTCGCCCTATGCCGCCTTGATGCCGGGCGCCTCGGCCATCTTGCTGCCGAGGGCCGCCGCGACGCCCGCACCGTACTCCGGATCGGCGTGGCGGAAGTGCGCGATCTGGCGCAAATGGATTTCGCGTGGCACGTCTTTCATCGCGCCGGCGAGATGGCGATCAGCCGTCCGCGCTCTGCAGGGTTCGTTCGCCCTCGACTTGGCCGGACATACCCCGCTGCCAGGTCGCGGCTGGGCGGCATAGGATCTTTTGGACCTTTCCTCTGAAATCACGCAAGGTCGTAGCGATCAAGGTTCATCACCTTGTTCCAGGCCGCCACAAAATCACGCACGAACGCCTGCTGCGAGTCGCTGCACGCATAGACTTCCGCGAGAGCCCGGAGCTGGGAGTTCGAACCGAAGACGAGATCAACGATGGTACCCGTCCACTTGAGCTCGCCCGTCGCCCGATCGTGCCCCTCCAACACGCCTTCGGATGTGGCGGACTTCTGCCACTTCGTCTTCATGTCGAGGAGATTCACGAAGAAATCATTGGTCAATGTTTCGGGTCGCTTGGTAAGAACACCGTGTTTAGACTGGCCGAGGTTCGCATTCAGGGCGCGCAGGCCGCCGATCAGAACCGTCATCTCAGGGGCGGTCAGCGTCATCAACTGCGCTTTGTCCACCAGCAGCTCAGCCGACGATCCCTCGAGTCCCTTACGGACGTAGTTGCGGAACCCGTCTGCGGTCGGTTCCAGTACAGCGAACGAGTCCACATCGGTCTGCTCCTGCGACGCATCCATGCGCCCCGGCGAGAAGGGAACCTTCACGTCGTGGCCGGCCTTCTTCGCAGCTGCTTCGACGCCCGCGCAGCCGCCCAGAACGATCAGGTCGGCAAGCGAAACCTTCTTGCCGCCAGACTGTGCGCTGTTGAAGCCCTTCTGGATCGCTTCCAGCTTCTGCAGGACCCGCGCCAGTTCAGCCGGCTGGTTGACTTCCCAATTCTTCTGCGGCGCCAGGCGAATACGCGCGCCGTTCGTTCCACCGCGTTTGTCGCTGCCGCGGAACGTTGCTGCAGACGCCCAGGCCGTGGTGACCAGCTGGGAGATGGAAAGGCCAGATGCGAGGATCTTGCCTTTCAGGGAGGCAATGTCCTGCTCGTCGATCAATTTGTGATCCACTGCGGGAATGGGGTCCTGCCACAGCAGTTGCTCCTTGGGAACGAGCGGGCCAAGATAACGCGACAGGGGGCCCATATCGCGGTGCGTCAGCTTGAACCACGCCCGGGCGAATGCGTCCGCGAACTGATCCGGATTCTCATAGAAGCGCCTCGAAATTTTTTCGTAGACAGGGTCGAACCGCAACGCGAGGTCGGTGGTCAGCATGGCCGGCGAGTGACGCTTCGACGGGTCGTGGGCATCCGGCACCGTACTGGCGCCCGCGCCACCCTTCGGCTTCCACTGGTGCGCACCGGCCGGGCTCTTCGTCAGCTCCCATTCGTAGCCGAACAGGTTCCAGAAGAAGTTATTGCTCCACTTCGTCGGCGTGCTGGTCCAGGTGACTTCCAGGCCGCTGGTGATCGTGTCACCACTCTTGCCGGTGCCAAAGCTGCTCTTCCAGCCCAGGCCCTGCTCCTCGATGGTGGCGGCTTCGGGCTCGGGCCCCACATGTTTCGCATCGCCGGCGCCGTGGGTTTTGCCGAAGGTGTGCCCGCCCGCGATGAGCGCCACCGTCTCTTCGTCGTTCATCGCCATGCGAGCGAAGGTCTCGCGGATATCCCGCGCCGCAGCGATCGGATCCGGGTTGCCGTTCGGGCCTTCCGGATTGACGTAAATCAGACCCATCTGCACGGCAGCGAGCGGATTTTCGAGATCCCGGTCGCCGGAGTAGCGTTTGTCACCCAGCCAGGTGTTTTCAGAGCCCCAGTAGATGTCTTCTTCTGGTTCCCAGATGTCCTCACGCCCGCCAGCGAAACCGAACGTCTTGAATCCCATCGATTCCAGAGCAACGTTGCCAGCGAGGATCATGAGGTCGGCCCATGAAATTTTCCGGCCATACTTCTGCTTGATCGGCCAAAGGAGCCTGCGCGCCTTGTCGAGGTTGACGTTGTCCGGCCAGCTGTTCAGGGGAGCAAAGCGCTGGTTGCCACTCCCTGCGCCGCCGCGACCGTCGCCGGTGCGGTACGTGCCAGCGCTGTGCCATGCCATGCGAATGAACAAAGGTCCGTAGTGGCCGAAGTCCGCCGGCCACCAGTCCTGTGAATCCGTCATCAAGGCATGGAGATCCTTGGCGACGGCATTCAGGTCGAGGCTCTTGAACTCCTCGGCGTAGTTGAACCCCTCGCCCATGGGGTCGGACTTGGAGGAGTGCTGGTGCAAGATGTTCAGTTTCAGTTGACTGGGCCACCAGTCTGCGTTCGATGGGGCTCCAGCCACTGTGTTTGTGCGAGCGTCGCCCGAGAATGGGCACTTCCTTTCGGTTGACATGGTTCTCTCCTCTGGTTGTTTGCAATTCATTATTCAATCTCACTACCTGAAGGTGTCGCCGGTTACCGTGAAGGTGCCGTGAGCGCCCCCGCCCTTGGCATGCACCACGCGCTCGGGCACGCGCTCGCGGTTGAAATGCGCCATCTTCTCCATCAGTTGATAGTCCGTCAGCACCGGGCCGCGAGGCCCGGCGGTGAGGGAATTCCGGTTATCCGCCACCGGTACTCCGGCCGCGGTGGTCATCACGGGGCATTGGCTCATGGTCTGGCTCCTGTCGGGGTTGGATCGCTCCCGCCGTTGCGGGACACCCGCATTGGAGCAAGAGGTGGTCTATAGATCCAATGGATTGTATGGAATAATTCTATTGATCATCCCAATACAGGACCCGCCATGACCCTCCAGGAACTGCGCTACATCGTCGCACTGGCCGACACCGGCAGCTTCCAACGCGCCGCCGTGCAATGCCACATCAGCCAGCCCACGCTGAGCCAGCAGGTGAAAAAGCTCGAGGAGTACCTCGGCGCCGCGCTGTTCGACCGCAGCCTGCGGCGCATCGCGCCTACCCCGGTTGGGGAGCGGGTTGTGGCAAGCGCCCGGCTCGTGATCGAGGAATCGAATCGAATCCGGATGATCGCGCGCGAAGGTGCGGACCCGATGGCGCGCACGCTGCGCCTCGGCGTCATTCCCACGGTCGGACCCTACCTCTTGCCTCGGATCCTCGGCGCCATTCATCGCGCGCACCCGGGGCTCAGGCTGCTGCTGCGCGAGGAGTTCACCGATGCACTGCTCGCCAAACTAGAGTCGGGCGCGCTCGACGCCGCGCTGATCGCGTTGCCGCCGGAACGCGAGGGTCTGCGCGCCGAGCCGCTGTTCGACGAGTCGTTCTACGCGGCGCTTCCGCGCGAGCACGCGCTTGCGCGCGGCAAGCAAGTCGAACTGCGTGAGTTCTCGCAGCAAAGTGTACTGCTGCTGGAGGAAGGTCATTGCATGCGCGAACAGGCGCTCGATATTTGCGGACGCAAGACCGCCTACAACGACGAGATCAAGGCGACCGGCCTGGAAACGCTGCGGCAGATGGTCGGCCTGGGTGTCGGCTGCACACTACTGCCGGCGCTTGCGGTGGACGCAGCTTCGGTCAGGGTGCGCGGAAACGCGGTAGCGATCCGGCCGTTCCGGAACCCGGCACCGCGGCGCCGAATCGGCTTGGTCTGGCGGCAGCGCTCCTCCGCCGAGCGCACGCTGCTCACGCTGGCAGCGACGATGCGCGCAAACCTTCCGGCAGGTGTCGCTCCGGCGCACTGATGTTTGAACCGGCGTTTGCGTACAGCGCTCGCAGTTTCGTCATCGTTCGCCGCGTTCGTGGAATAGACGCCGGGTGTCGTTCGTATATGGGGTGTAAGGCCACTTACTAACACACCTCAAACCGAAAAGGATCGCTCCGATGAAACGAACTATTCTGTCGCTATCGCTGTTCTTCGCCGCCACCGGCAGCGCCGTCGCCGGCCAGGCCGCCGATGATGCCAAATTGCATTTCCAGGCGATCGGCTCCGGTGACACCGCCCTGCTCGCACGCGGCTACGCCGACAACGCCCAGCTCAACTGGATCGGCGGCCCGTTGGATGGCACCTACACGGGCGCAGCGAACATCAGCGGTCTCTGGGAGAAGTTTGCCAAGGCGCAGGGCCCGCTCAAGGTCAGCGTGGACAAGCTGGAGGAATCGGCCAACCCGAGCGGCACGACGGTAACGGCGAACGTGCAGTTCGAGGGCAAGCAGCCGATCAAGGTTCGTTACGTCCTCACCTATCGTCAGGGCAAGCTGGTGAGCGAAACCTGGCAGATCGACCCCAAGCTCATGGTCAGCGGCTACTGATATCGACCGGGCGAATCGCCAGGGTATCAATCCGGCGTGCAGGACCTAACCGCCCAGATCGTCGCGTGCATACCGAGCCTGCGGCGGTATGCGCGCGGCCTCACCGGCAGCAGGGATACCGCCGACGACTTGGTGCAGGACACGTTGGAGCGCGCGTGGAACCGCATCGCGCTATGGCGGGGGCGCGACGATCCGCGCGCGTGGCTGTTCAGCATCCTGCACAATGTGTTTATCGATCGGTTCCGCGCGCAGCGTGCTTCCCCGGTGGAGGCGATGGGTGAGGAGGAGGTCGACGCCCCGGTGCGCGCTACTCAGACCGACATGCTGGAAGTGCGCGATCTGGACAATGCGCTGTTACGGCTGCCCGCAGATCAGCGCGCGGTGCTGCTGCTGGTTGCGGTGGAGCGGATGAACTATGAGCAGATCGCGAACGCCCTCGACATTCCGCTCGGCACGGTCATGTCGCGCCTCTCTCGCGCCCGCGAGCGCCTGCGCGCGATTCTCACGGCAAGTGAGACCGTATCGAGGCTGAAGGTGGTGAAATGAGCGAAAATGGCAAAATTCTGGTGACTGAAGCGGATCTGCATGCCTATGCGGACGGGCAACTGCCCGAGCCGCGCAGGTCGCAGGTCGAGGCTTTTCTGGCGGGCCGGCCGGAAGAGCGGGCGCGCGTCGATGCCTGGGTGCGGGATAACCAAGCGCTTCGTGCGCTGCTCGATCCGGTTCTGGACGAGCCGATTCCCGTCAGGCTGCCGCTCGCACCGGGCAGGCGGGTTCTCCCTTGGCGTCAGTTCGCCATGGCGGCGTCCATTGCCTTCGTCAGTGCCGCAGCAGGCTGGCTCTCGCGCGGAATGTTGCATGAGCCGGCGCCGCAGCCGCTCGCAGGCGTCGGCGTGGATCAAATGCAGTCCATGGCCGGGTTTGCCCGCCGCGCCGCAGTGGCACATGTTGTCTACAGTCCAGACGTTCGCCGCCCGGTCGAGCTTGGCGCCGATCAGGAAGATCAACTGGTGGCGTGGCTATCCAAGCGGCTCAACGCACCGCTCAAGCCGCCGCATCTGGGCCGAGTAGGCTACGAGTTGATCGGCGGACGGCTGCTTCCCGGAGAGCAAGGTCCCGTGGCGCAATTCATGTACCACGATCCCTACGGCCAGCGGCTGACCCTGTACGTGACCCGGGAAGCGGCGGCCGCGGGAGATACCGCCTTCCGTTTCGCCCAGGACGGGCCGGTCAACGTCTTCTACTGGGTCGATGGGCGCTTCGGTTATGCGATCTCGGCCGGTGCCGGCAAGAACGTGCTGCACCTCGTGGCACAGGAAGTCTATCGCCAACTGGCGCCAACCGACATCGATCAACGACAGGTCCACGAAGGGAAAAGCAAACCATGAACGAGCAACGCAGGGATTTCATCAAGACGACCATGGCGATGACGGTCGCGGCAGGATTGACTGGCGCGAATCCGGCCCGGGCGCAGAGCGCCGCCTCCATCGAGGCGGGGGACCGCGTTTTCATCACCAACGAGGATTCCAACACATTGGTCGTCATCGATCCGCGCTCCAACACCGTGGAGACGACGATCAATCTCACCAGCTTCGATGAGGATCCGCGCCCGCCGTTTCGCTTCGTTACCGGCGGGGTGATGCCGGCGCATGCGGCGATGATCCACAAGCCGCTGTATCACGGCTGCATTGACGCGCACGGCGCGGTGCCATCGCCCGACGGCCGGTTGCTGGCCACGAGCGGCCGCGGATCGAGCAACGTCTATCTGATCGACGCCATCGGAAAGAAGGTGATCGGAAACACGCCGAATCCGTTCGCGAGCCCGGCCGCGAACCCGGAGCGGCTTTCCTCTGGAATTCTGGTCGGTCGCGAGCCGCACGAACCGACCTTCACGAGAAACGGCAAGGAGTTGTGGGTCACTTTGCGCGGCGAGGACCGCATCGCGATCCTCGAGGTGGAGCGGGCGATCAAGCAGGCGGCGGGGAGCGAAGCCGGCGCGATCCGCGGTTTCGTCGCAACGATCAATGGCCCCGCGCAGGTCTGGTTCAGCGCCGACGGCGCATTGGCGTTCGTCGCGAGTCAGAAAGTCTCGAAGGTCGATGTGTTCCGCGTCAACCCGGACACGCAGGGATACTCCCGTCCGGAGCGGCTGGCCACCCTCGACACTGCCGGCCAGGACAAGCCCGGGTTCACGCCATTCCTGAAGACCTCGCCGGATGGGAAGGAAGTTTGGTTTTCCCACAAGCTCGCCGACGCCGTGTCCGGGCGCTCCACAGCCGAGCCGTTTGCGCTGCTCGACGCTGTTCCGCTGGGCAACCTCGCGCGCCCGAATCACGTCGAGTTCGTCGAAAACGCGAAAGGTCGGGTGGTGTATGCGAGCCTCGCGCGCGTGGATGACGGCGGTCCGGGAGGCATCGCCGCGAGCCAGATCGCGATCATCGACCGAAGCGCACCGGCCGGCAGCCGCAAGGTGGTGGGAACGTTCTTTTCGCGCGGGCGGGAATCGCACGGCATCTGGACCAACCCGGCGAACGACCTTCTCTACGTCGCGCACGAGCAGGACGAATTGCCCGGAACGCCAAACGCGGGACAGACCGTGTGCACGGCGTTCGACGTGTCCGACCCCTTCAACCCCCGGTTTATCGCTCAGATTCCACTGGGGAGCCTGAAGCTGCCCTCGGGCGAGCTGCGCAACAAGAAAAGCATCAACCTGGTGTACGTGCGTCCTGGCTACCGCGGGCAGACCGCATGAACGCGCGCGGCGCGCTGCTTCTCGCCGGGCTCGTGCTCGCGCCCCTCGCGGGCGCGCAGCACGCCGGCCACGCGCCCGCAGCGCTGCAACGGCACGGCGCGGAGTTCGCCCGCTTCGCAGACGAGATGAACGCCGGCATGGACCGGATGATGCGCGACATGCATGCGCCGGGCTATACGGGAAGTCCGGACATCGATTTCCTGGCGATGATGATTCCGCACCATGAGGGCGCGGTCGAAATGGCGCGGTTGGTGCTGGTGCACGGCCGCGATCCGGCCACTCGGCGGCTGGCGGAGGACATCATTGCCGGCCAGACCGTCGAGATCCAAGCGATGCGCCGCCGGCTCGCGCTGTTGCGCGGTATGCCGGCGTCAGGCGAAGCGGCATTTCCTGAGCTTGGGGGCACGCGCGGCCCAGCACCCGCCCGCTAGTTGCGCTCCGGAAGCGCTCAGCCGGCGCAGCAGGAAAGCTGCGTCATGTCCTTGATGAAGGTTTGCGCGCAAAGCTTGATCCCTTCCACCATGGTGAGATAGGGGAAGAACTGTCCGGCGAGGTCAGTGACCGTCATGCCGGCCCGTATCGCAAGCGCGGCGGTCTGGATGATCTCGCCCGCTTCGGCGGCAAGTATGTGAGCGCCGATCAACTGGCCGGAGCGTTTCTCGGCTACGAGCTTGATGAAGCCGTTGGTGTCGAAATTCGCGAGCGCGCGCGGCACGTTCTCTAACGGGAGCGTACGGATTTCGGTCTCGATGCCGCGCTTCTGCGCCTGAGCCTCGCTCAAGCCCACGGTCGCGACCTGCGGGTCGGTGAAGACCACGGCGGGCAGCACCGAGAGGTCAAGCCATGCATCGCCGCCGGTCATGTTGATCGCCGCACGGGTGCCGCCCGCGGCCGCGACATAAACGTGCTGGGGCGAATTCGTGCAGTCGCCGGCCGCATACACGCCCTCGGCCGTAGTCCGCATGCGCTCGTCGATCACTATTGCGCCGCCCTCGTCGGTTCGAACACCCGCGTCGTTCAAGCCGAGCGTCCGGGTGTTGGCATGTCGTCCGGTCGCGACAAGCAGCCGGTCGCCCGCCAATTGCTCCGAGCCAGTGTCCGCCAGGAACCGGTCCGTCTCGAAGCGAACCCTCGGCAGCGTCGTATGCGTGAGTACGCGCATGCCCTCGCCTTCGAGCACTCGCGCGAGCTCGGCGCCGATCGCAGGGTCTTGTTTCGAAAGCAACGTGGAGCGCGCCACCAGCGTCACGTCCGAGCCGAGGCGCAGGAACGCCTGCGCCAGCTCGAGAGCGACCAGCGATCCGCCATAGACGATCAGATGCTCGGGCAGCTTCTCGGCCGCCAGCGCCTCGGTCGAAGTCCAGTACGGCGCACCATTCAGTCCCGGTACCTCGGGAATCGAGGGCGATGCGCCCGTGGCGACCAGGACACGGTCGGCGCGCAGCGTTTCCGTTGCGCCGTGCGGCAGCGTAACCGTCAGCGTGCGTGCGTCCACGAAGCGCGCGGTGCCGCGCAGCAGCTGGATGCTTTCGGCGCGGTTCTCGAGAATCGATTCGTATTTGGCGTGGCGCAGTTCTTCGACTCGCGCCTGCTGCTGCGCCACCAGCGCCCGGCGATTCACCGCGGGAACCTGTCGTCCGATGCCCGGAAACGGATGCTCCGTAATAAGGTGCGCGATGTGTGCGCCCCGGATCATGATCTTCGAAGGCACGCAGCCGACGTTGACGCAGGTGCCGCCAGTGGTGCCTGCCTCGATCATCGTCACCGTCGCGCCTTCGTCCGCGGCACGCAACGCAGCGGCGAACGCAGCGCCGCCGCTGCCGAAGACGGCGATATGCATTTTTGCGGCCCCGCCCTTGCGCGGTCCGAACGAGCACCTGGCAGCGCGCAGAGTGGAACCGCCTGCGCTCCCTGTCGCACCCCTGGCTTCGCGCGCGCCTGCGCCGAGTGCCTTGGTGCCATATCCGATCCCGGTGACCGCGGAAATCAGGGCGGCACTTGAAGCGCTATCGCAGGTCATGCCGCTCGCTTCGAGCGATATGAGGCTCATGTCACTTGGCCGGTTTGATGCTCGACGGGTAGCCCGCCCGCTTGGTCGCCTCTGTCAGCTTGTCGACGCCGGTCTTCGCGTCGTCGAACATGACCACCGCCTCGGAAGGCTCGAGGGTGGCCCTTACGTTCTGCACACCAGGAACCTTCTCGAGCGCCTTCCTCACGGTGATCGGACATGCCGCGCAGTTCATGCTCGGTACAGAGAGCACGACAGTTTTCTGTTCCGCCAACGAAGCCTGCGGGGCGGCCGCGACGCCGACAAGTGCGATGGCGGCAAACAGAGAGCGTTTGTTCATTGGCGTGTCTCCTAGTAAAAAAGCGGCGCGAGGTGCGGGAATCCAAGGGCAAGCAGCACCAGCGCCGACACCACCCGGAACATGACCCGGTAGACGCGGTTGACCTGCGGTAGCGCGCAAAGCGTTCCGGATTCGCATTCGACAGCGGTGGGTGCGCGGTAGATTTGCCGCCATGCCAGCCCCATGAAGACGAGCGCCATGCCAAGAAACACCGGGCGATACGGTTCGAGCAATGTGAGGTTCGAGATCCACGCTCCGCTTACGCCGATCATCACGAGTACCAGCGGCCCGAGACAGCAGACCGACGCGAGTATCGCCGCGATCAACCCGCCCGCAAGCGTCGCTTTGCCAAGTAGGTGTGTATTGGCCGGCATGTCCAGGTTGACGGCCGAACCGATCTTGACCGCTTGCATATCGTTCTCCGCAACGATTTCGACGGGATGTACTCTAAACACCGTAGTGGTGTACGGAGTCAAGCCCATTTTTTCATTTTTCTTCAGAGGATTGGTCGTCCCATGAGCGTAACTCTCACTATCGGCCGGATCGCCGAGTCGGCCGGCGTCAATGTCGAAACCATCCGCTTCTACCAGCGCCTGGGTCTGGTGGCGGAACCCGCCACGGCCGGCGGGCGGCGTGCGGCGCTACGGCGGCGAGTCCGTGGCCCGGTTGCGTTTCATCAAGCGTGCTCAGCAGCTCGGATTTTCGCTCGCCGAAGTGCAGCGGCTACTTGCCCTGGAGAACCCGCAGAACTGCGGAGCCGCGCGCTCACTTGCCGCGGAGAAGCTCGCGCTGGTCGAGGCCAGAATCGCGGACCTCGAGCGAATGCGCGGCGTTCTCAAGGAACTCGTTTCGCGCTGTGGCGTGCGTCGCGGCAAAGTTGCCTGCCCGATCATCGCGACGCTGACTGAGTGACGCCCGCGGCGTAGCGCTTCCACGGTCTATCCTCAACGCCTACCTTTTCGTCATCCCCGACTTGGCCGCCCGAACCAAATTCGGGTTCTGCTTGAGCGCCTGACATCACTCCGGCTCGACCTGTTACTGCCAGCCGATACAGGCTCTTGGAAGCGGGTCATATTCGCGTGTCGCCCGAAAGAAAGCTAGCTAGCCTTTGGTGTTACGCAGAACCGGGATCGGGGCAATCTCGACCTCGACCACGTCGCCGCGACGACGTTTGATACCGCCGCTTGGCTCCTCTATCCGACCCGCGCATTCCTGCCGAACAAGGTGCGCGTGAGCATCGCCTTCCTTCGACAACGGATGAGCTGAGGAGGGACGGCGCCGTTACGGCCGCCGCCGCCCCGACCGTTGCTGGCGGCGGTAGAAGCTCGCGGCCTTGGCGCGGTTGCCGCATGCGGCCATCGAGCACCAGCGTCGCCGGTGGCTCTTCGTTGTGTCATGGAAGATCAGAACGCATTTCGGGTTCTCGCACCTCCTGAGATACCGGAGATCTGCGCCGCACAGCAAGTCTGCGGCGGCTTCCGCGATGGGTGCGAGCAACTGGCGGGGATCGGTGTAGTCGGCTTGCAGCCGCTTCTCAAACCCCGACGGGGTTTTTCGCAGTTCGACTCGCCCCTTGTGCCGGTTGAGAACCTCACTGACCGCGGCGAGCGACTCCGCCGAAACGCTATTGCCGCGCAGGAGGTCCCTGAATATCCCGCTGAGAGTCTTCCTGAAACTCAGCACCTGTTGAGGCACGCCCTTGCTCCGTTGGCTCCAGGCGTGCAGCAAGGTGTTCGCCTGGGTCGCGGTCAGCAGACTCGCGCCGACCCCCCATGTTGCGAAATCCGCAATGTCGGTCAGGAGATCCAACGGTGCGCCGTCGCAAACGATCTCGGTGTTGACGAAGTCCAGCGCCAGATTGTTTCCGATCAGGAAAAACCTGCTCGCGTCCGGTTCGGCGGTCCTGCCCTTCATTGCGGCGTTTCGGTGAGTCGTAGCACTAACCTGTAAATATATTCTTGACAGGTTATGAGGTCAAGGGCTAGAGTGTGCCTATAACCTGTATTTTTATTGTTTACGGGTTATGTCCATCGAATCGACAACGGAGTGAACATGAAAACTGCAATCGTCCTGCTGTCGGACCCGAAAAACGGCTCGGAAGAGTCTCTCGGGCGGCTCTTCAACGCGCTCGCCGCGGCTTACGACTTCAAGCAAGGCGGCGATGACGTTCAGGTCTACTTTCAAGGAGCGGGCACTCGCTGGGCTGGCGAGCTGATCAAACCCGAACATCCCGCGCATGCGCTCTACAACGCCGTCAAGGACAAGGTGGCCGGGGTATCGTGCGGCTGTACCGATGTTTTCGGCGCGGCTGAAGGGGTCACCAGATCCGGCCTCGACCTGATCAAGGAGAATTTGGTGCCCGGAACGAGCGGCCTGCCTAGCCTGCAGAAGCTCGTTCGAAGCGGCTACAACGTACTGACCTTCTGAGGAGGAACGCGTGAGCGGTCCGGGCCGCTTCGAGCCGCTCACGCCACCCTACCGCGAGCAACAAATCCCATGCCTACCAATTTTCCGCGCATCGCGTTTACCGCGAGCGTCAAGGCGCAACAGGAGAAACACGGTTCGCGCCGGCAGTACGAGCGAATGGAAGCGATGCGCGCCGAGGATACCCTCACCGAACGGGAAGCCGAGTTCATCTCGGAACGCGACAGCTTCTATATGGCGACGGTCGGCGAGAACGGCTATCCGTATGTGCAGTTTCGCGGCGGACCACGAGGATTTCTGAAGGTCCTCGACGCGCACACGCTCGCGTACGCCGACTTTCGCGGCAATCGTCAATACGTCAGCGTCGGCAACCTGGAGAAGAACAACCGCGCTGCGCTCATTCTGATGGACTACCCGAATCGCCGCCGCCTGAAGATCTACGCGACGATCGAGGCGCGCAACGCCGCCGAGACCCCGGAGCTGATCGCCACGCTTGCCGATCCGGGCTATCCGGCGGTGGTCGAGCGCGCCATGGTGCTGCACGTCGGGGCGTTCGACTGGAACTGTCCGCAGCACATCATCCCGCGCTACACGCTTGAAGAAATGCGGACGGCAGCGAAGGATGCGTGAGGTCTGCACACCGCGTGGGTTCTTCTCGCTGGCTCTCGACGATGGAGGTGCGGTATCCGGCGGTGCGACCGCGGTTCATCGGGCGCCTGTCTTTCGAGCTCAAACCCGCACGATCAGTCTGCCCTCCAATTTCTCGTGTCCTTCACCACAGAAAATATCGCACAGATACTGAAACTCGCCGATCTTGTCGGGGGTAAAGCGCACCTGGGCAACCTTGCCCGGCATCACGATCTCCGCCCGCGCGTGGAAATCGGGGACCGCAAAGCCATGCGGCACGTCGAGCGACGTGATCTCGATTACGACCGGCACGCCCTTCTTGACGACGATCACTTTCTTGGAAAACTCGAACCGCTTGACCGTCATCTTGATCACGACCTGGCGGGGCGCGGCCGCGGCGTGATATGTGCCCAGGCCCAGGGCCGCCGGTGCGGCGGCTGCCAGCGCCGCCTTGAGCCAGCGCCGGCGCGTCCATGCTGCGGTTGCGCCGGTCGTCATGCCTTCTTCGCCACCGGGAATTCGGTCAGATCGAACCCATACGCCGCAGGCCTGGTCCCGACCTGGCGAAAGCCCAGGCCGCTGTAGGGCTGCGCCGGATTCCACGCCAGGGGCGCGCGCTTGGGCTGCGAGCCCGGCGCCGGCAACGGAAAGATCAGCGATTTCGCGGCATGGTGCTGAATATGCCCGGTGGCGTGGTGGTGCTCCTGGTGGATGTGGCCGTAGAACACCGTCGCGTTCTTGAACGGCATCAGCATCTCGACCGCCTTGGCGCCGTCGCGCGTCGCCCAGTCCCACTGCGGCATCAGGTCGAACAGCGGCCGGTGGGCGAAGACGACGATGCGTGCGTCTCTATCGAGTCCGGCCAGATCGGCCTTGAGCCAGGTGAGTTGTTCTTCACCGAGCGCGGCGGCGGGATCGGATACATTGTCGAGGACGATGAAGTGCACGCCCTTGTGATCGAAGGTGTAGTGGGTCGGGCCGAAGAACTCGCCGTACGCCTTGCCACGGTCGAGCGAGGCGTCGTGCTCTCCGGGGATGAACTTCACGTCCTTGACCTTGATCGCGGAGACGATCTCCTTGAACTGCGTTAGGCGGTGGCGCCGCTCTTGCGGATCGTCGGTCGTGTGGGTCAGGTCGCCGGTAAAAATGACGAAGTCGGGCACGGGCGAAAGCTCGTTGACGGCCGCGACTGCCTTCCGCAACGTGCCACCAGCGTCCGGATTCGGCGCTCCCTGAAAACCCCAATGCGTGTCCGATAGCTGGACGAACAGGAAGTCGTCGGCCTTGGCCATGCTCTGCGCCTCGGCCCAGCCGGGTAATCCCGACGCGAACACCGCGCCACCCACGCCGGCCAGTTTAAGAAACTTGCGGCGGTCTATTTTCAAACGGATCATGTTCTCCTCCGAATCGGTGTAAGGTTGTATGCGGCGTCGCGATCTTGGGATGATCCGAGTATGACTCTGCGGCCCGCACCTCCAACTACTGTTGGCGTACCGGATTCATTCCAATTGGAATAAATCCATCAACAAGTCGGTAACAGGTATGTATCGCGCCGTGGAATAGCTGATGTTCGGATTCGGTAGGACCCAAGAGGAACAGCCCGGCTCCCGGTTCGCCAGACTGGTCATGCCCCATCTGGATGCGGCCTACAACCTGGCGCGCTGGCTGTCGGGCGACGACACCCACGCCCAGGACATCGCACAGGAAGCGCTCGCGCGGGCGTGGCATTACTTCGCCTCGTTCCGCGGCAAAGAAGGCCGGCCATGGTTGCTCGGTATCGTGCGCCGGGTGTTCTTCGACTGGCGTTCGGCGCGCAAGAACCAGGCGCAGCACGAAGAGCCGATCGACCTCGAAGCGCACGAGCACGTGGCCGACGAATCGATCTGGGCCGAGAGCCCGGAGAGCTGGACCGAGCGCCTGTCGGACGCCGAAGCGCTGAATGCGGCGCTTGCGGCTCTGCCGGTGCATTACCGCGAGGCGCTGGTGCTGCGCGAGCTGGAGGATCTGTCGTACAAGGAAATCGCGCGCGTCATCGAGGCGCCGGTGGGCACCGTGATGTCACGCTTGGCGCGCGCTCGCGAAATGATGCTGCAAGCACTGAAAGACAAGGGAATGAACACCTATGAACGAAAAGGATGAACGTCTGCTGACGGCGCTGATCGACGGCGAAGCCGACGATGGCGAGCGGCGCGGCTTGCTTGGGCCAGTGGACGCCACCGCGACGCTATCTGCGTCGCTGCTGAAGCGCCATGCGGTGCTGCGCGCCTTGAGCGACGCCATGCGCGCACGCGTGCGGCGCCACCGAGCGCCGCGCCGCCTGAGTGCGCTGCCCGCGCGTCCGGTTCAAGAGCGCGGGTTCGAGCGGGAAGGGCGCGAACGCGCCGGATCGCGCAACCGGTGGAACTTGCGGCTGGCGGGCGCGATGACGTCAACGGCGCTGGTCTCGGTCGTCGCAACCGCGTTGGTGCTCAATCTTGCAAGAAGCGATGCCGGCGAAAGGCTACTGGTCTCGGCCCATCTGCGCTCGATGATGTCGCCGCACGCGGTCGATGTCGCGTCGTCCGACAGCCACGCTGTCAAGCCCTGGTTCAGCGGCCGGCTGAGATACGCGCCGCCGGTCGAGGACTTCGCGGCGCAGGGTTTCACGCTGGTGGGCGGCCGGCTCGAAGTGTTCGAAGAGGAGGCGGTGGCCGCGCTGGTCTACCGTCGCAAGGAGCACCTGATCAATCTCTACGTGCTGCCGACTAAGCAGGCCGGCCGGCTCGCCCCGCACGGCGACGCGCGGCACAATGGATTCAACATCGCCGCGCGCAGGGATGGCGAATTCACGTATATCGCCGTGTCCGACCTGAATACGACGGAATTGAACGAGTTTCTGAAGCTGGCGACCGCGCCGCACGGGTAGCGGGCGTCGACTCTCGAGTGAACCAGCGGGCCGCTTCGTCTATGACCACGGGTTGGTTGAACCATGGCGCGAGGGGTAAGCGACCGCCGCATGGCGAAGTCCACGGCCCCGCCCAGCGGCCACCCCACGATCACCCAGACCAGTTTTGCCAGTCCGAGCAAAACGACGGGCGGGCAGACCAGAGCCGCTCTATCAGCCTGGAAACGCTCGCCGGAATGAGCGACGGTAGCCGCGTCGGGCTGCCGGCAATCGCGGTCTGAGCATGAAGTCATCTGCCGGAAATCACGTGGCCCCCGATCGCTCATAGACCACGCACCGGGACGCGACCCGGTGTGCGATCAGACCGTCAGTGCCTGCCATGTTGCCGCTCGCCATTTCCGGTCGGATGCGCGCCGTAGCCACGCAATTCGACGTATTTCGCAGTCTGCGCCGGGGAAAGTATCTCGGTCTGGGCCAGATGCGCTTCCAGGTGCGCCTCGCGCACTTGACTTTGAACCTTGCCGATGCGTTCGAGCGCTGCTCGCAGCGTTTCGGGCGTGACGGTTCGGGTAGCAAACAGCCTGTCCAAATTCACTTCCTCGTCGACCAGCAGGCGGCCCAGAGTTATCGCCTTTTCCTGCATCCGTTTGAACAGCTCCTGAGTGCGTGCCTTCTGTTCTATCGTTAGATCGAGCGGCACGGCAAGCTCCAGAGCATGCGCCGGACCGGGGTAGCGATTGAGTTCGGCGGCCTTGGCGAGACCCATGCCCTTGCCCTCGAGGTAATCCTGAACTTCCTGCGCCGACAACGCTTTGATAGCGCGCGTCTCCTGCCCGACGTAGGGCGAGGGAGGATTAGCCGACGCCAGACCACTGAACAGGAACAATAGGGAAGTACTGAATAGCGCGACGGATCTCATGTCAATCTCCAAAAGGAGGAAATCGCTCTTTCGGCGAGACGAAATCGGTAATGACACCGCCTTGATCCGTCGGTTTTCCTGTCATCAGGCCCGAACGTAGACCCAGCCGATCTGCAATCGCTTGACCACCTGATCGAGGGCCGAAGGCGCGACTTCGGTGCCGGGCAGCAACTCGACTGAGATTCCGTTCTCACGCAGCCGCTGCAGCGTCTGGCCGCAGGCGACCAATTTGAGGTTGGGAAATTCGGCGCGCATCGCCGCGACGCGCGTTGCGTGCGGCGTGTTTCCGGCGTGCAGCAGATCCAGGCCCGTGCTGTTGGCGACGATCTCGACCTCGATGCTCCGGTGCGCAGTGCGCGCAGAACGCAACACGTCCTCCACCTCGTCGAGCGCCGTCCCAAGCGCCTCGGGCCGCCCCGAGCTGACGTGTACCAGTACGTGATTGCGATCGAGCGATCGCCAGTCACCCCGCAGCGCGTAGCCGGCAACGGGGTCCCCCTGCGCTTCATCGCTCCACCAGGCGTGTCCGAACCAGCCCGCGACCGAGAACATCGCGCTCGCCGCGGCGAGCGGTATCCAGCGACGCAGGGGTTCGCGTCCGGCGCGGTCCCGCCACGCGGGCGGCTCCGCATACGCACGCTGAACCATGTCCTTGACGGTGCGCAGCGCGCACAAATCTTCCCGCAGCCGCGCATCGCCTTCGATCCGCCCGGCAACGCGCTCCCATTCGGCGGCGTCGAGCTGACCATCGACAAACGCACTCTGCATCTCGGCAGAAACCCTGTGTTCTTCGCTCATTTCACGCTCCGAAGCTTCGCTTCCCGCTCATCCGCCATCACGGCAAGCAGCTGCTCGCGCAGTGACTGCCGAGCGCGGCATAACCGACTCATCACTGTGCCGATCGGAATCTCCAGCGCTTCGCCGACTTCGGCATAGCTGCAGCCCTCGAGATCGACCAGCGTCACGACCTGACGTTGCCCCAGCGGCAACCGGGCGACTGCATCGCGCACCCGCGCGCTAAGCTGCGCGCCGGCATGCGCCTCTTCCGGGGTCAGGCCGCTTGCCGCAATCGTGTCCACAAGACGGTCCACGTCCTCGTGCTCGCGCGTGGCGCGGAAATGGTCGCGCAGGCAATTGGCGAGGATGCGGCAGAGCCAGCCTCGCACACGCGCCTGATCGCGCACCTGCGCCGCACTGCGCAGCGCCTTTTCGATGGCCTGCTGCGCCAAGTCGTCCGCGAGCGATGCGTCGTGGCACCAGGCGTACGCAAGCCGATAGAGCGCCTGGCGCGACCGCGCAACCTCCCGCCGCACTGCGGCTTGAATGCCAAACAGCATTCGAACTCCTTGCACCGGGATTAGACGAAGTACCCGTCCAGTTTATTCCACCCCGGACCGGGCCCGGTGATGGAATATTCCCGGGCCTTGCGGCGTCAATACGTCCGGAGCAAGCCCGCAACCCGATTCATCGAGGAGGAAATATGAGACAGGCAGTAATCGCCGCACTGTTCGCCGCCGGCACCATCTTCACGGCCATTCCCAACGCTCTTGCGCAGCAGGCAGCAACCGTGAAGAGCGCCCCGCAAGCCAATGCGAAGTACAAAGTCATCTTCCAGGTGAGCGATAACGATCCGGTGAAGTGGAATCTGGCGCTCAATAACGCGAAAAACGTCCAGGCGGATCTCGGCAAGGAAAATGTCGAGATCGAGATCGTCGCTTACGGCCCGGGCCTTAACATGCTGAGGGCCGAGTCCAAGGTGGTTGACCGCGTCAACGGCGCGCTCGACGACAACGTTGCGGTCGTTGCCTGCGACAACACGATGCACAACATGAAACTCACCAACGCGGACCTGATCGCCGGAATCGGCCACGTCAAGGCCGGCGTGGTGCAGTTGATGGAGCGGCAGCGCCAAGGCTGGAACTATATCCGGCCATAGCGACGACGAAAGAAGGACTCTGGACATGCGCGCGACGCGGTCTATTTGGTGTTCGACCCTGTTGCTGGTTGCCGGGCTTTTCCTTTCAGGCGCACTCCGGGCTGCGGAGCGTCCGTTCGATGCGGCCGAATTCGAAGCCGCCCAACGGGCCGGCAAGCCGGTGCTGGTCTCCGTCCACGCCGACTGGTGTCCCGTCTGCCGCGTTCAGGAGGAAGTGCTCGGAGGGCTCCTCGGTCGCAAGGAGTTTGCCGGGTTCGCAGTTTTCATCGTCGACTATGATCTTCAGAAGGCGGTACTCAAGCGCTTCGGGGTGCGCTCCCAGAGCACGCTGATCGTGTTCAAGGGCACGAAAGAGGTGGCCCGCTCTATCGCGCAGACGAATAAGGACGCAATCGCGGCGGACCTCGCCAAGGCGCTCTGAGTATCGGCGAACGATGGATTTCGGTTTCGGCACCTACGGCATCGCCTTCGCCGCCGGAGGGCTTTCGACGCTGTCGCCCTGCGTGCTGCCGCTGGTGCCGATCCTGATCGGCTCGGCGCTGGCCGCGCACCGGCTGGGCGCCTGGGCGCTCGCGGCGGGACTCGCCCTTTCCTTCACTCTCGTCGGCGCACTGCTCGCCAGCCTTGGCGCGAGTATCGGTCTCGAGCCGGAGGCCTTTCGCACCGCCGCTGCGGTAGTGCTCCTCGGATTCGGCGTTCTATTGCTTTCGACGCTGTTGCAGGACCGCTTCGCGCTCGCCACTTCCGGCTTGGCGAGCGCCGGTCAGCGCATGCTGTCCGGAATTTCAGCCGATGGCCTGTCCGGACAGTTCGTGCTGGGATTGCTGCTTGGCGTCGTATGGAGCCCATGCGTGGGGCCGACGCTCGGGGCGGCCATCACGCTCGCGAGCCAGGGCGAGCAGCTTACCCAGGTGGCGCTGGTGATGGCCCTTTTCGGGCTGGGCGCCGGGTTGCCGCTCGTCGCTCTCGGTGCGCTTTCGCGGCAGGTAACGATCCGGTTGCGTGGCCGCCTTCTTGCCGCGGGGCGCACCGGCAAGAAGGTCCTCGGCGGCGTGATGCTGATGCTCGGCGCGTTCGTCCTGACCGGTGCGGACAGACGAATCGAGGCATGGATACTGGATGTCGCGCCGGACTGGCTTACCCGGCTCGGCACGCAACTGTAGATCGCGCCGCCAGCCGCGTCGTCGCGAAATGCAGGAAGGTAACGATGAGCTGCGAGCGGACCTCGTCTTTCGGATAGAGCGCCGAGAAATTCCGCATCAACCGTAGCGAGAGGCGCACACCCACGAGGTGCCCGCGGCAAGTTTCCTGTGGCACGGCGACGCCTGGCATGATCGCGAACCGGAGACCGATTGCGGCCAGCCCATTCAGCGCTTGGGGACTGCTTGGTTCCATCACGATGCTGAGCGAATCGGGACTCGGGCCCGACGCCTCGGCTGCCTTGGTTAAGCCGGAGTGCTTTGCTACAGAGCGGAAAACCTGAAGACAGACGGTCTGGCATAAGCGAGTACCCGATATTGCAGGCGTGCCGGGCGGAGTAGGAATACTTGTGTAGCCGTTCAGCCGGGCGCTCCACGCCGCCTCGGCGGTCCTGCGAGCTTCTTCGCCAGGATATGATTGCCGCACTCCGGAAATGTCTCGCAGTCCAAATCGTGGAGGTTCGATGCGAGCGCTTGCGCTTTTGTGCATTCTTGTTGACCGCGCCTGCGGCGGTGATGCATGAGACTTGGGTTGCGAGCCAGTACCCGCAGGACAAGGACATGTGGTGGTAGGACAACGCCCGGTGTCGAGTCTGATGAACCTGCTGGAGAAGGAGTGAACCATTCGAACGTACCGCGCGGCGCGCTTGGCGCGCGTGTCAGGCGCGTGCGCCTGGAGCGCGGGCTCACCTTGCGCGATACGGAGAGGCAAACTGGCGTCAGCCGCTCGATGCTCTCCAAGATCGAACGCGGGCGCGCCTCGCCTACCGCCACGGTGCTCGGCAAGCTGGCGGAGGGACTCAAAATCAGCATTTCACAGCTGATCGGCGGTCCGGTTGCAATCGCCCGGCGCCACCCGGTGCTGCTGCGCGTGAAGAACCAACCCGTCTTTCGCGTCGCCAGGACGGGGTTCGAACGGCGCTCGCTTTCGCCGGTGGGTCGCGGCCGCACGGTGGATCTGGTCGTGAACATCCTCCCGCCCGGCCAGAGTTCCGGCGAGTTCCCGCCGCACAGGGCCGGCGTCCGGGAAACGCTTGCCGTGAGCGCCGGACAATTGCAGTTGGTTCTCGGCAGACGAAAGTTCAAGCTCGGCGCAGGGGACGCGATTTTCTACGGAGCCGACGTCGGACACCGGTTCGACAATCCGTCCGCGACCGACCCTGCGGTCTTCTACATAGTCATCGACTACAGCCGGGTCGGATAGGGACTGAGGCGCACGCGGGCTTGACGGCGCGGCATCCTCTGTCTACTATCGTGGACAGACACGGCGGAGATCAATGAGAATCCTAATCCTGGGCGCCGGCGCCACGGGCGGTTATTTCGGCGCGCGTCTCATGGAAGCTGGCACGGATGTCAGCTTTCTCGTGCGGCCTTCGCGCGCCGCTCAATTGCGCACGCAGGGGCTCGTGGTCGAGAGTCCGTGCGGGGGCTTCCGCCGCCCGGTGCCCGCGCTGCTCGAAAGCGAAATCGACGGACCTTACGACCTCGTCGTCCTTTCCTGCAAGGCGTACGACCTCGAATCTGCCGCGGACGCGGTGGTACCGGGGATCGGCCCGAATACGTTGTTGCTGCCCTTGCTCAACGGGCTCGCGCATTACGATCTCCTCGACACGCGTTTCGGCCGCGCACGCGTCGCCGGCGGATGCTGCCATCTGGCCGCTATGCTCGATCCCGTCGGCGCGGTCCGGCATCTCAACGCGATCCATCGCATTACCTTCGGGATCCGCGACGCTAACGCCGGCCACGCACGATCCGTGCTCGACTCGCTTGCGAACCTGTTCGCTAGGACCAGGGTCGAATGCCTACACACCGAGAATGTGATGCAGGAACTGTGGGAGAAGTACATCTTCCTTTGCACGCTGGCGTCCATGACATGCCTGATGCGGGCTGCCGTGGGGGACGTTGTGGCTGCGGAGGGCGGACGCGCGCTCATGCTGGAAGCGCTCGAAGTCTGCGCGCAGACCGCTGCTCGCAGCGGATTTCCGCCGCGTTCCGCAGCCCGCGAGGACGCGATCCGGATACTCACCGAGCCGGGATCGGCGTTCACTGCCTCGATGCTGCGCGACCTCGAGGCAGGCCATCGTCTCGAATCGAATCACCTCATCGGCGACATGCTGAGAAGGGCCGAAGCGGTCGGTGTGGCGCCCGGGCTGTTGCGGGTCGCGTACGTGCACCTCCTTGCGCGCGAGGCGAGGCGCGTACGCGAAGCAGGCGCTTGAGCGAAGCGACAGATGGCGACGATCACTGGCCTCAATCTCTACCCGATCAAATCGTGTGCGGGAATCGCGATGCGGGAGGCCACGCTTACGCCGTTCGGACTCGAGGCGCAAGGGCTCGCGGACCGCGAGTGGATGGTGGTAGACGCGGAACACCGCTTTCTCACGCAGCGCGGACTCCCGGCCCTCGCGCGCGCAAGGCCGTGCGTCGAGGCGCATTCGCTGAGAGTGGATGCCCGGGGCCTTCCCCACCTCGAGGTCCCGCTTGACCGAGAGCGGATCGAAGGCAAACGCGTAACCGTGGAAATCTGGGAACAACGGCTGGCGGCGTTCGATGCAGGCGACGCAGCCGCCCACTGGTTCTCGCGCTTGCTCGATCTGCCGGCTCGGCTCGTGCGCTTCGACCGCGCCACGAAGCGGTCCTCAAGCGCGCGGTGGACCGGCGGCATGGAAGTGCTCAACCTGTTTTCGGACGGGTTCCCGATTCTGCTCGTCAGCGAGGCGTCGCTTGGGGACTTCAACGAACGATGGCGCATAGGGGGTCATGCGACGCTTCCGGTCGAGCGCTTCCGGGCCAACATCGTGGTCAGCGGCCTCGCGCCCTACGACGAGGATCATGTCGAAGCGCTCGTGGGGGACGGGGTCGAGTTGCGGCCCGTGAAGCCTTGCGCGCGCTGCTCGATTCCGTCCGTGGACCAGCAGAGCGGCGAGATTGGACCCGCTCCCCTCGATCTCCTGATGCGCTACAGGATGGATCAGCGCGTCGGTGGCGCGACATTCGGCCAAAACGTCGTTGTCGCCCAGGGACAAGGCAAAACCCTGCGCGTGGGGCAGCAACTCGCGGAGCGGTGGAACTTCTAGTAAAGGAATCGTCCATGGATATCCGGGAAATCTACGTCGTGACGCAGGAAATTCTGCAACACGCGGGCCGCGCAGTGAGTCCATCGGTGCGGCGTGCAATGGCCTGCGCCGTGATCAAGAACCCGCGAGCAGGCGCTCCCGCGCAAGACGACCTCAGCGAGTTCGTGGAAATATCGGTTCGTGCGGGAGAACTCCTGAGCGCTCGTGCGCTGGACGCGTTGGGGGAACAGACACCGCGGGCCTATGGCAAGGGCGTCATCGTCGGAGAGGCGGGGGACCTTGAGCAGGGGGCAGCGATGATCCACTGCAAGATCGGCCTTGCCATGCGATCGGCGGTCAAAGCGGGGCTTGCCTTGATTCCTGGAAACGCGAAATGCGGTGGACCGGGCGCGAGCCTCGACATTGTGCTCGGCGGAATTGACGACGCATGGGACTACGACGCGATGGACACGATCGAGTTCCGCGTTCCGGGCGCCCCGCGGGCCGATGAAATTGTACTTGCAGTCGCTTTCGCTACCGGCCGTCCGAATGCGCGGATCCGAGGCGCGACCGAAACGACAGTCCGGGATCTCATGGCCACGCTTCGCGGCTGAAACGTGGAGGCGTTTCGCCATTTTCCGTTCGAGACTGCCGGCGAGATTGCGACAGCAATGATTCGGCGAGCCTATGAGGCGACGCAGTTCAGTCCTGCGGCGCAGCCGGATATAGGTGCGATTCCCGACGCTGGTGAGGGAATCGAAGGACTGACGGAAGTATTTCGCTGTTTCCTGACCGGCAGCGCGGGGCTGGCGTCCCCCGGCATGATGGGACATATGGATACCGCGCCGCACCCCGCCGCGGCTTTCACCGACGCGCTGGTCTCCGCCGTCAACAACAACCTGCTGTTTCGCGAGCTTGCCCCCTTCGCCAGCCGCGTCGAGGAGATGGTGATCGGCGATATCGGCGCACGCCTCGGGTTGTCGGCGGAATGGGCGGGAACGTTTGCCAGTGGCGGGTCGATTGCCAACCTCACTGCGCTGTTCGCAGCGGTAGGTGGGTTTGGGGACGTGGACAAGCGAGCGCAGTGCGCGCTGTTTCTGCCCGAGTGCGCGCATGTATCCATCAGAAAATCGGCGGCTGTGCTCGGTATTGCTGCCAGTCAGGTGCATGTCGTTTCGGGCGACGCTCTGGGACGTGCCGACCTGTCCAGCCTGCGCACGGCGCTTCGCGCGTCTGGCGCGCGGCGGAAGGTCGTCGTCGGCATCCTCGGTTCCACGGTTCACGGCGCGGTTGAGGACATCCAGGGGTTGGCCGAGATCAGCAGGGCACATGACGCATGGCTGCACGTCGATGCGATCCACGGGGGCGCGCTCGCCTTCTCGCATCGGCATCGCGAGCTGCTGCGCGGACTCGATTCGGCTGACAGCGTCGCGGTCGGCCCGCAAAAGTGGCTGTACGTGCCGCGCGTTTCGTCCATCGTATGGGTGAAGGACCGCGATCGGTTCGATCGCGAGCTGAGCGTCGAGCTGCCGTACTCCGCGACCGGTGAAGCACACCGCGGTCGTTGGGGCCTGCAGGGATCGAGGCGCGCCGACGCGGTGACGCTTTGGGCCGTCCTGCGCTACGTTGGCGCGCGCGCCGTGGGCGACCAGGTCGATCGCACGATCGACCTGGCAGGCGATTTCTGGAGAATGCTCTCGTCGGACCGGTTTCTGGAGCCCACGCATGTTCCCGACCTCAATTTGTTGTGCTTTCGATACCGCGACAACGATGAAAATGCGATGCGACTGGCGCATCAGACGCTGGGAGCGTACGGTGCGCCTTGGGTCAGTCTGTCCCGGTGGCGAGAGCAACTGATCCTCCGCTCCGTATTGCTCTCCCCGAGCACGAACGAAACGCATCTGGCCAGACTTATCGAATCGCTTCACCGGGCGTCATCGTGACGCTTCGCAGGAGATAGCGATCATCTCGTCCCTCACGCGCCTGATGGCGAAGATATGACCGCGGCTTACGTCGCTATTGGACTGACCCAATTTCGGTGGGCAGTCGAGCAGTCGGGTCACAAGAGGTCATCCACGCGCCGCACTCGCTCGGCTTACGAACTCGCTGCGACAAGTCGAAGGCGTGAGTCCGGTCCGGCGACGGAACTCGACGCGTTGAGCGTTCCGGTACTCGCGTTCCTCGGCAAGCACGAGCAGTACCAGCGTTACCGTCCGATTCTTGCCGGGATAGACGCGCTGCGCGCGAAGAACGGCGAAGCACGCGATATCGTGTACCCCTGGGTGGGCCGCGGGTTCGATTTGCGTCCGCGGAACGCGCGAACAAACGAATCGAGGCATGGATACTGGATGTCACGCCGGACTGGCTTACCCGGCTCGGCACGCAACTGTAGAGCGCGCCGCCAGCGTTCTACCCGCCAGCCCGCGTGCGATCGCGCAGCCGTCATTCGACCTATTCGACGCAGGGGGGGCGCGACGGACTTGAAATGTAGATGCCCTCTCGTACCGACGTTTCCAGACTTGCACACCGGGCACGCACAGCCCGCAGGGCGACTCTTCTTGACCGGGCGTAACCGGTAGTTGCTACCGTATTCTCTCGGGACAAGACGCAGACGAGACGCAAATCACCTTTCTGATCTGCCGAGCTTTTGTGAGTGTGCCAACTGTCAGCAGTGCTAACAGTTTTTGGCCACGCACCCGGCAACCGAGCGCGCGGGAACTTTCGATTCAATTCCACGGTCACAGGGGCATCTGCGAGGTGCCTCGTTGAACTGCCATCTCGATGAGCAAGCGATCGATAGAATATGTCAGTGGACTGCGCCGGACGGTATTGAATTTCGTTGGCTGTGTCAGCCCGCTTGATGCCCGTTACGCATCGCCCTTTGCTCGCGAGAGCGCCAAAACCTGGCTGATCTCCTGAAAGCCAGTGGCCGCAAGGCCCGGAGATACACGTAAGCATCCGCCCCTCGGGGCGCGCCGTGTTGCGCATGACGTAGGAGATCGCGTCCCGGCCGCAGTACATCGCATCGCATCGACATAGCGATTTGCTGCTTCCCGCGCGTGGCCGTCGAAGACGGTTTACCCGCCGTCCATAGTCCGTACCCCTGCCTCGGCTGAACGTCTGATGCGCCATTCAGGCGCCCACGCGTAAGGCTCGCCGGCGGACTCGTGCCAGCACATCTCGCCGGCCTCGGCCGACGCGATCCCTGCGCTGCGCCAACCCATGTCCGCATTCCTGCGGCAATTCGTGTGCGCCAATGGCAGCGTCACTAGCCGCGAGCGGGTAGTGACGCTGCGCACAGGCACGCAACGGTGCGGGTTTCGAGCCGATATTGCCAGTGCCGCAACCAAGTGATGAGCTCCCTGGCGCATCACCCCGTACAACCGCGCAATGCGGTTCGTCCCCCTGCCCGTTCCTCAACGGGCGTCGTTTGACCCGCGCGCAACCCGCGCACCCCTGAGCCTTGGGTTATGGCTCAACTCGATGAGTCGAGTTCCCACAGGAAACGCCATCGAAGCCAAGAGCGGGTGCAGCCGCGGCGAGCAGCAAAAGGAAGACTGCACAAAGCGGGAGTGGTGTCCCGCGTCCCTCGTAGATCCCGGCACGCCTAGCGGCCGGGACGGACAGAAACACTAACCGGACAGGCAGCACACACCAGCCACATCGAGGCAGCAAACGAAGAGCAGCAAGACGCGATGGATCGGATCGAAAAGCAAATCGATGGAAGTTGGCGCAACGGCGGCGGATCGACTGCAAAAGGACTGCAGGCCGACTGCAATGAAGCTGCGGTCTGGCCGCCGGACGACTGCGCGTTCGTGAACCATGAATGTAAGGGAGGCTATCTCAAATGGTCCCGTCACCGTGCGAACGCTCGCACTCGTTGAGGCTGCGCAATTCCTGAAGATGCACCCGGAATCGGTGCGCCGTCGCGCTCGTATGGGCCAGCTCCCCGGCGCGAAGGCCGGCAAGCGTTGGGTCTTCATCGAGGCCGACCTTGCCGACTACTTGCGCTCGCTCTATGCTCTGCCTCGGCAAGCGTTGCGGGTGACACCGGGAAAGGAGAATGAATGTCACTTCGCAAGCGTGGAAGCACGTGGTGGATTGATATCACCACGCCAAGCGGCCAAAGAATTAGAGAGTCGGCTGAAACGCCGGATCGAAAGGCCGCGCAGGAATACCACGACCGCGTAAAGGCCGAGGCTTGGCGAAGATTCAAGCTAGGCGACAGGCCCAGGCGGACGTGGGATGAAGCAGCTCTGCGGTTTTTGAAGGAATCCGAGGGTAAGGCGAGCCTCAAGGAGTACGAGAGGCAGGTCGCGTTCTGGACCGAGCACTTTCAGGGGCAGCCGTTGGATGCGATCACGCGGAACGGTACGGCGGACCTGCTCGAAAAGAGCAAGCCAAAGGCAAAGCCGGCCACACGGAACCGCTACATCGCGTGCCTTCGCGCGATTCTGATAAAGGCCGCTGGCGTGTGGGAATGGCTGGACCGCGCGCCAAAGCTGAAGATGTACCAGGAGCCGAAGCTGCGGGTTCGATGGATTACGAGGCAGGAAGCTGAAACCCTGCTCGCATGCCTTCCGGACTGGCTAGCAGCGATGGCGCGGTTTTCTTTGGCCACAGGGCTGCGGCAGGCAAACGTGTACGGCTTGGAGTGGTCGCAGGTCGATCTGCAGCGCGGCGTGGCGATGGTGCACGCGGATCAGGCGAAGGCGCGCAGGGCAATCGGCGTACCACTGAACGAAGACGCGGTGGCAGTAATTCGCAAGCAGTTGGGGAAACACCTTCGGCGCGTCTTTGTCGGTCCCGATGGTGAGCCGGTCGATTGCTGGCACAGCTACGCTCAAAAGGCGTGGTTGGCCGGTTGCAAGCAAGCGGACATCAAGAATTTCCGCTGGCACGATCTACGGCACACCTGGGCAAGCTGGCATGTGCAGCTCGGCACACCGCTATACGTGCTGAAGGAGCTTGGGGGTTGGGAAACGCTGGAGATGGTGAACCGCTACGCTCACCTCTCCCCCGAGCACCTGAAGGCTCACGCGGAGCGGTTGAGCCTCGGCGCAAGCTTCACGGCACAAATTCGTCACAGTGAAGAAGCGTCTGAAGCACCTGCTGGCTGCGTAAGTAGTTGAATTGTGGCGGAGAGAGAGGGATTCGAACCCCCGGTACCCGATGGGTACAACAGATTTCGAGTCTGCCGCAATCGACCACTCTGCCATCTCTCCGCGGTCGAGCTGGGAAAAGCGAGGTGCGGATTCTATCAGGCGCGGGCGATCCTTTCGGCGCCGCGCAGGTAGGGCCGCAGCGCCTCGGGCACCGTGATCGAGCCGTCGGCGTTCTGGCAGTTCTCGAGGATCGCCACCAGCGTGCGCCCCACCGCCAGCCCCGAGCCGTTCAAGGTGTGCGCGATCTCGGGCTTGCCTTTTTCGTTGCGGTAGCGCGCCTGCATGCGCCGCGCCTGGAAAGTCTCATAATTGGAGCAGGAAGAAATCTCGCGGTAATCCTTCTGCGACGGCAGCCAGACCTCGATGTCGTAGGTCTTCGCCGCCGCAAAGCCCATGTCGCCGGTGCAGAGCGTGACGACCCGGTAGGGCAGCTGCAGCCGCTTGAGGATCGCCTCGGCATGCCCGGTCAGCTCTTCGTGCGCCGCGTACGACTTTCCGGGCTGCACGATCTGCACCAGCTCCACCTTGTCGAACTGGTGCTGCCGGATCATGCCGCGCGTGTCCTTGCCCGCCGCCCCGGCCTCGGAGCGAAAGCACGGCGAATGGCACACGTACTTCAGCGGCAGCGCTTCGAGCGGCACGATCTCGTCGCGCACGAAATTCGTCACCGGATATTCGGCGGTCGGGATGAGATAGAGGTCGCGCCCCTCGAGCTTGAACAGGTCGTCCCTGAACTTGGCGAGGCTGGAAACGCCGTTGGCGCACTCGCCGCTCACCATGTAGGGCACGTACACCTCGGTGTAGCCGTGCTCCTCGGTGTGCACGTCGAGCATGAACTGCGCGATCGCGCGGTGCAGGCGCGCGACGTCGCCCTTCATCACCGTGAAGCGCGCGCCCGCCAGCTTGGCGGCAGTGTCGAAATCGAGCCCGCCGAGGGCGGCGCCCACATCGACATGGTCCTTCACGGCGAAGTCGAAGGCGCGCGGCGCACCCCAGCGGCGCTGCTCGACGTTCTGCCCCGGCCCGTCGCCCGGCGGCACGCTTTCGTGCGGCAGGTTCGGAATCACTTCCAGCAGCGACTGCAGTTTCCCCTGCACCTGCGCGAGCCGTGCCTCGAGCGTGCCGAGCCCCGCGTTGATCTCGGCCGACTCCGCCATCAGGGTCGCCACGTCCTCGCCTTTCGACTTGGCCTGGCCGATGCGTTTCGCCTGCGCGTTGCGCCTGGACTGCCAGTCCTGGGTGCGCGTCTGGATGTCCTTGCGCTCGGCTTCGAGCGCGAGGAACGCCTCGCGCGGAAACGCGAAGCCGCGCGACTGCAGCCGCGCGGCGACGCCGTCGAGGTCGGTCCTGAGAAGCTGGATGTCGATCATCGGGTCTTTCCCGCCGCGCGGTCGCGGCTGCGCAGGCTTTCGAGCTTCTCGCGGATTCTCGCCTCGAGCCCACGATCGGTCGGCCGGTACCACTGCACCGCCGGCATGCCCTCGGGGAAGTAGTTCTCGCCCGCGGCGTAGGCGTCTTCCTCGTCGTGCGCGTAGCGGTAGCCCTTGCCGTAGCCCAGGCCCTTCATGAGCCGCGTCGGCGCGTTGCGGATATGCAGCGGCACCGGCCGCGTGCCGTCTTCGGCGACGAACGCGCGGGCCGCATTATAGGCGCCGTAAACGGCGTTCGATTTGGCGGCGCAGGCCATGTAGAGCACCGCTTCCGCGAGCGCGAGCTCGCCCTCGGGCGAACCCAGCCGCTCGTAGGTCTCGCAGGCATCGAGCGCGATCCTGAGCGCGCGCGGGTCCGCGAGGCCGATGTCCTCGACCGCCATGCGCACCACGCGCCGTCCGACGTAGAGCGGATCGGCGCCGCCGTCGAGCATGCGCACCATCCAGTAGAGCGAAGCGTCGGGGTCGGAACCGCGCACCGCCTTGTGCAGCGCCGAGATCTGGTCGTAGAACTGCTCGCCGCCCTTGTCGAAGCGGCGCAGGTTGGCCGCGAGGGTCTGCTCGACGAAGGCGCCATCGATCGCCGCCACGCCCGCCGAGCGCGCGGCGGTTTGCAGAATTTCGACCGCGTTCAGCAGGCGCCGCGCATCGCCATCGGCAAATCCGATCAGGCGCGCCCGCGCCTGCTCGTCCACCGGCACGCCGGTGCGCGCGAGCAGCTGCGCGAGATCGTCCTCCGAGAGGCTCTCGAGCACGTACACCGTGGCGCGCGAAAGCAGCGCGCTGTTCACTTCGAACGACGGGTTCTCGGTGGTGGCGCCGATGAAGGTGACGAGGCCGCGCTCCACGTAAGGCAGGAACGCGTCCTGCTGCGCCTTGTTGAAGCGGTGCACCTCGTCGACAAAAAGGATCGTATGCCGTCCCGAGCGCGCGAGCTCGTGCTCCGCGCCCTGCACCGCCTCGCGGATGTCCTTCACACCCGAGAACACCGCCGAGAGCGCGATGAACTCCGCATCGAAGGCCTTCGCCATCAGGCGCGCGAGGGTCGTCTTGCCGGTGCCCGGCGGCCCCCAGAGGATCATCGAGTGTGGCTTGCCGGATTCGAAGGCGAGGCGCAGCGGCTTGCCCGGCCCGAGGAGGTGGCGCTGGCCGACCACCTCGTCGAGCGTCTGCGGCCGCAGGCGATCGGCGAGCGGCGCCTGGGGTTCGGGCTTGCCGAAGAGGTCGGTCATGGTTTCGTTCGCCGCCGCGCGTGCAAGATGCGCGGTCGCATCACGGGTTTCCCCGATCTGCCGACTTGCGGGGTCCGCAAGTCGGCAGAGATGGCCAAAAAAACCTCTGACACGGCGTCCTCATCGCGGGATGACGTCCGAAAATCTACTTCTCTCCGAGCACATCCGCCCCCGGCGGCGGCGTGAAGCGGAATTCGGTGCCTGCGAGCTTCGGATTGCGCACGATGTTCGAAAACCGCAGCAGCGTGGTCTGACCGAACTGGTCCACCAGTTCCATCGCCTCCACGCCCGAGACCCCGAGACCGAGGCGCACGCGCTCGAACCCGGCGTCGCGCTCGCGCGGCTTGGCGTCGAGCCATTCGAGCCCGTCCTTCGTCCCCGCCTCCTGCAGTTCGAACGCCTTTTCGATCTCGGCTGCGCCCGCGAGCAGCGCCGCCGGCGTCGAGCCGATGGCGCGCGCGACCTTGCGCACCGTCACCTGGTGCAGGTCGGGGTCGTGAATCCAGACGCGCTCGCCGTCGCCGACGATGAGCTGCGGGTAGGGCTTGGCGTAGCTCCAGCGGAACCGGCCTGGGCGCAGGAAGAGGAAACTGCCCTTCGAATCCTGCACCCGCTTGCCGTTGCGGTCGACCACCTGCTGCTCGAAGTCGGCGCGCGCCGATTGCGTGGTGCGCACGTAGACCCGGAAGCGCTCGAGCGCCGCGGCCTGCGCGCCCGTGGCGGCGAGCAAGGCGGCAAGCAGCGCCAATCGCAGCCCGCGCATCAATCCACCTTGGCCGGAACCAGGACTTCGCGATTGCCGTTCGGCTGCATCGGCGAGACGAGGCCCGCGCGCTCCATGTCCTCGATCAGGCGCGCGGCGCGGTTGTAGCCGATCCTGAGGTGGCGCTGCACCAGCGAAATCGACGGCCGGCGCGTGCGCACCACGATCTCCACCGCCTGGTCGTAGAGCGGGTCCTTCTCGCCGCCCTCGCTGTCCCCGCCGCCCGCGCCCTCTTCCGGCGCCGCCGGCTCTAGCACTTCCTCGATGTACTCGGGCGCCGCCAGGCTCTTCAGGTGCTCGACCACCTTGTGCACCTCGTGGTCGGCGACGAAGGCGCCGTGCACGCGCTGCGGCCAGCCCGTGCCCGGCGGCAGGTAGA
>SCTY01000003.1 GCA_004297625.1 Betaproteobacteria bacterium | reverse complement strand
GCCCGGATTGGTGATCGCGTTGAGCGCCTTGGCGTGCTTGATGATGCCGCCGATGTAATGCAGCGCGAAGTCGGAAAGGCCCGCATAGCCGTTGCCGGCGAAAAGATTCTTGCCGCCCTTCCAGACCGATTGGTGGCAATGCATGCCGGAACCGTTATCGCCGACCACCGGCTTCGGCATGAAGGTCGCGGTCTTGCCGTAGGAGTGCGCGACGTTCCAGACCGTGTACTTCAGGATCTGCATCCAGTCGGCGCGCTGCACGAGCGGCGCGAAGCGCGTGCCGATCTCGTTCTGGCCCGCAGCCGCGACCTCGTGGTGGTGCACTTCGCAGTCGACGCCCTGCTGCTCCATCGCGAGCACCATGGCGTTGCGGATGTCGAGCAGCGTGTCGACCGGCGGCACCGGGAAGTAGCCGCCCTTCACCGGCGCGCGGTGCCCCATGTTGCCCGACTCGTAATCGATCCCGGTGGACCAGGGCGCTTCCTCCGACTTGATCTTCACGAAGCAGCCCGACATGTCGACGTTCCAGGTGACCCCGTCGAAGATGAAGAACTCGGGCTCCGGACCGACGTAGCACACCTCGCCCAGGCCGCTCGACTTCAGGTACGCCTCGGCGCGCTTTGCGATTCCGCGCGGGTCGCGCTCGTAGGGCTTGCCGTCCATCGGCTCGTAGACGTCGCAGGTGATGTTGAGCACCGGCTCGTCCGTGAACGGATCGAGGCGCGCGCTCGGCGCGTCGGGCATGAGCAGCATGTCGGAGGCCTGGATGCCTTTCCAGCCGGCGATCGACGAGCCGTCGAACGCATGCCCGTGCTCGAATTTCTCCTTCGTGAAGTGCTTCACCGGGACGGTGACGTGCTGCTCCTTGCCGCGCGTATCCGTGAACCGGAGGTCGACGAACTTCACCTCCTTGTCCTTGATCAGCTTCAATACGTCATCGGGCGTCATCGCCATGTGCTGGGTCTCCTGAGCGTTGGTGTAAGTGGTGTAGGTGGATCGGCGACACCTGCAGATTCCATGCCAAAGCGGCGCCTGGATTGTCCCGAAGTAAGCGCGGAATTCTACCTAAGCAAAATGCACCGCATAAGGGCAATCGGACGCCTGCTGCACGACATCGGTGCACCGGACTGCATCCCTATAATGCGTGCCTGATGGACGAGATCAAGAAGAAGGCGGCCGAGCGGGCGAAGCAGCTCGGCCTGACCTACGCCGGCGCCCTGCTTCCGGCAGAGGCGCATGCGCTCATGCAGGAGGGCGCCAGGCTGGTGGACGTCCGGACAAGGCCGGAGCTCGTCTACGTCGGCAAAATCCCCGGCGCCATCGCCCTGGAATGGCAGACCTATCCGGGCAGCCGGCCCAATCCCGAGTTCCTGAGCGAGCTGGCCGCGGTCACGGACAAGGAGGAGCCGCTCATGTTCCTCTGCCGCTCCGGCGCGCGCTCGCACAGCGCGGCCGAAGCGGCGACCCGGGCCGGCTGGCGGGAGTGCTACAACGTGCTGGAAGGCTTCGAGGGCGACAAGGACGCCGAGCAGCACCGCAACACCGTCGGCGGCTGGCGCAAGGCCGGCCTGCCGTGGATACAGTCTTAGCCGGCGTGCCAGTTAACCCAGCCGAAGTAAGCGGTCAGTAGAACCGCGATCCCGAACGCGATGCGATACCAGGCGAACCAGCGGAAATCGTGCGTCGCCACGTAGCGAATGAGCCAGCGGATGACGAGGAAGGCCGAAATGAACGACACCACGAAGCCGACCGTCCACATGCCTGCGTCCTCGAGCGCGAGCAGCTCGCGGTGTTTCCAGGTGTCGTAGGCACCGGCGGCGACCAGCGTCGGCACGGCGAGAAAAAAGGAAAACTCGGTCGCCGTCCGCCGCGACAGGCCGAACAGCATGCCGCCGATGATGGTCGCCCCGGAACGCGACGTGCCCGGTATGAGCGCGAAGCACTGCGCAAAACCGACTTTCAGCGCATCGAGCCAGGTCATCTGGGCGGTGGACTGCACGCGCGGTGTCTCGTGCTCGCGGTCGACCCACAGGATGATGAGCCCGCCGATGATGAACGCGAGCGCCACCGGGACCGGCCTGAACAGATAGCTCTTGATGAGCGAGCCGGCAGCGAGACCGATCACCGCCGCAGGAATGAAGGCGACGATGAGGTTGCGCCAGAGCTGAAGATCGACGCGAAAAAAGCGGGCGCGGTATTCCCACACCACCGCAAGCATGGCCCCGGTTTGGATCGCGACATAGAACACGTCGCGCCCCGGATGCGAGAAATCGATGAGATCGCCCGCGAGAATGAGGTGGCCGGTACTCGAGATGGGCAGAAACTCGGTCAGGCCTTCGACGATGCCGAGGATGAGGGCGTCAATCAGGTTTGTCATTCTTCTTCCCGAGCAAGGTCGCTGACAAGCCTCAGGGCTTCGCCAAAACCTTCAGCGCCGCGCGAATGCCCTCGGCGACAGCGATGCCGGGAGCGAGGCCTTTGACCGCGAGCAAAGCTTCCTTCTCGCTGTAGCCGAGCGCGAGGAGCGCGTTGAGGATGTCGGAAGCGTGCTCCTGAGCGGGCGTGGCGGCGACCTCCGCGAGCTTGCCTTTCAATTCCAATAGCAGCCGCTCGGCGGTCTTCTTGCCGATGCCGGGGACCCTGGTAAGGCGAGCAGCGTCCTGCATCACCACGGCCTGCGCGAGATCAGCGACCGAGAGCCCCGAGAGCACCGCGAGCGCGGTGCGGGCGCCGACGCCGGAGATGCGGATGAGCTGGCGGAAGGCGCTGCGCTCTTCCAGCGTGGCGAAGCCGTAGAGCATGTGCGCGTCTTCGCGCACGATGAGGTGCGTGTAGAGCGTGATCGGCTCGCCGGTCGCGGGAAGGCTGTAGAACGTGCTCATCGGCACGTCGAGCTCGTAGGCGACGCCGCCGACGTCGACGAGGACCTGCGGCGGCTGCTTGACGGCGAGCTTGCCCGAGATGCGCCCGATCACACGAGCCTGCCGTTCTTCATGCGCATGCCGCGCGTGGATAGCGACCCCAGCTGCTTGCCGTGGGCGTGGCAGATGGCGCAGGCGAGCGCGTCGGCCGCATCCGGCGCCGGATTGCCCGGCAGCGCGAGAAGCTGCCTCACCATGTGCTGAACCTGCTCCTTATTGGCGTGGCCGTTGCCGACCACCGACTGCTTGACCTGCAGCGCGGTGTACTCGGCGACCGGGAGGCCGGCAATGACCGCCGCGCAGATCGCCGTGCCGCGCGCCTGGCCGAGCGCGAGAGTGGACTGCGGGTTGACGTTGACGAAGACTTTCTCGACTGCGACCTCGGCGGGCCCGTGCGCGGCGATGACTTCGTTCAGCCCCTCGAGAATCGCCTTGAGACGCGCCGCGAGGTCGCCCGCGCCGGATTTGACGCAGCCGCTCGCGACGTAGCGCAGCTTCGTGCCCGCGCTCTCGATCACGCCGAAGCCGGTGATCTGAAGGCCGGGATCGATGCCGAGGATGCGCAGGGAAATATTCCCCTTGGTCAGTCGATCACCGCCGTGGTGTAGACGTTCTGCACGTCGTCGAGGTTCTCGAGCGCGTCGATGAGATTGCGCATGCGCCCTCCCTCGTCGCCGCGCAGGTCGATCTCGGTCGTCGGCTTCATCGTGATCTCGGCGAGCTCGGGCTTGAGGCCCGCTTTCTCCAGCGCAGACTTCACCGCGTCGAACTGCGCCGGCGGGCAGATCAGCTCGACCGAGCCGTCGTCGTTCTTCACCACGTCTTCCGCGCCGGCGTCGAGGCCGACGTCCATCACTTTCTCCTCGCTCGTGCCGGGCGCGAAGACGAACTGGCCGCAGTGCTTGAAGAGATAGGCGACCGACCCGTCGGAGCCGAGGTTGCCGCCGTTCTTGGTGAAGGCATGGCGGATCTCGGCAACCGTGCGGGTGCGGTTATCGGTGAGGACATCGACCATCACCGCGGCGCCGCCCGCGCCGTAGCCCTCGTAGCGGATTTCCTCGTAGGTGACGCCCTCGAGCTGGCCGGAACCGCGCTTGACCGCGTTCTGCACGCTGTCCTTCGCCATGTTGGCTTCGCGCGCCTTGTCCATCGCGAGACGCAGGCGGGGATTCGCGTTGGGATCGCCGCCGCCGAGCTTCGCCGCGACGGTGATCTCCTTGATGAGCCGCGTGAAGACCTTGCCCTTCTTCGCATCCGCCGCGGCCTTGCGGTGCTTGATGTTCGCCCATTTGCTGTGGCCCGCCATAGTATGATTTTACGTCATGCCTTCGCCCTTCCCCGCAGCGAAGAACAACTCGCATTGACCCCGGCCGCTTACCGCGGCTGGGGCATCGCGTTCGCCGTCACCGGGGTGCTGGCGTTCTCCATCCGCCCGATTCTCATCAAGCTCTCCTACGCCGCGCATCCGGTCAGTCCGACGACGCTGCTCTTTCTGCGCATGACGCTTTCTCTGCCGTTCTTCGTCGCCATCGGCTGGTGGCAGCGCAAGCAGGAGCCGCCTCTGCGCCCGCGCGACTGGGCGGCGATCGGCGGGCTCGGGCTCATCGGCTACTACGGCGCAAGCTTCCTCGATTTCATCGGCCTGCAATATGTCGGCGCCGGCGTAGGCCGGCTGATCCTTTTCCTTTTTCCCACGATAGTGCTGCTGCTTTCGTTCGTGTTCCTGCACAAGAAGCCGACCGCAAGGGAGCTCGTCGCGCTCGTGGTCAGCTACGCCGGCATCGCGCTCGTCGTGTCCGGCCAGATCGCCCCCAGCAGCGAAGGCAGGCTCTTTCTCTTCGGCGCGCTGCTCATCTTCGCGGGCGCGTTTTGCTATGCGGTGTATCTGGTGGCGGGCAGCCAGCTCGTGAGACGCGTGGGCTCAATGCGCTTCACTGCGTACAGCATGATGGTCTCCTCGATTCCGGCCATCATCCAGTTCTTCGTGCTCGACGGCCTGCCGGCGCTCGATCTGCCGCGCGCCGTGTGGGGCTACGCCATCGTCCTTGCGACGGTGAGCACCGTCGTGCCCGTGTTCCTGCAGGCCGAAGCGCTGAAGCGCATCGGCGCGAACCACTTCGCGCTCATCGGCGCAGTCGGGCCCGTTAGCGTGGCGGTGACGAGCGCGCTCGGCCTCGACGAGCCGTTTACCTGGCTGCAGGCCGTGGGCGGCCTGCTCGTCATCTCGGGCGTGCTGCTGGTATCGATCAGGAGGAGCTGAACATGGATCTCGGAATCCGGGGGAGGACTGCGCTCGTCTGCGCGGCCTCGAAGGGCTTGGGCAAGGCGTGCGCGATGTCGCTCGCACGTGAGGGCGTGAATGTGACGATTACCGCGCGCGGCAAGGACGCGCTGGAGGCGGCGGCCGAAGAGATCCGCAAAGCCTTCGGCGTAAAGGTGACGGCCGTGCCCGGCGACATCACTACCGAGGAAGGCCGGCGCACGGCGCTCGCCGCCTGCCCCGCTCCCGATATCCTCGTCAACAACGCGGGCGGCCCTCCACCCGGCGACTTTCGCGAATGGGACCGCGACGCCTGGGTCAAGGCGCTGGATGCGAACATGATCGCCCCCATCCTTCTCATCCGCGCGGTCGTGGACCGGATGATCGAGCGGAAATTCGGCCGCATCGTGAACATCACTTCGGGCGCCGTGAAGCTGCCCATTCCCGAGCTGGGTCTCTCCAACGGCGCACGCACTGGGCTTACGGGCTTCGTAGCCGGCCTCTCGCGCAGCACGGTGAAGCACAACGTGACCATCAACAACCTGCTGCCCGGGCCGTTCGACACCGACCGGCTGCGCTCGAACTTCGAGTTCAACGCGAAAAAGCTCGGCAAGACCGCCGAGGAGCTCACCCGCGCGCGCGCCGAGGCGAACCCCGCGAAGCGCTTCGGCACGCCGGCGGAGTTTGGCGACGCGTGCGCCTATCTGTGCAGCGCGCAGGCCGGCTACATCACCGGGCAGAACCTCCTCCTCGATGGCGGCGCGTACCCCGGCACGCTGTAAAGAAACAGGGACGGACCGCGATTTCCAGAAAAACGTGGTCCGTCCCTGATTTTTGCCGGGAGTAAAATCTGCGCAATCCAGGAGGCATTCATGAACGCACCCGCCCAGGCAGGCCTTGCCGCCATTTCCCTGAAGGACCCGAAGCTCTTCCGCGAGCAGTGCTACATCGATGGCGAATGGGTCGGAGCGCAGAAGACTTTCCCGGTCGACAATCCCGCCACCGGCGCGGTGCTCGGCACGGTGCCCGACATGGGTGTCGCCGAGGCGAAGCGCGCGATCGACGCGGCCGAGCGCGCGTGGCCGGCGTGGCGCGCCAAGACCGCGAAGGAGCGTGCGGTGATCCTGCGGAAATGGTTCGACCTCATGATGGCGAACCAGGAAGACCTGGCGCAGCTCATGACTGCCGAGCAAGGCAAGCCGCTCGCCGAAGCGCGCGGCGAGATCGCGTACGGCGCCTCGTTCGTCGAATGGTTCGCCGAGGAGGGCAAGCGCGCCTACGGCGACGTCATTCCGACGCACCAGGCGGACAAGCGCATCCTCGTGATCAAGCAGCCGATCGGCGTCTCGGCCATGATCACGCCGTGGAACTTCCCCAATGCGATGATCACGCGCAAGGCGGCACCCGCGCTCGCCGCCGGCTGCACGGTGGTGCTCAAGCCCGCCGAGCAGACGCCCTTCTCCGCGCTCGCGCTGGCGGAGCTCGCCGAGCGCGCCGGAATCCCGAAAGGCGTGTTCAACATCGTCACCGGCGATGCCGCGAGCATCGGGAAAGAGCTGTGCGCGAATCCGAAGGTGCGCAAGCTCTCGTTCACCGGCTCGACCGAAGTCGGGCGCATCCTGATGCGCCAGTCGGCCGACACGATCAAGAAGCTGTCGCTCGAGCTCGGCGGCAACGCGCCGTTCATCGTGTTCGACGATGCCGATCTCGATGCCGCGGTCGAAGGCGCGCTCGCGTCGAAGTACCGCAACGCCGGCCAGACGTGCGTGTGCGCCAACCGCATCTATGTGCAGGACGGTGTCTATGACGCCTTCGCGGCCAAGCTCACCGAAAAAGTCAAGGGCTTCAAGGTCGGCGCCGGCACCGAGCCCGGCGTGGTGATCGGCCCGCTGATCGACGAGCAAGGCATGAAGAAGGTGGAAACGCACGTTGCCGACGCGCTCGGCAAGGGCGCGAAAGTCGTTCTCGGCGGCAAGCGCGACCAGCGCGGCGGGCTTTTCTTCCAGCCGACCGTCATCACGAACGTCACGCCGCAGATGCTGGTGTCGCATGAGGAAACGTTCGGGCCGGTTGCGCCGCTCATCCGCTTCAACACCGAGCAGGACGTGATCGCGCTCGCGAACGACACCGAGTTCGGCCTGTGCGGCTACTTCTACAGCCGCGACGTCGGCCGCATCTTCCGCGTCGCCGAAGCGATCGAGACCGGCATCGTCGGCGCCAACGTGGGCATCATCTCGACCGAGATCGCGCCGTTCGGCGGCGTGAAGCAGTCGGGGCTCGGCCGCGAAGGCGCGAAGTATGGGCTCGAGGAGTACCTCGAAGTGAAGTACATCCTGATCGGCGGCCTCGACAAGTAATGAGAGGCGAGGAGTTCAAGGACGGCTTCCGAAAAGCGCTGCCGAAGGTCGTACCGTTCCGCCTCACTCGGCGGAAGATCTTCGCCAGCGCAGCCGCATCGGCGTCATCGTAGAGGGCGCGAAGCCGAGCTTCGAATAGAGCCGCTGCGCCCGCTTGTTTTGCCCGTCCGTGAGGAGGGTGACGCGCAGCACGCCCTGCTTTGTCGCCTCGCCCAGCACATGCTGGAGAAGCGTGGTGCCGATGCCGCGCTCTCGATAACGGGGCAGCACGATCACATCCTCCAATAACGCCGCCAGGCCGCCTTCGGCAGTGCTGATGGTGTAGAGCAGCGCCGCCATGGCCACGACTTTGCCGCTGTCGCGCGCTACGTAGAGGCGCCCGATGTTTTCGTCGGAGAGAATCTTTTCGAGCGCGCGCGCCTGCTTCGCCGGGTCAGGCGCGAATTCGCTTTCCTGCGAAAAAAGGATCCCGAGCAGCGCCACCAGCTGCGGCAGCTCTTCGCGTCGCGCCGGGCCGAATTCGGTCATGCGACGAATGCTAACCGGTATGGCTAGGCCGCCTCGGTCGCGGCGCGCTGGCTTTCCTCGCGGATCAGCGCGAGCACTTCGCGCCGCAGGTCGTTGAACTCCGGCGAGGTCGTGACCTCGATCGCCCGCGGCCGCGGGATTCGCACCTGGATGCTTTTCTTGATGCGCCCGGGACGCGCGGTCATCACGCAGACGCGATCGGCGAGCAGCAGCGCCTCCTCGATGTCGTGCGTGACGAAGAGCACCGTCTGGTGGTGACGCTCCCACACCTGGAGGAGCAACTCCTGCATCAGCGAGCGCGTCTGCGCGTCGAGGCTGCCGAAGGGCTCGTCCATGAGCAGGATCTCCGGCTGCATGATGAGCACGCGCGCGATGCCGACGCGCTGGCGCATCCCGCCGGAGAGCTCGGCGGGATAGCTCGCTTCGAAGCCTTTCAGCCCCACCTGCTCGATGATCTGAGCGGCGCGCG
The DNA here is from genome assembly GCA_004297625.1 of Betaproteobacteria bacterium. Taxonomy (GTDB): domain Bacteria; phylum Pseudomonadota; class Gammaproteobacteria; order Burkholderiales; family SG8-39; genus SCGC-AG-212-J23. The sequence continues at coordinate 591,971 of SCTY01000003.1, read as the reverse complement.
CGCGGTATTCGGCGGCCGGCTGCCCTTGCGTCTTGGGCCCGAAGACCACGTTCTCCATGACCGAGTACCAGGGAAAGAGCGCCGGCTCCTGGAATACCACCGCGCGCTTGGGCGAAGGCTCCAGGATCGCCTCGCCGCCGGCGCGCACGGTGCCGCGGGTCGGATGGTCGAACCCGGCGACCATGTTGAGCAGCGTCGATTTGCCACAGCCCGACGGGCCGAGGATGGCGGCAAACTCTTGCGGCGCGACCTGCAGGTCGATGTCCTGCAGCGCGAGCACCCGGCGCTCGCCCTTGGCGAACTCCTTCCATACGCCAGCGATCTCGATCACACGTGCGCCTCCAGCGTGCGCCAGCGCAGCAGCAGGCGCGACGCCCACACGATGACGCGGTCGGAGACGAAGCCAAGGAGCCCGACGGAAAACATGGTGGCAACGCAGATGTCCATGCGTCCCACGTAGTAGGCGTCCCAGAGCACGTAGCCCAGACCCGATTTCACGGCGATCATCTCGGCGACTATGACGGCCGTCCAGGCTACGCCCACGCCGAGGCGCAGGCCGGTGAAGATCGATGGCAGCGCGGACGGGAACACGACCTTGGCAAGCACGGTGCCCGGCCCGGCGCCCATCATGCGCGCCGCGCGCAGCAGCAGCAGATTCGTATCGCGCACGCCGTGCGTGGTGTTGACCACGATCGGGTAGAAGGCCCCCAGCCCGATGAGGAACAGCGCGCTCGCGTCGTAGATGCCAAAGACCGCAATCGCAAAGGGAAGCCACGCCGTGATCGGCACCGGCCGCAGCAACTGGACCGTCGGATCGATCAGCCGTGCGGCAAGGCGGTTCCAGCCGATCATCAGGCCAAGGGGTATGGCGGCAAGCGCTGCCAGCGCAAAGCCCTGCAAAACGCGCTGCCCGGAATAGGCGACGTTGTCGAGCCACGTCCCGGAATACGGCGACAGCATGGTGGCGCCGCTACCGAAAATCCAGGTGTGCCAGGACTTCAGCACCTGCGCGGGCGCGGGGATGATCCCCTCGGTCACCCAGTGCTCGGTTACCGCAGCGTGCCAAAGGAGAACCAGCCCCGCCGGCAGCAAGATGAACCACGGGACCGATAAACGCCGCCTCACGACGACCCTATTTCTTCAGTCCGAGTTGCTCCGCTGATTTACCCGTTGCCTTGGAAAGAAAGTCGTACGTGTAATACTGCGAAATCTCGCCCGATACGTCGCGCGTGATGACGCCGTTGTCGGACAGGAACTTCGAGATCCGCTTGATCGACTCGAGCGGCAGCGTGGGATCCAGACGCGTGACGCGGATCGACTCCGCCGCCACGTTTTCCGGCAGCGCCGCCTTTTCCGCGTAGATTTTCGCCCAACGCTTCGTATCCTTTCGCGCAAGCTCGAGCACGTCCAGGTAGGCAACGACCAGGCGCTGCACCGCCTGCGGATTCTTCTCGATGAAGCCGCGGTTCACAGCGAGCACGGAAATCAGGCCGCCGATGGTTTTGGAGCGGTTGTGGTCGATCGTCGGGTAGGCGCCAAAGCCGTCGACGATCGCCTGTGCGCAGAACGGCTGCCATACGACCGCCATATCGATGTCCTTGGCCTGCAGCGCCTTGAGATAGTTGGTGCCGCCGCCGACGATATTGACGATCTTCAACTTGTTGTACTGCAGCCCATTTTCCTGTACCGAGGCCGCGAACTTCAGCCAGGAGATCGAGCCGGCGCCGATGCCGATGCGCTTGCCCGACACGCCTTTCCAGCTCTTGATGTCTTCGCCCTTGCGCACGACCAGGCAGTCGTTGCCGGACCCGACCCCGGCGACGCCGACGATGCTCTTGACGCCGCTGCCCAGCGCGAGCGAGATGTCTTGCGGGCCAAGCGCCGTAATCTGGATATCGCCCGAGGCGACGGCGGTGCGCATGTCGGCGAAGCGCTGAAACATCACCATCTCGATCTGGATGTTGTACTTCGCCGCTTCCTCCGGAAGCAGATAGAGCGGCGAAAGCGCTGGGACATTGGCCTGGCCTTGCTTGATTTTGACCGGCGTCGCGAGCGGCGTGCGCGAAGCGTTCCCTTGGGCGTTGGCTGCTCCTGCCAGAGCAAGGCTAGCTGCGAAACAGCATGCGGCCATCCATATACGGTTCATCGCGTTCCTCCCCATTCGGTTGATCGACAGAACAATGGTGGCGTTATCGGCGAGCGATGTCCAGCTTTCCGGTCATTCGCCGAGCGGGTTCGCCTTTGCCCAAGCCTGCGCGATCTCCGCTCGCGACGCAAACCAAACACCCGGCTTCTTGCCCGCGTACCGGATGAACTTCTCCAGCTTGCCGATCCTCCCGGGCCGCCCGATGATGCGCAGGTGCAGGCCGACGGACATCATACGTACCTGGCTCGCCGACTCGCGGTAGAGCACATCGAAGGTGTCGATAAGGTAAGCAAGCCAATCATCCGGCGTGTACGCGGCGTTGGCCCACATCTTCATATCGTTGGTATCTGCGGCGTAAGGAAGGATCAGGATGGGCTTGCCGTCCACCCGGTCCCAGAACGGCTGATCGGCGCTGAAGTCGTCCATGTGGTAGCGATAGCCCTCCTCGATGAGCAGGCGTCGCGTATTCTCGGTCACGAGGTAGCGCGAGAGCCAACCTTGGGGCCGGCGACCGGTGGTCTTCTCGATAGAGTCGGCTGCGCGGCGAACGAAGTCGCGCTCCTCTTCCTCGTTGAAATCGTGCTGCTGAATCCAACGGTAGCCATGTGCGCATACTTCATGGCCGCCTCGCACGATGGCCTTGGCGAGTTCGGGGGCGCGCTCCAGCGCGAGCGCCGCGCAAGTAAACGTTGCGCGCGCCCTGTTTCTGCTCAGCACCTCCAGGATCCGTGGCGCGCCGGCGCGCAACCCGTACCGGTAGTTGCTCTCGTTGCTGATATTGCGCACGGGTTTACGCAGGGCGACGCCCATCTCGTCCACCACCTCGGGCGCCTTGTCGCCGTCCCGGATGTTGTACTCGGCGCCCTCCTCGACGTTCACCACGATGGAAACCGCCAAGCGACTGGCCTTGGGCCAAACATTCGTCCGTTTCGCCACTGCAGCTCCCCTTTCAATGCTTTGGTCGGTTATCTACCAAGCGGATCGGCTTCTGACGGCTTTCGATCTCGGTGCGCGGGCCGAGCGTTCCCGGCGCGACGAGTTCGACCGCGACCTCGACCCCGATCTGCTCTCGTAACTTTCTGCGGAAACGATCCGCCAGCGCTTGCGTGTTTTCAGCGCTTTCGATGAAAACCGTCATCTCGTCGCGGCCGCCGGCGCGGTCGACCTGGCAGAAGAACTCGCCGTTGGTATCGGCATCCCGCTTCAAGATTTCGCCGATCGCGGTCGGATAAACGTTCGTTCCACGCAACTTGACCATGTTGTCGCTACGGCCAAGGAACCCGCGCAGCCTGCGCAGCGTCCATCCGATCGGCGAGGTCGCCGTCTCAACCGCGGAAAGATCGTTGGTATTGAAACGGATCACCGGGAACAGGTCCGCCTTGAAGAGCACCGTAGCGCAGATATTGCCAATCGTGCCATCCGGCAGTGGCGCGCCCGTCCGCGGATCGATGATTTCGATCACATGGGCATCCTCCCATATATGCAGCCCCTGCTTTTCCGGTCCTTCCGCCGCGACGATGCCGGTATCGCCCACCCCATACAGATCGAGCACCTCGGGGCCGCCCCAGATCTTCGACAGCGTAAGGCGCGACTCGCCACCCAGCGGGGCGGAGATGAGGCGCAGACGGATGTCTTCACCGGGCGTGAGTCCTTCTTCGCGCGCCACGCCGGCGAGCTTGCGGACGTAATCGGCGAAGCCGACGAGGACGGTGGCGCCGAATTGCGCCATGAGACGCACCTGCATCGCAGAGCGCGTTTCCGCGCCCGTGCCGGCGCTGACGAGAATGGCGCCAATGAAGTGATTTACCGCCTCGCGCGTGTAGTGCCCGGCATTAACCGTTCCGAAGCCGTAGCAGGAATGCACCACGTCGCCGCCGCCCACGCCGTGGAGCAGGTAGGCGCGCGCCAGCATGACGTTCTGCAACTCGCGGCTTACGGGCCCGTAAAAGAGCGGCTGGGGGGTTCCGGTGGTGCCGCTGGTCGTCTGGAACACGATGGGCGGTCGCCCGGCGTTCGATTTCCATGTCTCGAGTCCATGGAAGTCGCCGAACGGCGGATGCTCGCGAACGCTGCGCATGAGATCGGTCTTCGAATAACTCGGCAGCTTCACCAGGTCGTCGAGCCCGCGGATGTCGCCCTCCTCGATTCCTGCGGCGCGCCAATGGCGGCGATAAAAGCCGATCTGCCACGCACGCTGCACGATCTTGCGGAACCGAGACTCCTGTAGGGACCTCAGCTCGTCCCGACTGATCTTGGCATAGCGAGCAACAAAGTCCGGGCCGATGGGATACTCGCGAAGCGCCTGGCCCACGTCGAATGCGTCAAAATAAGTCATGAGCTCCGACATCTACGTGCGCCGCGAATCCGACGTTGCTTTCCTTGTGCTGAACCGGCCAGCGAAGCGCAATGCCATCACGCTGGACATGTGGCGCATCATGCCTGCGCTCCTCTCCGAGTTAGCTACCGAGCGCACCGTAAAGGTTCTCATAGTGCGCGGCGCTGATTCGACTGCATTCGCCGCGGGTGCAGACATCGAGGAGTTCGAGCGCCTCAACGCAACGCCCGCCGCCGCGCTCGCCTTCGAGAAGACCTACGCCGGCGCGATAAGCGCGCTCGCCGAATTTCCGAAACCGGTCATCGCAATGGTCCAGGGATCCTGCGTGGGTGCCGGTTGCACCATCGCCGTCGCGTGTGACCTGAGATTTGCAGACCGTAGCGCGCGCTTCGCCGTCACGCCCGCGCGCCTGGGACACGTATATCGCCTGGAGGACACCAAGCGCTTGATCGACCTCATCGGAAGCGCGCGCGCAAAGGAGCTGCTGTTCACCGCGCGCATGATCGCCGGCGATGAGGCAAGAGAGATCGGACTCGTTCAGCACTTGTGTGAGGCTGCCGAGCTCGAAAACGCGGTCTTGGATAGCGCGCACAGCATCGCCGGTTGCTCGCAATTCTCGGTCCGCGCGACGAAGCAAATCATCCGCATGATTGCCGCTGGTAATGTAGTCGAAACCGACACCAGCGCGGCCCTGTTTCGCAACGCGATCGACGGGGAGGATTATCGGGAGGGCGTGCGCGCTTTTCGCGAGAGGCGTAAACCCAAATTTACTTTTTCGTAGCCGCCGTCTCGAACTCGTGGGCGATCTCCAGCAGACGAGCATCGGACCACGCCGATCCCATAAGCTGCAGACCGATCGGCATCCCATCGACGTCGTCACCCATAGGGACACTGATGGCCGGAAAGCCGCCGAAGTTGGCCAGCGCGGTGAAGTCTCCTTGACTGTCGGGTGTCGCCTCGCCGAAGCCGAACGCCGTTTGAGGCGTAGTGGGCGAGACGATCGCGTCCAATCCTTCGAGCAATCGTTGCGCGGCCGCCGCCGCAAGACCAACCAGCCGTTCGGCGCGCGCAAGCTTCAAGGCGGGAGCATTACTTCCGAAATCGAGCATCTCACGCGTTTGCTTCGAGAAGAGATGCGGCCGCTCGGCCAGATCCTTTTGATGAACGAGCGCCGCATCAGCCTCTACCATCAGCAACCCGCAGCGCCTCGCGTGCCCAGGGTCGTAATCGTCAATATCGACCTCTGCGATCGCATAGCCGAGACCGCGGAAGCTGGCGAGCGCGCGATCGAACGCCGCTCTAACGCATGGCGCTACATCGGTTTTTTCATAGCTTTTTAAGACGCCGAGGCGCAAGGCCTTTTCGCCCTTCGGTGCCGGAACGCGGGACTCCGGGCAATGCAAATCGTAGCCGGCGATGGCATCCAGCAGAATGCGCGCGTCTGCCACACTGCCCGCTATAGGGCCGACATGGTCCAGCCGCCAACTCACGTAGCAAACGCCCCGCGTACTGACCAGACCGTAGGTGGGCTTAAGCCCGACGACGCCGCAGTACGAGGCCGGGATACGAATCGAACCCATCGTATCTGTCCCAAGTGCGCCGTGGACGAGGCCCGCACCTACCGCGGCGGCCGATCCGCCGCTCGAGCCTCCCGGCGTGCGGTTCGTGCCGTGCGGATTGAAGCAACGGCCGAAGTACGGATTGTCGTTCGTGGCACCGAGCGCGGCCTCATGCATGCTTGCTTTGCCCAGGACAATGGCACCGGCGGTCCTCAAACGCTTAACGCAGAATGCGTCTTCATTCGGGATACGCATTCTGCGCACGGCCATACCGGCCGTCGCCGGAACACCCGCCACATCGATGTTGTCTTTGACCGCGATGGGGATGCCGTCCAGCGGGCCGCGTCGCTCGCCCCTGGCGATTCGCTCATCAGCGGCGGCGGCCTCGATTCTGGCCCGATCGGCCAGCACGCTAATAAAGCAGTTTAGACGCTTGCTTGCCTCGATCTTATCCAGACTTTTATCGACCAGCTCGCGTACCGAAAATTCGCGCGCTGCAAGAGCTTGGGAAATGTCGGCGATGCTCATCACGCTGCCGGCATTCTGCACCAACGGCTGTTCAGACGTTGAAGCGGAAGTGGATGACGTCGCCGTCGCGCACGGTGTAGTCCTTGCCCTCGAGGCGCAGCTTTCCCGCTTCCTTCGCGCCCTGCTCGCCGCCGTGCGCGACGAAGTCATCGTAGGAGGCGACCTCGGCGCGAATGAACCCGCGCTCGAAATCGGTGTGGATCACGCCCGCCGCCTGCGGCGCGGTCGCGCCCGCGGGCACGGTCCAGGCGCGTACTTCCTTCGGCCCCGCAGTGAAGTAGGTCTGCAGCCCGAGCAGCTCATAGGCGGCGCGGATCACGCGGTTCAGGCCCGGCTCGTCCATTCCCATGTCCTCGAGAAAGATCTGCTTGTCCTCGTCGGACATGTCGGCGATCTGCGACTCGATCGAGGCGCTGATCGGAACGACCGGCGCGCCTTCCTTTGCGGCGTACGCCTGGACCTCCTCGAGCGCTTTTTTCGATCCGTCCTCGCCGACGTTCGCCACGTACATGGTCGGCTTCATGGTGAGAAGGAACAGCGGCTTGAGGACGGCGAGTTCCTCCCTCGAGAGCTCGGCGCTCCTTGCCGGGCGTGCCTCGTCCAGAACGGCCCTTACTTTTCTCAAGGCAGAAACCAAGCGCTGCGCTTCCTTGTCGCCGCCGGTTTGCGCCACCTTCTCGTACTTCGCGAGCTGCTTTTCCACCGACTCGAGGTCGGCGAGCGCGAGCTCCGTATGGATCGTCTCGATGTCCGACACGGGGTCGATCTTGCCTGCGACGTGCACCACGTTCCGATCTTCGAAGCAGCGCACGACGTGCGCGATGGCATCGGTCTCGCGGATGTTGGCCAGGAACTTGTTGCCCAGGCCCTCGCCTTTCGAGGCGCCGGCGACGAGTCCCGCGATGTCGACGAACTCGACCACCGCGGGCACGACCTTCTGCGGCTGGGCGATCTCCGCGATGACGTCGAGCCGCCGGTCGGGCACCTCGACGATGCCCACGTTCGGCTCGATGGTGCAGAACGGGTAGTTCTCCGCGGCGATCCCGGCCTTGGTGAGCGCATTGAAGAGCGTGGACTTGCCGACGTTCGGCAGTCCGACGATGCCGCATTTCAGGCTCATTTCTTGCCGAAGAGCGCTCTCAGACCGGTCTTCTTCGGCGCGGGCGGCTCGGGCTCCTCCACCGGGGGTTCTTTCTTTTCCGGCTCGGGCTTTTTCTCATCGGTGTGGAGCTTATGCATCGCGCCCTGCATATCGCCCGAGAGCATGAGCGGCAGCACGTCGAGCGTCTTTTGTATGGCCGCCTCGATGGCGGCGCGTTCCTCAGCCGGGGGTTTCTCCAGCACGTAGTCCGCGCCTTCGCGCCCGGGGGGCGGCTTGCCGACGCCGAGGCGAAGGCGCCAGTACTCGTGCGTCGCCAGGCGCTGCGAGATGTCCCTCAGGCCGTTGTGGCCGGCGATGCCGCCGCCTTGCTTGAGCTTCGCGATGCCGGGCGGGAAATCGAGCTCGTCGTGCACGACGAGGATTTCCTCCGGCTTGATCTTGAAGAAGCCGGCGAGCATGTGCACCGGCTGCCCGCTCAGGTTCATGAACGACTGCGGCAGCAGCAGCCACGTCCCGCTCGCGTCGTGCCGGCCGACGAGGGCTTTGAACTTCTGGTCCTTGCGCAGCACGATGCCGTTCGCGGACGCGAAGCGCTCGACGAGCCAGAAGCCCGCATTGTGGCGGGTGCGCTCGTATTCCTTGCCCGGGTTGCCGAGGCCGACGACGAGGCGGATCAAGGCTTACTTCTTCTCTTTCTTTTCGCCCTTCTCGGCCTTCTCGGCGGGCTTTTCCCCTCCCTTGCCGGCGGCGCCCTCGGCAGGCGCTTCGCCTTCCTTCGCAGGCGCGGCCTGCTCGGTCGTCGGCACCTCGGACGGCGCCACGGCCTCCACGACTGCGGCTTCCTCTTCCTCGGTGATCAGCGCCGGGATCACGACGGTGGCGACCACCGGGTTCTCGTCCTTGTGCAGCGTGAGCTCCACGCCTTTCGGCAGCGCCAGATCTCTCGCGTGGATCGAGTGGCCGACGCTCAGATTGCCCAGATCGACCTCGACGTACTCGGGCAGATCGTCCGGGAAGCAGACGATGTCGACCTCGTTCAGGACGTGGCTCGCGATGCCGCCCTGCTCTTTCACGCCGGGCGATTTCTCCGCGTTCACGAAGTGCAGCGGCACCTTCATGTGGATCTTGCGGTCCTTCGAGACGCGCTGGAAGTCGACGTGCTGCACCTGCAGCTTGAACGGATGCATGTTGACCGCGCGCAGCAGCACCGGCAGCTTCGCGCCGGCGAGATCGAGCGTCAGGATCGAGGCGTGGAATTTCTCGTCACGCAGGTGCTGGAACAGCGCCTTGTGGTCGAGCTCGATGTTCACCGGGCCGTCGTTGCCGCCGTAGACGATGCCGGGCACCTTGCCCATGCGGCGCAGACGGCGGCTCCCGCCGGTTCCTTGGGTCTCGCGCTTTTGCGCGCTGATTTCGAATTTCATTTCGTCACTCCAAAAAAAACTATTCTATGAACAGCGAACTGACCGATTCCTCGGTGTAGATGCGCAGGATCGTTTCGGCGAGCAGCCCGGCCACCGACAGGCTGCGGATCCTGTTGCACGCGCGCGCATCCTCGCGCAGCGGGATGGTATCCGTGACCACCAGCTCGTCGAGATCCGACTTGGCGATGCGCTCGACCGCCGGCCCCGAAAGCACCGCGTGCGTGCAGTACGCGACCACCTTGGTGGCGCCCTCTTCCTTCAGCACCTGGGCCGCCTTGACCAGCGTGCCGGCGGTATCGACCATATCGTCCATGATCACGCAGGTGCGCCCCTTCACCTCGCCGATCACGTTCATCACTTCGGACACATTCGCTTTCGGCCGGCGCTTGTCGATGATGGCGAGATCCGATTCGAGCCGCTTGGCGAGCGCCCGGGCGCGCACCACGCCCCCGACGTCGGGCGACACCACGATGAGGTCCTCGTAGCGCTGCTTCCAGACGTCGCCGAGGAGCACCGGCGCGGCGTAGATGTTGTCCACGGGAATGTCGAAGAATCCCTGGATCTGGTCGGCGTGCAGGTCCATGGTGAGCACCCGCGCCACGCCGACCGAGGTAAGCATGTTGGCGACTACCTTGGCGCTGATCGCCACGCGCGCCGAGCGCGGCCGGCGGTCCTGGCGCGAATAGCCGAAATACGGAATCGCCGCGGTCACGCGCGCCGCCGAAGAGCGCTTCAGCGCGTCGATCATCACCAGCAGCTCCATCAGGTTGTCATTGGTCGGCGCGCAGGTCGACTGCAGCACGAACACGTCCTTGCCGCGCACGTTCTCGAGCAGCTCGACCATCACCTCGCCGTCGGAGAACTTGCCGACGATCGCGCGGCCGAGCGAGAGGTTCAGGTGGCGCGCAACTTCCTGCGCGAGGCGCGCATTGGCGTTGCCGGTGAAGACCATCAGCCGCTCGAGCGGCGCCGCGCTAGCCATGCCGTGATTCATCGCGCCTAAGTGTTATGGCTGGGGAGGAAGGATTCGAACCCTCGTATGCCGGAATCAAAATCCGGTGCCTTAACCAGCTTGGCGACTCCCCAGTCGGAATCAATCTGTCCACTCGCAGAGCGGGTGCCGGTCCAGTCCCCGCGCTACGAACCCCTTCATCCCCCCCGGTAAAGCCGCATGCACCGCGAACGCCTCGGCTTCGGTTTCGAATTCGGCGAATACGCACGCTCCGGATCCGGTCATGCGCGCCTGCGGGCAGCGTTGCCTGAGCCATTCGAGGTCCGCGGCGACTTCGGGATATCTCGCGACGACCGCCGCTTCCAGATCGTTGCGTCCCTGCCCCGAGAAAAAGGGCGGTATTTTGAGTGGTTTCGAGTGCGGTGTCAACGAGCGAGCGAAAGTTTCTCGTGTGGAAACCGAGACTTGCGGCTCGAGGACGAGGTACCAGGCGCGCGGCAGCTCGAGCGCCCGAAGCCGCTCGCCGATGCCTTCGCCGATGGCGTTGCGGCCGTAGACGAAGACAGGGACATCCGCGCCGAGCCGCTTTCCCAAATCCAACAGCACTTCTTTATTCAGGTGGAGGTTCCAAAGCTTGTTCAGCACGAGCAGCACCGTCGCCGCGTCCGAGGAGCCTCCGCCCATGCCGCCGCCCACGGGAAGCTTCTTTTCGAGCGCCAGATCCGCGCCATAGCGCGCGCCGGTTTGCGCCTTGAGAAGCCGCGCCGCTTTCAGGCAGAGATTGTCGTCGCCGAATGGACCGGAAAAACGCATTTCGCCGTCCTCGCGCAGCCCGATACCGACGCGGTCAGCGCGCTCGACAAGGCGAAAAACCGTCTGCAGCTCGTGGTAGCCGTCCGCGCGCCGCCCGAGCACGTGCAGGAAGAGGTTGAGCTTTCCCGGCGCCGGGTACCAGTTCACTTCCACTCGGAGATGGCAAGCCGAAGCTCGATCCCGGGATAGGCGAGCCGCAGGCGAGAAGGAAGCTTGCCCTCGTACTGCACGAACTCGATGTTCCAGCCTCCCTGTTGCAGGGAGAGCAGCCTTCCATCGGCAGCGTATTCGGCCGTCGCGGGCGATTCGGTGGACGGCCGGCCGCGCACCCATTCTGCCAGGCCGGCGAGCGGCACGCGGAAACCGAGCACCTGCTCGGTGAGCTCCTCGGCGTCGGCCGCGCGGTACTCGCGCGGCTCGGCGGTGGTCAGCACTATGGTGTCTCCCTCGCGCGCGATACGCGCGATCCCAGCACCCAGCGCAGAGGTAATCAGCATCTCGTCGGCGTTGCGCGCGTGCCGCCAGGCGAGATTTGCGCTGAAGGATTCGTCCCCGTAGCGCGCCGCAAGGCGGCCTGAAAGGTCGAACTCCGGCTTCTCGATCGAAGGCGCAATGCTCGCGCACGCGGCGAGCGCAAGCGCCGCGAGCGGGAAAAGGAACTTCATTACTTCCCGCATTACTTCCTAAGGCGCTTGATCGTCTTCTGCAGCGTCTCGTTGTCCGGGCTCGCCTTGAGCGACTCCTGCCAGATGCGGTTCGCTTCGTCCCGCGAGCCCATCATCCAGAGCACTTCGCCAAGGTGCGCGCCGATCTCGGCGTCGGGCCGGCCGTCGTAGGCGCGGCGCAGCTGCTCGGCGGCGCCGCGCAGATCGCCCTCGCGATAGAGCACCCAGCCGAGGCTGTCGACGATGAAGTAGTCGTCGGGCGCGAGCTCGAGCGCTTTTTCGATCAGCTTCCTCGCCTCGGAAAGCCGGGTGTTGCGCTCGGCAAGCGAGTAGCCGAGCGCGTTGTACGCGTGCGCATGGTCGGGGCGCACCGCGATCAGCTTGCGGAGATTCGCTTCCAGCACCTCGAACCGGTCGAGCTTTTCCGCGGTGAGCGCATAGTCGTACAGCAGCTCGGGCTGCTCGGGCTGCTTGGCGAGCGCCTGGCCGAGGATCTTGAACGCCTCCTCGTTGCGGTTGGCGTCGCGCAAGAGCTGCGCTTCGGCCACCGTGAGCTGCGGCTCCTCTTCCGGATTTTCCGCGGCCACGCGCTTGAGGTAGGCGCGCGCCTCGTCGAGCTTGCCCTGCTTGGCGATGGCGTTCGCGATGCGCATGCGCGCCGGCACGAGGTTGTCCCCGCTCTTGATGCGCTCGTACCACTGCACCGCCTGCGTCCATTGCTTCTGCTCTTCGGCGATCTGCCCGAGGATGTAGCGCACGGTATCGGCGTCGCGGTAGCCGAGCGCGAGCAGCCGCTTCATGTTGTCTTCGGCGACCGGGTAATCCTTGAGCTGGAAGGCGAGCAGCCCCACGGCGTAGATGACGTCGGTGTTGCCCGGGTTCGCCGCGAGCACCGCCTCGAACTGCTTGCGCGCCTCGGGAAGGCGCTTATCGAGCACCAGCGCGCGCGCGTAATTCAGGCGAGCATCGCGCGAATTCGGGTTCTTCTGGACGAAATCGCCGAGCACCTTCGCGGCGGCCGAAGGCGAGCGTTTTTGCACGATCTGCGCCTCGAGGAGGGCCGGCAGCTCCCAGTCCGGGCGCAGCTCGGCCGCGCGGTGCACGGAGGCGATGGCGGCACCTTCGTCGCCCGCTGTTGCCGCGGCCTGCGCCGTCGCGAAGTGGGCCTGCGCGAGCTCCGGGTGCTTCGAAGCGAGCGCGCGCACGACGCGCAGGTTCGCCTGCTTGTCCGGATTGCCCGCGAGCAGCCGGTTGAGCTGCATGAAGCCGTTCTCGAGATTCACGCCGTCGGAGGCGAGCAGCCGCTCGAGATACGGAAGCGCCTCCTCGACGCGCTTGTTGGCGACCAGCAGCGCGGCGACGATCTGCAAGGCGCTGGTCGAGGACGGCTCGAGGTCGAGCCAGGTCTTCGCCGCCTCGAGCGCAAGCTCCGGCATGCGGCCTTGATTGGCGATTTCCACCGCGCGCCGGGCAACGCGCGGGTCGCGGGTGCGCTTCGCGAGATCGAGGAACGTCTGCGCGGCGAGCGCGTGGTCGCCGCGCTGCAGCGCGATCTCGCCCAGCAGGAACTCGTACAGCGTCGGCTCGTTGAGCTCGCCGCTGGGAATGTCCTTCGTCTGTGCGACCGCCGCGCAGCCGGCGATCGAGAGCGCGGAAATAACGATCAGAGAGCGGAGCATTTTCGGCATCTGGGGTTCGACCGATCTTAGGTATATTTGGTGCCCCGCACAAGCCACCTTGGCACATGCCCGAGCTGCCTGAAGTCGAAGTCACGCGACGCGGCCTTACGCCGCACGTCGCCGGACGCGTCATCTCCGGAGTAACGGTGCGCGACGCCCGGCTGCGCTGGCCGGTGCCCAAGGATGTGTACGCGCTCGCCGGGCGCACCGTGAGGGCGATCCGCCGGCGCGGCAAGTACCTGCTCCTCGACTGCGGCGACGGGCACCTGATCATGCACCTCGGCATGTCCGGAAGCCTGCGCGTGCTGGCGAGCGGCACGCCGGCGCAGAAGCACGACCACTTCGATCTGCTGCTCGGCGATCGGCTCCTGCGCCTGCGCGACCCGCGGCGCTTCGGCGCCGTCTTGTGGACCGACCACGTCGAGAACCATCCGCTTCTCGTGCACCTCGGCATCGAGCCGCTGTCGCGCTCGCTCGATCCGCAGCGGCTCTACCAGATTACGCGCGGCCGCCGCACGCCGATCAAGCAGTTCCTTATGGATGGGCGGCGCATCGTCGGCGTGGGCAACATCTACGCAGCCGAGAGCCTGTTCCGCGCGGGCATTCATCCGCGCATGCCGGCGCGGCGCCTTTCGCTCGAAAAATCCGCGAAGCTCGCGGCCGCCATCAAGCGCACGCTGCGCGATGCGATCCGCGCGGGCGGCTCGAGCCTGCGCGACTTCGTCGGCGCCGACGGCAACGCGGGCTATTTCCAGAGCCGCTACTGGGTCTACGGCCGCGCCGGGCAGAAATGCCGGCGCTGCGGCACGACGGTGCGCAAGATCCAGCAGGGGCAGCGCTCGACGTTTTTCTGTCCCGGCTGCCAGCGGCTGCGCTAGCCGCCGAGGGACTGCACCTTCAGCTTGAGCTTCGCCTGCACCGCCGGGTGGACGAACTTCGATACGTCCCCGCCGAGCAGCGCGATCTCGCGCACCAGCGTCGCCGAGATGAACATGTGCTGCTCCGAGGGCGTGAGAAAGAGCGTCTCCATCTCGGGATACAGGTTGCGGTTCATTCCCGCGAGCTGGAACTCGTACTCGAAGTCCGTGACCGCACGCAGGCCGCGCAGCACCACCTGCGCGCCCTGCTTGCGCACGAAGTCGATGAGCAGGCCGCTGAACCCCACGATCTGCACGTTCTTCACGTCGGCGAGCACCTCGCGCGCCATCTCGAGACGCTCCTGCAGGGTGAAGAAGGTGCGCTTCGCCTTGCTGTCGGCCACGCCGAGGATGAGCGAACCGAAGAGCGCGTTCGCGCGCCGCGCGAGCTCCTCGTGACCGCGCGTCAGAGGATCGAACGTTCCCGCGTACACCGCCTTGATCATCGTCTCTCCAGAAGCTGGTAGCTCACTTGGCCGGCGCGCGCGCGCTTCAGTTCGCGCCAGCTCTCTCCCGCGTCGAGCGCCGCGGGCGCCTCCACGTAAACCCGCGCACCGGGCGCGAGCCGCGCGCAGAGCGCCTCGAGCAGCGCCGGAAGGGCATTCTGCCTGAACGGCGGGTCGAGGAAAACCACATCGAAGCGCTCCGGCGTTTTCTTCAGGTAAGAGAAAGCGTCTTCCAGCAAGAGCTCGACCGCGGCTGCGCCGATGATCGCCTTCGTCTTCTTCAGCGCCTCGAAGACCGATCGATCCTGCTCGACCATCACGACGCGCGCCGCGCCGCGCGAGGCGGCCTCGAAGCCCAGAGCGCCGCTGCCGGCGAACAAATCGAGACAGCTGCGCCCGTCGAGCCTCTGGCCCAGCCAGTTGAACAGCGTCTCGCGCACGCGATCGGGCGTGGGCCGAAGATCGGCGCGGTCGGGAACTGCAATGCGCCTGCCGCGATACTCGCCGCCGATGATTCGTATGCGCCCTTTGCTAGAATTCACGCATCGATGGTAGCGCTCTCCTGGGCCGCGCGCCTCAAGGCTGGTCTCGCGCGCACACGCGGTGTTCTGAATACGCCGGTCTCGGAGCTGTTCACGCGCCGCAAGGTCGACGAAGCGCTCTACGAGGAGCTCGAGACGGCGCTCCTGCAGGCCGACTGCGGCGTCGCGGCCACGCAGGCGCTCATCGCCGCGCTGCGAAAGCAGAAGCTCGCCGACGGGGAAGCGCTGAAGCAGGCGCTCAAGGACGCGATCGCCGAGCTACTCGCGCCGCTCGAGAAGAAGCTCGACCTCGCGCGCGCGAAGCCGCTCGTGATCATGATCGCCGGCGTGAACGGCTCGGGCAAGACGACGTCGATCGGCAAGCTCGCCAAATGGCTGCAAGCGCAGGGCATGAGCGTCATGCTCGCCGCCGGTGATACGTTCCGCGCCGCGGCGCGCGAGCAGCTCGTCGCCTGGGGCGCGCGCAACAACGTTCCGGTGATCGCGCAGGCTTCCGGGGATCCCGGAGCCGTGGTGTTCGACGCGCTCACCGCCGCGCGCGCGCGCGCCACCGACGTCGTCATCGCTGATACCGCGGGCCGGCTGCCGACGCAGCTGCATCTCATGGAAGAAATCCGCAAGGTGAAGCGCGTCGCCGCAAAGGCGCTGGAAGGCGCGCCGCACGAAGTGCTGCTCGTGCTCGACGCCAACATCGGGCAGAACTCGCTCGCCCAAGTGAAGGCCTTCGACGATGCGCTCGGCCTGACCGGCCTCGTCCTCACCAAGCTCGACGGCACGGCGAAAGGCGGCGTGGTCTGCGCCATCGCAAAGGAGAAACCCGTACCGTTGCTTTTCGTCGGCGTCGGCGAGGGCATCGACGATCTGCGCCCTTTCGTGGCGCGCGACTTCGCCGAGGCGCTCGTTGGTTAGCTACTCCTCGGTCGCCAAGCGCTACCCGGGCGGCCAGGAGGCGTTGAAAAGCGTTTCCTTCACGCTTGAGCCCGGCGAGCTCGCCTTCATCACCGGGCGCTCGGGCGCGGGAAAATCGACGCTCCTCAAGCTCATTCCGGCGATCGAGCGGCCGAGCGCCGGCTCGGTGATCGTCAACGGACAGAACGTCGGCGCGCTCAAGCGCGCGGCGATTCCCTACCTTCGCCGCAACATCGGCATGGTGTTCCAGGACCAGAAGCTTCTGTACGACCGCAGCGTGTTCGACAACGTGATGCTGCCTCTCGCGTTTTCCGGTCACGCGCCGCGCGAGGCGGCGCGCCGCGCGCGCGCGGCGCTCGACAAAGTCGGCCTCCTCGGGCGCGAGCGCTCGAACCCGATCCAGCTTTCCGGCGGCGAGCAGCAACGGCTCGCCATCGCGCGCGCGGTCGTCAACCGCCCGGCGCTGCTCATCGGCGACGAGCCGACCGCGAACCTCGATGCCGAATCGGCGGCGCGCATTCTCGACATCTTCGTCGAATTCAACCAGGTCGGCGTAACGGTGCTTATCGCCACGCACGACCAGGCGCTTGTCGAGCGCTACGGGCGCAAGGTTCTCCACCTCGAAGCGGGGCGCATCGCATGAGACATCTTTTTGTATGCCTCCCTGTTAAGGGGGGAAGCGAGCGCGCATTTCGCGAGCGGGGGGGTTGCTTTTCAAAAAACCAACCCCCCGCTCGTTTCACTCGCTCCCCCCTTGACAGGGGGGCGGCGGCAGAGGTTACCCAATGAGCGCCTGGCTGCGGCTGCACCGCCAGGCCTTCCTCGCCGCATTGCGGCGCCTGGGCACGCTCAACGCGCTGGTCATCGGCGTGGCGCTTTCTCTGCCGGCCGGGGGCTACGCGCTGCTCGAAGGCCTGCGCGCGGTGGCCGGCCGGTTTGCCCTCGATGCGCAGGTATCCGTGTTTCTGCGCGCCGATCTCAAGCGGGCCGACGCCGAGGCGCTCGGAAGCACGCTGCGTGCCGACCGGCGCATCGCCAGCGTGCGCTTCGTGCCTCGCGAAGAAGCTCTGAAGGAGCTTGCTGCCGTGCAGGGCATGTCCGAGGTGATCGGCGCCCTCGGCCAGAATCCGCTGCCGGACGCGTTCGTGGTGAGCTCGAAGCCGAACACGCTCGAAGCCCTCGCCGCCGACCTCGGCAAGCTGCCGGGCGTAGCGCATGTCCAGGCCGATGCCGCCTGGGCGCGGCGCCTCGTCGCGCTTGCCGGGATCGGGCGGGTCGCGCTCTGGCTGCTGAGCGCGCTGCTCGGGCTGGGACTCGTCGCCGTCACCTTCAACACGATCCGGCTGCAGATCCTCACGCAGCGGGAGGAGATTGAAGTCTCGAAGCTCATCGGTGCCACCGACGCCTTCATCCGCCGCCCGTTCTATTACCTCGGGGTTGTTCAGGGAGCCGCGGGCGGCATTGCGGCCATTGCTATCGTGGCGGCGGGACTCGCGCTCCTGAATCGCGAGGTCGCCGTACTCGCCGATTCCTACGGCTCGACTTTCCGCTTCGCCTTCCTCGACGCCGGGGATGCTTTTGCGGTCGTACTCTTCGCAGGGTTGCTTGGCTGGCTAGGGGCGCACCTTTCCGTTACCCGCCATCTGCGGGCGATCGACGCGAGCTAGCGCTTTCGCAGACGTCATGAACGACCCCGAGCCGGGGCGGTCGAATCCTCCTGCGGGCGGTAAGTCTTTTTGTAAGCGCATACTTACATGGAGATCAGCCCAGGAACTAGCTGGTAGCATTAGCACTCTAAGAACCGGAGTGCTAAAATACCTGCCTCAAGGAGGAATCAATTGTTGACTATGCAAGCGACGTTGCCCCTGCCCGGACCGGTTTCCATGCCGATGCCTACGGGGAGCCTCGAGGCTTACATCCAGACCGTCAATCGCTTCCCGCTGTTGAGCGCCGAGGAAGAGCGGGCGCTTGCACAGCGCTACCGCAAGCACGGCGATCTCGACGCCGCGCGTAGCCTGGTACTCTCGCACCTTCGGCTCGTGGTGGCGCTCGCCCGCGGCTATCTCGGCTACGGCTTGCCGCACGCCGACCTCATCCAGGAAGGCAACATCGGGCTGATGAAGGCGGTCAAGCGCTTCGATCCGGACCGCGGAGTGCGGCTCGTGTCGTTTGCCATCCACTGGATCAAAGCAGAGATGCACGAGTACATCCTGCGCAACTGGCGCCTGGTCAAGGTGGCCACGACCAAGGCGCAGAGGAAGCTCTTCTTCAATCTGCGCTCGATGAAGAAGGGCCTGGCGCCTCTCTCGAGCGACGACGTCGCGCGCGTCGCCTCGGAGCTGCGCGTGAAGCCGGAGGAAGTCGTCGAGATGGAGACGCGCCTTTCCGGCCAGGAAATCGCCTTCGAAGCCGACCAGGACGACGAAGAAGCGTACGCCCCGGTCAATTACCTCGCCGCCGACCACGACGCCGAGCCGCTGCGCTTGCTCGAAGCCAAGGAATCGGAAGAGAAGCGCGCCGCGGGGCTCGACGAGGCGCTGAAGAGCCTCGACCCGCGCAGCCGCCGCATCGTCGAGGCGCGCTGGCTGAGGGAGAAGGACGCGGCGACGCTCCACGACCTCGCCGCCGAGTTCAAGGTGTCGGCCGAGCGTATCCGCCAAATCGAGGCGAAGGCGCTTGAGAAAATGCGCAAGGCGCTGCCCGCGCCCGCCTAGGGCGCTCGTTTCCTGCCGCTTAAGCGCTTTCTTTAAGCAGCGTTCGCAGGTCGTCCGGCAGGTCGGAAGCAATCCGGTCCTGGCGCACGAAGAGGCGCAGGCGTCCCTGCGGATCGATGACGTAGGTCTGCGCGCTATGGTCGACGGTGTAGCTGTCGCCCTGCTTTCTCTTCTCGTAGTAGATCTTGAACTCCTTCGCGGTGCGCTGCGTCGCCGCCGCGTCCCCGTATAGCGCGAGGAAGTTCGGGTCGAATGCGGTGACGTATTTCTTGAGCAGCTCCGGCGTGTCGCGCTCGGGGTCGACCGTGACGAAAAGGACCTGGACGCGCTTGGCGTCCTCGGGGCCGAGCTTTTTCAGCGCCTCGGCGATGTCCGCAAGCGTCGTCGGGCAGACATCGGGACATTGCGTGAAGCCGAAGAAGATGACGAGCGCTTTGCCGCGGAAATCCTCGAGCCGCCGGGCGCGGCCGTTGAAGTCGGTGAGCTCGAACGATCTGCCGTAGTCGACGCCGCTGATGTCGGTGCTCTTGAACTTCGGGCCGCTGTCGCAGGCCGCGAGCGCCAGGCTACAGATAATGATCGACCAGAAGCGCAGCAAAGAGAGCGGCAAGGTAGACAATCGAATAACGGAAGGTCTTGCGCGCGAGCGCATCGCTGTACGCGCGGTAGATGCCGAAGGCATAGGCGAGGAACACCGATCCGAGGACGAGCGCGGCAGCGAGGTACAGCAGCCCGCTCATGCGTATCACGAACGGGAGCAGGCTCACGGCGAGCAGGACCACCGTGTAGAACAGCACCTGCAGCCGCGTGTAGGCCTTGCCGTGCGTCACCGGCAGCATCGGCACGCCCGCCTTGGCGTAGTCCTCGGTGCGGTATAGCGCGAGCGACCAGAAATGCGGCGGCGTCCACGCGAAGATGATGAGAAAGAGCAGCATCGCGTCGATGCTCACTTCGCCGGTCACGGCCGCCCAGCCGAGCACCGGAGGCATCGCGCCCGAGGCGCCGCCGATGACGATGTTCTGCGGCGTGGCCGGCTTGAGCAGCACGGTGTAGATGATCGCGTAGCCGACGAACGTGGCGAGCGTCAACCCCATCGTGAGCGGGTTCACGAAGCGGTAGAGCGTCCACAGGCCCAGCCCGCCGAGCGCCCCGGCGAAAGCGAGCGTCTGCTGCGCGGTCAACTCGCCGCGCGGCAGCGGGCGCCAGCTCGTGCGCCGCATGACGGCGTCGATCTTCTGCTCGACCAGGCAGTTCACCGCCGCCGCGGCGCCTGCTACGAAGAAGATTCCGAGCGTGCCGGCGAGCAGCGTTTGCGCGGGCACCATGCCGGGCGTCGCGAGGAACATGCCGATCACCGCCGTGAACACGATGAGCGAGACCACGCGCGGCTTGGTCAGCGCGAAAAATGCGCGGGCCTGCTGCGCGAAGCTGCTCGAGAGAACCTGAGTATTCACCGGGAACGGGCGCGGCGGAAAGCGCAGAAGTTTAGCACCAGCCTATCCTATGCGCGAATACTTCAATAAGCGTTGCAGGTCCTTGAGCATCCTGGACGGCTCGGGATCGCGCGGAAAGCGCAGCATCAGGTTGCCCAGCGGATCGACGAGATAAATGTGCTCGCGGCGGTTGCCCGGAAAGGCCTCTTTCGCTTCCATGTTTCTTGCGAGGTGCGTGCCCTCGATCGCCGCCAGGAGCTCGGGCCGCGGGGTCGCCGAATCGGTTATGACCCACAAGCGCTCGATGCGCGCCTCGTTCTCGCCCTGCGCCTTGCGCAGCTGGCGCATGAAATACAGCTTTTTCTCGCAATAGGCGTCGCAGGCGGCGGCGTCCAGGCTCACGAGCACCCACTTGCCGCGCAACGCGGCGAACGGCGGGCCCGACAGCGTGCGCGGCGCAATGAGCTCGCCGTAGTTGCCGGGGCTGCCCGTGCCCCAACCGAAATACCACGCCGCCCAGCCGAGCACGAAAGGCGCGGCGCACGCGACGAAGATGCCGGCGAGCTTAAGACGGGCGGACACGTTGGAAGGAAAGCACGATGAATAATGCGAGCGCCAGGCCGGCAAGCGAATACCACTGCAGCGAGTAGGCCTCGTGCTTCTCGATGCCGGCATCCGGGCGCGGCCAGTCGCGTGCAAGCCCGTCGGCCGCCGGCGAACGCTGCTCGATGACGATCGGCTGCAGGCGCAAACCCGTTTCCTGCGCGAAGGACTCGATGTCGATGTTCTGCCTCAGCTTCGCACCCGTCGTCGGGCTCGCCTCGAGCACGTGCGGCAGCCGCTCGAGCGCGAGACCTTCGATGCGCACCGGCCCGGCCGGCGTCGGCACCTGCGGCAGCTCGCCGCGCGTGCGTCCCGCGGCCACCCAGCCGCGGTTCACCAGCACGTGCACGCCGTCCAGCTTGAGCGGCGTCACGATCTCGTAACCGGGGCGGCCGCGGCGCAGCTTGTTGTCGAGATAGACGGTGTGCTCCGGCACAAAGGTTCCGGTCGCCACGATATGCTTCAACGCCACTTCGTGCGGCGCCACCATGCGCGAGGACAGCGGTATCGGAGAAGAACGCATTTCTTCGTCGAGCTGCGCGCCGAGCGCGCGCTTTTCGTCGGCGCGCTGCGACTGCCAGTTTCCGAGCGCAATGCCCGCGGCACAGGCGGCACCGGCAAGCACCGCGGCCCAGAGCCGGGGACGGAAAGAGTATCCTGACAACATGCGCTACGTCGTCATCGCCATGCTGCTCGCCATCGTGGCGAGCCTCGCGTCCGCGGCGGTTTTCATGTTCCGCGACCGCGGCGACTCCAAGCGCATGGTGAAGGCGCTTGCCGTGCGCGTCGGGCTCTCTGCGGGCCTTTTCCTTATGCTGATGGCCGGCTATTACTTCGGCCTGATCCCCGGCCGGCTATAGCCAGTAAACGAAAATAAACAGGCCGAGCCACACCACGTCGACGAAGTGCCAGTACCACGCGACGCCCTCGAAAGCGAAATGGTGGTCGGGCTTGAAATGCCCCTTCAGGCAGCGGAACCAGATCACCGTCAGCATGATCGCCCCGAGCGTGACGTGGAAGCCGTGGAAGCCGGTCAGCATGAAGAACGTCGAGCCGTACACCCCGGTCGAGAGCTTCAGGTTGAGCTCGTGATAGGCGTGGATGTACTCGTACGCCTGGAAGCAGATGAACGTTACGCCGAGCGCGACGGTCGCCGCGAGCCAAAGCAGCAGCTTGCCGCGCTGGTTGGCGATCAGGTTCCAGTGCGCAAAAGTGACGGTCACGCCGGAACTGAGCAGCAATAGCGTGTTGAGCGCGGGGATGCCCCAGGCGCTCATGGGGCTGAATTGCTCGGCGAAGCCGGGGCCCGCGGAGGGCCAGTGCGCGCTGAAGCCGGACCACAGCAGCGCCTGGCTTTCGAGCGTCGCGAGGTCGGGCACCGAATACACGCGCGCCCAGAACAGGGCCCCGAAGAACGCGCCGAAGAACATCACCTCGGAGAAAATGAAGAAGCTCATCCCCCAGCGGAAGGAAACGTCCTCCCAGCGCCCGTACCTGCCGCCCTCCGACTCGCGGATCACCTCGCCGAACCAGCGCACCATCATGTAGAGCAGCAGCACGAACCCCGCCGCAATGGATACCCAGCCGGCGCGCATGTCGTTGAAGACGAACGCCGCGCCGAGCGCCATGAGAAACAGCGAAGTCGAGCCCATGATGGGCCAGGGCATCGGCTGCGGCACCGAGTAGTGCTGCTGCCGGACCTGCGCCTGGGTGGATGCGACGTGCGCCATTTTTTGGTTCTCCCCTTAGCTCGTCACCACGTGCACGATCGTGCGCAGGGTGAATATGAACAGCACCACGAACAGGATCGCCGCGACGATGATGTGCGCGGGCCGGATCTGCACGCGCTCATGGTCGGCCTTGCGGCGGATGCCGATGGCACCGTAGAGGACAGCCTTGATGACTTCCATCAAGACTGTCCTCCGCGGCCGGCGACTTCGAAGAAGGTGTACGAAAGAGCGATGCTGCTTATGCTCTTCGGCAGCTTCGGGTCGACGACGAACGTGACCGGCATCCGCCGAACCTCTCCGGCAGCAAGCGTCTGCTGCGTGAAGCAGAAGCACTCGACCTTCTTGAAGTACTCGGCCGCGTACTGCGGCCCGTAGCTCGGCACCGCCTGCCCGGTGACCGGCGCCGCGCGCACGTTGACGACCTCGTATTCGACGGTGGTGAGCTCGCCCGGGTGCACGCTCACGTGGCTCACCAGCGGCCTGAAGCGCCACGGCAGGTTGTGGGTGTTCGAGTCGAGCTCGATCACGACCGTTCGCGACCGGTCGACCTGCGTGTTGACGGCGCTCTCCGCCCGCTCGACGCTGTTGATGCCCAGGGCGGCGCACAGCTGGTTATAGAACGGCACCAGCGCGAAGCCGAAGCCGAACATCGCCACCGCGACGATCGCGAGCCGCGTGAAAAGCCTGCGGTTTTGTTGCTCGAGGCTCACCCGTTCAACAGCCAGTATCTGGCGATGATGCCCAGGAAGAACGCAGCCGCGATCGAGGCGAGCACCAGTGCGGTCTTGGCGTTCTTGCTCACTTCACTACCGGCGGCGTCTCGAAGCTGTGATAGGGCGCCGGCGTGGGCAGGTGCGTCCACTCCAGCGAGTCGGCGCCTTCCCAGGGCAGCTGGGCCGCCGGCTTGCCGTTGCGGATGCAGCTCACCACGATGTACAGGAACAGCAGCTGCGCGAGTCCCATGCCGAAGGCGCCGAGCGACGAGATCTTGTTCCAGGTCTCGAACATGAGGTTGTAGTCCGGGATGCGCCGCGGCATGCCGGCGAGGCCGAGGAAGTGCTGCACGAAGAAGATCATGTTGAAGAAGATCATGGTGAGCCAGAAGTGGATCTTGCCGAGCGTCTCGTTGTACATCTTCCCGGTCCACTTCGGCAGCCAGAAATAGATGCCGGCGAAGGCGGCGAACAGCGCCCCCGCGACCATCACGTAGTGGAAGTGCGCCACCACGTAGTAGGTGTCCTGCAGCTGGATGTCGACCGGCACCAGCGCGAGCACCAGCCCGGTGAAGCCGCCCAGCGTGAACATGAACAGGAAGCCGCACGCGAAGAGCATCGGCGTCTCGAAGGTGAGCGAGCCCTTCCACATGGTGGTCACCCAGTTGAAGACCTTCACGCCGGTCGGCACCGCGATGAGCGTGGTCGCGTACATGAAAAACAGCTGCCCGGTCACCGGCATGCCGACCGTGTACATATGGTGCGCCCAGACGATGAACGACAGGATCGCGATCGCCGAGGTCGCGTACACCATCGAGGCGTAGCCGAACAGCGGCTTCCTCGAGAACGCGGGAATCACCTGCGAGATCACGCCGAACCCCGGCAGCGCGATGATGTAGACCTCGGGATGGCCGAAGAACCAGAAGATGTGCTGATAGAGCACCGGGTCGCCGCCGCCCGCGGCGTTGAAGAAGGTGGTGCCGAAATGCCGGTCGGTGAGCGTCATGGTCACCGCGCCGGCGAGCACCGGCATCACCGCGACGAGCAGGTAGGCGGTGATGAGCCAGGTCCAGCAGAAAAGCGGCATCTTCATCAGCGTCATCCCCGGCGCGCGCATGTTGAGGATGGTGGTGATGATGTTGATCGAGCCGAGGATCGAGCTCATGCCGAGGATGTGGATGGCGAAGATGGTGAAGTCCATCCCCATGCCCATCTGCGCCGTGAGCGGCGCGTACATGGTCCAGCCCACCCCCGGCGCTCCGCCCGGCATGAAGAACGACAGCACGAGCAGCGACGCGGCGAACGGCAGCAGCCAGAACGACCAGTTGTTCAGGCGCGCGAACGCCATGTCGGGCGCGCCGATCTGCATCGGGATCAGCCAGTTCGCGAAGCCGACGAACACCGGCATGATGGCGCCGAAGACCATGATGAGGCCGTGCATGGTGGTCAGCTGGTTGAAGAACTCGGGATTGAAGAACTGCAGCCCCGGCGAGAACAGCTCCATGCGGATCATCACCGCCATCAGGCCGCCGATCGAGAACATGACGAAGCTGAACCACAGGTACATCGTGCCGATGTCCTTGTGGTTGGTGGTCGTGATCCAGCGCATGATGCCGCTGTAGCCGCCGTGGTGGCCGTGGGCGTCGTGGGCGTGTCCGTGAGTGTCCGCAACTGCGCTCATTCTCGTTCTCCTGTCGTGCCTATTTGCGCCGCGCCTTGACTTCCGCCGGCTGCACTTCGCCCGCCTTGTTGCCCCACGAATTGCGCTCGTAGGTGATGACCGCCGCGAGCTCCGCGTTGGAGAGCTGCTTGAACGGCTGCATGGCGGTGTTCGGCCTGCCGTTGAGGACCGTGTCGATATGGCCTTCCTTCGGACCGGTCGCGGTCTTCGAGCCGGCGAGCGGCGGGAAGGCGGGCGGCGTGCCGCGGCCGTTCGCCTGGTGGCAGGCGACGCAGTTCGCGGCGTACACCTTCTCGCCGCGCTGCATGAGATCCTGCAGGGTGAAGGTCTTGGTATCGTCCTCGGCCGCCTTCGCGCTTTTCTGCTTGAACTCGGCGACCCACTTCGTGTAGTCCTCGGCGGACACAACGCGCACCACGGTGGGCATGAAGCCGTGCTCCTTGCCGCAGAGCTCCGCGCATTGCCCGCGGAACGTGCCGGTACGGTCGGCCCTGAACCAGGTGTCGCGGAGAAAGCCGGGAATCGCGTCCTGCTTGACCCCGAAGGCCGGCAGGAACCAGGAGTGAATGACGTCGGCGGCGGTGGTGAGAATCCGGATCTTCTTGCCCACCGGCACCACCAGCTCGTTGTCCACCTCGAGGAGGTAGTTCTCGCCCTTGGGCGCCGTGCCCTCGATCTGCGCGCGCGGCGTGGCGAGCGTGGAGAGGAAGCTGATGCCTTCGCCCTCGCCTTTGAGGTAATCGTAGCCCCACTTCCACTGGTAGCCCGTCACCTTGACAGTGATGTCGGCTCCCGAGGTGTCTTTCTGCGAGATCACCACCTTGGTTACCGGCACGGCGATCGCCACCAGAATGATCGCCGGGATGACGGTCCAGATGATCTCGACCGCGGTGTTCTCGTGGAACTGCTCGGCCCTGTGGCCCTTCGACTTGCGGTGCGCGTATACGGAGTAGAACATCGCGCCGAACACGCCGGCGAAGATGACGATGATCAGCCACATCACGAGCTGGTGCAGATCGTCGATCTCGGCAGCGAGCCTCGATGCAGGCGTCTGGAAGTTCCACGCGATCGCGTGCGCCGTACCGGAAAGCGCGAGCCCGCCCAAGCCTGCCAGCGCTGCAACGACTTTCATTCCCCTCATGTCCTCGTTCCCCGAATCAGAACCGCAGTCTCTTCTGCAGCTCGGCGGCGAACTCGACGCGCGTCTCCTCGTCAAGGTGCCGCCCCAGCTCCAGCTCTTGGCGGGCGCCGCGCAGCTTCACGCGCGCGCCCTGTGGCTTTACTGCCTCCAGGTAGACCTCCGCCCGGCGCGCTTCGATCTCATAGCGCGACACTCTTTGCGCTTCGGCCACTTCCACTGTCAGGCGACCTGACTCAAGCACGATGCGCTCGTAGTCGGCGGCGCGCCGCGCGTACGCGAGATACGCCGCAGCAAGCACCAGCACTTCAAGTCCTGCAAACGGCATGACGAGCCAGGCGCCCGCGAAGGCAAATGCACTGCCAATCCCGAGAACCACGACCGCCAGCGCCGAGTACACGCCGGCAAGTCCAGCCGGAGAATTCGAGCAATTACGCTTGAGGGTCAGGCTGAAGCCGGCATTCCCGTCGCGAAACGGCAAATGGCGCGCCGGTTCTGCAAGGGTGCTCAACAAGCGGGCGAAAATATCACAAAAGCTTGCGCTGCCTCAAGGAATCGTCGTGAAAATGTCAGCGACGGCTCTTGAAAATACGAACTGTTTTCACCTCCGTGGCTTTCCACGCATGGCCGTACACCACTTCGAAGCTTGCCTTCGGCTTGTCGCCCAACGCCCGACGCAGCCGCGCGCCGAACGCCTTTCCCGACAGCCCGCGCGGCCTATCGGCGCGCGCGCTGGTCTGCCCGCTCAAGCGCAAGTCCTTCAGCAAGGTGTCAGCATCGGGATACGCGAACTCGAGCATCTCCATGTCCATCACCGGCGCCGAGAGCCCTGCCGCAATCAGCATGTCGCCCAAGTCGTGCATGTCGACGAATCCGTGAACGCGCGCGGCCCCGGCGGCGCTGCGCAGCTCCTTCAGCGTGTCGGGCCCGAGCGTGCTGAACATGAGCAGGCCGTTCGCCGCGAGAACGCGACGAAATTCCGTGAAAGCCGCGAGCGGATCGGAAAGATAGTGCAGAGCCATGTTCGACCAGACGAGCTCGACCGACGCGTCGGCGAACGGCAAGCGCTCGAGGTCGGCGCAGACGGCCCAGCGTTTCGAGCCGGCGAGCCGCGCCAGCAATCCCCGCTTCGGCAGCATGGGTAGCGAGAAATCGAGCGCGATGATGGCCGCTTGGGGATAGCGCTCGGCGAGCCCGCCGCGCGGCGGGCCGCTTCCCGCGTCGAGCACCCGGTGCGGGACAAGCTTCACGTAATCGAGACGCTCGAGCATGCGAGCGGCGATCTCGTCTTCGAGCCGCGAGGCGTCGGGGTACGTCTTCGCCGCCCGCTCGAAGCGCCGGCGAGCGGCGCGACGGTCAATCGCCGGCGAGCGTTCGCTCAATCGCGGCGCAGACGGCGAGGAGATGACGGTCGCTGCCCGCGGTGCCGCACACCATGAGACCTACCGGCGCGGCCCCCGGCTCGTGGCAGGGCAGCGAAGCGGCGCAGCCGCCGAGGAAGTTGACGAGCCCGTTGTTGCGCAGAATGCGCGCGTTCCAGCGGAAGTAATCGTCGTTGCTGCGGTCGGCCTCTTCGATGGTAGGCGCGGCGCAGGGCACCGTCGGCATGAGTATCGCGTCGAACGGCGCCGCAAGCGCCTCGATCTCGCGGATGAAGCGCGCGCGCAGCCGCCCGAGAGCCACGTAATCGGCGGCCAAAAAATCTTTCCCGAGCAGCACGCGCTTGCCCACGCGCGCATCGAACTCCCCGATGCGCTCAAGGTGCGGGCGGTGGATTTCGTACGCTTCGGCCCCCGAGAATCCGCCGGCTCTGAAGTACTCGTCTTGCCGATCGAAAGCCGGAACGGCGACCTCGGTGATCGATGCGCCCGCCTGTGCGAGCTTCGAAACGCTCGCGGCGAACGCCGCGGAAACCTCCTCATCGAGATCCTGCAGGACCGACGAGCGCGGCAGCAGCAAGCGCAGTCCCTTGGCGTGCAGCGCGGGCAGCGGCCGAGGTTCTTCACCTGCGAGGAGCGCGTCGCATACGGCTGCGCAGGCAACCGAGTTGACGAGCGGCCCGACCGAGTCGAGCGTGTAGGACAGCGGAAAAGCGCCCTCGCGCGGCACGCGATGCGCGCTCGGCTTCCAGCCGACGACGCCGCACAGCGCCGCCGGCCCGCGGATCGAGCCGCGCGTATCGGTGCCGAGCGATATCACCGCCATGCCGTCGGATTGCGCGACGGCGGCGCCCGACGAGGATCCGCCCGGCACGCGGCCCGTCTTGCGGTCGTAGGGGTTCTTCGGCGTGCCGTAATGCGGATTGAGCCCCACGCCGCCGAATGCGAACTCCACCATATTGGTGCGTCCGACGAAGATCGCGCCGGCCGCTCTGAGCCGCGCGACCGCTGGCGCATCGGCCCGTGCAGGCGGGTTCTTCGCCAGGATTTTCGATCCCGCGCGAGTGACGTCGCCCGCGACATCGAAGAGATCCTTGAGCGAAACCGGTAGTCCGTCGATCGGCGAGCGGCGCACGCCGCTCTTCCGCAGCCGGTCGGCATGGTCCGCTTCGGCGCGCGCGCTGTCGGCATAAACCTTGAGGAAGCTGCGGCTGCCTTCGCCCGCGCGGTCCTCGATGCGCGCCAGCGCCTGCTCGACGAGGGCGCGGCTCGATGTCTTGCCCGCGGCCAGGTCGGCGGCGAGCTGCGCTACAGTCCACATGGGGAAAAGATAGCATGCGCAATTTTCTCGGGGACGCGTTTTTCGGCGGCGCCTGCTTCGTTTGCCGCGGTAAGGCAAGCGGGCTGCTCTGCGCCGCGTGCCGCGCCGAGCTGCCGCTTCTCGCGCCCGAGCTTTGCCCGCGCTGCGCGCTGCCCTCGCCGGGCGGCGCGCACTGCGGGCGCTGTCTTGCCGAGCCGCCCGGCTATGACGCAACGATCGCCGCGCTTGCCTACGACTTCCCGGCCGATACCCTGGTGCATGCGCTCAAGTTCCGCGGCGAGCTTGCGCTCGCGCCGCTGCTCGGCGGATTGCTGCACGATCGGCTTCCCCCTGACGACTCCGTGGATTGCGTGGTACCGGTGCCGCTGTCGGCCGGGCGCCTGCGCAGCCGCGGCTACAACCAGGCGCTCGAGATCGCGCGGCATGTCGCCCCGGCCAAGGTCGACATCGAGCTCTGCGTGCGGCAACGCGACGGCGCGCCACAGATGGAGCTCCCTTGGGCCGAGCGCCAGCGCAATGTGCGGGGCGCGTTCGATTGCCGGCGCGCGCTGCTCGGCGCGAGAATTGCCGTCGTCGACGACGTGATGACGACCGGCGCGACGCTCGACGAAATGGCGCGCACGCTGAAGCGCGCGGGCGCCGAGCGCGTGGTGAACTGGGTCGTTGCGCGCACGCTGCCGCCCGTCTGATGTTCGACATCGTTCTGGTCGAGCCCGAAATTCCGCCGAACGCGGGCAACGTCATCCGCCTCGCCGCCAACACCGGCGCGCGCCTGCATCTCGTCGAGCCGCTCGGGTTTTCGATGGACGATCGCCAGTTGAAGCGCGCCGGTCTGGATTATCACGAGCTCGCCAACGTGCACACGCACAAAGGTTGGAAACCGCTTCGCGAGGCGCTGGCGGGTCGCCGGATGTTCGCGTTCACGACGCGCGCGAGCCGGCTCTACACCGAGATGCGCTACGCCGCCGATGACGTATTCGTGTTCGGCGCCGAGACCCGCGGCCTGCCGCAGGCGATCCTCGATGAAATCCCGCAGCGCCTGCGCCTGCCGATGCGCCCCGGGAACCGCAGCCTCAACCTGTCGAACGCCGTCGCCGTAGTGGTGTTCGAGGCGTGGCGGCAGCTCGGTTTTCCCCTCTAACGCTCCTGCTTGGGGTCGCGCGAAAGCAGCCGCTCGACGGCCGCGGCGGGCGAGAGCCGGCCTTCAAGGACCGCGTTCACTGCATCGCTCACCGGCATGTCCACGCCCTTCGCTTTTGCGAGTCGCGCCACTTCCTTCGCCGAGCGCACGCCTTCGGCGACGTGACCGAGAGTTTCAAGAATATCGTTCAACGAGCGGCCGCGCGCGAGTTCCAGCCCGACGCGCCGGTTGCGCGAGAGATCGCCGGTCGCGGTGAGGATCAGGTCGCCCGCGCCGGCGAGCCCATACAACGTCTCCGCTTGGCCGCCGAGCGCCGCGCCGAGGCGGGCGATCTCGGCCAGCCCGCGCGTGATGAGCGCGGCGCGCGCGTTGAGGCCGAGGCCGAGCCCGTCCGAAATGCCCGCGGCAATCGCCATCACGTTCTTCACCGCGCCGCCGATCTCTACGCCGACGAGGTCGGTGCTGTAGTAAACCCGCATGCGGCCGCCGTGCAGCAGCGCGGCGGCGTCGCGCGCGAAAGCGGCGTCGCGCGCCGCAAGCGTGAGCGCGCACGGCATTCCGCGCGCCACCTCGTCGGCGAAGGACGGTCCGGAAAGCGCGCCGTAGCGCGCCGTAGCGCCGAGCGTTTGCGCGGCGATCTGATGGGCCAGCAGCCCCGTGCCCTGCTCGAAGCCCTTGCACAGCCAGACGACCGCGCGGTCCTTCGGCAGCCTCTCCAGGAGGGCGCGCAACCCGGCCATCGGAGTTGCCGCGAGCAGAAGCTGCGCGTCTTGCGTCGCGCGCGCGAAATCGCCGGTGATTTGCAGGGATTCGGGCAATGCGATCCCGGGAAGGTAACGCTCGTTGCGACGCGAGTCGGACAGCGACTGCGCGAGCGCAAGATCGCGTGCCCACAGCACGACGTCCAGCCGCGCCGCGAGCACCGAGGCGATCGCGGTGCCCCAGGCGCCTGCGCCGAGGACCGCGATGCGCGTCACCGCGCGACTTCGATCTTCGGGCCGGCGGCCGACTGCTGCTGCGCGCGCTGCAGGTACAGCGCCTCGAAGGACACGGGGCTGAGCAGCACCGGCGGAAAGCCGCCACGGGTGATGAGATCCGAGATCGTCTCCCGCAGATACGGGAACAGGATCGTCGGACAGCCGATTCCGAGCAGCGGCTCGAGCTCCTGCTCGGGGACGTTGCGCACCGAGAAAATGCCCGCCTGAACCGCCTCGGCGAGGAACAGCGTGCGCTCACCGGATTTGGCGGTGACGGTGGCCGTGACGCTCACCTCGTAGTAGCCCTCGGCGAACTGCCCGCCCTCGGTGTTGATCTGCACCTCGAGCTGCGGCTGCACCTGCTGCACGAAGACCTGCGGCGCGTTGGGAATCTCCAGCGACACGTCCTTCACGTAGATCTTCTCGATCTGGAAGCTGGGCTGCTGCTGCTCTTCGCTCATGCGATCGCCTCGAGTAAGGGGTCCAGCCGGCCCTCGCGCTCGAGGGCGTAGAGATCGTCGCAGCCGCCGACATGGCGCTCGCCGATCCAGATCTGCGGCACGGTGCGCCGGCCGCTCTTCTTCATCATTTCGGCGCGCCGCCCGGGCTCGAGGTCGACGCGGATCTTCTCCACGGGGACTCCCTTTTCCGCGAGCAGGCGCTCAGCCGACTGGCAGAAGGGGCACGACGCAGTCATGTACATCACGATCTTGGCCACCTCATTTCTCCACCGGCAGCCCGGCCTGCTGCCACGCGCCCAGCCCGCCGGCGAGGTTGACGACCCTGGCGAACCCTTGGCGTCTCAGCGCCGCGGCCGCCTTCGCCGAGCGGTTGCCGCTGTCGCAATACACGATCACGGGCTTGTCCTTTTTCTTGGCAACTGGCGTGTCGTCGATGCGCGAAAGCGGCACGTTGCGCGCTCCCAGGATGTGGCCGGCGCCGTACTCGCCCGGCTCGCGCACGTCCACGACGAGCGCGTCCTCGCGATTCATGAGCTGCGTCGCCTCGGCAGGGTTGACCGAAGGACCGCCGGTCGTGCGCCGCAAATACGGCCACAGCAGCATCGCGCCCGAAACGAGCGCGACCGCGATGAGGAGGATGTTTTCCTGGATGAATTTCACGCGTATTGGGCGAGCAGCCGGACATTATAATTCAGCGCATGCACAAGCTCGTCTTGCTGCGTCACGGTGAATCGGAGTGGAACCGTGAAAACCGCTTCACCGGCTGGACCGACGTCGATCTTTCCGCCAAGGGCGTCGAAGAAGCACGCTCCGCCGGGCGGCTTCTCAAGGCGGGCGGCTATCGCTTCGATCTTGCTTTCACTTCGGTCCTGAAGCGCGCCATTCGCACCTTGTGGATCGCGCTCGAAGAGCTCGACCAGATGTGGCTTTCGGAGGAAAAGAGCTGGCGTCTCAACGAGCGCCATTACGGCGCGCTGCAGGGCCTGAACAAGGCCGAGATGGCCCAGAAATTCAGCGAGGCCCAGGTGCTCGTCTGGCGGCGAAGCTACGCCACGCCGCCGCCGGCGCTCGAGCGAAGCGATCCCAGGTACGAAGCGAAGGACCCGCGCTACGCGGGCGTCGACGTGCCGCTCACCGAATGCCTCAAGGATACGGTTGCGCGCGTGATTCCTTACTGGACGAGCGCGATTGCGCCGGCGGTGCGCGCCGGCCGGCGCGTGCTCATCGCGGCACACGGCAATTCGCTGCGCGCGCTCGTCAAGCATCTGGACGACCTGGGCGACGCCGAAATCGTCGGGCTCAACGTCCCGACCGGCGTGCCGCTCGTCTACGAGCTCGACGCCGAGCTCAAGCCGACCCGGCATTACTACCTCGGCGATCCCGACGAGGTGGCGAGGCGCATCGCAGCCGTGTCGGCCCAAGGGAAGGTCAAGGCCTGATCCGGCTCGTTCTTCTTTTGACCGCGCTCTGCGCAGGTTCGGCGTGGGGAACGGCAAAAGAAGAGGATCTCAGGGCGCTGCGCGGTCGCATCGATGCCCTCACCCGCGAGCTGGACAAGAAAGAAGAGAGCCGGCGGGAAGCGCGCGACGCGCTGCGCGACTCCGAGCGTGCCATCTCCGATGCCAACCGCACGCTCGCCGCGCTCGAAGCCGAGAGCCGGCAAGTGCGCGCCGAGGCGTCCGCGATCGCCGCTCGGCGCGCGGCGCTCGAGCGCTCGCTCGCCCAGCGCCAAGCGGCCATCGGCCGCATGCTCGCCGCGCGCCAGGCGGGTGGCGCACCCGATGCTCTGCGCGTGGCGCTATCCGGGGAAGACCCCGGAGCGGTGTCGCGCGCGCTGTATTACGCGGGTTACGTGTCGCGCGCGGCCGCCGCACTGCTTTCGGAGTACCGCGCCGGAATCGCCGAGGCCGAGCGGCTCGGCCGCGAAGCCGAGGCGAGGCGGGAGCGCCTGCGCTCGCTGGAGCGGGCGAGCCGCGCCGACCGTGACAAAATCCTCGCCGAGCGCCGCGTGCGGCGCGGCGTGCTCGAGGAGCTCGGCAGCGAGCTGCGCCGCAACCGCAGGGAGATGAAAGTGCTGCGCGCCGACGAGGCGCGCCTGGCGCGGCTCGTGGAAGCCCTGGGGCGCGTGATTGGCCGCATCGAGCGCGTGCCGCAACCCGATTCGAGAAATGAGCCCTTCTCGGCCTTGCGCGGCCGGCTTAGCTTGCCGGTGCGAGGGGAACTGATCGGGCGCTTCGGCGCTCCAAGAGGAGCGGCGGGGACCGAAGCGAAGGGTGTGTTCATTCGCGCCCCCGAGGGACAGCCCGTCCGGGCGGTCGCGCGCGGCCAGGTGGTCTACGCGGACTGGATGAGGGGGTTCGGAAATGTGCTCATCCTGGACCACGGCGAAGCCTATCTCTCGATCTACGCCAACAATGAATCACTGCTCAAGCAGGTCGGCGATGCAGTGGGCATCGGAGAGCCGATTGCCACCACGGGAGCGAGCGGTGGCAACGAGGAAACAGGGCTATACTTTGAATTGCGGCATCTGGGCCGTGCTTTTGATCCACTTCGGTGGGCTAGGTTGAAGTAACTCACTTATGCAAAGCAAGCTTCGCAACATCGGACTCATCGTCATTGGCGCCGTCGCCGGCGTGCTCATCAGCCTGAACATCCAGGCAATCGCGGAGCGTGCGGTACGCACGACACTGCCGATCGAGGAGCTGCGCGCGTTTACCGAGGTTTTCGGCGCCATCAAGACGAACTACGTCGAGCCCGTCGAGGACAAGAAGCTCATTACCGAGGCGATCAACGGCATGCTGACCGGCCTCGATCCGCATTCCGCCTACCTCGACCAGGAAGCGTTCCGCGAGCTCCAGGTGGGCACCCAGGGCCAGTTCGGCGGCCTGGGCATCGAGGTCGGCATGGAAGACGGCTTCGTCAAGGTCATCTCGCCGATCGAGGACACGCCGGCGTTCAAGGCCGGAATCAAGCCGAACGATCTCATCATCAAGCTCGACGAGACTCCGGTGAAGGGCATGTCGCTGAACGACGCCGTCAAGCGCATGCGCGGCAAGCCGAACACCACGATTACGCTCACCATTTCGCGCAAAGGCGAAAGCGCGCCCATCATCGTCACGCTGACCCGCGCGGTCATCCGGGTGCAGAGCGTCAAGTCCAAGGTCATCGAGCCGGGCTACGGCTGGGTCCGCGTATCGCAGTTCCAGGAAGCGACTCCCGAAAACCTGGTGAAGCAGCTCGGCCAGATGTTCAGGGAGAATCCGGAGCTCAAGGGGCTGGTGCTCGACCTGCGCAACGATCCGGGCGGCCTGCTGCACGGCGCGGTGGCGGTCTCCTCGGCGTTCCTGGCGCCGAAGTCGCTGGTCGTTTCCACCGACGGGCGCGCAGAAGACGCGAAGAAGAAGTTCTACGCCACGCCGGACGATTATGCGCGCGGCAGCCGCGGCGAAGACGTGCTGAAGCAGCTGCCGGCCGCCGTGAAGTCGATTCCCATGGTGGTGCTCGTGAACGGCGGCTCGGCCTCGGCCTCCGAGATCGTCGCCGGCGCGCTGCAGGACCACAAGCGGGCGACCATCATCGGCACGCAGAGCTTCGGCAAGGGCTCGGTGCAGACCATCATGCCGCTCGGCAACAACACCGCGATCAAGCTCACGACGGCGCGCTACTTCACGCCGAGCGGGCGCTCGATCCAGGCGCTCGGCATCAAGCCCGACATCGTGGTCGAGGACCCGACCGATACGCTGACTCGCGTGCGCGAAGCTGACCTGACCCGCCACCTCGAGAACGGCAAGGCGGCTGCCAAGGCCGACGAGAAGAAAGACAACTCCGCCGCGCGCATAAAGCCGCAGCAGCCGGTGTCGCCGGCGGAAATGAAGCCGGTCGAGCTGGGCTCCAAGGACGACTTCCAGCTCCAGCAGGCCATCGCCCACCTCAAGGGCGAGCCGGTGAGGTCGGTCGCGCCCACCGTCGCGCAGAACAAAACTAACTGAGAGACGAGCAGCTTCTCCGCTACAGCCGCCACATCCTTCTCCCCGAATTCGGGGTTGAAGGACAAGAGCGGCTGCAGCGCGCCCGCGTCCTGATCGTCGGCGCAGGCGGGCTGGGCTGCCCGGCGGCGCTCTATCTCGCGGCCGCGGGCGTCGGACGCATCACCATTGCCGACTCCGACAAGGTCGACCTCACCAACCTGCAGCGCCAGATCCTGTACCAGGCGGAGCGGGTCGGCACGCCGAAGGTCGATGCCGCGCGGGCAGCGCTGCACGCGCTCAATCCGGAGGTCGACATCGTCGCAGTCCAGAAAAGGCTGGAGGGGGCGGACGCGGACGCGCTTGTCGATCAAGCAGACATGGTGCTCGATTGCACCGACAATTTCGCTACGCGCCACCTGCTCAATCGCGCGTGCGCAAGGCTGCGCCGGCCGCTGGTTTCCGGCGCCGCAATCCGGTTCGACGCCCAGGTGATGGTCTTCGACCTGCGCGATCCGGAATCCGCCTGCTACGCCTGCCTCTTTCCCGAGAACGGCGAAGTCGAGGAAGTGCAGTGCTCGGTGATGGGCGTGTTTGCGCCGATGACCGGCGTCATCGGCGCCATGCAGGCCATGGAGGCGCTCAAGCTCCTCACGGGCATCGGCGAGTCGCTGAACGGCCGGCTGCTGTTGCTCGATGCGAAAAGCGCCGACTGGCGCAGCGTGCGTGTCAAGAAAGACGCGGCCTGCGCGGTGTGCGCTCAGCCCAGCAGATAGCGGCGCTGCGCGCCGAAGCTCTCGGTAGGCTTCTTGGCGAAGCCGCTTTTCGCGTACTGATGCAGGCAGCCGAGGGCGTAGCGCAGTAGCGCGCTGGCGCGCCCGGCGGCGTCGCCATCGGCCGCGCCGCGCAGCGACTGCTTCAGCGTCGACTCGAAGCGATCGAAGAACTGGTTCATGCGCGCCTGCAGGCGCTCGTGCTCGCCGACGAGCGCGTCGCCGGTCATCACGCGCACCATGCCGGGATTCTTCTCCGCGAACGCGAGCAGCATCTCGAGGAGCTTTTCGGCCTGTATCCGGCCGTCCGCCTCATCTTCGGCGATGCGGTTGGCGAGCGTGAACACCGAGCTCTCGACGAACTCGATCAGCCCTTCGTACATCTGGGCCTTGGAGGCGAAATGGCGATAGAGCGCGGCCTCCGAGACGTCCAGCTTCTCGGCGAGCGCTGCCGTGGTAATGCGCTCCCACTTCGGCGCCTCGAGCATCTGCGCGAGGGCCTTGAGGATCTCCAGCCGGCGTTCGCCTTTGGCGCGGGGCATAAGGTGGGGCAGGCGGATTCTAGACTCAGCCGTAGCGGAAGACTAGGCGCGGCAGCTCGATCACCGAGCCGACGCGCAAGTCCACGAACGGCACGCGGCGCTTGCGCCGGCTCACCCAAACCGTTGACATTCCAAGGCGATGCGCGGTGCGCAGATTTTCCAGCGCGTCGTCGACGAGGGCGCAGCGATGGGGATCGAGGTCGTGGTTGCGCAGCAGCACGTGGAAGCCGTGCAGCGCCGGCTTGCCGCGATAGCGCGCGTCCTCGATGGCGTAGACGCGGTCGAAGTAGCGCGCCAGCCGCATCGCCCGCAGCACGCCTTCCACGTAGTGGCGGGGCGCATTGGAGAACAGAAGCTTCATGCCGCCCAGGCGCGCAAGCGCGTGCTTGAGCGCGTTTTCGTGCACGACGATGTCGGCGAGCTCCGGAAAGATATGCGTTTCGGCGAGGAAGCGCCGCGGATCGGTGCCGTGGTGGCGCATGAGGCCGTTCAGCGTGGTGCCGTAGCGCAGCCAGAACTCGCGCCGCATGCGGTTCGCCCCTTCTTCGTCGACGCCGAACTCGCGGCACAGGAAAGCGTTGATCTGCGCGTGCATCGACGGAAAGATCGCCGCCGTCGCATCGTGCAGCGTGTTGTCGAGGTCGAAAATCCAGACGCGCCGCGAAGGCGCCAGAGCCGCGATGCGCACGGCTACTTGCTTTTGATGAGCGTGCCGATGCCCTGATCGGTAAGCACTTCGAGAAGCAGCGCGTTGGGCACGCGCCCGTCGATGATGTGCACGCTCTTCACGCCGTTGCGCGCCGCATCGAGCGCGGAGCCGATCTTCGGCAGCATGCCGCCGGAGATCACGCCCTTCGCCACGAGGTCATCGATTTTGCGCGGCGTAAGGCCGGTCAGGAGCTTGCCGTCCTTGTCGAGCACCCCCGGCGTGTTGGTGAGAACGACGAGCTTCTCGGCGTTCAGCACCTCGGCGAGCTTGCCGGCCACGAGGTCGGCGTTGATGTTGTAGGTGGTGCCATCCGCGCCGGTGGCGATCGGCGCCACCACGGGGATGAAGCCGCCCTGCTCGAGCGCCTGGATGACGGCCGGATCGATCGCCTCGATTTCGCCCACCTGGCCGATGTCGACCTTGCCGTTCTCCTTGGAGGAAATCAGCATCTTGCGCGCGCGGATGAATTTGCCGTCCTGGCCGGTGAGCCCGACCGCCTTGCCGCCCGCCTGGTTGATGAGCTCCACCACTTCCTTGTTCACCTGGCCGCCGAGCACCATCTCGACGACATCCATGGTTTCGGGATCGGTGACGCGCATGCCCTCCACGAACTCGCCCTTCTTGCCGAGCCGCGAGAGCATGTCCTCGATCTGCGGGCCGCCGCCGTGCACCACGACGGGGTTCATGCCGACGAGCTTGAGGAGCACCACGTCGCGCGCGAAAGCGACCTTCAGCCCCTCCTCGATCATCGCGTTGCCGCCCAGCTTGACGACGATCGTCTTGCCGTGAAAGCGCTGGATATAGGGCAGCGCTTCGCCGAGGATGCGCGCCTTCTCGGCCGCCTGCGGGTTGTGGCTGAAGGGAGCGTTCATGAGCGCAGGATTCTACAAACAAAAAGGGCCGGCGGTCGCCCGGCCCTTTCTGCAGTCGACCTGAAGCCTGCTTACTGGATCGCGATCTGCTTGCGCTGCGCCGCGGCCTTCTTCGGCAGCGTGAGCTCGAGCACGCCGTCGCGGAACTTCGCTTCCGCCTTGGCCTCGTCGATCTCCTGCGGCAGCGAGAAGCTGCGGCTCACCTTGCCGTAGGCGCGCTCCGTGTGCAGCACGCGCTCGTCCTGCGACGCTTCCTTCTCGCGCTTCACTTCGGCCGCCAGCGTGACCTGCGCGCCGTCGATGGTGATCTGGATGTCTTCCTTCTTGACGCCGGGGAGCTCCGCGCTCACCAGGTAGGCGCCGTTTTTCTCGGCGACATCCACCTTCATGCGCGGCATCGTTTCGCCGCGCGCGCCTTCCACGGCGAGCGGGCGCACCAGGAAGCCCTTGAAGAAATCGTCGACCAGGTCGTTGAACGGGTCGAAACGGGTGACGTTTGCCATGTGAATCTCCTTTCCTGAGGCGTTGCTACGGAGGTAGGGGCGAACCCCCGCATTTCAAGACCCCGGTTAAACTTGCCGCCCATGAAGGATTTCCGCTCGCGGGTGGAGGGGGAGCGGGCCTACCTCCTGCGCTACGCCCGGCTGCAGCTGCGCGACGGCCACGCCGCCGAGGACGTGGTGCAGGAGACGCTGCTCGCGGCGCTCGCGGGCGAGGCGGGCTTTGCCGGGCGCTCGAATCTGCGCACCTGGCTCACCGGCATCCTCAAGCACAAGATCGTCGATGCCCTGCGGCGGGTCGCCCGCGAGGCGCCGCTTGCCGAAGAAGAAGGGGAGTTCGACGCCCTGTTCGACCAGACCGGCCATTGGCGCGAGCCGCCGAGCGGCTGGGAGGACCCCGACTCGCTTCTGCAGCAGAAGCAGTTTCTCGCGGCGCTGGAGCGCTGCCTTGCCGGCCTGCCGCAGAAAAGCGCGCGGGCCTTCATGATGCGCGAGCACCTCGGCTTCGAGACTGACGATATTTGTAAGGAATTGGGCATCACCCCGACCCACTGCTGGGTACTTCTTTACCGCGCGCGCATGGCGCTGCGGGAGTGCCTGCAAGAAACCTGGTTCTCCAAATGATCCTCTCCTGCAAGGAAGCCTCGCACCTCGTCTCCGAGGGGCTCGACCGCCGCCTGGGGCTCGCCGAGCGCGTGGCGCTGCGCCTGCACCTTGCCATCTGCGACGGCTGCAGCCATTTCAGGAAGCAGATGCTGTTCCTGCGTAAAGCGATGCGTCGCCTTGCCGAATCCGACTGAGTTGCTGGCCGACCGCTGCGCGCGCTGCGGCGCGCCGTTTCATTGCGGCCGCAACGATGCGGGATGCTGGTGCGAGAGTCTGCCGCCGCTCGCCCCGGTTCCGGGGCGCGGCTGCCTGTGCCGCGCCTGCCTGGAAGCCGAGCTCAAAGAACGAAGCGCGCCAGGTCCTCGTTCTTAGAGAGCTCGGCGAGGCGCGCGTCGACATAGGCCGCGTCGATGGTCACCGCTCCCGGCCCGCGCTTCCCGGCCTCGAAAGAGATCTCTTCCAGCAGCTTCTCGAGCACGGTGTAGAGGCGCCGCGCGCCGATGTTCTCGGTCGCCTCGTTCACCTGGTAGGCGATCTCGGCGAGGCGCCGGATGGCCTCGGGGCGGAACTCGAGCGCGACGCCCTCGGTCTCGAGCAGCGCCTGATATTGCTTCACCTGGCTGGCGTCCGTGGACACGAGGATGCGCTCGAAGTCCTCGACCGAGAGGGAATCGAGCTCGACGCGGATCGGGAAGCGGCCCTGAAGCTCGGGGATCAGGTCAGAGGGCTTGGCCAGGTGGAAAGCCCCCGAGGCGATGAAGAGGATGTGGTCCGACTTGACCATGCCGTAGCGCGTCGACACCGTCGTGCCTTCGACCAGCGGCAGCAGATCGCGCTGCACGCCCTGGCGCGACACGTCGGCGCCCTGCAGCTCGGAGCGGCTCGTGATCTTGTCGATCTCGTCGAGGAACACGATGCCGTTCTGCTCGGCGTTCGCCACCGCCCGCATCTTCAGCTCGTCGTCGTTCACCAGCCGCCCGGCTTCCTCGTCGGTGACGAGCTGCATCGCCTCGCGGATCTTCATGCGCCGGAGCTTTCGCCGGCCGCCTCCCAGGTTGGACAGCATGCCCTGGATCTGCGAGGTGAGGTCCTCCATTCCCGGCGGGGCGAGGATTTCCATCTGCGGCTGGGCTGCGGCCACCTCGATCTCGATTTCCTTTTCGTCGAGCTCGCCTTCGCGCAGCTTCTTCCTGAACTTCTGGCGCGTCGCCGATT
This sequence comes from Betaproteobacteria bacterium, assembly GCA_004297625.1. Taxonomy (GTDB): domain Bacteria; phylum Pseudomonadota; class Gammaproteobacteria; order Burkholderiales; family SG8-39; genus SCGC-AG-212-J23. The sequence goes on along the minus strand of SCTY01000003.1, from coordinate 551,481 downwards.
CCTCGACCTCCGCGCCGCGCGCGCTCGGGATCAGGGCGTCGAGAATGCGGTCCTCGGCCGCGTCCTGCGCGCGGCTGCGCACGCGGCGCACCGCCTGCTCGCGCGTCTGCTTCACGCTGATCTCGACGAGGTCGCGCACGATGGTGTCGACATCGCGGCCCACGTAGCCGACCTCGGTGAATTTGGTCGCCTCGACCTTGATGAAGGGCGCGTCGGCGAGACGCGCCAGGCGGCGCGCGATCTCCGTCTTGCCGACCCCGGTCGGCCCGATCATCAGGATGTTCTTCGGCGTGATCTCCTGGCGCAGCGGCTCGGCGACCTGCTGGCGCCGCCAGCGGTTGCGAAGCGCGATCGCGACCGCGCGCTTGGCTCTCCCCTGCCCGACGATGTACTTGTCGAGCTCATGAACGATCTCCTGCGGCGTCATGCCGCTCATTCCAGGACCTCTATGGTGCGCTGGTGATTGGTGTAGATGCAGAGGTCGGCCGCGATGGCGAGCGCCTTTTCGACGATGTCACGCGCGCCGAGCGTCGTGTTCTCGAGGAGCGCGCGCGCCGCGCTCTGCGCGTACGGCCCTCCTGAGCCGATGGCCACGATGCCGAGCTCGGGCTCCAGCACGTCGCCGGCTCCGGTGATGATGAGCGAGCGCTCGCGGTCGGCGACGGCGAGCATCGCTTCCAGCCGCCGCAGGATCCGGTCGGTGCGCCAGTCCTTGGCGAGCTCGACCGCCGAGCGCATCAAATTGCCCTGGTGCTTGTCGAGCTTCGCCTCGAAGCGCTCGAAAAGCGTGAAGGCGTCCGCGGTGCCGCCGGCAAAGCCGGCGAGGATGCGTTCCTGGTAGAGGCGCCGGACTTTCCTCGCGCCTCCTTTGACGACGACATTGCCGAGCGTCACCTGGCCGTCGCCGCCGAGCGCAACCGTCTTGTCGCGCCGCACGGAAAGGATGGTGGTGCCGTGAAAGGATTCCATGAAAGCTAGAGGATTACCCTGGAAAGACGTACGTGGGGGCGAACGAAGCAGCTTCAACCATACACCAACTTTTCACCCTACGGCGTCGGCAGGCCGCGCGGGCTCGCGGCGAAAAGCACCGCGCCGAGCGCCGTCATGATGCAGACGATGAGCGGCCCCGGCGGCAAGTCGGAGACGAGCGACAAGCCCAGCCCGACGGCGTAGCCTAGCGCTCCGACCGCGTAGGCGGCGGCGATTCGTTTGCGCGCGACGCGCCGGCTGGCGAGCGCCGGCACGATAAGCGTGGTGAACACGAGGTAGACGCCGACGAGCTGTACCGACGCGGTTACGGCGCAGGCGAAAAGCAGATAGAAGCCGATCCTCCCGAGGCGCTCGCCGGGCCCAAACCAGAGGACGAGGATCGCCGCGTAGACGATGGCGACGACCGCGAGCCGCGTCGTGTCGGCCCAGAGAATCTGCCCCACCAGCAGGTCCTTGAGATGCTCGGCGCCATGCGGATTGCTCGCGAGCAGCAGGATCGCCGCGTTCGCCGCCACGATGAAGCTCACGCCGATCACCGCCTCCTGCACTTCCGGCCAGCGCTTGTCGGTCCAGTTGAGCAGCAGCGCGCCGCCGAGCGCGGCACAGAGCGCGGCGACCTGCACGGCCGCGCCCTGCGGCTCGAAGCCCACCCGGTCGGCCACGATCACGCCGAGCCCCGCGATCTGCGCGACCGCGAGGTCGATGAACACGATGCCGCGCTTGAGCACCTGGATGCCGAGCGGAACATGCGTCGCGGTCACCAGCAGCCCGGCGAGGAGGGCCGGCCACACGATGCCGAAGGTCGCCGCGTCGAATTTCATTGCAGCGGGCCGAGCAGCCGCGCGACGAGGTCGTCGAAGTAGCCGAACAGGTCTTTCGCCTTGTCCGAACCTCCGACGGTAAACGGCAGCATCACCTTCGGGACGCTGGTGCGCTCCGAGAGGAACTCCGCGGCCCTTGGGTCGTCGTAGGAACTATAGATGATGACCTTCGCCGGATCGCGCTTCATCAGCTCGACGAGCTCTGCAAGGTGCGAGGTCGTCGGCGGAATCCCGGGGCGCGGCTCCAGCGTGCCGACTTCGCGCATGCCGAGCCAGCGGATCAGATAGCTGAAACCCTTGTGGTGCTCGACCAGCGGCATGCCTTTGAGCCGGGCTGCCTGCTGCTCCCAGCGCCGGATCGCTTCCTGCCAGCGCTTGTCGAACGACTCCGCGCGCGAGCGGTAGGTGGCGGCGTTAGCGCGGTCGATCTGCTCGAGGCGCTCCGCAACGACCGCAGCCACCTTGGCGATGTTGCGCGGGTCGGTCTGGATGTGCGGATTGCCGCCCGGATGCACGTCGCCCATCGAGCGGTCGATGACGCGCGGCACCTCGAGCTTGAGGACATGTTGCGAGGCCTTGAGGTATCCCGGCGAGCCCGGCTGGACGCGGTCGTTTCCGCTCTGGGTGAGCAGCAAGGGCAGCCAGCCGACTTCCAGCCCCGAGCCGGAGCAGATCACGAGATCGGCGGTGCGCATGCGCGAGATCAGGCTCGGCCGCGCCTCGATGTGGTGCGGGTCCTGGAATGCCGTGGTCGCCGAGACCGCCGACACCTTCTCGCCTCCGAGCTCTTTCGCCAGCGCGGCCCATTCCGGCTCGCAGGCGAAGACGTTCACGGCGGCCAACGCCGGCAGCGCGAGCGCGCCGGTCGCCAGCGCGATCAGGATTTTCACGATGGATTTCATGGTCACCTCTAGAACCTGTGCGCGCCGTGCGCGCCCAGGCTCACGATGTATTGGAGAAAGACCTGGTTGTCGGGCTCGCCCATGCGGGAATAGTCGCGCGCGTATTGCAGCCGGACGCGGCTGAATTCGCTCGGGCTCCAGTCCACCATCACGGTGTGCCGCTTCGGCTTGTAGGCGCCGAGGACCGGGAAGTCGGCGGCGGTTAGCGCGCCCGTATCGACAAGGCCGAGCGTCGTGGCGCCGGAATTGAGCTGGTCATAGCGATATCCCACGCGCCATTGCGGCATGAACCGATACACGCCCTGCAGATACCAGCCCGACTGCCGCGAATCATACGTATCGGTCAGGGTCCCGAGCGACTCCGCCAACGTGTCGTACGTGAGAGCGCCGTTCTCCTTGCGCCGGAAGTATTCGCCCTGCAGCTTGAAGTTGTTGTAGCTCGGATTGCCGTTCGGCGCCCATTTCAGGACCCCGTCGACGACCCAAAGGCGGCTCCTGCCGGTGAAGCTGTTCGTCACGCCGGCCCCGAGGGAGTCGACGTCGGCGTAGGCGCGGTCCTGCGGCGAGGTGCGCAGGTAGGAAAGTCCGGCCTGCCACGCGGTGCTCTCGCCGATGTCGCCGCCCAGATGCGTGAAGAGGTTGCTCGAGCCGATGCCGTTCTTGTTTCGTTCCGTGGCGGGGAACGCCCTTCCCTGCCCGAGCTCGAGCCCAAGGTCCCAGTAGACGCTGGTCGGCGCCACCCACTTGAGCTGCACGCCGTCCTCGCCCAGCTGGCCGCCGAGAAACGCCTTCATCGCGAGCGGCGCGTCGGTGAAATCCCGGGCGTGCGCGTGGACCTGGTTCTGGTAGCCGACCGCCGAGAAAAACCGGCCGGCCTTGATGGTGAAGCCGTTCGACAGGCCGAGGGTCTGGATATAGCCTTCCTCGACGCCGATTTCGTCATCGGGAGATATCGATGCGATCAGCGTGCCGCGAAACGTCGGATCGATGTTCGCCGAGAAGCCGAGCTCCGACTCCCCGAGGCTCAAGCCGCGCTTGCCCGGCGAGACCTCGCCCAGCGTCGGCACGAAGCCGTTGATCCGGTAGGTATTCGGGTCGCGCTGCAAGTTGGCGTAGACGCCGTTCAGGATCGCGGAGATCCCCGGGTTCAGGGCGTTTTCGGCTTGCGGACGGCTCGCGGCCTGCTGCGCCGCCTGGGTGGCGGTGCTTTCCGCCTGCGTTGCGGTCTTTTCCGCATCCTGCAGCCGTTTTTCGAGTTGCTGGACCTGCTGCTGAAGCTGGCGCAACGCCTCGCGCAGCTTCGAGAGCTCGGAATCCTGCGCGTAGGCAGGAAATACCGCCATGGCGAGGGCCACGGCGCACCCCATGTTGCGAACCATGAAAGCTCCCTCTGGAGTATCGCGATGCGCGCCGTGCGACGGCGCGCGCCCGGAAACATCAGAGGAGCGCGGGGGGGCCTTGCGCTAGGAACGGCGGCGGTTGGGCCGCACGCGGCTCCGAGCGATGCGACGAAAGCGGTTGCTGGCTGCAATCGACGCAAACAAGGGCAAGCGGCGCACCGGCCACGCACGCCGCCAGCGCCGCGAGCGCGTCGCACAACGCCGACTTGCCCGACTTGCCCGATTTCTGGTCGCCCGCGTGGCCATCGGCCAGGTGGACGAAAGCGCCGTGCTCGTCAAGATGCTGCAGCGGATGCAGCAGCGCGCCCTGCCAGCCGGCAAGCAGGGCGAACGCGAGGAAAACCGGTGCCAGACGCCCTAGCACGGGCAGCATTCTATCTACTTGGCGAGACATTCCTCCATGCCGGCGATAAAGATGTCTTGCGGCAATTTCTTGCCGATGAACACCATCACCGAGCCCTTCTTCTCGCCCTTCCCCCACGGCTTTCCCAGGTCGCCCCCCATCATCATGTGCACGCCCTGGAACACCACACGCCGCGGGTTGCCCTTCATCCAGAGCACGCCCTTGTAGCGCAGCAGATCCGGGCCGTAGACCTGGATCATCCCCGAAAGGAATTGCTCGAGCTTCTGGCCGTCGAACGGCTTGTCGGCGCGGAACACGAAGGATTCGACCTCGTCGTGGTGCTCGTGCGCGATGTCGGTGAGGAACTGCGGATCGAGCTCGAGGATCGCGTTCAGATTGAAGCCGCGGATGTCGAGCACCTCTTTGATGGGCGCGTCGCCAAAATGGACTTTCTTGATCGGCGCGCGCGGGTTCATCTTCCTCAGCCGCTGGACCAGCTTCTCGGTTTCGTCCTGCGGGGCGACGTCAGTCTTCGAGAGCAGGATCTTGTCGGCGAATCCGACCTGCTCCTGCGCCTCATGGAACTCGTCGAGCTGTTTCGGCGCGTGCTTGGCGTCGACGAGCGTGATGATCGAATCGAGAAGGTAGTAGTTGCCGATCTCCTCGTCCGTGAAGAACGTCTGCGCCACCGGCCCGGGGTCGGCCATGCCGGTGGTCTCGATGACCACCCGGTCGAACTTGAGCGCGCCGTGGTCGCGCTTTTCCTTGAGCGAGCCGAGGATGCGGATCAGGTCGCCGCGCACCGTGCAGCAGATGCAGCCGTTGTTCATCTCGACGATCTGCTCGTTACCCGTCTCGATGATGTCGTTGTCGACCCCGACCTCGCCGAACTCGTTCTCGATCACCGCGATCCGCTCGCCGTGATCTTCCTTGAGGATGCGGTTGAGCAGCGTGGTCTTGCCGCTGCCGAGGAAGCCGGTAAGAATGGTGACCGGCACCATGTTGCTCTCTTGCATGGGCGCTCCTGAACGAAGGGCGGGATTATATGACGGCGCATAGAAGACGATTCCTCGCCGATTGCGCGGCTCTGGGCGCAGGGGCGTTGCTGCCGCTGCCTGCGGCGGCGCAATGGGGCGTGGTTCACGAGCTCTCGGGTGAAGTGCTGCTGAACGGCGCCCGCATGGCGCGCAACGCCGCCGTCCGCGCCGGCCAAACGATCAGTACCGGCAAAGACGGGCACATCTGGTTCACCGTCGCCGGCGATGCGTATTTCCTGCGCCCGGGAAGCGAGCTTCGCCTTCGGCCGGCAGGCGTGCGCGACAGCGTGATCCAGGCGCTTCGGCTCGTGACCGGCGCTCTCGGGGCGACGTTCGGCCGCGGTCCTGCCCGCAGGGTCTACGCCGAGACGGTGACCATCGGCATCCGCGGGACCGGAATCTACGTCGAGACGACGCCGCAGGAAACGTATGCCTGCAACTGCTTCGGGTCCACCGAGCTCATGTCCGCGTCGACCGGTTCGATGATGGAAGCCGTTGCCGTCACCACCGAATACCACATGGCGCGGCTGATCAGCGCCGGGCGCGTCGTCCCCGCCCCCTTCGAGCGCCATACCAACGAGGAGATCTTGCGCCTCGAGCGCCTGGCCGGACGACCCAACCCGTTCCAAGGATAATCAGGGACAGACCACGTTTATTTCCCGGCGAGCAGATCGCCCTGCTCGTTGCTCGCTGACTGCGCGGGTCGCCGGCCCGCTTTACCCTTGTCGACCCTCCGTCCTGAAGCGTGCTCGATCGCCCGCTTGAAGGCAGCAGAACCGAGGACATAGCCTCCATTGGTCGCGTTTCGTATTTCCTCCAAGCGCTCTGCAGACTGCATTTCACCGAAAAGGTCACGGTACACCGCCTGCCGTTCAGCCGCGTCGCGCCCCAAGTTCAAGTACTGCTCGTGCGCCGTCAGCATCGCCGAAGACTCTCCCAATGCGTTGGAACGGTAGCTTGACCAGCCGAACCGGGCGGGATCGGAGGCAATGCACGCCCGCACCGGATTGAGTTCGATGTAACGATAGCAAGCGAGGACGTATTCCTCCGATTCGACCAGGCAGGACTTGAAGCGTCCTTCCCAAACGTGGCCGCTCTTCTTGTAGCTCCTGTTGAAATAACGTGCATAGAGCTCGCCGACACCCTTAATCAACCTTCCGCAGCCCGTGCTCTCCGCCGTCGTAAGGAGCAGGTGCACGTGGTTCGTCATGAGGCAATAGGCGTGCAGCAGGCAGCCGGCCCTAGGCAGTATTCGCGCCAGGTGGAAGAGATAAAACTTCCGGTCTTCGTCGCTGACGAAGCACGCGGCGCGGTTGTTGCCGCGTTGGACGACGTGAACCGCCACGCCGGGAAGCATGATGCGCGCGCGCCTTGGCATGCTGAGTCAACGGACCGGCGCGGGCATCCGTTGACGGAAAAACGTGGTCTGTCCCTGATTAGGTTTTGACGAGAAGCAGGCCCTTGAGGTATTCGCCCTCGGGGAATTCGAGCGCCACGGGATGGTCGGCGGCGGCGCCGAAGCGCTCGATGATCTTCGCCTGCGCGCCGGCGTCGAGCGCCGCGCCCGCGACGATCGATTGGAAGAGCTCGGGCGACACGCCGCCCGAGCAGGAGAAGGTGGCGAGAAGACCGCCGGGGGCGAGAAGCTTGAGCGCGAGCAGGTTGATGTCCTTGTAGGCGCGCGCGGCATTGCGCGCCTGCGCCGCGGTCGGCGCGAACTTCGGCGGATCGAGGATCACCATCCGGAAGCTCGCGCCGCGGTCGCGCAGCGTGCGCAACTGCGAAAACACGTCGCCCTGGATGAACTCGACGCGCGCGGCATCGAAAGGGTTGGCGGCCAGGTTCTCGCGCGCGACTTCGAGCGCCGGCGCCGAGCTCTCGATGGCGGTGACGCGCGTCGCGCCGCCGGCGAGCGCGGCGATCGAGAACCCGCCCGTGTAGCAAAAGCCGTCGAGCACTTCGCGCCCGGCGGCGAGGCTGCGCACGCGCTGCCGGTTCTCGCGCTGGTCGAGAAAGAAGCCGGTCTTCTGCCCCTGCTCGACGTCGACGCGGAAGTGGAGGCCGTATTCGACGATGGGGCAGCGCGACGCGTTGCGGTTGCCCCTGAAGAAGCCCGTCCGGGGCGGCAAGCCTTCGAGCGTGCGCACCTCGGCGTCGGAGCGCTCGAAGATCGCCGCGCAGGCGGTGAGCTCGGCGAGCAGGTCGAGGATCGGCTCGCGCCAGCGCTCCACGCCGGCGGCGAGAAATTGCGCGACCAGCACGTCGGCGTAGCGATCGACGATGAGCCCCGGCAGGCCGTCGGATTCGCCATGCACGAGGCGCAGCGCATTGGTGTGCCGCCGATCCGGCAGCGCCTCGCGAAGCGCCAACGCCCGCTCGATGCGCGCGCGGAAGAACTCGACCGAGATGGATTCTGATGGATTGAAGCTCCAGACCCGGGCGCGGATCTGCGACTTCGGGCTGTACGCGGCCTGCGCCAGCACTTTGCCGGCGGCATCGCGAATCTCCACTGTATCGCCCGGCCCCGGCTCGCCCACGGTTTTTTCGATCGCGCCCGAGAACACCCAGGGGTGATGCCGCCTGAGCGACTTCTCGCGCCCCTTTTTCAGCACCAGTGCGCTCATTTTTTCTTGGCCCTCGGGTGAGCGGCGTCGTAGACCTTCGCGAGCGCCTGGAAGTCGAGATGCGTGTAGACCTGCGTGGTGGAGATGCTCGCGTGGCCGAGCAGCTCCTGAACTGCGCGCAAGTCCTGCGACGACTGCAGCAGATGCGTGGCAAAGGAATGGCGCAGCATGTGCGGATGCACGCGCTCGGTGAGTCCGCGCCGGCGCGCCCAGGCGCGCAGGCGCGCCTCGACCACGGACGGCGCGATGCGCCTGCCCCTCGCGCCGACGAAAAGCGCGCGCTCGCCGGGCGCCGCCACCTGCGAGCGGATTTCGAGCCAGGCGCCGAGCGCCGCGCGGGCGGCCGCGCCGACCGGAACGGTGCGCGTGCGCGAACCCTTGCCCGTCACGGTGACCTCGCCTTGCGCCAGGTCGAGCCGCCCATCGCCGACGTTGAGCGCCACCAGTTCGGCAAGGCGCAGCCCCGAGGAATAAAGAAGCTCGAACATCGCCGCGTCGCGCGTCGCGGCCGGTGACGACGGCGCTTCGCCGAACAGGCGTTGCGCGGCTTCGACCGACAAGGCCTTCGGCAGCGGCCGCGCGGCCTTGGGCGCGCGCACGCCAAGCACCGGATTTGCCTGGAAGCCGCGATGGCGCACGAGCCAGCGGTAGCAGCCGCGCCACGCCGAGAGCATGAGCGCCAGCGAGCGCGGCGACAGGCCTTTGGAATGCATCAACGCCACGAAACGGCGAATCTGCGCCGCCTCGACCGATTCAAGCTTGCCGTCCTTCAACAGCGACAACAGAAGGTCGAGGGCATGACGGTAATTGCGCAGCGTCGCCGGCGAAAGGCGGCGCTGATGCCGCAAGGCATCGAGGTACTCGCGCGTTACAGCCGCGCCGTCACTCCGGCCGCGCATAGCTCCCCGATGCGACGAAGGTAGAGCGTGCCCATCTCCGGATAGAAGCGCTTCGGGTCCTCGCTGCCGAGCGCGAGCAGGCCGAAGACCGCCGTCTGGCCGAGCGGCACGAGCGCCACCGAGCGCACGTGCTCGGCCGCCTCGCGAAACCATGGCGCGAAAGGATTGCCCGCCGCGGGACCGCACTGCGGAGCGCCCATGGCCTCGGCCCGGGTCTTTTGCTCATCGCTCACCGGGTCGGCCTCCTGGAAGTCCACCGGCACCGACTTGCCCCACACGCGCAGCGCGACGTGCGGCACGGCGAAGTCCTCGCGCAGGTGGAAGTACAGCGAGTGCGCGAGCGCCGGGAAGTCGCGCGCCCCGGCGAGCGCCACCGAAAGACGGTGCACCTTCTCGCTGATGGCGTCGTTTTCCTCGGCGAACTTGACGATCTCGGCGAGCTTGCCCTCGAGCAGGCGCAGCTTCTCGCGCAGCGCCACCGTCTGGCGCTCGGCGAGCGGAATCGCGCGCCCGCCGTACGGATGCGGCACATGCAGCGATTCGAGGAGATCCGGATGCTGGTCGAAGAAGTGCGGATGGGTGCGCAGGAAGCGCGCGATGTCGTCGGCGGTCATCTGGCTCTTATAGTTCGAGGGTCCCTTCGAACACCGTCGCGGCCGGTCCTTTCATCCACACCGCATTGTCGCCGCCCGCCCAAGAGACGGTCAACGTTCCGCCGCGCGTTCCCACGCGCACCGGCGAATCGAGCAGCCCGCGCACGATGCCGCTCACTGCGGCGGCGCAGGCGCCGGTGCCGCACGAGAGCGTCTCGCCCGCGCCGCGCTCCCATACGCGCAGCGCGATGCGATGGCGGTCGAGCACCTGCATGTAACCGGCGTTGACGCGCTTCGGGAAGCGCGCATGCTTCTCAAGCCGCGGCCCTTGCGTCGTGACGGGGGCGCGAGCGAGGTCCGCGACGAGCTGCACCGCGTGCGGATTGCCCATGGAAAGGAGGGCCACTTTCACCGTTTCGCCGTTCACGGCGAGCGCCTCCTCGCCTTCGTAACGCGGCGGGCCCATGTCGACGCTCACTTCGCCGTCGGGCTCGAGCCGCGGCACGATGTTGCCGCCGAGGGTCTCGACCCGGATCTCGCGCTTGTCGGTAAGTCCCTTGGCGTGCACGAACTTGACGAAGCAGCGCGCGCCGTTGCCGCACTGCTCGACCTCTCCGCCGTCGGCGTTGAAGATCCGGTAGCGGAAATCCGCTGCCGGGCCGCTTGGCCGCTCGACGACCAGCAGCTGGTCGCAACCCACGCCGAGGTGACGATTCGAAATCCAGCGAATTTGTTCGGCGGTCAATGCAAATGCGTTCGTGGTCGAGTCGATGACCACGAAATCGTTGCCTGCCCCGTGCATCTTGGTGAAGGCGAGCTTCATCGCAGCGCGTCCCGGATGCGCGCGCAGATGCGGTCGGTCGACGCCTCGTCGAGGAGCGGATTGATCGGCAGCGAGAGCACCGTCCTCGCCGCAGCCTCGCTGGCAGGCAGCGTCAGGCTGCGGTTGGATGCTGCGTAGGCCGGCTGGCGATGCAGCGGCATCGGGTAGAAGATCGAGGCGGCGATGCCGTCGGCCGCGAGCGCTTCGCGGATCGCATCGCGCCGCCCGCTGCGGATGGTGAACTGGTGGTAGACGTGCTTGCCGCGCGTATCCTCCGCCGGCAGCTCGAGGCGCGCCCCTTGCAGCTTGCCCCGGTAGCGCTGCGCCACCCGCCGGCGCGCCGCGTTGAACTCGTCCAGGTGTCTCAGCTTGACGCGCAGCACGGCTGCCTGGAGCTCGTCGAGACGGCTGTTCCAGCCCACGCGCTCGTGCAGATAGGCTTGCCGGCTGCCGTGGTGGCGCAGCATGCGCAGCACCTTGTCGTAATCGCCGCTCGTCGTCGTAATGAGGCCTGCGTCCCCGGCGGCGGCGAGATTCTTCGTCGGATAAAAGGAGAAGCAGCCGAATTCGCCCCACGATCCGGCGCGCCGCCCCTGGTATTCCGCGCCGAGCGCCTGCGCGCAATCCTCGATCAGCACCAGCTTCTTCTGCCTGCAAAGCGCGGCGATTTCCTCCAGCGCCGCGCATTGGCCGAAGAGATGCACCGCGATCACGCCCTTGGTCTTGGACGAGATTCTCGATTTCAGGGAATCGATCGAAAGGTTGAACGTCGCCGGATCGATGTCGGCGAATACCGGCGTGGCGCCGGTGTAGGACACGGCCTCCGCCGTGGCGAAGAAAGTGAAAGCCGGAAGCACCACCTCGTCGCCCGGTCCGATGCCGGCGGCGACGAGCGCAAGGTGCAGCGCGTCGGTGCCCGAATTGCAGCCGACGGCGTGCGGCGCGCCGACGTAGGCCGCCACCTCGCGCTCGAGCGCCTCGCCCTCGGGGCCAAGGACGTAGCGTCCGGAGCCCAGCACCCGGCCCACCGCCTCGTCGATCTCGGCCTTCAGCGCGCGGTATTCCGCCGCCGGATCCACCATGGGTATGGAAGTTTTCATGCGAATTTCTCGAGCCTTTCACGCACCAGCCTGCCGACCTCGAGCGCGAGCTCGAGCGCGCGCCGGCCGCTCTCGCCGTCCACCGGAACGGCCTTTTTCTGCAGCACTGCCAGGACAAAGGCCTCGGCCTGCGCCGCGAGCGCGTCTCCACGGTGCGTTTCCTCCATCTCCTCGATCGCACCGCCCGACTGTCGCACATAGCGCAGCTTTCCCGCCTGCAGGTCGGCCGACACATAGACATCCTGCTGGAACACGCGCAACTTGCGCACCGGCGCCTGGCTCGCGCGGCTTGCCGAGAGGTTCGCGACGCAGCCGTCGGAAAATTCGATGCGCGCGTTGGCGATGTCGATGTCGCCGGTCAGCACGCGAAAGCCGCACGCGCTCACTGCGGTCACCTTGCCTTTTGCGAGCGCGAGCGCGAGGTCAAGGTCGTGGATCATCAGGTCGAGCACCACGTCGACATCCGCGCCGCGCAGCTTGAAGCCGGAAAGGCGCTCCGCCTCGATGAACAGCGGCCGCTGCATGCGCTCGGCAAGCGCGCGGAAGGCGGCGTTGTAGCGCTCGACGTGACCGACCTGCAGTACAAGACTCTGTTTCCGGGAGAGCGCGATCAGATCGCGCGATTCGTCGAGATCCACCGCGAGCGGCTTCTCGACGAGCACGTGCAGCCCTGCCTCGAGGCAGGCCCCGGCCACCTCGCGGTGGCGCTCGGTCGGCACCGAGATCACCGCGGCGTCGGCGAGACCGAGAACGCCATGGTAGTCGGTGAAGGCCGCACAGCCATGCGCGCCGGCGAGCGCTTCGGCGCGCGCGCGCTCGACATCGGCGACGGCCACCAGCTTGCAGTCGCTGCGCGCCGCGAGCTTCTGGGCGTGATAGCGGCCCATGTGCCCGGCGCCGACGACCGCGACTCTCAATAGAATTTCGGCTCTCCTTGCGGGCGCGTCTTGAACCGCTTGTGCAGCCAGTGATACTGCTCGGGCATCTCGAGCACGCGCTCCTCGATGAAGGCGTTCATGCGGCGGGCGTCGGCCGCGTCGTCGCCGCTGGGAAAAGCGCTCCACGCCGGGTACAGGGTGGCGGCATAGCCGCCGCCGGGAAGCATGCGCGTTACGCAGGGCACGACGGCTGCGCCCGTTGAGCGAGCAATATACGACAGTCCGGTCACGGTCGCGGCGCGCACACCGAAGAACGGCACGAAAACCGCGCGCTTCGGCCCGAAGTCGAGGTCGGGCAGATAGTAGTAGACCGCGCCGCCCTGCAGCGCGGCGATCGCCTCTTTCGCGCCCGCCTGGCGCGGGAAAATGCGGGCGCCGAAGCGGCTGCGGCCCGAGAGTATGACCCGGTCGAAGAGCGCATCCTTCTGCCGCGCGTACATGAGCGCCATCGGGAAGTCGAAGCAAAGTCGCGACCAGGTCACGTCGAAGCCGACGAAATGCGGCGCGAACACGATCACCGGCTCGCCGGCGAGCGCGCGCAGGTGCTCCAGCCCTTCGACGCGCACCATGCGCTTGATCCGCTCGGGCGGCGCCCACCAAAGGACGCCGCGATCGAGAAACGCGCGCACGAATGCGCGGAAATGGTCGCGCGCGAGCTTCTCGCGCCGCTTCGCGTCCATGCCGGGAAAGCAAAGGCGCAGGTTGACGCGAGTCACCTCGCGCCGCTCGCGAATGAGCCAGAAGAGCGCCGAGCCGATCACGCTGCCGATAACCGCGATCACCCGCAGCGGCAGAAAATGCGCGAGCCACATGAAGCCGAACACGAGCCGCGTCATGGCGGCGGCGGGGCGCCGGCCGGCACCTTGTAGCGGTTATAGCTCCACAGATACTGCGCGGGACAATCGCGCACCAATTCCTCCAGCGCGCGGTTGAGATGCCTTGTCGCAGTTTCTCCTTCGAGTTTCTCCGGAAGAGGCCGAAGCACGATGGAGTAACCGCGTCCGTGCTCCAGCCGACGACCATAGGCGAGGAAGCATGCGACGCCTTCGCGCTCGGCGAGCCTTGCTGCGAGCGTCATGGTGTAGGCGGGGCGGCCGAAGAAGTCCGCCCATTCCCCTTCCCCCTTGCCGGGCACCTGGTCCGGGAGGAAGCCGACCGCCTCGCCGCGCTGCAGCGCCTTGAAGAGCTCGCGCACGCCGCTCACATCGGCAGGCGCGAGCCGCACGTTCGTGCGCACGCGCCCTTCGAGCATCAGCGGCTCGAGCCATCCGAGCTTCGGCGGCCGGTAGAGCACCGTGATCGGCATGCGCAGCGCGGCGTATTGCGCGGTGATTTCGAAGCAGCCCATGTGCGGCGTGAGGAAAAGCAGCGGCTTGCCGCGCGCGCGCTCGGCGAGCGCCTCGTCCCCGCCGATCACCTCGCGCACGAGCGACGCCACTTCGTCGTGCGGCCGGAACCAGATGGCGGGCAGCTCGGTCAGCATCTTGCCGGCCGAGGCGATTGCTTCCCGGCGCGTGCGCGCATCGGCGTAGCCCGCCTGCAGCATATTGCGCTGCAGATTGCGCCGGTACGCGGGCGATATCCCATAGATTGCCCACCCGAGGACGGTTCCCACCGTGTGTAAAAACGGCAGCGGCAGTCTCGCGATGAGCCGGAGAAGCACGCCGGGGAACCGTGACAAGTTTTTGGTATCCTTGCGGCCTTCCATAAGAAGGCGCGCACGCAATGAGCGATTTTCTGTTTACTTCTGAATCGGTATCCGAGGGCCATCCCGACAAGGTCGCTGACCAGATCTCGGACGCGGTGCTCGACGCGATTCTAGCCCAGGACCCGCGCTCGCGCGTGGCCGCCGAGACCCTGGTCAAGAACAACCTCGTGGTGCTGGCGGGCGAGATCACGACCAACGCGCGCGTCAACTTCGACGCGGTCGCGCGCAAGACGATCCGCCGCATCGGCTACACCGACCCGATGATCGGCTTCGATACCCACACCTGCACCGTCATCGTGGCCTACGGCGAGCAGTCCCGCGACATCGCCCAAGGCGTCGACGAGGGCAAGGGCCTCGACCTCGACCAGGGTGCCGGCGACCAGGGCCTCATGTTCGGCTATGCCTGCGACGAGACCGCGAGCCTCATGCCGATGGCGATCTATCTTTCGCACCGCCTGGTCGAGCGCCAGGCCGAAGTGCGCCGCGACGGGCGCCTCGCGTGGCTGCGCCCCGACGCGAAGTCCCAGGTGACGATGCGCTACATGAACGGCAAGCCCGATTCGATCGACACCGTGGTGCTCTCGACGCAGCACGCGCCCGGCCTCACGCACAAGCAAATCGAGGAGGCGGTGGTCGAGAACATCATCAAGCCGGTCCTGCCGAAGAACATGGTGAAGGGCAAGGTGCGTTACCTCGTGAACCCGACCGGCAGCTTCGAGATCGGCGGCCCGAGCGGAGATTGCGGGCTCACCGGCCGCAAGATCATCGTCGACACCTACGGCGGCTCGGCGCCGCACGGCGGCGGCGCGTTTTCAGGCAAGGACCCCTCCAAGGTCGACCGCTCCGCCGCGTACGCCGCGCGCTACGTCGCGAAGAACATCGTCGCAGCCGGCCTTGCGTCCAAGTGCCTGGTACAGGTCTCGTATGCCATCGGCGTGGCGAAGCCCACGAGCGTCATGGTCACCACCCACGGCACGGGCAAGCTCTCCGACGACAAGCTCTCTCAGCTGGTGCAGGCGAACTTCGATCTGCGCCCGAAAGGCATCATCCAGATGCTCGACCTGCTGCGGCCGATCTACGAGAAGACCGCGGCGTACGGCCACTTCGGCCGCGAAGAGCCCGAGTTCACCTGGGAAGCGACTGACAAGGCGCTCGCGCTCAAGGAAGCCGCGTAAAAAAGGAACCGTCATGGCGACCCGTAACAAGCCTCCGTTTCGCGCCGACCACGTCGGCAGCCTGCTGCGTCCGCATGAGTTGCACGACCTGCGCGAGAAGGTGCGCCAGGGCAAGGCTTCGGCGGCCGAGCTGAAGCAGGCCGAGGACCGCCTGATCCGCGAGGTGGTGAAGCTGCAGGAAGACATCGGGCTTCCCTCGATCACCGACGGCGAGTTCCGCCGCGACTGGTGGCACATCGACTTCCTGCACGGCTTCGACGGCGTCGAGCTGGGGCATGGCGACATCTACGGCGACGCGAAATTCAAGGGCACGCGCGAGCAGCCGCCGACGATGATGGTCACCGGCAAGCTGCGGCGCTCGAAGCCCAGCATGCTCGAGCATTTCAAGTTCCTGAAGTCGGTGGTGAAGAAGGGCATGCCGAAGTTCACCATGCCGTCCCCGGCCATGCTGCACGCGCGCGCCGACCGCGCCTCGCTGAAGAAAACCTATCCCGACCTGGAGCTGTTCTGGGCCGATCTCACGCAGTGCTACCGCGAGGAGATCGCCGACCTCTACAAGGCCGGCTGCCGCTACCTGCAGATCGACGACACCACGATCGCGATGTGGGGCGACCCGAAGGTGCAGGAGCAGTTCAAGAAGCTCGGCGATGATCCGAAAAATGACGCCGAGATGTACGCCAAGGCGGTGAACGCGGCGATCCGCGACGTGCCCGACGACATGACGGTCGCGATCCACACCTGCCGCGGCAACTTCAAGAGCACCTGGCTGGCGAGCGGCGCCTACGCCGATTTCGTCGCCGAGCGCGTGTTCACGGGCCTCGACGTCGACGCCTTCTTCCTCGAGTACGACACCGAGCGCGCCGGCGGCTTCGAGCCGCTGCGCTTCGTGCCCAAGGGCAAGATCGTGGTGCTGGGGCTGGTGAGCTCCAAGGTGCCCGAGCTCGAGTCCAAGGATCACCTCGAGCGGCGCATCGAGGCGGCGTCCAAGTACGTGCCGCTCGACAACCTGTGCCTCAGCCCGCAATGCGGCTTCTCCAGCACGCACCACGGCAACGTCCTCAGCGTCGAGCAGGAAAAGGCGAAGCTGCGGCTGTGCATCGACACCGCGACCGAAGTATGGGGCGGCGTCTAAGCCGCGATTCCGGAAACGGCGCTTAGCGATCTACTTGGCATCCGCAGGCGCACGCTCGACAAGATAGTCGAGGATTTCGCCTTGCATGCGCTCGATCTCCAAGCGATAGCCCGAGCTGAGCGCCGGCCACTCCTCGGAGCGCGCCGTCTTTCGCAGCGCACTGAGCGTCCGCTCGAGCGCCTCCATGCGGCCCCGAGTCGCTACCAATTCCTGGTCGTTGCGGATCATGGTTCGATTGCCACTATGCCACGTTTACTTCCATCGCGTTTGATCTGCCAGGTTTCCAGAAATTCCCGCATCAATGGCTCCGAGAGCATGCCTTCTCTTAGCGGCTTTCGCGCGGACAATCCTCGACACGGAAGTCCGACGCCATTACCAGCACCAGATCGACATCGCGCGGCTCCGGTGTCGCAGATACGAAACTACCGAACACATACAAGTTCTTGAGCTTCCCGGTCCGGACCGCAAGCTCATGCAAATACTGCAAACGCGCAAGTGCGCGAACGCGAGTTGCCGTAGCCTTCCCGAAGCATTCGCTGAACTACGCCCAGGCAGCGACATGAATGCCTTCCGGGAGGTCACCATCGTCGTTCAGGGCCGTCAGGAAGAGCTGGTAGTTGGCGCGCTCGGGACCGCTCGCCGCATTCCAGCGAGAGATGAACTTTTCGATCGCAGCCGGGTTGCTAGCCCCCGGCGCCCCTCCCTTTGAAGCGTCTGCGGCCATTGCCCGCATGTTAGCGGAGGCGTTAGAATTTCGCCCGCTGAGGAGCGTTGCGTCCCTTCCAAGCGGTAAAGGGGTCAGGCTCAGCTAAATTCAACGGCGCTCGCATCGGAAACGGTGCGGGCGCTTTTTGCTTTCTGAGGAGATCCGTTGCAATGAAGATCGATTCCAAGTTCACAGACTTCAAGGTCGCCGACCTCGCGGCTGCCGACTGGGGGCGCAAGGAAATCGCCATCGCCGAGTGGGAGATGCCGGCGCTCATGGCGATCCGCGCGGAGTACGCCGCCAAACAGCCACTGAAAGGCGCGCGCATCGCCGGTTCGCTGCACATGACGATCCAGACCGCGGTGCTCATCGAGACGCTGAAGGCGCTCGGGGCGGAGGTGCGCTGGGCGTCCTGCAACATCTTCTCCACGCAGGATCACGCCGCCGCCGCGATCGCAGCGGGCGGCACGCCGGTCTTCGCCTACAAGGGCGAGTCGCTCGACGAGTACTGGGAATTCACGCACCGGATCTTCGACTTCGGCGGCCAGGGCCCGAACATGATCCTCGACGACGGCGGCGACGCCACGCTCCTCGTGCACCTGGGCAAGAAAGCCGAACAGGATCCCTCGGTGATCAGCAAGCCTTCCAGCGAGGAGGAGACTTCGCTCTTCAACGCGATCAGGAAGCGTCTTTCCACCTCACCCGGGTGGTATTCCAAGGCGGGAAAAGACATCAAGGGCGTGACCGAAGAGACCACCACCGGCGTGCACCGCCTGTACCAGATGGCGAAGGAAAAACGCCTGCTTTTCCCGGCGATCAACGTCAACGACTCGGTCACGAAGTCGAAGTTCGACAACATCTACGGCTGCCGCGAGTCGCTCGTCGATGGCATCAAGCGCGCGACCGACGTCATGGTCGCCGGCAAGGTCGCCGTGGTCGCCGGCTATGGCGAGGTGGGAAAAGGCTCCGCCCAAGCCCTTCGCGGGCTTCAGGCGCAGGTCTGGGTCACGGAGATCGATCCCATCTGCGCGCTGCAGGCGGCGATGGAAGGCTACAAGGTCGTCACCATGGAATACGCGGCCGACAAGGCGGACATCTTCGTCACCGCGACCGGCAACTACCGGGTCATCACCCACGAGCACATGAAGCGCATGAAGAACAACGCGATCGTGTGCAACATCGGCCACTTCGACAACGAGATCGACGTCGCGGGCCTGAAGAGCTACAAATGGGAGAACATCAAGCCGCAGGTCGACCACATCATCTTCCCCGAGGGCAAGCGCATCATCCTGCTCGCCGAGGGGCGCCTGGTGAACCTCGGCTGCGCGACCGGCCATCCCTCGTACGTGATGAGCTCGTCGTTCGCCAACCAGGTGCTCGCGCAGATCGAGCTCTTCACCAACACCGCAAAGTACCCGGTCGGGGTGTACATCCTGCCCAAGCATCTCGACGAAAAGGTGGCGCGGCTGCAGCTCGCCAAGCTCGGGGCGATGCTCACCGAGCTCACCGACGAGCAGGCGCGCTATGTCGGCGTGCCCAAGGCGGGCCCGTACAAGTCCGATCATTACAGGTACTAGGATGCGCATCGCCGCGATGGGAGCCGGCGGCGTCGGCGGCTACTTCGGCGCCCGGCTGCAGCAGGCCGGGCATGACCTCGTGTTCTTCGCGCGCGGCCGGCATCTTCAGGCGCTGAACGAGAATGGCCTGACTATCAAGAGCGCACTCGGCGATGCGCGGCTCAAGGTCAGGGCGTACGAGAATCCGGCGCAAGCCGAGCCGGTCGACGTCGTGCTCTTTGCGGTCAAACTGTGGGACACCGAAAGCGCCGCCGAGCGCTTGCGGCCGGTCGTCGGCAAGCACACGGTGCTCATTCCGTTCCAGAACGGCGTCGAGTCCAGCGAGCGCCTTGGCCGCATCTTTCCGAAAGAGCAGGTGCTCGGCGGATCGGCGTACATAGCGACCCGCATTGCCGAGCCCGGCGTCATTGAGCACACCGGCACGATGGCTGGACTGGAATTCGGGCCGCTCGTGCCGGCGCAACGCCCGGCGGCGCAGGCGTTTCACGCCGCATGCCAGGAAGCGCGAATCAATGCCACCCTTTCCGACGACATCGTGCGCGTCATCTGGCAGAAGTTCGTATTCCTCGTCGGCGTGAGCAGCGCGACCGCGGTTGCCCGCACGTCGCTCGGCGTGGTGCGCAAGGACCCCGAGCTTCGCTGGCTTTTCGAGCAGGCAATGCGCGAGACCTGGAAGGTGGGAAAGGCGCGCGGCGTCCCGCTTGCCGAAGACTTCGTCGAGGGCCGTCTCGCCTTCGCCGAGACGTTGCCGCATGAAATGCGCGCTTCCATGGCGCACGACCTCGAGCGCGGCGGCCGGCTCGAGGCGCCCTGGCTGTGCGGCGCGGTGGCGCGCATGGCGCGCGAGGCGGGATTCGACGCGCCGGTCAACCGCTCGGTGTACGCGGCGCTGAAGCCCCATATCGGCGGCCGATGAACCTGCTTTACGGCACCACCCCGCCGCGGCTGGGAACGCCGCAGGGCGCAGTGGAGGCCGCCGCCGACAAGCTCGCCGCCCGGCTGAAGGGCCTGCCGCTCGACGCGGTGGTGGTGTACGACATCCAGGATGAAACCGGGCGCACCGATCTGCCGCGCCCGTTTCCGTTCATCCGCACCATCGATCCGCGCGAGTACGCGCGGCTCCTCGTCGAGCGCTGCGGCCGGCCTGCGATCACCTACAAGAGCCTGGGAAATCTGGACGAGGGAGGCTGGAACGCATGGCTCTTCGACGCGGCCCACGCCTACGGCACGCGCTTCGTCTCGGTCGTCGGCCGTCCAACCTCCGGCGTGCGCTACCCGCTGCCGCTTTCGCGCGCGATCCGGATCGCGGCCAGCCATGCGGCGGGGTTCACGGTCGGCGGTGTCGTGATCGCGGAGCGGCACGGCCTCGACCGCAGCGAAGCGGCGCGGCTTCTTGCCAAGGGCATCGAGGGCTGCGCCTACTTCATCTCGCAGACCGTGTACCACGCGCGGCCGACCGAGCGGCTGCTGCGCGACTACCTGCGCGACTGCCGCGGCGCCGGCGTCGAGCCGCGGCGCGTGATCCTCACCTTTGCGCCCTGCGGGCGCGAGAAGACGCTCGCGTTCATCCGCTGGCTCGGCGTCAGGGTGGCGCGCGAGACCGAGCGCGCGATCTTCGGCGCCGCGCAGCCGCTCGCCAAGTCGATCGAGATCTGCCGCGACAACCTGCGGCGCATCCTGGATCAGCCGTACCGCGAGCACATTCCGCTCGGGGTGAACGTGGAAAGCGTGTCGATCAACCGCGACGAGATCGACGCGAGCGTCGACCTGTTCCACGTGCTGAGAGAGACGCTGCAGGGCAAATGAGCCGCGCGCTGCCGTCGCTCGCGGCTGCGGTCCTCGCCCTGGGCATCGTCGCGTTCCCCTTCATGCGGGCGCTGGAGAACCGCCTGCTCGACAGCTTCGTGCGCACGCAGGCGGCGTTGCTCTCCCCCGACCCGGACATCGTGCTCGTCGATATCGACGAAAAGAGCCTTGCGGCCATGGAAAAGGAGGCCGGGCGCTGGCCCTGGCCGCGCGTGGTCTATTCCGATCTCGTGGAGGGACTGGAAGCACAGAAGCCGCGCGCCGTCGTCTTCGACGTGCTGTTCACCGAGGCCGACCGGTTCCGCCCGCAGGACGACGCCGCGTTCGGCGAAACCGCGGCGAAGTATGCGAACGTCTATTTTCCGCTCCTGCGCCTGCCCGCCCGCGGCGACGAGAACGGCGCGCTGCTTGCTCAACTCGCCCCCGAGCTCGGCCTCATCCGTTCGAAGGCGGCGGATCCCGGCGCGCGCGCTGCAGTCGTGCCGCCGCTCGCGCTTCCCGCGAGCACCTACGCCCGCACCGGCCTCATCAGCTTCACCGAAGACGCGGACGGCGTGGGTCGGCGCTACCTGCTGCGCGAAACCGTCGGCGGCTGGCAAATCCCTTCGCTCGCCGCGCGCGTCGCCCTGGAGCTCGGCTTTCCCGTTCCCGACCAGGACGACCTGGTGCTCGCCTGGCGCGGAGCCGCGCACAGCTTTCCGCGTGCCTCGTTCAGCGACCTGTACGAAGAGTTCAACCGCTCCGCGCGCAAACGTCCGGCCGACGAATTCGCCGGCAAGATCGTGATCGTCGGCGCCGCGGCGAGCGGCCTGCAGGATCTGCGCGTCACCCCGCTTTCGAGCCTGCATCGCGGCGCCGAGATTCTCGGCACCGCGATCGAGAACCTGAAGAACGGCCGCCAGATGCGCTACGCGCCGCTCTGGTGGAGCGCGTTGCTGGGCTGCGTCCTCATTTCGCTCGTGTTCGCCGGCTTGAAGGTGAATACCGATACGCGCGTGATCGGCGCGGGGCTTGCGATCGCTTCGGTGACGGTGCTTGTGTCGGCGTGGTTCGCCGCGGGCCGGCTGCTCCTCATCCCGGTGCTCACCCCGCTTGCGGCGGCATGGACCTTCTATGCCGCAGGCGCCGTCGCCGAGCACCTGCGCGAGCGCCGCGCGCGGCGCGAAGCGATCGCCATGTTCTCGCGCTTCGTCAATCCGCATGTGGTCAAGCAGCTCGTGGAGCGCGGCGGCATCGAAGGCGCCGGGCAAGCGCGCGAGGTGACGCTGCTTTTCTCCGATATCCGCGGCTTCACCACGCTCTCCGAGACCCGCAAGCCGGAGGAGGTGGTCGCGCTTCTCAACCGCTACTTCTCGATGCAGGTCGACGTGGTGTTCCGCCACGGCGGCTCGCTCGACAAGTTCATCGGCGACGCGATCATGGCGCTATGGGGCGCGCCGCTCGACGACGCCGAGCACGCGCGCCATGCCGTCGCCTGCGCGCTCGACATGGCCGACACGCTCGCCGAGTTCAAGCGCCGGCTCGGCGACGCGGTGCGCGACTTCGACGTCGGCATCGGCATCCATTCGGGCCGTGCGGTGGTGGGCCTCATCGGCTCCGAGAAGCGCCGCGAGTACACGGCGATCGGCGACACCGTAAACCTCGCGAGCCGCATCGAGGGGCTCACCAAGGAAGCGAAGCGCCGCATCCTCGTGTCGCGCGACACCGTCGAGCGCTGCGGCGACGCCTTCGAATTCGTTTCCTGCGGAACTTTCCCTGTCAAAGGGCGCGCGCAGCCGGTAGAGTTGTTCGAGCCGCGCCGCAAGCCATGAAAGCAATCTGGATCCTGCTTCTGCTCCCGCTCCTCGCCTGGGCGGAGCCCGCCACCGTGATCCGCGCCACCGAGCTCAAGAAAGAGCCGGCCACCGACGCGGCGACGGTGTCGGAGCTGCAGGAAAATACGAGCGTCGAGGTGGTCGAGCGCCGCGGCGGCTGGAGCCGCGTAAAGGCGGCCGGCGCGGAAGGCTGGGTGAAGATGCTTGCGCTGCGCTACGGCACGCCGGGCCGGCAGGGAGAAAGCGGCCTGTCGCAGATCTTCAGCGTGGCGCGCACCGGCGCGAGCGGCACCCAGGTCACTACGGGAGTGCGCGGCCTGGATGCCGAGCAGATCGTCAACGCCCAGCCGAACGCCGCAGAGCTGCAGAAGATGCAGTCCTACGCCACGACCCCGGATGCGGCGGCGGCCTTTGCCTCGCAGGCGAAGCTGAAGGCGGTTCCCGTGGAGGAGCCGCAATGATGCGCTTTATCTTGCTTGCGACAATATTGACAGCCTTCCCCGCCCACGCCCAGTTCAACTTCGATCTCAACCGCGCCATCGAGACCGTGAAAAAGCTCGGCCGCGCCACGACCGAGATCGACGAGAAGCAGGAAATCGAGATCGGCCGCGACATGGCGGCGCGCCTGCTCGGCGCGGCGCCGCTCGTGAGCGACGCGGGCCTGCAGCGCTACGTCAACCACGTCGGCCGCTGGCTCGCCTCGCAGACCGAGCGCCCCGACCTGCCGTGGCGCTTCGGCGTTCTCGACGCCCCGCAAATCAACGCCTTCGCCGCGCCCGGGGGCAACGTTTTCGTCACCCGCGGATTGCTGCAGCAGATGCATAGCGAGGCCGAGCTTGCCGGCGTTCTCGCGCACGAGATCGGCCACGTGCTCAAGAAGCACCACCTGAAGGCGATCCAGAAGGGCGCGCAAGCCGAGCTCGCGGGCGAGGCGCTTTCCCTGGCGCTGAAGGACTCGAGCTCCGAGGCGAGGGGGAAGCTCGTGCGCTTGGGCACCGAAATCTACTCGCGCGGGCTCGACAAGTCGGACGAGCTGGAAGCCGACCGGCTCGGCGTGGTGATCGCCGCGCGCGGCGGCTACGACGCCTACGGCCTGCCCGCGGTGCTGCAGACGCTCCAGGCCATGAACGCGCAAGACTCCGCCCTCGCGCTGATGTTCAAGACGCATCCCGCGCCCGCCGAGCGGCTCGACGCATTGAGCGCGAAGATGCAGCCGACGCTCGACGCCTATGCCGGGCAGCCCAGCGTGGCCGCGCGCTTCCTGAAGACCCTCAACCCCCGATAACGCGCCGAGCGGGCGGATTGCAAGAATCCGTCGCGCCCGAGCAATGCGGCCTGGCAAAGCAGGCGATAGACTCGTAAAAAAGGGATGGGTCGACGGGAGGGGTCATGCAGGGGGAAGCGCCTCAAATGAAGCCCTCGCGGCGGGCATGGGCCGCCGTCGGCATCGTATTGGCTACGGCGATCGCCGCAACTGCCCACGCCGCTACGCAAACACGAACTCCCGCGTCCTGCGTCGTCGACGCGAGCATCGGAACCGTCAACTGGACCAACCCCGCAAACGCGCTCACCAGCAATAACAGCTACGCGACTGCCGCGGTCGCTGGAGCCGGCACGACGACGCGCTATCTCGAGTGCACCGGCTATGGATTCACGCTGCCGCCGAATGCGACGATCAACGGCATCACGGTAGACATCGAGCGGCGCAGCTCGAGCGCTGGCGCGGGCGGCGCGGGCGACGCCGCGGTGCGCATCGTCCAGGGCGGGGTCATCGGCACCGCAGACCGCTCGACTGCCACTACTTACACGACTGCGGATGTCACGGAAGCTCATGGCGGCGCGACCGATCTCTGGGGATTGGCGTGGACCACGACCGACATCAACGCCGCGAATTTCGGCGCGGCGTTCGCTGCGCTGAAGAATAGCGGCGGCGGCGGAACTTTCACTCTCAGCGTCGACGTGGTGAGCATCACGGTGGATTACACGCCGGACACCACGCCGCCCACAGTGGTGTCGATCGTGCGCGCGGACCCAGACCCGACATCCGCCGCGAGCGTGAGCTGGACCGTGACCTTCAGCGAAGATGTGACCGGCGTCGACGCCAGCGACTTTGCGCTCGCGGTATCCGGACTGTCAGGGTCCTCCATCACCTTGGTGACCGGCGGCCCGCTCGGCTACACGGTCACCGCGGACACCGGCTACGGCACCGGCACGCTCGGGCTCAACCTCGCCGACAACGACTCCATTCTGGACGCCGCCTTGAATCCGCTCGGCGGCGCAGGCGCCGGCAACGGCAGCTTTACCGGCCAGGCGTACAGCGTCGACCGTCCTCCTCCTGTGGCGAACTTCAATGTCGTGGAGCCGGGTGCGGATGCCGTCGCCGGGCGCATCTACACCAAGATCGCCGGGCAGAACATCTCGGTGGACATCGTCGCGCTCGATGCCTCGAACGCCGTCTCCACCGCCTTTACGGGCACGGTGGCGGTCGAGCTCGTCGACAACTCGGGCGGCGGTGCGTGCGCGGGCCTGCCGCTCATCAAGGCGCTTGCGAACGAGACGTTCGTCGCCGGCGACAACGGCCGCCATGCCTTGAGCGCGGGGCAGTTCGAGGCGGAAGCGCGCCGCAACGTCCGAGTTCGCGTGAAGTACCCGAGCGCTTCGCCCACGATCACGGCGTGCTCGTCCGACGCGTTCGCCAACCGTCCGGCGTCGTTCACGAGCTTGCAGGCGCGCGACCAGACGCGAACCAGCGCCGGTAGTGCGCGCGCCCTGAACAACGTGTCGGATCCAGGCACGGGAACCGTGCACAACGCGGGCCGGCCGTTCCAGATCGACGCCATCGCGCAGAACGGCGCCGGCGTGCCCGCCGCCACCGTGCTCTACAGCCCGGACGCGGGCCAGCCGGTCGCCGTACTCGCGCAATGCGGCAGCGGCACCGCGGCATGCACGGCAACGCTTGGCACGCTGACATTGGGCAGCTGGTCGGCAGCGGCCGGTGCGCTCAGCACCACCACGGCGAGCTATAGCGAGGCGGGCTCCTTCGATCTCGCCCTCGAGGACCAGACGTTTTCCAGCGTGGACAACGGCGACGGCACGCCGAGCGCCACCCGCTACATCCGCTCCGCGGCGCCGATTACCGTAGGGCGCTTCGTGCCGGACCATTTCGCCGTCGCCGCCGGCGCAGCGATCGTCCCGCGCTCGGATATCGCCGCGTGCGCCGCCTCCTCCTTCACCTACCTCGGCGAGCGCATGGATCTGTCTTTCACGCTCAGGGCAGAGTCCTTCGCGGGCACGCTCACGCAGAACTACACCGGCACGCTCGCCGCGCTCGCGTTGAACAACGCTGCTTCCTACAATTTCGGCGCCATCGATTCGACGGCACCGACACCGCTTACCGCGAGGCTCGATCTCTCCCTCGTTCCGGCAATCGCGGCCACCTGGAGCGCCGGCCAGGCGACGATCGCGGCGCCCATCGCTATCGCGCGAGCGGCGAATCCCGACGGTCCATTCGCATCCGTGAAAATCGGCATCGCGCCGGCCGACCCGGACAGCGTCACCCTGCCGGCGTTCGACCTCGACGTCGACAACGACGCGACGAACGAACACGGGCAAGTCGGCTCGGCGACGGCATTGCGCTTCGGCCGCCTGCGCCTGGAAAACGCGGTGGGGAGCGAAAAGCTCGATCTGCCTATTCCGCTCCAGGTCCAGTATTGGGCCGGCACCGCGTTCCAGGTGAATGCCGCTGACAACTGCACCTCGCTGGCGGCGGCGAATCTCGCGCTCGGCGACTACTACGGCGGCATCGACGCGACCAACATGGCGAGCGCGAACATCAGTCTCGGCGGCGCATTCGCCGCCGGCATTGGAACTCTTGCGTTGACGAAGCCCAATCCGCTGCCGGCTTCCGCCGGCGCGGTGACGCTGAGCGTCAACCTCACGGCCGAGGGTAAGTCCTACCTGAAAGGCAACTGGGCGGTGCCGACCTACACGGCCGACCCGCGCTCGCGCGCGGCCTTCGGGCTTTTCGGCAACCAGCCGAAGCAATTCATCTACTTCAGGGAGAACTACTGAGGCGCCAGGGTGCGCACGGCGCGTCGCGGCAGGCGGCGAAGCGAAACGGCATCACATCGCGTCCCGGTGTCAGAAAACGCAGGTCGACGAACCCCACGCACGTCGAACCCTCGGTAACGCCGTCGAAAGCCGGGACGTCGGCGAACCAGCGGAAGAAGGCGAGCGCCGGTGATTGCCACGCGTCGCGCGCCAGGGCGTCGAGGGGCGGCTGGCCGAAGCGCGTGCTCCTCACCCAGAACGCCTGCGCGACCGGCCTGTAAGGCGAGTCGATCTTCGCGATGAACCCGTCGCCCGGCCCGTAGCTGCGAGCCTCGCTGCGCACGAGGTTGACGTGAGCGTAGCGATGCGCCTGCTCGTCGCTCACGAACACGGTCCAGTTGAACGGCGATACCGGCCTCGGCTGGACGCTGACCTTGGCGCCGCTCAGGCCGTGCTCCAGAACGTACTGCGCGCCGATATCGAGCGCCTTTTCTTTCTGCACGTATTGAAAGCCGACGTAGCCCGCCACGAGCGCGCTTGCGGCAACCGCCGGCCAGCGCGAGCGGTAGAAGAAGGCCGAGGCGAGCAGGCCGGCAACGAGGATGCCGGTGAACCAGGGATCGATGATGAACGTGGTGCCGATCGCCGCGCGCCAGTCCGAGAGCGGCGCAAATATCATCGTGCCGAAGCTCGTGATGACGTCGCCCGCGATGTGGGCCGCGAGGGCGAGCGCGCTCACGCCGAGCAAAGAAGCCTGCGGCCACCCACCGCGGAATCGAGCGCGGCGGCAAGCCCTTCGGCGCCGCGGCGCGCGCGAGCAGCGCGCCCGACAGCGCGTGCGTCAGCGTATCCATAAACGATTGGGGTAAACGATCGGGGGCAGAGCAAATGCTCTGACCCCGATTTTAGGCGGCGCGCTTCTTGCGCTGCGCGTCCTTGACGTGCATCTGGGCGTACGCGCCATGCGCGGCGGCCTCCGCGTCCCCGACGTGCACCGGCAATCCCATGTCGGCGAGCACCGAGCCGAGCGCCGAGAGGCACAGCATCACGTTGTCCGGGCGGCACGAATAGCCCATCAGGCCGAAGCGCCAGATCTTGCCCTTCAAGGGCCCGAGGCCCGCGCCGATCTCCAGACCGAAGTCGGCGAGGAGCCTGCGGCGCACCTCTTCCTCGTTTACGCGCTCAGGGCAGAGCACCGCATTCATCTGCGGCAGCTGGTACTGCTCCTTCACCAGGAACTTGAGGCCCATCGCTTCCAGGCCGGCTTTCAGCGCGAAGTGATGGCGCATATGGCGCGCCCAGGAATTCTCCAGCCCTTCTTCGCGGATGAGGAGCAGCGCCTCGTGCAGGGCGAACAGCGCATTCGTGGGCGCGGTGTGATGATAGGTGCGCGTGCCCGCGTTCCAGTAGCCGAGCAGCA
Organism: Betaproteobacteria bacterium; assembly: GCA_004297625.1. Classification (GTDB taxonomy): domain Bacteria; phylum Pseudomonadota; class Gammaproteobacteria; order Burkholderiales; family SG8-39; genus SCGC-AG-212-J23. The sequence goes on along the minus strand of SCTY01000003.1, from coordinate 523,623 downwards.
GGTTCATGTCCATGAACCAGCTGTGGATCTTGTCTTTTCTCTTCTTCACGTGCTCGACCACGCGCTCGGAGAACGACACCGGCGAGAGGCCCGGGGTGCAGGAGAGGCATTTCTGGCTCGCCGAATAGATGGCGTCGATGTCCCATTCGTCGACCTTGACGGGCGAGCCGCCGAGCGACGTGACGGCATCCACGATTACCAGCGCGCCGTGCTTATGCGCGATCTGCGTGAGGAGCTTCGCGTCGGACTGGCAGCCGGTCGACGTCTCGGCATGCACGAAGGCGACGACTTTCGCGTCGGGGTTCTTCTTCAGCGCGTCCTCGAGCTTCTGCGGATCGATCGGCTCGCCCCACTTGTCCTCGATGACGACCGGCACGCCGCCGCAGCGCACGGCGTTCTCGAGCATCCTGCCGCCGAAGACGCCGTTCTGGCAGATGATCGCCTTGTCGCCCGGCGCGACCATGTTGACGAAGCAGTACTCCATGCCGACCGAGCCCGGGCCCGACAGCGGGAAGGTGAGCGGGTTTTTCGTCTGGTACGCATAGCGCAGCAGCGACTTCAGCTCTTCCATCATCTCGACGAACACCGGGTCGAGGTAGCCGATTGCCGGCTGGCTCATCGTGGTGAGCACCCGGGGGTGAATCTCGGTCGGTCCCGGACCCATCAGCGTGCGCTGCGGCGGGTGGAAGGATTGGATGCGCTTCGTGGGGGCGAACTGGGTCATGGGATCGCTTTCTGGATAAATGCCGAACGGCGCGTCTTCCGGGCGCGATTTCACGCGCACCGGGTTCTTCACGCTGGCCTCGTGGATGATCTCCATCGCGTGGATGCGCCCCTGGGTGACGCGCTCGACCTCGCCGGCCCAGCGCGCCGGCACATAGCCGGTCTTGATCCAGTGGTGCACGACCGCGCGATCGAGCTGAAAGGCGCGCGCGACATCGGCCTGGGTGCCAAATATCTCGACCAGTCGCTCCACGCAATTCACGGCCGTAAGGCTAGCATGTCAAGGGCGACTTGACAAAACCTTAGGGCCGATTGTACGAGCTTATACGTCTGGCGTACCATTAACTACATGGCATTGCCCGAAGCAAGCGCGCAAGTCGATCTCCGCTCCAGGGACAGCAGAGAGAGGCTCGCCCGCATGCTGGTCGAGCTTTTCGCGCACTGGGAGCTTTCGGCGACCGACCAGGCGGCGCTTCTCGGCTTGTCTGCGCAGTCACGCTCGACGGTTGCGCGCTACCGGCGCGGCGAGCCGCTCGCCGACAATGCGGACCTTCTCGCGCGCGCCGGGCACCTGCTCGGCATTCACAAGGCGCTGCGCATCCTCTTCCCGCACGACCGCGATCTCGCCTACCGCTGGGTGAGCGCGCCGAACCGCCGCTTCGGCGGCGCGACGCCGCTCGAGGTGATGAAGCGCTACGGCTACGAGGGCATCCTCGCGGTGCGGCGCTACCTGGATTTCGAGCGCGGCCGCTAGCTTGGAGGCGCTGATCCGCAAGGCCGCGGTGTTCGACGGCGACCTCGCGCGCAACATCAAGGGTATCCGCGTCTCGCAGGATCTCTTCGATGACCTCTCTGCCGACGCCTCGGACCGCGCGGCAGCGATCGCCGCCGAGAGCGCCAGCCGCACGCCGAGCGCTGCGCCGCTCATCACCCGGCCCTTCGACTATGGCTCGGTGGTCACCTATCCGTTCGTGCCGCACAACTGGCAGGCGACTCGCTACTCCGACGGCCTGCATTACGGCGTATGGTATGGGGCGCTCGAGCTCGAGACGACGGTGTACGAAACGGTGTACCACTGGCACCGCTTCGTCATGGATAGCTTCGCCGGGCTCGAGCGCGAAATCGCCGGCGAGCGCCGGGTGTTCCAGGTGCGCTGCGACGCGGTGCTCATCGACTTGCGCGACGTATCGGAACCCCGGCTCACCGATCGCCGGGACTACAGCTTCACCTGGCAGGTCGGCCGCTTCCTCTCGCAGCGCGGGCAAAGCGGGTTGCTTTCCCGCAGCGCGCGCTCGAGCGGCACGGCGGCGGCGGTTTTTCGGCCAGAGGTCCTGCGCGATGTGCGCGACCTTTGCTTTCTCACCTACCGCATGAGCCCGTCCGTCGACGCAGTCACGGTGGAGCGCACGCCGGGCAGCGCATGGCTCGAGATCCGGCCAAGCGCGCTCGCCTGAGCTAGCGCGGCAGCGTAAGCTCGGCGATCAGCCCGCCGCCCGGTGCGTTACAGAGCCGGATGTCGCCGCCGTGCCATCGGGCGATGTTGCGGGCGATGCTGAGGCCGAGGCCCGTGCCGCCGCTCGCGCGATTGCGCGATGCCTCCACTCGGTAATACGGTTCGAAGACGCGCTCGAGCTGCTCTTCCGGGATGCCGGGGCCGCAGTCGCGAACCGAGATGCGAAGCTGCTTCGCATCGTCCTCGATACCGATCTCCGCCGCCCCGCCGTAGCGTACCGCGTTGCCCACCAGGTTCTCGATGCAGCGGCGCAGCGACTGCGGATCGGCGTGATAGCGCGCGTGCGGCGCGCCGTTGAGAGTTACGCTCTCGCCCGACTCGCGCCGGTCCTCGCATACGGTCTCCACTAAGGCGCGTACGTCGACCGGCCGGCGGCGCGTCTCGCTGCCCAGTGCGCGGAAGAACTCCAGCGTGGAGCCGACCATTGCGGCCATCTCGTTCAGGTCCCGCTCCATCTTGGCGCGCGCGTGCGCGTCGGAAAGCGTCTCGCAGCGCAGACGCATCCGGGTGATCGGGGTCTGCAGGTCGTGCGAGATCGCGCCGAGCAGCCACGCGCGCTCCGCGAGTTGCGCGCGCACGCGCGCGAGCATCCGGTTGTACGCGGCGATGACGCGCCGGATCTCGCTCGGGTCGCGCTCGGCGAGCGGCGGGCCTTCCAGGTTCTCGCCGAGCGTGTCGGCTGCGCGCGCCAGCTCGCCGAGCGAGCGCGTCGTCATCCGTACCAGTGCTGCGGCGAGCGCAAAGCAAATGACCACGAGCAGCAGCAGGCGCGGCACCAGCGATTCCAGCCTGCTCAGCGGCTCCTGCGGGATCGCGGCGTAGAACACCGCGAAGCTGCCGTCCTCCAAGCGCACCTGCGCGACGAGCGAGAAGGCGCCGGGCAGGAGAAAGTAGAAATGCCGCGCGACCCACACCTCGAAAGGCGTCGCGACGGTTCCGTCGCCGGGCGCGCGGCGGGAGCGCGGTAGCGGAGCGATGTCGACGTTCACGGGCCACGGCGCGCCGAGCTGGCGCTGCAGCGACTCGGCGAAGGCCTTCTCGTAGCGGTCGTGCTCCTCGTAGCCGCCCGCGACCGAAACTGCTTCGCGGCTCAACGCCACGCGCAGATGGCGGCCGTCGAGCTCTTCGACGACGAGGCGGCGCTCCTCGGGCGGCAGACGGTCGAGAATGCGCGCGGTCTGCGCAATGCGCGCCGCGATCTGGTAGGCGGCAAGGCGATAGACCGAGCTGCCGCGGTCGAGAAGATTCATGGCCACGCTCGCGGCCTGCGCGAGGAACAGGCCTGCGGCGAGGATCAGCAGCGTGCGCCCGAAGAGCGAGGCCGGGATCAGCCGCATCAGTCGAGGCGCTCGACGACCGCGGCGAGCACGTAGCCCAGGCTGCGCACCGTCTTGATGATGCGCGGCTCGCGCGCGTCGTCTCCCAGCCGCGTGCGCAGCCGGCTCACCTGGACGTCGATCGAGCGGTCGAAGGGCTCGCGCTCGCGCCCGAGCGCGAGCTCGAGGAGCTGGCCGCGCGCGAGCACGCGATTCGGGTGCTCGACGAACACCGAGAGCAGCCTGAACTCCGCGCCGCTCAGCGGCACGACGAGGCCGTCGGGCGCGACGAGCTGGCGTGTGGTGAGCTCCAGCGTCCAGCCGGCGAAGCGCACCCGGTGCGCGACGCCTCCGCCCGGCGGCAGCGAGCGCGTGCGCCGCAAAATGCCCTTGATGCGCGCGAGCAGCTCGCGGGGGTTGAACGGCTTTGCAAGGTAGTCGTCGGCGCCCATTTCGAGGCCGACGATGCGGTCCACTTCATCGACGCGCGCGGTCAGCATGATGACCGGCAGGTTCGAGCGCGCGCGCAAATCTCGGCAGAGCGCGAGCCCGTCCTCTCCCGGAAGCATCAGATCGAGCACCACGAGATCCGGGTTGGCCGACTCCAGCGCGCGGCGCATTTCGGCGCCGTCCACGGCGAGCGTTACGCGAAGGCCGTTACGCTCGAGGTACTCGCCGAGGAGCCTGCGCACCTCCTCGTCGTCGTCGACGATCAGCACGTGGTCGGGACGGCTCATGGCGGGCTTATATGGCATCGGCGTCAACGCGGCGTCAAGCGCCAATGTAACGCCGTGTTGCAGCGCGCACGCTTGCAACAGTACGCAACCATTTCGGCGCGGCGGGAAACGATTCGCCGACGCCGCGACATCGCGCGCACACAAAGCTCCGCTGCAATGGGCTCTCGATATCGCCCCCGAAAGGACCTCCATGAAACTGCATCTCCTGGCTTCGCTTCTCGCCGCTGCGGCGCTCGCTGCCTGCGGCATCGACGCCACCCCGCAAAGCGGCGGCAGCAGCGCCGGCGCCAATTCGGCACCCGCCGCCGAGGCGCAAAGCGCACCGGCCGAGCAGTCGGCCACTCAAGCCGAGAAGAGCGACGAGCCCAAGGCCGCACCGCAGACGAAGGAAGACGACGAGAAGAAGCCCGAGTAGCCCTAAACGATGTCCCTCGAAAGGAAAGGAACTTTATGAAGACGCTGTTTGCAAGCCTGTTCGCCGCGCTGTTCGCGCTCGCTACCTTCCCGGCGCAAGCTGCCCTCCAGCTGAAGGACGGCATCGTCGTAGCCGACGAAGAGAAAACCGACGGCGACAAGGCGCCGACGACCGACACCGAGAAAAAGGCCGATGAGGCCAAGGATGACGCCACCACACAGAGCGGCGCCACCGCCGGCGCCAATTCAGCACCCGCCACCGAGGCACAAGGCGCGCCGGCGGAGCAGTCGGCAACTCCAGCCGAAAAGAGCAGCGAGCCCCAGACGAACGAAGAAGCGGGCGAGAAGAAGCCCAAGTAACCAAGAAACGATTTCCCCACACTGAAAGGAAGGACGCTCCGTGAAGATGCTATTTGCAAGCTTGTTCGCCGCCCTGTTCGCCCTCAGTACCGTCGCCGCGCATGCCGCCGTGCAAGCGAAGGCCGGGATCGTCGTAGCCGACGAAGAGAAAACCGATGGCGACAAGGCGCCGACGACGGACACCGAGAAGAAGGACGACGAGGACAAGGACAAGGATAAGGACGGCAAGAAGTCCGACTGAGCTGGAACTCCCGCTTCCTCTCCCTAGCTAGGGGCCTTCGCGGCCCCTTTTTTTGCATCGGAGCGACGGGCCCGGGTAGCATGCGGTTTCCCGGAGAACCGCCATGAAGCAAGACGACCCCGTCACGTTCGCACCCGAAACCGCTGCGGAAGCCTGGCTCGGGCTGCTCGCCGCGCGCGGCATCGATTACCTCTTCGCCAACGGCGGCACCGATTTCGCGCCGGTGGTCGAGGGCTACGCCAAGGGCCGCGCGCAGGGCTGGCGCATGCCCGAGATCGTCATCGTTCCGCACGAGAACCTCGGCGTCGCGATGGCGCACGGCTACACCATGGTCACGGGCAGGCCGCAGGCGATGATGGTGCACGTCGGCGTCGGCACCGCGAACGCGATCAACGGGCTCATCAACGCCTCGCGCATGAACATCCCGATTCTTTTCACGGCGGGGCGCACGCCGATCACGGAGTCCGGCGCGCTGGCCGGGGCGCGCAACAACTATATCCACTGGGCGCAGGAGCACTTCGACCAGGGCGGCATGCTGCGCGAGTTCATGAAGTGGGACTACGAGCTGCGCCACGCGGAGCAGGTGGAAACGGTCCTCGACCGCGCGCTCGCCATCGCGCGCAGCGAGCCTCAGGGACCGGTGTACGTCAGCCTGCCGCGCGAGATCCTCGCCATGAGTCTTTCGGGAACAAAGCTCTCCGCGCACGCGACGATCGCGCCCGCCTCGCCGCCCGCGGCCGACCCCGACGCGCTCGAGGAAGCCGCGCGGATCCTCGGGCGAGCGGAGAACCCGCTCATCATCACGGCGAACGGCGGCCGCACCCTGGAATCGTCGCGCGCGCTCACGCAGCTTGCCGAGACTTTCGCGATCCCGGTGATCCACTACCGGCCGCGCTACCTCGCGCTGCCGACCGAGCATCCGCTCGCCGCGGGCTGGGATCCGCACGCGCTCCTCAAGGACGCCGACCTCGTGCTGTGCATCGAGTCGGACGTGCCCTGGATTCCGGCGCAAGGCGCGCCGAGGGCCGACGCGAAGGTCATTCACATCGGGCCCGATCCGCTGTTCGCGCGTTATCCGCTGCGCGGCTTTCGCACCGACATGGCGTTGACCGGGGCTGTTGCTTCCACATTGATTAATCTCTGTGAACGCGCACAGAAGCATGCCGCTTCTCCGGCGAAGATCGAGGAGCGCAGAAAAAGCGTCGCGGCGCGCTCGGCCGAGACGCGCGCGAAGGCACGCGGCGGCATGCAGGCAATGCCGGCGAAAATCACGCCGAAGTACGCCTCGGCCTGCGTGAACCGGCTGATGGCCGAGGACACGATCCTCGTCAACGAGTACCCGATGATGCTCGAGGAGCTGACCGTCGGCCAGCCGCTGCGCTTCTTTGCGAGCTCGTCTTCGGGCGGCCTCGGCTGGGGCATCGGCGCAGCGCTCGGCGCGAAGCTCGGCGCGCCCGACAAGACCGTGATCTGCACGCTGGGCGACGGCGCCTACATGTTCGGCAACCCGACGCCCGGGCACTTCGTCAGTGAAAGCATGCGCCTGCCGGTGCTTTACGTCATCTTCAACAACGCGCGCTGGGCGGCAGTGCACCGCTCGACGCTCTCCATCTACCCGAAGGGGCACGCGTCCAAAATGCCCGAGCCGCCTTTCGCCACCCTCGAGCCCTCGCCGCGCTTCGAGCACATCGTGCAGGCAAGCGGCGGCCACGGCGAGCGCGTCAGCGATCCCAAGGCGCTGATGCCGGCGCTCGAGCGCGCGCTGAAGGTCGTGCGCGAAGAGAAACGCCAGGCGCTGGTGAACGTCTGCCTCGAAGTGAGCTACGTGAAGACGAGCTAGTTCGGCGCGGCCGGCTCTGGCGCCGCAGCTGCCTGCGCCGGCCGGAAGCCGCCGATGAGGCCGACGAAAGGCAGCTTGAGGCCGTGCGGGCCCACGCCGAAGTTCAAGCCCAGGAGATTGAGCTCCACGCCGTCGACGCCGCTGGCGGCAAGTCCGAACAGTCCGGCGAGCGAGAACTGAAAGCCGCTGCCGCTCGGCGCCGAGTCGAAAAGCGAGCTTCCGAGATAGTCCTTGCCGATCGCGGTAGAGGGGAGATCGATTTCGAGCTCGGGCACCGCGCGCGCGATCCACGCGGTGAAGGTGTTCGAATTCGGCCCCGGCCACACGGTGTATTCCTTGGCGTAGGGGTATTCGCGCGCCGCCTTGTCGATGCGTTTGATGAGCTCGTCGACGCCCGCGCCGCGCTTCTCGGCGTAGAGCTCGGGCTCGGCCCCGAACCAGCGGCCATCCGGATCGCGCGTGCGCACGACGACCGCGGAATCGGACCAGCGCAGGCGCCAGCCGATCACCTCGTAGACGGTCCACTCGGTAGCGCCGGTGGGTTTCACCGCCACCCAGGTATGCACGCCGAAGAGGCCTTTCGCGCCCACGGCGCGCGCGCCGTAGACCTGCACGAGCGCTTCCTTCACCACGTGCGGATCGGGGGCGAGGCCCACCGGCTCGCGGCTCGCGGTTCTCCAGTCCTGCGCAGTCACGCTGGCGCCCGCGGCGACGAACAGAGCGGCCATGAAGGCATAGAAGAGAGAGCGGAGCGTGCGGCGCATGTGCGCGACGATTCTATCGCGCCTCCATGATGCGAATGATCTGGCGGAAGGCGGCGTGCGTAGGTACGGCGAGCCGGTGGCGCCGAGCGAGGCGTAACAGCGCCCCGGAGATCTCCTCGATCTCGGTTTTTCGGCCTGCGGCGAGGTCCTGAAGCATGCTGGAGCGGTTTTCCGCCGTCGCTTTGGCCACAGCCATGACGCGCCGCAGCGCCTCGGCCGGAGCGATCTTCAGCCCCTCGGCGGCGAGCACCGGAGCCGCCTCGCGCGCCAGCGCTTCGGCAAAGCGCGCGTAGGGCGGCTCGGCCAGAGCGCCATTGCGCACGCCAAAGGCGGCGGTGACGGGATTGAGACAGACGTTGGCGAGCAGCTTCCGCAAGCGAGCCGCGCGGATTTCCTTGGTTATTTTTGTATTGAACCCCGCTCGGCGCAGCATGCGCGCGAGCGCCTCGAAGCCGGGCGGAAGCAGCGTGCGTCCGGTCGCTACCGGAACCACGCGCTTGCCGACGCGGTACGCGGCCGCGGTGTCGTAGGCCTTCACCAGGATGATGACCCAGTCGGCTTGCGGGATTTTCGTCGCGCCGCGCGCCACCACCGCAGTCGGAACTACCTTGGAAAGACGCTGCGCGAAAAAGGAGCCGAGAGCGCCCGGGCCGACCACGGCCACGGGAAAGCGCTCTCTACGTGCCATAGAGGCGCTTCAGCACCTCGTCCTTCATGCCGAAGCTCTTGCCCTCGCCGGGGAAGCTGCCTTCGCGCACCTCGGCGGCATAGCGGGTCACGGCTTCCTTGATGGCCTGGCCGACCTCGGCATAGCGCTTCACGAAGGTCGGCGTGAACCCCGAGAACATGCCGACCATGTCGTGGAACACCAGCACCTGTCCGTCGCAATCGGCGCCTGCGCCGATGCCGATCGTCGGGATGCCGATGCGCTCGGTGATGAGCTTGGCAAGCGGCGCCGGCACGAGTTCGAGCACCACGCCCCAGCAACCCGCGCGCTCCAACGCGATCGCACCGTCGAGGATGCGCTTCGCCGCGGTCTCATCCTTGCCCTGCAGCTTGTAGCCGCCGAGGGCGGACGCGGTCTGCGGCGTAAGCCCGACATGGCCGAGCACCGGCACGCCGGCGCGCACCAGCGCTTCGACGATAGGCGCGACTTCTTCGCCGCCCTCCAGCTTCACCGAGTCGGCGCCTGCGTCCTTCATGAGGCGCGCGGCGTTGCCGAGGGCCTGCTCCGGCGTGCCGTAGGAGAGAAACGGCATGTCGGCAATGAGAAAGGCCTGCGGCGCCCCGCGGCGCGCCGCGCGCGTGTGGTGCACCATGTCGTCCATCGTGACCGGCAGCGTCGAGTCGTACCCCAGCACCACGTTGCCGAGCGAATCGCCGACCAGGATGAGATCGATGCCCGCCTCGGCCACCAGGCGCGCAGTCGGGAAATCGTAGGCGGTGAGCATGGCGAGCCGCGCGCCTTTCTTGCCGCGCAGCCCAAGGACGGTAGGTTTCATGGTTTCAACCCCGCGAAATCGAACAGTTTCCGGTCGAGAAGATGCGACGGCCGCACCTCGGTAAGCGCGCGCACGATGGACTCGATGCGCCCGCGATGGCGCTTTTCCCATTCGCGCAGCATCTCGCCCACCTGCTTGCGCTGGAGGTTCTCCTGCGATCCGCACAGCGAGCACGGGATGATCGGAAAGCGCTTCGCCCCGGCGTACGCGGCGAGATCGTCTTCGGCGACGTAAACGAGCGGCCGGATGACGACGTGCTTTTCATCGTCGGAAAGGAGCTTCGCCGGCATCGCCTTCAGCTGCCCGCCGTGGAACAGGTTCAGGAAGAACGTCGCGAGCACGTCGTCGCGATGGTGGCCGAGCGCGATCTTCGTCGCTCCGAGCTCGCCGGCGATGCGGTAGAGAATGCCGCGGCGCAGGCGCGAGCACAGCGAGCACATCGTCTGCCCTTCCGGAATCACCCGCTTCACCACCGAATACGTGTCCTGCTCGACGATGCGGAACGGCACGCCGCGCGACTCCAGGTACTCGGGCAGCACGTGCGCGGGGAAGTCCGGCTGCTTCTGATCGACGTTGACCGCCACGAGATCGAACGGCACCGGCGCCTTTTCCTTGAGCGAAAGCAGCACGTCGAGCAGGCCGTGCGAGTCCTTGCCGCCCGAGAGGCACACCATCACCCGGTCGCCCGGCTCGATCATGTTGAAGTCGGCGATCGCCTCGCCCACCTGGCGGCGGATGCGCTTGGCGAGCTTCGCCTCCTCGTAGCGCTCCTTGCGGGGGTCGTGGATACGAACGACTTGGGCTTTCATGGGAACGTGGAAGTGTAGCGGATTTGATGTTTCAGCCAAGCGATCAAACCCTTAGCCGTTTGAGGTCGCAAATTGCGATCTCAAAGGCCCTTGCAAAAAAGCTGGTTCCAGCGCCCGACTACATCGGTAAAGAGATCGCGTGGCTCCGTGGTGAAAAAGTCTTGCTCGATACGGATCTCGCGGAATTTTCCGTCTGATTTTGCTTTTCGGCTTGCGGATCACGGGCTTAGGACTTTGATGTCGTAAATTGCGACATCAAACGGCGCCGAGGCGGTTCCCGGAAAAACCCGAGAAGACAAAAAGGGTGCGCAGGGCGAGCGAAAGGAAGTAGAGGCTCGCGATCATCGCCGCACCGGCGACCCCTAGATGAAGATCGAGCGCCCGCCGTCGACGGCGATCACCTGGCCGGTGACGTAGGGGGCGCAGGCGAGGAAGTGCACTGCCTGCGCGATGTCTTCCGGCGAGCCGGTGCGTCCGAGCGGCGTGGTGGCGAGGATGCGGGCGCGCTCTCCCTCGTTGAACTGGCCGTCGTCGGGCCAGGCGATCGCGCCGGGCGCCACGCCGTTGACCCGCACGCGCGGGGCGAGCTCGAGCGCAAGCGAGCGGGTGAGCGCGGCAAGCCCTGCTTTTGCAATCGTGTACACGGCGTAGCCCTTCAGCGGCCGCTCGGCATGGATGTCGACGATATTGACGATCGAGCCTTCGTTCGCCGCGAGCTCGGGCACGGCTTCCTGGCAGATGAAAAGCGGCGCGCGCAGGTTGGAGCCGATGAGCTCCTCCCAGTGCGACGACTCGATCGCGCCGATCTCGACCGCGAAGAAGCTGGAAGCGTTGTTGACGAGAATGTCGAGCCGCCCGAACTCCTGTCGTGCGGCGGTGACGAGCGCACGCGGCGCAATGGGCGCGAGGAGCTCGGCCTTGACCGTGGCGGCGCTTTTGGCGCGCAGCGCGTTGAGCTCCGCCGCGAGCTTCGCCGCCTCGGCTTGCGAATCGCGGTAATGGAGCAGCACGTTCGCGCCGGCGGCGTGCAGCCGCCGCGCGATTGCCGCGCCGACGCGCCGCGCACCGCCGGTGATGAGCGCCGTCTTCCCGGCCAGGGAGTCGTTCATGGGCGCCTGCGATTCTAGGGTAAATTCGCCGCGTGCTCTCCCGCCTGAGAGAAGAGATCGACCGCTGCGGCGGCTGGATCTCGTTCGCGCGCTACATGGAGATCGTGCTGCACGAGCCGGGGCTCGGCTATTACGCCGGCACGGCGCAGAAGCTCGGCCCGCAAGGCGATTTCGTCACCGCGCCGGAGCTCGGCTCGCTTTTCGGCCGCACGCTGGCGCGGCAGATCGCGGATCTCGGCTCCAGCGAGGCGCTCGAGCTCGGCGCCGGCAGCGGCGCGCTTGCCGACGCGCTGCTCGCGCATTTGGATTGCCGGTACTCGATCCTCGAGACGAGCGCCAATTTCAAGGCGAGACAGCAAGCCCGTCTCGGCAGCCGCGCGCGCTGGCTCGAGCGCCTGCCCGGGCGCATCAACGGCGTCGTGCTCGCCAATGAGGTGGTCGATGCGATGCCGGCGCACGCCGTGGCGTGGCGCCCCGAAGGCATCCTGGAGCGTGGCGTCTCGCTCGCCGGCGACAGGCTCGCCTGGAGCGAGCGGCCGGCGAGCGGCGAGCTTCTGGAAGCCGCGAAAACAATAGAGGTTCCGGTTCCCTACGAAAGCGAAATCGGCCTGGTGGCGCGAGCCTGGATGCGGGAACTGGCGTCACGGCTCGACCAAGGCGTGATCCTCATCCTCGACTACGGCTTTCCCCGCCACGAGTACTATCACCCGCAACGCAGCATGGGAACGCTGATGTGCCATTACCGGCACACGGCGCACAGCGATCCGTTTGCGCACCCGGGCGAGGAGGACGTTACCGCGCACGTCGACTTTACCGCGCTTGCCGAAGCGGCAGCCGACGCCGGCCTGGAGGTGCTCGGCTACGCGACCCAGGCGCAGTTCCTCGTCAATTGCGGCATCACCGATGTGCTCGCCGAGGCGAACATCGACAATGCCCTGCACTACGCGCCGCTTGCCGCCGAGGCGCAGAAGCTCCTTTCGCCAAGCGAAATGGGCGAGCTCTTCAAGGTGCTCGCCGTGGGCCGCGGCGCAGCACGGCCGCTGCTAGGATTTTCGCAAGGCGACCGCACCGCGACGCTTTAGCTAGACTCGCCAGCATGCGCTTTCTTGTCTTATTGCTTCTTTTTTTTAGCTATGCGGCGAAGGCCGACGAGGTCGAAGAGGCGCGCAAGCGCTGGCAGACGAGCCCGCACGGGCTGATGCTCGAGCGCATCCTGCCGCCGACGTTCGAGGCGTCGCAGCTTCCCGCGCCGGGCTCGCCCGGTGCCCGGCTGACGCTGCGCTACTGCGTGCAATGCCATAACCTCGCCAACCCGGCGATGCATCGCGCCGACAAGTGGCCGGGCATCGTCGAGCGCATGGTGCTGCGCATGGAAGGGCGCGGCAACCTCGGCGGGCTGATGACCGAGATGATGGCGGGCGTCAAGGCGCCGAGCGAGGAGGAGGCGCGCACCATCGTCGCCTACCTGCGCAGGCACTCGCAGCAGCCGCTCGATCCGGCGCTCTACCCCGAGGTGAATCAGCCCTCGGGGGAAGCGTTCCGCCTTGCCTGCGGCCAGTGCCATGCGCTGCCCGACCCGAAGCGCCACACGGCGGCGCAATGGCGGGAGGTCGTGGCTCGCATGCAGGAGAACATGGAATGGATGAACCGCGTGGTCGGCTCGAAGCCGGTGCGCGGCGAGCCGCAGCTGCGCATCGAGGAGATCAACGCTTTCCTCGCGAAGTACGCCCGCAAATAGCTACAGCAGCGCGGTCGCGAGCCTGGGGAAAGCGATCACCAGCAGCAGCACCGTGAACATCACCGCGGCGAAGGGCGCAGCGCCGGCGAAGATATCGCGCAGCTCGATGCGGCTATCGGCACCCAGCGTCGCGCGGATGACGAACACCGCGATGCCGAAGGGCGGAGTGAGCAGGCCGATCTCCACCGCGAGCAGCGTCACGATGCCGAACCAGATAAGGTCGGTGCCGAAGCCGACGAGCGCCGGCAGGGCGAGCGGGATGGTGATGAGCATGATCGAGCTCGAGTCGAGGATCGTGCCGAGCACCAGCACCACGACGACGAACATCGCGAGCAGCCCGGGAAATCCCAGGCCCGAATCGACGATCAGCACGCGCAGCAGCTCGGTGACGCCCGAAACCGCGAGCATGCGCGCATAGAGCTGCGCCGCGATGATGAGGAAGCAGATCGCCGCGGTGATGTGCGCCGTGTCGACCAGCACGGTCCAAAGCACCCGCCAATCGAGCTTGCGCTTGAGCAGCGCGAGAACCAGGGCGCCGGCCGCCCCGACCGCGCCGCCTTCCGTGGGAGTGAAGAGTCCCCCGTACAAGCCGCCGAGGACGAGCACGATGAGCAGCACGACGGGAACCATGCGAGCCGTCATCCGGCCCGCGCTCATGCGCGGACGCTCGACGGCGCGCTCGATCCGGCCGCCGACGAAACCCGGCCACAGCCTTCCCATGATGAGGATCGCGAGCACGTAGGCGCCCGACAGCACCAGCCCGGGAATGATGCCGGCGATGAAAAGGTCGCCGATCGACTTCTCGGTGAGCACTCCGTACAGGATGAGGAGCAGGCTCGGCGGGATCAGCATGCCAAGCACCGAGGAGCCGGCGACGACGCCCACGGCGAAGCGCGGGTTGTAGCCGTGCCGCAGCATCTCCGGCACCGCCACCTTCGTGAACACGGCTGCCGAGGCGATCGAGATGCCCGTAATCGCGGCGAACACCGCATTCGCCGCCACCGTGGCGATGCCCAGGCCGCCGCGCACTTTGCGGAAAAGCTCTTCGGCGACGTCGAAGGTGTCCTTGCCTATATCCGCGACCGAGACGACGAGGCCCATGAGGACGAAAAGCGGCACCACGCCGAACACGTAATCCGAGATGGCGTCGTTTGCCGCGAGCGCGAGAAGGTTCGCCGCGACGCCCGCGTCTGCGCGGATGATCCAGACGCCGATGAAGGAAAGCAGCATCAGCGCGACGCCGACATACATGCCGGCCCAGATGAGGACCAGCATGGCGGCGACCGAGAGCAGGCCGATGACCGCGGGTTCCATCAGCGCGCGCCGCCCAGGGCGGCGCGCAGGGATCTCCAGGCGTTGAGCGCAAACTGCGCGCACATTACCGCGCAACCGGCGATGATGATGAGCTTCAGCGGCCCGGTGGGAATCTGCACCACGCCGGTCGAGCCGTAGAACTCGCGGGCTTCGAATGCCTGGACCGCCAGCGGCCAGGTCGTCGCGAGGATCAGCGCGAAGAGCGCCGCGCCCGTGAGGTCATAGGCTGCCTGAAACGCGCTCGCGGCGCGCGGGCTGCGAGCGCGCAACGGCTGCAGCAACAGTTCCGAGCGCGTGAGCCCGCCGCTGCGCAGCGTCTGCGGCAGCTGCAGGAACACGATGCCCACGATGGAGAACTGCACCATCTCCGGCACGCCGAGGAGCGGCGCGTTGAACGCCGCCCTCCCGGCCACGTCGGCGAGAATCAGGAACATCACCGCGAGGATCCACGCCGTGCCGACGGCGGCAAGCCACGCGGTCAGGCGCGCTACGGCGGCTACTCCTTGTCGAAGTCGCGCGTGAAACGGAAACCGCCCGAGCGCACCGTGCCCATGTAGGCCGACAGCACCTTCTTCGCCGGGCCCGCTCCCGTCTGCTTCGCCCAGTCGAGGGTCGGATTGGGAATCTGCTTGGCGAGCTTCGCGCGCTCGGCCGCGTCCACTTTCACCACCTTGCCGCCGCCTTTTTCCCAGGCGGCGTACGCGGCCTGGATGCGCGCCGTCTGCTCCTGCAGATAGAGGCCCTTGTAGGCGTTGGCGGCCTTGCGGAAGGCCGCCTTGATCTCATCCGGGAAGCGCTCCCAGCGCGTGCGGTTCACCGCCACCGCGCCCGCATACATCGAGCCGAAATCGAGCTCGGTGAAGTAAGGCGCGGTTTCGAAGAGCTTCGCCGGCACGGCGGCGGTCATGAACACGAAAGCGCCGTCGTAGACGCCGCTCTTGATGTCGTTGTAGAAGCTGTTGAGGCTGCCCTGCACGCCGACCGCGCCGGTGTTCTTGATCCAGTTCAGGTTCGGCCCTGCGCCGCCGATCTTGCGGCCCTTGAAGTCCTCCACCTTGGCAAGCGGCATGCGCGCGGCGATGCCGTAGCTGTCGAGCGTAAAACCGGCGAGGTACACGACGTTGTGCTTCTTCCACTCGCCGGAGAGCTCGGGCAGCGTCTGCACGTAGTCGATGGCCTGCACCACGCGCTCGGCGTCCGTCGGCCCGAAGGGCACGAAGTACGTGACGTTGTTGAGCGGCATCTTCGAGGAATGGAACACCGTGGCGACGATCCCGAGATCGGAAATGCCCTGCTGCATCGTCTCGAGCTCGCTGCCCATCTTGGTGAGCGTGCCGCCGTAGGCCTCGTTCCACTGCACCTTGTAGCGGCCGGTCTTGGCGAGCTCCGCGTCCACCGTAGGAATGAACGTCTCGTGCAGGTGCTTCACCCACAGGAAGATGGGCGGATGCCCGGCCGCGACGGTGAGGCGGAGGGTTTCCTGCGCGCTTGCAGGTGCGGGCAACACGAGAAGCGCGGAAAATGCAGCGGCCAGCCAGCGTGTGAACATAGACCCTCCTGCCCACATAAGATCCATGTTTGAGAAAGCTGTCAATTATGGCCCGCAGATTTGTTGATCTCTCCATTTATCTCGAGAACGACGTCATTTCCGACCCGCAGCCGTTCGGGCCGAAGATCACTTATCTCGATCACGAAAGCTCCGCGCCGCAACTGCTTCAGTTCTTCCCCGGGCTGAAGAAAGACGACCTTCCCGACGGCGCGGCGTGGGCGGTCGAGAAGGTCGAGCTCATCACCCACAACGGCACGCATCTCGACGCGCCCTACCACTTCCATCCGACCATGAACAAGGGCGAGCGCGCGATCACCATCGACGAAGTGCCGCTCGAGTGGTGCTTCCAGCCGGCAGTGAAGCTCGACTTCCGCCATTTTCCCGACGGCTACGTGGCGAGCGCGCAAGACGTGGAAGAGGAATTACGCCGGATAAAACACCCGTTGAAGCCCCTGGAGATCGTGGTGGTGAACACGCGCGCCGGCTCGCGCTACGGCCACGACGACTACGTGAATGCCGGCTGCGGCATGGGCTGCGAGGCGACGCTGTATCTCCTCGAGCGCGGCGTGCGCCTCACCGGCACGGACGCCTGGAGCTGGGACGCGCCTTTCGTCTACACCGCCGAGAAATACAGGGAAACGCGCAACCCGGCGCTCATCTGGGAGGGGCACAAGGCCGGGCGCGAGATCGGCTACTGCCACCTCGAGAAGCTGCACAACCTCGAGGCGCTGCCCTCCGAGGGCTTCACCCTTTGCTGCTTTCCGCACAAGATCCGCGGCGCATCGGCCGGCTGGACGCGCGCGGTGGCGATCTTCGAAAGCTAGCCCGTCGCCGGCACCGCCATGCCGCGAACCACGGCCGGGCGCGCGCCGACCTCGTCATACCAGCGCTTGACGCTCGGAAACTGGACGAGATCGACGCGGTGCCATTCGTGGCGCGCCACCCAAGGATAGGTTGCAATATCCGCTATGGTGTACTCCGCACCCGAGATGAACTTGTTCTTCTCGAGTTGGCGGTCCATGACGCCGTACAGCCGCTTCGCCTCCTTGCCGTAGCGTTCGCTGCCGTAGGGAATCGCGTCCTTCTTCGCGCGCATGAAGTGATGCGCCTGGCCGAACATCGGGCCCACGCCGCCCATCTGGAACATGAGCCACTGCAGCACGTCGTACTTGATCTTTTCGGGAAAGAATTTCCCGGTCTTGTCGGCGAGGTAGATGAGAATCGCGCCCGATTCCATCATCGCATAGGGCTTGCCGCCGGGCCCGTCCGGGTCGACGATCGAGGGGATCTTGCCGTTCGGATTGATCTTCAGGTACTCGGGCGTGAACTGCTCGGCGTTCGTGCCGATGTTGATCTTGTGCACGCGGTAGGGAAGAGCGCACTCCTCGAGCATGATTGAAACCTTGCGCCCGTTCGGCGTGCTCCACGTGTAGAGTTCGATCATGTTGAAATGGCTGCTGACTCTCTTTATCGGGCTCGTGATTCTATCGGTTGTCGCGCCCTGGCTCGGGCGCTACGGGCTTGGCCGGCTGCCGGGCGACCTGCGCATTGCGCTGCGCGGGCGGGTCTACTACGTTCCTTTCGCGACGACGGTGCTGCTTTCGCTCCTCGTCTGGGCCATCGGCAGGCTCATCTGAACACCGTGAGGATGTTCAGGTTCATCATTTCCAGGAACACGTCGAAAAAGTAGAAGTTCAAGGCGGCGAGGACGAGCACGGTCGCGAGCATCAGCCGCTTGGCGAGCAGCCAGCGGCGCACCTTGGGCTCCTCTTCGACCTTGCGCGACTCGAGCTCCTCGATGTAGCGGCGGAACTGCTCCTTGGTGCCGGTTTCCTCGCGCGCACGCAGGTTCATGCCGCGCCCGAGGCGGATCAGATCGCGGATGAGATGCAGCGCTACTTGGGGGTGCTTCAGGAGGAACCCGACGAACTCGGCGCGCCGCAGCACGGCGACCTCGGTCTTCTCCAGGGTCATTACGGAGGCCGAGCGCGGGTTGTCGTCGAGCATCATCTCGCCGAAGTATTCCCCCGCGCCCTTGGTGGCGAGCACCATCTCGCCGCCCTTGCGGTCGCTCAGGTAGACCTTTACCCGGCCGGCGCCGATGACGTAGAGGGAGTCCGGGACGTCGCCTTCATTGACGATCAGGCTGTCCTTGGGAAGGACGCGCGTGTCGGCTTTCTCGGCGAGCGCGCGCAGCGCCTCGTCGGGGGCGCCGGCGAATAGCGGAATTTTTTTCAGGTCGAGCGCCACAACCCGATACTAGCGCAACTTCCTCTATCGGTTTCGCAGCAGAGCAGCGATGCTCCGGCCGACCGAGATTTGCGGCGCCGACGGCACAAGGCGCTCGGCCGCTTCCTGGCGCGCGACGATGTCGGCAGCCAGATGGAACGCCTCGACGAACGAGCGCGTGCGCATCAGCGCATCGCGGAAGAAGGCCTGGCCGAAGTAGGTGAAGTCGCGTCCCGCTTCGCAGCCGAACGAGCTGCGGTCGGTCGCCGCGGCGGTGATGATCAGGGTGTTGTCGTCCCGCAGCGGCTCGATGAAGCCGCCCGAGTAGCACGCCGAGACCACGATCACGCGCCACTTGATGCCCGAGTCCTGCAGCATGCGCGAGAGGGCGGTGGGGGTCAGGGACGCGAGCTCGAGCGGCGGCTGCGAAGCGGACAGGCGGTGCTCCGGGTCGCCGTGCGCGGTGATGTAGAGGAACAACACGTCCTCGTCGCGGTTCATCACCTGCCCGACGCGCTCGATGGCGCGCGCGAGGTTGGTGACGCTCGCGATGGGAAACTCGTCCAGCGCGTCGTTGCTGCTCACCAGGGCGATCGAGCGGCCGCCAGCGCCGAAGCGCTCTTCGAACAGCCGTTTCACGAAGCGCATCTCGTGCAGGAACACGTCCTCGCTGCCATCCGGCGCGAAGCCGATGAAGTACTGCTCGCGCACCCCCGGCTGTCCCGGCCGGATCGCGGCGAGCGCGCGCTCGATAAGCTCCCCCTGCAGGTGAAACAGGCGCTCGTCGGCAAGCGGGGGCAGGTCCTCGTCATCCGCGGCCGGCTGCCACGCTTCCATCTTCGGGAAAGCGAAGAAAGCGATGGCCAGCATCGCGCTCACGGCCAGCGCGCCCTGGTAGAGCTGCGGCCGCTGGGTCCCGGCGCACACGGCGACCGCGCGCACCGACACGAGCCACATCCAGGCGAACCACGCGAAATACACCGTCGCGTCGAGCCCGGTAAGCGCGGCAACGTAGGGAAGCACGAGCGCCGCGATGTCGAACACCGTGTCGCTCGCCGTGAGCGCGACGGCAAGCAGCAAAAGCTTGTCGGCCGCACGGTACGCAGCAGCCACCAGCATCGCGGTCGCAAGAACGAGCGGAACCGTAGCGAGATAAAGCGCCAGCGCCGCGGCATCGAACTCGCCGTCGAGCCCGATGCGCAGCACTCCCGCCGCGATCCACACCAGCACGTTGAACAGCACAAGGGCTGCGTAGTCCGGCGCGGAAACACGGTAGTCGAAGGGCCGTAACGGCAGGAAAAACGCGAGCCGCAGGCCGGCGCGCAGGTTCTGGCCGAGCGAACGCAGGATCATGCGGCTTGGGCTATCGCGCGGGTGCGCGCTTCGTCGATGAGGCGCGGGATATCGGCCGTCGTCGGCGCTGCGCCAGCGATCGCGCCGGCATCGACGCCAGCAGCCGCCGCAAGCGCGCGCTCGAGCCTGCCGGTGTCCAGGCCGGGCGTCGCATAGCGCGCGACGGAGCACAGCTGCGCAAAGCGCTCCGGCCGCCGGAAAGCATCGGTGCGCTTCAGCAGCTCGAGCAGCGCTGCCGGTGTGGCGAGCGGCACGGCGCGCAGCGCCACGCGATTGCGGCACGCGAGCAGCGCCAGCTCGCGGACCTCGTTGGGCGCCTTGAGCCGCTCGCACACCGCTTCCACGTCGCCCTCGCCATGCGGCCAGGCGATCAGCGCGAAACGCACCGGCACCGTGGCGTTCGCCTTGGCGGCGAGCGAGAGGATTTGCGGCACGGGCTTTACGCCGTCGAACAGCTTGTCGGCGAGCCCGCACGCATCCAGCACCTCGAACATGCGTCCGGGCTGCCGCTCCGCGAGCCCGCGCGAGAACTCCTGCCACACGCGCTCGGGCACGAGGTAGTCGGCTTCGCCCGAGCGCACCATCTGGCGCATGAGCTCCATCGTTTCGTCGGCCACGCGAAAACCGAGGCGCGCGGCAAAGCGCGCGACGCGCAGGATGCGCACCGGGTCCTCGGCAAACGCCTCGCTCACGTGGCGCAGCACGCGCGCCTCGAGGTCGCGCTTTCCGCCGAACGGATCGACGAGCGCGCCGTCGGGCGCTCTTGCCATGGCGTTGATGGTCAGGTCGCGCCGCCGCAGGTCCTCTTCCAGCGTGACGTCGGGCGCGGCGTACACGGTGAATCCTTTGTAGCCGCGGCCGCTCTTTCTCTCGGTACGCGCAAGCGCGTATTCCTCGTGCGTTTGCGGGTGCAGAAAGACCGGGAAATCCTTGCCGACCGGCGTGAACCCCTGGCGCACCATCTCCTCGGGGGTCGCGCCGATGACGACGTAATCGCGGTCCTGCACCGGCAGGCCGAGGAGCTCGTCGCGCACCGCGCCGCCTACGACGTAGGCTTTCACTCGTACATTTCGAACTTCGAGATCGACTCTGCCTCGCGCTCGGCCCCGGCGATCCATTCCTGCATCGCAGGCAGCGCGAGCACAGCCTCGTAGTAGGCCTTGTTGCTGACCTTCACCTCATACGTCCGGAATCTCAGCACGACCGGCGCATACATCGCATCCGCCGCGCCGAAAGGCCCGAAAAGGAACGGCCCTTTCGCCTGCGCCCAGATCCCGTCGATCCGTCGAATTTCCTGCAGCACCTCCGGCGTGCGCCCCTTGCCCGGGTAGCGCTTGCGCACGTTCATGCTCATGTGGTTGCGCAGGTTCGGGAATCCCGAATGCATTTCCGCCGAGATCGACCGCGCCCGGGCGCGCAGCAGCGGGTCCGCCGGCCAGAGCGAGCGCTGCTTCTCGGCGAGGTACTCGAGGATCGCAAGCGAGTCCCAAACCGTCGTGCCGTCCTCGATGAGGACCGGGACCTTGCCCGCCGGCGAATATTGCAGGATCGCCTGTTTCGATCCCGGGCCGTACAGGGCGATCCGCTTCTCCTCGAAAGGCACGCCGAGCACCTTGAGCGCAATCCACGCGCGCAGCGACCACGACGAGTAATTCCGGTTGCCGATGACGAGTATCACGCGGACATTCTAGCGAGGCTCAGTCGCTCCCGGCGCCGGCGCGGAACCAGCGATCGAGCAGCGCGCGTTCTTCCGCGCTCAGCCGGGTGAGGTTTCCCGGCGGCATGACGTTCGTGCGCACGCTCTGCTGGTGGATCTGGCGCGCCTGCGCCCGGATACGCTCCGCGGTATCGAGCTTCACGCCTTTGGGCGCCTCGGCGATGCCGGGGTAGCTCGGCCGCTGTGCATGGCATGCGACGCAGCGGGCATCGATGATCCGCTTCACTTCGGAGAACTCGGCTTTCCGTTCGTCGCTTGCCTTGCGCGGCGCGATGACGGCCGCCGGCACGGCGACGGCGATCGCGGCACCGATCCACATCCACGCACGCGTACGCCCGCGCGTGAAGACGCCCGCGTGCACGAGCAGCCCCGCCGCGGCAAGCGCGATGAGCGCGAGCCAGGCCCACCGGTCGCCGAGAACGCTCGCGTGGTGATTCGAGATCATGGCGAACACCGCCGGCAGGGTCAGGTAGCCGTTGTGCAGGCTGCGCTGGCGCGCGCGCGCCGCTTCGACCGGGTCGGGCGCGCGCCCTTCCTTCAGCGCAAGGGCCGCGCGGCGCGCAACCGGCACCTGGATGTGAGCCACGTTTCCCGCCATGACGGTCCCGAGAAGAGCGCCGAAATGAATGAAGGCGCCGCGGCCGCTAAAGACGAGCGTAAGCCCCCAAGCCGTCACCGCGAGCAGAGCGAGCAGCAGCGCGCTCAGCCCCGGCTCGTTCTTTATCAGACGACACGCCGCTTCGTAGATGCCCAGGCCGGCGACCAGCAGGGCAAGGCTGGCGACGATCGCGCTCCATTTCGGCAGCGCCATGACCTGCGGATCGACGAGATAAAGATCCGCATCGACGTAGTACATGGCCACGAGCAGCGCGAAGCCGGTGAGCCACGCCACGTAGGACGGCCACATGATCCAGGGTCTGCCCCGCGGCTGCTTTTCGAGACACAGCAGGTAGAAAGCGGCCCCGAGCCAGACGATCACCGCGGCGACGTGCGCCCAGCGCAAGAGCAGGTTCAGCCAGTCGAGAGCGTACGCCACCAAATCAGGCACGGACCACGTTTTCCCGCGCTATCAAGCCCCGCCGCGGAAGCACGAATAACCCCACGGCGCGCACTTGAACGGCAGATGGTAATGCTGATCGGGATCCGCGATGCCGAACCGGTAAGTTCGATGTCCGCCAGCGTCAATCGGAACCCTCCGCGCAGGCAAATATACTATTGCCGCATGCTATCCGCCGGGCGACCGAGCGGCGGCGCGCAATTGTATTCTCGCAACCGAGTGGTTCTACGATTCGGCAAACGGGAGCCCATTCATGGTCCAGCGCTCGCAGCGCCCCGGCAAGGCTTATCGCAACCGGGGCTTTCTCAACAGCAAGGACGCGCGGCCCCTGCGCATCCTGGCCGAATATCTCGAGCCGAAGGCCCGGTTCGAGCGCCACCGCGTCGACGACACCGTGGTGTTCATGGGCTCCGCGCGCGTCCGCTCGCGCGAGCAATGCGAAGCGGCGCTCGCCACCGCACAGGCCGGCGAAGGCGACCTCGAGCGCGCGCGGACGGACCTTCAAATGTCGACCTACTACGAGGCCGCGCGCAGCCTCGCCTTCCGGCTCACGCAGTGGTCGAAGGACCTCAACCGGGACGAAGAGCGCTTCGTGGTGTGCACCGGCGGCGGCCCGGGGATCATGGAGGCGGCGAACCGCGGCGCCGCAGAAGCCCACGGCATGAACGTCGGGCTGACCATCTCCATCCCTGTAGAGGAGTTCGACAACCCCTACGTCACGCGCGAGCTCGCCTTCCACTTCCACTACTTCTTCATGCGCAAGTTCTGGTTCGCCTATCTCGCGAAGGCGGTGGTCGTGTTTCCCGGGGGCTTCGGCACGCTCGACGAACTGTTCGAGCTGCTCACGCTGGTTCAGACGAGAAAGATGCGCAAGCCGATGCCGATGGTGCTCTTCGGGACCGAGTACTGGCGGCAGGTGATCGATTTCGACGCGCTGGTGCGTCACGGCACCATCGCCGCGCGCGACGTGGAGCTGCTTCACCGGACCGATTCGGTCGACGATGCCTACGAGTGGATCGTTCTCCAGCTCACCGAGCACGCCCTGGGTCAGCCGGGCCCCATGCTGTAGCCGCGCCGCTAGAATGGAACCGATGAACCGGGCGTACCCGCGTGACCTGGTCGAAGACCTCAATCCGGCGCCGAGGCTGCTGATGGGCCCCGGCCCCATCAACGCCGATCCCCGGGTGCTGCGCGCCATGAGCGCCCAGCTCCTCGGCCAGTTCGACCCCCAGTTCCGCGATTACATGAAGCAGGTGTCGGAGCTCTACCGCGGCGTGTTCCAGACGAAAAATCGCTGGACGCTGCTCGTCGACGGCACCGCGCGCTCGGCGATCGAGGCCGCGCTCGCCTCGCTCATCGAGCCGGGCGATCGCGTGCTGGTGCCGGTCTTCGGCCGCTTCGGCCACCTCAAGGTCGAGATCGCGAAACGCTACGGCGCCGAAGTGCGCGCCGCGGAAATCGAGTGGGGCACGGTGTTCGCGCCGGAGAAGCTCGAAGCCGAAATCAAGAGCTTCCGGCCGAAGCTCGTCGCGATCTCGCACGGCGACACCTCGACCACGATGGCGCAGCCGCTCGCCGAGCTCGGCAGGCTGTGCCGCGCGCACGACGTTCTTCTCTATGTCGATGCGACCGCTACGCTCGGCGGCATGGATCTTCCCGTGGACGCCTGGGAGCTCGACGTGGTCAGCGCCGGACTGCAGAAATGCCTCGCCGGGCCTTCGGGCAGCGCGCCGTTGACGCTGAACGAGCGCGCCGAAAAGGTCATTTTCAGAAGAAGGCATACCGAGGCCGGGCTGCGCGGCAAGGGCGAGATCGAGGGCGAGGGTCCGGTGATCCGGTCCAATTACTTCGACCTCGCGATGATCATGGACTACTGGTCCGACAAGGCGCTCAACCACCACACCGAAGCCACCACCATGCTCTACGCGGCGCGCGAGTGCGCCCGCATCCTGCTCCAAGAAGGGCCGAAGAATGCATTCGCGCGCCATGCAACCGCTTCGCACGCGCTCACGGCCGGCTTGAAAGCGATGGGCCTGCGCCTGTTCGGCGACCAGGCGCACAAGATGGCGAACGTCACCGGCGTCACCATTCCCGACGGCGTGGACGGCGAGAAGGTGCGCCGTGCGCTGCTGCAGGATTTCAGCATCGAAATCGGCACCTCGTTCGGGCCGCTGCACGGGCGCATCTGGCGCATCGGCACCATGGGCTACAACGCGCGCGCCGACGCAGTCCTCGCCACGCTGGGCGCGCTCGACGCGGTGCTTGCGGCCGAGAAATTCAAGCTGCCGCGCGGCGCCGGCGTCGATGCGGCGCTCGCGGCCTACCGCGCGGGCTGACGATGCCGGTCCCGCAGTCGCTGCTCGTGGCGATCGGCGGCAACGCGACCCATCCGGAGAGCATCCGCGGCACGACCGAGGAGCAGGAGCGGGTCGCCGAGCGCGCGGCCCAGGCCTTGCTTCCGCTCATCCGGTCGAATAACCGCATTCTCATCACCCATGGAAACGGCCCCGTGGTCGGCAAGATCCTGCTGCGCATGATGCTGACGCGCGAGCAGATTCCGCCGATGCGCCTGGACGTTTGCGTGGCGCACAGCCAGGGCGGCATCGGCTACCTGCTCATGCAGGCGCTGGAGAACGCGATGCGGCGCGCCGGCATCGAGCGGCAGGCGGCTTGCGTGGTGACGCAGGTCGAGGTCGATGCGCACGATCCCGCGTTCGATGCGCCGAGCAAGCCGATCGGCGCGTTCTTTTCCGAGCCTGAGGCGCGCGCGTTCGAAGCCAGGGGCTGGCGCATGATGGACGACGCGGGCCGCGGATGGCGCCACTGCGTGGCTTCGCCCGAGCCGCGCGCCATCATCAACCTGCACGTCATCCGGGCGCTGCTCGAGTCCGGAACGGTGCTCATCGCGGGCGGCGGCGGCGGCATCCCGGTGGTGCGCGACGCAAAGGGCGACTGGCAGGGCGTGCAGGCCGTAGTCGACAAGGATCTCACCTCGGCGCTGCTCGCGAGATCGCTCGGCGTTCCGGATCTCCTCCTCCTCACGGCGGTGGACCGCGTGGCCATCGACTTCAACACGCCGCGCCAGCGCTACCTCGACCAGGTGACGCTCGCCGAGCTCAGGCTGCATCAGCAGGCCGGTCACTTTGCCAGGGGCAGCATGGGGCCCAAGATCGAGGCGGCGATCCGCCACCTCGAAGGCGGCGGCCGGCGCGCCGTCATCGGCCACCTGGAGCACGCATTGCCCGCGCTCGCCGGCCACAGCGGGACGCATGTCGTTCACGGCTGAGGTCGCCGGGCGCTTCGCGCAAGCAGCGCTCGCCTCGGGCGAGGGCGAAGTGTGCGCGGCCTTCCGGCGCAGCTTTTACCTGCGCTTCCCGGGCGAGCGCTATGCCTGCATCGGCGATATTTCCCTCGGCCGGGGGCCGCTGAATGTCCTCGTCGGCGAAGTGAAGATTCCGGCCTTGGGCGAGCGCGTGAGCGTCGACAACGCCCACGCGCAAGTGTGGGCGCCGCCGCCGTACCAGCCCGGTCGGCTGAATATCCAAGACTTGCGGCAAGCTGCGCGCCCCCTCGTGCCGGCCGAAGGGCTCGGCTGCCTGATCGTCGGCACGCACAACGCGCTGAGCGGCCATGCGCAGCCGGCGCTGGAGGCGCTGGAGCGCTGGCTGGTCGGCAATGCGCTCGGCGCCGAAGCCGAGCAGCTCATCGGGCTGGGTCCCGGGCTTACGCCCTCCGGCGACGACTATCTCGGCGGCATGCTGGTGGCGTTGCGCGCTTGCGGCCGCGGCGTGCAGGCCGACGGCCTTTGGCGCTGGCTGCAGCCGCGCCTCGCCGGCCGCACGAGCGCGATCAGCGCCGCGCATCTCGCGGCCGCGGCTGCCGGCGAAGCGCACGAAGCGCTCCATGACGTCCTGAACGGCGATTTGCAGCTCGAAAAGCTGGATGCCGTCGGCCACTGCTCGGGCTGGGACGCGCTCGCGGGCGCGCTCGCGGTGCTGCGTTGACCGGCTAGGCGACGAGCGCGGCCGCGAGCTGCGCGGCGTGCGCGTTCGACGCGGCGACGATCACGCCGGCTTCGCGCAGGATCGCCACCTGCCGCGACCAGACCTGCGGGTCCTGCTCGGTGCCGGTCACGGAAGCGATCACGGGTTTTCGTTTCCCGATGGCTTTTGCGAGCACCGCGGCAGGATTTTCATGCGCGCCGTAGCCGAGCACGACGTCGACGAGAACGAGGTCCACCGCAGCGTCGGCCAGGGCGCGCTTCAGATGATCGCTGCGCAGCTCGGGCTCGATCATCGGATGCGGCCGCCCGCGCGTGAGCTCGTCGGCGCCGAGGTCGACGAACGCGTGGCCCGAGAGGTTTTTCGCCTGGAAGATGAGCTCGCCCTCGGCGCACAGCGTCCCGCCACAGAACAGGCCGCGGACCCGCCCGCCCGGAATTTTTTTCGCCCGGGTGGGAGCGAGCGGCGCTAGCTTGCGGTTCAGCGCGCGCTCGGCGGCTTCGGTGAGAGTGAGCGCGATTCCCGGCGCCCGCAAGCCGAGAAAGCACACCACGCACGGCTTGGGGCTGCGCTCGATCCGCTCGAGAACGCGCTGCGCCGCTTCGGGCGACGGCGGCTTGGAGATGAGCACGATTTTCGAGGTCGCGGGATCCTGCTCGAGAGCCTCCAGCGCGGCGAGGGTGCCGAGCGCGCCGATGCGCGCGTCGAGGTCGCGCCCGCCTACGCCGATGCCGTGCGATACGCCCCCGCCCAGGCGCGCGATCAGCGACGACACCTCCTGCAGCCCGGTTCCGGACGCCGAGACGATGCCGATGTCGCCGCGCGGCACCGCGTTGGCGAAGGCGATCGGCGTGCCGGCAATGAGCGCCGTGCCGCAATCGGGGCCCATGAGCAGCAACCCCTTGTCGCGCGCAAGCCGCTTGAGCGAGATCTCTTCCTCGAGCGGCACGTTGTCGGAAAACACGAGCACGTGCAGGCCGCGCTCGAGGGCGTTGCGCGCTTCGTAAGCGGCGAACTCGCCCGGCACGGATACGAGGGCGAGGTTCGCGTCGGGCAGAAGCTCGAGCGCGCCAGGCAGGCTGCGCGCGCGCGGCAGCGCCTCGGCTGGCTCTTGCCTTGTCTCCACGAGAAGCTGCAAGCCCGATTCGACGGCTTGCGCAGCCTTCGCGCCGCGCACGGCGATGATGAGGTCGTTCGGCGTCGCCTGCTCGCCTTCGGCGCCGAGCAAGCCCGCATTGCGCAGCAGCGCTTTGTTGGCCGGCGTTCCGATGAGCAGCGCCGCCGCTTCGACGCCGGGGAGCGCCTCCACGCGGCGCGATACGCGCATCAGCGCGACCGAATCGAGGTAGCGCCCGCGCTCGACGCGGTTAACGAGCATGCGCGGCGAAAGCGAGGAGCGCCTTTTCGAAGCAGGCGAGCGGCGCGCGGGCGACGCCGGCTCCGACCTGGCCGACCCCCGCACGCCGGTGCGCGATGCCGGTATTGATGGCGGGCGCGATGCCCGTCTCGACCACGCGGCGCACGTCGATGCCGGTCGGCGTTCCGGAAAACTCGAGCGCCGGCAGGCCCCATGCCGGGTTGCGCGCAGCGCAGATCTCGGCCATGGCGCGCGTCGCGCGGACCGCGTCGGCGAAGCCGCCCGCGCCGACAAAACCCGCCACCGCCGGCGCCGCGGCCATCGCGAACGCGCCCAGGCCGACCGCCTCGAGGATCGCCGAATCGCCCATGTCCGGGTTGGCGTCGGCGGCGCTGAACCCGGGGAAATAAAGCCCCTGCGGCATCTCTACCGGCGCCGTGAACCAGGCATCGCCGAGCGCCGCGATGCGGATTCCGAACTCGGTGCCGTTGCGCGCCATCGCGGTCACGAGCGTCGAATCCGCGGCGCCGCGCGCCGGATCGAGGATCGACTTGCCCGTCGCCATGGCCACGTTGAGGAAGAACTGGTCGTTGCCCGCCATGAACTCGAAGGCCTTGGCGAGCGCATGCGGCTCGCCCGCGCGGGCGAGGTGCGGCGAAAGCGCCCTCAGCAGGAGCGAAGAACAGGCGACGTTGCGCTGGTGCATTTCGTCGCCCATCGCGAGTCCGCGCGCGATGATCGGCTTGAGCTCGACCGGCGCCGCCCGGGCCGCAGCGCCCAGGAGGGGCCCGAACTCGTCGCGCAGCCACGCGAGGCGCGCGAGCACCTCGGCGTCGTTGCCGCCGAAGCGCATCACCTTGCCCAGGCCCTCGTTCAGCGCGCAGAACGCGCGGTTGCCGAACGCGCGGTTCTCGACCGCGAGAAGCGGCATGCTGCGCGTGGTAATGCCGGTCATCGGGCCGACGGCGCCGAAGTGATGGTTGGGCGCGAATTGCACCCCGCCCGAGCCCGCGAGGCGCTCGGCAGCCTCCAGGTCGGCTGCCCAGCCCTCGAACACGATCGCCCCGCACACCGCGCCCTTGAGCGGGCCGCACATGTCCTTCCAGGCGATCGGCGGGCCGGCGTGCAGCACGAGCCGCTGCGCATCGAGCGGCGCGATGAGCTCGCCCGCACGCCGCACGTCGGCAAGCACCGGCTGCGCCGCGAGGATTTTTTCGATGACCGCCCGGTTGGCCGCGTCGATGCGCTTGCCGTCGAGCCGGGTCAGGGCGGCGATCAGCTCCGGCTTGCCGGCCGCGGGAGGCGCCCAATCGATTTGCACGACCGCCGCCCCGTTGGCGGCGAGGTCGCGTGCGAAGCCGGCGAGCCCGACGTTCACCACGCGGACCGGGCCCGCAAGCAGCGCGGCGATCACGCCGTCAGCGCCGCGCGCGCCAGCGCAGCCGGGGATAGCGCTCGCGCGGCTGGGTGGGCGCGAGATAAGTGGGCGCGACCGCTTCCAGGGGATGCGGCTCGATGCCGAACGGGAAAGTGCCGCTGCAGACGCTCGGCACCTGCATCGAGCGGTAGTTGTCGCGCGTCATGAGCCGGCCCGGCATGCGCTCGAGGAAGGCAGCCTGCCAATACGACATCCGGTCGGACAGGCCGAACACAATCCGTCTGTGGCCGGTGAGCTGGCACACGTATTCCACCAGCTCCTTGAGGCTGTATTGGCGCGGCCCGCAGAGCTCGTAGGCTTTGCCGTGCGCGAGAGAATCGTCGAGAGCGCGCAGCATGGCGTGCGCCACATCGCCGACATAAACCGGCTGGAAGCGCGTGTCCGGACAAGGCACGGCGAATAGCGGCAGCAGGCGCGCGAAAAGCGCGAAGTTGTTGAGAAACCGGTCCTCGGGGCCGAATACGACCGATGGGCGGAACACGGTGACGTGAAGATCGTCGGCCGCGAGCAGCGCCTGCTCGCCGATCGCCTTGGAGCGCAGGTATTCCGAGGGGGCGCCCGGCGATACGCCGAGCGCGCTCACGTGCAAGATGCGCTTCACGCCCTTCGCGCGGCACGCGGCGACGATCGCTTGCGGCAGCTCGACGTGCATGCGCGCGAAGTCCGGGCCGTAATCGTTCGGCCCGCGCTCGTCGCGCCGCCCGCGCCGGCTGTAGAGGACGCCGACGAGGTTGATCACCGCCTGGTGGCCGGCCACCAGCCGCTCGAGCACGCCGGGCGCGAGCACGTCGGCCTCGACGACGTCGACCGTCGGCAGGAGGATCAGGTGCTTGGCGCGCTCGCGGCGCCGCGACGGGACCGTGACGTCGACCGATTCGGCCGCAAGCGCGGCGCAGACATGACGGCCGATGAAGCCCGAGCCGCCGACCACGAGCACATTCTCGAACCTCATCGCCGTCTCAGGGGAGCTCTTCCTCCTCGGCCGGCTCGCCCGCAGCGCGCGCCGGGATGGTGCCGAGCAGCGTCTTGAGCGGCGTCACTTTCTTGTTCACGAGCGCCGAGTAGAACACCGCGTTCGCCATGACCTTCTTCACGTAGTCGCGGGTCTCGCCGAAGGGAATCGTCTCCGCGTAGATCGCGCCCTCCAGGGGCTTGACGTCGCGCCAGCGGCGGGCGCGCGCCGGGCCTGCATTGTAGGCGGCGGACGCAAGCACCGGGTGGCCGAGCTGGTCGAGCACCATCTTCAGGTAGCTCGTGCCCAGGCCGATGTTGGTTTGCACGTGGATCGCGTCCTTCGGGCGGTAGTTGCGCAAGCCGATCCTGGAGGCGACGTACTTGGCGGTGCGCGGCATGATCTGCATCAGGCCTGCGGCGCCGGCGCTGGAGCGCGCATCCGTGATGAAGCGGCTTTCCTGGCGCACCAGGCCGAGCA
This sequence comes from Betaproteobacteria bacterium, assembly GCA_004297625.1. Classification (GTDB taxonomy): domain Bacteria; phylum Pseudomonadota; class Gammaproteobacteria; order Burkholderiales; family SG8-39; genus SCGC-AG-212-J23. Next base: position 493,110 of record SCTY01000003.1, on the reverse strand, counting down.
CCCAGGCTTCGTCGAGCCCGTGCGTGCGGGCGTAGTCGCGGAATACGTCGCGGAACCGCACGGGGTAGCGCAGGCTGAAGTTGTGCGAGCGCTGCGTCTTGTCGGCCGTATGGATCGCGCGATCGTACACCTCGGCGCGGCGCGCAAGCTCGGCGGCGGCGATGAGCTGCTCGTCGTTGAAGTAGCGGATGGTGTAGAGCCACTCGCGCACGCCTTCCACGCGAATGCCGAGGCGAATCAGCTCCAGCGCGCGCGCAAGGCCCGGGTTGCGCTTCGCCTTCTCGACCTCCTCTTCGCTCGGCACGTAGGTCGTCTCCGGAAGCGCGACGACGTAGCCGAGCTCCTCGTCGGCGAGCAGCCCGTAGAAATCCGTCTGGCCCGCGATGCGCAGGTAATACGCCCGGCTGCCCGTCTCCTGCCCTTGCGCGCCGAGCGCCCGGCCGTACCAGTAGATCCACGCCGGCTGGCGCCGTGCTTCGGCCGACATGCGGTCGATCGCGTCGAGCACCACGGGCCAGTTCCCGCGCCGCAGGGCGGCGCGCACTTTCCAGGCGAGCTGCTCGTCGTCGAGCCGCGTGTCCTCGGCGCGCGTGTACCACTCGAGCGCGTTCTCGTGGTGGAACCGGGCGGCCTCGAAGCCGATGCGCCCCCATAGATAGCGCACGTCCGCTTCCGGCAAGCGCGCGCCGAGCGAGCCTTCGAGCGCCGCGGCAGCCGCTTCGGGATCGTTGCGCGCGTGGCGAATGGCGGCGAGCACCACCACTTCGCGCGTCGCGCGCCGCTCCATGTGCTTCGGCAGCCGGTCGAGCAGGCGCTTCGGGTGCCGCGCCGCTTCGGCGAGCGCGCGCTCATCCGGGGCTTCGTCCTTCCCGAGGTAGCCGAGCGCTTCCTTCGCCGCCGTGATCTGGCCGCTCTCGAAGAGCACTCTCACGCGTTGCCACACATCGTTCGTCGAGATGCGAGCGCGCTGCCATAGCAGCGTCGCGAGCTCGCCGCAGCTTTTCGGCAGCTCGTGCGGCTCGAGCCACATCGTCGGCGCCTCGGCGAGCGCGCTTCCGTCGCTGTGCGCAAGCCGTGAAAGCCAGGCGTAGCAGCGGATCTCCAAATCCTCGCGCGGATAGTTCGCGAGCTCGTTATCGAATTCCTGCCAGTCGTGGCGCTTGCCGAGCACCTTCAGCCATTCGCCGCGCAGCCGCTCGGCAACGTAGGTGTCGGCGTTCGCGGCGAGAAACGCGCGCACTTCCCCGGTCTGGGCGTCCTCCAGGCGCAGCCCGACGCGCCAGTACTCGAGCCAGGGCTTGAGCACGTTGCCGTCGAGCTTTTTCGCGTAGCGCGAAAACTTGATCGCATCGCCGGCGCGGTACGCGTCGAACGCCGCGAGCACGGATTCGTCGGAACTGTTTGCCGCACGGACCGGTGCGGCAATTAAGGCCAGGACTAAACTAAAATACCGGAAATGCTTGAAAATCATGAACAATCGCAGGATAGCACGCTAGCGTCGAAGGCATGGCGCAAATCGCAGCGGGAGCGGCTCATCGCCGAGCGCGTAGCGCTCGCGCCGGAGACGGTGGAGGCCTGGCGGCGGCGCATCGATGGTTTTCTGGAACGTTCTTTTCCCGGGCTCGCGGGCAAGCGCGTCGCGTTCTGCTGGCCGATCAAGCACGAATACGACGCCCGGCACATTGCTAGAACGCTGCGCGCACGCGGCACGTTGACCGCGCTCCCCGTTGTTGTTGCCCCCAAGATGCCGCTCATTTTCCGCGAATGGCATCCCGGCGTCGACCTCGCGAAGGGCGCGCTCGACATTCCGTACCCTGTGAATTCGCAAGAAATTGTTCCGCAGATCGTGCTGCTGCCGATGAACGGATGGGATTCAATGGGTTATCGCCTGGGCTACGGCGCGGGCTTTTTCGACCGCACGCTCGCGAGCCTCGCGCGCCGGCCGATCGTGATCGGCGTCTCGTACGAGCAGGCGCACCTCGACACGATTTACCCGCAACCGTGGGACATCCCGGTCGATTACCTCGTCACCGAGCGCGGCGTCTACCGCCGCGATCCGCAGGGCCTCGTGTTCCTCGGCGCGCCGCAGGCGGGGGACGATCCGAGTCCGCTCGCCTCGCCGGTGTGCTACGCGGGCGAAGTCAAACGAGACTGACCTCGGTCAAACCAGGAACAGCTTGTAAGCGGGATTGCGGGTTTCTTCCGCGTACGGGTAACCCAGCTTTTTGAGGAAACGCCGGAATTCGCTGAGCTCCGCGCGCGGCACCTGGATGCCGACGAGCACCCGGCCGTAGTCGGCGCCCTGGTTGCGGTAGTGGAACAGGCTGATGTTCCAGTCGCCGCGCATGCTGTCGAGAAAGCGCATCAGCGCTCCCGGGCGCTCCGGAAACTCGAAGCGGTACAGCAGCTCGTTTTTCGCAAACGGCGCGCGCCCGCCCACCATGTGGCGCAGATGGGTCTTCGCCATTTCGTCGTCCGAGAGGTCGAGCGTGCGCAGGCCATGGCGCTTGAGATTGCCCACGATGCGCGCGGTCTCGTCGCGCCCGCGCACCTCGATGCCGACGAATACATGCGCATCGTCCGAGCCCGCGATGCGGTAATTGAACTCGGTGACATTGCGCGCGCCGAGAGTGGCGCAGAACTTGCGAAAGCTCCCGGGCCGCTCCGGAATGGTGACCGCCAGCACCGCCTCGCGATGCTCGCCGACCTCGGCTTCTTCGGCGATGAAGCGCAGCCGGTCGAAGTTCGTGTTGGCCCCCGAGGCGACGGCGACGAGCGTCTTGCCCCGCGCGCCGTGGCGCTCCACCCACGACTTCGCGCCCGCGATCGAGAGCGCGCCCGCCGGCTCGAGGACCACACGGGTGTCTTCGAATACGTCCTTGATCGCGGCGCAGGTCTCGTCGGTGCCGACGAGCACCATGTCGTCGACGAGCCGGCGGCAGAGGCGAAACGTCTCCTTGCCCACCCGCTTCACCGCCACGCCGTCGGCGAAGAGGCCGACCTGATCGAGCTTGACGCGCCGGCCGGCCTCGAGCGAGCGCGCCATGGCGTCCGCATCCACTGGCTCCACGCCGATGATGCGCACCGAAGGCCGCACGCGCTTCACGTACGCGGCGATGCCCGAGATGAGCCCGCCGCCCCCGACCGGGACGAAAATCGCGTCGATAGGACGCGCGTGCTGGCGCAGGATCTCCATGCCGATCGTTCCCTGCCCCGCGATCACCTCGGGGTCGTCGTAGGGATGCACGAACACGAGCCCGCGCTTGCGCTTGAGCTGCAGCGCGTGCGCATGGGCGTCGGCGTAGGAATCGCCATGGAGCACGACCTGCGCGCCGCGCGCGGCGACTGCGTCGACCTTGATGCGCGGCGTGGTGATCGGCATCACGATGACCGCGCGGCAGCCCAGGCGCTCGGAGGCGAGCGCTACGCCCTGCGCATGGTTGCCGGCGCTCGCGGTGATGACGCCGCGCGCAAGACGCGCGCGCGGCAGACCGGCCATCTTGTTGTATGCGCCGCGCAGCTTGAACGAGAATACCGGCTGCAGGTCCTCGCGCTTGATGTAGAGCCGGTTCCCCAGGCGCTTGGAAAGCGCCGGCGCGAGCTCGAGCGGCGATTCGATCGCCACGTCGTAGACGCGCGCCTTGAGGACCCGCTCGAGATAATCGTCCTTCACTACGCCCCCCGGAGCCGCCGAATTTAGCATGACCGAACTTCTCGGGCTGCTTGCCGCGAGCTTCTTCGCCTCCACGCTGGTGCCGCTGCCTTCAGAAGCGGCGCTCTATGCCTATCTCCAGGCGCACCCGGAACGCACCGCGCTTGCGGTGGCGCTCGCCACTCTCGGCAATACCGCCGGCGGCATGACGTCCTACCTGATCGGCCGCCTCATCCCGCAAAAGAAGTTGAACGCAAGAGCGATCGACTGGCTGCGGCGCTACGGCGCCCCGGTCACCTTCCTTGCCTTCCTTCCGCTGATCGGCGACGGCCTTTGCGTCGCGGCCGGCTGGCTGCGCATCCGCTGGCCCGCCGCGCTCGCCTTCATGGCCGCCGGGCGCCTTGCGCGCTACACGCTCGTCGCACTTCTCTCGTGAGACGCGCCGGACTACTATGCCCGGGAAGTTTTTTATCAACCAGGACGAAGGACAGAGCGATGGCAAGCGTCGGTTACCACGAGCCGGTCGAGGAGTTGTCCGACGAAACGCGCGATATGCACAGGGCGATCGTTTCCCTGATGGAAGAATTGGAAGCGGTCGACTGGTACAACCAGCGTGCCGATGCGTGCAAGGATGAAGAGCTCAGGGCGATACTGGCTCACAATCGCGACGAGGAAAAAGAACACGCCTGCATGGTGCTCGAGTGGATTCGCCGCAGGGATCCGGTGCTCTCCAAAGAGCTGAAGGATTATTTGTTCACCGAGAAGCCGATTGCCCACAAATAGCGCGGCATGATTCCAGGCGGCCCTAGTACTTGAAGAAGCCGCGGCCGGTCTTGCGGCCGAGGAAGCCCGCTTCCACCATCTCGACGAGCAGCGGCGCCGGGCGGTACTTCGAGTCCTTGAAGCCCTCGAAGAGCACCTGCATCACCGCCAGCTCGACATCCAGGCCGATGAGATCGCACAGCGCGAGCGGCCCGATCGGGTGGTTCGCGCCGAGCTTCATCGCCTCGTCGATCTCGCCGGCGCTCGCCAGCCCTTCGGCGAGCGCGAAGACCGCCTCGTTGATCATCGGGCAAAGCAGGCGGTTGACGACGAAGCCCGGGCTGTTCCTCACCTGCACCGGCGTCTTGCCGACGCGCCGCGCCGCCGCCTCCGCGAGCGCGTAGGTCTCCTGCGAAGTCTGCAGCCCGCGGATGAGCTCCACGAGCGCCATCACGGCGACCGGGTTGAAGAAATGCATGCCGATCACGCGCTCGGGACGCTGGGTCGCCGCGGCGAGCCGCGAAATCGAGATCGAGGAGGTGTTCGTGGCGATCACGGCATTCGGTGCCGCGAGCCTGTCGAGCTCGGCGAAGACCTTGAGCTTGAGCGGCAGGTTCTCGGTCGCCGCCTCGATCACGAGCTCGCAGTCCTTCACGGCGGCGAGGTCGGTCGCGCCGCGGATGCGCGCGAGCGCCGCGGCCTTGTCGGCGGCCGAGAGCTTGTCCTTCTTCACCAGCCGCTCGAGGCTCGACGCTATGGCGGCGCTGCCGCGCTCAAGCGGGGCTTGCGCGACGTCGGTCATGACCACCTCGACGCCTGCGACCGCGAAGGCCTGGCTGATGCCGTTTCCCATGGTTCCGGCGCCGACGACGCCGATTCTCTTGAGTTCCATATAGGTCTCCTGACAAGTCGAATTAAGCCGCCTCGAGCTTGGCTACGGCGAGGGCGAGGAGCTTCAAGCCGTGATGGCGGAAATTCACCTGGACCCGCACGTCGGCGCCCTGCCCCTCCAGGTCGACGATGACGCCGGCGCCGAACTTCGGGTGGGTGACGTTCTGGCCGATGCGAAAGCCGCCCACGTCGCGCGCCGGCTTCTTTTGTGGAAAAGATTCCTTAGTTCTCGAAAAGTCTGGCGCGAACGCCTTCTGCTTCGAGAAGCGCGGGGTCAGCCACTTCATCAACCCCTGCGGGATCTCCTCGAGAAAGCGCGACGGGATGTTGTAGCGCGTCTGTCCGTGCAGCATGCGCGTCTGCGCGTGCGAGAGGTAGAGGCGCTGGCGCGCCCGGGTGATCGCTACGTACGCGAGCCGGCGCTCCTCCTCCAGGCCGTCGCGCTCGGTGACGCTTTGCTCGTGCGGGAACAGGCCCTCCTCGAGTCCGGTGAGAAACACCGCGTCGAACTCGAGGCCCTTCGCCGAGTGCACCGTCATCATCTGCAGCGCTTCCTGGCCCTCGCCGGCCTGGTGCTCGCCCGCCTCGAGTGCGGCGTGCGTCAGAAACGCGGTGAGCGGGTCGGCCGGCTCGCCCTCCTCGAGCTCGCGGTCCTCCTGCACGAACGCCGCTGCGGCGTTCACGAGCTCCTCCAGGTTCTCGATGCGCTCGGCGCCCTCGCGCTCGGTCTTGTAATGCTCGACGAGGCCGCTGCGCTCGACCACGACCTCGACGAGCTCGGGCAGCGCCAGCCCCTGCACTTCGGCGCGCAGGTCGTCGATCAATTTCTTGAACGCCGCGGCCTTGCCACCCGCAGCCTTGAACAAGGAAACGCTCTCTTTACGGGCAAGATCCTGGATCTGCTCGAGGGTTCTCGCGCCGATGCCGCGCGCCGGAAAGTTCACCACGCGTAAAAATGCGTTGTCGTCGTCCGGCGTGGCCACGAGCCGCAAGTAGGCGAGCGCGTGCTTGATCTCGGCGCGCTCGAAAAAGCGCAGGCCGCCGTACACGCGGTACGCGATTCCCTGCGAAAAAAGCGCGTGCTCCAGGACCCGGGATTGCGCGTTCGAGCGATAGAGCACCCCGATGTGCGAAAGCCGCATGCCCTCGCGCGCGAGCGCCTGGACCTCCTCCACGAGCCAGCGCGCCTCGTCGGTGTCCGACTGGCCTTCGAAAACGCGCAGCGGCTCGCCTGCGCCGGCCGAGGTCCACAGGTTCTTGCCCAGGCGGTTGCGGTTATTCGAGATGAGCGCGTTGGCGGCATCGAGGATGTTGCCGTGCGAGCGGTAGTTCTGCTCGAGGCGCACCACGCTTCGCACGTTGAAGTCGCGCTCGAAGTCGGCCATGTTGCCGACGTTCGCGCCGCGGAAGGCGTAGATCGACTGGTCGTCGTCGCCGACGGCGAAGAGGCAGGACGAGCGCCCGGCGAGGAGCTTGAGCCAGCGGTACTGCAGGCGGTTGGTGTCCTGGAATTCGTCGACCAGGATGTGGCGGAAGCGCTGCGAGTAGTGCGCGCGCAGCACCTCATTCCTTACCAATAACTCGAAACACCGGAGCAGCAGCTCCGCGAAATCGACCACAGCTTCGCGCTGGCATTGCTCTTCGTAGGCGGCGTAGAGCCCGGCGTAGCCGCGCACCGTCTCGTCCGTGAGCGCCACGTCGCGCGCCCGGATGCCTTCTTCCTTCTGCGCGTTGATGAAGTACATCAGCTCGCGCGGCGGAAAGCGGTCCTCGTCGACGTTCATGCCCTTCAGCATCCGCTTGATCGCGGCGAGCTGGTCCTGCGAGTCGAGGATGCCGAAGGTCTGCGGCAGGCCGACCTCGCGGTGGTGCGCCCGCAGCATGCGGTTGCACAGGCCGTGGAAGGTGCCGATCCACATGCCGCGCGGGTTCAGCGGCAGCATGGCGCTTATGCGCGTCAGCATCTCGCGGGCCGCCTTGTTGGTGAACGTCACGGCAAGGATGCCGGAGGGCGCCACGCGGCCGCTCTTTACAAGCCAGGCGATGCGCGTCGTAAGCACGCGCGTCTTGCCGCTCCCCGCTCCGGCGAGGATCAGCGCATGCTCATCGGGCGCCGTGACTGCGGCAAGCTGCTCGGGGTTGAGGTGCTCAAGGTGAAGCGACAAGGCCTGCGCATTATAAATCCCCCATCGAACCGTCGCCGCGCGGCGACGCTTGCGCGCTCGATTGTTGTTTTCGCGTCACTGCCGCGATCGCATTTCGCAGTTGCTGCGCTGCTTCGGTTCGCCGACGTGATGCCCGACGGCTACGGTGCTCGCATGGACGAGGAGCTTCTTTATCCGGTTTGTCCGCACCGCAACGTGCCCGCCGCGTTCGCGTGGTTTAACGGACCGGACTCCGGCGGCATCGAGCGTTTCTTCGACGATGAGCATTTGCGTTTCCTGGATGGGCTCAGCGCCGTTGCGCCCTCGCTATGGCTCGCCGCGCGCTTGTACGGCACTCGGCTCGCGCGCGCCTGGAGTCATTGGGTGGCGCATCCGCAGTTGCCGCTTCTTGCGGGCGCACGGCTGTTCCGCGCCTTGCCCGCTTAGGGTTTGGTTTTCGAGCCGGGCCGTGCCCAGCGCAAGGGCGTAGCCCAAGGGAAATGCTAGCCGGATGCGAAGGCGAGCTAGCCGCCGACGCTCGCTTCGCCGATGCCGAACTTGCCGCTCAGCTCCTTCGCCAGCGCTTGCGCTTCGGCGCGCGAAGGCAGCTGGCGGATGCGCACGACATAGGTCAGCGCCTCGGCTTCGCGCCGCGGCGCGATCTCGGCCGGATAGCCGGCGGCGCGCAGCTCGTCGTAGACCTTCAACGCATCCGCCTGGCTCGCAGCGCGCGCGAGAACGACCTGGAAGCGCCCGCCGCTGCGCAGAGCGCCGCGGCCCGGCCGGATCTCGGTTTGCTGCGACCACTGCGCGAGCTGCGCGGGCTCGATGAACCCGATCGGCTGCGTTTGCCCGCCGACGCGACGGTAGAACTGGCGCGGCTGGTCCATCACCGCCGGCTGCTCGCCGGGCGCGCCGACTTCGATCGCGCCTTCGATCAAGCACACGACCTGCATGTCGTCGTGCGATCGTCCCCATAAGTCGGTGCCGCGCAAGCCGGCGGTGACGTTCGCGACCGTGATGCTCACCTCGCGGCGCCGGTTCTTGACCGCAATATCGGTGGTAAAGCGGAAGGCGCCTTCGAGCACGCCGAGCGCGGCCTTGAAAAGCTCCTTGGTCGCCGAGAGCTGGGTGAAGCGCAGATGGCCGTTCTCGCCCAGCTTGACGAGGCTTTTTTCCGACATGCGCACCCTGAGCCGTGAACCTGCGCCCGTGTGGATCACGTCGCCCGGCTGCAACAGCATTCCAGGCTGGATGGGACTGCGCACGCCGTCGCGTTCCACCCAGGCGGGCATCTGCACGCCTTCGACGACGGCGGCGGGCTGCGCGTTCGCGCCTGCAGCGGCGAACAGCGCTGCGGCGAACAAGGCACGGATCAGGAGCGCTCTCATGTTCCTCCCCGATTCAAGCGTGCCGCTTATAATCGGCGGCTTCCCTGCGCAAAACTTCTCAAATGCAAGACGCTTACGATCCGGCGGCGGTGGAGCGCTCGGCCCAGCGGTTCTGGGCCGAGCGCGCGTCTTTCCGCTCGGTCGAGAACCCGGCGAAACCGAAGTTCTACTGCCTGTCCATGTTCCCCTATCCCTCGGGGAAGCTGCACATGGGGCACGTGAGGAACTATACCATCGGCGATGTCCTCAGCCGGCACTACCGCATGCGCGGCTACAACGTGCTGCAGCCGATGGGCTGGGACGCCTTCGGCCTTCCGGCCGAGAACGCGGCGATGGCAAACAAGGTCCCGCCCGCGCGCTGGACCTACAGCAATATCGCCACCATGAAGGGGCAGCTGAACAGCCTCGGCTTCGCGCTCGACTGGGAGCGCGAGCTCGCCACGTGCAGGCCCGAGTACTACAGGTGGAACCAGTGGCTCTTCACTCGGCTTTTCCGCAAGGGCCTCGCCTACAAGAAGACCGGCGTGGTGAATTGGGATCCGGTCGACCAGACCGTGCTCGCGAACGAGCAGGTGATCGAGGGCCGCGGATGGCGCACCGGCGCGCTCGTCGAGAAGCGCGAGATCCCGATGTACTTCCTGCGCATCACCGCTTACGCCGAGGAGTTGCTCGCGGCGCTCGATGACCTGCCGGGCTGGCCCGAGCAGGTGAAGCTGATGCAGAAGAACTGGCTCGGCCGCTCCGAAGGCGTGCGCATCGGTTTTCCTTATCGATTAGAAGACCGGCAACGAGTGCTGTGGGTCTTTACCACCCGCGCCGATACGCTGATGGGCGCGACGTTCTGCGCGGTCGCCGCCGAGCATCCGATCGCGGCCTGGGCGGCGAAGCGAGACAAGAAGCTCGCTGCTTTTGTCGAGGAGTGCAAAAGAGGCCCGGCGATGGAAGCCGAGCTCGCGCAGGTGGAGAAGAAAGGCATGCCGACCGGGCTCCACGCCACGCACCCGCTTTCCGGCGAGAAGTTGCCCGTATGGGTCGGCAACTACGTGCTCATGGCCTACGGCGAAGGCGCGGTCATGGCGGTGCCGGCGCACGACGAGCGCGACTACGAGTTTGCCCGCAAGTATGGCTTGCCGATCAAGCCGGTGATCCGCCACCCGCTCGGCGACGCGGTGCCCGAGCCCTGGAAGCCCGAATACGCGGAGTACGGGGTTTGCATTAATTCCGGTCCCTATAACGGCCTGGGCTATCAGCAGGCCGTCGATGCAATCGCGGCCGATCTCGCAAAGAAAGAACTCGGGGAAAAGCAGGTGCAGTGGCGGCTGCGCGACTGGGGGATCTCGCGCCAGCGCTACTGGGGCTGCCCGATCCCGATCGTGCACTGCCCGTCGTGCGGCGACGTGCCGGTGCCCGACGACGAGCTGCCGGTCAAGCTCCCCGAGCACCTGGTGCCCGACGGGACCGGCAACCCGCTCGCCAAGCTGCCCGAGTTCTACGAAACCCGCTGCCCGAATTGCAGGCAGCCGGCGAAGCGCGAGACCGACACCATGGACACCTTCGTCGACTCGTCGTGGTATTTCGCGCGCTACGCCTGCCCGGACCAGCAACATGCCATGGTGGATGCGCGCGCGCAGTACTGGATGCCGGTCGACCAGTACATCGGCGGCATCGAGCACGCGATCCTGCACCTGCTTTATTCGCGCTTCTTCCAGCGGTTGATGCGCGACGAAGGCCTGCTCGACGTCGCGGAGCCGTTCACCAATCTCCTCACGCAAGGCATGGTGCTCGCCGAGTCGTATTACCGGGACGTCGAGGGACGCCGCGAATGGATCAACCCGGCGGAGGTCGAAGTCGCTCGCGACGCGAAAGGCAAGATCGTCTCGGCGAAAACCAGGGACGGCAAAGACGTCGTGTTCGACGGCATCGGCACGATGTCGAAATCGAAGAACAACGGGGTCGACCCGCAGGCGCTGATCGACAAGTACGGCGCGGACACCGCGCGCTTCTACATCATCTTCGCGTCGCCGCCGACCAACACGCTGGAATGGAGCGACGAGAGCGTCGAGGGGTCGTACCGCTTCCTTAAGCGGCTGTGGAACTACGGCGTGAAATACAAGAACCGCTCCGAAATTGCAGCCGGCGATACGCTGCTGAAGGCTACGCGCTTCGAAATTCATTCGGTGCTCAAGCAGGCGAACTATGACCTGCAGAAATTCCAGTTCAACACCGTCGCTTCGGCCGCGATGAAGATCCTGAATGCGCTGGACCGGCTGGCAGGCACGACGAGTAAGGAGGTGGAGGAAGGCCTGTCGATCCTGCTGCGCCTGCTCTCGCCCATCACGCCGCACATCTGCCACCACCTGTGGGGCGAGCTCGGGTTCGGCGAGGACATCATGCTCGCGCCCTGGCCCGAGCCCGATGCGGCGGCGCTCGAGCAGGACGAGGTGGAGCTGGTGGTCCAGGTCAACGGCAAGCTGCGCGGCTCGATCAAGGTGCCCAAGGCGGCCGACCGGGCGGCGATCGAAGGCATCGCGCTCGCGAACGCCAACGTTCAGAAGTTCGTCGGGGACCAGAACATCAAGAAGGTCGTCGTGGTGCCGGGCCGCCTGGTGAACGTCGTAGTGTGATCAGGTATTTCGCGCTAGCCCTGTTTCTCCTGGTAGAAGGCTGCGGCTTCCAGCTGCGCGGCACCGCGGAGGTGCCGTTCAAGACGCTGTACCTGCCCGGCGCCGCGGGCGGCATCGCGCTCGACCTCAAGCGCCAGATCCAGGCCGGCACCAATGCCACGGTGGTCGACGACCCCAAGCAGGCCGACGCGATCCTGCAGTTCTCCTACGAAACGCGCGACAAGGAAATCCTCTCGCTCACCGGCACCGGCCGCGTGCGCGAATTCCGCCTGCGCTACCGCGTGGGCTGGCGGGTGAGCGACGGGAAGGGCGGGGATTACGTGCCGCAGACGGCGTTCGAGCTCACCCGCGATGTGAGCTTCAACGACGCCGAGGTGCTCGCCAAGGAAGCCGAGGAGCAGCTGCTGTTCCGCGACATGCAAAGCGACATGGTGCAGCTCATCATGCGCCGGCTGTCCGCGGCGCAGAAGCCGAAAACCTCGTGAGCATGCAGCTGCGCTCGGAGCAGCTCGAGGCGCACCTCGGCAGGAATCTCTCGCCGGTCTACGTCATCCATGGCGACGAGCCGCTGCTCGCGCTCGAGGCCGGGGATGCCGTGCGCGCCGCGGCGCGCAAGCGCGGCTTTACCGAGCGCGAAGTATTCGAGCCGGGCCGCAGCTTCGACTGGAGCGAGCTCGAGCACGCGCTCGGCAGCCTTTCGCTCTTCGGCGGAAAGAAAATCGTCGAGCTGCGCCTTTCCACCGGCAAGCCCGGCGCGCAGGGCGGCGAGGCGATCGCGCGCTACGCCGCGCGTCCGAGCCCGGACCTCCTGCTCCTCGTTTCGCTGCCGCGCCTGGATCGCGCCACCCAGGCATCGGCGTGGTTTACCGCGCTCGCCGGCGCCGGCGTGGTGGTGGACGTTTATCCGGTCGACCGGGCGCGGCTGCCCGCGTGGATTGCCGAGCGGCTCGCGCGCCAGCGGCAAAAAGCGCCGCGCGAAGCGCTCGAGCTGCTTGCCGACCGCGTGGAAGGAAATCTGCTCGCCGCGCACCAGGAAGTGCAGAAGCTCGCGCTTCTCGCCCCGCAAGGCGAGATCGGCGTCGAGGCGCTGCGCGAAGCGGTGGCGAACGTGGCGCGCTACGACGCCTACGGCGCCAGCGAAGCAATGCTGGAGGGCGACGCCGCACGCTACGTGCGCATCATCGACGGCCTGCATGGCGAAGGCGAGGCGCCGACCCTGGTTCTTTGGGTGATGAGCGAGGAGCTTTTCGCGCTCGCGCGCATCCAGGCCGGGCTCGCGGCCCGCCGGGCGGTCGACGACCTGCTGCGCGAAAACCGGGTCTGGGGCACGCGCCAGCGGCCGATGAAGTCGGCAGCAGCCCGCGTGGCGCCCGCGGCGCTCGAGCGGGCGCTCGCGCACGCTGCGCGCATCGATCGCGCGATCAAGGGCGTCGGCCCCGGCGAGCCGTGGGACGAGCTGCTCAAGCTCGGCCTCGAATTGCAGCCGGGCTAAGATTGCGCCATGGACGTCAGGGAACACGTTCGCCAGCTGGGTGCTCAGGCCCGCGTTGCGGCCCGCGCCCTGGCGCGCGCGGACACCGCGACCAAGAACCGCGCGCTTGCCGCGATCGCGGCCGAGATTCGCGCCGGGGAAAAGAAGATCCTGGCGGCGAACGCGGCCGACGTGGCCAACGCGAAGGGAAAGCACGACGACGCCTTTGTCGACCGCCTGATGCTCACGCCGAAGCTCGTGGAGCAGATGGCCGAAGGCGTCGAGCAGGTGGCGAAGCTGCCGGATCCCGTCGGCGAGATCTCGCAGCGCGTGCAGCGGCCCACCGGGATAGAGGTGGCGCGCATGCGCGTGCCGATCGGCGTCATCGCCATCATCTACGAGTCGCGCCCGAACGTGACCGCCGATGCCGCGGCGCTGTGCCTGAAGTCCGGCAACGCCTGCATCCTGCGCGGCGGCTCCGAAGCGCTCGAATCGAATCGCGCGATCGCCGCCTGCGTGCGCGCGGGTATCGCGAGCGCCGGGCTCCCCGAGACCGCGGTGCAACTCGTCGATACCACCGACCGGGCGGCGGTCGGCGAGCTCATCACGATGAACGAGTTTGTCGACATCATCGTGCCGCGCGGCGGCAAGGAGCTCATCTCCCGCCTGCAGCGCGAGTCGCGCATCCCGATGCTCAAGCACCTCGACGGCGTCTGCCACGTGTACATCGACGACAGCGCCGACCCCGGCATGGCGGTGAGGATCGCCGACAACGCCAAGACCCAGCGCTACGGCACGTGCAACACCATGGAGACGCTTCTCGTGGCCGAGGGCATCGCCGCAAAGGTTTTGCCTTCCATAGGAAAAATCTTTGCAAGCAAGAACGTGGAGATGCGCGCCGACGAGGCCGCCCTGAAATACGTCCCCGGAAAAAAGGCGACCGAGCAGGACTACTACACCGAGTGGCTGGCGCCGGTGGTTTCGATTCGCGTGGTAAAGGACGTGGACGAGGCGATCGCGCACATCGCGAAGTACGGCTCGCAGCACACCGACGCCATCGTCGCCGAAGATCGCAAGCGGGCCGAGCGCTTCCTGCGGGAGGTGGACTCGAGCTCGGTCATGTGGAACGCGTCGACGCGCTTCGCCGACGGCTATGAATACGGCCTGGGAGCCGAGATCGGCATCTCCACCGACAAGCTGCACGCGCGCGGCCCGGTCGGGCTGGAAGGCCTCACCACGCAGAAGTTCATCGTGCTCGGACACGGCGAAGTGCGCAGCTAGGCGCATGCGCCGGCGGCCGCGACGCATCCTTCCGGTCATCGTCGCCTCGCAGTTCGCGGGCACCTCGCCGTGGTTCGCCGGCAACGCGGTGCTCGGCGACCTGCAGCGCGAGTGGGGCCTCGCGCCCCAGGCGCTCGGCTATCTCACCTCCTCGGTGCAGCTCGGCTTCATCGCCGGCACGCTCGCCTTCGCCTTCCTGGCGATCGCCGACCGGTTCTCGCCGCGCCGGGTGTTCTTCCTGTGCGCGCTCGCCGGCGCGGCGGCGAGCGCCGCGGTGGCGCTGCTGCCGCAGAGCTACGCGGCGCTGCTCGCGGCTCGCTTCGCCACCGGCTTCTTTCTCGCCGGCATCTATCCGGTCGGCATGAAGATCGCCGCCGGCTGGTACGACCGCGACCTCGGCAATGCGCTCGGCTTCCTGGTCGGGGCGGTGGTCCTCGGCACCGCATTCCCCCACGCGCTGAAGGCGCTCGGCCCTGGGACCCCGTGGCAGGCGGTAATGCTCGGGGTATCGGCGCTCGCCGCGGCCGGCGGGCTGCTGATGCTGACGCTCGTGCCGGACGGGCCCCGCCTTGCCCAGGGCGGGCGTTTCGACCCGCGCGCCCTGCTCACGGTGTTTCGCGTGCCCGCCTTTCGCGCCTCGTCTTTCGGCTACTTCGGCCACATGTGGGAGCTTTACGCGTTCTGGGCCTTCGTGCCCTGGCTGCTCGCGGCGCACGCTTCCGGCGCCGGGCTCAACGTCCCGCTCTGGAGCTTCGCCACCATCGCCGCTGGCGCGCTCGGGTGCGTGCTCGGCGGACTCGCCTCGCTGCGCCGCGGCAGCGCGCCGGTCGCGTTTGTCCAGCTCGCCGCCTCGGGGCTTTGCTGCGCGCTGTCGCCGCTGCTGGTGCACGCGCCGACGCCGTTCTTCCTCGCCTTCCTGCTATTCTGGGGCGTGGTGGTGGCGGGCGACTCTCCGCAGTTTTCGGCGCTCAGCGCGCAGTACGCCCCCCGCGAGCTCGTCGGCTCCGCGCTGACCATCGCCAACTGCATCGGCTTCGCCATAACGATCTTCAGCATCCAGCTGCTCAATTCCGCCGCGCGCGCCCTCGGCGCCGAGCTGCTGTTCCTGCTGCTCGTTCCCGGGCCGCTCTTCGGCCTCGTTTCCCTCGTGCCGCTGCTGCGGCGTCGGGCGCCGGCACCCGCCTGATGGCCAGGTCTGCCCTCGGCATACTGGGAGGCACCTTCGACCCGGTCCACAACGCGCACCTCGCCATGGCGCGCGCAGCGCTCGAGGCGCTGCGCCTGGACAAGGTGCTCTTCGTCCCCACCGGGCTGCCGAAGTACCGCCGCGCGGCCGTCGCCTCGGGCGAGCAGCGCATCGCCATGCTGCGGCTCGCGCTCGCGGGCAGTGAAGAATTCGCGATCGACGAGCGCGAGCTGGCTCCCGGCGCCAGTGGCTACACCGTGGATACGCTGCAGGCGCTGCGCTCCGAGCTCGGCGAAGTCGACCTCCACCTCCTCATGGGCGCGGACCAGTACGCGAAGCTCGGCTCCTGGCACCGCCCTGACGAGGTGGCGAGGCTCGCGCACATCGCGGTTTTCGCGCGTCCCGGCATAGAGCTCGAGGGGCAGGTCAGGCTCATACCGATGGAACCGATGCCTGTGTCGGCAAGCGAGATCCGCGCGCGCGCCGCGCGCGGCGAAGACATTTCCGCGCTGGTGCCGCCCGCGGTCGCGAACTACATCGCCCGTCACGGGCTCTACCGCTGATGGACATCCGCCTGAAGCAGCGCGTCGTGGTCGAGGCGCTGGAGGACGTCAAAGGCCGGGACATCATCGTCTACAACACCGCGCGCATGCCTTCCATGTTCGAGCGCGTCGTGATCGCAAGCGGCGACTCGACGCGGCAGGTAAAAGCGCTCGCCGATCGGGTGCAGGAGCGCGTGCGCGAGGCGGGCTCGCGCGTGTATGGGGTCGAGGGAGAAGCGGGCGGCGAATGGGTGCTCGTCGATCTCGGCGACGTGGTGGTGCACATCATGCATCCCGCGGTGCGCGACTTCTACAACCTCGAAGAGGTGTGGGGCGGCAAGCCGGTTCGCCTCAAGAAGAAACCCCCTGCCAAGAAGAAGAGCGCGAAAAAGCGTGCCAAGGCTAAGCGTCCTCGCGGTAAGCGCTAGGCTGCCTGCGTGGGCGGAAACCGCCTGCGCGGAGTACGCGAGACGCATGCCCAAGGGCTACGAAGTCGCGCGCGTTGCCGTAAAGAACGATAAGGCTTTGCGCGCGGCGCTCCCGCGCCACGCGCGGGTGGTGGCGCTGGACGAGCGCGGCAAGGACTGCACCACGAGGCAGTTTGCGGACCTCCTGAAGAGCGAAACGGCCTTCGTGATCGGCGGCCCGGACGGGCTGGATGCCGCTGTCAAGCGCGAGGCGGCCCTGGTTCTGCGACTTTCGTCACTGACGCTGCCGCACGCCCTCGCCCAGGTCGTGCTCCTCGAGCAGATTTACCGCGCGGCTTCGATACTGACCGGACATCCCTACCACCGCGAATAGTAAACTCGGCCGATGATCGGCCCGTTAGAGCGCGGTATCTATCTCGCTTCCCGCAGCCCGCGCCGGCGCGAGCTTCTGTCGCAGATCGGCGTGCGCTATCACCTGCTTCTGTTCCGCTCGCGCCCCGGCTCGCCGCCCGACGTCGACGAAACGGTCCTCGACGGGGAGGCGCCCGACGCCTACGTCGAGCGCGTCGCGCGCGCCAAGGCCGAGGCCGGCTGGAAGCTCCTGCGGCTGCGCAACCTGCCGCTCGCCCCGGTGCTGGCCGCCGATACCACCGTAGCGCTGGGCGGCGCCATCCTCGGCAAGCCGGCCGACCGCAAAGAGGCGGCGCAGATGCTCGAGCAGCTTTCCGGGCAGCGGCATGAAGTGCTGAGCGCGGTCGCTCTCATGCGCGACGACTGGCTCGAATGCCTGCTGTCGCGCTCGGAAGTGCAGTTCAAGAAGCTCTCGGCGGAGGAGATCGCGCAGTACACGGCGAGCGGCGAGTGCGACGACAAGGCCGGCGCCTACGCGATCCAAGGGCGCGCCGCGCGCTTCATCACCGAGCTGCGCGGCAGCTACTCGGGCGTCATGGGCCTGCCGCTGTACGAAACGGCGCAATTGCTCGACAAGCTGCCCGCTCGACGGTGAATGAGCGAAGAAATCCTCATTAATGTCACGCCGCAGGAAACGCGCGTTGCGGTCACCGGCTCGGGAGTCGTCCAGGAGCTGCTGATCGAGCGCGCGGCGAGCCGCGGGCTCGTCGGCAACATCTACATGGGCCGCGTGGCGCGCGTGCTTCCGGGCATGCAGTCGGCTTTCATCGAGATCGGCCTCGAGCGCGCGGCTTTCCTGCATGTCGCGGACATCTGGGAATACCGGGAGGCGTCCAAGCCGATCGAAAAAATCCTCGCCGAAGGCCAGCCGGTCCTGGTGCAGGTGCTGAAGGACCCGATCGGCACCAAGGGCGCGCGCCTGTCGACCCAGATTTCCATTGCGGGACGGCTGCTCGTCTACCTGCCGCACGATCCGCACATCGGCATCTCGCAGAAGATCGAGGACGAAAACGGCCGCCAGCTCCTGCGCGAGCGTCTCAAGGAGCTGCTGCCGCCCGAGGAGCAAGGCGGCTTCATCGTGCGCACGCTTGCAGAGACCGCCTCCGAAGCCGAGCTGCGCGCGGACCTCGACTACCTGCGCCACCTCTGGCAGGTCATAAAGGAAAGATCTCTCGGCGCCGCGCCGCCGCAACTGCTGTACCAGGACCTTTCCCTCGCGCAGCGCGTGCTGCGCGACATGGTGAACGTGGATACCGCGCGCGTCCTCGTCGATTCGCGCGAAAACTTCCAGAAGCTGCATGCCTTCGCCGAGAACTACATGCCGCAGGTGCGCGGCAAGCTCGCGCACTACACCGGCGAGCGGCCGCTCTTCGACCTGTACAACGTCGAGACCGAGATCGAGAAGGCGCTGTCGCGCCGCGTCGACCTCAAGTCGGGCGGCTACCTGATCATCGACCAGACCGAGGCGATGACCACCATCGACGTGAACACCGGCGGCTTCGTCGGCAGCCGCAACTTCGACGACACCATCTTCAAGACGAACCTCGAGGCCGCGCAGGCCATTGCGCGCCAGCTGCGCCTGCGCAACCTGGGCGGAATCATCATCGTGGATTTCATCGACATGGCAAGCCAGGAGCACCGCGGCGCCGTGCTCGAAGAGTTCAAGCGCGCGCTCGCGCGTGACCGCACCCGCATGACGGTGAACGGCTTCACCGCCCTCGGGCTGGTCGAGATGACGCGCAAGCGCACGCGCGAGTCGCTCGCGCACGTGCTCTGCGAG
Organism: Betaproteobacteria bacterium; assembly: GCA_004297625.1. Lineage (GTDB taxonomy): Bacteria > Pseudomonadota > Gammaproteobacteria > Burkholderiales > SG8-39 > SCGC-AG-212-J23. The sequence goes on along the minus strand of SCTY01000003.1, from coordinate 474,547 downwards.
CCGTGCCCGACCTGCGCCGGACGCGGCGAAGTGAAGACCGCGCACACCGTGTGCTACGAAATCCTGCGCGAGATCCTGCGCGAAGCGCGCGCCTTCAACGCGCGCGAGTACCGGGTGCTCGCCTCGCAGGCGGTGATCGATCTGTTCCAGGAAGAGGAATCGGCCTCGGTCGCGATGCTCTCGGACTTCATCGGCAAGCCGATCTCGATGCAGGTCGAGTCGAGCTACGGGCAGGAACAATTCGACATCGTGCTGATGTGAACGAGCTCTGCTTTACGCCGGCGCGCAAGCTTGCCCGCCTTCTGAGAACCCGGAAGCTCTCCGCGACGGAACTGATCAAGGCCTTCATCGCCCAGATCGAGCGCGTCAATCCGAAGGTGAACGCCCTCGTCACCTTCCTGCCCGAGCGGGCCTTGAAGCGGGCAAAAGCCTTGGATCGCTCGAAGACGAAGACACTGCTGGGTGGTTTGCCCATCGCCTACAAGGACCTGGTTCCCACCAAAGGCGTGCGCACGACATTCGGGTCGCTGGTCTATGAAAATCGCGTCCCTCAGGAAGACCACCTGATCGTCGAGCGGCTCGGCGCGGCGGGCGCGATTCTCCTCGGCAAGACCAATACGCCGGAATTCGGCGCGGGCAGCCAGACGTTCAACCGGGTCTTCGGCGCGACCCGCAATCCCTACGATCTCTCCAGGACTAGCGGCGGCTCTTCCGGCGGCGCCGCAGCGGCGGTGGCCTGCGGCATGCTGCCCTTCGCGGATGGCTCGGATCTCGCCGCGAGCCTGAGAAACCCGGGTAACTACTGCAACGTAGCAGGCTTCCGGCCCACTCCCGGCCGCGTGCCCGCCTGGCCGGCCGCGAACGCCTGGGACACGCTCTCGGTGCTCGGGCCGCTGGCGCGCACCGTGGACGATGCTGCATTCCTGCTCTCCGCCATGGCCGGTCCGGATCCGCGCGCGCCGACCTCGCTGTCCGAGCCGGGAAGCGTTTTTTCAAAGCCGCTGAAGCGGGACTTCCGCAAAGTGCGCGTCGCCTGGAGCCGCGACCTCGGCGGCCTGCCGATGGACCGTCGAGTCACCGAGGTTTTGAATTCACGAAAGAAGGTTTTCCACGATCTAGGCTGTGTGGTGGACGAAGCGGAACCCGACTTCAGCGGCGCCAGCGAGGCCTTCGAGACGCTGCGCGCCCTGAGCTTCCTCGGCCGCTTCGGCCCGCTCCTCGACGAGCACCGCGACAAGCTGAAGGACACGGTGATCTGGAACATCGAGCAGGGCATGAAGCTCACGCCGGAGCGCATTGCCCGGGGGCACGCATTGCGCACCGAGCTTTTCCACCGCATGCGCGGGTTTCTCGAGCGCTACGAGTTTCTGGTGTGCCCGGTAAGCCAGCTGCCGCCTTTTCCCGTCGAGGTCGAATGGCCGCGCGAGATCGCGGGCGCGAAGATGGGCAACTATCTCGACTGGATGAAGAGCTGCTACTACATCACCATTACCAGCCACCCGGCGATCTCGGTCCCGGCCGGGTTCACGGATGAGGGCCTGCCCGTCGGCATCCAGATCGTCGGGCGGTACCGCGCCGATGTTGCGGTGCTCCAGCTCGCGCACGCGTTCGAGAGCGAAACGAACGTCTGGAAGCGCCGCCCGGCGCTTGCTTAATCCGGCGCGTTCTGGAATAAACCGCTCGCGCGCGCCGTTAATTGGGCGGCAGCGCCAACCCGAGGAGGAAAGAGCCATGTTGAAGTGGATCACGGCCGGCCTGGCCACCGTGCTGGCCGGTTGCGCAGGAATGCAGGCGACGCAGCCGAACCCGAAGGACATGACGTTTTTCGTGACAAGCATCGGTCCGGGCAAAGGAGGCGACCTCGGCGGCCTGGAGGGCGCCGACCGGCATTGCCAATCGCTTGCGCAGGCGGCGGGCGCGGTCAATCACACCTGGCGCGCCTACCTGAGCACGCAGGCACCGGCGTTGGCGGACAAGAACTTCGTCAATGCCCGCGACCGCATCGGCACGGGTCCCTGGCAGAACGCGAAGGGAGCCGTCATCGCGACGAGCGTCGAGGAGCTGCACTCGCCGAACAGCAAGCTGAACAAGGAGACCGCGCTGGACGAACGCGCTCGGCCGGTGAACAGCCGCGGGCAAACGCCGCTCAAGCACGACATGCTCACGGGTTCGCGTCCCGACGGCACCGCCTTCCCCGGCAAGCCGTTCCCCGACATGACGTGCAGCAACTGGACCAACGGCGGGGACAGCGGCTCGGCGATGACCGGCCACCATGATCGCGCGGGCCCGCTCGACGCCTCCTGGGCCACCTCCTGGAATTCCGCGCATCCGACGCTCGGCTGCAGCCAGGAGAAGGTGCGCCCCACCGGCGGCGACGGACTGTTCTACTGTTTCGCGGCGAAATAAGGGAAAAGTGCTCATGAAAAAACCACTCACCCTCGCGGGCAGCCGGACGATCGTGGATGAATGGGCAAGCGTGAAGGCGCCGCCGCCGGAGCTTAAAGCGGTCGAGATAGCGCCCAAGGAAACGGCATTATTGGTGCTCGACCTCCTCAATCCGTCATGCACCAGCCGGCCGCGCTGCATGGCTTCGCTGCCCAAGGCGCAGCGCCTGCTCGAGCCGAAGGGGCAGTGCTCAACACCGGCGGGCACGCGGCGCAACTGGGATACAAGGTGATCCTTCCCGTGGACGCTTCATCGTCGGCGACGCTTTACGCCGAGCAGTACTCGGCATGGCACCTCGCCAATGCGCCAACCATCGGGCAGCAGACCACCGTGACGCGCACCGACATGGTGAGCTTCTAGCCGAACTCGACAGTCAGCGCGGGATCGAAGGCCGGGTTTTCGGGTTTGTCCGCGGTGCCGTGCACCCGGCCGCTCACCGGATGGCGGCCGGCGTAGCCGCGCGGATTGGCGAGCACGCGGGTGCCGGCGACCTCGTAGTCGAAGCTGGCGTGGGTATGGCCGTGGATCCAGAGCGCCGCTTTTCCCATCAGGTCGGACAGATCGGAGGCGAAAGCCGGGTTCGTGACGTAGCCCTTGAACCTCGGATGGATGCTGTTGAGATGCGGGCCGTGGTGCGTCACGACCACCGTCGGTCCGTCGAACGGCTCGGCGAGGGCGCGCTCGAGAAACGCGCGGCTCGCGGCATGCAGGGCGATCGAATGCTCGGGCTTGAAGGGGCCGCCGTCGAAGCGCACGCAGCGGTACTCGACCAGCCGGTCGAGACCGCGGGAGAGCAGCGCCGCCTTGCCCTCCTCCCCGTACAGCAGCAAATCGGCCCATAGCGTCGCGCCGATGAAGCGCACGCCGTTCACCAGCGCCGCGGCGTCGTCGAGATGCACGATGCCCAGCTCGCTCGCGCGCCGGCGCATCGCTTCGCGCACGGCCGAGAACTCACCGTCGTAATACTCGTGGTTGCCCGGGACGTGCACGATGGGCCGGCGCGGAAATGTCTGCGCCGCCCACTCCAAGCCGCGCGTTCCTTCGTGCAGGTCTCCGGCGAGGACGACGACGTCCGCGTCGGCCGTCAGCGCATCAAACGCGCAAACCTCGAGATGCAAATCGGACAGGACCTGCAGGAACATGAAATCGATGGCGCGCCCGGCGGGATTCGAACCCACGACCCTTGGCTTCGGAGGCCAATACTCTAATCCGCTGAGCTACGGGCGCTTCAAAAAGGACGCGCAGGATATCCCGTTTCCCCTTCCGCGTCCACGCGTTAGCGCCGCAACCACCAGAGGATCAGCGATGCCACGATCGAGACAATAAAGCTAAAATCGTGCCTTTACCTCCAACATCAAGACCCCTGTGGACGTGCACGACTCGCATTCCTCGTTTATCCAGACGCCGAAGCAGCTCGTCGTCGTCATCCTGCTCGCCTTCCTGGTACCGATCAGCGTCATCATCCTGCTCGTGCAGCTGGCGACCAGCCGGCCCTCCGCGGATCCGTCAGCGCTCTCGGCCGAAGCCGTGAGCAAGCGGCTGCAACCCGTCGGCACCGTGGAGTTCGGCGCGCCGCAGGCGGCGCCCGGCGCGCGCACCGGGGAAGGCATCGTGAAGACGGTGTGCGCGGCGTGCCATCAGGCCGGCGTCGCCAACGCCCCGAAGATCGGCGACGCGAAGGACTGGGCGCCGCGCATCAAGACCGGGCTTAAGCAGTTGGTCTCCACCGCGCTCAAGGGCAAGGGCGCAATGCCGGCGCGTGGGGGGGATGCTTCACTCACCGACGCCGAAGTCGAGCGTGCGGTGGTGTACCTGGCGAATCAGGCCGGCGCCAACTTCAAGGAGCCGGCTGCGCCCAAAGAGGCGGCCAAGCCGCAGCCGCAAGCACGGGCCCCTGCCGCCCCCGCGGCGGCCAAGCCCGCGGCGGGCGCGAATGGCAAGCCGGTCTACGACAAGGTGTGCATGGTGTGCCACGCGCAAGGCGTCGCCGGCGCGCCGAAGCTCGGCGACAAGGCGGCCTGGGCGCCGCGCATCCAGCAGGGTATCAATACGCTGGTGCAGTCGGCAACGAAGGGCAAGGGCGCCATGCCGCCCAAGGGCGGCAACGCATCGCTCAGCGATGCCGAGATCCGCGCCGCCGTCGAATTCATGGTCTCGCAGAGCAAGTAGCCTGATCTTCCTCTTCATCATCGATCCGCCTGAAGAGCTCAAGGCGTACAAGGACACCACCGTCGCGATGATGCGCGCCGCACAGGCGCGCGGCCACTCGGTGTTCGTCTGCACGCAGGATGCGCTGCACTGGCACAAGAACAGCGTCGCGGCGACCGTGAGGCGGCTCTCGCTCACCGACAACGACGAGGACTGGTACCGCGGCCACGAAGCTGCCGAGCGGCCGCTGCGCGAGTTCGACGCCGTGCTGATGCGCAAGGATCCGCCGTTCGACCTCGAATACGTGGTGAGCACCTGGCTGCTTTCGGCGGCCGTGCGCGAAGGCGCGCGCGTGTTCAACGCTCCCGACGCGATCCGCGACCACAACGAGAAGCTGGCGATCGCCGAATTTGCGCCGTTCGTGGCGCCCACGCTGGTGAGCCGCGAGCCGAGCCGCCTGCAGGGTTTCATCGACGAGCAGTGCGACGTCGTGGTCAAGCGCCTCGACGTGATGGGCGGCGAGAACATCTTTCGCGTGCGCGCCGACGACCCGAACCGCAACGTGATCGTGGAAATCATGTCGCAGGGCGGCGCGCGCACCGTGATGGCGCAGCGCTACATCCCGCAGATCACGGAAGGCGACAAGCGCGTGCTGCTCATCGACGGCAAGCTGGTGCCGCATTGCCTCGCGCGCATCCCGAAGCCCGGCGAGTCGCGCGGCAATCTTGCCGCCGGGGCACGCGGCGAGGCCCAAGCCGTGAGCGCACGCCATCGCGAGATCGCCGCTGCGGTCGGGGCGCGGCTCGCCGCACGCGGGCTGCTGCTCGTCGGGCTGGATGTGATCGGCGACTGGCTCACCGAGGTGAACGTCACGAGCCCGACCTGCTTCCGCGAAATCCAGGACCAGACCGGGTTCGACGTCGCCGGGATGTTCATGGACGCGCTGGAGTCGAGGGTGCAGTGATCGGGGTCTTGATCGTCAGCCACGGCGAGATCGGCACCGCGCTGCTCGCGAGCGCGTCGCAGATCCTCGGTGCCGCGCCGAAGCAAGTGGCCACCCTCAGCGTCTGGCGCCAGGACGATCCCGACGACCTCGTGCTGCGCGCGCGCGAGCTGTTGGACAGCATCGACGCCGGCGACGGCGTGCTCATCCTTACGGACATCTTCGGCGCCACGCCGGGCAACGTGGTTTCGAAGCTCCTCGCGAACGGCAAGGTCGAAGGCGTGTCCGGCGTATCGCTGCCGATGCTGCTGCGCGTGCTGACCGGGCGCAACGGCTCGCTCAGCGGCGCCGTGCAGCGCGCGCTGTCCGGGGGAGCCGAGGGCCTCGTCCACATGAATACGGACCGCTGCTGCGATGGCTAGCGCCGAGGTCGAGATCGTCAACAAGCTCGGCCTGCACGCGCGCGCGGCGGCCAAGCTCACGCAGATCGCCGGCGGCTACCGCAGCGAGATCTGGCTCTCGCGCAGCGGCCGCCGGGTCAACGCCAAGAGCATCATGGGCGTCATGATGCTTGCGGCCGGGCAGGGAACCAAGGTGCTGATCGAGGCGGACGGCGACGACGCGCCCGACGCCATCGCCGCGATCTCGAGGCTGGTCGCCGAGCGCTTCGGCGAAGGCGAATGAACTTCGTCCTGCACGGCCACGCCGTCTCCGGCGGCATCACCATCGGCTACGCGCACCTCGTCACCACCGCGCGGCTGGAGGTGGCGCACTACGAGATCGCGCAGGATGCGGTCGAGGCCGAAGTGCAGCGCTTCGAAAGCGCGCTGCACCATGCGCGCGATGAGCTCGGCTTGCTCAAGCAGCACATCGCCGCCGACGCACCCCCCGAGCTCGAGGCCTTCCTCAACCTGCACCGCATGATCCTCGACGACTCGGCGCTGGCCGAGGTGCCCAAGGAGCTGATCCGCAACCGGCGCACCAACGCCGAATGGGCGCTGGTGCAGCAAATGGAGAAGCTCGTCGCGCGCTTCGACGAGATCGAGGACCCCTACCTGCGCGAGCGCAAAGCCGACGTGCAGCAGGCGGTCGAGCGGGTGCTGAAGACGCTGACGGGCGCCCATTCGCTCGCCGAGGCCGGCCTCGCGCAGGAACGCCAGATGATCGTCGTGGCGCACGATCTCTCGCCCGCCGACATGATTCTGTTCAAGCGCCACCATTTCGGCGGCTTCGTCACCGACGTCGGCGGCGTCACCTCGCACACCGCCATCGTCGCCCGCAGCCTCGGCATCCCGGCGATCGTGGGCCTGCACCATGCGTTCCAGACGATCTCGGAGCACGAGCTGCTCATCGTCGACGGCGCGCAGGGCGTGCTGATCGTCAATCCGGATCCGGTGGTGCTCGCCGAGTACCGCCTGCGCCAGTCGCAGCTCGGCCTCGAGCGCGAGAGGCTCAAGCGCCTCAAGTCCACCCCGGCGGCGACGCTGGACGGCACGCCGGTGGAGCTCTACGCCAATATCGAGCTTCCCGAGGATATGCGCGAGGTGCTCGAAGCCGGCGCGGCGGGCGTCGGGCTTTTCCGCAGCGAATTCATCTTCCTCAATCGCGACGATCTGCCGGGCGAGGACGAGCAGTTCGAGGCCTACCGCAACGTGGCGCAGGCCATGGAAGGCCGGCCGGTGGTTCTGCGCACGCTCGACATCGGCGCCGACAAGGCAATTAACGGCGACGGCGCGGGGTCGATCCCCAACCCGGCGATGGGACTGCGCGCGATCCGCTTCTGCCTCGCCGAGCCGCAGATGTTCCTCACCCAGCTGCGGGCCATCCTGCGCGCTTCGCACTACGGCAAGGTGAAGATCCTGCTTCCGATGCTCGCGCATGTGCACGAAGTCGACCAGACGCTCGCGCTCATCCGCCAAGCGAAGCAGCAGCTCGACGAGCGCGGCGAGCCCTACGACCACGCCATCGAAGTCGGCGGCATGATCGAGATTCCGGCGGCGGCGCTCGCCCTGCCGATCTTCATGCGCCGGCTGAATTTCCTTTCGATCGGCACCAACGACCTGATCCAGTACACGCTCGCGATCGACCGTACCGACGATGCAGTGGCGCACCTCTACGACCCGCTGCATCCCGCGGTGCTGACGCTCGTCGCGGGCACCATCCAGACCGCGACGCGCGGCGGCGTGCCGGTGGCGGTATGCGGCGAGATGGCCGGCGACCTGCAGCTCACGCGGCTGCTCCTCGGCCTGGGGCTGCGAAACTTCTCGATGCATCCGTCGCAGCTCCCTGCGATCAAGGAGCGCATCCTGCGCACCAACCTCGCCGAGGTTCAGGCCCTCGCGCAGCGCGTCTTGCGCGCAAGCGACCCGTTGAAGACCAAAGAACTCCTCGCCCGGCTGAACGCCTGAGATGAGCGGACCGCTGCACGGCGTCAGGATTCTCGATCTGACCACCGTGGTCATGGGCCCGTATGCGACCCAGATCCTGGCCGACCTGGGCGCCGAGGTCATCAAGGTCGAGCCGCCGGAGGGCGACGTCATGCGCTACGCATGGCCGTTCCGCAACCCGGGAATGGGCCACATCTTCCTCAACGCCAACCGCAACAAGCGCTCGATCGTGCTCGACTTGAAGCAGGAAGCCGCGCGGCAGGCCTGTCTCGCCTTGGCGAAGAAGGCGGACGTCCTGGTCTACAACATCCGTCCGCAGGCGATGGCGCGCCTCAAGCTCTCCTATGAAGCCGTAAAAGAAGTCAACCCGCGCATCGTCTACGTCGGTTGTTTCGGCTACAGCCAGCGCGGGCCGTACGCGGCGAAGGCGGCGTACGACGACCTCATCCAGGGCGCCGCGGGCGTTCCCTGGCTGCTGCACAAGCAGGGCGCGAAGGAGCCACGCTATGCGCCGATCCTGGTCGCCGACCGCTCGGTCGGCCAGCAGGTCGCAGCCGCGGTGAGCGCGGCGCTGTACTACCGGGAAAAGACCGGCGCAGGCCAGCGCGTCGACGTGCCGATGTTCGAGCACCTGCTGCAGCTCGTGCTCGGCGAGCATCTGGGCGGCCATACCTTCGAGCCGCAGCACGGCGACGCAGGCTACGCCCGCATGCTGGCGCCCGACCGCCGCCCCTACCAGACGGCCGACGGCTACGTCTGCGCCTTGATCTATAACGACAAGCAGTGGAAGGCGTTCTTCGACATCCTCGGCAAGCCCGAGATGCTCAAGGACCCGAGATTTTCCACCCAGGAGGTGCGCAGCAAACACTACGGCGAGGCCTATGCCTTCGTCGCCGAGGAGCTGAAAAAGCGCACCACCGCCGAGTGGCTCGAGGCGCTGGAGCGCGGCGATATCCCCGTGCAGCGCATGAACAGCGTGGCCGATATCGTCGCCGACCCGCACCTCGCCGCGATCGGTTTTTTCCGCACGCTCGAGCACCCGAGCGAAGGCCGCATCCACTCGATGGCCGTGCCCTCGGAATGGTCCGCGTCGAAGCCCGAATACCGGCGCCACGCCCCGCGCTTGGGCGAGCATACGCGCGAGGTGCTGCGCGAGGCCGGGCTCGCGGACGGCGAGATCCAGGCCATGATCGACAGCGGGGCGGCTCGGATATAATCGTTTCGCTGGCGCCGATTTGATGTTCAGCTTGCGGGCGCCTAACAAATACCGCTAAAGAGATCTTGAACGCTCCCCACGATCCCTCCTCGGCCGGCGCGGTCCTCGCGCAGAAGGCGCATTTCGACGCGCCGCTCAAGCTGCGCGGCGGCGCCGAGCTCGCCGCCTACGACATCGCGTATGAAACCTACGGCGAGCTGAATGCCGCGCGCTCGAACGCGGTGCTCGTCTGCCACGCGCTCAACGCCTCGCACCACGTAGCCGGGTTTTACGAGGACAACAAGAGCAACGTCGGCTGGTGGGACAACCTGGTAGGGCCGGGCAAGCCGCTCGACACCCGGCGCTTCTTCGTCGTCGGATCGAACTACCTCGGCAGCTGCTTCGGCACCACCGGGCCGGCATCGATCAACCCGGCGAGCGGCAGGCCCTGGGGGGCCGACTTTCCCATCGTCACGGTCGAGGACTGGGTCGAGGCGCAGGCGCGCCTCGCCGACCGCCTGGGCATCGAGCGCTTTGCCGCGGTGATCGGCGGCTCGCTCGGCGCCATGCAGGCGCTGCAATGGACGCTCTCGTATCCCGAGCGCGTGCACCATGCGCTCGTGATCGCCGCGGCGGCGAAGCTTTCGCCGCAGAACATCGCCTTCAACGAGGTCGCGCGCCAGGCGATCATGACCGACCCGGATTTCCACGGCGGGCATTACTACGACAAGGGCGTGGTGCCGACGCGCGGCCTGCGCATCGCCCGCATGATCGGCCACATCACCTACCTCTCGGGCGAAGCCATGGCGGAGAAGTTCGGGCGCCTGCTGCGCCGCAAGCACCTCGGCTTCGACTTCGACATCGACTTCGAGATCGAGTCGTACCTGCGCTACCAGGGCGACAAGTTCTCGACCTATTTCGACGCCAACACGTACCTGCGCATCACCAAGGCGCTCGACTACTACGATCCGGCGGGCGACTTCGGCGGCAACCTGTCGGCGGCGCTCGCCCGCGCGCGCGCGCAGTTCCTCGTGGTTTCGTTCAAGTCGGACTGGCGCTTCCCGCCTTCCCGCTCGCGCGAGATCGTGCGCGCGCTGCTCGACAACCGGCGCATCGTCTCGTACCTCGAGATCGATGCGCCAGGCGGCCACGACGCCTTCCTGCTCGAAGACCCGCGCTACCACTCGGCCTTGCGCGCGTACTTCGCGAACATCGACTTATGACGGCAGCCGAGCAGGCGCTGCTCGCAGCGCGACCCGACTTCGGCGCTATCGCACACTGGGTTTCCCCGGGAGCCCGGGTGCTCGACCTCGGCTGTGGCGACGGCGCGCTGCTGCGCTACCTCTGGCAGGCGCGCGAGGCTCCGGGCTACGGCGTGGAAATCGACGACGACAGCGTGCTCTCCTGCGTGGAGAACGACGTCAACGTGCTGCAGGTCGACCTTGAAAGCGGGCTCTCGCTTTTCGCCGATTCTTCGTTCGACTGCGTGATTCTCTCGCAGACGCTGCAGGCGGTGCGCCACACCGAGGGCGTCCTGCGCGAGATGCTGCGCGTCGGGCGCGAAGCGATCGTGAGCTTCCCCAATTTCGGCCACTGGAGCGCGCGCCTGCAGCTCGCGCTCGGCCGCATGCCGGTGTCCGCCTCGCTTCCGTACGAGTGGTACGAAACGCCGAACGTGCACCACTGCACGATCACCGACTTCGAGGACCTTTGCCGCCGGCTCGATATCCGCATCCGCGAGCGCATCGTGCTGCACGAAGGCAAGCCCGTCGCCCTGATCCCGAATCTCTTCGGCAGCCTCGCGGTCTACCGCTGCACCGCCGGCTGATCGCCGGCTCGGCGGTTTCTGGCGCATCGCGCCCGGCCCGCAGGCTATTTCGATATCCAGGCGCGCGCGCAGCCTATCGCTCCTGCCCCACAAGGGCAGCACGTAGACCGCAAGCCAAAGATGAACCTTCCCATATTCACGTCGAATGGTGGCTTCTCTCGTGTGGAGATCAACAAGCTCTCCGGCATCGTGACAGACCATCGGACCCAGTTATTGGAGGCTTGGAATGAGTACTTCGGCCATTGAAATCGAGATCCCTCTCGCGCAGTCGGTGAGGGTTACGGAGGACACATTACACGTTGACCTTTCCGACGGCCGGACGATCTCGGTCCCGATCGCGTGGTACCCGCGCCTGCTTCATGCGGCGCCGGATGAACGCCAAGGTTGGCGGTTAATCGCCGAGTCGACAACGACGCGCCGCAAGCGGCGCGCGCGTTAACGCGAACGTTTAGGCCGCATCACACACTCTGTGCCTCATAACCCAGACACGACAACGCGCATCGCATCCGGCACACGCCTAAAGCGGCGTCCAATTTAACTTGTTGAGCGGGCTTACCGGGTCGAGCCGTAGAATTGCCGAAGCGCAGCAACCCAGGAGGCGTCAATGAACCTGAAAGACGTACTGGCGGCCAAGGGCCACCGCGTAGTCACGGTGTCGGCGAAGTCGAGCGTCGCCGACGCGATCCGCGCCATGCACGCCGCCAAGGTCGGCGCGGTAATGGTCCCGGACGCCGAGGGATGCCCGGTCGGCATCTTCACCGAGCGCGACGTGGTGCGCCTGTATGCCGACGGCGACCGCGATTTCGACACGCTGGCGGTCGAGGCGCGGATGACGTGCAGTGTCGTGCTCGGACGGCTATCGATGTCGGTCGACGAAGCGCTGGGGGTGATGACCGAGCGCCGCTTCCGCCACCTGCCGGTGGTCGAGGAGGGCAAGCTGCTCGGGGTAGTGTCGATCGGCGACCTGGTAAAGGTAAAGCTCAATGAAACCGCGCAGGAGGCGCAGGCGCTGCGAGCGTACATCGCTTCATAAGGGGTCGAGGGGACGGAACGACCAGCCGAGCGCGCTTCGCATGCCAAGCGCCGGCATATCCGAGATCCGAAGAAGCTGAACCTCAAAAAGGACATGAAGGGATACGAACGCCTTGCGGACGACGGCGTAGTGGCGGAATGGTTCGCGGACGAAGAATTCTGGGAGGCGCTCTACCCGTTCCTCTTCGGCGCGCAGCGGCTGGCTGCGGGCGAGAGCGAGAGCCAAGCGATTGCGCGGCTGACCGGCGTCAGCGGCGGGCGCTTGCTCGATCTCGCCTGCGGACCCGGCCGACACGCCATCGCCTTCGCACGCTCGGGATTCCGCGTGACCGCGGTGGACAGGTCCACGTTCCTTCTCGGCAAGGCGGCAACGCAGGCGAGCGAAGTCGAATGGGTCAAGAGCGACATGAGAAGCTTCGTGCGCGAAGGCGAATTCGACCTCGCGATCTGCATGTTCAACTCGCTCGGCTACTTCGAGGGCGAAGCCGACAACCGCAAAGTACTGGAGAACGTGCGGCGCAGCCTGCGGCCCGGCGGCCGCTTCGTGCTCGACCTCCTCGGCAAGGAGGTCCTCGACAGGCTATTCCAGGCGACGGTTGCCGAGGCCGTTCCCGGCGTGGGCACTTACATGGCCGACCGCGCGTGGGCCGACGACCGCGGCAAATTGGAAAACCGCTGGACGCTGACGCGCGAAGACGGCAGGATCGAGCGCTTCTTCATGCGGCATTGGGTGTACTCAGCGGACGACCTCGAGGCCATGCTGCGCGAAGCGGGATTCGACGCCGTGCGCCTCTTCGGCGATCTATCGGGCGCGCCCTATGGGCAGGACGCGAAGCGCCTCATTGCGCTGGCGTCCAGGCCCCGTAGCGGTTGATCGGGTACGGCGCCTTCGCAAGCGCCGGGCAAAAGCTCCCAACGATCGGCTCGAGGCGCTCGTAGAGCGTCCTGTTGTCCCGGTTCAGCTTCTCCAGCCGCGCGCGCGCGTCCTCGGCGTCGCGCGCCAGTTTCGCGAGATCCACGGTGAGCAAGCGGCGGTTTTCGACCACCATCCGGCCGCCGATCATCACCGAGTGCACCGCGGTGCCGTCCTCGACGTGCACCAGGGCGTTGACCGGATCGTTGAGTGGGATCCAGTTGATGTGCTCGAGATCGAGGAACACGATGTCGGCTTTGCAGCCGGGCGCGAGGCGGCCGATCTTGTCGCCGAAGCCGAGCGCCTTCGCGCTCCCCGCGGTGGCCGCGTTCAGGACTTCGACGGTGCTGACCCAGCGCTGCCACTCCGGGCCCTGAACCTTCGACACCAGCGAGGCAAGGCGCATCGCCTCGTACATGTTCAGGTTGTCGGAGCAGTTCGCGCCATCGGTGCCGATGCCGACGTTCACCCCGTGCTCCAGCATGCGGCGCATGTCGGCGAGCCCGCTGCCCAGGCGCATGTTGCTCCCGGGATTGTGGGCCACGGATGCGCCGCGGCCGGCGAGGCGCTGCATGTCTTCGTCGTCGAGCCACACGCCGTGCGCCGCGGTGAAGTCGGGGCCGACGAGCCCGAGCGAATCCAGGTGCGCGGTGAGCGTTCTGCCGTACTTCTTCAAACCCGCGACGGCCTGCACTTTGGACTCCGAAACGTGCGTGTGAAGGCCGACGCCGAATTCGCGCGCAAGGCGCGCGCAGGCCACCATGAATTCGTCGCTGCAATGCAGGGGAATCGTCGGCGCCACCGCGGGCCGCACTTCGTCGCGGTCGAACTTCCAGCCCTGCAGCGCCCTGCGCAGGTGCTCGAGGCTCGTGGGCCACGGCGCGAGGCGCAGGCGCTCGACTTCCTTCTGCAGCGCGGCCGGAAGCGCTTGCATCAGCCCCGGAATGGCATCGAAAAGCGTGATGTCGGCCACCATCGGCGCGAGCACCGCGCGCATGCCGACTTCGCGGTAGGCGCGCCCCGCGGCCTCGAGGCCCTCGACGCTCGGCGCAGGAAACTCGACCGTAAGGTCGTAGCAGGCGGTGCAGCCTTTCATCACCATCTCGGCGGCGCCGATCAGCGTCGTGAGGTATTTGTCCTCGGCGCTGCGGTTGCCGTTGATCCACGGACCGGCGGTGAGCAAAAGCTCGACCGTCCAGCGATCGCCCATGCCTTTGCCGAGATTGCCGTGCCCGTGCGTATGCGCGTTCACGAGCCCGGGATGCAGCAGCTTTCCGCGCGCGTCGACGGCTTGCGCGTCGCTCGGCGCCCGCACATTGCCGATCTCAGTGATGAGGCCGTCTTGCACGAGGATATCGGCCGCGCCGTCGAGCAAGCGGCCGCCGCGAATGACCAGGGTCCTCATGCCGTCAGATTCTGCTCAGGTCGCAGGCCGCCGGCGCGAACATCTCCTCCGGCGACACTTTGCGGGGCGAGAGCCCCTGCTCATGGTGATAGCGCGTGAACGCCTCGAGGACGTGGCGGTTCGGCTCGAGACCGTAGCTCCAGTAATCCTCGCCCATCAGCGCGCGCGCGTCGGCGAAGTCGGCCACGCCCCACGGCAGGCTGTTATAGAGATGGCCGATCTGGCCGAGCTCGTGCCAGCACAGCGCCTTGGCCTGCACGAAAGCCTTCATCACGTTGACCGCGAGCCAGGGATGCGCGGCGAGCAGCGCCTTGCGGATTCCGACCACGTGCATCGCCGGGAAAATGCGCGTGCGGCGGAAGTAGTCCTGCTCCGCCTTGCGAGAATCGGGGAACAGGCGCCCCACGTGCGGCGCGCCGCGCGTGAAGCACGAAGGCGGGCGCGCGGCGAGAACGCCGTCCAGCTCACCCGCCTCGAGCATTGCCGACAGCGTAGCGCCGGGCGCAATCGCCTTGAGGTCGATCTCGGGAGGCAGGCTCAGCTTGGTGCGCTCCTCGCGTCCCGGCTGCTCGAGGCCGCCGTTGCGCCAGCGGACGTCCGAAGGCCGCACGCCGTATTCGTCCTGCAGCATGCCGCGTATCCAGACGTTGGCGGTCATCTGGTATTCGGGAAGGCCGAGCGTCCTGCCTTTCAGATCCTGCGGCCGCGCGATGCCGCGGTCGGTGCGGACGTAGATGCCGGAATGACGGAAGACGCGCGATACGAAGGCCGGAATGGCCGCGTAGCGGTGCTCGCCGCGCGCCACCTGCACGGTGTAGCTCGAAAGGGAGAGCTCGCTCACGTCGAACTCTTCGTACTTGAACGCGCGGTGGAACGCCTCTTCGGGCTCGAGGGCCGTCGCGACCAGCTCGCAGCCGTCGACGCGCACGCGGCCGTCGAAAATGGCGCGCGTGCGGTCGTAGTCGCAGCAGGCGAGGCTGAGCTCGAGCCTCATTCGGCCCGGATGTTCGCCGCCTTCGCCGCCTTGGCGTACTTCTCGTAGTCCGAGCGCATGAGCTCCATCATCTTCTTCGAGTCGAGGACCAGCATGTCCATGCCGGCGTTTTCCAGCCGCTTGCGCAGCTCGGGCTGCGCCGCCGCCTTCAGCACGTCGGCCTCGACCTTGCGCGCGATCGCTGCCGGTGTCGCCGGCGGAGCCATGAAGCCGTAATAGCTCTCGAGGGAGAAGTCCTTCAGCTCCGGGATGCCGGACTCGCGCACGGTCGGGATGTCGGGCGCCGAGGGCGAGCGGTTCGCGCTCAGGATCGCGATCGGGCGCAGCCTCCCCTGCTTGAAGAACGGCACCGCCGGCGGCAGCGTCGCCACCACGATGCCGATGTGCCCCGCCACGGTGTCGCTGACCGCCGGGCCGCAGCCCTTGTGCGGGATGTGCAGCGCGTCGATGCCCATCGCGTGCTTGTACATCTCCATGCCGAAGTGATGCGGGCTCGCCACGTTGCAGCTCGCGTAGGAATACTTGCCCGGCGCGCTCTTCAGCATCTGGGTGAACTCGCGCATGGTCTTCGCCTGGATCTGCGCGGTGTTGACCGCGATGACCATCGGACCGTTCGTCACGACCGCGAGCGGCGTGAAGTCGTTCAGGAAGTCGAACGGGAGCTTCGAATACACCACCTGGTTGATGATGTGCGTATTGGTGGCGAGAAGCAGCGTATAGCCGTCGGGCGCGGACTTGTGCACCACCTCGGCGCCGATCGAGCCGCCGGCGCCCGGCCGGTTCTCGACGAAGACCTGCTGCTTCCACATGTCCGAGAGGCGCTCGGCGAAGATGCGGGCCGTGGTGTCGGCGCCACCCCCCGGCGTGTACGTGACCACGAGCTTCACCGGGTGCGCGGGATAGTCCTGTGCAGCCGCCCCTCCGGCGAGCAGGGCGAGCGCAACGAACGGCCATGCCTTCATGTTCGATCTCCGTTTTTCAATGAACCGCGGTAGCCGATGGTTTACCGGCATGCGAATTTCCAATATACCGTCTTATGCGCATCGTCCTGCGAAACGTCCGCTGGATTTGCACGCCGGGCGGCCTGCTGGAGAACGGGCACCTGTCCGTCATCGACAAGCGCATCGAATTGATGCAGGCGCAGCCGATCGCCGGCCCGGCCGACGAAACGATCGACCTCGACGGCTGCCTGCTGATCCCCGGGCTCATCAGCCTGCATCACCATTTTTTCCAGCATCTCACCCGCGCCTGGCCCGGCACGCACTGCGCTGCCTCGGAGGACTGGCTTGTCGCGCTGTACCCGGTATGGGCGCGGATGGCGCCGCCAGACTTCGCTGCTGCGGCGCGCAACGCCGCGGCGGAGCTGCTTCTATCCGGCACGACGACCGCGGTGGACCATGCCTTCCTTCTGGGCCACCGCGGCGACGAGCGCCTCGCCGCCGAGGTCGAAGCCGTCTCGGAGCTGGGTCTGCGCCTGCACCTCGTGCGCTCCGGGTTGCCGGGCCTCGGCGCCCGCGTGGAGGCCCGCCTGCCGCCCTCGGTGGTGAACTCGCTGCTCGACGAGCCGGGCGCCTGGCTTGCGCAGTGCCATGCCGATTTGCGCCGCTGGCACGACCCTGCGCCGGGATCGCTGCTGCGCCTCGATCTCGGCCCGTCGAACATCGCCTACGACAAGCCGGCGCTCATGCGAGCGCTCGCCGACCTCGCCGCCGAGCGCGGCTGCGGCCTGCACGCGCATTACCACCCGAGGCCTGCCGAGCGCGATTTGTGCCGCACACTGAACCGCGTGGAGCCGATCGACTATCTCGATAAAGCGGGCTGGCTGCAACCACGCACCTGGCTCGCGCACTGCACCGAGCTCGACGACGGCGAAATCGGCCGGCTCGCCGCGCGCGGCGTAGGCATCGCGCACTGCCCGCGCACGGTGCTGCGACTCGGCTATCGCCTGCCGCGGCTGCAGGCCTGGCGTCGCTCGAAGGTCCGAACCGGCATCGGCGCGGACGGGGCGGCGAGCAACGACGGCGGCGCGTTTCTCTCAGATGTGCGCCTGGCGCTGCTGCTCCATCGCGCGGGCTCATCCGATGCATCGGGATGGCTCTCGCCGCAGGACGCGCTCGCCATGGCGACCGCGGAGGCCGCGGCGGTCCTCGGACGCCCGGAACTCGGCGCCATAGCGCCGGGCATGTGTGCCGATCTCGCCGCCTTCGACTTGCGCTCGCTCGACGTGGCCGGCGCGCTGGCCGATCCGCTCGCCGGCTTTCTCCTCGCCGGCTCCCACACCCGCGCGAAGCTTACGATGGTCGATGGACGCGTGCGCGTCAGGGACGGGAAGCTCGTCGGCCACGACGAAAACGCGATTGCCGCCGAAACCAACGTGCGCAGCCAAGCGCTCAGCCGCTTTTAGCGCGCTTCGCCTACGGTGCCCGCCGAGCCGATCGACATGTCGGCAAGCCCCGAACGGATCATGAACCAGAAGAGGATCACGCCCGGCAACGCGACCACGGTGGTCAGCACGTAAAAATTCACAAAACCGATGGCGTCGATCAGCGCGCCGACTGTCGTTCCGGTGATGAAGCGGCCGGCGATGCTGGCGAGCGCGGAGAGGAGCGCGTACTGGCTTGCGGTGAACCGCAGGTTGCACAGCGCGGAGAGATAGGCGACCACCGTCACTCCGCCGATGCCGCTCGCGAAATTCTCGAAAGCGACCGCCGCGGCCATGCCGACATTCGTATGGCCGGCCGCCGCCAGGGCGGCAAAGCTGAAATTCGACACCGCCATCAGCACCAGGCTGATCAGCACGGAGCGTTTCATGCCCAGCCGCCCATAGAGGATGCCGCCGACGAAGACCCCGATGATCAGGGCGGCGAATCCGACTCCGACGTCGAAGAAGGCGACCTCGTCATTGGTAAAGCCGAGCTCCTGGAACAGCAGCCGCAACGTGAGGTTGGCGAGGGTGTCGCCGATCTTGTGGATGAGCACGAAGGCGAGCACGACGAGCGCTCCCTCGCGCCTCAGGAACTCGGTGAGCGGGCTGAAATAAGCGACGACCGCTTCGGCAACGCCGTGCGGCTTGGCCGGCTCGAGGTGCCGTTTGGGCTCGCCCATCACCACGCCAACCGCCATGGCCGGAAGCGCGAATGCGGCGCAGGCAAAATACGCCGCCGCCCACCCGAGCCGGGTGGCGAGGACCAAAGCGAGCGCACCGGCGGCAGCCGCGCCGATGCGCCAGCCATATTGCGACATTCCCGAGCCGACGCCGAGCTGGCGCGGCTCGAGCAGCTCGATGCGGTAGGCGTCGATGACGATGTCGAAGGTCGCGCCGGCCACGCCCACGGCAACGGCAGCGATCGCCACCGTGTAGAGCGCCGCGCCCGGATCGGCGATGCCTAAGAAGGCAACCGCGGCCATCACGAGAACGCCGACCAGCCAGAGCCAGCTGCGCCGCTGCCCGAACCGGCCGATCCAGGGCAGCCGGAGGTTGTCGACGATCGGCGCCCAGAGGAACTTGAAGTTGTACGCGAGGAAGGTCAGCGCGAACGCGGTAACGGCGCTTTTGGTTACGCCGTGCTGCGCGAGGCGCGTGGCGAGCGTCGCCCCGATCATTGCGAACGCGAAGCCCGAGGAGATGCCGAGGGCGAGCGCCGCGAGCGGCGCGGCCTCGAAATAGGGGCGGATGCCCTCCGGCAGCCTCGCCTGCCAGCTAGCCCGGCGGCCAGTCATAGTCGATCGTCAAGGGCGCGTGGTCGGAGAAGCGCCGCGTCTTGTAGATCGACTCCTTCACGGCTCTTGCGGCGATGCGGGGCGTGGCGATCTGGTAGTCGATGCGCCAGCCGACGTTCTTCTTCCATGCCTGGCCGCGGTTCGACCACCAGGTGTACTGCTCGGGCCGGTCGTTCAGGCGGCGGAACACGTCCACATAGCCGAGCTCGTCGAACACGCTTCCGAGCCAGGCGCGCTCCTCCGGGAGAAAGCCGGAATTCCTCTGGTTCGAGCGCCAGTTCTTCAAGTCGACTTCCTTGTGGGCGATGTTCCAGTCGCCGCAAAGGATGACTTCATGGCCGCGCTGCTTCAGCAGCTTCAAATGATTCAGAAATCGCTTCAAAAAACGGAACTTCGATGCCTGGCGATGCGGCCCCGCCGAGCCCGAAGGCAGGTACACGGAGATTACCCACAGTCTTCCGAAGCGCGCCTCGACATAGCGTCCTTCGGCGTCGAATTCGCGGCTGGCGAAGCCCTGCTTCACCTCCTCGGGGGGCTTGCGCGAAAGCAGCGCGACGCCGCTATAGCCTTTTTTCCTGGCGAAGGAGTAACAGGAGGAAAACGCCTCGAGGCCGTGCAGCCTGGCATCGAGGTCGGCCTCGTGGCATTTCATCTCCTGCAGGCAGACGACGTCGGCGCGCTGCGCCGCGAGCCAGCGAAACAGGCCTTTCTTCGCAGCCGAACGCACGCCGTTGACGTTGAGGGTGATGACGCGCACGCCTAGCCGGTCTTCCTGATGCGGCCGATGTGCTCGCGTAGCTCAAGAACGATTTCGGCGAAACGCTCGCTGTAGGTCACGTCGAGCTCGCGCGGACGCGGCAGGTCGATGGTGCGCCGGGCGAGAATGCGCCCCGGACGCTTGCTCATGACGTAGACCGTATCGGCAAGGAAGGTTGCCTCGCGCAGGTCGTGCGTGACGAGCACCACGGTGAAGCGCTTGAGCGCCCACAGGTCGCGCAGCACGCACCACAGGTCCTCGCGAGTGAACGTGTCGAGCGCCGCGAACGGTTCATCCAGCAGCAGAAGCTGGGGCTCGTGCACCAGCGCGCGGCAGATCGACACGCGCTGCTGCATGCCGCCGGAGAGCTCCCACGGAAACTTTCCTTCCTGGCCGTGCAGGCCGACGGTCTCGAGCAGCGTCTTTGCGCGCTCGGCGTACGCGCCGCGCTTTTCCTTGAAGCTCGAGCGATAGGGCTCGACGATCTCGAGCGGCAGGAGGATGTTGTCGAGCGTCGTGCGCCAGGGGAGCAAGGTCGGGTTCTGGAACGCCATGCCGACGATTTTCAGCGGCCCGGACACCGCGCGCCCTCCCACCCGGACGCGGCCCTTCGTCGGTGCGCGCAATCCCGAGCAAAGCTTCATGAACGTCGACTTGCCGCAGCCGCTCGGCCCGACCATGGCAACGAACTCGTGCTCGCGTATCGCGAGCGAGACGTCCTCGATGGCGTTTCCGCTTTCCGCGTCGTAGGCGAGGTCGACGTTTTCGACCTCGAGGAAGCTCTCCGGCATTTGGGCGAATGATGGCATATGCTTGCCGTTTTTCGGCTCGGAGAATCGATTTGCGGTTCGCCCTGGTTACCGGAGGCACGGCAGGCATAGGACAGCGCATCGCGCAGGCCCTGCGCGAGGAGGGCTACAGCGTCGCGGTGGCGGGGCGGCGGCGCGAGCGCGTGGACGCGATGTGCGCCTCCGGGTTCACGGGCTACGCCCTCGATGTCGCCGACGCCGAAGCGCTGCGCAAGGCCGCCGAGGATCTCGAGCGCCGCTGGGGAAGGCTCGACGTGTTGGTGAACGCCGCCGGAATCGTGCGCAATGGCGCCCTGGAAGAAGTGCCGGTCGAAGCGCTGCGCGCGGTCCTCGCCGCGAATCTCGAAGGCACCCTGCTCGCCACGCGGGCGATGCTGCCGCTTCTCAAGACGGCGCGCGGCAGCGTGGTGAACTTCAGCACCGGGATCGTGCGCCGGCCGATCGCCGGGACCGCGGTCTACGCAGCCGCGAAAGCGGGGGTCGAAGGCTTCACGCGCGCCCTGGCGCTCGAGCTCGGTCCGGCCGGGGTGCGCGTAAACTGCGTGGCGCCGGCGCTGGTGCGCAGCGATATCTGGACGAGCGCCGGGATGGCGCCGGAACGCTACGAAAAAATGCTCGCAGAACGCGCGGCGGAATATCCGCTTGGCCGGATCGGCGAGCCCGAGGACATCGCCAATCTGGTGTCATTCCTCGTCTCCAGCCGCGCTGACTGGATCACCGGCGCGGTGATCCCGATCGACGGCGGCGGCACGCTCGGCGTCGTGAAGCGAGCCTAGGGACATGCGGCTGAGCGTCGAGCGGCTGCTGCGCGCGCCGGGCGAACGCCGTGCCGAGCGCGATCGCGTCATCGCGGTTTCGGGCGCACGCATCGCGGGCGTCGAGGCGGCGGACCCCGGGAAAGGCGGCGGACTGCTCGCCATGCCGGCGCCCGCGAACGCGCACGACCATGCGCGTGCCGTGAAGCCGGCTGCGTTGGGCGCGCTCGAGCTGCCGCTCGAGCTGTGGCTCGCCGCGATTACCGGCGCGCCGCGCGTCGATCCCTACGTCATAGCGGCGGTCTCGCTCGGGCGCTCGGCGCTCGGCGGGCAGGCGGCGGTGATGATGCATTACATGCGCCCGCAGGGGGGCATGTCGCTCGTGGACGAAGCGCGCGAAGTGGCGCGCGCCGCGAAAGACGTCGGCGTGCGCGTCGGCTTCGCCGTGGCGTTGCGCGACCGCAACTGGCTCGCGTACGGCGACGACGCGCGCACGCTCGGGCTCATCGACGCGGCCGATCGCGACGCGGTGCGCAGGCGCCTGGTTCCGCCTTCGCTGCCGCCGAGGGACCAGGTCGCGCTCGTCGAAGAGATTGCGCGCGCGATCGAGTCGGATCTCGTCACCGTGCAGCTCGGGCCGGCGGGCGCGCAATGGTGCTCCGACGAGCTGCTCGAGGCGATCGCGCAAAGCTCCGCCGCGAGCGGGCGGCGGGTGCACATGCACCTGCTCGAGACCCGCTACCAGCGCCAGTGGGCCGACAAGGCGCACCCGGAGGGCCTCGTGAAGCACCTGGATGCGATCGGGCTGCTCTCGCCGCGGCTCTCGGTGGCGCACGCCGTCTGGGCCCGGCCCGACGAGCTCGATCTTCTCGCGAAGCGCGGCGTGACGATCTGCCTCAATACCAGCTCGAACCTCGGCGTGCGCTCGGGCATCGCGCCGGTGCGCGACATGCTGCGCGCCGGGGTGCCGATCGCGATCGGCCTCGACGGCCTGGGCATCGACGACGACGACGATGCGCTGCGCGAGCTGCGCCTCGCCTGGCTCCTGCACCAGGGCGTGGGCTTCGAGGAGTGGCTCGACGCCTCCACGCTCGCCAAGGCCGCCTGCGATACCGGCCGCTTCGCGGTGACCGGGATCGCAGAGCCCGCGGCGCTCGAGCCGGGCCGGCTTGCCGACGTGCTGGTGCTCGATTACGCGGCGCTCGCGCGCGATGTCATCGCCGAGAGCGCGGCAGAGCTGCCGCTCGCACTTGCACGGGCGACGCGCCAGCACATCCGGTCGCTTTATGTCGCCGGCCGGCAGGTGGTCGACGGGGGCCGGGTGACCGGCATCGACCTCGCCGCGCTGGAGGCGGAGATGATCGCGCAGCTACGGCACGGCATGCGCGAGTTCAACGACTGGCAGCGCACCGTAGTGCGTATGCGGGCCGCGCTCACGCGCTTCTATGCGACCGGCATGCACTGCAGCTAGCTATTTGTGTATTCTGGCTCATCACTCACCGGAGGGGAACCCATGAAGCTCTTCAAGGCATTGGCAGTTGCAACCGCTGCGCTGCTCGTCGCGGCAACGGCGCACGCCCAGCCGCGCGCGAAATTCATCCTCGACTGGGCTTTCCAGGGCCAGCAGTCGACCTGGACCCTCGCCCAGGACAAGGGCTACTTCAAGGAGGCCGGCGCCGACATCACCGTGGACCGCGGCTACGGCTCCGGGGACACGATCGCGAAAGTCGCCTCCGGAGCGTGGGACATGGGGCTCGCCGACCTGTACGTGCTGCTGCGCTTCCTGGGCGAGAACCCGGACCAGAAGCTGCGCGCCTTTTTCCTCGTCTACGACCGTTCCGCGCTTTCGGTGGCGTCGCTCAAGGAAAGCGGCATCGCGAAGCCGGCCGACCTCAAGGGCAAGACCATCGCCGCCCCGCAGGGCGACGCGAGCTTCCAGGTGTTTCCGCTGTTCGCCAAGCTGAACGGCCTCGATCCCCAGACCATCAACTGGAAGACGGTGACGCCGGACCTGCGCGAAACGATGCTGCTGCGCAAGCAGGCCGACGCCGTGACCGGGCACATCCTGACCGTGCGCCTCAACCTCATGAGCGCCAAGGTCGACCTGTCGCAGGTCCACTTCATGCCGTACGCCGACTACGGCGTCGACCTCTACGGCCATGTCCTGGTCGCGAAGGCGGATTGGCTGGACAAGAACCCGCAGATCGCGCGCGCCATGATCATCGGCACCGTGAAGGGCTTCAACGACATGATCGCCGACCCGGCGGCCGCGGTGGCGAGCGTGAGCAAGCGCGATCCGCTGATCAAACCGGACATCGAGCGCGAGCGGCTGCTTTTCACCGTGAAGTCCGTGCATGACACGCCGGCGGTGCGGCAGCACGGCATGGGCGTGGTCAACAAGGACCGGCTGAGCCGCACCCTGGCGCAGGTGTCGGAAGCGTTCAACATGAAGCGCCGCGTGAGCGCCGACGAGATCTTCACCGACAAGTTCTATCCGCCCGAATCCCAGCTCAAGGTGAACATCAAGTAGCGATGGACCGGGAGCGGCTCACTTACCTGCTCGCGCCGGTGGTCGTCACGGTGGTGGGCCTGCTCCTGTGGGAAGCGTTCTGCGTGGTCTTCAGCATCGAGGCGTTCCTGCTGCCGCGCCCGAGCCTCATCTGGAGAACCCTCGTCGGGTCTTTCCAGCCGATCATGTACAACGCGGGGTTCACGCTTTTCACCACCCTGATCGGCTTTGCGCTCTCCGTGGTGGTCGGCATGGCGCTCGGCATCGCCATCGGCGCCTGGGTGCTCGCCTACGCGGGCCTCTATCCCCTGCTCGTCGCCTTCAACAGCGTGCCGAAGGTCGCGCTCGTGCCGATACTCGTGATCTGGTTCGGCACCGGCGCGATCCCCGCGGTGCTCACCGCGTTCTCGGCAGCCTTCCTGCCGATCGCGGTCAACGTCGCGACCGGCCTGATCACCGTCGAGCCCGAGCTCAAGGACGTGCTGCGCGCGCTCGGGGCGAGCAACCTGCAGATCATCCGCAAGATCGGCGTGCCGCGCTCGCTGCCTTTCTTCTTCGCTTCGCTGAAGATCGCCATCGCATTCGCCTTCGTCGGCGCCGTGGTCTCGGAAACGGTCGCCGCCGATCGCGGCATCGGCTACATGATGATCGCCGCGAGCTCGCGCTTCGATGTGCCGCTGGTCTTCGCGGGGCTCGTCGTCGTCGCCGCCATGGGCGTGGTCATGTACGCGATCTGCGTGCTGATCGAGCGCCGCTACATCGGCTGGGCGGTGCGCGGGCTGGAGCGCGTCACCTAGACCCGCTCTTCGCCGCCTCCACGGCGTCCACGATGGCGTGGTAGCCGGTGCAGCGGCACAGGTTGCCCGAGAGCGCCTCGCGGATCTCGTCGCGGCTCGGGTTCGGATTGCGCGCGAGGAGCTCCGCCGCCACGAGCAGCATGCCGGGCGTGCAGAAGCCGCACTGCAGCGCTGCACGCTGGTAGAACGCTTCCTGCAGGCGCCCGATCCGTCCGCTTTCGGTCGCGCCTTCTATCGTCTCGATGCGCGCGCCGTCGGCCTGCACGGCGAGCGTGAGGCAGCCGCGCACCACGGCCCCGTCGAGCACCACGGAGCAGGCGCCGCATACGCCGTGCTCGCAGCCCACGTGGCTGCCGGTAAGACCCTGATCCTCGCGCAGCCAGTCGACGAGCGACTTGCGCACCGGAACGCGCGCGCGCACCTCCCGGCCGTTCACGATGGCGCGGATCTCGCGCTCGGTAAGCGGATGTTTCATTTCTCGATGGAGCTCGTCACGCGCTCGAGCAGCACGCGCACCAGGCGGCGGCGAAACGGCGGCGGATAGACGCGGGTACCGGAGACTTCCATTTTGTCCGTTCTTTCCCGTAGTTCCTCAACGCTTGCCCCGCGCACGAGTACCGGCCGATCGGCGACGCCGAAAAAGGCGAGCCGCGCTTCGCGCAAGACGCCGCCTTCCACGCGCGCCGCGGCGGCGAGGCCGGCGATCGCGAAATCGCCGTGGCGCCGCGCCACCTCCTGGAAGCCGTAGCGCCAGCCGGGTTGCGCGCGCGGATAGTCCACGCGCACGAGGAGCTCGTCGGCGCCGAGCGCGGTCTCGTACAGCCCGCGGAAGAACAGCTCCGCCGGCACGCGCCGCTCGCCGCGTGGACCGCGCAGCACGAAGCTCGCCTCGAGCGCCAGCGCGCAGGCGGGAATCTCGGCGGACGGATCGGCCAGCGCGCAGCTGCCGCCGTGCGTGCCGCGATTTCTCACCGCCAGATGCGCGACATGCGGCAGCGCGAGCTTGAGCAACGGCGCCATATGGGCGACTTCTCCGGAATACAGCACCTCGGCGTGCCGGGCGAGCGCACCGATGTCCAAGGTTTGATCCTGTAAACGAATTTCACTCAGAGGAAGGCGGTTGATGTCGACGAGTACCGAAGGCTGCAGCAGGCGCAGGTTGAGCATCGGCATCAGGCTCTGGCCGCCCGCGAGCACTCTCGCGTCCGTGCCGTGCTCGACGAGCAGGGCGATTGCCTCGTCGAGCGACTCCGGACGCGCGTAGCGAAATGCCGGCGCCTTCATCGGCCTCGCTCGAGCGCCTCGAGGACCGCGGCCGGGCTGATGGGAACCGCGTCCAGCGCCGCGCCATGAGGCGCGAGCGCGTCGTTCACCGCGTTGAGAATCGCGGCCGGCGCGGCCGCGACCCCGGCTTCGCCGGCTCCCTTGGCCCCGAGAGAAGTGCCGTCATAGGGCGTCTGCACGTGCGCAACCTCGATGTCGGGCATCTCGGCCGCCATGGGCACGAGGTATTCCGCGAGCGTGCCGGTCTCGAGGTGGCCGTCCTCCCCGTAGCGCAGCTCCTCGTACAAGGCCTCGCCGATGCCCTGCACGACGCCGCCGCGCAGCTGCTCCTCGACGAGCAGCGGATTCAGGACCCGGCCGCAGTCGCACACGGCCCAATGCCTGAGCGGGCGCACGAGGCCGGTGTGAAGGTCCACCTCGAGGAGCGACGCCTGAACGCCGTTCGCCGGAAGAAAAAGATCCTTCGAGCGGCGATAGTGGTGCATCAGCGAGAGCTGCGGCTGAAAGCCCTCCGGCAGCTCGTAGCCCCTGAACGCCGCGATATGCGCGAGCTCCGAGAGCTCGAGGCGGGCCTCGCCGCGGTGATCGACGATCGTTCCGTCGCGCAAGTCGAGCGACTCGTCGTCGGCGCCGAGCAGCCGCGCGGCCGCCTCGAGGATGTTTCGGCGCAGCCGCCGCGCCGCGAGCCAGGCCGCCTCGGCGCCGATCGCCGCGCCGCGCGAGGCCCACGCGCCGCCGCCATGCGGCACCTGCGCAGTGTCCCCGGTGTGCACGAGCACCCGCTCTACCGGAACGCCGACGCCGTCGGCAACCGCCTGCGCGAGCGCCTGGGTGACGCCCTGGCCGATTTCCGTCACGCTCGCCGCGCAGCGCACCGCGCCGGAGAGCTCGACCGACAGGCTTACGCTGTCGGCGGCCGAGACCGGCACGCCGGCCTTGCCGTAGGCCTCGGCCCCGGTAGCGGTCATTTCGACGTAGCAGGCAACGCCGAAGCCGAGCGCCCGGCCGGCGGCGCGCGCCGAGCGCACGGTCTCCCGCACGCGCGGCACATCGACAAGGCGCTCGAGCGCCAGCAGGCAGGCGTCGTGGGAGACGTCGAACAAGCGTTGCCCCGCGCCGTTGACGTAGGGCGTTTCGCCGGGCGGCGTGAAGTTGCGCCGTCGCAGCGCAAGCCCGTCCTCGCCCCGCGCGCACGCCGCGAGCTCCACCAGCCGCTCGGTGACGAGCACGGCGATCGGGTGGCCGACCGAGCGGTACTGTCCGGTCATGGCCTTGTTCTGCAACGCGATCGTGAGCCGCCCGCGGAAATGCGCGAAGCGATACGGCGCGCCGACAAGATGCAGCGCGGCCGACGACTCCACCGGGCTGCCGCGCGGGAACACGGAGTAGGCGCCCGCGCCATGCCGCTGATCCACATCGAAGCCGACGATATGCCCCTCGCCGTCGAGCGCCATGCGCGCGCGCACGTTGTGCTCGCGGGCGTGGATGTCCGAGGCGAGCGATTCGAGGCGGTCGGCGATGAACTTCACCGGGCGCGCGAGCTTTATCGCCCCCGCGATCGCCGCGATTTCATCGGGGTAAACGTGCATCTTCAGACCGAAGCCCCCGCCGACGTCCGGCACGACAACGCGCACGCGCTCCGCGGGAACTCCGAAGAACTCGGCGAAGTGCGCCTGCATCTGGTGCGGCATCTGATGCGAGTGGTGCACCGTCAGCGTCTCGCCCGCGGGATCCCAGTCGGCCACCAGCCCGCGCGGCTCGAGCGTTACCCCGGTGAGGCGCGCGAGGTGCACCTGCGTCTCTACAACGAGCGCCGCCTTGGCGAACGCCTCGTCCGGGTCGCCTCCCAGCGTTTCCTTCGTCCATGCCACGTTGTTCGCAAGCCCCGGATGCACCGCGGGTGCCTGCGGCGCGAGCGCGGCCTCCAGGCCCACGGCGGCCGGCAATTCCTCCCATTCGATTTCGGCGAGCTCGAGCGCGTCCTCGGCCGCTGCGCGAGTGTCGGCGAGCGCCATCAGCACCGGCTCGCCCTGCCACGCGCAGCGCCCGTCGGCGAGCGGCGTCTGGGTGGGCGAGACCAGTCCCGGGAACGCCGCCGAGCGCGACTGCCACGCTCTCACCGTATCCTGCAGATCGCTCCACGCATACACCGCGAGAACGCCCGGTGCGGCACGCGCGACCGTGAGGTCCACGCGCGCGAGGCGCGCGTGTGGATACGGGCTGCGCAGGAAGGCGGCGTGCACCATGCGCGGCAGCACGATGTCGTCCACATAGCGTCCGCGGCCGGCGACGAGGCGCCTTGTGCCTGCGCGCGGCAGCGACCGTCCGATCGCCTGGAACCTCGCTCGCGGCTCCATCAGGTGCCGTGCCGATACAGGCCGAGCGCCTCGGGCACCGCGAAGCTGATCGCCGGCACATAGGCGATGACGAGCGACACGACGAGCATGGTGACGATGTAGGGAAGGAGCTCGCGCGACATGTCGCGCAACGAGCAGCCCGAGATCCCAAGCACGATGAAAAGGCCTACGCCGAACGGCGGCAGGAAAAGCGCGATGCCCATGACCGCCGTCATGAGGATGCCGTAATGCAGCAGGTCGACGCCAAGCTGCTGGGCGAGCGGCACGAACACCGGCGTGATCATCAGCATGCCGGGAAGCCCGTCGAGCAGCGCGAAAAGCACGAGAAACGCGACCACGCTGAGGAACAGAAACGCGCTCTGCCCGCCGCCGAAATCCTGGATCAGCCGCGCCATCGCATGCGGCACCCGCTCGACGGTCATGAGCCAGGAAAGGATGTTGGCGCCGGCGATCATGAGCATCACCACCCCGGTGACGAGCCCGGTGCGCACGAGCGCGCGGTACAGGAACGCCGGCGTGATCTCGCGGTAAATGAGCCCGCCGGCGAGCATGGCGTAGACCGCCGCGACCACCGCCGCCTCGGTCGGCGTGAATACGCCGCCGAGAATGCCGCCGAAGATGATGACCGGCATCATCAACGCCCACAGCGCCGAGTAGAAGGCGCGGGCGCGCTGGCCCCATCCGGCGCGCGGCTCGGGCTCGAGTCCCGCGCGCCGCGCGCTGATCATCTGCTGAACGGCGAGCGCTATCGCCATGAAGAAAGCAGGCAGAAAGCCTGCAGCAAAAAGCGCGCCGATCGAGACGTTGGTGATGCTGCCGTACACCACCATCGTGAGGCAGGGCGGCACGAGGATGCCCATGCCGGCGGAAGCGGCCACGATGGCGCCGGCGCGCGCGGGGCCGTAGCCGTGCCGCTTCATCGCCGGAATCATCAGCGCGCCCACCGCCGCCGCGTCCGCCTGCGTCGAGCCCGAGATGCCGGAGAACAGCACCGTGCCGAAGATCGTCACGTTCCCCAGGCCGCCGTGCATGTGGCCGACCAACACGCGCGCGAGGCCGATGAGCCGCTGCGAGATGCCGCCGGTTTCCATCAACTCGCCCGCCAGGATGAAGAACGGAATGGCGAGAAGCGTGAAGCTGTCCACCGCCCCGAAGGTGCGGCTCGCGATGATGGCGAGCGGCGCGCCCTCCATCATCCACAGTCCCACGGCGGCCGCGGTGCCGAGCGCGAAGGCGATCGGCACGCCGAGCGCGATGAAGGCCAGGAAAGCGACCAGCGATGCGGTCATTTCCGTTCTTCGATCTTGTCGAGCGGATGCGCGGCGAACCCGCTCCTCACCCAGTGGGCGAGCACATGCCAGAGCGCGAGCCCGGCGCCAACCGGAATTGCGAGGTAAGCCCAGTGCATGCGCACCTGCAGCGCGGGCGAGTATTGCAGCGCCGCCTGGCGCGTTTCCGCGATGCCGGTATAAAGCAGCAGCCCGAGGAAGCCCGCCACGATGAGCATCGTCACCGCGCCGAGGAAGCCGCGCAGCGGCGGCACGTAGCGCCGCAGGATGTCCAGGCCGAAATGCGCGTGCAGCCGCACGCCGGCCGCCGCGCCGATCAGGGTGATCCAGACGAAGAGATAGCGCGCCACCTCCTCGGTCCAGGTGAGCGGGTTCTCGGTGACGTAGCGCGTGAACACCTGCGCGAAGGTCACCGCCGTGATCGCGGCGACCATCGCGGCAAGCAGCACGGCCTCGACCTGGCCGAGCAGCCAGTCGAGGCCGAGGACGAACCGGCGCAGCGCCGACACCTCGTGGGCGCGAGCGCTATTTGCCCGCCGCGTCGGCGATCTTCTTGATCAGGTCCTTGCCGAGTCGCGCTTCGGACTCGGTCCAGGTCTTACGCCCCGCTTCCACGAACGGCTTGAGGTCCGGCTTGGTGATGTTGACCCCGCCGGCGCGCAGGTCGTCGAACACCTTCGCCTCGCGCGCGTGGCGCTCGTCCAGGCAGGCCTTGCGGCCCTCGAGGGAGGCCTTGAGCAGCACGCTGCGCAAGTCCTGCGGCAGGCGCTGCCACTGCTTCTCGCTGAAAACAAGCGTGTTGATGAGCATCAGGTGATTGGTGAGCGCATAGTTCTTCGCCACCTCGTAGTGCTTGGTGGTGAAGTAGGTGACCGCGTCGTTCTCCGCGCCGTCCACCACGCCCTGCTGCAGGGCCGTGTAGAGCTCGCCGAAGGCCATCGGCGTGGGCGCCGCGCCCAGGGCACGGAAAAGCGCGATGAAGGTCGGGTTAGGAATCACGCGGATCTTCTTGCCCTTGAGGTCCGCGATCGAGTTCACCGGCGTGCGCGTATAGACGTTGCGGAACGTGACCTCCCAATAGTGCACGACGCGAAAGCCCGCCGCCGGCGCCTTCGAGGTCAGCTCCGATTCCACCACCGGGCCGTCGAGCAGCTTGAACGCCTGCTCCGGGTTCTGCACGAGGTACGGCAGGTCGAGCACCGCGAACTGCGGCACGAAGTTGGTGAGCGAGGCGGTCGGGTCGACGATGCCGCCGATGAGGCCGGCCTGCACGTTCTGCCACATCTCGCGCTGCGCGCCGAGCTGGCTCGAGGGGAAGATCTCGAGCTTGAGCCGGCCGCCGGAGGCCTTCTCGGCGACCTCGGCCATCTTGTACATACCGACCGAGACCGGGTGCTTGGGATCCAGCACCGTGCCCAGGTTGAACTTGAATTCCTGCGCCGACGCGGTCTGCGCCGCGAGGCCCGCGGAAAGAGCCAATCCGATTGCGATGCGAGCTAGCGATTTCATGCCTGTTGCCTCCCTGTCGTGGTGGTCAGTGTAAGGTATGCTTGCCTCTCATTGCAGGCGGAGAGACGCGGTTGCTGGACGCGGTAATTGAAGGCGGGCTCATCGTCAGTCCGGAGGGCGCCAAACCCGGCGCCATCGCCATCCGCGACGGAAAAATCGCCGGCATCGCTGCGCCCGGCGAGAAGCTGGAAGCTCGCGAGCGCATCGATGTCTCCGGCTGCATGGTGCTTCCGGGATTGGTCGATGCGCACGTGCATTTCCGCGACCCCGGCCTGACGCACAAGGAAGACTTCGGCAGCGGCACGCGCGCGGCCGCGGTTGGCGGCGTCACCACCGTGATGGTCATGCCTACGGACAAGCCGATGACCACCACGCCGGAGCTTTTCGCCGAGAAGCGCGCGCTCGCAGAGCGCAGCGCACATGTCGACTTCGCGCTGCAAGCCGGGCTCGGCCCGGATACCGGGCATGTGCGTGCGCTGTGCGACCTGGGGGCAATCTCCTTCGAGGTTTTTCTCGCTGACCTGCCGCCTCCCATGCTGGTGGCCACGGGCGAGGAGCTGCTGCGCTGCCTGGAGGCCGTCGCGGCCGCCGATCGCGTGGCCGGCATTACGCCCGGCGACGACAGCATCGTGGCGGCGCACACGGCCCTTGGCGCCGCCGGCCGGGAAGAAAGCCGCCGTGCGTTTCTCGCCTCGCGACCCGCGGTCGCCGAGGCGATCGGCCTGGCGCGCGCCTGCGTGGCGGCCAATGCCGTGCGCGCCCGCATCCATATCCGGCAGGTGAGCGCCGCGGAAAGCGTGCATGTGCTGCGCGCACTGAAGGCCGCAGGCGTATCCGCTGAAGTGACGCCGCACAACTTGCTGCTGGAAGAGGACGAGATCCTGCGCCGCGGCCCGATCGCCAAAGTGGTGCCGCCGCTGCGCTCGCGCGCCGACCTGTCGAGCGTGCAGCAGGCTTTACGCGCAGGCGTAATCGACATCGTCGCAACCGACCATGCTCCGCACCT
Organism: Betaproteobacteria bacterium; assembly: GCA_004297625.1. Lineage (GTDB taxonomy): Bacteria > Pseudomonadota > Gammaproteobacteria > Burkholderiales > SG8-39 > SCGC-AG-212-J23. Next base: position 442,465 of record SCTY01000003.1, on the reverse strand, counting down.
TCCCGAGGAGAAAGCGCAAGGCGAGGTTGATTTGGCGAAGGCGCCCGGTGGATTCCCGGGCGTGCAGACCTTGTTGCCGCTGATGCTGCGGCTCGTGGAGGACAACGTGATCGACTATCCCCGCCTGGTCGAAGCCTGTTGCGAGGCCCCGGCGCGCCTCTTCGGGCTGTTTCCTGCCAAAGGCGCGCTTCGGCCCGGGTCCGACGCGGACCTGGTGGTGCTGGACCCAAGGTTGCCGTTCGTCATCCGCAACGAGGATCAGCTGAGCCGCGCGCGGCTCACGCCGTTCGACGGCTGGCGAACGCCGGCGAGTCCGGTGCTCACCATGCTGCGAGGGAGGATCATCGCGCGCGGGATGCAAGTGGTCTCCGGCCCTAGCGGACGATTCGTGCGGCCCTAGACCTCAAGCGGCGCGCGCCTCCAGCCGCTCGACGACCGCCGCGAGCACCTCGCAGCCAAGGACGATATCGTCCTCGGCGCTGTCCTCGGCAACATCGTGGCTGCGCCCGCCGATGCTCGGAATGAAAAGCATCGCGCTCGGCAAGTGGTGGCCGAGCACCATCGCGTCGTGCCCGGCGCCGCTCGGCATGCGCAGCGTCGCCGTGCCGTTCTCCGCCGCGCCGGCCTCGATAAGAGCCTCGAGATCCGGCGCCATGAGCGTCGGCGCTATGCGCGCGATCGGATGCGCCTCGAGACGCGCGGGACCCTGGCTGTCGAGCTCGCTTATCCAAGCGAGCAGGCGCGCCTCGATCCGCTCGAGCACTTCGCTCGAGGTATCGCGGAACTCGACCACCAGCTCCGCTTCGCTCGCCACCACGTTGGCCGCTCCCGGACGCACGGTGATTACGCCGATGTTCCAGACCGTGTCCGGGCCCACCATCGCCGGCAGATCGGCATGCACCCGGTAGGCGAACGTGAAGAGCGGCCGCGCCGCGTCCTTGCGCATGCTCATCGGCGTAGTGCCGGCGTGGTCGGCCTGACCTTTGGCAATGATGCGGAAGCGCCGGATGCCCACGATTCCCGTCACTACGCCTATGCGCCGCTTCGCCGCCTCAAGACGCGGACCCTGCTCAATGTGCGCCTCCAGGTAAGCGATGTGCCGGCCTTTGTCCAGCCGCCAGGCGGGCCCGCCGTAGGCCGCCCGCCGCAGGGCCTCGACGAGAGGCTCGCCCGCTTGCGATTTCGGCTTGGCGATGTCCGCCTGCGTGAGCTCGCCGCAGAACGAGCGGCTGCCCAGGCAGGGAAGAAACGTTCCCTCCTCGTCCTGGAAGGACACGACGTCGACGCCCAGCTGCCCCTGCCGGCCGGACTCGATTCGCGAGCGGGCGATCTCGAGCCCGTATAGAACGCCCATCGCTCCGTCGAGCCAGCCGCCCATCGGCACGGTATCGGTGTGCGAGCCGATGACGACCGCACGGGCGGCCTGCGCGCTCACCCCGCGCACGTTTCCGACCGCATCGATGGCCGCGTCGAGGCCGGCCGCCTGGAAGCGCTCGCGCAGCCACACGCGCGATTCGATGTCGGCGCCCGAGAACGAAACCCGGTTCACTCCGGTGCCGGCCTTGCCGAACTCGGCGAGCCGGCGCAGGTCGGCAATCAGCCGCCTCCCGTTGATGCGCGTCATCCCTTGGGCTTCTCGATGAATTCGCGGAGCCGCTCCAGACCGTCGCGCAAGCGCTCATCCTCGATCGTGAACGCGACGCGGACGTAGCGGTCGCAGCTCGGACCGAACGTGATGCCGGGGACTGTCGCCACATTGCGCTCGAGCAGGAAGCGCTTCGCGAACTCGAGCGACTTCAGCCCGGTTCGCGAAACCTCCACCAGGCCATAGAAAGCGCCTTCGGGAACCATCGGCAGCAAGCCGCTCTCGCCGAAGACCTCCACCAGAATGTCGCGCCGGCGCCGGAACGTGTCGCGGAACGCGGCAACGCAGTCCTGCGGCCCCGATAGCGCCGCCTCGCCGGCCTTCTGCGCGATGGTGGACGCACAGGAGGTGAGAGGCTCCTGCAATCCGGTCGCGACGGCGGCGAGCTCGGGCGGGCAGACGAGCCAGCCCAGGCGCCATCCCGTCATGGCGAAGCTCTTGGAAAATCCCGAGATCACGAAGGCCTGGGCGCCGAGGCCGAATTCGCCGATCGAAACGTGCTCTCCGCGGAAAACGATGTCCTCGTAGATCTCGTCGCTGACGAGGTAAAGCCCGCGTTCGCGCGCAATCTCCGCCAGCCGGGCCATGAGCTCGCGCGGGAATACCGCGCCGGTCGGGTTGCCCGGGGTATTGATCAGAATCGCCTTCGTCCGGGCAGTGACTTTCGAGGCGATCTCGTCAGGGTCGGGAAGGAAACCGCCTTTCGCCTGCAGGCCGTAGCGCACCGCAGTGGCGCCGATCAGATGAGCGATGCTCTCGTAGTTGGGCCACCCTGGGTCGGGAATCAGGATCTCGTCGCCGGCCTCCACCACGGTCGTGATCGCCGTGTAGAGCGCGCCGATCGCTCCCGTGGTGACGACCACCTGAGCGGCCGGCACCTCGGTTCTCCAGCGCCGCGACACCCGCTGCGCGATCAATTGCCGCAGGGCAGGCAAGCCGGAATTGGAGCTGTACTTCGTCCAGCCCGCGCGCGCCGCCTGGAACGCCGCATCGATGATGTGCTGCGGCGTGATCGCATCGGGCTCGCCGACCTCGAGGTGGACGACATCGGCCCGTTCCGCGGCGAGCGCCATGATTTCGCGAATCGCAGAGCGCGGCATGGACCGCGCCCGGGCGGAAGCGGGCCGCAGAGCCGGGGTGGAGCTTGTCTTCAGCATGGCTTTAGCACTCCATTAGCCTTCCAAGTTGCGGAATACGGTCCTTTACGCCGGCGGCGCGCAGCGCAGCCCACAAGAGCGTCTGATTGGAGCTCAGCACTGGACGGCCGCAAGCGCTTTCCAGTTTTGCGATGCTGCCGAATGTCGGCAGGTCGGTCGCAAGCAGCACCACCGCGTCGGCCGCTGCTTTCGACAAGCCGTCGACGAACCGCTCCAAGATGGCGCCTTCGACCTTGGGCACCTCGCGCATGGCGAGGATATCGAGCGTCGCATCGGCCACGACATCGAACCCCTGCGCTTCGAAGAACGGCCGCGCGGTGGCATGAATCGATGCAGGGTATGGGGTTCCCAATGCGAAGCGGCGTACGCCTAGTGCGCCAAGCGCATCGCGCAGCGCCGTCCAGGCGGAAAGGCACGCCACGCCGGTGCGCGCCGAGATCTGTGCCACCTTGGCCTCGTTCCAGCCCCTTTGCATGATGAACGTCGTCACCATATCCGCATAGGCGATGACATCCACTCCCGTGGCCGCAAGCTCGTCCACCGCGCGATCGACCTGGGTCTCCATCTTGCGCACGGCCTCGGGCGTGAGGTTGCCGCGCGCCAGGATGCGCGTCGCATACGCCGCGACACCTCGAGGCAACACCGACCAGAATTCGGGCTCGATCACCGAGTTGTTCGCCGGCACCACCAGCCCGATCTTGGCCCTCGCGCCGAGCATGGCTCAGAGCTCGTCGCCGCCGATTTCCAATACCGCGCCCATGCCGCGCGCCAGCGCTCGCCGCTCGATGTGCTGCGCGGTGACGAGATCCTGGATGGGCACGCCGATCGACTTGTAGTAGGTGATCTCCTCCTCGGACTGGCGCCCCGGGCGCGCGCCGCTCACGACCTCGGCGATTTCGGCGATCGACTCGCGCGCGATCGCGCCCTCCTTCTCCGGAATCATGAAATCGCCCGCATGCTCCAGGCAATCCTTGCGGCTGTCGATCACGCGGCGCGCCGCCCTGCGCACGGTGTCGGTATCGACTTCGCGCGTCGTCGGCTCGTACGCGCCTGCCGACGCCACGAAGGTTCCGGGGCGCAGCCACTTGCCTTCCACGACGGGCGTTTCGGAGGTGGTGGCCGCGACGACGATGTCCGCCCGGCGCACCGCCTCCTCGCGCGAGGCGACCAGGCGTATGTCGGCGGGGATGCGTCCGCCGCGCGCCTTCATGCGCCGGATGAAGTCGTGCCCGCGCGCCGGGGTCCTCGTCGCGAGCCACACCGTCTTCAAGTCAAACAGCGTCGCGAGCGCCTCGAGCTGGTTGCGCGCTACCCGCCCCGCGCCGATGATGGCCACCGTGCGGCTCGCCTTGCGCGCGAGGTAGCGGGCGGCGAGCCCGGTCCCGGCGCCGGTGCGAAGGTCCGTCAGGTATCCGGCTTCCATCACCGTCTTGGGGAAGCCGGTCGAGCCGTCGAACAGCGCGACCAGCGCGCTCATGCGCGGAATGCGCTTCTTGTCGTTGTCGTAGAAATCGGAAACGACCTTGATTCCGTATCCCGCGCCGCCGCGCAAAAAGCATGGATTGAAGATCGCCACGCCCGGCGGTTCTTCCGAGGTCGCGAAGCTGCGCAGACCCTCGACCGATTTGCCGGCTGCGAGCAGGCCGAACGCCTCGGCCTGGATGTCGATCGCCGCCGCCATGTCGAGCACCGCGCGGCAGTCGCTTTCCGAGAGCACCCTGATCTTCATCGCCTGCCTACCTTAGACTAACCCCATGGACGATTCCCGAACGCTTTCCGCGACGCTGGAAATCCTCGATCGCCTGATCGGCTTCGACACGACCTCGGCGCTGTCGAACCTTCCTCTCGTCGAATACGTGCGCCACTACCTCGCTTCGCAGGGAATCGAGGCGCACCTCGACGCATCGCCCGACGGAAGCAAGGCCAACCTGGTCGCCACGGCGGGCCCGCGCGTCGAAGGCGGCGTCATGCTCTCGGGCCACACCGACGTCGTGCCCGTGGCGAACCAGCAGTGGACGCGCAATCCTTTCCAGCTCTCGCGCTCGGGCGAGCGGCTCTACGGCCGCGGAACCGCCGACATGAAATCCTTCATCGCCGCAGCCCTCGCGCTCGTGCCTGTGCTGCGCGACGCCGCCCTGCGCGTTCCGGTTCATATCGTGCTCTCTTACGACGAGGAGATCGGTTGCTTCGGCGCGCACCGCCTCGTCGATTACATCGCCGCAAACCTTCCGCGCCCCGCCTTCGCCGTCGTTGGCGAGCCGAGCGGGATGCAGGTCGCGAACCAGCATAAGGGCAACTACGGATTCGAGACCGCGGTGCGCGGCCGCGAAGCGCATTCGAGCCGCCCGCAGCTCGGTGCGAGCGCCATTTTCGCCGCAGCCGAGCTCGTCGTGCGGCTCGGCGGGATGGCGGCCGATTTCAGGCGCGCAACGCCCGACGCCGCGGCGAGCGAGTTCGAGCCGCCGTACTCCACCATAAACGTCGGCCAGATCGACGGCGGCACCGCCGTCAATATCGTGGCCAACGAGTGCCGCTTCCGGTGGGAGGTACGCCCGGTTCCCTCGGATGATCCGCGCCGCATCCGCGAAACCCTCGACGCATTCGCGGCCAGCGGGGTGCTGCCGCGCCTGCGCGCCACGGCGCCCGAAGCGTCGATCGAGACCCAGCCGCTTTTCGCCCTGCCCGCGCTCGCCCGGGATGCGCGCTCCGTGGCCGAGCAGGTCGTGCTTCAGTCTCGCGGCGCGCAGCGCGCGCTTTCGGTGGCCTTCGCGTCCGAGGCGGGCATCTTCCAGAAGGCCGGCATTCCGACGGTGATCTGCGGACCGGGCAGCATAGAGCAGGCGCACAAGCCCGACGAGTTCATCGAGCTCTCGCAGATCTCCGATTGCCTCGCGTTCCTGCGCCGCCTCGCGCAATGGGCGGCGGGTCATTGAACCTGCCCGAGCGCGCGCAGGATCCTCTCCGGAGTGAGGGGAATCTCGGTGAGAAACGCGCCTAGCGGCGCGAGCGCATCGTTCACCGCGTTCATCACCGCCGCCGAGGCGCCGGCGGTGCCCGCCTCGCCTGCGCCCTTCGCTCCGAGGCTGGTGCCGCGGTCCGGAACACAGATGTGCGCGACCTCGATGTCGGGCATCTCGCCCGCCATCGGCACGAGGTAGTCCGCCATGCTGCCGACGAGCATCTCGCCTTCCGGCCCGTAAGGAATCTCCTCGTAGAGCGCGGCGCCGAGTCCCTGCACCACTCCGCCCCGTATCTGCTCGTCGAGCAGCATCGGATTGAGGATCGTGCCCGAATCGTGCACGACGTAGTGCTTGCGCAGGGTGACGATGCCGGTCTGCGTATCGACCTCGGCGACCGAGCCATGGATGCCGTTGGTGATAAGGAACGCTCGGCCGGAAGGAACAAAGTGGCGCACCAGCGAAAGCTCCGGCTGGAAACCGGCGGGCAGGGTTTCCTGGCGGAAATACCCGACGCGCGCCACGTCGGCGAGCGACAGCCGGTCTTGCCCGGTCAGCGCGTCGAGCACCCGGCTTTCGCGAATATCGAGCGCTTCCGGCGACGAGGCGAGCATATGGCCTGCCACCGCGAGGATGTTCTCACGCAAGGCGCGCGCCGCGCGGTAAGCCGCTTCGGCGCCCGCGGATACACCGCGCGATGCCCAGGCACCGCCTCCGTAAGGCGTGAGCTCGCTGTCTCCGCTGATTACGGCGACATGATCGATCGGCACGCCGATTGCGCTGGCCACCACTTGCGCGATCGCCGTATCCGTGCCCTGCCCCTGATCGGTGACGCTGGGCGCGCATCGGATCCGGCCGGAGGGCTCGAGCTTCAAGAGGCAACCCTCCTGGGCGCTGACTCTCGCCTCGCCGCGCCCGTAATAACCGGCGCCGGTTCCCGTGAGCTCCACGAACGTCGCGAGACCGATGCCCAAGCGCATAGACGAATCCTTGCGGGCGGTCTGCTCGGCCCGCAGCCGGGGAATGTCCATCATCTCGACGATGCGCTCCAGGCAGGCGTGCAGCGAAAGCGGCTCGAACGTGAACCCGCCATGCGAGCGATACGGAAAGGCTTCCGGCGCGATGTAGCTGCGCCGCCGCACCTCGATCGGGTCCATCCCGGCCAGCCGGGCGGCCTGGTCCACGAGCACCTCGGTCACCGCGGTGGCGATCGGATGTCCGACCGCGCGGTAGTGCCCGACCATGTTCTTGTTCTGGAACACCATCCGCAGGCGCGCCTTGTAGGCCTGCAGGACATAGGGCGCGCCCGACAAGCGCAATACGTGGCTTCCCTCTCCTATGCTCGAGCGGGGAAATTGCGAATAAGCGCCGACGCCGAACAAATCGTCCACCGCCAGCGCCTTCGCGCGGCCGTCGCTGCCGATGGAAAGCCTGGCGCTGACGCGATGATCGCGCGCGTGGATATCGCTCATGAAGGACTCGAGCCGGTCGGCGACGTACTTCACCGGGCGCCTGAGCATCATGCTGAGAATGCAGACCGCGAGCTCGTCCCCGTAGAGCTGCTGCTTGATGCCGAACGCGCCGCCGACATCGGGGCAGTGAACGCGCACCTGGTGATCGGGCAGGCCCAGCAGGCGCGCATAAATGTCCTGCTGCTGTGCGGGGCATTGATGCGACTGGATGACGGTGAGCGAAGGGGTCGCGGCCTCGTAGTGCGCGATGATGGAGCGCGGCTCCAGGCACACGCCGGTGTGGCGGGCGAAGCGGAATTCGGCTTCCGCCGTCGCGGCGCAATCGGAGAATCCGGCCTCGGAGTCGCCGGTCGCGAGCGTCGTGTCGTAGGCGATGTTGCTGCCGATTTGCGGATGAATGACCGGCGCGTCCGGCGCGGCGGCCGCCTCGACGTCGGTGAGCGCGGGCAAAGGCTGCCAGTCGATCAGCACTTCGGCGGCCGCATCTTCGGCCTGAGCGCGGCCGGCGGCCACCACGGCGAGCACCGGCTCGCCCTGCCAGCATGCTCGCTCCAGCGCCATGGGCCATTGCTCGGGCGCCTTCATGCCGACGAACAGCTCGTGTATTCCCGCGTACGGCTTGCAATAGCCGGCGAGCTCGCGACCCGTTGCAACCAGCACTACGCCCGGGCTCGCCTGGGCCGCCGCCTTGTCGATGGACGCGATACGGGCAAACGGGTACGGGCTGCGCACGAAAGCGACGTGCAGCATGCCGGGCAGCGACACATCGTCGGTGTAGCGCCCGCGTCCGGCCAGCAGGCGACGCGCGCGAGCGCGGGGAACGCTGACTCCAAGCGGGGAACGTACGTCGCGGTTTCGAAGCGGTGCCTGGCTCCCGGCGACCGCGTCGTCCAAGACATTACCCATTGCCCGTCCCGATATATCGGTTGAGGCCGATGTCGCTTTGCCAGGTGCGGCGATGCGCCTCCATGAGATAGGGCAGCATTCTCTGGTTGCGGTCGAGAACCCCCTGCAGGTCTCGGCGCAGTTGCACCATGAGCTCCGCGATCTCTTCCCGAAGGGCCGCCTCGTCGATGGACGTGATCCGCCGGTCGCGCACGATGAAGCGGCCGTCGACCATTACATGCTCGACGCTCCGGCCCGCCTCCGTGAAAACTAACTGGCGCGCGACGCTGTTCAGTGGCACGAACGAAGGATCGGAGAGGTCGAGGATCGCAAGGTCGGCCTTCATCCCCGGCTTCAGCGCACCGATTTCGCCGGCGAGGCCGGTGGTGCGTGCGCCCGATACCGTAGCGGCCATGAGCGCATCCCGAGCCGTGGGCGGCCCCGGCTCGGGATGCGTAATGGCCGCGAGCGACGCAAAAAGCTTCATGGACTGGAACATGTTCTGCGCGTCGCTGCAGCTGCAGTTATCGCAACCGAGAGCGATATTGACGCCGGCTTCCATGTACGGCCGGATCGGCGCGACCCCGCCGCGGGTCTTGAGATTTCCCACGGGATTAAGCACCACGTTCGTCCCCGCGTCGGCAAGCATGCGGATCTCCGCGGGAAGCATCCAGACGCTATGGGCGAGCGTGAGCTTGGGCGAGAGGATTCCGCAGCGCTGCAGGTAGTTGATGAGCGAGCCCTTGTCCTTCGCATGGCTCTGCCGGGCGATGAGCGCCATGGCTTTCGATTCGTAGATGTGCGTGTAGATCGGCATATCCCGGCTTCGGGACAGATCACCAAGCCCGCCAAGAAGCGCCTCGCTGCATCGTTCGGGGCTCGTGGGGCCGAGCGCCCAGGTGATGCGCGGATGAAGGCGCTCGCGCTTCAGCATGGCGCTTTTCACCAGCTCGAGCACGTCGATGCCGCCTGCGTAGGGCTCGACAGCCCCCGAGAGCCCCTCCTTCATCGACGGCGGCACGATCTCGTCCCAGAAGGGAATCGACTTGACGCCCGCAATATCGGTGACCTGAAGCGCGAACACGCAACGGATGCCGACGTCCTCGTAGGCCTTCAGGATGGCGTCGACATGCTGCTCATCGTAGGGATAGATCGTCGCCAGGTCCTGCACCGTGGTGATGCCGCTGCGCAGGCACTCCACTGCGCCGAGCAGCGTGCGCGCGCGGATTTCGGCGGTGCTGCGCTTGGGGAAAGCGGGAGGCAGCGCGGAAAGCACCCACAGCTCGAGGGGAATGGTTTCGAAGCAGCCCTTCAGCAGGACATCGTGAGAGTGGTAGTGCGAATTCACGAACCCCGGAACGACCAGTCTGCCTTTGGCGCCGAAGCGCTCGAGCGAGGCGCCCGCAGGCAACTCCGGCAGCGCCTTTCCCGCGGCAAGGTCAGCCGCGATGCCCTTGCGGCAGGCGGCAATGCGATCCGCCACGATGAGCAGATCCTTTTCCTCGGGATGGTGGACGTCGCCGTCAAGGTCGAAAACCCGCCCGCCGCTGATCAGAACCGCGGATGCGGGCGGCGAAGATGGTCTGAGGGACATTGAGTTCTCCCGTAGCTTCCGCTTACTTCACGACAAACAGCTTCTGTTCGACATCGGTCAGGATCTCGTGCCCGTTTTCCGTGATGAGCACGGTCTCGCTCAGCCCGACGCCGTATTCCTTATATTCGAAGACGGCCGGCAGGAAGTGGTAGACCATGCCCGGTTGCAGCGGCCGCTTCTCCCCTCCGCGCAGCATCATGGTCCGCGCCTCGCTCCAGTCCGGCGGCAGCGCGATGCCGATCGAATAGCCGGCCTTGTGACGGAACTTGTCGCCGTATCCGGCGTCGGCGATCACCTTGCGCGCCGCCGCATCGACCGCCTCGGCCGGATTTCCGGGCTTCATCTGCTTCAAGCCTGCGTCGAGGGAGCGGCGGCACAAGTCGGTGAGATCCAGGAAGAGCTTGGGCGGGGTTCCGACATAGCCTATGCGCAGCGTCGCCGCGTGATAGCGCTTGATGCTGGCGCCGATCTCGAAATACACCGCGTCCCCCTGACGCACCGGATTACCCTCGGCCATGGCATGCGCCATGGTGTGCCGCACGCCCGAATTGATGAGCGGCGGCAGACCCGGATACTCGCTGTGCATGCGAAACAGCCCCTGGTACGCAGCCGCCATAAGGTCGTCCTCGGTGATGCCCGCGCGCAGCGCGGCAAGAGCCGAGCGCATTCCTTCCGAGGCCGCTTTTCCGGCCTTGCGGCTGTAGGCCTGCTCGGCGGGCGACTTGATGAGGCGCATGTTCTCGACGAGCAGCGAGGAATCGACCCACTTCGCCTGCGGCAGCGCGGCCTGCAGCTTCTCGAAATCGTCGATCGTCAGATACCAGGCGCTCTTGTCGATGCCGATGCGCAGCCGATCCCACTTGCGCGACTTGATCAGCCGTAGGGCGGCGTCCAGGCCGCGCTCAGTATCCGGATACAGGTCCATGTCGTCGATCCAGCTCGATCCCTGGAGCACGGTTTTTTCGATGAGACGGCACAGATGCACGGGATCGCCCGACGGCGGCACGAAGAGCGCCATGAACGAGTAATAGCCGATGGTCCGGTAGCCGGAGAGGTAATAGATGTTCTCGAGATGATTGATCATGAGAACATCGATGCCCCGCCTTGCCATTTCGGCCTGCACCTTCGCGACCCGGCTGCGGTACTCATCCACGGAAAACGGCAAATCATGCGGCTGCGCCATGTTCGTCTCCTTCAATAGAAAAATGGGGCGGGATCAGAACCCGAAATAGCGTGGCAGGGCGAGGGACACGCGCGGGACGTAGCTGATGAACAGCAGCACGGCAACCTGCACCAGGAGAAGCGGCCAGATTGCCGCCATGACCCGCTCGATGCGGACTTTTCCGACCTCCGACGCGAGATAAAGCGCGACGCCGACGGGAGGCGTCGCCATGCCGATCACCAGATTGATGCACATGATGATGCCGAAGAGCTTCGGGTCCACGCCTGCCTGGGTCACGACCGGAAGCAGCACGGGCGTCAATATGATGATGGCGGCCGTGGTATCCATCAGGCAACCCACGCCGAGCAGAAGCAGGTTGACGAGCAGCAAAAGCAGCGTGGGGTCGGAAGTCACCTGCACGAGAGCCGCCACGATCGCCTGGGGTACGCCCTCCGATGCCAGCAGATCGGAGAAGATGCGCGCGGCGCCGACGATCAGCATGATGAAGCTCGTGATGATGCCGGTGGTGAGCAGGCACTGGTAGAGATCGCGCCAGCTCAGCCGCCGGAACACCAGCGCGCCGGTCAATACGGCGTAAAGCACCGCAACGGCGGCCGACTCGGTCGGCGTCATGATGCCGGCGAAGATTCCGCCGAGAATGATCACCGGCATCAGCAGCGCGAGCAGAGCGCTGCGGCCGGTACGCAGGACCTCGGAGACCGAGAAGCGCTGTTCGGGCCGCTCGCGGCGCACCAGCGAGCGGAAATACAGGTAGGCCATCAAGCTGCCCCCCATCAGAAGCCCCGGCACGACTCCCGCGAGAAACAGCCCGCCCACCGACGCGCCTGCCGCGACGGCATAGATCACCATGGTGATGCTCGGCGGAATGATCGGCCCGATCAGCGAGGCGCTGCAGGTGAGCGCCGTGGCGAAAGCTCTCGGGTAGCCGTGGCGCTCCATCGCCGGGATCATGATCCGGCCGATCGCCGCCACCTGCGCGAGAGCGGAGCCCGTGTCCATGGCCAGCATGGTGTTCGAGACCACGGTGGCGTGGCCCAGGCCGCCGCGGATGTGGCCGACGATGGAGTTGGCGAACGCTACGAGGCGCTCGGCGATGCCGCCGCGGTTCATCAGCTCGCCTGCCAGGATGAAGAACGGTATGGCCATCAGCGGAAAGGAGTCCATGCCGTTGAACATGCTGCTCGGCACGACCAGAAGCGGCGCCGCGGCGCCGATCACGAACGTGGCGAGGATCGCAGCGAGGCCGATGGAGAACACGATCGGGATCCCGAGCAGCATGAACACCAGCATCCCGCCGAAAAGCGTCAGCCCGACCATTACGCGAGCCCTCGCTGCTTCATACCTGTACCTCCGTCTTCGAGCGCTCGGTGCGCGCCCAAGGGAAGGCCATGAGCGCGAGCAGGTGATAAGCCATCATGAAGGAGCCCACCGGAATCGCCGCGTAGGGAACCTGCATCGAGATGCCGAGCGCGATCGTCGATTGCATCGACACGCGCGAGGTGAGGTCGGCGCCATACCAGAGGCAGACGCCCAGAAAGAAAAACACGCCGAGCCGCCCGGCAAGCACGACCACGGCGCGCGCGCTCGGCGGCAGCGCGTCGGTCAAGAATTCCACGGCAATATGCGAGCCGCGCCGCAAGGCGAGGCCGCCGCCGAGCCAGCTCAGCCACATCATCGAATAGCGGGCAAGCTCCTCGGTCCACGCCAGCGAATTGTTGAGAACGTAGCGGGTAAAGACGCCCAGCAGGACGACCAGGCACATTTGAAGAGTCAGATAGGCAACGAGCCACGAAGTCGAAGTGATGATGACTTCGTCCACGCGCTTGAGTGCGCTCATGAGGCGGCCATTTCTTTGCAATCAAGTCGGCTGCGGCGCCAAGCCAGCTTGGCGCCGCAGGGTTACCCGTGAATAGCGTGCGACTAGGTGCGCTTCCTCACATCTTGGCGAGGTCCTTCTCGGCCTGGGCCACCGCCTTCAGCGCCTGGTCCACCCACTCGTTGCCGATCTCCTTGCGCACGAGCTGCTCGGCCGGGGGGCGCCCCAGCTTGCGGAAGCGGTCGAATTCCTGCGCGGTGGGCACGTATACCTGCATGCCCTGCTTCTTGAGCCTTTCCACCGCCGAGCGCTCCAGCAGGTACGCCTGCGAACGGCCGATCGTATTGGCGAGCTGCGCGCTCGAAAGCACGAGCTGCCGAAGCTCCGGAGAAAGGCTCTGGAAGAAGCGCTCGTTGATCATCGCCGTATGAATGCTGTAGAGGTGGCGATCCAGGGTGAGGAATTTCTGCTGCTCGTAGAACTTCATGCTGTAGAACAGTCCCGGCGGGTTCTCCATCCCGTCGACCACCTTTTGCTGAAGCGCGGTGTAGACCTCAGTCCAGGAGATCGGCGTCGGATTCGCCCCCAGCGCCCGCATCATCGCCATGTGGACCTCGTTCTCGCCGGTGCGGATCTTCATCCCCTTCAGGTCGTCGGGCGTCTTGATGGCGTGCTTGCTGTTGAACAGGCTGCGGAAGCCGCTTTCGATGTGCCCGACGATGCGCACGCCCGTGGCCTTGCGAAATTCGTCGTTGTAGCGCTGCCCGAAAGGCCCATCCAGGACCTTCCATGCCACCTCCGAGGAGCTGAAGAGAAACGGCATGCCGAACACCAGCGCCGGCTTGAAGAAAAACGGCTGGGTGATCTCGCTCACCAGCGCCATCTGGTTGATGCCGTTCTGCACCCGCTCGAGCTGCTGGCGCTCGTTGCCCGCGGCATTGTTGCCGAGGATGCGGACCTCGAGCTTGCCGCCCGATCCGCTTTCCACCGCTTCCTTGAATACGACGGCCCACGCATGCTGGCCGGATTCCATGGCTTCCGGCATGCCGTGGCTTATGCGGATCACGGTTTGCGCCTGCGCCGCTCCAAACATCAGCAAACCGGCCGCCAACGCGCCGGCAAAGCCCGACAATCGCGCTTTCATCGCCTTCTCCTTTATTGACCGTATCATCCGAACCCTCATGCTGAAAAAACTCAACCCCCCGTCCATTTCCGCCCCGCTAGGGGCGTATACGCACGGCATCGAAATCTCTCCCGGCGCACGCGTCGTTCACCTCTCCGGGCAAGTCGGCGTGCGTGCCGACGGAAGCGTGGCCGAAGGAATCGAAGGCCAGCTCGAATGCGCCTGGCAGAACATTTTCGCGATCCTGGCCGCAGCGGGAATGGGACCGGCCGACATAGTAAAGGTCACCACTTACCTCACGCGCCCGGAAGACTTCAAGGTGCATCCGCGGATTCGCGCAAAGTATCTCGGCGAGTCGCGCCCGGGCGCCACGGCCGTCTGCGTGAGCGCGCTCGCCGCGCCCGAGTTCCTTTGCGAGGTCGAAGTCATCGCGGCCAAAGCCTAGAGCTTCAAGCACTGCGCGATCGCGTCGGCGTTCGCCATGATATGGCTGCGGGCCATGCGCTCGGCGAGCTCGCCGTCGCCGCTGCGCAGCGCGTCGATCAGATGCTCGTGCTCGAAGCCGGGCTGCTCGAAGTTGCGGCCCGATTGGAGATAGAGGCGCATGTACGGCCGCACCGCGAGCCGGTAGCGCCGGCATTCGGCCTCGAGCTGCAGGCGGCCGCTGGTGCGGCAAAGGCGGTCGTGAAGATCGTCGTGCCGCTCGTGCCAGCTCGCGTGGTCCGTGCCTACGTTGCGCAGCCGCTTCAGCTCGATGTCGAGATCGGCCAGCGCTTCCGCGCTCACGGTTCCAGCCCCCAGGCGCAGCGCCGCCCCCTCGAGCGCCGCCCGGATCTCGAAGAGCTCGGTGATTTCCCGTCCCGTGCGCAAGGTCACCACTGCGCCGCGGTTCGGCCGGATCGTCACGTAGCCCTCGGCATCCAGCTGCCGGATCGCCTCGCGCACCGGCATGCGGCTGATGCCGAGCTCCGCGGCGATGGCTTCCGGGATCAGGCGCGTGCCTCCAGAGAGCACGCCGGACACGATGCGCTCGTGCAAATAGAGGTACGCCTGCTGCTGGCTGGATGCCGTTTGACGCCAAAATTGCGGTTTCGTATTAATGCTTTACTGCCTTATTGGATACAAATATCCTTGCAGCCAATTCTACGCACGAAGAAATGCCAAACGCAATGTCTGGATCAATTCTCATCCAGGGCGGGCGCGTCTACGACCACGACGGCGACACCGACCAGCCGCCTTACGCCGACGTTCTGATCGAAGGCGATCGCATCTCGGCCGTCGGCAAGCCGGGCACGCTCGAGGCCGGGCCCGGCGCGCGCGTCATCGACGCGCGCGAGCGCATGGTGATGCCCGGCTTCGTGAGCGCGCATTACCACTCGCACGACGTGCTGCACCGAGGCGTGTTCGAGCCCGAACCGCTCGATTACTGGCTGATGACCGCGACGCCGCCCTCATATCCGCCGCGCTCGCTGGAAGAGCTGCGCGTGCGCACGCTGCTCGGCGCGATCGATTGCCTGCGCGGCGGCATCACCACCATCCAGGACATGGCGACCATCTACCCGTACAGCGAGGACGCGGTGAAGACGGTGCTCGACGCCTATGCCGAGGTGGGCATCCGCTGCATCTTCGCCATGCAGGTCGTCGACATCACCGGCCTCGACACCATTCCGTTCTGGAAGGAGTGCGTGCCGGCGCAGTTCCACAAGGGCGTGAAGGTGACGGTCGAGCCGTTCGAGAACGTCGACCTGCCGCAGCTCCTCGAGGATGTGTACAAAGCGCACAAGGACCACCACCCGCGCATCTCGTGGTCGCTCGGGCCGTCGACGCCCGAGCGCTGCACGCACGGGCTGCTCGAGGCCGTGGCGGATCTCTCCCGGCGCCACGGGCTGCCGGTCTACACCCACGTCTACGAGAACAAGGCGATCGCGCTCGCCGCGCGCTGGAAGCTGAAGCAGTACGGCGGCTCGCTCGTCAACTACCTCGCCGCGACCGGCGTGATCGGCCCGCGCGTCAGCCTCGCGCACTCGGTCTGGCTGCTCGAGTCGGAGATCGACGAGCTCGCGAAGAACGGCACCAATGTCGTGCTGTGCCCGGCGTCCAACATGAAGAGCAAGAGCGGCGTCGCGCCGGTGCGCGAGCTCGTCGAGCGCGGCGTCGCCGTGGCCATCGGCACCGACAACTGCTCGTGCTCGGACACGCAGAACATGTTTCATTCGATGAAGCTGTTCGTCGGGCTTTCCGCGGTCAGCAAGCTCGAGCCCGGGCCGCCCTACGCAAAAGACGCGCTGCGCGCCGCCACGCTGGGGAGCGCGCGGACCGCGGGCAAGGAAAAGCAGATCGGCGCGCTCAAGGCCGGCATGAAAGCCGATCTTTTCCTCGTCGACCTCACCGATCCGAGCTACCTTCCGTTCAACAGCGCCGCGCGCCAGACGGTGTTTGCCGAGTGCGGGCGCGCCGTGAAGCTCGTCATGGTCGACGGGCGGGTGGTGGTGGAAGACGGCCGCGTCACGACGATCGACGAGGCGGCGCTGCGCGAGTCGCTGGCGGCCGTCATGCCGCAACTGCGAAAAGACCGCGCGCGGGTGCTCGAGCAGGCGGCAAAAATCTACCCCTACATCCTCGAAGCCGATCGCCGCGTGTGGGCCGAGGACGTCGGCACGCACCGCTACATCGGCCGTCCGCCGAGCGCCTAGAGAAGCGCCTTTACCGCGCGCTGAAGGGCGCCATTGCGGCTGCGAATGCCGGCCAGCATGCCGCGCGCTTCGCGCAGCAGCGCATCGACATCCACGCTCACGACGCGGCCCCCGTCGACGACCACGCGCCCGGCGACAAGCACGGTACGCACGGAATCGCCGTTCTCGGCGAAGACCAGCTGCTGCGCGGCATCGTTGCACGGCGTCCAGCGCGCTCCGGTCAAGTCGTAGAGCACGATATCCGCGCTCTGCCCGGGCGCGATGCGGCCGAGCGACCCGGCGCACTGCAGCGCCGCCGCGCCGCCGGCGGTGGCCATGTCGAGAGCATCCTCGGCACGCGCCCAGCTCGAACGCTCCTCGTTCGGCCGGTGCAGGATCACCGCAAGGCGCATCGCCTCGTGGAGCACGAGATTGTCGTTGGTGCTCGCGCCGTCGGTGCCGAGCGCCACGCGCAAGCCGCGGCGCCGCATCGCCGGCAGCGGCATGAATCCGGCGCCCACCTTGAGATTGCTTTCGGGGTTGTGCACGGCGGTGGCGCCGCGCTTGGCAAGCAGCCCGATGTCGTCCTCGTCGATCCAGATGGTGTGCGCGCAGGATAGCCGCGGCGAGAGCAGCCCGAGCCGGTCCATGTGCTTGACCATCGTCGTTCCGTAGCGGCTGCGCGCGATGCGGGTCTGCACCTCGGTTTCGAGCAGATGGGTATGCACGCCGAGGTGGCGCCGCCGCGCGAGCTCTTCACACGCGACGAGCAGCGCGTCGCTGCAGCGGCTCGGGTTCGACGGCGCGGGGAATACCCGCAGCAGCCCGCCGTCATGGCGCTTCACGGCTTCCTCGACCAGGGCCATCGTGTCGGCGAGCGGCGCCGGCTTCAGCGGATCCGGAAATCCCGCAGGCAGACCGCCGGGCGGGACGATGTCGTCGTAGGCTTCGTCAAATACCCGCAGCGCGACTGCGGCGCGCATGCCGAGCTCGCGGTAGGCGCGCGCGACCGCGTCGACATGCTCGAGCGCAAACCCCTGCTCCGGGAAGTGATCGATTGCGGCCGTCGTGCCGCTCGCGAGCATCTCCACGCCGCCGAGGAGCGCGCTCACATACACTTCGTGCGCGCTGCGGCCCGCGGTGTCGGCCTGGTTCTGCCACATGAAGGCCGGATGGCTCAGGCCGTCCGCCGTGCCGCGCAGAAGCGAAAGCGGCGAGTGGTAATGCGCGTTGATGAAGCCGGGGACCGCGAGCAGCGAGCTACCCTGGATGACTTCCGGATCCTCCAGGCCGTCGCCGACGGCGGCGATACGGCCGTCCCGGATGAGAATGTCGGCGCGGCGCGCGCGCCAGTCGCCGCCGCCGGGAAGAACGAGGGCGCGGCGGATCAGCACTAGGCGCGCGGGAACACGCCGATGCCGCCGTGCTCGAGCGACCAGTGCCCCGGGTTCTGGATGAAGCGCTGCACGTCCTCTATCTCGGCGGCCGGCAGGTAGCCGCTGCGCGCGGCTTCCGCAAGGATGTCGCGCCAGGTCGCGAGGTAGTGCAGCCGCACTGGAAGAGCGGCAAGCAGCGCGCGCGCCTCGGGGAACACGTCGTAGAAGAACATGACGAGCACATGATCGGCGCGCGCCTCCATCGCCCGCAGCGCGCGACAAAGCTCCGCCTTGCTGCGCCCGTCGGTGCTGATGTCGTCGACCAGCAGCACGCGCGCGCCGGGGCGCAGCGTGCCCTCGATCTGCGCCTCGCGCCCGAAGCCGCGCGGCCGGCGGTGCACGTACTGCAGCGGCAACGCCAGGCGCTCGGCGATCCAGGCCCCGTAAGCGATGCCCGAGGATTCGACCGCGGCGACGGTATCGAACTGCTCGAAGCCCACGTCGGCCAGCACGGTTTCCGAGGCGTAGTCCATAAGCGCCGCGCGGATGCGCGGGAAGGAGATGAGGCGCTGCACGTCGATGTAGACCGGGCTCGCCCATCCGGAAGAGAGAAAGAAAGGCTGGTCGGCACTGTACTTCACCGCGCCGGCTTCGAGGATCATGCGCGCGGTCATCGAGGCGACGCCGGGCAGGCTCATCGCGGCGCCTCGGGTTCCGAGGTCACCGCCTGGTACAGCACCTCGGTACCCATCATGAAGTCGTCGAGATCCATTTTCTCGTCCGGGTTATGCGAGCCGTTGTCGTTGCGGATGAAGATCATCCCGGCGGGAATGCCGTGGTTGGCGAAAGTCGCCGCGTCGTGCCCGGCGCCGCTCGGAATGTCGATGTACGGGTACTGCAGCGCGCCGCAGATGCGGCGCAGGCGCGCGGCCCACTCGCGGTCGATGAGCGCCGGCTCCGAAAGGACGCGCTCGCCGAAGTCGAACTTGACGCCGCGCGCCTTCTCGATACCGGCGCACTCCACGAGCACCAGCTGATAGAAGGCCTCCAGCGTCTCGAGCGACTGGCTGCGGATCTCGAGGCTGAAGCTGACCTCGCCCGGGATGCGCGAGATCGAGTGCTGGCGCGGGTCCGTGCCGACGATGCCGCTGGTCACCACGAGATCGACGCCGCGCGAATTGAGCGCCTGCCAGTTCTCGTCGAGGCGCATGAGGAGCTCGGCGAGCGCGAACACGGCATCCTTGCGCAGCCAGCGCGGCACGGCGCCGGAATGGCCCGCCGCGCCGCGGCACACCGCGGACAGATGGCGCAGGTTGCCGCGAATGCCCGTCACCACGCCGACGGGCGCCTCGCGCGCCACCATGATCGGTCCCTGCTCGATATGCAGCTCGAGCCATCCGGCGATGGACTGCGCGTCGACCAGCGGCTCGCCCGCGGCGATGCGGCGCACGTCGGCGCCCGCTTTTTCCATGTACTCGGCGAGCGGCCGCCCGGTATCGCGCTGCCTGCGCTCGAGGTCGTGCGGCGAAAGCTTGCCGAAAAGCGCGTAGGAGCCGAGGTAGGGCTTGCCGAACCAGGCGCTTTCTTCGCCGCGCAGCCCGAGCACCGCAAGCGGGCGCCGCAGCGCGATCCCGAGGCGCCTGGCCTTGGCGAGGCACAGCAGCCCGGCGACCACGCCGGCGAGTCCATCGTAGTTGCCGCCCTCGGGCACCGAGTCGAGATGCGAGCCCATCCAGTAGGCGGCCTTGCCCGCCGGCTGGCCGGGCATTTCGATCACGAGGTTCGCGGCGGCATCGTGGCGCGTCGCGAGCCCCGCGCTCGCGGCGGCTTCGGCGATCACGTTCATCGCCGCCGTTTCCACTTCGCTGAAGGACGGGCGCGTCACTCCGACACGCGCCGCGGAGATTCTGCGCACCGCCTCGAAGAGCTCGGCCGCCTGCTCGCGGTCGGCGCGGTCGAAGACCGGACGCATCGGGTTGTCGGGGCCCATGGCTAGCCGCTCTGCTGCGCGAGCCGCAGCCAGCGATCGGTCAGGCCGGGATCGATGCGCACCGAGCCGGTGAGCTCGGCAATGCGCGCCACGCCGTGCCGCTCGCAGTACGCCGCAAGCCCGTCGATGATGCCGAGCATCGCAGCGGGGTCGAGAAAGGAAGCGGTGCCAACCTGCACCGCCGTGGCGCCGGCAAGCAGGTGTTCTACCGCGTGCCCCGCGCTGAGGATGCCGCCGCAGCCGATGACCGGAATGCGCACGGCGCGCGCGCACTGGAAAACCATGCGCACGATCACCGGGCGGATCGCCGGGCCCGAGAGCCCGCCCATCACGTTGCCGAGCTTGGGCTTTCTCGTTTCCGGGTCGATCGCCATGCCGAGCAGCGTGTTCGCCACCACCAGCGCATCCGCGCCGGCATCCTCGGCGGCGCGCGCGATTTCCGCGATGTCAGCCACGTTGGGCGTGAGCTTGGCCCAGATCGGCACGCGCGCATGGCGCTTGATTTCGGAGATGGCGCGGTGCGTGTCCTTGGGCGACATGGCGAAGGCGCGGCCGTCGGCCTCGATGTTGGGGCACGAGATGTTCGCCTCGATCGCCGACACGCCGGGCACCGAGAGCGCTTCGCAGGCCGCCGCGAACTCTTCCGCCGTGTCGGCCGATACGCTCGCTACGAGCGGCGCCGGCACGCCCACGTAATGCGGAAGGATCTTGTCCACGTAGTAGAGCAGCCCGCTCGACGGGATGCCGATGGAGTTCAGCATGCCGGCATCGGTCTCGGCAACGCGCGGCACCGGATTGCCGATCCGGCGCTTGGGAGTCACGCTCTTCGTGACGAGTGCCCCGAGCCGGCCGAGGTCCATCGCCTGCGCGTACTCATGGGCGAAGCAACCCGAGGCCGGCATGACCGGGTTCTTCAGCATCAACGAGCCGATTTTGACGCCGAGGTCTACCTGCGGGTCAACCAAACTGCACCTCCCCCGCCACGGCGCCGAGCGGGAACACCGGCCCTTCGCAGCAGACGCGGCGGAAAACCTTTTCGCCCTCTTCGTTGAACAGGCGCACGCAGGAAAGGCAGACCCCCATGGCGCAGGCCATCTGCTGCTCGAGCGCCACTTCGCCGTGCGCCCCGAGCTTCTGCAGCAGGGCAAGCAGGCGGTTCGAGCCGCAGGTGTACACCCTGTCGGGCCGCTCGGCGTCGAGAAGGTTCCTGAGAAGGGGTTCGACGCGTTCCACGGCGGAGCTGCCGTCCGAATCGAATACCGCGTGCACGCTCGCAGGCGCGCCGCGCAGGAACTCTTGCGTCATCAGCTCGCCCGGCGCGCGCGCCGAAAGCACGGCGGTGATCGCCACGCCGGCGCGGGCGGCGAGCGGCACGAGCGGCGCCATGGTGGCAAGGCCCACGCCGCGCGCAACCAGGAGCACGCGCTTCCAGTCGGGCGAGAAAGCGAACCCGGTGCCGAGGGGCCCGGTCACGGTGAGCGCGTCACCGGCCCGCAGGCGCTCGAGCGCGCGCGTGCCGATGCCTTTGACGTGGTACAGGAACTCGATGCGGTCTTCTTCCGGGCCGATGCCGTAGACGCTCATCGGCCGGCGCAGAAACGGCGCCTGCGCCTCGCTCACCGGGCAGGCGAGCTGGAAGAATTGCCCGGCGGCGGTATGGCGGGCGAGCGGCGCCGGACACGAAAGGCGCAGGTATTTGTAGCGCGCGCTCACCCATTGGTGCTCGACGACGCGGCAGGCAAGCGTAGCGACCTTCATAGCAGCAGCTTCGGCAGCGCCATCGAGATGGCCGGCACGTACGTTATGAGGGCGAGCACCGCGACGTTCACGAGCACGAAGCGCCAGATTCCGCCGATGACCATCTCGACCGGGCGGTTAAGGGTGCTCGAGGCCACGAAAAGATCCAGCCCGAAGGGCGGCGTGATCATGCCGATGCAGATGTTGAGGGTCACGAGCAGGCCGAAATGCACCGGATCGATGCCGAGGGCCGTCGCGACCGGATACAGCGTCGGCACGAAAAGCAGCAGGATCGAGTTCGGGTCGATGAACATGCCGGCGATGAAGAGCAGCACGTTCACGAACATGAGGAACATGACCCAGTTCATGTTCAGCTCGCGCACGAAATCGAGCACGATGCGCGGCAGGTCGGCGAGCACCACGAAGTGCGAAAGCAGCGCTCCCATGGCGAGCAGCACGAAAATCGCCGACACGGTGACCGCGCTCGCCTCGGCGATGCGCGCGACATCGCGAACTCCGATCGCCCGGTAGACCCCCAGCTCGACGAACATCGCGTACACCACGGCGACCGCTGCCGCTTCGGTCGCGGTGAATATGCCGGAATAGATGCCGCCGAGGATAACGAGCGGAAGACCGAGCGCCCACGCGCCCGCCTTTATGGCGGCCAGGCGCTCGCCGGGCTTCGGCTTTTCGCCGCGCCGCGCCGCCACGCGCCACGTCTCCCATTGCACGAGGCCCAGGAACGCCACGCCGAGCACCACGCCGACCACGAGGCCGCCGGCGAAAAGCGCCGCGATCGAGGTGCCGGTGATCCAGCCGTAGATAATCATGGTGATCGACGGCGGAATCAGCAGCGCGCACTCTGCCGACGAAGCAATGAGGCCAAGGCTGAACTTCTCGGAATAGCCCGCCCGCTGCAGCTCGGGATGCAGCAGGCGGCCGAGCGCCGCGACCGTCGCCGGCGCGGAGCCGCACACCGCGCCGAAGGCCATGCACGAGGCCACCGTCGTATGCCCGATGCCGCCTGAGGTGTGGCCGACGAGCGCGCGCACCATCCCCGTGAGCCGCTTCGCGATCACGCCGTGCGCCATCAGCTCCGCGGCGAAAATGAAAAACGGGATCGCGAGCAGCGTGCCCACGTTGACGCCGCTCATGATCTTCTGCGGGATGATCACGTCCGGCATGCCGGACTGGAACGCCGCTTTGGCGAGCACCGCCGGCAGGCCCATCACCAGCATCATCTCGAAGCCGAGCGCCAGCATCGCGAATGCGAGAACGGCGAGCAGGGCGACGAGCAAGCCGGGCTCCTTAGTGCTCGCGGCTGGCAGCGCGCGCCGCAAGCCGCCCTTGGGGCGCGGGCAGCTCGAGGAGGTAGCGCAACGCGAGCAGCACGAAGCCCGCCGGCATCGCGGCGTAGAGCCATGCCATGGAGACGTCGAGCGTGGGGCTCAGCTGGCCGCTGCGCGCCACGAACAGCGTGATGTCGAGCCCAAGCTTCGCGATGTACAGGCTGAATACGCTGCCGGTGAGATCGATGGCCAGCTTGAGCGCGCGCCGCAGGCCCGGCGCGAAGCGCTCGAGCAGGCTCGTCATCGCGATGTGGCGGCCGCGCTCGAGCGCGAGGCCGAGCCCGAGGAACACGGTCCACGCGAGGCCGAACAGGCATGCCTCCTCGATCCACGCGAACGTCGAGGCGTGGGTCGGCGCGAGCTCGCGCACCGCGACGTTGAACGCGTAGGCGAGCGCCATCGCGATCATGAGCGCGGCGACCGCGCCGCGCTCGATCCACCGCAACGCGGCGAGCAGCGCGCTCAGATCACTTGCCGAGCTTCTTGCGCTCCTGCTCGTAGAGCGCGATCAGCTTCTGGCCCTCCGCGCCGCCGCGCTCGAGGTAGGCTGCGCGCGCGCGCGGGTACATTGCATCGCGCAGGCGCGCTCGCTCCTTCTCGTCGGCCACGCGCACGTTGGTCTTGCCCGAGGCGCGGATGATCTCCAGCGCCTTTTCCTGCGCCGCGTCCTTGTTCTTCTCGAACTCCGGCCGCACCTCGTTGAAGGCCTTGACGATGGTCGCGCGGTGCGCCGCCGGCAGCTTCTTCCACCAGCCCGGGTTGAACAGCACCACGTCCTCCATCGCCCCATGCTCGGTGACGACGAGATACTTCTGCACCTCGTGGAATTTCATCGTCGAGATGGTGTCGAGCGGGTTCTCCTCGCCGTCGACCACGCCGGTCTGCAGCGCGGTATAGAGCTCGCCGAAGTTGATCGCCACCGCGGAGGCATTCACCGCGGCGAATTGCTCGATCAGGATCTTCGAGTCCATGACGCGGAATTTCTGGCCGCGCAGCGCCTCGAGCGAGTCGAGCGGCTTGTTCGAGGTGAGCGACTTGCGCCCGTTCGGCCACAGCGCGATGGCGACGAAGCCGCGCGAGGAGAAGGAGTCGAGCAGCGCTTTGCCGAACGGGCCGGCGCGCAGTTTCTGCGCCGCCGCGCGGTCCGACGGGAAGATGTACGGGATGTCGAGGATCGAAATCGCCGGGTTGAAGCCGCCGAGGAAGGCGGCCGGCATCACCGTGCCTTCTTCGGTGCCGAGCTGCGTGCCTTCGATCATCTGGCGCGCGTTGCCAAGCTGCGAAGAAGGGAACAGCTGGAATTCGACCTCGCCGTTGGTGCGCGTCTTGACGAGCTCGGCCACCTTGATGAGTCCCTGGTGGCGCGGCTGCGTGGCCGCTTCGAGGTGCCCGATCTTGGCGGTGTACTTGGCCTTGGGCTGAGCGAAGGCCGCGCTCGCCGCGAGCGCAAGAGCTGCGGCGGCTGCAATGACGGTTCTGAACATGGAATCTCCCTTAAGGTGGTCAATTCTCCGGGAACGCGGAAACCCCGCCGTGCTCAGCCGACCACGCGGCCGGCGCGTGCAGGAAACGCTCGACTTCATCTATCACCGGCGGCGCGAAATAGCCGCCCTCCTTCACGACGCGCAGTACGTCCCACCAGGTCGCAAGGTGGTGCAGGCGCACGTTGATGTCGTGGAGAATGCGCTTCGATTCCGGAAAGATATCGTAGTAGAAGGTGACGAAGACGTGATCGACGACCGCGCCCGCGTCGCGCAGCGCCTTGCAAAAATTGATCTTGCTTCGGCCGTCGGTGGTGAGGTCCTCGACGAGCAGCGTGCGCGCGCCTTCCTCGATGTGGCCCTCGATCTGGGCGCCGCGGCCGAAGCCTTTGGGCTTCTTGCGCACGTATTGCATCGGCAGCGAAAGCCGATCGGCGATCCAGGCGGCGTACGGAATGCCGGCGGTCTCGCCGCCGGCGACGGTATCGAACTGCTCGAAGCCGACGTCGCGCACGATGGTGGCGGTCGCGAAATCGATGATCGCCGAGCGCACGCGCGGGTAGGAGATGAGCTTGCGGCAGTCGATGTACACCGGACTCGCCCAGCCCGAGGTGAACACGAAGGGCTTGCCCTCGGAGAAGTGCACCGCCTTCACCTCGAGCATCATCTTGGCCGTCATGTCGGCGATGAAGGACCTGTCCGCGAACAGCATGCAGGGATTTTATCTTAGAATGCCTCTGTCGCCGCCCTTGGGGGGAATGGCAATGACGCGCAAGATCCTCATCACCGCAACCGCACTACTCATTGCGGCGCCGCTTCTCGCGCAGGCGCAATCGTTCCGCTGTGTCGGCAACGATGGCAGGAAATACTACGGCTCCACGATTCCGCAGGAATGCCTCGGACAGCCAGTCGAGCAGCTGAACAAGGAAGGCATGGTGATCAAGCGCATCGACCCGGCAGGCGCGCAGAAGGCGCGCGCCGCGAAGGCGGAGGAGGAGGCGAAGAAGCGGGAGGCGGAGGCTGCAGCGAAGGAGCAGTCCCGGCGCAACCGCGCGCTGCTTGCGACCTACTCCAGCGAGCGCGACATCGAGGTCGCGCGCGAGCGCGCGCTCGCCGACAACGCCAAGCAGGCGCAGGAAGTCGAGGCTCGCATCGCGGCGATCCGCAAGCGCCAGGCCGGCTACGACAAGGAGCTCGAGTTCTACAAGGGCAACAACAAGCCGCCCGAAAAGCTCGCCGAAGACATGCAGAGCGCCGAGATGGAGCTCAAGTCGCAGCAGGAGCTGCTCGAGACGAAAAAGCGCGACGCCGAAACCATCAACGCGAAGTACGACGCGGACAAGAAGCGCTACCTGGAGCTCACGCGCGGCGGCGACGGGTCACGCCGATAGCTTGCGTTTCAGCATCTCGCTGACCTGGGCCGGATTCGCCTTCCCCTTGGTCGCTTTCATGACCTGCCCGACGAGCGAGTTGAACGCCTTTTCTTTTCCCGCCCGGTAGTCCTGCACCTGTCTCTCGTTGGCGGCGAGCACCTCGTCAACCCGCTTCTCGATCTCGCCGGCATCGCTGATCTGCTTGAATCCCTGCGCTTCGATGTATGCGTCAAGCGCAGGAAGCGTTGCTTTGCCCAAAGCGACGGTCTTTCCTTCCCAGAGATCCGGAAACACTTTCTCCTTTGCGATCTTTCCGGAGATAGTGCCGTCTTTAATGCGGCCGATCATCCAGGCGAGCACCTCGGTGGCTATCGGCGAAGACTCAATAGACAGGTTTCGTTCGTTCAAGTAGCTCGATAATTCGCCGGTTATCCAGTTTGCAGCGAGCTTCGCATCTGCTTTCTTGGCGACTGCCTCGAAGTATGCCGCCAGCGCCCGGCTGCCCGTAAGAACCTGCGCGTCGTATGCCGATAGGCCGTACTCGGACTTGAAGCGCTCGCGCGTTGCGTCGGGCAATTCGGGAAGCTCGCTGCGTAGCTTTTCGATCAGCTTTTCCTCGACCACCAGCGGTAGAAGGTCCGGGTCGGGAAAGTAGCGGTAATCGTGCGCCTCTTCCTTGCTGCGCATGGAGCGCGTCTCGTCGCGCTCGGGGTCGTAGAGCCGCGTCTCCTGCTCCACGGTGCCGCCCTCCTCGATGAGCTCGATCTGGCGCCGCGCCTCGAATCCGATCGCGCGCTCCATGAAGCGGAAGGAGTTCAGGTTCTTGAGCTCGCAGCGCGTGCCGAGGCGCGGATCGCCGGTTTTTCTCACCGAGACGTTCGCATCGCAGCGGAACGAGCCTTCCTGCATGTTGCCGTCGCAAATCCCGATCCACGTCACCAGCGCGTGCAGCGCGCGCGCATAGGCGACCGCCTCCTTCGCGCCGCGAAGCTCCGGCTCCGACACGATCTCGAGCAGCGGCGTGCCGGCGCGGTTGAGGTCGATGCCGCTCATGCCGTGAAAATCCTCGTGCAGCGACTTGCCGGCGTCCTCCTCGAGATGCGCGCGCGTAAGCCGCACCGTCTTTTCTGTTTCACCAACGAAAAATCGGATCTCGCCACCCTGCACGATCGGCAGCTCGTACTGGCTGATCTGGTAGCCCTTCGGCAGATCGGGATAGAAGTAGTTCTTGCGCGCGAAGATCGAGCGCCGGTTGATCGCACCCTTGACGGCAAGCGCGAAGCGGACCGCATGCTCGATCGCCGCGCGATTGGGCACCGGCAGCACGCCCGGAAGCGCGATATCGACCGCCGAAGCATTGCGGTTCGGCGGCGCGCCAAAGGCGGTGGACGCGCCGGAGAACATCTTGCTGCGGGTGAGAAGCTGCGCGTGCGTCTCGATGCCGACGACGATTTCCCAGGCCATCTAGCGCGCCTCCGCTCGCAGAAGCCGGCAGCTGCCGCGCCGGTCGACGACCAGCGGCGCGGGCGGCGAGCCCGCGCCGCATTGGCTGCTGCAGCCCTGCGCCGCCACCTTCACCGCCTCGCCCACCTCGCGCAGCGTGACGCTGCAACCCTGCGACCCGAGGCGCAAGCCGCCTTGCATCGGCTGCTGCTCGAGTCCCGAG
Source organism: Betaproteobacteria bacterium (assembly GCA_004297625.1). Classification (GTDB taxonomy): domain Bacteria; phylum Pseudomonadota; class Gammaproteobacteria; order Burkholderiales; family SG8-39; genus SCGC-AG-212-J23. The sequence goes on along the minus strand of SCTY01000003.1, from coordinate 414,989 downwards.
AGCGTGCAGCCCTGCGAGCGCCATTCGAGGCTCTTCACCTTGCCCTGCTCGACCTCGTACGCGAGCACGGAATCGCAGCGCACCGTCGCGCTGTAGCCCTCCATCGAAGGGAAATCCTCGCTGAACTCGAAGCGCTCGCGCTCCTGCCCGCCCGGGCCATAGCGCGTTCCCTTGAACATTCCGTCGCGCCAGAGGCCGCGCAGCTCGCCGACGGGATCGCGGCCGTAGAGGATCGGCGTGGTGCCTTCCCTGAGCGTAGTGACACCGAGCTCGGGGCCGCGCTCGCCTTGCAGGAACCGCCGAACGAGCGTGGGCAGCACGATGTATTCGCCGGTGAGCTGCCAGCCCGCGTCCCTGGCCTGCGTTGCGTTGAGCACGAGAAGCGCGGCTCGGCTGCCGATGTGCCCTACGAGCTCCCGGGTCTCGGCCTTTTCCTGCGCGGCCGCAGCGAGCGGAACCAGCACGACGAAAATCAGGAGCAGCCTCACAGCGGCGTTTCCGAGGGCACGCGCAAGTGCCAATCGGTGGCCTGCTGATAGCGGTGCGCCACGCCGAGCAGCACGGCCTCCGAAAAATAATTGCCCATGAGCTGCAGGCCGACCGGCAGCCCCGCTGCGTCGAACCCGCAGGGCACCGAAAGCGCGGGCAGGCCGGCGAGCGGCGCCGGGATGGTGAAGATATCGTTCAGGTACATCTTGACCGGGTCGTCGGTCTTCGCGCCAAGCGCGAACGCGGCGCTCGGCGCGGTCGGCCCGAGCACGATGTCGCAGCGCTCGAAGGCGGCGGCAAAATCGCGCGCGATCAGCCGGCGCACCTTTTGCGCCTGAAGGTAGTACGCGTCGTAATAGCCGTGCGAGAGCACGTACGTGCCGACGAGAATGCGGCGTTTTACTTCGGCGCCGAAGCCTTCGGCGCGGCTGCGCGCGTACATGTCGGCGAGGTCCGAATACCCTTTCGCGCGGTGGCCGTAGCGCACGCCGTCGAAGCGCGACAGGTTGGACGACGCCTCGGCCGGCGCGATGACGTAGTAGACCGGTACGCCGAGTTTCGCGTTCGGCAGCTCGATCGGCACGCTCTGCGCGCCCTGGGAGGCGAACCAGCGCACCGCCTCCTCGACCGCGCGCTGTACGCCCGGCTCGATGCCCGCGCCGAAATATTCTTTCGGCAGTCCGATCCTTAAACCGCTCAGGCTGCGATTCAGCCCGCGCGTGTAATCCTCCTTCGGGCGCTGGAGGCTCGTGGAGTCGCGCGCGTCGAAGCCGGCCATCACATTCATCATGACGGCCAGGTCGGCAGCGCTTTTCGCCATCGGTCCCGCCTGGTCGAGCGACGAGGCGAAGGCCACCATGCCGTAGCGGGAGACCACGCCGTAGGTCGGCTTGAGTCCGCAGATGCCGGTAAGGGCTGCAGGCTGGCGGATCGAGCCGCCGGTGTCGGTTCCGGTTGCGGCCGGCGCCATGCGCGCCGCGACCGCCGCCGCCGAGCCGCCGGAGGAGCCGCCCGGCACCCGCCGCTTGTCCCATGGATTGCGCACCGGCCCGAAGTACGAGGTTTCGTTCGACGAGCCCATGGCGAACTCGTCCATGTTGCACTTTCCGAGAAGCACGCTGCCTGCGCGCTCGAACTGCTCGATCACGTACGCGTCGTACGGGCTCGTATAGTTCTCGAGCATCTTCGAGCCGCAGGTCGTGCGCAGCGCCCGCGTGCAGAAGATGTCCTTGTGCGCCACCGGGATCCCGTTGAGCGGGCCCGCCTCGCCCTTTGCCCTGCGCTCGTCGGCGCGCTTCGCGCCTTCGAGGCTGTGCGCCTCGTCGACGGTGATGAAAGCGTTGAGCTCGCCGTTCAGCTTGCGGATGCGCTCGAGGAACGCGCGCGTCAGCTCCACCGAGGAGATGCGCTTTGCGGCGAGCGCTTCCGAAAGCTGCGTAAGCGTGGCGTTCAGCACGCTATTCGATCACTTTAGGGACGAGATACAGGCCCTCTTGCACCGCCGGGGCGAGCGCTTGGTAGGCGTCCCGCCGGTCGCTTTCGGTGACCTCGTCGGGACGCAGCCGCTGAACCACATCGAGCGCATGGGACATGGGCTCGATACCGGCGGTGTCGACCGCCCGCATCTGGTCGATCAGGCCCAGAACCCGGTTCAGGCGCTCGCCCACCGCGGCCAATTCTTCGGGCCGAACGGCGATGCGGGCGAGCCGCGCGATGCGGCGAATCTGGTCGTCGGAAAGCGACATGGAAATGCAGCGCTCTGCTACCGTTTACGCCTGTAAATTTGGGACTTTTCCCTTAATACAACGGCGTCGTTGGCGTATTATATCGGCGACCTGCGCCCAGCCTTGCGGCGCACAAAAACACAGGAGAAAGCCTCCGCTTGCCCATGTTCGGATTCCTGCGCAGCTACTTCTCGAACGATCTCGCGATCGACCTCGGGACGGCCAATACCCTGATCTACGTCCGCGGAAAAGGCATCGTCCTCGACGAGCCCTCCGTGGTGGCGATCCGCCAGGAGGCCGGGCCGAACGGCAAGAAAACCATCCAGGCGGTCGGCAAGGAAGCGAAGCAGATGCTCGGCAAGACGCCGGGCAACATCATCGCCATCCGCCCGATGAAGGACGGCGTCATCGCCGACTTCACCGTCACCGAGCAGATGCTCAAGCAGTTCATCAAGAAGGTGCACGACAACAAGCTGTTCTCGCCGAGCCCGCGCATCATCATCTGCGTGCCCTGCGGCTCGACGCAGGTCGAGCGCCGCGCGATCCGCGAGAGCGCGATCGGGGCCGGAGCCGGGCAAGTTTATTTGATTGAAGAACCCATGGCGGCGGCGATCGGCGCCGACCTGCCGGTGGCCGATGCCACCGGCTCGATGGTGGTCGACATCGGCGGCGGCACCACCGAGGTCGGCGTGATCTCCCTCGGCGGCATGGTCTATTCGGGCTCGGTGCGGGTGGGCGGCGACAAGTTCGACGAAGCCATCATCAACTACATCCGGCGCAACTACGGCATGCTGATCGGCGAGACGACCGCCGAGCTCATCAAGAAGGAGATCGGCTCCGCGTTCCCCGGCAGCGAGGTGCGCGAGATGGAAGTGAAAGGCCGCAATCTGGCCGAAGGCATCCCGCGCAGCTTCACCATTTCGTCCAACGAGATCCTCGAGGCGCTCACCGAGCCGCTCAACCAGATCGTCTCCGCGGTCAAGTCCGCGCTCGAGCAGACGCCGCCCGAGCTCGGCGCCGACATCGCGGAGAAGGGCATGGTCCTTACCGGCGGGGGCGCGTTGCTGCGCGACCTGGATCGCCTCCTGATGGAGGAGACCGGGCTGCCGGTCATCGTGGCCGACGATCCGCTCACCTGCGTGGTGCGCGGCTCCGGCAAGGCGCTGGAAAAGATGGAGCATTTCGGCCCGATCTTCACCAACGACTAGCGCCGGATGGACCAGAGCCCCCCGCCTTTCTTCAAGCGGGGCCCGGCGCCGCTCGTTCGGCTGTTTTTCTTCGCTTCGCTCTCGCTTGCGCTTCTCGTGCTCGACGCCCGTTTCCGCTACGCCGAAAGCGTGAGGAGCGCGCTCGCCGTGGTCGTTTATCCGCTGCAGCGGGTGGCGACGGCGCCGATCGATTTACTCGCCGCGGTGGGCACCTACTTCTCCACGCAGGCCCAGCTCGTCGAAGACAACGCGGCCCTGAGGGCCAAAGCGCTCGCGCTCGCGGAGGATGCGCAGCGCTACCGGGCCGCCGAAGCGGAAGCCGCACAATTGCGGCGGCTCATCGGCGCGGCGGAACGCGTCGAGGTCAAGTCCACGCCGGCCGAGATCCTGTACGCGGGGCGCGACCCGTACTCGCACAAGGTGTTCATCGACCGGGGCAGCCAGCAGGGCATCAAGCCCGGCAGCCCGGTGGCCGATGAAGCGGGCGTGCTCGGCCAGGTCACGCGGGTGCATCCCCTGGTTTCGGAGGTCACGCTGCTCACCGACCGCGACCAGGCCATCCCGGTGCAGGTCGTGCGCACCGGCATGCGCGCAGTCGCCTTCGGCGGCGGGTCCTCGGGCATGCTCGAGCTGCGCTTCATGTCGGCGAATGCCGAGATCCAGAACGGCGACCGCCTGGTGACTTCGGGTATCGACGGCACGTACCCGCCGGGACTACCGGTCGCCACGGTAGTGCGCATTGAACGCGACGCGGAACTTAGCTCCGTGCGGGCGGTATGCAAGCCGGCCGCCGGAGTCGACCGCGGGCGCTACGTCCTGGTCCTTTCGGACGAGACCGCGCGCCCCCCCCGCCCGGGGGAGGCCGGGCCCGCCAAGGACCGCCGGCAGGACAAGTCGCGCCGCGCGCGGTCCAAGGGTAAGGACGATGGCACAAAGTAGATCCGAACAATTGCTGCGGCCGGCCAAGGTACGAACCATTGCGGCCTCGTTCGCGGTAGCCCTTTTCCTGGACTTCCTTCCCTGGCCGGACCTGCGCCTCGTGCCCGACTTCGTCGCCTTGGTGCTCAGTTTCTGGTGCGTGCGGCAGCCGCGGCTCGTGGGGCTGGGCATCGCCTGGGCGCTCGGACTGGTTGTCGATGCGGGCAACGGCGTATTGCTCGGCCAGCACGCGCTGGCCTATTCGCTTCTCGCGTTCCTGTCGATCTGGTGGTCGCGCCGCATCTTATGGTTCGGGCCGCTGCTGCAGGCCGTGCATGTCGCGGTAATGCTGGTGATCGCACAGACGCTCGTGCTTCTCGTGCGCCTCGCCGCCGGCGATGCGTTCCCGGGCTGGCCGCTCTACGTCAGTCCGCTTGTCGCCGCGGTGCTGTGGCCGATGATTACCTGGCTGCTGTTGCTGCCGCAGCGCCGCCTCGAACGCGAGCAGACCATCTAGGCGCACGGCATGCATAGCGCAGAACTCCGGAACTACGAGCGCGAGCTGCACCAGTTTCATTTGCGCATCGGCATCGCGGGCGTTGTGGTGCTCGTCGCCTTTGGCCTGCTCGCCGCGCGGTTTTTCTTTCTTCAGGTCGTGCGCTACGACGACTACGCCGCGCGAGCGGAAGACAACCGCATCTCGATCGTCCCCGTGCCACCCAACCGCGGGCTGATCCTCGACCGCAACGGCATCGTGATGGCGCGCAACTACTCCGGCTATACGCTGGAGATCTTTCCACGCAAGGTAGCGAGCCTCGAGCGCACCATCGACGAGATCGCCGAGCTCATCGAGATCCAGCCGCGCGACCGCGCGCGCTTTCGCAAGCTCCTGGCCGAGTCGCGCAACGCGGAAAGCCTGCCCATCCGCACCCGCCTGAACGACGAGGAAGTGGCGAAGTTCGCCGCCAACCGCTACCGCTTCGGCGGCGCGGTGGAGATCAAGGCGCGGCTCTTCCGCCAGTACCCGTTCGACGAGATCGCCTCGCACGTGATCGGTTACATGGGCAGGATCAACCAGGAGGATCAGGAACGGCTCGAAGAAGAGGGCGTCGACGCCAATTACCGGGGCACCGACTCCATCGGCAAGAGCGGCGTCGAGGCGAGCTACCAGAACGAGCTGCACGGAATCACCGGCTTCGAGCAGGTGGAAATCGATGCCGCCGGGCGCGGCATCCGCACGTTGTCGCGCACGCCCTCGCAGCCGGGAAACAACATTGGATTGACGCTCGACCTGCGGCTGCAGCAGGTGGCCGAGAGCGCTTTCGGCGAGCGCCGCGGCGCTGCGATCGCACTCGAGCCCTCCACCGGCGCGGTGCTCGCGTTCGTCTCGAAACCCGGCTTCGACCCGAATCAGTTCGTCGACGGCATCGACCCGCAGTACTGGTCCGAGCTCAACAACTCGCCGGACCGCCCGCTCTACAACCGCGTGATTGCCGGCGCGTACCCCCCGGGCTCGACGTTCAAGCCGTACATGGCGCTTGCCGCGCTCGAGGCCGGCAAGCGCCGCTACAACAGCACCATCCACGACCCGGGCTATTTCGAGTTCGGCGGGCGGCGCTTTCGCGACTCCAAGCCCGGCGGGAACGGCGTAGTCGACCTCTACAAGTCGATCGTCGTGTCTTCGGACACCTACTACTACATGGTGGCGAACGACATGGGCATCGATGCGATTGCCAGCTTCATGAAGAACTTCGGCTTCGGCGCGCGCACCGGCATCGACCTGCAGGGCGAGGTGACCGGCGTTCTGCCTTCGCCGGAATGGAAGGTGAAGCGCTTCCGCCGCCCGGAGCAGCAAAAGTGGTATCCCGGCGAGACGATCTCCATCGGCATCGGACAGGGTTACAACTCGTACACGCCGATCCAGCTGGCGCAGGCGGTGGCAACGCTCGCCAACGGCGGCATGGTGTACCGGCCGCACCTCGTCGCTTATATCGACAACCCGCGCAGCGGCGAGCGGCGTTACCTCGAGCCGGCGAGGGTGCATCGCGTGCCGGTGCGTGCCGAGTACATCGAATTCGTCAGGCGCGCAATGGCGGGGGTGAACAAGGAAGGCACGGGGGCGCGCGCCTTTGCCGGCGCCCAGTACACGAGCGGCGGCAAGACCGGCACCGCGCAGGTGATCGGCATCAAGCAGGGCGAGAAATACATCGAATCCAGAGTCGAGGAGCGGTTTCGCGACCATTCGCTGTTCATCGCGTTCGCGCCCGTCGAGAGCCCGCGCATCGCCCTTGCCATCGTGGTCGAGAACGGCGGCTTCGGCGCGCGTGCCGCGGCGCCGATCGCGCGCACCATGCTCGACTATTACCTCCTCGGGAAGCTGCCGGAGGGCATGTCGCTGCCCACCCCGGAGGATGAAGTCGAGGAGGAGAAGGAAAGCGATTGATGGAGCTCGCGCGCGTCCCGCTGCGCCGCATCGCCTGGCGACTCGTCGAGGGCATCGATTCGACGCTGCTCATGATCATCCTCTCGCTGTCGATGCTCGGGCTCGCGGCGCTGTTCTCCGCGAGCTACGACAACCCCGCGCGCGTGGTGAACCAGGTCGCCAACCTCGCGGTCGCGCTCGCCGCGATGTGGATCGTCGCCCAGGTGCCGCCGCAGACCATGATGCGCTTCGCGCTTCCCGCGTACGCGATCGGGCTCGCGCTGCTCGTCGCGGTGGCGCTCGCGGGCGATGTGGTGAACGGGGCGCGGCGCTGGCTGCATGTCGGCGTGACCCGGTTTCAGCCTTCGGAGATGATGAAGCTCGCCCTGCCTCTGATGCTCGCGTGGTACTTCCACCGCAACGAGTCTTCGCTGCGCCTGAGGAATTTCGTGCTGGGCGGGTTGCTGCTCGCGGTGCCGACCGCGCTCATCCTTCGGCAGCCCGACTTGGGGACCGCGGCGCTCGTCGGCGCGACCGGATTTTTCGTCATCTTTTTCGCCGGCATCAGCTGGAGAGTGATGGGGGGGCTCGCCCTCCTGGGTGCGGCGAGCCTGTTTCCGCTCTGGAACTTCATGCACGACTACCAGCGCAAGCGCATCCTCACCCTGCTCGACCCGACCCAGGATCCTCTCGGCGCGGGCTACCACATCATTCAGTCGACCATCGCCGTGGGCTCGGGCGGCATTTCCGGCAAGGGCTGGCTGAACGGCACGCAGGCGCACCTCGAGTTCATTCCCGAACGCCACACGGACTTCATCTTTGCCGTGTTCTCCGAAGAGTTCGGCCTCATCGGCAATGGGGTGCTGCTCACCCTGTACACGCTGCTCGTCGCGCGCGGCCTCATGATCGCGGCGAACGCGCCGACCATATTTGCGCGCCTGCTGGCCGCGTCGGTCGCGCTCATGTTTTTCACCTATGCCTTTGTCAACATGGGCATGGTGTCCGGCATCCTGCCGGTGGTGGGCGTGCCGCTTCCTTTCCTCTCTTACGGGGGCACCGCGCTGCTGACCCTTTTCATAGGGGCCGGCATCCTCATGAGCATCCAGCGCCACCGCCAGCTGGTCCAGACCTGAGCCTGCTGCAAAGCAACACAATCTGAAAACCTCTACCGAATCGTGAAATAGGGAGTGCCTAAGCTCATGTAAATGCTTGTTTTAGTGCCTTTCGCATAGGCTATATGGCGTGTTGCTCTGCGCCAACCAAGCCCGCAAACTCCACGGAAACCATCACCGACTGGAGGAAGCGTGCACCAGCGCAAGCAGGAAGTGCAGAGTCTGGAGAAGGATTGGGCCGATAACCCGAGGTGGAAAGGCGTCAAGCGCGGCTACGGCGCGGAAGAGGTGGTGCGCCTGCGCGGCAGCGTGCGCATCGAGCACACTCTGGCGAAGCGCGGCGCCGAAAAGCTGTGGCAGATGATGCAGGAGCGCCCTTTCGTCAACTCGCTGGGCGCGCTCACCGGAAATCAGGCGGTCCAGCAAGTAAAGGCGGGCGTCCCGGCAATCTATCTCTCCGGCTGGCAGGTGGCGGCCGACGCCAACGATTCGCTGCAGATGTATCCCGACCAGTCGCTCTACGCCGTCTCCTCGGTGCCGACCGTGGTGAAGCGCATCAACAACGCGCTTGCCCGCGCCGACCAGATCCAGTGGATGGAAGGCGGCGACGAGGTCGACTATTTCGCGCCGATCGTCGCGGACGCCGAAGCGGGCTTCGGCGGCGTGCTGAACGCCTATGAGCTGATGCGCGCCATGATCGAGGCGGGCGCGGCCGGCGTGCACTTCGAGGACCAGCTCGCCTCGGTCAAGAAATGCGGCCACATGGGCGGCAAGGTGCTCGTGCCGACGCAGGAGGCGGTGCAGAAGCTCGTCGCCGCGCGGCTCGCGGCTGACGTGGCGGGCGTGCCCACCCTGCTGCTCGCGCGCACCGACGCCGAAGCGGCGAGCCTGGTGACCTCCGACGTCGACGGAAACGACAAGCCCTTCCTTACGGGGGAGCGCACCGCGGAAGGGTTCTACCGCGTGAAAAACGGTATCGAGCAGGCGATCGCGCGCGGCCTCGCTTACGCCGAGTATGCGGACATGGTGTGGTGCGAGACCGGCACTCCCGATCTCGCGTTCGCCAAGGCCTTCGCCGATGCCATCCGTAGGCGCTACCCGGAAAAGATGCTCGCGTACAACTGTTCGCCCTCGTTCAACTGGAAGCGCAACCTCGACGACGCGACCATCGCCAAGTTCCAGCGCGAGCTCGGCGCGATGGGCTACAAGTTCCAGTTCATCACGCTGGCGGGCTTCCATGCCCTCAACTACTCGATGTTCGAGCTCGCCTACGGCTACGCGCGCAACAACATGAGCGCCTTCGTCGAGCTGCAGCAGAGGGAGTTCGCGGCCGCCGACAAGGGCTTCACCGCGGTCAAGCATCAGCGCGAGGTCGGCACCAGCTACTTCGACGAGATCACGCAGGTGGTCACCGGGGGCAAGTCTTCCACCACGGCGCTGCATGGGTCGACCGAAGACGAGCAGTTCTTCGACGAGAAGAAGCCATCGAAGCTAGCCGTCGCGTAGCCGCCGTCCACGTCCTCCGCGAGCGGCGCTCCAGCCTGCCGCTGGAGGTCGCTCGCGCCATCCTCGAAGGCTTCGACCGCCATTACGGGCTGTTCCGCCGGGCGGCGCTCGAGGCGAAGCGCCTCTTCGAGCGCGCCGCCTGGGCCGAAATGCGCGCGCTCGCCCGGGAGCGCATCCAGATGTACGACCAGCGCGTGCAGGAAGCGGTCGACGCGCTGGTCGAGCGCTTCCCGGAGCTGCCGGGCGACGAGGCGCTGTGGCCGGCCATCAAGCTCGCCTACATCGGGCTCCTGCAGGATCACAAGCAGCCGGAGTGCGCAGAGACCTTCTATAACTCGGCCGCCTGCCAGGTCCTGCACCGGCGCCACTACCACAACGAGTTCATTTTCTGGCGCCCGGCGGTGGCGACCGAGCACCTCGAAGGCGAGGCGCCGACCTACCGCTGCTACTACCCGCTCAAGGACGGCCTGCGCGCGACGCTGCGGGAAATCGCGGCGAGCTTCGAGCTGGCCAATCCCTGGGAGGATCTGGCGCGCGACTTGCGCAATGTCGTTCGCGCTCTGCGGCAGCACTTCCCGCGTCCGATGCGCGCCCGGCCGAGCCTGCAGATCCAGGTGCACGGCGCGCTCTTTTTCCGCAACAAGGGCGCCTATGTCGTAGGCCGGGTGATCAACGCGCACCGCGAGCTGCCGTTCGCGGTGCCGATCCTGCAGAATGAGCGCGGCGAGCTGTACCTCGATGCGCTGCTCGTCGGCGAGAGCCAGCTTCTGGTGCTGTTCTCCTTCGCGCGCGCCTACTTCTTCGTCGACATGGAGGTGCCTGCGGCGACGGTTTCGTTCCTGCGGCTTCTCATGCCGAGGAAGGCGCGCGCCGAGATGTACATGGCAGTAGGGCTCGCGAAGCAGGGCAAGACGCTCTTCTACCGCGACCTGCATTATCACCTGCGCCACTCGACCGACCAGTTCGTCGAGGCGCCGGGCATCAAGGGCATGGTGATGCTCGTATTCACGCTGCCGTCGTTCCCGTACGTGTTCAAGCTGATGCGCGACCGCTTCGCGCCGCCCAAGGACATCGACCACCAGACGGTGAAGGACAAATACCTGATGGTGAAGCTGCACGACCGCGTGGGCCGCATGGCCGACACGCTGGAGTATTCGCTCGTCGCGTTGCCGCTGGCGCGCTTCGATCCCGCGCTCGTGGAGGAGCTCAAGCGCGAATGCGCTTCCATCATCGAGTTCGACGGGGAGGCGATCGTCATCGGCCACGTCTACATCGAGCGGCGCATGCAGCCGCTCAACATCCATGTCGAAGAGCTGCGCCGCGACGGCGACGAGGCGCGCCTGCGCGCCGTGCTGCGCGAGTACGGCGACGCCATCAAGGAGCTCGCCGGCGCGGGCATCTTCCCGGGCGACATGCTGCTCAAGAACTTCGGCGTCACGCGCCACGAGCGCGTGGTGTTCTACGACTACGACGAGATCCAGCCGATGAGCGAGATGACGTTCCGGCGCATCCCGCCGGCAAGGTCCTACGAGGAGGAGCTCTCCGCAGAGCCGTACTGGTCCATCGGCCCGATCGACGTCTTTCCGGAGCAGTTCGACCGCTTCCTCGTCGCCGACCCGCACGCGAAGGAAATCTTCCTCGCGTACCACCGCGACCTCCTGGACCCCGAGTTCTGGAAGGACAAGCAGGCGCGCTTGCGCGCCGGGATCCAAGAAGACGTGTTCCCCTATCCCGACGAAGTGCGCTTTGCTAGGCCGGCAGCGGCTTGCCGTCGTTGAGGTAGAGCCAGCCCTTGATGATGCGGTAGATCATCCAGATGCCCGCGGCTGCCCACACCAGGTAGCCCACGAGCACCAGCGCCAGCACGGCGCCGATCACGCCCCAGAGCAGGCCGAACCAGAAGGTCCGGATCTGCCAGCGGAAATGCGATTCCAGCCAGGTTCCGGCCGCCTCGTCCTTCTTCACGTAGTCGATCACCACCGCGACGATCCACGTGATCGGAACGATGAAGCCTACCGCCTGCAGCGCGTAGACGACCATCGTGAGGGTCTTCAGGCTTTTTTCGTCATTCATCGATGATCACGCGCTTCTGGCGCGACTTCAGCCCCGAGGCAATGCGGATCCTGCTTTTCGGCACATGGTAGTGCGCGGCGAGGAACTCGATGAGCGCCTCGTTGGCCCGGCCGTCGATCGCGCGCGCGGCGAGGCGTACCTTGATCCGCTCACCGTGCCGGCCGGCGAATTCGGTGCGCGAGGCGCCCGGCTGCACGTGCAGGTCGAGGATCAAAGCGCGATGGTCGCCGGGCGCAGGTACCCGATGACGATCAGGATGACCTGCAGCACGATGACGAGCACCAGCGGCGTAAGGTCGATGTTGCCGATCGGCCGCACGAAACGCCGCAACGGCCGCAGGAACGGCCGGGTAATCGCGTCGAGCAGCGGCGCGACCGGCGTATACGGGTTCATCCAGGAAAACACCACCTGGATGATCACCGCGCCCATGAGGATGTAGAGGCTGTAGCGCAGCACATCCATCGCCGCGGCGACAATAAGCGCCGCAAGCGCCGGCTCGCTCGCGCGGATCCAGTGCTGAAGCCAAAGCCCGATTGCCTGCGCCAGCCAGGCGAGGAGGAGCGTCGGCAGGTCGAGCCCGCGCAGGCCGGGGATCACGCGCCGCGCCGGCACCACCGCCCAGCTCGTCGTCGCGAGCACGAATTCGCCGAAGGGATTGCGGAAAGGAACCCGCAGCCACTGGAAATGAAAGCGCAGCAGCAGCAGGAAAACGAAAAACGTGACCACCGTGTGGACGAGGAAGCTGGCGATCTGGCCGAGCACGTCAGTCTTTCCCGAGCGCGTCGCCGAGCTGCGCGCCGCGGCGGCTCGCTGCCTCCAGCGCGCGCGCAAAGCGCTCGGCGAGCCCTTCTTCGTCGAACACCTTGAGTGCGGCCTCCGTCGTGCCGCCCTTGGACGTCACTTGCTTTCTCAAGTCCTCGGGAGAATCACTGCTTTGCATCGCGAGTTTCGCGGCGCCAAGCACCGTGTGGAGCGCAAGCTTACGGGAGACATCCTTGGCCAATCCCAGCTTCTCCGCCGAGACGGCGAGCTGCTCGATGAACCAGAAGACATAGGCCGGGCCGCTGCCCGACACCGCGGTCACCGGGTCGAGCAGGCGTTCCTCGTCCACCCAGACAACCTCGCCCACGGCGCCGAGGATGCCCTGCGCCGTGGCTCTCTCTTCGCCACTTACTTCGGGAAGCGCGTAGAGCGCCGTTATCCCGGCACCGATGAGCGCCGGCATGTTCGGCATGCAGCGCACGAGCTTGCGGTGCCCTTGCAGCCAGCGCGATAGCGCCTCGAGCCGCACGCCGGCGGCGATGCTGATCACCAGCTTGCCGCGCAGGCTGCCGGCAAGGGAAGCAAGCGCGGTTTTCATGTCCTGCGGCTTCACCGCAAGCACCAGCGTCCCGGCCTGCAGCGTGCTGGCGTCCGGCGCGGCGCTCGCGCGCACGCCGTGCTGCGCGGCCAGCCGCGCGCGCGCCGCAGGGCTCACCTCGATCACCGAAATGGAGCGCCGCTCGTAGCCGCGCGCGAGCAGCCCGCCGATGAGCGCGTTCGCCATATTGCCGCCGCCGAGAAAGGCGATGCTCATGCCGTGCTCTTCTCCTTCTCACGCTGTCCGAAAATGGCCGTGCCCACCCGCACCATCGTCGAGCCCTCGGCGATCGCGGCCTCGAAATCGTCCGACATCCCCATCGACAGCGTGTCCAGGGCGAAGAGCTCTTTCAGGTCGTCGAACAGCTGCTTGAGCTTGGAAAATTCGCAAACCATGCCGGCACGCGGAATTGCCATCAGCCCGCGCAGGCGCAAACGCGGCAGCGCCGCAATGGTCTTTGCAAGAACAACCACCTCTTGCGGCGCGACGCCGCTCTTCGTGCCCTCGCCCGATACGTTGACCTGGATGAGCACATTGAGCGCAGGCCGATGAGCGGGCCGGTGCTCCGACAGGCGGCCGGCGATCTTCTCGCGGTCCACCGTCTGCACCCAGTCGAAGCGCTCCGCGGCAATGCGCGCCTTGTTGCTCTGGAGGGGACCGATGAGATGCCATTCCAGCCCGGGCAACGCGTCGATTTTCGGCAGCGCGTCCTGCACGTAGTTCTCGCCGAAGGCGCGCTGGCCCGCGGCCTGCGCCTCCGCGATGCGCGCGATCGAGTGCGTCTTCGACGCCGCCAACAAAGTCACTGTTGCAGGATCGCGCCCCGCGGCGCGGGCGGCGCTCGCAATGCGTGCTCTCACGGCTTGCAGGTTGTCGGCAATTGTTGCCATAATGCCCTGAACCAGCGAAGAAAAACGCTGCGCAGTCCCCCCGGGAGGCATTGTAATGGATCTCACCGAGCTGCTCGCCTTTGTCGTCAAGAACAAGGCGTCGGACCTGCACCTCTCCTCCGGCTTGCCGCCGATGATCCGCGTGCACGGCGACGTGCGCCGCATCAACGTGCCGGCGATGGAGCACAAGGAGGTCCACGGCATGATCTACGACATCATGAACGACGGGCAGCGCAAGTTCTACGAGGAAAACCTCGAGTGCGACTTCTCGTTCGCGGTGCCGAACCTGGCGCGCTTCCGGGTCAACGCCTTCGTGCAGAACCGCGGCGCCGCGGCGGTGATGCGCACCATTCCCTCCAAGATCATGTCGCTCGAGGATCTGAAGTGCCCGAAGATCTTCACCGAGATTTCCGACCAGCCGCGCGGTATCGTGCTCGTCACCGGGCCGACCGGCTCGGGCAAGTCGACCACGCTCGCGGCGATGGTGAACCACATCAACGACAACGAGCACGGCCACATCCTCACGATCGAGGACCCGATCGAGTTCGTGCACGAGTCGAAGAAGTGCCTCATCAACCAGCGCGAGGTCGGGCCGCACACGCTGTCATTCTCCAACGCCCTGCGAAGCGCGCTGCGCGAAGACCCGGACGTGATCCTGGTGGGCGAGATGCGCGACCTGGAGACCATCCGCCTTGCGCTCTCGGGCGCGGAGACCGGCCACCTGGTGTTCGGCACGCTGCACACCTCGTCCGCGGCCAAGACCATCGACCGGATCGTCGACGTGTTTCCGGCCGCGGAGAAGGAAATGGTGCGCTCGATGCTTTCGGAGTCGATCCGCGCGGTGATCTCGCAGACGCTGCTCAAGACCAAGGACGGCTCGGGGCGCGTCGCGGCGCACGAGATCATGATCGGCACGCCGGCGATCCGCAACCTGATCCGCGAAAACAAGATCGCGCAGATGTACTCCGCGATCCAGACCGGGCGCCAGATCGGCATGCAGACGCTCGACCAGAACCTGCAGGAGCTCGTGCAGCGCAACGTCATCTCCATGGCCGAAGCGCGCAGCAAGGCCGCCAACAAGGATAACTTCGCGGGGTAAAACGATGGAACGCGAACAGGCAACGAAATTCATCTACGACCTGCTGCGCGCGCTGGTCGCGCGCAAGGGCTCCGACCTCTTCATCACCGCCGGCTTTCCGCCCGCGATGAAGATAGACAGCAAGATGACGCCGGTGTCGCAGCAGGCGCTCACGCCGCAGCACACGGCGCTGCTCGTGCGCGCGATCATGAACGACCGGCAGGCCGCGGAGTTCGAGGCGAGCAAGGAGTGCAACTTCGCCATCAGCCCGGCGGGCATCGGGCGCTTCCGCGTCAACTGCTTCGTGCAGCAGGGCAACATCGGCGCGGTGCTGCGCGTGATCACCACCACGATCCCGAACTTCGAAGAACTCAATCTGCCGCCCGTGCTCAAGGACATCGCGATGACCAAGCGGGGCCTGGTGTTGTTCGTCGGCGGCACGGGCTCCGGCAAGTCGACCTCGCTCGCCGCGATGATCGGCTATCGCAACGACAACTCCGCGGGCCACATCATCACCATCGAGGACCCGGTGGAGTTCGTCCATCCGCACAAGAAATGCATCATCACGCAGCGCGAGGTCGGCGTGGACACCGACTCCTGGGAAGCGGCGCTGAAGAACACGCTGCGCCAGGCGCCCGACGTGATCCTGATCGGCGAGATCCGCGACCGCGAGGTGATGGAGCACGCGATCGCGTTCTCCGAGACCGGCCACCTGGCGCTCGGCACGCTGCACGCCAACAACTCCAACCAGGCGATGGACCGCATCATCAACTTCTTCCCCGAGGAGCGCCGCCAGCAGCTGCTCATGGACCTGTCGCTCAACCTGAAGGCGGTGATCTCGCAGCGCCTGATCCCGGCGAAAGAAGGCAGGGGGCGCGTCGCGGCGGTGGAAGTGCTGCTCAACTCGCCGCTCATCTCGGATCTCATCTTCAAGGGCGAGATCCACGAGATCAAGGAGATCATGAAGAAGTCGCGCGAGCTCGGCATGCAGACCTTCGACCAGGCGCTCTTCGACCTCTACGAGGCCGGGCGCATCAGCTACGAGGACGCGCTGCGCTTCGCCGACTCGACCAACGAGGTGCGGCTGCAGATCAAGCTGCACGGCCACGAAGCCAAGGAAAAGGACATCACCAAGGGCATCGAGCACCTCGACATCGTCTGAGGAGCGCGAGCGAGCAAGCCACGGGGCCGCAAGGCCCCTTTTCATTGGGAAGCGATGTGCAGCGGCAGGCGTAGAATGGGTGACGTTAGGTCTCGGCAAATACCCCCATGCTTAAGCACGCCTCCGGTCGCACCCTGGTTGTTGGCCTCGCGTGGTTCGACCGCAAGCAGTGGCAGCGTCTGACTGCCGTCGTTGAGGACCGAAACGAGCTTGACCCTACATTTGAGCAATGGCAGCAGAGTGCTCTTGAAGCGGTGCGGATGATCGAGCAGGAAGGACAAAGAGTCGAAAAGGTGCACGTCGAGGTCGAGTCGCTCGTCTCCTGGTGCAAGGAGAAGGGATTGCCCGTGAACGGCAAGTCCCGCGCGGAATACGTGACCCAGATAATGCGCAGGCGGCACGGAGAAGCCAAGGCCTAGCGGCGCGCCGGTTTCGGCTCCGGCACCAGGAATTCCACCGTCTCGCCGCCGATGCGCGCCTCGACCCGCCCCGCCATCTCTTCCGGTTTCGCGCTCTTTTTCGGCCGCAGCTTGTCGTCGATGTGCAGCTCGACGCCGGTCCACTCGAGCTCGAGCCGCCGGCCCTTGCGCGAAGGCAGCATCGAGAGCCGCTCGCGGTTTTCCTGCCACTGCTCGAAGTAGTGGACCAGGCGGAGGCGCTCCGCCTCGGTGACGAGCACCACGTCGAAGTGACCGTCCCCTGGCGCGCTTTCCGGCGCCAGGTGCAGATTGGGGCCGACGTAGCGCAGGTTGAGCGCCTCCAGCATGAGGTAGCGGCCGGAGATGTCCTTGTCGTCGAGCCTCGCGGCGACCTCGATCGCCTCGCAGCTTGCCGCCTGACGCTGCAGCCGGCGCAGTGCGTCTTCCACGGGGTTAGTGCGCTTCTTCGGCTGCGCGACCTCCGAGCGCGCGAGCAGCGCGGCGAACAGCCCGATTCCCAAGCCCTCCACGAAATAGCGCTCGCCCCACGGGCCGCTGGCGACGCCGACGTCGAGATGGACCCGTCGCGCGCTCGCCCAGCCGCGCACCAGCTCTTCGAACGGCCGCTCGAGCTGGCCCAGCGTGCGCGCGATGTTGTTCGCCGTTCCCGACGGCAGCAGCGCCACCGGCACGCCGCGGCCGGCCATGCGGCGCGCCACGCGCCCCACGGTGCCGTCGCCGCCGGCGACGACCACGAGGTCGGCCTCCTTCGCCAGCGCCTTCTTCCACCCGTCTTCCTTCGTGGACTGATAGCGCGCGCCGTGGCCGTGCTCGCCGAGCAGCCTCTTCAGTGCGGCCGCGGTCATGGCCTGCTTGCCGGCGCCCGGGTTATGGATCAGCGTGACGCGCACGCTAATTGCTGCGAGTCGGCATATGCGCATCCTGATCACCAACGACGACGGCGTCTACAGCCCCGGAATAGCCGCATTGGCGCAGGTGGCTTCCCGGTTCGGCGAAGTGCGCGTCGTGGCCCCGGACGTCGAGATGTCTTCCGCCAGCCACTCGATCACTGCTTCGCGGCCGGTGACGTACAAGCACACGCCGCTGCCCTTCGACGCTTACCGCGTCAACGGCACGCCGGGCGATTGCGTGATGCTCGGCACCACGCTGTGGGAGAAAGTGGCGGTGGTGCTCTCGGGCGTCAATATCGGCACCAATCTCGGCAACGCAATCTGGCATTCGGGCACGCTCGCCGGCGCGAAGCAGGCAGCGCTCCTCGGCCTGCGCGGCATCGCGCTGAGCGCGCCGGCCACCGACCGCGAGCAGCCCAATTTCGAGGTGCTGAAGCCCTGGGTCGCGAAGGTGCTTGAAATGCTGCTGGAAGTCCCCGACCTGCCGCTCGTCAACGTGAACTTTCCGGCGCGGCCGCCGCGCGGCACGGTGTGGAGCCGGCAGTCGATGCGGCATTACGACGGCAAGGTGGTGCGCGGCAAGGACCCGATGGGGCGCACGCACTACTGGTTCACCGTCGTGCCCGTGGAAGCGACCGAGGAAGGCACCGACCGCTGGGCGATCGAGCAGGGCTACGTCTCGATGACGCCGCTGCGGCTCGACCTCACCGATCACCGCAAGCTCGCCGCGGTCGCCGATCTCGAGCGCTGGAATCTCAGCTTCGCTTGATCCGCGTCGGGATCTCCGGCTGGCGCTACGGGCCGTGGCGCGGCGAGGAGCCGCGCTGGAAGTTCAGGCGCGCTAGCCGCGGTGCGAGCCGGACACGATCACGAACTCGTACAGCCGGCACTCCAGCGCACCGTTGAAAAGCGGCGTGCGCCGCGAAGGCTGCAGGCGGATGAGCTTGGGCAGGCGCAGGTCCGCGGTGAAAAAATAGCAGCGCCAGCCGGCAAAGTTCTTCTTCAGCGCGTCGCCGAGCCTGGGATAGAACGCTGCGAGCTCGTCCGCGCTTCCGAGGCGCTCGCCGTAGGGCGGGTTGGCCACCATCACGCCCCTCGGCGCGGGCGCGCCGCGCTCGAGGATATCGCTGCGCTCGAGCTGCACCCAGCGTTCGATGCCCGCTTCCGCCAGGTTGCGGCGCGCCGCGTTGAGGGCCTTCGGGTCGGTGTCGCTGCCAAACAGCCGAAGCTCGGCGTGCTTTTCCCGTTGCTCGCTTTTCACCTTGGACCAGGCCTGCGCGTCAAACGTCGAAAGCTTCTCGAAGCCGAAAGCGCGCTTGGCGCCCGGCGCGCGGCCGCGCGCCATGGCCGCCGCCTCGACCAGAAGCGTGCCGCCGCCGCACATGGGGTCGAGGAGCGGCTCATCGGGCTGCCACCCGGTGAGCTGAATGATTCCTGCAGCGAGGTTCTCGCGCAGCGGCGCGTCCGCCACGCCGTGCCGCCAGCCGCGCTTGAAGAGCGGCTCGCCCGAGGTATCGAGGTAGAGCGTCGCGTGGGTGCCGTCGAGGAAGGCGTGCACCCGCACGTCGGGCCGCGCCCGATCGACGCTCGGCCGGCGGCCGGTTTTCTCGCGGAAGCGGTCGCATACCGCGTCCTTGATGCGCAGCGTGACGAACTCCAGGCTCTTCAGCGGGCTTTTCTGCGCCGTGACGTTCACGCGCAGCGTGCGCTCTACCTTGAAGTGCGCAAGCCAGTCGAGCGCCTTCGTGGCTGCATAGACATCGTGCTCGCTCCTGTAATCGAAATCCCCGACACGCCACAGCACCCGCGAAGCGATGCGCGACCAGAAATTTACGCGGTAGCAGGCGCTCCAGTCGCCTTCGTAGGAGACTCCGCCCGGCACCACGGAGATGTCCTTGCCTCCAAGGGAGGTAATTTCCCGGGAAAGCAGTTCCTCCAGCCCGCGCGGCGCGCTCGCGAAAAAGCGCTCAGAACGGCTTGAAGACAACCAGGATCACCGTGGCGAAAAGAACGAGCACCGGCGCCTCATTGAACCAGCGGAACCAGACGTGGCTCTTCGTGTTGCGGTCCGCCGCGAACGCGCGCAGCAGGCCGCCGCACCAAACGTGGTAGGCGACGAGCAGGACCACAAGCGCGAGCTTGGCGTGCAGCCACCCCGAAGCGTCGCGGAACCAGCCGAGCCAAAGCCACAGGCCGAAGACGACGGTGAGCACCCCGCCCGGGGTCATGATGCCCCAGTAGAGCTTGCGCTCCATCACCTTGAAGCGCTCCCTGGAGACGCTGTCTTCGGCCAGCGCGTGGTAGACGAAAAGCCGCGGCAGGTAAAACAGCCCCGCGAACCACGTCACCATGAACACGATGTGGAGCGTCTTGATCCAGAGCATCGTTATGATTCTACAAGTACAAAGAACTCAAATGACCGGCACCCGCCTCTCCGCCTTTGCGCTGCTTGCGCTCGCGAATTTCCTGTGGGCGGGGAACTGGGTGACCGGGCGCGCGCTGCGCGATGCGTTCGATCCCGTGTCGCTCAATTTCTGGCGCTGGGTGGTCGCCGCAGCGGCGCTCGCGCCGTTCGCGCTGCGCGAGGTCGCCCGCAAGCGCGCCGTCATCCGCCGCCACGCCGGCATACTGCTGTTTCTCGCGCTCATCGGCGCCGCGCTGTTTCAGAGCATGGTGTACCTCGGGCTGCGGACCACGACGGCGATAAACGCGGTGCTGCTCAACTCGTCGGCGCCGCTTTTCATGCTGCTCGTCTCGTGGGTGCTGGAGCGCGAGCGGGCCTCGCTGCGCCAGGTCTTCGGGATCCTGGTCTCGCTCGCCGGAATTCTGGTCATCCTTACGCGCGGTGAGCTGGCCGTCTTGCGCCAGCTCGAGTTCCATCCCGGCGATGCCTGGATCCTGCTTGCCATGCCGGTGTGGGGAACGTACTCCGTGCTCCTCAAGCGCCGGCCGGTTGAGCTCGGCGGCGCGGCGTTCACTTTCGTCATCGCCGCGGCGGGCGTGCTGCTGTTGACCCCCGTCTATGCGATCCAGGCAGTGCATGGACCGTTCGCGTGGCCGACGCTCCCCGAGTTCCTCGGCGTCGTGTATATCGGCCTGGCCGCTTCGGTGATCGCCTTCATCTGCTGGAACCGCGGCGTCGCCGTCGTCGGCGCGAACGCGGCTGGCTTCACGCTGCACCTGCTGCCCGCCTTCGGCACCGTGCTCGCCATTCTCTTTCTCGGCGAGAGGTTCGGCGCGTATCACGCCGCCGGCATCGCCACCATTCTCGCGGGCGTGATGCTCGCTTCCTATTCCGAGAAGCGTCTGCGCGCGAAGTAGATCGCCGCTGCATAGCCGACGGCGGCGTAGCCGAGCAACACGGCCATGTGCAGGGGCACGGAGTCGGGCAGGCGACCGGCGACGAGCGGCCGCACGAGCTCGACGCCGTGATAGAGCGGCAGCGCCTGCGCGACGGCCACGAGCGGCGCCGGCAGGCGCTCCACCGGAAAGAACACGCCGGAAATCATCATCATCGGCGTCATGAAGAGCGTCATGTAGTAGCTGAAGAAATCCCAGCCGCGGGCGAGCACCGTCATGATGAGTCCGACGGCCGCAAAAGCGAGCCCCACCAGAAAGGCCGCCGGCAGCGCAAGCAGCACGAGCGGCGAGGAGGCGAACCCGAACACCACCACCACGCCGAGAATGGTCGAGCCGGTGAGCCAGGCCTTGCTCGCCGCCCACAGGATCTCGCCCGCGACGATGTCGTCGATGACGAGCGGCGCGTAAAGGATCGCGTCCCAGGTCTTCTGGCCGTGCATGCGCGAAAAGCCGGAGAACATCGATTCGAAGGAAGCGGTGAACATGGTCGCGGTGCAAAGCTGCCCGGCGGAGAAGAATGCGATATAGGACATCCCCTCGACCGAGGGCAGCAAGGCGCCCAGCCCGTAGCCCAGGCCGAAGAGCATGATCAGCGGGTCGGCGAGGTTGGTGAGCACCGCGGCGGCGAAGAGCTTTCGCCACACCAGCATGTTCCGGCGCCAGACCGATATCCAGCGCATCTCAGTCCCGCAAATCGCGGCCGGTGAGCTTGAGGAACACGTCCTCGAGGCTCGCCCGCCGATGAAGATAGGCAAGGTCCTTTTCGCCGCCGAGCGTCTTGAGGATGGGTGCGACATCCTGCGCGTAGACAAACACCGTGTCGCCCGCGCGTTCCACGCGCGGAGCGAGCGAGCACGCCCGCTGCATCCATGCCTCGTAGCCGGGCCCGTGAACCTCGAGCACCTGCGGCTCGATGTGCTCGGCGATGAGCGCGCGCGGCGAGCCCTCGGCGATGATGCGGCCGCGGTCCATGATGGCGAGGCGCTGGCACAGCCGCTCGGCTTCCTCCATGAAGTGAGTGGTGAGCACCAGCGTCTTGCCTTCCTGCGTCAGGTGCCGCATGCGCTCCCAGATGAGATGGCGCGCCTGCGGATCAAGGCCGGTCGTCGGCTCGTCCATGAAGAGGATCTGCGGATCGTTGACCAGCGCCCGGGCGAGGATGAGCCGCCGCTTCATGCCGCCCGACAGCGTCGCGATCTTCGCCGCCCCGCGCCCGGCAAGCCCGGCGAACTCCAGCAGCGCCGGCATGCGCGCTTCGATCTCGCGCGCCGCCATGCCGAAATAGCGCCCGAAGACGACGAGGTTCTCCGCGACCGTGAAGTCCGGGTCGAGATTGTCGAACTGCGGCACGACGCCCACCCGGGCGCGCGCTTCGCGCGCGCGCCGCGGCACCGGCTCGCCCAGAAGCTCGATCTCGCCGGCATCGGGCTCGATGAGGCCGAGGCAGAGCCTGAGCGTCGTCGTCTTGCCGGCGCCGTTCGGCCCGAGCAGCCCGAAGCACTCGCCGCGCGCCACGTCGAGCTTCACGCCGGATACGACCTCCACCCCGCTGTAGGACTTGCGCAGGCCGCGCGCCGTGAGGACGCTCATCGCCAATTCGACTCGACGATGCCGCGCAAAACGTGGAGCTTGCGGTGAAAGAAATGGTCGGCGCCGGGGACGATTATCAACGGCAGTTCCTGCGGCCGCGCCCAGTCGAGCACCGCGGCGAGCGGCACGGTGTCGTCGTTCTCGCCGTGAATGACCAGCGAGTCGCGCGCCACCTCCGGCACGTCGAAGCTCGTCACCGCGACGCCGACAAGGACAAGCCGTTCAATCGTGACCTTTTTGGAAAGCTGCGCCTGCAGCGCGGCCCCGAACGAAAAGCCGGCAAGCACCAGCTTCTGCGCTTGGACGTGCTCGACGACGGCTCGCAGGTCGTCCAGCTCCCCCCGGCCCTCGTCGTGCACCCCTTCGGTCGCGCCGACGCCGCGGAAATTCGGCCGCCAAGCCTGGTAGCCGAGCTCGACGAAGGCGCGCGCCAGCGTCTGCACGACCTTGTTGTCGAGCGTGCCGCCGTAGAGCGGATGGGGATGCGCGATGAGCGCTGTGCCGCGCGGCGAGCCGTGCGGAGCGTCCACCGCGCATTCGATGCGGCCGGCCGGGCCACGCACGAACTCGCGACGCGTGCTCGGGCGCATTACATCTTCAGGCGCTCGACCACCCGCCCGTGCCGCAGATGCTCCTCGATGATCTCATCGATATCGGCCTGGTCGACGTACGTGTACCAGACGCCCTCGGGATAGACCACGGCGCAGGGACCTTCCTCGCAGCGGTCGAGGCAACCCGCCTGGTTCACCCTCACCCTGCCCGGACCCGAAAGGCCCAATTCCTTGACGCGGTTCTTCGCGTAGTCGCGCATCCGCGAAGCGCCCTTGTCGTTGCAGCAGGTGCGTCCACCGTCGCGCTGGTTGCAGCAGAAAAAAATGTGCCTGGCGTAATAGGACATGAAGCGCGGGATTGTAGCGATTTACTCGCGCGGTCGCCGCGCTGCGAGCATCATCAGATACCCGAGCGCGGCGAACGGCCACACCGCGCTCAGCAGCCGCGTGAGACCGTTGAAATTGAGAAAGTGGCCGTGCTGCCAGACCTTGACCGAAGCACTGACATAGGGATTCGGCGGCGCGAGGTTGACGAGCACGGTGGCCGCCATCATGAGCATGGCCGCCGCCGGCAGCCGTGCGAAGCGCGGCAGGCCGACCGCCAGCAACGCGAGCGCCGCGCCCGCCAGAAGACCGATCTGCGCTCCGGGCGTTACCCACGCGAGGACGCCCTCGGCGCGCATGACGATCGCGAATGCCGCTGTCTTCACGGCAATGGCAGCAAGCAGAAGCCCGCCAACGGCAGCGCGCACCGCCGCGCCCGGCGCGGCGAGCGCCGAAACGAGGAGCGCCACGGCCGTGAAGTTTGCGGCCGCGGTGATGGCTTCGATGGCGATGAAGAATTCCGCGCCGTACATGCGGCTTTCCCGCGCGCCGAGGAAATCGCGCAGATCGCCCGCACCGAAAAGCAGCCCTCCCGGGTGCAGCTGCAGGAACAGCCACAGGCCGATGAGCACCAGCCCCGCGTCGATCTCGTTACCGGCGAGGAACGCGCTGTGCCGCACGCGGCTTACCGGGCCCTCGACGAGCAAGCGCGGCGCATAGCGCAAGCCGAGCGCCGCGCCGGCGGCTCCGCCGAGCAGATTGCAGAACGCATCGACGTTGGACGAGAAGCGCGTCGGCAGATAGGTTTGCAGCGCCTCCAGCAGCACCGCGAGCGCGAGGGCCGAGACCGTCGCGAGCGCGAACGCCGGAGTTCCGCGCACGCGCGGATGCATCGCCGCCACCGCGAAAAACCCGTAGGGAACGTAGCCGATTACGTTCACCGCGATATCGAAGCGCGTGATATAGCGCGGCAACGGCGCAGTGAGGTACGCGAACGGCGAAATTCCGGGGTCGCGCCAGCCTTCCACCGGGTACAGGGTCGCGTACACCGTCAGCAGCGCGTACACCGCAAACAGGATCCGCGCGAGCGCTGAGGCGCGCATGGCCCGCTATTTCTGCGTGGCCAGCAGCGAGCCGACGACCATGCCCAGGAGGGAAAACACCAACCCGACGAGAGGCGGCGGCACTGTGGCCTCAGGCGCCGTGAACGCCGCGATCAGCCACGATACGAGCCCGAAGAGCGACGAGAACACGGCGCCGGTGTTGTTCGCGCGCTTCCAGTAGATGCCGGCAGCGAGCGGCACGACGGCAGCCACCAGCGTCACCGTGTACGCGTTCTGCACCATGTCGTACATCGTCTGCTTCGAGTTCAGCGCGAAAAGCAGCGCGGCGAGCGTGAACGAGACCAGCATCACGCGCAGGATCAGCAGAAACTGCCGGTCGCTCATGCGTGGCGAAAGCGGCCGGACGATGTTTTCCGTGGCGAGCGAGGTCGGCGCGATGATCGCGCCGCTCGCCGTGGAGAGGATCGCGGAGAGCAGCGCGCCGAAGAACAGCACTTTGATCCACATCGGCGTGTGGCCGAGAATGAAGCTCGGCAGGATGCGCTGCATGTCGCGCGCGTCTTCGGCATTGAGCAGCGCGCCGAGAGACGGGTCGACGAGCAGAGCGGCGCTGACGATGTAGATCGGCACGAACACGAACGAGAAATACACCAGCCCGCCCAGCAGGCTGCCCGCGACGGCGATGCGCTCGTTCCTCGCCGAAGTGACGCGCTGGAAAATGTCCTGCTGCGGAATCGAGCCGATGGCCAGCGTCAGGAAGGCGGTCGTGAACGCCAGCCATTCTTTGGTCCCGCCCCTGGGCCAGAGCTCGAATCGACTGCCTTCGGCGGCCGCCGCGATGATCTTGCCCGAGCCGCCCGCCATGTCGCCGACCACCCAAGCGATCGCTCCGAGGCCGGCGATGATCATCACCGACTGGAAGAGGTCGGTCATCGCCACGGACCACATGCCGCCCCAGAGGGTGTAGACGAGAACGACCGTGCCGCTGATCAGGATGCCCGTCGAGAGCGAGATCGCGCCGTCGGTGAGCGTCGAGAACACCAGCCCCAGCGCCGTGAGCTGCGCGGCTGTCCATCCCAGGTACGAAACCACGATGATCACGCTGGTGCCGAGCTCCATCGTCCGGCCATAGCGCTTGCGGTAGAAGTCGCCGATGGTGAGCAGGTCCATGCGGTAGAACGCGCGCGCGAAGAACAGAGCGACGAGGACGAGGCACATGGACGACCCGAAGGGGTCGGCGATGATGCCGCCGAGGCCGCTCTTGGAGAACTCGACCGATACGGAGAGCACGCTTTCCGCGCCGAACCAGGTCGCGAACACGGTCGCCGTGTTCATGTAGAGCGGCAGGCTGCGGCCGGCGAGCACATAGTCCTTCGAGTTGTGCACGCGCCGCGCCGCCCACAGGCCGATCGCGATGGTGACCAGAAGATAGAGAACGACAAACACGATCAGCATGGCGCGCGCATCATATCCGCCGCTTCCACACCTGCCAACGCTCCTTGCCCTGGAACACCGGGATCGACTCGCTCGGCGCGATGGCCCGGTCTTCGACGAGTTGAAAGTCCTTCTGAAGAAGCTCGGCGAGCTGCTCGCTCGAGGCGCCGAACGGCGGCCCGCGCGGGTTGTCGTCGAAATAGAAGAAGCCGACGAGCTCTCCGCCGGGGCGCAGGAGCTCGGCGACGCGCGCAGCCCACTGCGGCCACAAGCGCCGCGGCAGCGCGGCCATAAAGGCGCGCTCGTAGATCACATCGAAGGGCTCGGCTTCGAAGGCGAAAAAGTCCGCCTTGCGCACGCGCTCGGAAAGGGCTCCGAGCTCGCGCCGCGCCGCCTCGAGCGCCGCGTCCGCGAACTCGATCGCGACCACGTCGTGCCCGTGTTCGGCGAAAGCGCGCACTTCGTAGCCCGTGCCGCAACCGGGGACCAACGCACGCAATCCCGGTTTGCGCGCTTGCAGCCATGATTCCAAACGAGGCGGAACGCCGGCCGCGTCCCACGGCGTGACGCCGCCGCGGTAGCGGGTATCCCAGAACTCCGGAAGCGAGCTGTCCTGCGCCATCAGAGCAACGCGATCACCAATCCAAGCAGGCCGGCGAATACGATGACCACGAAAGCGGCGAGAAGATCGTTGCGCCGCGCGTTCTCGTCGGCGAGCCGCTCGAGCGTCTCGTGCAGCGCGCCCAGGCGGTCCTCGGCGAGCGCGCGGTGTACGAGGCGGGGGATCTGCGGCAGGGTGGCCGCCCAGAGCGGCGCTTCCTGGCGCAACGCACGCGCGAAGCCGCGCCAGCCGAGCTGCTCGCGCATCCAGCGCTCGAGATACGGCTTGGCGGTCAGCCACAGATCGAGATCCGGATCGAGCTCGCGTCCCAGGCCTTCGATGTTGAGCAGCGTCTTCTGCAGCATGACGAGCTGCGGCTGGATCTCGACGTTGAAGCGCCGCGAGGTCTGAAAAAGCCGCAGCAGCAGCTTGCCGAAATAGATCTCCTTCAGCGGGCGCGCGAACACCGGCTCGCATACCGCGCGGATGGCGCTCTCGAACGCATCCAGGCGCGTCTCGGCCGGCACCCAGCCGGCTTCCAGGTGCGCCTGCGCGACGCGGCGGTAGTCGCGGTTGAAGAAGGCGAGAAAATTCTGCGCGAGGTAGTTCTTGTCGCGCTCGGTGAGGGTGCCCATGATGCCGAAGTCCAGGGCAATGTAGCGCCCGTCGTCGGCGACGAGGATGTTGCCCGGGTGCATGTCGGCGTGAAAGAAGCCGTCGCGGAACACCTGCGTGAAGAACACTTCCACGCCGGCGCGCGCGAGCGCCGGGATATTGATTCCCTTGTCCCTGAGGAGCCGCACCTGCGAGATCGGGGTGCCGCGCATGCGCTCCATCACCATGACGCGCTGGGAGCACAGGTCCCAATACACCTCCGGCACGCAAAGCAGCGGCGAGCGCTCGAAATTGCGCCGCAGCTGGCTCGCGTTGGCGGCCTCGCGCATGAGGTCGAGCTCCTCGTCGAGGTGGTGCGCGAATTCCGCGACCACTTCACGCGGCCGCAGCCGGCGGCCGTCGGGCCAAAGCCGCTCGACCAGGCTTGCGCCGGTATCGATGAGCTCCAGGTCGCGCGCGACCGCCCGCTCGACGCCCGGGCGCAGGACCTTGACCGCGACTTCGCGCCCGTCCTTGAGGGTGGCGAGGT
This sequence comes from Betaproteobacteria bacterium, assembly GCA_004297625.1. Lineage (GTDB taxonomy): Bacteria > Pseudomonadota > Gammaproteobacteria > Burkholderiales > SG8-39 > SCGC-AG-212-J23. The sequence continues at coordinate 387,649 of SCTY01000003.1, read as the reverse complement.
GCACCTGCGCAATGGACGCGCTCGCGACGGGCGTCTGCTCGAAGGCGCTGAAGAGCTCGTCGATGCGCTTGCCGAGCGAGCGCTCGATTTCCGCCACGGCGAGCTCGGAGGAAAACGGCGGCACGCGGTCCTGCAGCTTGGCAAGCTCATCGGCAATGTCGAGCGGCAGCAGATCGCGCCGCGTGGAAAGGACCTGCCCGAACTTGACGTAGATCGGCCCGAGGGTCTCGAGCGCCTGGCGCAGCCGCTGCCCGCGCGGCTCGTCGCGGCGCCGCGCGAGCAGCCCGATGAGCCGGCTGCCCGAGAAACGCGGGACGAACTCGAGCAGCCCGAAGCGCAGCCCGATGCGGAAAATGCGCAGCAGGCGCGCAAGCCTAGCCAAGGCGCCGCACCCTTTCCTCCAGCCGCTCGAGCGCCTGCTCGAGGCGCCCGCGCGCCGCGCGCAGCGCCTCGAGCTCTGGGCGCGCGACGAGCATGCGTTTTTCCTCGGCCGCGTAATCGGCGAGCGCCGCGCCCAGGCGCCGCGCCGCGTCCGCCGGCCACGCGGCGAGCGCGCGCGCGCCCTCGGCCAGGCGATGCGCCGCGACATCGCCGACGAGCCGCGAGAGGTCTTCCTCGAAGTCCCAGCGCAGATGGCGCAGCAGCAGCGTCACCTCGGGGGCGAGCTTGTCGTCGCCGGCGACCTCGGGCGGGCGGGCGAGGGTCCACGTGACCACGACCGCGGGCGCTTCGCCGCCGGCCTCGACGCGGCCGCCGGGCAGAATCGTGAAGCGAAGCGCCAGGGGCCCATTGCGCAGCTCCACCGACTGGCCGGCGAAGGCAGCGAGCCGCTCGCGCGCCCAAGGCTCGGCGTCGAGCAGGCGGTTGAGCGCCAACGAAAAAGGCCACCCGAGGGTGGCCCATTTTCCGCGCGGCGAGGATTCGCTCAATGCATTTGCTGGATGCCGGCAAGCAGCCAGCCGCTGGAGCCATCCGAGGGCTTCACGAGGTTCCAAACCTCCTGGAAGCCAACCGCCGGCGTGCCGGGCGTCTCGCGCACCATGCCCGAAAAGCGCACCGACGCCCAGTGCCTGTCGCCCTCGGTGGTGAGCTCGAGGAGCTCGGCGCTGAGCGACGTGACATCCGTCTGCTGGGACTCGCTCCTCTCGGCAAAGTCTCTCTTCACCTCTTCGAACATCTCGTCGGTGGTGAAGTCGCGAATTTCTTCCAGCTTGCCCATGTCGTTCGCGACCTGGAGCTTGACGAAATTCCTGCGCGCCGCGCGCAGGAAAGCCTCGGTGTCGAACCCCGGGATGCGGATCGGCGCCGGCGCGAGCGAAGCCCCGGACGACTGTTCCTGCGGCGCGTACACCGTGTCTTTGCCCGATCCTTCGTATTGCACCTGCTGGGGCGCCCTGCGTCGCCGTGCAAGGGCCCGGACCGCAAGAACCGCCGCCATGGCAAGCAGCGCAACGAGCAGCACGCCGCCGAGCCCGTTGCCGGCGAAGAGCCAGCCCAGCAGCCCGCCGAGCGCCAGTCCGCCCAGGATCGGGCCCCACTTGCTACCGGCAGATGGAGCGGGAGCGCCTTGCGTGGGCGCCGCTTGTTGTGGCTGGGCCGCCTGTTGCTGCTGCGCTGGCGCCCGCGGCGCCGGTGCGCTTTGGACATTGCGCTGCACGCCGATGCTGCGCCCGCCGCCGAAGCGCCTCGCCTCGGCGTCCTGCACGACGAGGGCGCTGCTGACAAGCAGCACCCCCAGCGCAATCCACCATTTAGTCATATCGCTGCCTCCGAGCTTTCGATCCTATCAAATCCTGAAGCCGCGATGCACGGCGACGACACCGGCAGACAGGTTGAACACCTCGACGCGCGCGAGCCCCGCCCGCTCGAGCATCGCGGCGAGCGTCGCCTGGTCGGGATGCACGCGAATCGATTCGGCGAGGTAGCGGTACGCCGCGGCATCGCCGGCGACGCGCTCCCCGAGCCACGGGAGCACCTTGAACGAGTACAGGTCGTACGCGCGCTCGAGCGGCCGCCAGACTTTCGAAAATTCGAGCACCACCAGACGCCCGCCCGGCTTGAGCACCCGGGTCATTTCCGCGAGCGCCGCTTCCTTGTGCGTCATGTTGCGCAACCCGAAGCCCACCGACACGCAGTCGAAATACCGGTCGGGGAACGGCAGCCGCTCGGCGTCGCATTGCACCGCCGGCGCGAGCAATCCGCGGTCGAGGATGCGATCGCGGCCGCGGCTCAGCATGTTGCGGTTGACATCGGTGAGCCACACTTCGCCGCCCGGCATCACGCGGCGCGCGAAAGCGCGGGCGAGATCGCCGCTGCCGCTCGCTACATCCAGCACCCGCTCTCCCGGATGCGGCCGCGCAACGCCGACCGCGAACGCCTTCCATGCACGATGCATGCCGAGCGACATGAGATCGTTCATGAGGTCGTAACGGTCCGCGACGCGGTCGAAGACCCCGGCCACGCGCCGCGCCTTCTCGTCTTCCGGCACTTCGTCGAAGCCGAAATCGGTCTTCTTGGTCAAGGGACCTCGTAGGCGACGCGTTCGAAGTCCGCGCCACGCTCCAGGATTTCAGTGAGCCGCACGTTGAGCGGCTTGTCGCCCGCCACCTCGAGCATTCGCTTGGGCTTGAATGAAGCGGCCGGCAGCACCAGGCTCGCCGGCGATTGCGCGGCCGGCACGGCGCCGAGCGAAAGCGCGGGAAACGGGCGCCCGTTCTTCTCGTTGAGTCCGGTCGGCCGCGCGGTGGTGGCGACCGGAGTGCCGGGCATGAGCTTCACGCCGGCGTGAAGCTCGCCGTTGGCGGCGACCATGAGCCAGCGCATTTGGCCGAGCACGTAGCCCCTTTCGTCGGGCCGCACGGCGAGGAGCTGCCCGTGGGTGTAGCGCTTGCCGCCGCTGCGGGCCGGCCGCAGCATGCGCAGGCCTGGTGCGCTGTCGTCGACGACCCTCCACTCTTCGGTATCCACCGACGCCGTTTCCTCGGGCTGCGCGGCGGCGCGTATATGCCCGAGCGTTTCGAGCTCCTGGCGCTGCTGCTGCGTGAGTTCCTTGGCTTCCACCGGCCGGCGGGCGCCGCCGCCCGAGAATTGGCGATGGATCGCTTCGAATTCCACGCACACGCGCGCCGAGTCCTTGCTCGCGCGCCGCTCCGCGACACGCGGCGACTTCGCCTGGCACCATTGGCGGAACAGGAACACCAGCAGTTGCTCGCAGGAAGGCTGCACGCAATCCTCGCCGAGCGCAAGCTTCGCCGGCGACTCGCCTTTGCGCAGCAGCCCGACGCGGTTTCGCAGGCTCTTGGCGAGCTTGCGCGTGTCGAGGTAGCGAGGCTCAGCGGCGGGCGCTTCGCCCGGCTGGGGACGCCGGGGGCAAGCGTCGCCGGCGAGGTCCGCAACGAGCGGCGGCTGTCCTTCGCCTTCGGCGAGCGGCTGGAGCGAAATCTCGAGCTTCGAGGCCCAGCGCTCGAGCAGGAACGCCACGAAAGTGAGCTGGCGCTGCGTGAGCTCGTTGGGGCTTGCCATGCCCATGAGCACGGCGCGCGCGTAGGCGATGCGCGGCGAGGAGTCGTGCACGTCGCGGTTCATGAAATCCTTCACCGGCTCTTCCGCCACGCCCAGGCGCTCGGCGAGCGCGTACGCCTCGTGCAGCGCGCGCCAATCGCTCGGCGGCACCTCGCGGTAGGCGCGGCAGTAGTGGAACATCTTCAGGCCCGAGTACGCCCCCAGGCGCTGAGCGATGAGCCCGGCCTGTGCGCGCATGCCGGCGTCGCCGCCCTGCGCGAGCTCGAGGCAGCGCTGGTAGCCGAGGCGCATCTGCTCCCAGAGCTCCACGGTGTCCGTAAACGCGGCCGACTCGGGCTGCGCCATGGGCAGCGGACGGTTGATGAAGCGCTTCGCCTGCTCGATCTGCACGAAGTTGACCGGCTCGCGCAGCGTCTCCATCACGCCGAGCCGGTTGGCCGCGCTCGTGGGAAAGCGGTTCAACACTTCGAGCTCGCCGAGCAGCTCCTGCTGCGCGGCGCCGACGTTGGCGAGCGGCAGGTTCTCCAGCCACGACTTGCACGAAGCGGGGTTCGTGAACTGAGGCGCCGCGGTCGCAGAAAGCTCGGGAAGCTTCACCTGGAAAGATCCCTCACAGCAGCACTCTTTCGATTCCGCCGGCGTTCGCTTTCTTCACGAACTGCGGCAGCCAGCCCTCCCCGAGGAGCCGCCGCGCCAGCTCGACCACAATATAGTCGGCTTGCGCACCGGTGTCATCCGAGAAGCGCGCGAGTCCCTGCAGGCACGACGGGCAGGATGTGAGAACTTTCACGCAAGCTCCCTGAGAGAGAGCGGCGACGCCTGCGCGCAGCGATTCCTCCTTGCTGAAGCGCACCTGCGTGGACACGTCGGGCCGCGTCATCGCCAAAGTTCCCGACTCGCCGCAGCAGCGCTCCGACTTCGGCACGCCGCCGCCGAGAAGATCGTTCACCACCTTCATCGGCGGCAGGGTCTTGATCGGCGTGTGACAGGGGTCGTGGTACAGATAGCGCGTCCCCGGGACGCGCTCGACCTTGATGCCCTTCTCGAGCAGGTATTCGTGGATGTCGAGGAGCCGGCAGCCGGGAAAAATGCTTCCGAACTCGTACGTCTCGAGCTGGTCGAGGCAGGTGCCGCAGGAGACGATCACCGTGCGGATGTCGAGATAGTTGAGCGTCGTGGCGAGCCGGTGGAAGTGCACCCGGTTCTGCACGATGATGCGCTCGCCGCGGTCGGAGTCGCCCGCCGCCGTTTGCGGGTAGCCGCAGCAGATATAGCCCGGCGGCAGCACGCATTGCACCCCGAGCTCGTAGAGCATCGCCTGCGTGGCGAGGCCCACCTGCGAGAACAGCCGCTCCGAGCCGCAGCCGGGAAAGTAGAACACCGCGTCCGAGTCCTCGCTCACCTTCTGCGGATCGCGGATGATCGGGATGATTTTTGCGTCTTCGATGTCGAGCAGCGCGCGCGCCGTTCTTTTCGGCAGGTTTCCCGGCATCGGCTTGTTCACGAAGTGCAGGACTTGCGCCCGCAGCGGCGCCTGGCCGCCCGCGGTGAGCGGGGGCCGCGCGGTCTGCTCTCTCGCGAGCGGCTTCACGAGCCGGTGCGCGGCGCGCTGCGCCTTGTATCCCCAGTCGATGAAGAGGCTGCGCGCGAGCTTCACCGCCCGCGGGTCGGTGAGGTTGAGAAACAGCATCGAGGCGCGCGTTCCGGCGTTGAAGCGGCGCTTGCCCGCGCGGCGCAGGAGGTTGCGCATGGTGATCGAGACGTCGCCGAAGTCGATGTCCACCGGGCATGCCGGGGCGCACTTGTGGCAGACGGTACAGTGGTCGCCGACGTCGCCGAACTCGTCGTAATGCGCGAGCGCGACGCCGCGGCGCGTCTGCTCCTCGTAGAGCATGGCTTCGATGAGCAGCGAGGTGGCCAGAATCTTGTTGCGCGGCGAATAAAGCAGGTTGGCGCGCGGCACATGGGTCGCGCACGGCGGCTTGCACTTGCCGCAGCGCAGGCAGTCCTTGATGGCGCCGGCGACACGCCCGAGGTCGGTCTGCTCGAGCAGCAGCGATTCGGCGCCGATGAGCGAGAAGCTCGGCGTGTAGGCGTTCGAAAGGTCCGCGCCGGCAAGGAGCTTGCCGGCGTTGAAGCGGCCCTGCGGGTCCACCTCCTCCTTGTAGGCGCGGAATGCCTCGCGTTCCGCGGGCTGCAGGAACTCGAGCTTCGTGATGCCGATGCCGTGCTCGCCCGAGATCACGCCGCCGAGCGCGCGCGCGAGCCCCATGATGCGCGAAACCGCCTGCGTCGCCCGCTGCAGCATCGCGTAGTCGTCCGAGTTCACCGGGATATTGGTGTGGACGTTGCCGTCGCCCGCATGCATGTGCAGCGCGATGAACACCCTGCCGCGCAGCACGCGCCGGTGCACGCCTTCGGCGCCCTCCACGACTCTGCCGAACGCCCGACCATCGAAAATGTGCCCCAGCGGCGCGCGCACTTCCGTTTTCCAGGAGAGCCGCAACGCGTGGGACTGGAGCGCGCGAAAGTTCTCGTCGAGGCTCGCGGCGATCGCCTGCCAGCGCGCGCGCACCGTGCGGATGAGCTCCAGCGCCTGCCCGGCGCGGTCGCCGAGCACCTCGGCGCCCGCCAGCGGCTGCTCGGGCTGGTAGAGCGGCAGCTCGCCCGAGAAGTATTCCTCCAGCGCGCCGAGGAGCTCGAGCTTGTTGGCGATGGACAGCTCGATGTTGATGCGCTCCACGCCGTCGCTGTAGTCGCCCAGGCGCTCGAGCGGGATGACCACGTCCTCGTTGATCTTGAACGCGTTCGTATGCCGCGCGATCGCCGCGGTGCGCGCCCGGTCGAGCCAGAAGCGCCTGCGCGCCTCGGGCGAGACGGCGACGAAGCCCTCGCCGTCGCGCGCGTTCGCGAGGCGCACCACCGCGGAAGCCGCGGAAGCGACTTCGTCGACGTTCTCTCCCACGAGATCGCCGATCAGCACCACGGTCGGGCGCGCGCTGCGGCGCGACTTGGTCGCGTAGCCCACCGCCTTCACGTAGCGCCGATCCAGGTGCTCCAACCCTGCGAGCTCGACCGAGGAATGGGCGCTTAGGTAGTTCTTTATTTCCACGATCGCGGGAACCGCATCTCTTGCGAGCCCGAAGAACTCGAGGCACACCGTGCGCGTATGCGCCGGCATGCGGTGCAGGATGAAGCGCGCCGAGGTGATGATGCCGTCGGTGCCCTCCTTCTGCACGCCGGGCAGGCCGGCGAGGAACTTGTCGGTGACGTCCTTGCCGAGGCCCGCTTTACGGAAACGGCAACCTGGAATCTCCAGAATCCGTTCACTCAGGATCTTCTTTGCGTCGAAAGCCCGGAGGCGAAAGCGCGCGCTCGGCGCGTCGTGGATCTTGCCGAGGTTGTGATCGAGGCGCTCCACCTCGAGCCATTGCGCCTGCGGCGTCACCATGCGCCAGGAAACCAGGTTGTCGATCGCCGTGCCCCACAAGACGGCTTTCTTGCCGCCCGCGTTCATGGCGACGTTGCCGCCGATGCAGGACGCGTCCGCCGAGGTCGGGTCGACGGCGAACACCAGCCCGGCAGCCTCGGCGGCTTCCATGACCCGCTTGGTGACCACGCCCGCTCCGGCACGGATAGTGCCGTTCTCCACGGCGCCGAGCGTGTCGAGCTTTTCGGTATTGATGACCGCCGACCGCCGAACGAGCGGCACGGCGCCGCCGGTGTAGCCGGTGCCGCCACCGCGCGGAATGATGGTGAGCCCGAGCGCGATCAGCTCGCGCACGATCGGCAGCACTTCCTCTTCGCGGTCCGGCGCGAGCACCACGAACGGATATTCGACGCGCCAGTCGGTGGCATCGGTGACGTGCGCGGCGCGGGCAAAGCCATCGAAGAGCACGTTGTCGCGGCGCGTGACGCGCGAAAGCCGCCGCAGCACCTTGGCGCGCTGCGCGCGCGTTGCGGCGAAGGCCTCTTCGAAGCGGCCGACCGCTTCTTTTGCGAGATCGAGCAGGCGGGCGACCTTGGCGCTGCCCGCGCGGCGCGCTTCGATCGCCTCGAGGCGCCGGCGCATGCCGGCGACGAGCTCCGAGCGCCGCCTCGGGCGGCCGAGGAGCTCGTCCTCGAGGTAAGGGTTGCGCTCGATGGCCCACATTTCCCCGAGGACTTCGTACAGCATGCGCGCCGAGCGGCCGGTCCTGCGCTCGGCGCGCAATTCCGTGAGCAGCTGCCACGCCTCCTCGCCGAGCAGGCGCAGCACGATTTCCCGGTCCGAGAACGACGTGTAGTTGTACGGGATTTCGCGGATGCGGGTCATGCGCGCGGCGTGCCGAAGACGTCGCGGTAGCTCGCGTAGAAGCTCGCGAACAGCGTCGGCAGCAGCAGAATGAGCAGCGGGAACACCAGCGACATCACCGGCGCGCTCAGCGCGCCTCCCGAGGCGAGCATGAGCGCCGAGAGCGCGATGAAAGGCAGCACCAGCGTAACCAGCGCCGTCACGGCGCCGTAGGCGAGAAACGCGCGCCAGTTGAGCAGAGAAGCGGCCAGGCTGAAAAACAGCGCCTTTACCGGCGGGCTCGAATGCCAGGCGACGAGCGGCGGCGCGAACCAGAACATGGCCATGACGGGGGCGTAGAGGAGAACCGCCACGGCAAGCGCAGCGAGGAACGCGCCCGACTCGAGCACCTCGTCCTCGGGACGCCGGCCGATGACCATCCAGCGCGCGAGCGCGCCGTCATCGGCGAGCGTAGTCGCACCGAGCACCAGGGCGAGGCAGGCTAGATAGGCGAAACCGAGCGCAAGCTGCGGTTTCAGCGCGTGCCGCAGCCCGTCGAAGAGCAGCGCGAGCTCCAACCGGCCGCCGTGCTCGGCGGCACGCGCCGCCGCCATGAAACCGACCGTGAAGGCCGGGACGAGAACCGACGCCGCCGCCACGCCCGCATAAGGGACGAGCGACACCATGGTCATGATCAGCCAGTAGGCGAACACGAGTGCGAGCCAGCCTAGCGGAGCGGCGCGGAAGAGCTGCCAGCCCTCTCCCAGCCAGCGTGCGCCGCGAGCGGCGCCCACGATGCGAGCCTGCACGTTATGCCGCCCAGAGGGGTTGCGCGTCGATCCGCAATTGCAGGATATCCTTGAAGTGCTCGGGATCGTGCTGGTGCACCAGCATCCCCGGCCGAGGCAGGTAATAGTCGTAAAGGCGCGACAGCCAGAAGCGCAGCGCCGCGGCGCGCAGCATCACCGGCCAGGCTTCGCGCTCGAGCGGCGTGAACGGCCGTACCGCGTGGCAGGCGCAAAGCAGCGCGCGGGTACGCGGCTCGTCGAGGCGCCGGTCCGAGGCGTGGTCCATCAGGCACCAGTCGTTCGCGCACACCGCGATGTCGTAGAGCAGCGTATCGACGCCGGCGAAGTAGAAATCGATGACCCCCGAGATGCGCGCATCGTCGAAGAGCGCGTTGTCGCGGAAGAGATCGGCGTGCACCGGCCCGCGCGGCAGATCGGGGAAGCGATGCTCGGCCTGAAAGGCGAGCTCGCGCTCGAGAAGGGCATTCGCCTCGGCGCCGAGGAACGGCGCGACTTCGCGCGCCGCGAAGCGCCACCACTTCGGCCCGCGCGGATTCTCGAGATAGGCCGGATAGGAGCGGCCGGCGAGATGCATGCGCGCGAGCAGCGCGCCGAGCTCCGCGCACTCCGCGACGCCGGGCTGCTCGATCGATTTCCCGGCGAGCCGCGTGACCAGCGCCGCCGGCTTGCCGTTCAGGCGCTGCAGGTACTGATCCGAGAGGTCCGCGATCGGCGCGGGGCAGGGGATGCCGTGGCGCGCAAGATGCGCCATGAAATTCAAATAGAACGGCAGCTCCTCGGCGGGCAGCCGCTCGAAGAGCGTCAGGACGAAGCGGCCCTGGGTGGTCGTGACGAAGTAGTTGGTGTTCTCGATGCCGGCCTTGATCGGCTCGCAGGCCACGAGCTTGCCGACCGAGTAATTCGCGAGCCACGCCGACAGCTCGGCTTCGGCTACGGGGGTGTAAACCGACAAGTCAGTCGAATTCGTGGATAGGAAACATCGGGAAGCGCACGCCGTCGTCGAGCGAGTCGCGGCGCATCCAGTTGCCGTTGCCGGTGGTGTCGATGAGATAGTACGGCTTGCCGTTGGGCGGCGTGACCTTCACGGCCACCACCACCCCGGACTGGCGTATCGGCTCGATCACATCCCCCTCCTGCACCGGGATGCGCACGCGCGGTTCGTCCGCGCTGCCGGGGGGCGGCGGCGGCGGCTCGGGCAACGGCTCGAGCTTCGGCGGGCGCTGCTGCGCGGCGGCCGCGAATGCGACGCACACCAGCACGAGGACGAAGAGACGTCGCATTGATCGATTTTACTAGAGGTTCAGCAGCACCTCGCGCTCGGCCGGCGAGGGTTCGAAGCCGCGCTTCTCGTAGAAGGCGAAGATGGCGTCGACCACCTGCTGGGGCCGGTCGCATACCTGCAAGAGATCGAGCTCGGTGCGATCGATCATGCCTTCGCCCGCGAGCCGGTCGCGCATCCACTCGAGCAGCCCGCGCCAGTACGGCTCATGGACCAGGATGATCGGCATCTGGCGCGTCTTTCCGGTCTGCACGAGCGTGAGCGCCTCGAAGAGCTCGTCCAGCGTGCCGTAGCCCCCTGGAAGCACAATGTAGGCGGTCGCCACCTTGGCGAACATCACCTTGCGGGTAAAGAAATGCCGGAAGCGCAGGCTCACGTCCTGGTAGCGGTTGCCGAACTGCTCGCGCGGCAGCTCGATGTTGAGCCCGACGGCGAGGCCCTTGCCGTGGAAGGCGCCCTTGTTCGTCGCCTCCATGAGCCCGGGGCCGCCGCCGCTCACGACCGAGAAGCCGGCATCCGAGAGCAGCCGCGCAGTGTCTTCGGCAAGCTGGTAGTAGGGCGTGCCCGGCTGCACGCGCGCGCTGCCGAACACCGAGACGGCGGGATGGATGCCGACGAGCCGCTCGGTCGCCTCGACGAACTCTGCCATAATGCCGAACACCCGCCAGGCCTCGCGTGCGGGGACCTCTTGGGCCATTTCGGCCAACTTCGGTTGCTTGTCTGTACTCATCGTGTCGGGAATGGATCCTGAAAAGACGCTGCTGCTGGTCGACGGCTCGTCTTACTTGTATCGCGCGTTCCACGCGCTGCCGGAGCTGAGGAGCCCGAAGGGCGAGCCGACCGGCGCCATCTACGGCGTGCTCAACATGCTGCGCAAGCTCGCGTCCGATTATAAGGCGCAGGCGCGCGCCTGCGTGTTCGACGCCAAGGGAAAAACCTTCCGCGACGAGCGCTATCCCGAGTACAAAGCCAACCGCGCGCCGATGCCCGACGACCTCGCCTCCCAGGTCGAGCCGCTCTGCGAGGCGATCCGGGCGCTCGGCTGGCCGGTGCTGGTCATCGACGGCGTGGAGGCCGACGACGTCATCGCCACCCTCTCCGAGCAGGCGAAGCAGGCGGGCTGGCGCACGGTGATCTCCACCGGAGACAAGGACTTCGCCCAGCTCGTGGGCGAGCACATCACGCTCGTCAACACCATGTCGAACGAGAAGCTCGACATCGACGGCGTGCAGAAGAAGTTCGGCGTGCCGCCGGAGAAGTTTCTCGACTATCTCACGCTGATCGGCGACGCCATCGACAACATCCCGGGCGTGGACCAGGTCGGCCCGAAAACCGCCTGCAAATGGATCGAGAAATACGGTTCGCTCGAAGGCGTGCTCGAGCAGGCCGGCGAGATCAGCGGGCTCGCCGGCGAGAACCTGCGCAAGGTCGCCGACTGGCTCCCCAAGGCACGCGAGCTTCTCACGATCAAACGCGATGTTCCGCTGCCAATCACGCTCCAGGAGCTCACGGATGGAAAGCCCGACACGGCAAAACAACGCCGGCTCTACGAGCGCTTCGGCTTCCGTACCTGGCTGAAGGAAGTCGAGAGCGCTCCGGCCGGTGCCGCGGCGGCTGGCGAGCCGCGCGCAGGCCCGCAAAAGCGCGCGCACCGCACGATCCTTGACGAGGATGCGCTTAAAGGCCTGCTACTGAAGATCGAGGCCGTGCCGCTCGTAGGTTTCGGCACGGTCTGCGTCGGCGACGAACCGATGACGGCGCGCCTGGCCGGTCTCGCGTTCGCCTTCGGCGACGAAGCGGTCTACCTGCCGCTCGCCCACGAATACCCGGCGGCACCCTCGCAGGTCGGTGTTCAAGCTGCGATGGCGCTGCTCAAGCCGTGGCTCGAGCGCGCCGAGCGCCGCAAGGTCGGGCAGAACGTGAAGCTCGACTCGCACATTCTCGCGAACCACGGTGTGCGCCTTGCCGGCTGCGTGCACGACACGCTCCTCGAGTCGTACGTGCTGGAAGTCCACGAGCGCCACGACCTCGGCGCCCTCGCCCAGCGCCACTGCGGCTGGACCACGCTGCACCTCGACGAGGTCACCGGCAAGGGCGCCGGGCGTATCGCGTTCTCGGCGATCGACGTGGCGCGGGCGACGGCTTACGCGGCGGAGCAGGCGGATTGCGCTCTTGCCTTGCACGAGCTGCTTTTCCCTCGAATAGAAAAAGACGAGAAACTGCGCTTCATCTACCAGCGGATCGAGATGCCGCTCGTTTCGGTGCTGTTCACGATGGAGCGCAACGGCGTGCTGCTCGACACCGCGAAGCTCCAGGCGCAGAGCCACGAGCTCGGGAAAGAGATCTTCGAAAAAGAGCAGCAGGCGTATGTGCTCGCCGGGCAGCCGTTCAATCTGGGATCGCCCAAGCAGATCCGCGAAATCCTGTTCGAGCGCCAGAAGCTCCCGGTCAAGAAGAAGACGCCGACCGGTGAGCCTTCCACCGACGAAGACTCGTTGGCCGAGCTGGCGCTCGACCACCCGCTGCCCAAGCTCATCCTCGAGCACCGCGCGCTGTCGAAGCTCAAGTCCACCTATACCGACAAGCTGCCGAAGAGCGTGCACCCGCAGACCGGCCGCGTGCACACCACCTACTCGCAGACCACCGCGGTCACCGGCCGGCTGGCATCGAACGACCCGAACCTGCAGAACATCCCGATCCGCACCGCAGCCGGGCGGCGCATCCGCGAATGCTTCATCGCCCCGCCGGGCGCCAGGATCCTGTCGGCCGATTACTCGCAGATCGAGCTGCGCATCATGGCGCACCTCTCGGGCGACGAAAGCCTGCGGCGCGCCTTCCGCGAAGGCGAGGACGTGCACCGCGCGACGGCGGCCGAGGTCTTCGGGCTGCCGCTCGACAAGGTCACGGCCGACGAGCGCCGTGTCGCCAAGGTGATCAACTTCGGGCTGATCTACGGCATGTCGTCCTTCGGCGTGGCGCAGAACCTCGGCATCGACCGCGGCACCGCGCAGGCCTACGTCGAGACCTACTTCGCGCGCTATCCGGGCGTGAAGCGGTACATGGACCAAACGCGCGAAACGGCGCGCGCACAGGGCTACGTCGAGACGGTATTCGGCCGGCGGCTGTGGCTACCCGAGCTCAAGAGCGGCGCGCCGATCCGCCGCCAGGCCGCAGAGCGCGCGGCCATCAACGCGCCGATGCAGGGCACCGCCGCCGATCTCATCAAGCTCGCCATGATCGCCGTCCAGAACTTCATCCAAGAAAGCAAGTTGAAGACGCTGCTCATCATGCAGGTGCACGATGAGCTGGTGCTGGAAGTTCCCGAGCAGGAGCTGGATACGGTGAAGGGCCGGGTGCTCGAGCTCATGCAGTCGGTGGCCAGTCTGGATGTTCCGCTCGTCGTCGACATGGGCGTCGGCTCGAACTGGGACAAAGCGCATTAGCGTTTGCGCACCGCCCACGAATTGAAGGCGCCGTAGACGAGGAAAGCAGCGAGCCAGAAGGCGCCGGCGAGCTCGAGCGTCAGCCTGCTTCCGGCGGCCGCGAGGAGCGCGGCGAAAAGCGGCAGCGACAGCAGCTCACCGGCGGCGATCGAGCGCGTGCCCAGCGTCGCGTAAAGCGCGGCAAGCGGCACCCATGACGCGATGCGGGCGAGACTCCCCGCGAACACGAGCGCGACCGCCGTGCCCGAAGGCGCAAAGCTCGGGTCGTAGAGCGCGGCGAGCAGCGGACGATAAAAAATGTACATGCAGACAAACAGGACCGTTGCGGGGAGCACGACGACGGCAAACGCCTCGCGCGCTACGGCGCCCACGGCGTTCTTCGGGGACGCGGCGGCGAGGCGCGGCAGGTAGAACACGGAAAGCACGCCCCAAGCGAACGCGCAGATCCAATCGCTCAGGCGCCAGAGCGCCTGGAGCACGCCTGCATCGTGCCAGGAGAGCGCGTCGGCCACGAGCGCGCGCGAAGCGAGAAGCGAAGCGGGACTGAGGATGCCGATCGCCACGCCGGGCAGGACATAGCGGCGCAGCACCCGATATTCGGTAGACCGGCTGCCGAAGAGCGACGGCCGCACGACGAGGAGCAGCAGCACCGGCGCGGCGTGCGCGACCGTCAATGTCTCGAGAAGCAGCGACGCCGGCGCGGCGGCGGCGGCCGCGAGCGAAACGGCGGCGGAGCCTGCGGCCAGCGCGAGCATGCGCCCGCGATGCTCCTGTCCCAGCCAATAGCTGTTGAGCAGGCCGCCGGCGATCGCGAGCCATCCGGCGGCGCAGGCGAGCGCCATGGCGGCCGGCGAAATCCCGAGCGGATGAATCCACGCCGCCGCCGCGAGCGCCGCGGCAACGGGAAAAGCGACCCCCAGGCCCAGGCGCAGCGCCTCGTCGAGCAACTCCGCGCGCCGCGCGGGAGGCGCCTGCGCGACCAGCACCGAGAGCCCGGCGCCGATTCCGCTCATCGCCACGCCGGCGACGAGCTCGATGACCGAGTAGAGCTGCGCCCAGAGCGCGACCACGTCGCCGCCGCCGCGCAGCGCGAGGATCTTGTCGAGCGCCGAGCGCGCCGCCAGGCCTGCGGCGATGATCGCGAAAGTGAGGAGGAGCTTGATCGGCTAGCGGAGAGCGCCGAAAACCTTGCGGATGATGCTCGTTCCCTCGCCCAGCGGATCCTTGCGGATTCTCTTTTCTTCCTCGGCGACCATGAAGAAAAGCCCATCGAGCGCCTTCTGCGCCACATAGGCGTCGAGGTTCGCATCTTCCTTCTTCACCAGGCCGAAGGCGACGCCCTTCTCCGCGTACTCGTTGTAGCGCTGCGCGAGGTCGACCTTCGCGGTCGCCTTCTTCACAATCGGCAGGAAGCGCGCGCGCAACGGCGTCTCGGTGCGGCGCCGGAAATACTCGGTTCCCGCGGTCTCGCCGCCCTGGAGAATGCCCTTGGCGTCCTGCACCGTCATCTTGCGCACGGCATCGATGAAAAGCTGCCGCGCTTCAGGCACCGCAGCTTCGGCGGCACGGTTCATGGCGAGGATGACCTCGTCGGCCTGCTTGCCCATGCCGAAGCGCCGCATGAGCTTCTCCGCGCGCTGCGCGGACTCGGGCAGCGGGATCTTGACCTGCGGATTGCCGAAGAAGCCGTCCGTGCGCCCGAGCGATGCGACCGCGGCCTGCGAGCCTTTTTCGAGCGCCGCCTTCAGCCCGGAGGCCGCTTCCTGGCGGGTGATCCGCTCCAGCTGGGCTAGCGCCGGCGCCGCGCATGTCATGACAGCGGCACCGATCCACGCCAGAATAGCGCCCCTCATGAAGAAGAAGCTTATCGCCGCGCTCGCCGTCGTGGCAATCAGCTTGGGCGCCGGCGCCGCGCTGATGCCCCGTGCGGCCGCCCCCGAAGTGCGTTTTGCCACGCTATCGGGCGAGCCCGTATCGACTTCCAGCCTGCGCGGCAAGGTGCTGCTCGTCAATTTCTGGTCAATCACCTGCGTGAGCTGCATCCGGGAAATGCCGAAGATGGCGGCTACGTACGGGAAGTTTGCGCCGCGCGGCTACGAGATGGTCGCGGTGGCGATGAGCTACGACCCTCCGAACCAGGTGGCGGAGTTTGCTCGGAAGCGCGCCCTGCCTTTCAAGGTTGCTCTCGACGGTGACGGCTCGATTGCGCGTGATTTCGGCGGCATACGCGCCACGCCGACGAGCTTCCTCATCGACAGGCGCGGGCGCATTCTGAAGCAGTATCTCGGGGAGCCCGATTGGGCGGAGCTCTACGCCCTGGTGGAAAAGGCGCTCAGCGACCCGGCCTGAGCGGGACGCGGCAGCTCGAAAACGTTGGCGGCGAACCGGACGTCGTGCTCCGGGTAGACCCATTCCACGATCGGCATGAATTGTTCGCGCTCGAGCGCCGACGCGGCCGGCTCCATCTCGAAAATCCCGACCCCCGTCTCCGCCGCCTCGACGAAAGCCTCCGAATCCGAAAGCCGTGCGAGGAAACGCAATCCCAGCGAGCTCAGAAACCGCTCGAGCGGCTGGTACACGGGCGTGGAGCGGCGCACGCGATTGGCGACGACGCCGAGGCGAATCTTGCGGGCGCGCAACCTGCCGTTCAAGAGCAAGTCGCGAACGCAATTCGCCGTGGCGTGAATGTCGATGGCCGAGGGCTGCACCGGCACGACGACGCAATCGGCCCGCGCGAGCAGTTCCTGCAGCAGCAGCCCGGAGGCGCCCGCCGGGGCATCGATGACGAGCTGGCGGGTATCGGCCGGCACGTGCATGCCGAGGCTGCGCAAGCCGGTTTTCTGGGGTGCGGCGTTGGCGGCGTGGATCTTCGCGGCGAAGGATTTGCGCAGCCGCAGCCAGTTGAGGCACGAGCCCTGCGGGTCGTAATCCATGATCGCCGCGGGAACGCGATTGGCGGCGAAGTAGCTCGCCAGGTTGGTTGCGACGGTGGTCTTGCCCGACCCGCCTTTCGAATTGATCACCAGCGTGGTGTTCATTCTCATGACCCGTCGCTCCTGCCCCGGCCCCGAAGAGGAAAGATTATGTAAGAAACCGCGCCTGCGCCGTTAATTACTTCTCGGTAAGCCCCGCTTCATGCGCCTGCCGGTCGGCATGGTAGGAGGAGCGCACCAGCGGGCCGATCGCGGCGTGCCGGAAGCCCAGCCGGGCCGCCTCGCCCTCGAAGACGGAAAAGGCCTCCGGCGGGACGTAGCGCTCGACGGGCAGGTGGTGCGGCGACGGTTGCAGGTACTGGCCAATGGTCAGCATGTCGACCTGGTGCGCGCGCAGGTCGCGCATCACCTCGAGGATCTCGCCGTCGCCCTCGCCCAGACCGACCATCAGGCCCGACTTCGTCGGCACCCCGGGGTGGATCCGCTTGAAACGCTGCAGCAGCGCGAGCGAGTGCGCGTAGTCGCCGCCCGGCCTCGCGCCGCGGTAGAGCCGAGGCACCGTCTCCAGATTGTGGTTGAAGACATCGGGCGGCTCGGCGGCGAGGATTTCCAGCGCCCGGTCCAGCCGCCCGCGAAAGTCGGGCACCAGCACCTCGATCGTGGTCCCGGGCGAGGTTTTTCTGATCGCCGAAATGCAGTCGACGAAATGCCGCGCGCCCCCGTCCTTGAGGTCGTCGCGGTCGACGCTGGTAATGACGACGTAGGCGAGCTTCAGCTGCGCGATCGTGTGCGCGAGCTGCTGCGGCTCCTGCGCGTCCGGCGGCAACGGGCGGCCGTGGCCGACATCGCAGAACGGGCAGCGGCGCGTGCAGATATCGCCCAGGATCATGAACGTCGCGGTGCCCTTGCCGAAGCACTCGCCGATATTCGGACACGACGCCTCCTCGCACACCGTGTGGAGGTTGCGGCTGCGCAGGATGTCCTTGATCTCGTGGAAGCGCGAGTTGGCGCTGGGACCGCGCACTCTGATCCACGCGGGCTTCGCGAGCGGCGTGCGCGGGACGATGCGGATCGTCTTGCGCGCGCCTTTTTCCTTTACCCCCGGTTCACGCATGTTCGATTCGGTTCACGAGGAGCCGTGCAAGCTTTGCGCCGGCCGATTCCACGGTTTCGCTCAACCCGAGATCGCGCAACTGGGTGACCGCGAGGCCCGGATAGCCGCACGGGTCGATGGCCGAAAACGGGGTGAGATCCATGTCCACGTTGAGCGAAAGGCCGTGATACGCCCGGCCATGGCGCACGCGAATGCCGAGCGCCGCGACCTTGGCTCCCCCCGCGTACACGCCGGGCGCCCCGGGCTTGCGCTCGGCGCGCGGGCCGACGAGGTCCATGACCGCCTGCTCGAGAAGCCAGACGAAGCGCTTCACCGTGATGCCGCGGCGCGCGAGATCGACGAGGGCGTAGAGGACGACCTGGCCTGGACCATGGTAGGTGATGTCGCCGCCGCGGTCGGCGCGCACCACGGGAATGCCGTTCGCCACCGCGCGGCTGCGCGCGCCCTGCCCCAGCGTGTAGACCGGCGGATGCTCGAGCAGCCACAGCTCATCGGCGCTCGATTCATCGCGGCGCGCGGTGAATTCGCGCATCGCCTCGAGCGACGACGCGTAGTCCGCCTTCCCCAGGCTCTTGACGACGATTTCGTCGAGAAGCGTCACAGCACCATCACGACCGAAGGATGGTCGCAGAGCTCGGTGTACAAAGCGTCGAGCTGCTCGCGCGAGTTGGCGCGCACGACGCAGGTGACGCTCAAGTACTTGCCTTGCCGGCTCGGGCGTATCTCAACCGCGGCCGGATCGAAGTCGGGCGCATGCTTGAGCACGATGTCGGTCACCGCTTGGGCGAACCCGCGCTCTTTCCTGCCCATCACCTTGATCGGAAAGTCGCACGGAAAAGCTGGCGGTGATTCAGGCAGACACCGCCTCTCGCTTGCCGGCGCGCATGACCTTTTGCTTGAATTCCTGATAGAGCGGGTACATGCGCGCGAACACCGCTCCCGGCCGGCCTTCGCCCACCGGCTTGCCGTCAAGGGTGACGATCGCGAGCACTTCCTTTGACGACGAAGTGACCCAGATTTCGTCGGCCGAGCGCACCTCCGCTTCGGTCACGTCGCGGAACTCGATCGGAAGGCCGTTGGCGCGCGCGAGCTCGGTCACCACGTCGTAGGTGATTCCGGGGAGGATGAGGTGGCTCTTCGGCGGCGAAAGGATCACGCCGCGCTTTACGGCGAAGACGTTGGAAGCCGACGCCTCGGTCAGCCTGCCGTCCCGGAAAAGGATCGTTTCGTTCTCGCCGCCCTCCGCGGAGAGCTGCCGCAGCAGGCAGTTGCCGATCAGCGAAATCGACTTGATGTCGCAGCGCAGCCAGCGGTTGTCCTGCGCGCTCACCGCGGCGGCGCCCTTCTCCACCAGCTCGCGCGGCGGCGTGACGAGCGGGTTCGACATCATGAACACGGTAGGCTCCACGCCGTTCGGAAAAGCGTGATCGCGCTTCGCGACGCCGCGCGTCACCTGGAAGTACACGCCCTGATCTTCGAAGGGCTGCTCGTCCACGAGGCGATAGATGATGTCGCGCCACTGCGCCCGGCTGTACGGATTGCGGATCCGGGTCTCGGCCAGGCTGCGCTCCAGCCGCGCAAGATGCTCGTCCAGCCTGAAGGCGACGCGCGAATAGACCGGCACCAGCTCGTAGACGCCGTCGCCGAAGATGAAGCCGCGGTCGAGCACCGGGATCTTCGCTTCTTCGATGGGGAGAAACTTGCCGTTCAGAAAAACCATGGTTGCCTCGCTACTTAAGCCACAAACGCAGTGTATCCCAGGCGCGGCCGAACAGCCCCGCGCGGCCGACCGGCTCGAGGGCGAGCAGCGGGCGCTCGGCGAGCGGCTTTCCCTCGAAGGTGACGCGCAGCGTGCCGACGCGCTGCCCCTGCGTCACGGGAGCGACCAGCGGCTGCTGCGATACCAGCTCGGCCCTGAGCTTGTCGGCTTCTCCCTTCGGCACCGTGACGACGACGTCGCTCGCGAAACCGGCCTTGACCTCGCGCACCGCGCCTTTCCAGACCTCGAGCGCCTTGACCGGCTCGTTCGCCTTGTGCAGCTTGACGCTGTCGAAGAACTGGAAGCCCCAGTTCAGCAGCTTCTGCGACTCCTGCGTGCGCATCGACTCGGAGGTGGATCCGATCAGCACCGAAACGAGGCGCCGGCCGCCGCGGTTCGAAGAAGCGATCAGGCAGTAGCCCGCAGCCTCGGTGTGGCCGGTCTTCACGCCGTCCACGCTCGGGTCGAGCCACAGCAGCCGGTTGCGATTGGGCTGCGTGATGTTGTTGTAGCGGAATTCCTTTTGCGCGTAGTACCGGGCGTACTCCGCGGGGAAATCGCGGATCAGCGCCGTGGTGATCACATACAGGTCGCGCACCGTGGTGTAGTGCTGCGGATCGGGAAGCCCGGTGGCGTTCATGTAGTGCGTGTCCTTCATGCCCAGGCGCGCCGCTTCGCGGTTCATCATCTGGACGAACACTTTCTCGCTGCCGGCGAGCGCTTCGGCGAGCGCGAGGCAGGCGTCGTTGCCCGACTGCACCTCCATGCCGCGGATCAGCTCGTCCACCGTCACGGGCGTTCTCGGCTGGATGAACATGCGCGAGCCGGGAGCGCGCCACGCGCGCTCGGAGACATTCACCTGCTGGTCCAGGGTGATGCGCTTCTCGCGCAGCGCCCCGTACACGATGTAGGCGGTCATGATCTTGGTGAGCGAAGCGGGCTCGATGCGCTCGTCGGCCTTCTCCGCCGCGAGCGCCTGCCCGCTCGAGATATCGCCCACCATCCACGCGCGCGCAACGACCGCGGGCGGCTGCGGCGCCGCGGCCTGGACGAGCGCGGCGAACAGCCACAACAGCGGGAAAACTAAGGTTTTCATGGGACCTGCAAAAGATTCGAATTATAGGACCGCGATCAGCGCACTACGATGAGCGGCTTCAGGTTCAGCTCGCTTTCGATGCGTTCCGCGATGGAGCGCGCGTCTTCGCGCGAGCGGTAAGGACCGACGTGCAGCCGCCACAAGTTTCCGGTGAGCAGCAGCTGCACGTTTTCCTTGACCCAGGTGAGCTCGCGGGTGAAGCGCGCGCGCAGGCTTTCTGCGTTCTCGCGCGAGCTGAACGCGCCGACCTGGACGTACACCGCGGGCGCCCCGCCGCCCGGAACGATGGCCTCGAGCTCGACCTGTGCCGATCCGGGCTGCAGCAGGCCTAGCTTGAAGGCGGCGGCGTAGGAGAGATCGATGATGCGTCCCGGATGGAAAGGGCCGCGGTCGTTCACGCGTACGACGACGCTGCGCCCGCTCGCGAGGTTCTTCACGCGCACGTAGCTCGGAATCGGCAGCGTGGGGTGCGCGGCCGTCATGGCATACATGTCGTAGACCTCGCCGCTTGCCGTGGGCTGGCCGTGAAAGCGCTTGCCGTACCAGCTTGCAAGGCCGCGCTCGCGGAACGGCTGAACCTGGGCGAGCGGAACGTAATTTCTGCCGAAGACCTGATAGGGACGGTTGGCGTACCGGTGCAGCGGCTCCACCTTCGGCTCGGCGTCGGGCACGTCTGCCAGATTCTGCGGCGGATTTTCTTGCGGACCATCATCCTTGTAGTAACCGCCTTTATTCTGTGCCGGCGGCGGCGCCGGCTCCGGTTCGGGAGGCGCAGAAGCACATCCGGCCAGCAGGACGGCGATGAAAAGTAAAAGCCTCAAGCTTCGTAGACCACGTTGCCGTCGACGAGCGTGTAGCGCACCTTGCCGGAGAGCTCGTAGCCCAGGAACGGCGTGTTCTTGCCCTGGCTCTTCAGCGTCTCGGGCGACACGCGCAGCGGTGCGCGCGGATCGAAGAGCGCAAGGTCGGCGGCTTCGCCGAGCGCGATGCGTCCGGCGCGCACCCCGAGGATGGCCCCCGGGTGCGACGTGATGCGCGCGAGCGTCGCCGCGAGCGGCAGCTTCTGCGCTTCGCCCCACTTGAGCGCAAGCGGAAGCAGCAGCTCGAGTCCCGTCGCGCCGGCCTCGGCCTCGCCGAACGGCAGGTGCTTGCGGTCCTCGTCCACCGGGGTGTGATCGGAGACGAGGCAATCGATCACCCCTTCGGCCGCGCCGCGCGCGAGCGCGTCGCGGTCGCGCTGGCTGCGAAGCGGCGGATCCAGCCGGCAGTGCGAATCGAAGTAGCCGAGGTCCACGTCGCAAAGATGCAGGTGATGGATCCCGACGTCGCAGGTCACAGGGAGCTTCTCGGCCTTTGCCCTGCGAATCAGCTCGACCGCGCCGGCGGTCGAGAGCCGGCACACGTGCAGCCGAGCGCCGGTGGCACGCGCGAGCTCGAGCAGCGTTCCGAGCGCAATGGTTTCCGCGAACGACGGGATGCCGGGCAGCCCGAGCCGCGTGGCCATCTCGCCGTCGTGCGCCACGCCGTCTCTCGCGAGCCAGGCGTCCTCGGCGCGCAGCCACACCGCGTAGCCGAACGTTGCCGCGTACTGCATCGCGCGCCACAGCACCTGCGTATCCGCAATGAAGGCGTTTGCCTGCGAGAACGCGACGCAGCCTGCATCGGTGAGCTGGCCCATCTCGGTGAGCGCCTCGCCCTTGAGCTTCACGGTCAGCGCGCCGAGGGGATGCACGCGCGCCTTGGCGAGCGCCTTCGCGCGCCGGCGCAGCATGTCGACCAGCCCCGGCTCGTCGAGCGGTGGATCGGTGTCCGGCGGGCATGCCAGGCTGGTTACGCCGCCCGCCGCGGCCGCGGCCATCTCGGAGTCGAGCGTCGCCTTGTACTCGTAGCCCGGCTCGCGCAGCCGCGCGGCGAGATCGATGAAGCCCGGCGAAACCACCAGGCCCTTGGCATCAATCACGCGGTCCGCTCTTGAAAATTCTTCGGCGATCTTCCCGTCGGAGACGAAGAGGTCGGCGACGCCGTCGCGCCCGCTGGCGGGGTCGACGACGCGGCCGTTCTTTATATGGATGCGCATCAGTTGCCCGCCACGATGCTCATCACCGCCATGCGTACCGCGATGCCGAAGGTCACCTGCGGCAGGATCACGGAGTGCGGGCCGTCGGCGACCGCGGAGTCGATCTCGACGCCGCGATTCATCGGGCCCGGGTGCATGACAATCGCGTCCTTGGCGGCCGCGGCGAGCTTCTCTTCGGTGAGGCCGTAGTGCTTGAAGAACTCCTGCGCCGAGGGGAGCAGCGCGCCGCGCATGCGCTCGTTCTGCAGCCGCAGCATCACCACCACGTCGACGCCGCGCAGGCCTTCGGCCATGTCGTGGAACACGCGCACGCCGAGCGCCTCGACCCCGGTCGGAAGCAGGGTCTGCGGACCGATGACGCGAACCTCGGGAGCCCCGAGCGTGGTGAGCCCGTGGATGAGCGAGCGCGCCACGCGCGAGTGCAGGATGTCGCCGACGATCGCGACCGTGAGCCGCGTGAAGTCCTTCTTGTAGTGGCGGATGGTGAAAAGATCGAGCAGTCCCTGGGTGGGATGCGCGTGGCGGCCGTCGCCGGCGTTCACCACGTGCTCGTGCGGCTTGACGTGGCGCGCGATGAGGAACGGCGCCCCGGACGACGCGTGCCGGACCACGAAGACGTCGGCCTGCATCGCGGACAGGTTCGCGACCGTATCCAGAAGGGACTCGCCCTTGGTCGCCGAGGACACCGCGATGTTGAGATTGATGACGTCGGCGGAGAGCCGCTTGGCGGCGATCTCGAACGTGGTGCGGGTCCGGGTCGAGGGCTCGAAAAACAGATTGAATACGCTCTTGCCGCGCAGCAGCGGCACCTTCTTCACCTCGCGCTCGGTCACGCCCGCAAACGATTCGGCGGTGTCGAGGATCTGCAGCAGCACCTCGCGCGGCAGCCCCTCGATCGAAAGCAGGTGCTGCAGCTCGCCGTTCGCGTTGAGCTGGGGATTACGCTGCACGCTCCGGCTCCAGGACGAGCGCGAGCCTGCCCGCGGGATCGCGCTTGAGGCTCAACCTCATGCCTGCCGGCACTTCGAGCCGCGCGCCGCAGTGCTGCGCGCAGATCGGCAGCTGGCGGCCGCCGCGGTCGGCGAGCACGACGAGTGAAATGCTCTGCGGCCGGCCGTAATCGAAAAGCTCGTTCATCGCCGCGCGCACCGTGCGGCCCGTGTACAGGACATCATCAACCAGCAGCAAGTCGCGTCCGTTGACGTCGAACGGGATCTTCGTGCGTTTCGGATCGTGCTGCAGCCCGCGCGCATGGTAGTCGTCGCGGTAGAACGCGATGTCCATGAGCCCGAGCGGCGCATGAACGCCGAGCATCGGGTGCAGCCGCTCCGCGAGCCAGGCGCCGCCGGTGTAGAGGCCGATCATCGCGCTCTTCGGCCCGATGCGCGGCTCGAGCTCGCGCGCGAGCTCCTCGCAGAGCTTCTCGGCGTCAGGCAGCTTCATCGCTCTGCCCCGCGGGCAGATTCGTCAAAATACTGCTCGAGGACGAGCTGCGCGGCCACCGAGTCGATCTCGCTCTTCTTCGCTCGCGTGCCGCGCAGCCGCGATTCGGCTTCCACGGAGCTGAAGCGCTCGTCGACGCGCGCCACCGGCAGCTTGAAGCGCCGTTCCAGGCGCCGCGCGAAGTCCTCCGCCTGGCGCGTCATCTTGTGCGGCTCGCCCTGCGCCGATAGCGGCTTCCCGACGACCAACGCGGAGGGTTTCCACTCGGAAATCAGGGATTGAATTTCTTCGAAGCGGGAAACGGCGGCGAGCGGGTGGGCCGTGCCGAGCTCCGGCTCGCCGACCGCCACGCCAATGCGCCTTAAACCGAAATCGAAAGCGAGTACGGTGCGCCCGGCCCGCTCAGGCATGTCCCGCCGCGTCCTGCAGCCTCGCGTAATCGAGGCCGAGCAGCTCCATCGCCGCCGGCAGCCGCTCCTCGGCGGGCGTGTCGAAGATGATGCCGTCGCGCGCCTCGACCGTGAGCCACGCATTCTGCGTGATCTCGTGCTCGAGCTGGCCGGGCGACCAGCCGGCGTAGCCGAGCGTCACGAGAATCTGCGCGGGGCCCTCGCCGCGGCCGACCGCCTCGAGGATGTCCTTGGAAGTGGTGAGGCCGATGTGATCGCCGACGCGCAGCGTCGACTGCCAGTTGCCGGCCGGCGCGTGCAGCACGAAACCGCGGTCGGTCTGCACCGGGCCGCCGAAATAGACCGGCGCGTCGGCGCGCTCGCTGTCGCGCAGCGTGAGCGACAGGCGCTCGAACAGCGCCTGCAGCGTCATGTCGATCGGGCGGTTCACCACCAGGCCGAGCGCGCCCTGGTCGTTGTGCTCGCAGACGTAGGTGAGCGTCCTCGAGAAGTACGGATCGGCCATGTTCGGCATGGCGATCAGGAAGTGATGGGTGAGGTTTATCGCGGACATGGAGGGGGAGACGCTCGAGACCATCCAGTCCCAATCTTAGTCTAGATCTCCACCATCTCGAAGTCGTCCTTGCGCGCGCCGCACTCGGGGCAAGTCCAGTTCATCGGCACGTCTTCCCAGCGCGTGCCCGGCGCGATGCCCTCCTCGGGCAGCCCCGCGGCTTCATCGTAGACCCAGCCGCAAATGAGGCACATCCAGGTCTTGAACTTCACTTGGCTTTCGGGCATCGGAATCGGGGAAGCTGCGGCGAGTAAAATGACCCGGAATATTAACTCATGTCCTCGTGCCCTCCGATCGTGCTCGCGTTCGCGGCGAGCGACCCTACCGGCGGCGCCGGAATGCAGGCCGATCTGCTCACTATCGCGGCAATGGGTTGCCACCCGCTCTCGGTGCTCACGGCGCTCACGGTGCAGGATACGAGCGGCGTCGAAAGCGTCCAGGCCGTCGACGCCGAGCGCGTGCGCGCGCAGGCCGAAGCGCTGCTCGCCGACATGCGCGTCGCCGCGTTCAAGCTCGGCGTGCTCGGGTCGGCGGAAAACATGCGCGTCATCGCCGACATTCTCTCCGAGCTGCCCGAAATTCCGGTGGTGCTCGATCCGGTGCTTGCGTCGGGGCGCGGCGACCCGCTCGCGAGCGAGGACATGCTGCAGGCCCTGTGCGAGCTGGTCGTCCCGCAATCGACGATCGCCACGCCGAATAGCCTCGAGGCCGGGCGCCTGGGCGGAGCGCAAAAGTTGCTCGCGATGGGATGCGAGTACGTCCTCGTCACGGGGACGCACGAGCCGAGCGACGAGGTGGTGAACACGCTCTACGACCGCGGCGGCGTGGTGCGCGCCGATAGCTGGCAACGCCTGCCTGGGAGCTACCATGGCTCGGGGTGCACGCTCGCCTCGGCCATCGCCGCGGCACTGGCGAGCGGGCGCGCGGTGCCCGAAGCGGTGCGCGACGCGCAGGAGTACACTTGGCAGACGCTCGCCGCCGGCTTCGCGCCGGGCCGCGGGCAATTCATCCCCAACCGTTTTTTCTGGCACGACCGGACGTGAAGCTGCGCGGGCTGTACGCCGTCACTCCCGAGGCGCCGGACGTCGTTGAAAAAGCGCGCCAGGCCATGGAAGGGGGCATCGCGATGCTGCAATACCGCCGCAAGCGGCGCGACGTGCGCGAAGCGCGCGAGGTCGTCGCGCTTGCGCGCCGCTACGCCGTGCCGGTGATCGTCAACGACGATGTCGAGCTCGCGCTCGAGGTGGACGCCGCCGGCGCGCACCTCGGGCGCGAGGACGGCGATTTTGCTTTTGCCCGAAAGAAAATGAAGACAAAGCTGCTCGGGGCGTCCTGCTACAACGACCTCGAGCTCGCGCGCAAAGCGGTGAGCCTCGGCGCCGATTATGTCGCCTTCGGCTCGGTGTTCGCCTCGCCGACCAAGCCGAACGCGGTGCGCGCGCCGCTCGAGCTCTTCGCGCAAGCCGGGCTCGGCGTGCCGCTGTGCGCGATCGGCGGCGTCACGCTCGAGAACGCGCCGCAGCTCGTCGCCGCAGGCGCGGACCTCCTGGCCGTGATCAGCGACCTCTTCGACGCGCCGGACATCCGCGCGCGCGCCGCCCAATACCGAAAGCTCTTCGCATGAAAAACGAAACCCTGTTCGAGCGTGCCCAGCGCATCATCCCTGGCGGCGTCAACTCGCCGGTGCGCGCCTTCCGCGCCGTAGGCGGCGCGCCGGTATTCTTCGAGCGCGCTGCGGGCCCGCACCTTTGGGACGCCGAAGGCCGCCGCTACATCGACTACGTCGGCTCCTGGGGGCCGATGGTCGCGGGCCACACGCATCCCGAGGTTGTCGCCGCGGTTCAGGCGGCGGCCGCGCGCGCGCTTTCGTTCGGCGCGCCGACGCAGGGCGAGATCGAGCTCGCCGAGACGCTGTGCCGCCTCGTGCCTTCGCTCGAGATGGTGCGGCTGGTGTCCTCGGGCACCGAGGCGACGATGACCGCAATTCGCCTCGCGCGCGGCTTCACCGGCCGCGATGTCATCATCAAGTTCGAGGGCTGCTACCACGGGCACGCGGATTCGCTCCTCGTGAAGGCCGGCTCGGGCGCCCTCACCTTCGGCAACCCGAGCTCGGCCGGCGTTCCGGCCGATACCGCGGCGCACACCCTGGTTTTGGATTTCAACGACCCTTCGAAGGTAAAAAAGGCTTTCGCCGAGAAAGGCAACGAAATCGCCGGCGTGATCGTCGAGCCCGTCGCCGGCAACATGAACCTGGTGCTTCCGGCCGCAGGGTTTCTCGAGACGCTGCGCGAGGAATGCACGCGCCACGGCGCGGTGCTGATCTTCGACGAGGTGATGACCGGCTTTCGCGTCGCCCTCGGCGGCGCGCAGGCGCGCTTCGGCATCCGTCCGGACCTCACGACGCTCGGCAAGGTCATCGGCGGCGGGCTGCCGGTCGGCGCGGTCGGCGGCCGGCGCGACATCATGAAGAAAATCGCGCCGCTTGGTCCGGTCTACCAGGCGGGCACGCTCTCGGGCAATCCGGTGGCCGTGGCGGCGGGCCTAGCCACGCTGAAGCTCGTGGAAGCACCGCGCTTCCACGAAAAGGTGGAAGCGACCACGCGCGCGCTCGTCGAGGGCCTGGCAAAGGAAGCGAAGAGCGCAGGCGCCATCTTCAGCGCCCAGTCGATCGGCAGCATGTTCGGCGTTTATTTCCGCGCCGCGCCCCCGCGCAGCTTCGCCGAAGTGATGCAGTGCGACCGCGACCGGTTCAACCGCTTCTTCCACGAGATGCTGAAGCGCGGCGTGTATCTCGCGCCCTCGGCCTACGAGGCGGGGTTCGTCTCGGCGGCGCACGGCGCCGCCGAGATCGACGAGACGCTGCGCGCGGCGCGCGAAGCGTTCTCAGTGGCCTAGTGCGTGGGTGGCTTGGCCCGTAGGAAGCGTAAGCCCCAACTCAAGCTGCCGGTCAGGCCCTTCAACATCGGTCGATGGTGTTCCGGAGGATCTCGGCCTATTCAGAAGGGACGTTGGCAAGAACGCGCGCATGATCTCAATCCTTGCGCGATAGCCCATAGGACCGGCTTCTATTAGCCCAAGTCTCTTGAGCCTATTCATGTCCCTAGTAACTGTTTTCGGTGTCTTGGTCGCGTATTGAGCGGCGATACGCGGATCAAGCTGCTTGATGTCTGCCGGTTTGATGTATGCGCCGGCCTTTTTCGACATAGCGAGTACAACGTCGCGTTGTCGTCGGTCCGCAGCCGTCCTCTGTGAGCCGAATTTTTCGTGGACGTAATTGACCCATGAAACCATGAGCTGTTGCTCTTGGATTGTGCTGATCTGCTCGCGTAGCTGATCTACGAACCCGCGCACGGCATATTCCATAAACATTCGCAGATCGCCATTGCTCTTACTTGTTTGGTCCAGCTGCCTGTAATACTCCGTCCGCGTCAGGTTGTAGTGATTGCTTAGCAAATGAGCGGCTGCAGAGGGAACGCCGGCTTCTAAGAGAAACTTGGCCTCCATTAGTCTTGCTGTCCGGCCATTGCCATCGCCGAACGGGTGTATCCACGCCAAATAGACATGTCCGACCACGGATTTGATTAACCCGTAGATGATTTCTTCCCCTTCGGGCGCGTGAATGTTGTTTAGCCATTCGCAGAGCCGATCAAGCAGGTAGTCGCAGTCTTCTGCCGGTGCTCCACGATAGGTTCCTACACCAACCGAGTGCCTTCTAATTTGGCCAGGTGACACCTCGGGAGCAAGGGTCAGCTTATTGAGAACCTGCGCATTGAACGTCTTAATAAGCTGAGTAGATGACGGGACGAAACGGCCGGCCTTGATGTCGTTCAGGATTCCGTTGAATCCCGCCAGAATGTTGTCTATTTCCTGCGCCAAGTACTTCCGCGAAGGAGGAAGTTTCAGTTTCTTGTCGAGAAGGTCACGGACTTCCTTTTCCGTGAGCGTGTTCCCCTCAATTGCAGTAGTAGCGAGTAGACCTCGGGCGAGGTAAATCCGGTGGAGCTCCGCAGCTGTATCCGGTTGTAGCGGCACGCCAGCCATGTGTTGGCATTTAGATTGCGCCTCCCCCAAAGCAATCCAGAGCCTTGGTGAAACGTTCCGTAGGTCCAAGGTGAACGTGAGCCAAGGATGCGAAATTTCATACTTGCGAAGGGCAGGCATAGCCCACCTGTATGCCCGAAAATTTGTCCCTAGTCAATGAATCGTAATACCATGATAACGCGTGATCTTCTCGATTTAGACGCTATTTTTGTCTCTCATTATGTCCCGCTCGAGGTCCCACTGGTTTCGCCCGTTGCCAGCCGAGCTCATAGGAGGAAAACAGTCGCGAGGCCGAGGAAGATGAAGAAGCCGCCCGAGTCGGTGACGGCGGTGATGAGCACCGAGGATCCGGAGGCCGGGTCCCTGCCCAAGCGCACGCGCAGCCAGGGGACTGCCACCCCCATGGTGGCGGCGAGCACCAGGTTGAGGATCATGGCGAGCGCCATCACGCCGCCCAGCGCGATCCGTCCGTACAGCGCGTAGGCGATCGCGCCGAGCAGCGTTCCCCAGATCACGCCGTTCAGCAGCGCGACGCCGATCTCCTTGGCGAGCAGCTTCATCCAGTAAGACTCCTGGATCTGGCCGAGGGCGACCGCCCGCACGATCATGGTGATCGTCTGGTTGCCCGAGTTGCCGCCGATGCCGGCGACGATGGGCATCAGCGCCGCGAGCGCCACGAGCTGCGCGATCGAGTCCTCGAACGCGCCGATGACGCGCGAGGCGATGAACGCGGTGACCAGGTTGACCGCCAGCCATGCCCAGCGGTTCTTGAAGCTGTCGAGCACCGGAGCGAAAACGTCCTCCTCCTGTAGCAGGCCGGCCTCGGCGAGCTGCGAGTCGGCGCTGCGCTGGCGGATGTAGTCGACGACCGCATCGACCGTGAGCCGGCCGATCAGGCGCCCCTGCCCGTCGACGACCGGCGCGGAGACCAGGCCGTAGCGCTCGAACGCGCTGGCGGCGTCTTCCGCCGGATCCTCCGGATGCAGCGTCACGGCTTCGGGCACCATCACGCGCGCCACGTCGAGCTCGAGGTCCGAGACGATGAGGCGCGCCAGCGGCAGGCTGCCCTTCAGGCGCTGCTCGCGGTCGACGACGAACAGCTGGTCGGTATGGTTGGGCAGTTCGTCCAGGCGCCGCAGGTAGCGCGTCGCCGCCTCGAGAGTGACGTCCTCGCGCACCGCGAGATGCTCGAAGTCCATCAGCGCGCCCACCGAGCCGTCGGGATAGGACAGCGCCTCGCGCAGGCGCTCGCGCTCCTCGGCGGGCAGCGACTGCACGACCTCTTGGATGACCGCGGCGGGAAGGTCGGGCGCGATGTCCGCGAGCTCGTCCGCTTCCAGGGTCTCGGCCGCGGCGACGAGCTCCGCCGAATCCATGCTCGCGATGAGCGACTCGCGCACCGCGTCGGACACTTCCACCAGGATCTCGCCGTCGCGGTCGGCCTTGACCAGGTCCCATACGCGCAGGCGCTCCGCGAGCGGCAGCGCCTCGAGGATGTAGGCGATGTCGGCCGCATGCAGCGCGTCGAGCGCGCGCCGCAGCTCCGCGAGGCGCTCGGCCTCGCGCAGCAGCGCGCGCACCCGGCTCAGGTTTTCCTGCAGGTCGTCGGTTTCGAGACGGGCTTGCATCAGGGAATCTGCGCGGCGGGCATGCGCGCAAGGATAGTGCCGACGCGCCCATCGATGTAGGCCGTGACGCGGCCGCGCTCGTAGCGCCTGGGGCTCGGCAGGATGGCGGCGAGCCACGCCGCCTGTTCCGCGCTTAGCGCGCTCGCCGGCACGCCGAAGTGATGGCGCGCGGCGGCCTCGGCGCCGAACACGCCGTCGCCCCATTCGGCGAAATTGAGGTAGAGCTCGAGGATGCGCCGCTTCGACATGCTGGTTTCGAGCATCCAGGTGATGAGCGCCTCCTCTCCCTTGCGCAGCCATGAGCGGCTGCTCGAGAGGAACAGGTTCTTCGCGAGCTGCTGGCTGATCGTGGACGCGCCGGCCACGATGCGCCCGCGCCGCTCGTTCCTGGCCATCGCCTTCTGGATCGCCTCCCAGTCGAATCCTTCGTGATCGAGGAAGCGCGCGTCCTCCGCCGCCACCACCGCCCGCTTGAGATGGCTGGAAATGCGCTCGTAGGGCACCCATTGGTGCCGCAGCCGGGCAGCCGGGTTCTTCGCGCGCAGCTCGTCGAGCCTGCGCTCCATGAAGGCGCTGGATGGCGGCTCGAAGCGGTTCCAGTACAGCACATGGGCGAAGAACCAGAGCTGGAGTGCCACGGCGAGCAGGACCACCGCGCCGAGGCCGTAGGAAAACAACTTCCAAGCGAAAACCAAACCGCGAAAGCGCTTAGCGCGCCCCATGCAAGCGCTCCACGATCACCAGCCTTTAACTCCCCCCGTCCTAAGACGAGCCTAATTAGTTCTGCGCTTCAGTCCAGATCTTGTCGCCACGGCCGAAGAACCAGGTGCGCGTGATGACGATCAGGTCCGTGTCGCGGCGGATGTCGGGCGGGAACGCGGCAAACGGCGTCGCCATGCGCACGATCTTGTAGGCCGCCGCGTCGAGCACCTTCAGCCCCGACGAGCGGTCGAGCTCGATCGATTCCACCGTGCCGTCGGGCCGGATGGTCACGGTGAGCCGCAGGTTGCCGTAGTGCTTGCCGCGCGCCTCGGCCGGATAGTTCAGCGTGCCGATGCGCTCGATCTTCATGCGCCAGTCTTCCTCGTACCGCGCGAAGCGGTACTCGGCGGCGCGCGCGCCGATGAACTTCTTGCGCGGCCGCTTCTGGTATTCCTGCACCTGGCGGTCGATCTGCGCCTGCAGGCGCATCGCAGCGAGCGACAGGTCGGCAAGGTCCCGCCCGCTGGGCTGCGGCGGCGCTTGCTCTACCGGCGCCTGGCGCGGCGCCTCGGGCGGGCGGCGCTGCGCCTCGCGCGCCTGGGCGAGCAGGCGCTGCTGCTGCGCTTCCAGCTGCTGCACGCGCTTTCGCGCCTGCGCCAAGTCGCGCCCTGGATTGCGCGGATGGGTCACCGGCAGCGGCGTCTTGGCGCGCCGGTTCGCGTCGACGTTGCCGCCGCGGTCCAGATTCGACTGCGCGAGCACGTCTGCCCTGACCGGCTTGTCGCGGGTCTTGGCATTGACGAGCACCACTTCGAGCGGCTGCTCGGAGGGCTTCCAGTGCAGGCGGTCGGGCAATTTGAAATGCACCGCCAACGCCGCCGCATGCAGGGCGATCGACAAGCCGATCGCGGCCCCCAGCACGCGATCGTTCCGATCCAACATTAAGTGCATTCTCACGTCAGTTCCGCAAGCCTTTCATATTCTAGGCTTTTTCGCTAGGGGGCGGCGTCGTCCTCCACGCTCGCGACGCTCTTGCCAAGCGTCTCACGGTAAACCAGCGACACGCTGCGCTCGAGGAAGTCCATTTGGGCCACCTCCAGGCGCACGCGCGTGCCGGGTTCGAGATCCGGCAGCGACGGCACGCGAGTCACCAGGGGCAAGCCATCGGCGCGGATCAGATTCTCGCGCAGCACGACCGCGTCGATGAAGCGCAACTGCTCCTGCGCCAGCCAGCGCAGCGTCCAGTAAGTCTCCATCACGCGCTGCTGCTCGTCATAGCGCGCATAGGTCACTTCGAAGGCGCGCAGCGCGGCGAGCAGCGCGTCCGAGTTGCGCGCGTACGGGGCGCGCTGGCCGCTCACTGCCGCAATGAGCTGCCACTGGTTCACGAGGTCGACATAGCGGCGCAGCGGCGAGCTCATCCAGGCATAGCAGGACACGCCCAGCCCTTCGTGCGGCTCGGGATGCACGCTCATGCGCACCTTGCCGGTAGACTGCACCCTGTAGAGGGCGGCCACGTCGCGCTCGGCGAGCAGCTCGCCCCACGAGGTGTTGGCGAGAATCATCATCTCGGACACCAGCTTGTCGAGCGGCGCGCCGCGCTTGCGCGGCACGATGCGCACGCGGCCGTCCTCGATATAGAAGCTGTAGTCGAGCGTCATGGCGCCCGCGGCGGGGCGCCCGCGCCGTGCCTCGGAAGCGAGCGCGACGCGCCACAGCGAACGCAGTTCCTCCTCGTGCGGCAGGCCGACTTCCTTGCCGGCCTCGAACGCCTCGTTCAGCACGTCGTATTGCGCGTGGCGCAAGTTGGCGATGATGCGCACGCGCTCGAGCCGCGTATGGCGCGCGAGGAGCGCGCCCTCCTCCGACACGTCGAGGTACAGCGACACCGCCGGTCGCTCGCCGCCGTGATCGAGCGAAAAGCGCTCGATCACGTCCTCGGGCAGCATGGTAATTTTGCTCCCGGGCATGTAAGCGGTCGAAAGCCGCTCGCGCGCAATCGCGTCGAGCGGCGAGCCGGGCCCGAACCCGAGCCCCGGCGCCGCGATATGCACTCCGATACGCAGTTTGCCGTCGGCAAGCGGCTGCACCGAGAACGCGTCGTCGATTTCCGTGGTGCCGACATCGTCAAGGCTGAAAGCCGCCGCGCCGGCGAGCGGCAGGTCCGCGCCTGCCGTGGGGACTTCGTGCGCCGCAAAGCCGGTGCCGGCGGGGAAAAACTCGTGCAGGAAGCGCTGCAAGTGATATTCGTGCGGGTCCGGCAGCAGCCCGCAGCGCTCGAACAGGCGCGCCGGCGTCAGGCCGAGGCTGCGGCACGCCTGCTCGAGCGCCTTCGCTTCGGGCTTGTTGCGATCCGTCCCGTAGAGAAGCTCGTCCCTCAGCGCCGCGACCTCGGGCGGGCAATCGAAGCGCGCGAGCCGCCCGGCCCACGCTTCAATCGCCTGCTGCACGCGCTTTTTCTTCTCGATACCGGCGAGCGCGAGCTTCAGCGTTTCTTCCGGCGCCGGCTGGAAACGGCCCTTGCCGCGCCGATAGAAGTACATCGGCGCCGAATGCAGCTTCATCAGCACGCCGGCGGCTTCGACCGGGCTCGGGTCGCGTCCGACGTATTCGCGCGCGAGCTCGCGAAAGCCGAATTCCCGCGTCCCGCTGCATTGCCACAGGAAATCGACATCCAGCTCCTCGGCGAACTTTTCCGCCGCGGCGAGCAGCTCGGTTCCCGCGGGCCGCTCGAACTCGAGCAGCACGCTGGCGGCCTTTATCTTGGTGCGCCGCCCGTGCGGGCTTTCGATCTGGAAAGACGCCGGCGCCTGGGCGAGCACCGTCCCGACCTTCAGCGCGCCTTCTTCCTCATACAGCAGCTGCACGGCAGAACTCGAGAATGCGCGGCAAGTGCTGCGGAAAGCTCTGCAGGCTGTGGTCGCCGCCCTGGACGAGCACCTGCTCTGCCCCGGCATAGCGCTCGATGGCGCGGCGGTAGTCGAGCAGCTCGTCGCCGGTCTCGACGATGAGCAGATAGCGGCTCGGCGTGACGCGCGGCACGGCCAGCTTTTCCCATTCGCGCAAGTGCGTTTCCGTGAGCTCGTAGGGCTCGCCCGTGTGCAGGTTTTTCTGCGGGCCGAGGTAGGCGCGCAGCCCGACGTAGGGCTCGATTGCGGGATTGAGCAGCACCGCGCGCACGCCGTGCTTCTCGGCGAGGTAGGTCGCATAGAAGCCGCCCAGCGACGAGCCTACGAGCGAGACGCCGCGCCGCAAATCGAATTTCTCGATTTCCTTGATCGCCTGCGGCGCGAGCGGCGGCAGCGCCGGGCAGGCGAACTGCGCGCCCAGGCCCCGCTCCGCCATGTAGCGCTGCATCACCTGCGCCTTGTGCGATTGCGGCGAGGAATTGAACCCGTGCAGATAAAGAATCACGCGGCGCGTTCCTGCGCGAGCCGCGAAAGGAGCTTTTCGTGCACGCCGCCGAAGCCCCCGTTCGACATGACGAGCACGTGGTCGCCCGCTTTTGCCTCGGCAGCGATGCCGGCTACGAGCGCGTCGAGGCTCTCCTCGCAGCGCGCCCGAGAGCCGAGCGGAGCGAATACGGCGCGCGCGTCCCAGCCGAGGCCGGCGCTGTAGACGTACACGCGATCGGCCTGGGCGAGGCTCGGTGGCAGCTCGTCTTTCATGACGCCGCGCTTCATGGTGTTCGAGCGCGGCTCGAGCACGGCCAGGATGCGCTCGCGCCCCACCCGCTGGCGCAAGCCATCGACGGTCGTCCTGATGGCCGTCGGGTGATGGGCAAAGTCGTCGTAGACCGTGACGCCGCGCGCCCGACCGCGCACCTGCATTCTCCTGCGCACGCCGGAGAAGCTGCCGAGCGCCTCGATGGCGGCCGCGGGATCGACGCCGGCGTTCCGGGCCGCCGCTACGGCGGCGAGCGCATTCTGGCGGTTGTGGGCGCCGAGCAGTTGCCAGCGCACTCGCCCGATAGGCTTTCCCTGCCACGCGATCTCGAAGCCGCCTTGCGAGTCCGGCGCGCCGGCCTCCCAAGCGCCCGGGGTCCCGAAGTGCTCGACCGGCGACCAAACACCTTGGGTGAGCACTCGCTTCAGGGCCTCGTCGGCGCCGTTGACCACAATCCGGCCGGTTCGCGGCACAGTGCGCACGAAGTGGTGAAATTGCCGCTCGATCGCTGCCAGATCGTCGAAGATGTCGGCATGATCGAACTCTAAATTGTTCAATATTGCGGTGCGAGGCCGGTAATGGACGAACTTCGAGCGCTTGTCGAAAAAGGCGGTGTCGTATTCGTCGGCCTCGATGACGAAAAGCGGCGACCCCGTGTGCCGGGCGGACACCGGAAAGTCGATCGGTACCCCGCCGATGAGGAAACCCGGCGCGCGGCCTGCGCGCTCCAGGAGCCAGGCAAGCATGGCCGAGACCGTGGTCTTGCCGTGCGTGCCGGCCACCGCAAGGACATGCTTGCCGGCGAGCACGTGCTCGGCGAGCCATTGCGGCCCGGAGACATAGCGCTCGCCGTGGTCGAGGATCGCTTCCATCAGCGGATTGCCGCGCGTCACCACGTTGCCCACGACCCAGACGTCGGGTCGCAGCACCAGCTGCTGCTCGCCGAAGCCCTCGGTGAGCTCGATGCCGAGCGCGCGCAGCTGGTCGCTCATCGGCGGATAGACGTTCGCGTCGCAACCGGTGACGCGGTAGCCGGCGGCCTTGGCGATTGCCGCGATGCCGCCCATGAAAGTACCGCAGATGCCGAGGATGTGGAGATGGGCGCTCATCGGGTAAGGGCCGGATTCTATGCGACCTGCTGGGCTATATTCGGGGCTCGAGGCCCCGCCGAATGACCCGCAGGAACAATCGCCAGACAGGAACACGCGCGCGCATCGCCGCGGCCGCGGCACGTCTCATGGCCGAGGACGGCATCGACGATTTCGCTCTCGCCAAGCGCAAGGCGGCGAAGCAGCTGGGCGTCGCCGAAATGCAATCGCTGCCGGGCAACGGCGAAATCGAGGAGCAATTGCGCGCGTACCTCGAGCTCTACCAGGCCGAAGAGCACCCGCAGCGCATCGCCGAGCTGCGCGAAATTGCGCTCGACGCCATGAAGGCCCTCGAGCAGTTCAATCCCTACCTTACCGGGCCTGTACTGAAAGGCATCGCCGGTCCCTACGCCGAGATCGAGCTCCAGCTATTTCCCGATAGCGTCAAGGAAGTGGAAATCTTCCTGCTCGACCGCAATGTCGCGTACGAGACCCACGAGGGCCGACGCTACGCGGGCGACCGAGCCCATGCGGTCAGCGTGCTCTCCCTTCACTGGCGGGGCGCACCGCTCAGGCTTTCGATCTTCGACCCGCGCGACGAGCGCATCGCCCTCAAGACCTCGCAGGCCGGCCGGGTGATGGACCGGGCAGGCATTGCCGAGGTGGGGGCCTTGGTGCGCAATGACGCCCCGCCGACGTGATTTCCTGATTCTTGGCGGGGTCGCCGCAGGCGCCGCGCTAATCGGAGGCGTAACAGGCGCTCTCGTACTGCAGTCGCGAAGCGGCGCGGCCGAGCTCCTGGCCGCGAGCTATCCGGACCTCTCGGGGCAGACACGCCGGCTGACCGAATGGCGTGGCAAAGCGCTCTTGGTGAATTTCTGGGCGAGCTGGTGTGCGCCGTGTCGCGAAGAGATCCCTTTATTGAACGCTGCGCAGCAGCAACACTCTTCCGCCGGCCTACAAGTAGTAGGGATCGGCGTCGACAATGCCGTTAACATCGGCGAATTCACAAAGAAAGTGCCCATCGCCTACCCGGTGCTGATTGCCGACGCCGCCGGCATCCCGCTTATGCGGGAGCTCGGCAACAGCGCGGGCGGCCTGCCCTTCACGGTCCTCCTGGATCGCCAGGGTCGCCTCGCCGGCCACAAGCTCGGTGCTTACTCCGGTCCGGAGCTCCAGTCGGCTCTAGCTGCCTTGTTACGCTAAAATGCGGCGTTCTTCTGCGAAAAATGCCAAAAACGTCCAAAGCCGCAAAGAAGCGCCTTTTGGTGCTTCATGGGCCTAACCTCAACCTCCTCGGAACCCGGGAGCCGAAGGTCTATGGCCGGGAGACGCTTGCCGAGATCAACCGCCGGCTGATTGCCGCCGGCCGGGCGGCCGGCGCCGAAGTGCACTGCTTCCAGAGCAATCTGGAAGGGGAGCTCATCGACCGGATCCACCAGGCGCGCCGCGAGGGCATCGGTTTCATTGTCTTCAACCCCGCCGCCTACACGCATACGAGCGTCGCGCTGCGCGACGCGCTGGCCGGCGTGGCGATTCCGTTTATCGAGGTCCACCTGTCGAACGTCTACGCGCGCGAGCCGTTCCGGCACCGGTCCTACTTCTCGGAGCTTGCCGTCGGAACGATCTGCGGGCTGGGAGCCGAAGGCTACGACTTCGCGCTGCAGTTCGGCCTGCGGTACGCGCCCAAAGCGGGGAAATGATGGACCTGC
This sequence comes from Betaproteobacteria bacterium, assembly GCA_004297625.1. Lineage (GTDB taxonomy): Bacteria > Pseudomonadota > Gammaproteobacteria > Burkholderiales > SG8-39 > SCGC-AG-212-J23. The sequence continues at coordinate 350,101 of SCTY01000003.1, read as the reverse complement.
GCAAGCTCAAGAAGCTCATCGATCTGGTGCAGGAATCCGGCATCGCCGAGCTCGAGATCACCGAGGGCGAGGAGAAGGTCAAGATCGTGAAGGGCGGCGTGGTGAGCGTTTCCGGCGCCGCCGCGCCGGCGGCAGCGTCCGGGCCGGCACCCAGCCCCGCCGCACCGGCCGCGCCCGCGGCCGCCGCGGAGCCGCCCGCCGGGCAGGAGGGCCACGTGGTGAAGGCGCCGATGGTCGGCACCTTCTACCGCTCGCCGTCTCCGGATGCCAAGCCTTTCGTCGAAGTGGGGCAGACGATCAAGGAAGGCGACACCATCTGCATCATCGAGGCGATGAAGCTCATGAACGAGATCGAGGCCGACGCTTCCGGCGTGGTCAAGGCGGTCCTGGTGGAAAACGGCCAGCCCGTGGAGTACGGCCAGCCGCTGTTCATGCTGGGCTAGATGTTCGAGAAAATCCTGATCGCCAACCGCGGCGAGATCGCGCTGCGCATCCAGCGCGCCTGCCGCGAGATGGGCATCCGCACGGTGGTCGTCCACTCCGAAGCCGACACGGAGGCGAAGTACGTGAAGCTCGCCGACGAATCGGTGTGCATCGGGCCGCCGCCCGCTGCCGCGAGCTACCTCAACATTCCCGCGATCATCAGCGCCGCCGAGGTCACCGACGCGGAAGCCATCCACCCGGGCTACGGGTTTCTTTCGGAAAATGCCGACTTCGCCGAGAAAGTGGAGCGCTCGGGGTTCGTCTTCATCGGCCCCCGGCCCGAGAACATCCGGCTGATGGGCGACAAGGTGAGCGCCAAGCAGGCGATGACCAAAGCCGGCGTGCCGACCGTGCCCGGCTCGGACGGCGCGCTGCCCGAGGACCCGAAGGAAATCGTGCGCATCGCCCGCAAGGTCGGCTACCCCGTGATCATCAAGGCGGCCGGCGGCGGCGGCGGGCGCGGCATGCGGGTAGTGCACACCGAGGCGGCGCTGCTCAACGCGGTCAGCATGACCCGCGCCGAGGCGCAGGCGGCCTTCGCGAATCCGGTCGTGTACCTCGAGCGTTATCTCGAGCAGCCGCGCCACATCGAGATCCAGGTGCTCGCCGACGCCTACAAGAACGCCGTGTATCTCGGCGAGCGCGACTGCTCGCTGCAGCGCCGCCATCAGAAAGTGATCGAGGAGGCGCCGGCGCCCGATCTGCCGGCGAAGATGCGCGAGCGCATCGGCGAGCGCTGCGTCGACGCCTGCCGCAAGATTGCGTACCGCGGCGCCGGCACTTTCGAATTCCTCTACGAGGACGGCGAGTTCTACTTCATCGAGATGAACACGCGGGTGCAGGTCGAGCATCCGGTCACCGAGATGATCACCGGCATCGACATCGTGCAGGAGCAGATCCGCATCGCCGCCGGCGAGAAGCTGCGCTTCCGCCAGAAGGATATCCAGCTGCGCGGCCACGCGATCGAGTGCCGCATCAACGCCGAGGATCCCTACCGCTTCACGCCCTCGCCGGGCAAGATCACGTCGTACCACCCGCCCGGCGGGCCGGGCATCCGCGTCGACTCGCACGTCTATCAGGGCTATACCGTGCCGCCGAACTACGACTCGATGCTCGGCAAGGTCATCGCCTACGGCGCGAGCCGCGAGCAGGCGATGAGCCGCATGCGCGTCGCGCTCTCCGAGATGGTGGTGGAGGGCATCCGGACCAACCTCGAGCTGCACCGCGATTTGCTGAGCGACACGCGCTTCACCCGCGGCGGAGTATCGATCCATTACCTCGAACAGAAGCTCGCCCAGGACGAGAAGAAAAAGAAGTAAATGCCCTGGCACGCGCTCGAGCTCGAAGTCGACGCCGCGGCGGCGGAGGCATTGAGCGAGGCGCTGCTCGAATCGGGCGCGCAGTCCGTGGCGCTGGAACACTTGGACCGCGAGCGTCCGACGCTCGTCGCTCTGATCGCCGTGCACACCGACGCGCAACGCCTGGTGCGCGAGGCCGCGGCCCTCGCCGGGCTTGCGGCCGCCCCGGCCTTCAAGCTCAATGAAATAGGCGACGACGATTGGGTGCGGCGCAGCCAGGCGCAATTCACGCCGACCGAGATCGGCGCGCGGCTGTGGATCGGTCCCACCTGGCACGAGCCGCCGCCCGGGCGCCTCGCCGTACGCCTCGACCCCGGCCTGGCGTTCGGCACGGGAACGCATCCGACGACGCGGCTCGTCCTCGAATTCCTCGAGCGCCACGTCCGGGGAGGAGAGCGCGTTCTCGACTACGGCTGCGGCTCCGGTATATTGGCAATCGCCGCGGCGAAGCTCGGCGCGGCGCGCGTCGATGCGGTGGACCTCGACCCGCAGGCAGTCGAGACCGCCGCCGACAACGCACGCGCCAACGGCGTTGCCTTGCGGGCGGCGCTTCCGGAGGCGCTACCCGCCGCTCAATACGACATCGTGGTTTCCAATATCCTCACCCAACCGCTCATCGTCCGCGCGCCGCTGTTTGCGGCGCGCACGGCCGCGCACGGCCGCATCGCGCTTGCGGGAATCCTGGCGTGCCAGGCAGCCGAAGTGATCGCTTCCTACGATCCATGGTTCCAGATGCAATGCGAGGACGTCCTCGAAGGCTGGGCCCTGGTCGCGGGGAAGCGCAAGTGAGCCTCATCACCCGCTGCCCGACGTGCGGAACCGCCTTCCGGGTGCTGCCGGGGCAGCTTTCGGCGCGCGCCGGACGCGTGCGTTGCGGCAAATGCGGCGCGGTGTTCGACGGCATCGCGGCGCTGGTGGAGCAGGGCGAAGAGCCGCTGCTGCTGGAGCCTTCGCCGCAGCTCGGCCTCTTCGACCCGCGCAAGCCCCAGCCCCAGGCGGCTGCCACGGACGACGAAGAGCCGCTGCCTGCTTTCATGGCCGAACCGCCGGCACCACGCCGCGCGCTGTGGTGGACGCTTTGCGCCCTCGCCGTGCTCGCTCTCGTTGGGCAGGCCGTGTACCAGTATCGCGCAGAGCTGGCGGTGACCGTTCCGGGCGCGCGCTCCTCGCTCGAAGCGGCGTGCCGGCTGCTCGGCTGCGGCCTCAACCTGCCGCGCCATTTGAAGTTCCTCAGCATCGACTCCTACGAAGTGCGCGCCGATCCTCAGCGCGAAGGCTTCATCATGCTCAACGCGGTGATCAGGAACCGCGCTATGTTTGCGCAGGACTACCCCGTGCTGCATTTCGCGCTCACGGACGAATCCAGCCGCCCGTTGACGAGCCGTGTTCTGACCCCCGGCGAGTACCTGGAGCGCGACCGGGCGGCGCAGCTCATCGGCCGCGGCATCGACGCCGGCGGGGAAGCCTCGCTGACCGTTTACTTCGACGCGAGCCGCGTGCGCGCGACCGGATATCACCTGGAGCTTTTCTACCCCTCATGAGCATTCTCGTCACCGGATCGATCGCCTACGACACCATCATGGTGTTTCCCGACCGCTTCAAGAACCACCTGCTCGCCGATCAGCTGCACATACTCAACGTGTGCTTCCTCACACCGGAGATGCGCCGCGAGTACGGCGGCACGGCGGGCAACATCGGCTACAACCTGCGGCTGCTCGGCGAGACGCCGCAGGTCATGGCGACGGTGGGCGAGGATATCGACCCCTATATCGAGCGCTTCGCGCGCTTTTCCATCGACACGCGGCGCTTCAAGCGCATTCCGGGGCAGTTCACCGCCCAGGCATTCATCACTACCGACCTCGACGACAACCAGATCACGGCGTTCCACCCCGGGGCGATGAACCACTCGCACGAGAACCGCATCGACGGCGAGCTCGGCGTGCGGGTTGCGATCATCGGCCCGGACGGCAAGCGGGGGATGATCGAGCACGCGCGCCAATGCGCCGAGCGCGGGCTGCCGTTCCTGTTCGACCCGGGCCAGGGGCTGCCGATGTTTTCCGCCGAGGAAATCGCCGAATTCCTGCGTCTCGCCGACTACGTGGCGGTCAACGACTACGAGGGCAAGCTGCTGGAGGAGAAAACCGGGCGCAGCCTTGAAGACCTTGCCCGCGAGGTGAGGGCGCTGGTGGCCACCATGGGGGCGAAGGGGTCGGTAATTTTTGCCGGCGGTCAACGCCACGAGATCCCGTGCGTTCAAGCGGAAAGGGTGGTCGATCCGACGGGCTGCGGCGACGCCTACCGCGCCGGGCTCTTGTATGGAATAGCGCACGGCTGGGACTGGCCGAGCACGGGTAGACTCGGATCATTGATGGGCGCGATCAAGGTCGCGCACCGCGGGGCGCAGAACCACGCGCCCCGGCGCGAAGAAATCGAGGGGCGCTTCAAGCGCGCCTTCGGCTATTCACCGTGGAAAGGATAAGCTCATGAGAATCACCGTCGTGCTGGCGCTGGCTGCCGCCGCGACGCTCGCCGGCTGCGCCACTTCGAAGTCGGGCGACGTTTATTCGCGCGACGAGGCGCTGCGCGAGCAGACCGTGCGCCTTGCCACGGTCGAGTCGGTGCGCCCGGTCACCATTCAGGGCACGCGCTCGGGAATCGGCGCGGCGTCCGGCGCCGTCGTCGGCGGGGTCGCGGGAACCGGCGTGGGCCACGGCAGGGGCTCGACGATCGCCGGGGTGCTGGGCGCGGTCGGCGGCGGCGTCGCCGGGCAGGCGATCGAGGAGGGCACGACGCGCAAGAACGGCGTGGAAATCACCGTGCGCCTGGATAACGGCGAGCTGCGCGCCATCGTGCAGGAAGAGACCGACAAGTTCGTCGCCGGGCAGCGCGTGCGCCTGCTCACCTCGGGCGGCGTTACCCGAGTTTCGCCTTGATCTTCTCGGCGTACTCGAGGAGCTTCTCGCGCGCAGGATTCTTCACCGGCCAGGTGAGCTCCATGCCGTCGCCTTCGTGGCGCGGCAGCAAATGCAGGTGGAAATGGAACACCGTCTGGCCGGCCACGCTTCCGTTCGCCTGATAGATCGACAATCCTTGCGGCGAGAACGCGTCGCGGATCGCGCGCGACACCCGCGCCGCGGCGCGGAACACCGCTGCCGCCTGCGCGTCGTCCAGCGCGAAGACGTTGTCCGCATGCTTTTTCACCGCGACGAGCACGTGGCCCGGATTCACCTGGCCGATATCCATGAAGGCCAGGGTGTGCTCGTCTTCGTGCACCACCGTGGCGGGAATCTGCCGAGCCACGATCTTGCAGAACACGCAGTCGCTCATCATTCTTCTCCGATCGGCTGATAGCCGGCGCAGGATACTTGATAGAGCGCCCGGTCCTCCAGCCGCAGCGCGGTGAGGCTGCCGCCCCACACGCAGCCGCTGTCGAGCGCGGCGAGCTTGGCGCTCATCTTCAACCCCAGCGCGGACCAATGGCCGCAAACGAGGGTCTGCTCTTCGCTCCTGAAGTCGAACCACGCGGAATAGCCGCGCGGCGCTTTGGCGCCCTTGGCGCGGAACTCCATTTTTCCCTGCGCAGTGCAGAAGCGAAGGCGCGTCATCACGTTCACGATCACGCGCAAACGGTCCCAGCCCGCAAGCGAATCGCTCCATTCGTCGGGCTTGCTTCCGTACATGTTTTTAAGAAATTCGCGGTAATAGGGCGCCGCGAGCGCGCGCTCGACCTCTTTTCCGAGCGACAGGGCTTTTTCGACGGTCCATTGCGGCAGCAAGCCGGCATGCACCATGGCGCAGCCGCCTTCGGCGTGCATCATCGGCCGCGTGCGCAGCCAGTCCACGAGCTCGCCGCGATCCGGCGCACCGAGCACATCGTGAAAGGTGTCGTCCTTGCGCGGCCGCTCGAAGCGCTCGTGCTGAGTGACCAGATGCAAGTCGTGATTGCCGAGCACCACCACGGCGCGCTCTCCCAGCTTCTTCACGAAGCGCAGCACCTCGAGCGATTTCGGCCCGCGATTGACGAGGTCGCCGACGAACCACAGCCGATCCTTGTCCCGCTTGAATTTCAGCTTGTCGAGCAAGCGCTCGAGCTCGTCGAAGCAGCCTTGCACATCGCCGATCGCGTACGTTGGCATCGGCGGCGAATATAGCAGGGCGCCGGCTGCGATTGATGAACGTCAAGGATTCGCAAAGGAGCGCCGTGGCAAGCAGATTCCATCGATACCATCCCTCGAGGAGAAGGAGCGGCAATGGCATTGACGCTGATCAAGAACGCCACCCTCGTGACGATGGATCCGGAAATCGGCGACCTCGAAGGGGGCGACGTGCTCGTCGACGGCCAGCGCATCGCGCACGTCGGGCGCAATGTCTCGGCGCCCGCGGCGTCGCTCGTGGATGGCCGCGACCGCATCGTGATTCCCGGCCTCGTGAACGCGCACATCCACGCCTGGGAATACCAGCTGCGCGGCATCGGCGCCGACTGGGTGGGTTTCCGCGACTACTTCGCCAACATCCACAACAATCTGGCGACGCGCTACGCCGCGCGCGATGTGTACCTCGGCGACCTGCTCGGCGCGCTGAACCAGATCCGCGGCGGCACCACCACGATTCTCGACTGGTGCCACGTCCTGCGTGATGCGGAAATGACGGACGCGGCGATCGACGCGCTCGAGGAATCGGGCTTGCGCGCGGTATTCGCGCGCGGCACGACCAAGCCGCCGACCCGCGAGGGCGGGACGCCGTACCAGAAGATTCCCTTTCCGCGCGAGGAGATCCGCAGGCTGCGCACCGGGCGGCTCGCCTCCGACGATCGACTGGTCACGCTCGCCATGGCGATCCTCGGGCCGGACTGGGGCGAATACGAAGTCGCGGCGCACGACATCCGCCTGGCGCGCGAGTACGGCCTGCTGAACTCCGCGCACACCTACGGCCGCAAGGGCAAGCGCGTGGTCGAGGACGGCATGCCGCGGCTCGCAAAAGAAGGGCTGCTCGGGCCGGACCACAACATCGCCCACGGCAATTGCTTCTCCGAAGACGAGCTGAAGATCGTGCTCGATGCCGGCTGCTCGATCACCGCAACCTGCCTCACCGAAATGCTGAACTACGAGCAGGCGGCGATGCTCGGCAGGATCCTCCAGTTCGGGGCCGTGCCTTCGCTCGGCACGGACTGCGATCCGTACTTCAACAGCTCCATGCTGTGGGTGACGCGCCACGCCTTTCAGCACCAGCGCGAGATGGACAACCGCAGCTTGCGCGAAGCCGGGAAGTGGCCGGCGGACCAGCATGCGACGCATACGCGGGACGCGCTGTACTGGGCGACCATGGGAGGCGCCAAGGCGCTGCGCCTGGACAGCAAGATCGGCTCGCTCACTCCAGGCAAGCAGGCCGATCTTGCCGTGATCGACACGCGCGGCATGAACATCTTCCCGGCGCTGCCCGGCGGCGATCCGGCGCACGCCGTGGTCATGTACGCCGAGACGGCGGATATCGAAAGCGTCATGGTCGCGGGCCGCTTCTTGAAGCGCAACGGCAAGCTCGTATTTCCGGCCGAGCGGCTGAAGAAGCTGAACGCGGAGCTGCTCGAGTCGCGGCAGCGGCTCATGAAAGACGGCGGCTATGTCTACCGGCGCGCGCCCAATGGGGCGCCGCCCGAGCGCTACGTTTTCTGAAAGGAGCACCATGAAAATCCTTCGGAGCCTGATTGCCGTTCTCACGCTCGTCGCGGGCTCGGCCTTCGCACAGGCGTGGCCGGTCAAACCGGTGCGCATCGTGCACGGCTTCGGGCCGGGCGGCCCGGTGGACATCATCGCGCGCATGCTCGGCGCGAATCTGAGCGAGCAGCTCGGGCAGCAGGCGATCGTCGAAGGAAAGCCGGGTGCCGGCGGCACGGTGGGCGCGGCCTACATCGCCAAGGCCGAGCCCGACGGCTACACGCTGTTCCTGATGGCTTCCGGCCACGCCATGGGACCCGGCTTGTACGCCTCGCTGCCGTACCACGCGGTCGACGATTTCACGATGATCTCGATGCTGGCAAACAGCCCGTTTGCGATCGTCACCTCGCCGGGTTCCGGCTATGCAAGCGTGCAGGACGTGATCCGCGGCGCCAAAGCCGAGCCCGGCAAAATCCACTTCGGCACCGGCGGCGTGGGCAGCGGCATGCACCTCGTCGCGGTGCTGCTGCAGGCAAGAACCGGCATCCAGATGAACCACATTCCCTACAAGAGCGGCAACGAGCTCAACTTGGCGCTGTTCTCCGGCGACATTCCGATAGCGTTCACCTCGGTTGCCGGGACTTCGCCCCTCATCCAGAGCGGCAAGATGCGCATGCTGGCCGTCACCTCGAAGGAGCGCTACGCAGGCCTGCCGAACGTGCCGACCGTGTCTGAAACTCTCTTGCCGGGCTTCGACGTGCGCGCCTGGTACGCGTTTGCGGCGCCGAAGAAGCTTCCGCCTGCGATGGTCTCCAGGCTGAACGAAGCCGCGCATGCCGCGCTCAATCGCCGGGACTTCACCGACAAGCTGCTCGCCATGGGATTTCAGCCCTGGCCCACCTCCGCACGCGAGGCGCAGGACATCCTGGGTTCGGAAGTCGCGCGCTGGACCAAGGTCATCCGCGACGAGAAGGTCCAGTCTGCAAACTAGCCACGAGGGCTAAGCAGGCGCGAACCGCATCAGGGTCTGCGCGTAGGCCGGCGCGGTCGGCTCGTGCATGAAGTACGCGTAGACCTCGCGCCACGACGTGGCGGCGAGCCGCTGCGCCCACTGTCGCAGATCATCCTCGGAGTACGTTTCCAGCCGGAGACGCACGTAGCCCCACAGGGCAGTTTCCACCAAAGGGGGCGGGGCGCTGTCTGCGCGCTCCGAGAGACACAGCGCCGCGCCCGCCGCTCTCAGGGCGTCGTAGACCTCGTCGGCAAACCAGCTGTCGTTGCGAAACTCGAACGCCGCGCGATGCCCTTCGGGCAGCAGGCGAAGAAACGCCGTCAGGCGCGGGAGGTCCTTCTTGAGGAACGGCGGCAGCTGGAAAAGCACCGGGCCGCGCTTCGCGCCGAGCGCGCCCAGATTGCGGTAGAGAAAACCGACCGAATCGGCCGCCTTCTGCGCATCCAGCCGCGCGAGATGGGTGATGCGGCGCGACGCCTTGATCGAGAAGCGGAAGCTCTCGGGCGTCGATTTTGCCCAGTTCTCGAGCACGCCGGTCTTCGGCATCTGGTAGAAGGTATTGTTGATCTCCACGGTCGGCAGGCGCTGCGCGTACCAGGCGAGCATGTCCTCCGGCTTGATGCTCTGCGGGTAGAAACCGCCTTTCCATTCCTTGAACGAGTAGCCGCTTGCGCCCGCCAACAGCTTCATCGCCTTTCTCCTAGAATTTCTCCATGGCGAGAGACCAGCTCGGCGAATACTCCGCCAAGCGCAGATTCGAAGCCACGCCCGAGCCCGCGCCGGCCGTGCCGGTGCCGCGCAGCGGGCCGCTGCTGTTCGTCGTCCAGCAGCACTCGGCACGCCGGCTGCACTACGACTTCCGGCTCGAGTGCAACGGCGTGCTGAAGTCGTGGGCCGTTCCAAAAGGGCCCTCGCTCGATCCTAGCGAAAAGCGCCTTGCCGTGCAGACCGAGGATCACCCGTACGACTACGCCTCATTCGAGGGCGTCATTCCGCCCGGGCAGTACGGCGCGGGCGAAGTGATCGTGTGGGACTGCGGCGTTTACTCGCCCGACGAAGGCAACGAATACTGGTTCCACGATCGCCAGGAGGCCGAGCGGCGCGTGGCCGAAGGCCTGGAGAAGGGCAAGCTGAGCTTTCTGCTTCGCGGAGAAAAACTGAAGGGCTCCTTTGCGCTCGTGCGCACCGCCGAGCAGAAGAACTGGCTGCTCATCAAGCACAAGGACCGGTTCGCGGGGAAGGTCGATCCCACCGCGCAGGGCCGCTCGGTGCTTTCTGGGCTCACCGTGGACGAGGTGAAGGCGGTGCCGGTGCGGCCGATTCCCGCTTCGCGCCTCGTTCCCGCGGGAAAGATCGAAGCGATGCCTGCCACGCTCGCGCCCATGCACGCCGAATCCGGCGACAAGCCCTTCAACGACGCGGGATGGATGTGGGAGCCCAAGCTCGACGGCTATCGCGTGCTCGCGTTCATCGGCAAGGGCGCTGTGAAGCTGCGCTCGCGGCGCGGCCTCGACCTCTCGGCGGCTTATCCGCGCTTGAGCGCGGAGCTCGCCAAGCAGGCGGTGGACGGCATGATCCTCGACGGCGAGCTGGTGGCGTTCGACGCGAGCGGCAAGCCGTCCTTCAACGCCCTGCAGAATGGCGTCCAAGCCGTGGTGTTCTACTGCTTCGATCTCGTGCATTTCGCGGGCATCGACCTGCGCAAGGCGCCCTACCGCGATCGACGCCGTTATCTCGCTCAATGCCTGCTCCCTTCGCCGCTCATCCAGCTCGTGCACGCGTCCGACGACGGCGAGGCCTTGAACAGGGCCGCGCTCGCGAGCGGGCTCGAAGGCGTCATTGGCAAGCGCGCGGACAGCAAGTATGAAGCGGGGCGGCGCTCGGCGGCTTGGCTGAAGATCAAATCCACCCACAGCGCGGAATTCGTGGTCGGCGGCTACACGCAAGGCAAGGGATCGCGCGCGCCGCTGGGAGCGCTGCTCGTCGGCTATTGGGACGAAGAGAAGCTGCGCTACGCCTCGCACGTCGGTTCGGGCTTCGACGCGGAGAGCCTCTCTCGGGTACACAAGCGACTTGCGCCTTTGAAGCGCCGGACCTGCCCGTTCGCCGAGAAGCCGGAACTGCACAGCCCGACAACCTGGGTCGAGCCCGACGCGGTGGCCGAGGTGAAATTCCAGAACTGGACGGACGACGGTTACCTGCGCGCGCCGGTGTTTCTGCGGTTGCGCGACGACATCGATCCGAAAACCGTGCGGCGCGCGGCATCCCGAGCGGCGAGCGCGGCGGGATCCGAGGTGGACGACATCGTGCGGCAACTCGAAAACAAGAAGACCGCGTTCTCGATCGCCGTGGGTCCGCATCAAATCCGCCTCACGCACCTCGACCGCGTGTACTGGCCCGCCGATACGGCGCTCAAGCAGCCGGCGCTCACCAAGCGCGACCTGTTGCGTTATTTCGCGCAGGTATCGCCCTACATCCTGCCGCATCTCGCGGATCGCCCGCTCACCCTGATCCGCATGCCGGAAGGAATTCACGGCCAGCGCTTCTTCCAGAAGCATTGGGGAGAGAAGCCGCCCGAATTCGTCGACAGCGTTACCGTGTTCTCCGGGCACAAGGAGGAGAGGCAAGATTACCTGGTGTGCAACAACCTGCCGACGCTCCTCTGGCTTGCGCAATCCGGAACGCTCGAATTCCACGTGTGGCATTCGCGCGCCAAGCTCGGTCCGGACGCTACCAGCACGAGAACCGACTATGCGAGCTCGCTCGGCGCCCTGGAAGGCTCGGTGCTCAACTACCCCGACTATGTGGTGTTCGACATCGATCCCTACATCTACTCGGGAAAGGAAGCGCCCGGCGACGAGCCGGAGCTCAACACGGTCGCCTTCGAGAAGGGCAAGGAAGTGGCTTTCCGGCTGCGCGAGCTGCTTGCCGGCATGTCGCTCGAGTCGATCGTCAAGACCTCCGGCAGGACCGGCCTGCACGTCTTCGTGCCGATCCGGCGTACGCTCGATTTCGACGGCGCGCGGCGCGTGTCCGAGCTCGTCGGCCGCCACCTCGAGCGCCGCCACCCCAAGGACATCACCCTGGAGTGGAGCGTCCCCAAGCGCACCGGGAAAATCTTCATGGACTACAATATGAACGTCCGCGGCAAGACGCTGAACGTGGCCTATTCGCCGAGGGGTTCCTTCGGCGCGCCGGTGTCCATGCCGCTCGAGTGGGATGAGCTCGCAGGCGCGCACCCGCTCGATTTCCGCATCACGAACGTCGCGCAGCGCCTGGCGGAAAACGGCGATCGCTGGCGCGACGCCTTGACGCGAAAACAGAATCTCGAGCGCGCGCTGGAACGCGCGAAAGCTTGAAGAGGAGGCAAGCATGGCTGCACGATCGATTGCATCGCTGACGGTTTCCTTCGGACTGGTCTCCATTCCGGTGAAGCTCTATTCCGCGACCGAGGCGGGCCGGGCGATCTCGTTCAACCTTCTGCACAAGGGCTGCGGATCGCGGCTCAAGCAGCAATACTTCTGCGTGAAGGAGGAGGTGCCGGTCGCGCGCGAAGATATGGTCAAAGGCTACGAGTTCGCCAAGGACCAGTACGTCATGTTCACTCCCGAGGAGCTGAAGGCGCTCGAGGAGGCCGGCACGCAGAGCGCCGAGATCACCGAGTTCGTGCCGATCCAGGCCATCGACCCGGTGTTTTTCGACAAGGCGTACTACCTCGCGCCCGACAAAGGCGGCGCCAAGCCTTACGCGCTGCTTGCGCGAGCGCTGCGCGACTCCAAGCGCTGCGCGCTCGGCCGATGGGCGGCGCGCGGCAAGCAATACATCGTGATGATCCGTCCGGTGGACGACGGCCTGGTCATGCAACAGCTGCTCTACGCCGCCGAAGTGAGGTCGATCAAGGACATCGACATTCCCAAGACCGACGTCAAGGACGCGGAGCTCAAGCTCGCGCAGCAGTTGATCGAGCAACAAGCCTCCGACAGCTTCGATCCCGGTGCATACACCGACGAGGTGCGCGCACGCGTCGAGGCCGCGATCCAGAAGAAGGTGGAAGGCCAGGAGATCACGATGGCCGAGGTCCCCGAGGGCGGCGCGCAGGTCATCGATCTCATGGAAGCGCTGCGCGCGAGCCTCGAGAAGAAACCCGAGCCGCGCAAGGCCCCGAAGCGCGCGGCGCAGCCCGCGCCCGCCGCCCGCAAGACCGCCAAGAAGTAGAAAACTCATGCAAGAGTTCGGCGTGCGCGAAGTAGAGAGGCTGCTTCGCCTGCCGAGGAGCACCCTCCGGGCGCTGATCACGGCGGGGTTCGTATCGCCGGCGCGCGGCCCGCGCAATGCCTGGCGGTTTTCGTTCCAAGACTTGATCGCATTGCGTACCGCGCAGGCGCTCGTAGCGGCAAAGGTGCCGCGCAAGCGCATCACCCGCTCCATCCGGGAGCTACGCCGCCATCTGCCGGCGGCCATGCCGCTCTCGGGGCTCAGCATCTGCGCCGTGGCGGATCGCGTGGTGGTGAGGGAAGGCGGCAGCCGCTGGCAGGCCGAGTCCGGCCAGTACCTTCTCGCTTTCGAAGGCGACCCCTCCGCCGGCTCCTTGAAGGTCTTCGAACGCGCGCCTGCGCAACCGCCGCCGAGCGCGCAGGAGTGGCTGGACCGCGCGATGGAACTCGAGGAGAGCGACAGCGAAGCGGCGCTGCAGGCCTATGCGCGGGCCGTCGAAGCGGAGCCGAAGCTTCTCGATGCGCGCATCAACATGGGCTCGCTCCTGCACGAAGCCGGCCGCCTCGCGGAGGCCGAGCGCGTCTACCGCGATGCGCTGCAGGTCTGCGGCAGCGATCCGCTGCTGCTCTTCAATCTCGGCGTGCTGCTCGGCGACATGGAGCGCAAGACCGAGGCAATGGAAGCCTACGAGGCGGCGCTGCGCGGCGACCCCCGCTTGGCGGATTGCCATTACAACCTCGCGCTCCTTTGCGAGGAGCTGAAAAGGCCGAAGGAAGCCATCCGGCACATGGCGCAATACCGCAGGCTGACGACTACAAGGTCTTAGAAGCTCGCCGTCAACGTTCTCATCGCGCCGGCTTGACGCCGGCAGGCCGGGCTGCTCACGATGGCCCGGACATGCGCGGCGAGATCCGAAAGGGAATCGTTGTCCGCGACGACCCCGACGGGTCGCCGCGGCTGGCGTTTGCCGAGCGGTTCAATGCGGCGGACGTGTTTGTCGATCGCCATCTCGCCGAGGGCCGCGGCGACCAGGTCGCGATCTACTGTGTCAGCGGCAACGTGAGCTATGCGGCGCTCGCCGAGAACGTCAACCGCTTCGGCAATGCGCTGCGCACGATCGGCCTGCGGCGCGGCGAGCGGCTGCTCATGATCCTCGCCGACTGTCCGGAGTTCTTCTACGCCTTCTGGGGAGCGGTGAAGGCCGGCATCGTGCCGGTGCCGGTCAATGCGTTGCTGCGCGCCCGAGACTTCGCCGCGATCATCCGCAACTCCCAATGCGCCGGCGTGCTCTACTCGGGCGAATTCGCCGTCGAAGCGTGCGCCGGAGTCGCGCAGTCCGAGCGCCCCGCAGTGACCGCGCTTGCCGTCGACGAGCTGGCGAAGCTCGCGCGCGACGCCGCGCCGCAACTCGCGTCGGTAACGGCAACCGCTGACGACGATTGCTTTTGGCTTTATTCATCCGGCACCACGGGTGAGCCGAAGGGCGTGGTGCACGCGCACGCAAGCCTCCCGGCGATTTGCCATCTATTCGGCGACCGGGTGCTCGGCGGCCGCGCGCAAGACATTTTCCTCTCGGTGCCGCGCCTTTCGTTCTCCTACGGTCTCGGCATTGCGATGGCGACACCGCTTTGGCTCGGCGCCGCGGCGGTTCTCGATCGCAGGCGGCCGGCGCCCGAGACGACGAGGGAGCTCTTCCGGCGCTTCGCGCCAACCGTATTTGCCGGCGTGCCGACCGCCTACGCGAGGCTGCTCGCCGACGGCGAGCTGAAGCGTACGGAGCTCTCGGCGTTGCGCCGTTGCTTGTCCGGCGGCGAAGCGACGCCTCCCGAGTTGCTGCGCCGCTGGCAGGCGCTTTGCGGATTGCCGATCCTCGAGGTGATCGGCTCGACCGAGGCCGGCTTCATCTACATTGCGACGCGACCCGACGATGTGCGTCCCGGCACTACCGGCAAGCCGGTACCCGGCTACGGCATCCGCATTGTCGACAGCGCCGGCCGCGACGTGCCCGATCAGTCAACGGGCCGCCTGCTGGTGCGCGGCCAGTCGGTGATGAAGCGCTACTGGAACAATCCGGAGAAGACCGCCGCGTCGCTCGTCGACGGCTGGTTCGACAGCGGCGATGTCTTTCTTCGCGACGCCGACGGCTATTACGTCTTCTGCGGCCGTGGCGACGACATGCTGAAAGTCGGCGCGCGCTGGATTTCGCCTTTCGAGGTCGAGTCGGCGATCGTCCGGCACCCGGCGGTGCTCGAGGCGGCGGTGGTTGGGCGCGCCGACGATGCGGGGCTGGTCAAACCGGAAGCCTGGGTCGTGCTGTCCAACCGCCGCGCGGCATGCGAGCAGCTCGCCGACGAAATCCGGGTGGTCTGCAAGCGCGAGCTCGCGCCGTACAAATACCCGCAGTGGATCCGCTTCGTCGACGAGCTGCCCAAAACGGCGACCGGCAAGGTGCAGCGCTACAAGCTTCGTAGGCTCAATTTTGAAATGGAGAGAAAGCAATGACATTCGAGAACAAGATCGTCGTGGTCACCGGGGGCGCATCGGGCATCGGCGAGGCGACCGTGCAAGGCTTTGCCGCCGCCGGCGCGACGGTGTGCATCGGCGACATCGCACGCGATAAAGGCGAGGCGGTGGCTTCGGCGCTGCGCGCGAAAGGGCAGAAGGCGCAATACGTGCCGCTCGATCTCACGAATCACGCGTCGATCAAGGAATTCGCGGCCGAGGTCCTCAAGCGCTTCGGCCGCGTCGACGTGCTCGTGAACGGCGCCGGCTGGAGCAAGACCCAGCCGTTCCTGCAGACCGACGACGATTTCTGGGACAAGGTGATCAGCCTGAATTTCCTCGGCCACATGCGGCTCACCAAGCTGCTCCTGCCGCAAATGATCGAGCGCGGCTACGGCAAGATCGTCAACGTGTCTTCCGACGCCGGCCGCGTCGGGAGTCTCGGCGAGACGGTTTACTCGGGCGCGAAAGCCGGCCTCATCGGCTTCACCAAGAGCCTGGCGCGCGAAGGCGCGCGTTACAACGTGAGCGTCAACTGCGTGTGTCCCGGCCCGACCGACACGCCGCTGCTCGCCGCCGTGGACCAGAAATACCGCGACGCTTTCGTCAAGGCGATCCCGATGCGCCGCTTCGGCAAGCCGAGCGATGTCGCCGGCGCGATCCTTTACTTCGCCGGGCCGCAGAGCGATTACGTGACCGGCCAGGTGCTGAGCGTGAGCGGCGGGCTGACGATGGTCGGCTGAGCGCCCGAAGCTCGCGTCGAGGCGCCGGTACCGGCAATTTTCCGGGACCGGTTTCGCGTATCAGCCTTTCGGCGCCGAGGAATCAGGGCCTTTGCGGCCAAGGTCAGACTGCTCGCCTCCCCTGCGCGTCGCCTCGATCTCGGCCAGCCGGTGGTTAAAGGAATGCAGCACTCTTACGATCTCCAGCCTCAGGAAGTCGGCGCCGCTCATGCTGCCACGGTCCCATTTTCGATGCGCCTGCTCCGAGAAGAGATCCGCGGCGTATTGCGTGATGAGCCCGATGAGTTCCTTGCATTCCAAATCGTCGATGGCGCTTCTTGCCGCCCGGCATATCTCGACGATCCTGCCGAGCGACGCTCTGTCCGACCAGCCACCGGCATTGTGGATGATGATTTCAAGCAAGGCGGCGTGCTGCTTGCGCGCGTCATCCAGGTCCAAATACGACATTGGCCCCTCCATCACGGCGTTTCGCGCGCTGCGGAGCCGATCTTGCTTTTCCTCGATGTGAACTTGGACCCGTCTTCGTTGACTGTCGTTTCCATGGCGACACCTCTTTCATGCGCGCAGCTGACGCAACGCTCGGCAGCATCGCCCGCCGCCGCTCTGGAATCCATGAAGCGGAGCCCAAAAAGCTGCAAAATCTTCCGAATTAATTTTTCTAGGTTGGCGCATGCCCCGGCAGACGTTCCTGTTTGGTCCGTTCTTGCTCGACCCCGAGCGCGAAACGCTTTTCCAGGACGGATCGCCGGTCGCGATCGGACGTCGAGGCTTGCTCCTCCTGCATGCCCTGCTTAGAGCCCACGGTCAAGTTGTGCGGAAGACGGAGCTCATGCATTCGGCGTGGCCGAATGCGGTAGTGGAAGAAAGCAATCTCTCCGTTCAGATGGCGTCGCTTCGGAAACTGTTCGGTGCGTCGTCCGAAGGAGCAGAATGGATCGCAACCGTGCCACGCATCGGGTATCGTTTCGCCGGCCCGATGCTCGTCCACAATGACGAGTCCGAGTGTCCCGCCGGCGACGAGGCAACGGACCTCGCGCGCAAGCCATCCATCGCCGTGCTTCCCTTCACGAACTTGAGCGGCGATCCGGAGCTGGAATTTTTCGCCGACGGAATCGCCGAAGACATCATCACTGCCCTGTCGCGGTTTCGCTGGTTTTTCGTGCTCGCACGCAACTCCAGTTTCATCTACAAGGGAAGGCAGATCAATGTGAAGCAAGTGGCACGCGAGCTCGGCGCGCGCTACCTGATGGAAGGCAGTGTCCGGAAGTCCGCAGGGCGCGTGCGCATTTCGGCTCAGCTTGTAGACGCCGGGGGCGGTAATCAGATTCTAGCCAACCGGCACGACTTCGATCTCGTCGACATGCTCGCCGTCCAGGACCAGATCGCCGAACGAGTTGCCGCGGCCACCGAGCCCGAGCTGCTGAGAAGCGAATCCAGGCTTGCCGCGGCATTGCGCCGAGGCGGCAACGTGAACGCCTGGGACCTGGTGCGCCAAGGCATCTGGTTTTTGCACCAGGTGACGCAGGCGACGCATCTGCGCGCGCGCGAGCTGCTCCGGGAAGCGTGCCATCTTGATCCCGATCTGCCGGAAGGGCATGCGTGGCTCGCGCAGGCAAGCGCCGGAATTGTCGGGTATGGCTGGAGCGACAATCCTGCGGCTGACGCGCGTGAGGGCACGAACGCCGCCCTGACGGCCATCCACATCGACGAAAAGAGCCCGTATTCCCACTACGCCCTGGCGATCTCCAGCGTGTACGAGAGCGCGCTCGATCAGGCCGTGCGTGCCGCGGAAAGAGCGCTCGAACTGTGTCCCGGCTTCGCACCGGGGCATTTCG
The DNA here is from genome assembly GCA_004297625.1 of Betaproteobacteria bacterium. Lineage (GTDB taxonomy): Bacteria > Pseudomonadota > Gammaproteobacteria > Burkholderiales > SG8-39 > SCGC-AG-212-J23. The sequence continues at coordinate 332,302 of SCTY01000003.1, read as the reverse complement.
CGTTGGGCATGGCGCGCCTGTTTTCCGGCGACGCGCACGCCGCCATTGGACCGCTGGAGCACGCGCTCTGGCTGAATCCGTACGACGCCCAGAATTTCATCTGGTGCAACCTTCTCGCCTTGGCCTACTTTTTCGAAAGAAAGACCGATATGGCGCTGCATTGCGCCGAAAAGGCCTTGAAGATTCGCCCGACATGGCGCTCTACGCTGGAAACCATGGCGTGCTGCGATGTCGCCCTCGGACGCGCAGAAGCGGCGCGAGAATGCGTCGAGCGAATGGCGAAAACCGAAGACCCGCTCGGCGATGCGCTGGCGCCGCTCAAGCGGCGCAATCCGCACTGGATCACGAAGATGAATGCCCTGCTGCGCAAGGCGGGATGGTCTCCATCACCGATTTGAGAATGAACCGAACCGGCCCTGCCCGACAAATTCACATCGAGGAATCGCTTGCGTGCTCCTGTCTTGCCGCTTTGCCTCAATCGCGCCGAGCCGTCGGTCCAAGGAATGAAGCGCTCTGACGATTTCCAGCCTCAGGAAGTCGGCGCCGCACATGCTGCCACGGTCCCATTTTCGATGGGCCCGCTCCGAAAACAGAGCCTCAGCGCACTCGGCAACGATTTTGATGTGCGCCGTGCACTCTGCGTCCTCGATCGCGCCCATCGCTGCCTGGCACAACTCCTCGACCCTGACCAGCGATTGTCTGTCCGGCCAACCGCCGGCATTGTGGATGATGAGTTCGACTAGAGCGGCGCGATACTTTTGCGCTTCGTGCAGGTCTGCGAATTGCATGGACGCCTTATTTTTTCCGCCGTATCGCTTGCAGTTTGTCACATCCACGTGCGTGCGCTTGTCAGCAATCTGCTGATTTGCAGCTCGACGGAACCGCGACACGTATGGACGGAAAACTACAAGGCGACAACTTCAAAAGCTCGCGTCGAGCCGGCGGTACTGGATCGCCTCGGCGATGTGCTCGGCCGCGAGGGGAGCTTTTTCCGAGAGATCGGCGATGGTGCGCGCGACGCGGAGCACCCGGTGGTAAGCGCGCGCCGATAGAAGCAGCCGCGCGAGCGCATGGCGCAGGAGCTGGTCGCCCTCGCGATCCGTGCCGCAGTGCCGGTCGATCTCCTGCGTGCCAAGGAGCGAGTTCGGCTTGCCTTGTCGCGCCATCTGCACTTGCCTTGCCGTTTCCACTCTTTTTCTTATTGAACTTGACGACTCGCCCGCCACCGGCGCGACGAGCTCGGCTTCGCGCGGTGCCGGCACCTCGAGCTTGATGTCGATGCGATCGGCGAGCGGGCCGGAGATGCGGCCGCGGTAGCGCGCGATGCGCTCGGGCGTGCAGCGGCAGCGCCCGCTGCGGTCGCCGCAATGGCCGCACGGGCAGGGGTTCATGGCGGCGAGCAGCTGAAAACGGGCGGGAAACTGCGCCTGGCGCGCCGCGCGCGCGATCGACACGCGCCCCGACTCGAGCGGCTCGCGCAGCGCTTCGAGCACGTCGCGGTCGAATTCGGGCAACTCGTCGAGAAACAGCACGCCGTGGTGGGCAAGCGAGATTTCTCCCGGGCGCGGCAGGTTGCCGCCGCCAACGAGCGCCGCGCCCGAAGCGCTGTGATGCGGCGCGCGAAATGGCCGCTCGCCCCAGCGCGCGGCTTCGAAGCCGGCGCTGGAAACGGAATGGATCGCCGCCACTTCGAGCGCTTCACCCTCCGAGAGCGGCGGCAGGATGCCCGGAAAGCGCGCGGCGAGCATCGATTTCCCCGTGCCGGGCGGCCCGAGCATCAGGACGCTGTGCGAGCCGGCGGCGGCGACCTCGAGCGCGCGCTTGACCTGCTGCTGGCCCTTTACGTCGCAGAAGTCCGGGTAAACCACGCCGTTACTGCGCGCCTGCGGCACATATTCGGCAAGCGCGCCGTCGCCCGCGAGATGCGACACCACTTCGAGGAGCGTGCGCGCCGGCAGTATGCGGGCGCCTTCGGCGAGGGCTGCCTGCGGGGCGTTCGCTTCGGGCAGCACGAAGGCTCGGCCCTGGGCGCGCGCCGAAAGCGCCATCGCGAGCGCGCCGCGCACCGGGCGCAGCTCGCCGGTGAGCGAAAGCTCTCCGGCGAACTCCAGGCCCTGCAGCGCTTCCAGCGCGAGCTGGCCGCTCGCGGCGAGGATGCCGAGCGCGATCGGCAGATCGAAGCGGCTCGAGTCCTTGGGCAGCTCTGCCGGGGCGAGATTGACGGTGATGCGGCGCGCAGGAAATTCAAAGCGCCCGTGATTGAGCGCCGCGCGCACGCGGTCGCGCGCTTCGCGCACCTCGGCATCAGGCAGGCCGACGATATGGAACGCCGGCAGGCCCGGTCCGAGATGCACTTCGACCGTGACCTCCGCTGCTTCGATACCGGCGAGCGCGCGGCTCGCCACCAATGCGACGCTCATGCGTTCCCCCCTTTGCAATAAGGAACGCGCTGAAGCGCGCCGAGGTTTACTCCGGTTTTCCGGATCCTGCGCGCGCTTCGAGCTCGGCGACGCGCGCCTCAAGCTCGGTGAGCTTCGCCTGCGCGCGCTCGAGGAGCTTTTGCTGCACCTCGAAGTCCTCGCGCAGCACGAGATCGAGACGCGCGAATCCCGAAGCGAGCATCGCCTTCAGGTTCTTTTCGATGTCCTGTGCCGGGGAGCTGCGGAACGCCTCGCTGATGCGCTCGTTGAGGTCGTCGAAAAAGCGCTTGTCGATCATGCCGACACGGTAACGCAGGTAGGCGCACTGATCACGAGCGAGGCGGGGCCACAGGCGCCCCGAAACAGTGCACGGCTAAGCCGGCATTCGCGCAATACTTTGAAAAGACAAGATATTTTTTCTGGCACACGAGGTGCTAAGGGAGGGCCAGCCTACCCAACCACCAATCAACCCAGGGAGCATATGCGCAAATCCATTCTTCCATTGGCCCTCGCAGCCGCATCGATCGTCCCCGCAATCGCCGCAGCACAGGCCCCCGCCCCCTCCCCGGTCACAGGAAACCTATCGCTCGTCAGCGACTACCGGTTCCGCGGACTGTCGCAGACGATGACGCGGCCCGCAGTGCAGGGCGGCTTCGACTACGCACATGCGAGCGGGATTTACCTCGGTAATTGGAACTCGAACGTCTCCTCGACGATTTATCCCAACGCCAACCTGGAAATGGACTTCTATGGTGGCTACAAGCGCGCCTTCGGCGATCTCGGGCTCGACCTCGGCTTCATCTACTACTACTACCCGGGCTCGAAGGCGACGCTGACCAACCCGCAGACCGGCAAAACCGCTACCGACATCAGTATCGACAACAAGGAGCTTTACGTCGGCGGTACGTGGAAGTGGCTGAGCCTCAAGTACTACCACTCGATCGACGACTTTTTTGCGGTGCCCGATACCCAGAACTCCTGGTACCTCGACGGCAGCGCGACGTTCGACCTAGGCAGCGGCTGGGGCGTTCTCGGTCATGTCGGCCACCAGAAAGTGAAGAGCTGGAGCGACGCCACCTATACCGACTACAAGCTCGGCGTGACGAAGGACATTTCCGGCTTTGTGTTCGGCGCCGCGCTGGTGGATACGAACGCGAAGGATGTGGCCTACACCTATAGCGATGCGCGGAAGACCATGAACATCGGCAAGTCCGGGATCGTGCTCTCCGTCAGCAGGACCTTTTAACCACGGAAGGGCCTATGAAACTCGTTACCGCAATCATCAAGCCGTTCAAGCTCGACGAGGTGCGCGAAGCGCTTTCGTCGATCGGCGTGCAGGGGATCACCGTCACCGAGGTCAAGGGCTTCGGCCGGCAGAAAGGCCATACCGAGCTTTACCGCGGCGCCGAGTACGTGGTCGATTTCCTGCCCAAGGTGAAGGTCGAGGCCGCGGTGAAGACCGATCTGCTCGAGCAGGTGATCGAGGCGATCGAGCGCTCGGCGAACACCGGAAAGATCGGCGACGGAAAGATCTTCGTCTTCGACCTGGAAAAAGTCATCCGCATCCGCACCGGCGAAACCGATGCGGCCGCGCTCTAAGGAGAATGCAATGAAGAGACTTTTTGCGTGGGGCGCTGCAGCCCTGTCCCTCGTTTTCAGCGGCGCGGTGCTTGCACAACAGGCCACGGCGGCGGCGCCGACGCCGAACAAGGGCGACGTCGCCTGGATGCTCGTGTCCACTGCGCTCGTCATCATGATGAGCGTACCGGCGCTGGCGCTCTTCTACGGCGGCATGGTCCGGGCAAAGAACGCGCTTTCCGTGCTGATGCAGGTGTTCGTCGTGTTCTCGCTCGTCACGGTGCTGTGGTGCATTTACGGCTACAGCCTCGCGTTCACCGAGGGCAACGCGTTCTTCGGCGGCTTCGACCGGCTGTTCTTGAAGGGCGCTACCGACGCCATGGCGGCGACCTTCTCGAAGGGCGTGGTGATTCCCGAGCTGGTGTTCGTCGCCTTCCAGGCGACCTTCGCCGCCATCACCGCCTGCCTGATCCTCGGCGCCTTCGCCGAGCGAATTAAATTTTCGGCGGTACTCGCGTTCATCGTCATCTGGTTCACGTTCGCCTACACGCCGATCGCGCACATGGTGTGGTTCTGGATGGGGCCTGACGCCTACACCGGCGCCAAAGTGGTGGATGAGCTCAACGGCAAGGCCGGATGGCTATGGCAGATGGGCGCGCTCGATTTCGCGGGCGGCACCGTGGTGCACATCAACGCCGGTATCGCCGGCCTGGTCGGCGCCTACCTCGTCGGCAAGCGCATCGGCTACGGCAAGGAGGCGATGCCCGCGCACAACCTGCCGCTTACCATGATCGGCGCGTCGCTGCTGTGGGTGGGCTGGTTCGGCTTCAACGCGGGCTCCGCGCTCGAGGCCGGCACGTCCGCCGCGCTCGCCTTCATGAACACCTACCTCGCGACGGCGTGCGCGGTGCTTTCCTGGACCCTCGGCGAAGCGATCTTCAAGGGCAAGCCGACGATGCTCGGCGGCGCCTCGGGCGCGGTGGCAGGCCTGGTCGCGATCACTCCGGCCGCCGGCAACGTCGGCATCGCGGGCGCGTTCGTCATCGGCCTCGCCGCCGGGCTGGTGTGCCTGTGGGGCGTGAGCGGGCTGAAGCGGCTGATCGGCGCGGACGACTCGCTCGACGTCTTCGGCGTGCACGCCGTCGGCGGGATCCTTGGCGCGCTCCTGACCGGCGTGTTCAACGCGCCGTCGCTGGGCGGGCCGGGCTTCGTCAACAACTGGTTCGAGATGAAGCCGGGCTTCGAGAGCATCGCTGCGCAGGTTTGGATCCAGGCGAAGGCGGTCGGCGTCACCGTGGTCTGGTCGGGCGTCGTCGCCTTCATCGCGTACAAGCTCGTCGATCTCACGATCGGCTTGCGCGTGAGCGAAGAGCACGAGCGCGAAGGCCTCGACACCACGGCGCATGGCGAGGCGGCCTACCGCATGTAAGCGCCGCACCCGGTACTCGAAAGGGGCGCTGCGGCGCCCCTTTTCGTTTTCTAGCCGGTCAGCTTCCCCAGCAGTCCGAGGAGCTGCTCGCGCTCGGCGGCGCTTAGCCTCGAGGCTACGCGCCGCTCATGCGCCTGGATGCGCCGCTTGAGGCGCGCCATAAGGGCATGGCCGCGCGGCGTCAACCAAAGCCCGTTGGTGCGCCGGTCGGTGCCGCGCCGGCGCTCTACGAGCCCGCTGCCCTGCAGCGCGTGCAGCACTCCTACCATCGTGGAGCGCTCGAGCGATACCGCCTGGGCGAGCCGGCTCTGGGTGACGCCGGGGTTGGCGTCGATAAGAAGCAGGATACCGAAGCGACCGGGCGAGATCTCCGCCACGCTCGCCGAAAAATCGCGAAACACCGCCTGCTGCGCAAGCCGCAGGCGGTAGCCGAGCAGCCCAGGCAGCATGCCTTGCTTCAATGGCGCGCCGTTGACCTTCATATTTGTTGGGGGCCCGAACAATTGCTACCATGCTAGCCGTCCGCAAGGGTCCATGCAAATCATGAACGGCGCAGATCTTCTGCTCGGCTCCGAGGCGCTGGCGCGCAACGGCAGCCGCATCGCTTTCATCTGTGGCGCGGACCAGGTTTCGTTTGCCGAGCTTGCCGAGCGCGTGCGGCGCGCGGCCGGCGCGCTCGCGGCGCTCGGCGTGCGGCCGGGCGACAGGGTGCTCGTCCTCATGCGCGATACCGCCGAGTTCGCCGCCGCCTGGCTGGGCGTAGTGCACGCGGGCGCAGTGGCCGTCGCGCTCAACAACAAGCTGAGCGAGGCGGAATACCGGCACATCCTCGTCGACAGCGGCGCTCGCCTCGCCATCATCGAGGATGTGTTCGCTCGAGCGCGCCCCGATCTCACCGCCGAGCTCGCGCGCGAAGGCCGCATCGCCATCGCCGGCGCGGCGGGCGGCCTGCCGGCCTGGCGCGAGGTTCAGCGCGATGCGCCGCAACCCGCAGCGTTTGCCGCCGGACCGGAAACGCCGGCTTTTTATCTCTATTCGTCGGGCACCACCGGACGGCCCAAGGGCATCGTGCACGTCCACCGCAGCTTCCGCGCGCTGGGCAACGCGTTCCATGTCATCGGCCTGCGCGCCGGCGAGCGTGTGCTCACCACGTCGAAGTTTTTCTTCGCGTTCGGCCTGGAGCACGGACTGCTCGCGCCGCTCGCGCACGGCGTGACTTCGATCCTTTATCCGGACTGGCCGGAGGCGCAGACCGTCATCGACCTCGTCGCCCGGCATGCGCCCCGCGCAATGTTCAGCGTGCCGACGATTTACCGCCGGCTGCTGGCGGAGCCGGCGGCGCATCTGGCGCCGTTGCGCCGCGTGGGCCATTTCGTGGCCGGTGGCGAGCGCATGTCGCACCAGTTGATCGAGCAGTGGCACCAGGCAGTCGGCGCCGAGATCCTGAATCTGTACGGCATGTCGGAGACGTTTTGCGCCTGCATGATGACGCTCCCCGGAACCTCCACGGGCGCGCGCACCGGGCAGCCGCTCCAAGGCGTCGATGTCGAGCTGCGCGACGAGCACGGCGACAAGCCGGCGCCGCGGCAAGCGGGCGTGCTTTGGGTACGCCATCCCGCGCTCGCAAGCGGCTACGCCAATCTGCCTGAACAGACGCGCGCGCTATTCCGCGACGGGTGGTTCTGCACGCGCGACATCTTCGTGCGCGACGCCGACGGTTACTTCGTGCACCACGGACGCGCCGACGAGCTCGTAAAGGTCGCCGGGCAGTTCGTGCAACCGGGCGAGCTGGAGGAAGTCGCGGCGGGCGAATCCGCGGTCGCCGAAGCGGCATGCGTGCCGGTTCCGGATGTCGACGGGCTGGAGCGCCTGGCGCTCTTCGTCACGGCGAAGGACGATTCCGCCGCAGCGCAGCGCGCCGCCGCCGACGCCTGCGAGCGGATGCTGCCCCGCCACAAAAGGCCGAAGTGGATACGCGCCGTAGACGAATTGCCGCGCACCGCGACCGGCAAGATCCAGCGCTTCAAGCTGCGCGAAATATTGGAGCGCGAGCTCGCCGGCAAGGGCTAAAATCGCGTCTTTTTGAGGACGCGATGGGTTACGTGATTTCCCTGTGGACCCCGCCGGCGCTTGCAGTGGCGGGGTCCTCCGACAGCTTTCCGGTACGGCGCATTTTCTGCGTCGGGCGCAACTATGCCGAGCACCAGAAGGAAATGGGCGGCGACGGCCGCGAGCAGCCGTTCTTCTTTCTGAAGACCGAGTTTGCGCTCGTGCCGCGCGGCGGCGGCGTGCACTATCCGGCGAAGACCTCGAACTATCACTACGAAACCGAGCTCGTCGTAGCGCTGCACAAGGGAGGCCGCCGCATCGACGCCAAGCGCGCCAATGATCATGTCTACGGCTACGCCGTAGGCCTCGACATGACGCGGCGCGACTTGCAGCAATGGGGCAAGGATCACGGCCGCCCGTGGGACTTCGGCAAGAACTTCGATGAGTCCGCGCCGTGCAGCGATCTCGCGCCCGCCTCCAAGATCGGCCATCCGGCGAAGGGCGGCATCTGGCTCAACGTCAACGGCAAGCCGCGCCAGAAAGCGGATCTCTCCGACATGATCTGGTCGGTGCCCGAGCAGATCGCGTATCTCTCGGAGCACTACACGCTCGAGCCGGGCGACGTGATTTTCACCGGCACGCCGGCCGGCGTGGGACCCGTCAAGCCCGGCGACGAGCTGCTCGCGGGAATCGACGGCGTCGGCGAGCTCAAGGTGAGAATCGTCCCGGCGCTGTGAAGCTCTACACGTTCTTCCGCGGCTCCTCGCCTTTCCGGCTGCGCATCGCGCTCAACCTGAAGGGCCTGCCGTACGAGGCGATCGCGGTGCACCTCGGCAAGGGAGAACACCGGAAGAGCGATTTCGGCGCCATCAACCCGCAGCAGCTGCTGCCTGCGCTGGTGCTCGACGACGGCCACGTGCTGAACCAGTCGCTCGCGATCATCGAGTACCTGGACGAGACTCACCCGAATCCGCCGCTCATTCCGAAGGAGCCGAAAGCGCGCGCGCGGGTGCGCAGCCTCTCGCTGCTCGTGGCCTGCGAGATCCACCCGCTCAACAATGCGCGCACGCTCGCCTATCTGCGCAAGCAGATGGGGCAGAGCGAGGAGCAGGTCAGCGCCTGGTACCGCCACTGGATCGCCGACGGACTGGCGAAGCTCGAAGCCGAAATGACCCGCGGCCCGGGCACCGGCAAATTCAGCCACGGCGATGCGCCGACCATGGCCGACTGCTGCCTGGTACCGCAGATCTTCAACGCGCAGCGCTTCAACTGCGAGCTCGCCCCCTATCCCACGCTGATGCGCGTCTACGCCGAATGCATGAAGCTCGAGGCGTTCGACCGCGCGCAGCCCTCGAAGCAGCCCGACGCGGAGTAGTCTCATGAAGAGCCCAGCGCCCTACCGGCGCCCGTATTTCGATACGCAGCCCGAATATCTCTTTCCGCAGTACGCCTCGACCGTGAGGCGCGCGCCGCGCGAGCCGCTCGTCGTGCTGCCGCACACGCTCTCCGAAGTCACCGCGCCGGTCTTCGGCTATGGCGACATCAAGCCCACCGACAACGACCTTACCAAGCAGCACAAGGGCGAACCACAGGGCGAGCGCATTGTGGTGAGCGGGCGCGCGCTCGACGAAAACGGCAAGCCGATCCCCAACATGCTGATCGAGATCTGGCAGGCGAACGCCGCCGGGCGCTACAACCACGTGGTGGACCAGCACGACGCGCCGATCGATCCGAATTTCACCGGCGGCGGCCGCTGCCTCACCGACGCGAACGGCAACTACCGCTTCCTCACCATCCGCCCGGGGGAATATCCCTGGCGCAACCACTACAACGCCTGGCGCCCGGCGCACATCCATTTCTCGCTCTTCGGCCCGGCGCTCGTGACGCGCCTCATCACGCAGATGTACTTCCCCGGCGATCCGCTGCTCGACTACGACCCCATGTACAACTGTGTCGCCGACGAGAAGGCTCGCGAGCGCCTGGTTTCGGTCTTCGACTGGGAAAACACCCTCCCCGAGTACGCGCTCGCCTACCGCTTCGACATCGTGCTGCGCGGCCGTGAAGCCACCCCCATGGAGACCCGCCGATGAGCCTGCGCGCCACTACTTCGCAAACCATCGGGCCGTATCTGCGCATCGGGCTCGAATGGATGGTGATCGAGGACCTTGCGCCGCAAGGCGTCGCCGGAGAGCGCGTGCGCATCGAAGGCCGCGTGCTCGACGGCGACGGAAGACCGGTGAACGACGCCGCCGTCGAGATCTGGCAAGCGAACAGCCACGGCAAGTACGCGAGCCCGGAAGACACGCAGGACAAGCCGCTCGATCCGAAATTTCGCGGTTACGGGCGCTCGCTCACCGACAACGACGGCAACTTCCGCTTCCGCACCATCAAGCCGGGGCGCGTTCCCGGCTCCGAGGGCAAACTGCAGGCGCCGCATCTCGCGGTGACGATTTTCATGCGCGGGCTGCTCAAGCAGCTCCTCACGCGCATTTACTTTCCCGATGAGCCGGCGAATGCCGACGACCCCGTGCTCAAGCTCGTGCCGGCCGAACGCCGCCCGACTCTCCTCGCCCGAAGAAAAGGCGACGGCGTGCTCGAGTGGAACGTGATCCTGCAGGGCAAGAACGAGACGGTGTTCTTCGACTTCTGAGCCTCGAGCTCATCTTTTCGGACGAGCGCTGCGCCGCGGCGCTCACCGACGAAAAACTTCTGGCCGCGATGGCGCGCTTCGAAGGCGCGCTCGCGATCGCCACCGCAAGGGCTGGTTTCTTTCCGCAACCCGTAGCGAACGCCATCGCGCAAGCGTGCGGGCGCGCGACCTTCAACATCGCCGCGCTTGCGCATGAGGCGAGAAACGCCGGCACGCTGGCGATTCCCTTCGTGGCGGCGCTCCGCGCTCAGGTGCCCGCAGAAGCCGCCCGCTACGTGCATTTCGGAGCGACGAGCCAGGATGCGATGGACACCGCGGCCGCGCTCTGCATGAAGCAGGCCGCAGAGCGCATTACCGCGCTCGCGGTCGAGCTTGGCGATTCAGCCGCGGCGCTTGCGCGCCGGCATGCCAATACGCCGATGCTCGCGCGCACGCTGCTGCAGCCGGCCGCGCCGGTGCCGTTCGGCTGGAAATGCGCGATGTGGCTCGCTCCGCTCGCCCGGGCGCTGCCGCACTGGCGCGCTGCGGTGGAAGAAGGCTGCGTGCTGCAGTTTGGCGGCGCGGCCGGCACGCTTTCCGCTTTTCGTGACAAGGGGCCGGCGATCGCCGAAATCCTCGCCAAGGATTTGGGACTCAAAGACCCCGTCACGTGGCATAGCGCGCGCGACGGGTTCGCGCGCCTGGGGAGCGAGCTCGCGATCCTCACGGGCATCGCGGCGAAGATCGCCCGCGACGTGACGCTGCTCATGCAGCCGGAAGTGGGCGAGGTCGCCGAGCCGTCCGGTACGGGTCGCGGCGGTTCCTCGAGCATGCCGCACAAGCGCAATCCCTCGGGTTCGCTTCTCGCGTTAGAGGCTGCGCAGCGCGCTCCGGGTCTCGCGGCGACGCTGTTCGCCGAGCTTCTGCCGGAGCACGAGCGCGGCCTCGGGCAATGGCAAAACCAGTGGTCCACGCTGCGCGCGCTCGCGCTCGGCGCTTCGAGCGCGCTTGGCGCGATGGCGTACGTGCTGAAGGGCTTGGAGCTCGATGCCGCAGCGATGCAAGCCAATATCGACGAGACCGGCGGGCTGGTATTTTCCGAAGCGGTGGCGCTGCGGCTATCGCGCGCGCTGGCCGATCGACTGTGCGCGCAGGCGCTGCATGAGAAGAAGGATTTGCGCGAGGTCATGCGGAGCGACGCCGAAGTAGGCGCTCGCATGAAACCCGAAGAAATCGACGCGCTATTCGACGCAAATAAGAGTTTCGGCGCCGCCGAAGTGATGCTCGAGCGCGTGCTCGCCGACTGGCAGGCGAACTGCGCCTGAAGCGCTGCCGCTCTTTACGCCGCTGCTCGCTGGCGGAGCGGCGGGTGCTCGCGGGCGAACGAATCGACATGGCCGCTCGCGGCGTTCATGGGCGCGCTCATAGGTGCGCCTTTGGTACACCGCGGCCCCTGCGCAAAGGTTGATCTGAATTAAGAAATAGCCCGCCCGGGCACGGCAGACTGGCCGCGAATGAACGACCATTCATTTTGGGACTATCTATGATCGAGCTGAACTTAAGCGGCAAAACTGCAGTGGTAACCGGCGGCGCCTCCGGGATCGGCAAGGCGACCACGCTCGAGCTCGCGCAAGCGGGCGCTCGCGTGCTGCTTGCGGACATCGACGAGAAAAACGGCGCGCAGGTCGCGGCCGAAGCGCGCGCCCAGGGGTTGCAGGTGGAATACATGCACGTGGATCTCACCGATGCCGCGTCGGTCGACCGCTTCGCCGACGAGGCACTCCAGCGCGCGGGCGGCCGCGTCGACATCCTCGTCAACACCGCCGGCTGGGGGCGCATCGAGCCCTTCGTGCAGAACCACAGCGACTTCTGGGAGCGCATCATGGCGATCAACCTCATGGGCCCGATCCGCCTTACCAAGCAGCTGCTGCCGGCGATGTTCGAGGCGCGCAGCGGCAAGGTCATCAACGTGGCGAGCGATGCCGGCCGCGTCGGCAGCCTGGGCGAAACGGTGTATTCGGCGGCGAAGGGCGGGCTGATCGCGTTCAGCAAGTCGCTCGCGCGCGAGGCGGCGCGCTTCAACGTCAACGTCAACTGCGTCTGCCCGGGACCCACCGATACGCCGCTGCTCGCCGCGGTGCCGGAAAAACATCGCGAGGCTTTTGTGCGCGCCACGCCGCTGCGCCGCATAGGCAAACCCAAGGAAGTGGCCGACGCTATACTTTTCTTCGCCGCCGACAGCTCCGATTACGTCACCGGACAAGTGCTAAGCGTGAGCGGCGGCCTTACCATGGCCGGTTGAAAGGAGCCAAACCGATGAACAAACCCGAATCCCCTGAACGCACCTCCGAGCGCTTCAAGCCGGCGCAGCAGCCGAATTTTCAGCCGAAGCATTTCGGCTGGCAGCTCGACGGCAAAGTGGCGACGATCACGCTCAACCGCCCTGAGCGCAAGAACCCGCTCACGCTCGAGTCGTACGCGGAGATGCGCGATCTGTTCCGCAATCTTCCCTATGCCGGCAACATCAAGACGGTGGTGATTACCGGCGCCGGCGGAAATTTCTGCTCCGGCGGCGACGTGCACGAGATCATCGGTCCCCTGGTGCGGATGCAGGAGGCCGATGACATGGGCGGGCTGCTCGCCTTTTGCCGCATGACCGGAGACTTGGTGAAGGCAATGCGCGCGTGTCCGCAACCGATCGTCGCGGCCGTCGACGGCATATGCGCCGGCGCGGGCGCCATTCTCGCCATGGCCTCCGACCTGCGCTACGGCACGGCGGCAAGCAAGGTGGCGTTCCTGTTCGTGCGCGTGGGCCTCGCCGGCGCCGACATGGGCGCCTGTAACATCCTGCCGCGCCTCATCGGCGCCGGGCGCGCCGCGGAACTGCTCTATACCGGGCGCGCGATGGACGGCAACGAGGCCTTGAGCTGGGGCTTCTACAACAAGCTGTGCGCGCCGGAGAAAGTGCTCGCCGAAGCGCAGGAGCTTGCCAAGTCGATCGCCGCCGGGCCGACGTTCGCGCATGCGATGACCAAGCGCTGCATCCACCAGGAATGGAACATGGGCATCGACGAAGCCATCGAGGCCGAGGCCCAGGCTCAGGCGATCTGCATGCAGACTAGGGACTACGGCCGCGCCTACCGCGCGTTCGTCGCCAAGCAGAAGCCGGTCTTCGAAGGCGACTGACGCCCAGCGGCGGGTTCAGTATCAGCTCCAGGCCGCGCGCGACGTACTCGTCGACGCTCATGCGCGGCCTGAAGTGCCACGCCTTCAGCGCCCAGGCGTGCGCGAACATCACGATCTGATAGACGAAGAGCGCCACGTCCAGCCGCTTGTCGAAGATCCCGGCGGCGATGCAGTCCTCGACGTAGCGCGCGAGCAGCGCGTTCGTCTCGGCTTCCTTCTGCTTGATGACGTTGCGCCGCGCTTTGCGCAGCGACTTCGTCTCGCGGTACGCGAGCACCGTCGCATCCACGTTGGCGTCGATCACGCTGCAGTACGCATGTACCGCCGCGCGCAACCGCTCGAGCGGGTCGGTAATACCCGCGGTGCCCGCGGGGATGCGCCGCCGGTAGGAATCGAGCACATCGACGATCGCGAGGAACAGCACGTCCTCCTTGTCGCCGAAATACCGGTAGATGAGCCCGACGCTCACGCCGGCCTGCTTTGCGATGTCGCGGACCGTGCTTGCGTGGTAGCCGCGCTTGCCGAACGTCGCGATCGCCGCATTGACCACCTGCCGGCGGCGGCGCTCGACCAGCGCCGCATCCTCGACGCGGGCCTTGACCCCGAGCTTCACTTACGCCGTGACGAAGAAGCGGCTCTTTAGACCTTCGGGGATCCGTTCAGCGCGCATCGTGCCGCCGGGCGCCGTGCAAACCCAGGCGCGCGTTTCGGCTCCGGCGCCGAGCCGCGCGCCGTCGGCACGCACGATCTCGTGGCGCACGCGGAACGACTTGCTGCCCCAGTGCTCGATGAAGCTGTGCACGTGGGCGCGCGCGCCGAACGGCGCCGGATTGGCGAATTCCAGCTGCGCCGAGACGATCGGCATGTCCATCTGCGGGTATTCCGCACGCATCCGCTCGGGCGTAAGGCCCACGGTGAAAAACAGGTTCCACGTGCCCGAATCGATCCACCGGAAATAATTCGGGTAGAAAATGATGCCGGCAGGATCGCAATCGCCCCAGGTCACGTCCCGGACGATGGTTGCAAGCAGCGGCTTCAGGGCAATCGCGGCATCGCGCATAAGGGCGCGATTATAGGATACGTCGTTGACGCGCTGCGGCTTGATGGGCAGAATCCCACCTGACTGATCAGCCGCCAAAGCCCGCTTCCGCGCAAGCTGAACGGGCTTTTTCGTTTCAAAGGCCAATGCTGCTAGACGAATTGCTCGCCGACAGGATCCTGCTGCTCGACGGTGCCATGGGCACCATGATCCAGAACGCGCGCCTCGCGGAGGAGGATTACCGCGGCGCGCGGTTTCGCGCCTGGGAGCGCGAGCTGCGGGGCAACAACGACCTGCTTTCGCTCACGCAGCCGCGGCTGGTGCGCGACATCCATTGGCAGTACCTGCAGGCCGGCGCCGACATCCTCGAAACCAACACCTTCAATTCCACGTCGGTCGCCCTCGCGGACTACGGCATGGAGGCGCTCGCGCGCGAGTTCAACCAGGCGGCCGCGCGGCTCGCCAGGGACGCCGCGCGCGAATGGGAAGCAAGGCACCCGGGCGAGCGGCGCTTCGTCGCGGGCGTGCTGGGCCCGACGAACAAGACCGCTTCGATTTCCCCGGACGTGAACGATCCGGGCTTCCGCGCCATTACCTTCGACCAGCTGGTCGCCGCCTACGGCGAGGCGGTCGAGGGGCTGCTCGAGGGCGGCGTCGATCTGCTTCTCGTCGAGACGGTCTTCGACACGCTGAACGCCAAGGCGGCGCTCTTCGCGATCGAAACGCTCTTCGAGGCGCGGGGCGCGCGTCTGCCGGTCATGATCTCGGGCACCATCACCGACGCCTCGGGCCGCACGCTCTCGGGCCAGACGGCGGAAGCGTTCTACAACTCGGTGCGGCACGCGCGGCCGCTCGCCGTGGGCCTGAACTGCGCGCTCGGCGCAACGCAGCTGCGGCCTTACATCGAGGAGCTCGCGCGCATCGCCGAAATGCGCGTGTCCTGCCATCCGAACGCCGGGCTGCCGAATGCGTTCGGCGAATACGAGGACACGCCCGAAGCCATGGCGCGCGAAATCGGCGAATGGGCGCGTGCCGGCTGGCTGAACCTCGCCGGCGGCTGCTGCGGCACCACGCCCGAGCACATCCGTGCCATGGCCGAAGCGCTGCGCGGAGTAGCGCCGCGCGCGCCCGCAGGGCGGCCGCACGCTCTGCGGCTCGCGGGCCTCGAGCCGCTCAACGTCGACGATCAATCGCTCTTCGTCAACGTCGGCGAGCGCACCAACGTGACCGGCTCGAAGGCGTTCGCGCGGCTCATCCTCGCTGGCGATTACGCGGGTGCGCTGGTGGTGGCGCGCCAGCAGGTGGAGAACGGCGCGCAGGTGATCGACGTCAACATGGACGAGGCGATGCTCGACTCCGAGAAGGCGATGACGACCTTTCTCAGCCTGATCGCCGCCGAGCCGGACATCGCGCGCGTGCCGGTGATGATCGACAGCTCCAAATGGACGGTGATCGAAGCGGGTCTCAAGTGCGTGCAGGGCAAGCCGATCGTGAACTCCATCTCGCTGAAGGAAGGCGAGCAGCAATTCCTGCGCCAGGCGTCGCTCGCGCGCAAGTACGGCGCCGCGGTTGTGGTCATGGCCTTCGACGAGCAGGGCCAGGCGGACACGCTGGAGCGGCGCACAGCAGTATGCGCACGCGCCCATCGCCTGCTCACCGAGCGCGCCGGATTCGCCGCCGAAGACATCGTCTTCGACCCCAACATCTTCGCGCTCGCCACCGGCCTGGAGGAGCACGCGCGCTACGGCCTCGATTTCATCGAGGCGGTGCGCTGGATCCGCGGCCATCTGCCGCACACCAAGGTCTCGGGCGGCGTATCGAATCTCTCGTTCTCGTTCCGCGGCAACGACGCCGTACGCGAGGCGATGCACACGACTTTCCTGTATCACGCCATCCGTGCCGGCCTCTCGATGGGCATCGTGAACGCCGGCCAGCTCGGCGTGTATGAAAAGCTGGACCCGGAGCTGCGCACCCGGGTCGAAGACGTGATCTTCAACCGCCGGCCGGACGCCACCGAGCGGCTGGTCGAGCTCGCCGGCCGCGTGAAGGGTGGAGCGAAGGAAAGCGCCAAGGACGAAGCCTGGCGCGCGGCGAGAGTGGACGACCGCCTCGCGCACGCGCTCGTGAACGGCATCTCGACCTACATCGTCGCCGATACCGAGGAGGCGCGGCTCAAGTCGGCGCACCCCATCCAGGTGATCGAAGGGCCGCTGATGGACGGCATGAACATCGTCGGCGATCTCTTCGGCGCCGGCAAGATGTTCCTTCCCCAAGTGGTCAAATCGGCGCGGGTGATGAAGCAGGCGGTCGCGCACCTCGTGCCCTTTATCGAGGCCGAAAAGGCGCGAAGCGGCGAGGCGGGCCGTCCCAAGGGGCGCGTGGTGGTCGCTACCGTCAAAGGCGACGTGCACGACATCGGCAAGAACATCGTCGCGGTGGTGCTCCAGTGCAACAACTACGAAGTGGTGAACCTTGGCGTCATGGTCCCGGCGCAGACGATTCTCGAAGCGGCGGTGCGCGAGAAGGCGCACGCCGTCGGCCTCTCCGGGCTCATCACCCCTTCGCTCGAGGAGATGACGCATGTCGCGCGCGAGATGGAGCGCGCGGGCATGAAGCTGCCGCTGCTCATCGGCGGCGCCACGACTTCGCGCGCGCATACCGCGGTGAAGATCGCGCCGCACTATTCCGGGCCGGTGGTCTACGTGCCCGACGCCTCGCGCAGCGTGCCGGTCGTGCAGTCGCTGCTCTCGACTGCAAGCGAGACCTACGTGCAAGAAGTCAGAGCGGACTACGAGAAGATCCGCGCGCAGCACCGCGAGAAGAAAGGCCCCGGCCCCCTGCACCCGATCGCCGAGGCGCGGCGCCTCGGCCACAAGACCGACTGGAGCGCCTATGCGCCGCCGCAGCCGCGCAAGACCGGCATCATTTCGCTGCGCGACTATCCGCTCGCCGAGCTCGTCGACTATATCGACTGGACGCCGTTCTTCCAGGCCTGGGAGCTCTCCGGCCCGTATCCCAAGATCCTCCAGGACCCGCTGGTGGGCGAGGCGGCGCGCAAGCTGCATGCGGAGGCGCAGGAAATGCTCGCGCGCATCGTGCGCGAAAAATGGGTGCTGGCCAATGGGGTTCTCGCGATCTACCCCGCCGCGCAAGTCGATGACGACGACATCGAGATCTACCGCGACGAGGCGCGCAGCGAGCGGCTGATGACCTGGCACAACCTGCGCCAGCAGAACCACAAGCCCGCCGGCCGGGCGAACCTGTGCCTGGCCGACTTCGTCGCACCGAAGGCGAGCGGGGTGCGCGACTGGGTTGGGGCTTTCGCGGTGAGCGCCGGCGGCATCGAAGAGCGGGTCGCGCGCTTCGAGGGCGCGCACGACGACTACTCCGCCATCATGCTGAAGGTGCTCGCAGACCGGCTCGCCGAGGCTTTCGCCGAGCGGCTGCACGAGCGCGTGCGGCGGGAGTTCTGGGGCTACGCGGCCGACGAGCGGCTCTCGGGGGCGCAACTCCTCGCCGAGGCCTATCGCGGCATTCGGCCGGCGCCGGGCTACCCGGCGTGCCCGGACCACAGGGCCAAGGGACCGCTTTTCCGGCTTCTCGATGCCGAGCACAACGCGGCGATGCGGCTGACCGAGTCCTTTGCGATGCTGCCGACCGCCGCCGTGGCCGGCTTTTATCTTTCGCACCCGCAGTCGAGCTATTTCGCGGTGGGCAAGCTCGGCCGGGACCAGATCGAAGACTATGCGCGCCGCACCGGGGCCCCGATTGCCGAGACGGAAAAATGGCTCGCGCCTTACCTCGCCTATGAACTCGAGGCTGCGCCGCTATAATCGCGCGCATGGGTAAAGGCGATAAACGTACGCGGCGCGGCAAGATCTACAAGGGCAGCTACGGCAAGAAGCGGCCGCAGCGCCAAGCGAAGAAGGCGAAGAAACCCGCCTGAAGCTCTTCCTCGTGCTCGGCGCAGCGGCGGCAGCGATTGCGGTCGCGCTCGGCGCTTTCGGCGCGCACGGGCTGAAGGCCAGGATCTCCTCCGACATGCTCGCCGTCTGGCAGACGGCGGTGCAGTATCACGCTTGGCACGCCCTCGGCCTGCTCGCCGTCGGTCTTTCGGCTGTCGACTTCAAGAGTCCGTGGATGACCGCTGCAGGATGGCTGCTCGCCGCCGGCATCGTGCTTTTCTCCGGAAGCCTCTACGCGCTCGCGCTCGGCGCACCCCGCATCCTCGGTGCCGTCACGCCGTTCGGCGGCCTGGCATTCATCCTCGGCTGGCTTGCCTTCGCCGTGGGCATCATTTACGCCAGAACGTCGGGGTGAAGAGAACGAACACGGTGAAAAGCTCCAGCCGGCCGGCGAGCATCGTGAAGACGCCGAGCCATTTCTGCACCGACGTCAGCCCGGAGTAATTCGCGGCCGGGCCGACTTCATTCAGCCCGGGGCCCGTGTTGGTGAGCCAGGCGATCGTCGCCCCGAACGCGGTCACGAACTGGAGTCCGGAGAGCATCAGCAAGAACGTGATCGCGACGACGGTCATGAAATACACGAAGATGAACGCCAGGATGGCGTAAACGATGCTGTTCGGCACGACGTGCGCGCCGAAGCGCAGCGGCGAGATGAGCTGCGGATGGATCAGGCGCTTGAGCTCCCGGCCCGCCTGCTGAATGAGCATCAAGGTGCGGAACATCTTGATCCCGTTGCCGGTGGATCCGGTGCTGCCGGTAATGCAGGTGAGAAACAGCATCCAGAAAACGGCGAACGCCGGCCACTTGTTGTAATCCACGGTGGCGTACCCGGTGGTGGTCGCCACCGACACCAGGTTGAAGCTGGCGCGCCGCAACGCGGTGAGATAGTTGGGATAGACGCCACTGAGCCACAGGTAGAGCGCAACCGCGAGCGAGCTCGCGACAAGCACCACAACTACCCCTTTCGCCTCGGCATCGCCAAGGTAAACGCGGGGCGAGAGCTGCCGCAGCGCGGCGAAGTGCGTGGCGAAGTTCATGGCGGCGACCATCATGAAAAAAATGAGGACCGCCTCGATCGCCGGCGAATCGAAATAGGCGATGCTCGCGTCGTGGGTCGAGAACCCGCCAGTCGACATTGTCGTGAACGCGTGGTTGACCGCGTCGAACCAATTCATCCCGGCGAGCCGCAGCGCGACCACCGCGGCGAGGGTGATCCCGGCGTAGACCAGCCATAACGTCTTCGCCGTATCGGTAATGCGCGGCGTCAGCTTGTCCTTGTATGCCCCCTGGACTTCCGCCTTGTAGAGCTGCATGCCGCCGACGCCGAGGAGCGGCAGGATGGCGATCGCCAGAACCACGACACCCATGCCGCCGTACCACTGAAGGGCATGGCGCCAGAGATTGATCGCGGGCGGCAGGTAGTCGAGTCCAACCATCACCGTGGCGCCGGTGGTGGTCAAGCCCGACATGGTTTCGAAGACGGCGTCGGTAAACGAGAGCTGCGGAACGGCGATCAGCAGCGGAATGCTGCCCGCCGCGCACATGACGATCCAGGCGAGCGTCACCAGCAGGTAGCCGTCGCGCGGGCGCAGGTCCTGCCTTTGCCGACGGGTCGAGATCCACAGCACGTAGCCCGCGGCGAAGTCGATCAGCATGGCGAGCACGAAATCGACCGCAGTGCCGTCGCCGTAGACAAGCGCGGTGGCGATGGGAAGCAGGTAGGTCACGGCGAACGCCATGAGCAGGACGCCCAGAACGTGCGCGACCGGCAGCAAGGTGCGCATCGCGCCTAGAGAAAGCCTGCGCTGACCTGGAAAAGACGCTCGACTCTCGGCACCATGCGCTTCGAGGTGACGAACACGATCACGTGATCCTCCGCGCGGATCATGGTGTCGTGGTGCGCCATGATCACCTCGTCGCCGCGCACCACCGCACCGATGCTCGTGCCCGGCGGCAGATCGATCTCCTCCACGCGCCGGTCCGTCACTTTGCACGATTCGCGGTCGCCGTGCACTACGGCCTCCAGCGCCTCCGCGGCGCCGCGGCGCAGGCTGTGCACCGCCACGACGTCGCCGCGGCGCACGTGCGCGAGCAGCGTGCCGATGGTGGCCTGCGCCGGCGAAATGGCGATGTCGATCTGCCCGGCCTGCAGCAGGTCGACGTACGAGCGGCGGTTGATGAGCGCCACCACGCGCCGCGCGCCCATGCGCTTGGCGAGCAGCGAGCTCATGATGTTGTTCTCGTCGTCGTTGGTCACCGCGACGAAGAGATCCATGTCGGCAATGTTCTCGTGCTGCAGCAGCTCTTCGTCGGTGGCATCGCCGTTGAGCACCAGCGCCTGCCCGAGGCCCGCGGCGAGCAGCTCGCAGCGGCGCTTGTTGTGCTCGATCACGCGCACGGAGTACTGTTCCTCGAGCGCTCTGGCGAGCCGTAAGCCGATGTTGCCGCCGCCGGCGATCATCACCCGTTTTGCCGGGCGGTCCATGCGGCGCAGCTCGCGCATCACCTCGCGGATGTGACCGGAGGCGGCAAGGCAGAACACTTCATCGCCCGCCTCGATCACGGTATCGCCGTCGGGCACGATCGAGCCATCGCCGCGGAAGATCGCCACGATGCGCGTATCGATGTTGGGAATGTGCTTGCGCATCTCGCGCAGCGGGTGCCCGACCAGCGGGCCGCCGCCGAACGCGCGTACCGCCACCAAGCTCACGCGGCCGTCCGCGAAGTCGAGAACCTGCAGCGCCTCGGGGAACTCCACCAGTTTGACGATGTAGTCGGTGAGGACTTGCTCCGGGCAAATGGCGAGATCCACGTCGAACCCCTCCTCGCCCAGCACCCGTTCGTTCGCCAGGTAGTCGGTGGCGCGTACGCGCGCGATGCGCCGCGGGACGTTGAACATGCGCGCAGCGATACGGCAGGCGACGAGGTTGGTCTCGTCCGACTGGGTCACCGCCACCAGCAAGTCGGCGTCCTCGATCCCCGCCTGTACCAGCACCGACGGGTGCGCGGCGCTGCCGGCGACGGTGCGCAGGTCGAAACGATCTTGCAGCGCGCGCAGACGCTGCGGCTCGAGGTCGACGACGGTAATGTCGTTTTGCTCCGAGACCAGGCTTTCGGCCACCGAGCTCCCCACTTGGCCGGCGCCGAGGATGACGATCTTCATTCTTCGCGGCGCCCGACCGGAAGCCCGAGCGCCTTCAGCTTGCGGTAAAGATGCGTGCGCTCGAGCCCCGAGCGGTCCGCGACGCGCGACATGCTGCCATGCTCGCGGCTGAGCAGGTGCTCGAAATAGACGCGCTCGAAGGCCTCGCGCGCCTCGCGGTACGGACGGTCGAGCAGAACCTCGGGCAGCGCCGCGGGCGCCGCGCGCGCGGCGAGCGCGCGCTCGACGTCCTCGAGCTGCACCTCCTCTTCGAAGGAGCCGAGCCCGAGGTCCTTGACCACGCCCTCCAGCTCGGCGAGGTTCCCGGGCCACGCGTGGTGGCGCAGCGCGTTGAGCGCTGCGATGCTGAGGCGCCGCGGCGGACAGGCGCGGCTCTCGACCAGCTGCGCGAGCATGAGCGACGCGAGATCGGGCACGTCCTCGGCGAATTCGCGCAGCGCGGGCAGGCGCACGGTGAGCTCGCCCAGGCGCGCGGCGAGCTCCGCGTCGAATTCGTGCTTCTCCGCAAGCGCGCGCGCATCGACCGGCGAAAACGACACGAGCCGCGCCTTGTGCTTCTCGGCGCGCGCGAGCAGGAATTCGAGGTTGCGCTGCTCGGCGCGCCCGAGGCGCGACAGATCGGGCAAGAAAAGAATTCCCCCTGCCGCCTTGCCGAGAAGGTCGGAAGGCGCCTCGCCCAAGAGCTCCGCGCCGGCGAGGAAGGGCGCGGCAGGCGCGGCGAGCAGCCGCGCGAAGAGCTCCGGGCGCATGCCGCGTTCGCCGCGCAGCAGGAGCGGCGCGCCGGATTGCGCGAGCTGCGCCAGCCGCTTCTTCGTATCGGCGAGCGCGGGCGAGCGGCCAAGAGCGCCCAGCGAAAGCTGCGGCGCGGCGGCCGCTTCCGGACTGCGCAACGCGCGCTTGACGGTGGCGAGCAGGCGTTGAAGCGCGATCGGCTTCTCGAGAAAGTCGAGCGCGCCAATGCGGGTCGCCTCGACCGCGGTCTCGATGGTGGCGTGCCCGGACATCATCACTACCGGCATGGTGAGCAGCCCGCTCGCCGCCCACTCCTTGAGAAGCGTCACGCCGTCGGTGTCCGGCATCCAGATATCGAGCAGCACGAGATCGGGCCTCGCGCGCTCGCGCAAGCGGCGCGCTTCGCCGGCGCTCTCGGCAAGCATCACCTGGTGCCCCTCGTCGGCGAGGATCTCCGAAAGAAGCTCGCGGATGCCGACCTCGTCGTCGACTACGAGAATCTGCGCCATCGCGCTATGCCGCCTTCGCCAGCGGCAGGAACACGCTGACCGATGCCCCGCTGCTCGGGCGGTTTTCGATCGCGACGCTGCCTTGGTGCTCGTCGACGATCTTCTTCACTATGGCAAGACCGAGCCCCGTACCGCGCGGCTTGCTGGTGACGTAAGGCTCGAAAATGCGCGCCATCAGTTCCTCCGGGAAACCGGCGCCGTTGTCGGAGACGGCGAGGCGCACCTTGTCGCCGGCGAGCTCGGTGCGCACCTCGATCGCGGCTGCGGCGCCGCTCTGCCGCGCGCTCTCCAGCGCGTCCTGCGCGTTCTGCACCAGGTTGTGGATCACCTGACGCATTTGCGCGCCGTCGGCCCATACGGCAGGCAGGCCTTCATGCAGGCGCTTGGTAATCGGCACGCTCGAATTCTCGTACAGCGCGAGCACGTCGCGCACCAGCGCGTTGAGATCCAGGCGCGTCGGCGCCGGCGCGGGGAGGCGCGCGTAGTCGCGGAAATCGTCCACCATAGCCTTGAGCGCGGATACCTGGCTGACGATCGTCTCGGTGGCGCGCCTTAGCGTTTCCGCGTCCTCGCGCGAGAGCCGGTCCGCGAGCTTCATCTCCAGCCGCTCGGCCGACAGCTGAATCGGGGTGAGGGGGTTCTTGATCTCGTGGGCGAGCCGGCGCGCCACCTCCGCCCAGGCCGTGGCGCGCTGCGCCTGGATGAGCTGGGTGATGTCGTCGAACACCACCACATATCCGCCGCCGGTGGCCTGCGGCAGCCGCGCGCCGCGCGCGTGCACGGTCTTGCCGGCCTTGAGGGCGAGGTCGAGCTGCCAGTCCTTGTCGCCGTGCTCGGCGAAGTTCTCGCGCATGCGCTCCGCGAAGCCCTCGAGCTCGCCGCCGAGAATGGCATGGGCGCCGTGGTTCGAGATGCCGAGATTGAGCTCGTGGTCGAACACCAGCACCCCCGCCGAAAGGTTGGCGAGGATATTCTCGAGGTGGGCCTTCGCCGCCTCGAGCGCCGCGCGGTTGGACTCCACCACGCGCCGCGCCTCCGCGAGCTGGCGCGTCATGGAATTGAACGACTCGGTGAGTACGCCGAGCTCGTCGCGGCTGGTGACGGCCATTTCGCGCGAAAAATCGCCGCGCGCCACCGCCTGCGTCGCCTGCGCGAGATTCGCGAGCGGCTCGGCGAGCAGGTTGGACTGCGTCACGGCGACCGCCACGGCGACGAAAAGCGCCATGAGCAGCGCAAAGGTGAGCGTCACCACGTAGATGCGCTTCAGCCCGTCGCGCGATATCGCCAATTCGCGGTAGTCGCGATACGCCGCCTCGACCGCCTCGGCGCTGCGCGAAAAGGACGATGGCACGCTATTGCGCAGCTGCAGGTAGCGCGTCTCTTCGGCGAGGCCCGGGGAATCGAGCGGCACGATGACGCGCAACGCGACCGGCCGCCCGCCGGCGAGGTCGATGGCGGTGCGGCCACGGTTCGCACGCGCCTGGCGCAACAGGTCTCTGCCCGGCAGTTCGGGCAGAAGCCTGCTCACGTCCTGGCTCGCGCTCGCGATGAGCCTCCCGTTCGCGCTCATGACCACCGCCTCGTCTACGCCGAGCTGCGCGCGCAGCCGTTCCAGGCGTGTCGGCAGCTGGCCGACCGCAACATCGGGCAGGTCGAGCGCGAGCGTGCGCGCCTTTCCCTGCAGATCGAGCATCATCTGGTCGATGGCCTGCTGCCCGAGGGTGATGCCGCCCTCGAGCGCGGCGTCGACTTTCACGTCGAACCACGACTCGATCGAGCGCGTCAGGAACTGCACCGACACCGCATACACCAGCAGCCCGGGCAGCACGGCGAGCGCCGCGAAGCGGGTCAAGAGCCGCAGCGTGAGCCGCGCGCCGAACACGCGGGCGCGGTAGCGCCGTGCAAAGGCGAGCAGCTGGTAGCCGACGAGCCCCGCGAGCAGGGCCGCAAGCGCCGCGTTGAGCGCGACAAGGAGCGGATAGTGGCGCTCGAGCAGTCCCGTGTCGCCGCTCGCCGTGGCGAGGAGGAACAGTCCCAGAGCAGCGACCGCGCCGCCGACGATGAGCACGAGCTTCATCGCTCGAGCGCTCCGCGCGGCTCGCGGCTTTCCACCGGCGCCGGCGCCTGCTCGAGCGAATGGAGCGTGAAGCGGTACCACGGCGATTCAAGATGCAGCTCGCGCCCGGTGAGCACGCTGAGCTGAAACGGCTTGGGCAGAAGCGAGGTGTCGTGCCGCATTCGCACCGCCGCCTCGTAATCCCCCGAGAGCGGCACGATGCGTTCGACCACCAGCCAGCTGCGGACCCGCTTCAGCACGTTGAGCGCTTCCTCCAGCGTCGAAAAATTCTGCGACAGGAGCCCGGTGGAAAGCCGGTACTGGCGCGACAGCGCATGATAGGACAGCCGCAGCTGCAGCCGGCGGGTGGCCGTGGTCTCGTCGAACCAGTACCAGCGCCGCCGCGTGAGCTCGAAATCGACGCGGAAGTACAGCGGCACGCCGTTCGTCACGATATCGACAAGGCGCGGCGTGAGCTCGAAGGCAAAGTCGGCGTCGAGCACCAGGCCATCCTCCGTCGGGCGCACCGTCGCGTTGCGCACCTCGATGGTATCGGCGAGCGCCGCAAACGCGCTGCAGGACGCGAGCACCAGGAGGACTCTCGTGAGGAAGGCGATGCGGCGCATCGCGCGTCGCGTCAGGCTTGTTTTTGGATCAGCGCGTAAAAAAAACCGTCGTGGTCCTCTCCGGGCAGCCACTGCGGCGGCGCGCCGTCGGTCAATGGCACGCGCCGCGCGCCTTGCGCCCGGGCGACGAAGGCCTCGACCAGTTCCTCGTTCTCCTGCGGAAACAGCGAGCAGGTGACATACAGCAATTTACCACCCGCCGCGAGAGCCTGCCAAAGCGCATCGAGGATCGCCGCCTGGCGCGCCGCGAACGCAGGCAGGTCGGTTGCGCGGCGCAGCCATTTGACGTCCGGATGGCGGCGCGCCACGCCAGAGGCCGAGCACGGAACGTCGGCGAGCACGCGGTCGAACGGCGTGCCGTCCCACCACGCATCGAGCTGCGTGCAATCCGCGGTGCGGATCGTCGCCGCGAGTCCCAAGCGCTCGAGATTGCGCTCGATGCGCGCGCGGCGGGAGGCATCGGCTTCCAGTGCCGTGAGCGAGACGTCCGCGCTTTCAAGGATATGCGCGCTCTTGCCGCCTGGCGCTGCACACGCATCGAGCACCCGCTGGCCTGGGGCGAGCTCTAGGCAGCGGGCAGCGCGCTGCGCGCCGAAGTCCTGCACCGAAACCTCGCCTTGCGCGAAACCGGGGAGCCGCTCCGCCGGAACCGCGCGCTCGAGGCGCAGCGCCGCGTCGCCGAGCGACCGCGCCTGCATCCCGGCTGCGGCGAGCCGAGCGGCGTACTGCTCGACGCTTACCCGCTGGGTGTTGACTCGCAACGTCATCGGCGGATGGGAATTGCCCGCCGCCATCACGTCCTCCCACCTGCCCGGGTACGCCGATCGCACGAGATCGATCCACCATTGCGGATGCTGATAATTCGCCTCCGCGCTTGTGGAGATGCGGCGCTGGAGCGAGGCGCGCTCGCGCAGATAACTGCGCAGCAGGCCGTTCACGTAGCCCTTTGCGGTCCAACGCTCGAGCAGCGCGCAGGCGCGCACCGCCTGATCGACCACGGTGTAGTCGGCGTAGCGTGCGGACTCGAGCGCATAGAGCGAGCACCACAGGAGCGCCTCGACGAGCGGCTCCGGCTGGCCGCGGCGTGAAAGCTCGCGCACGATGAACTGCACGCGCCCATGACGGCGCAGCGTGCCGTGGGTGAGATCGAGCAGCGCCGCGCGCGGCGTTTCCACCCCCTCCTCGGCGGCGTGGCCGAACTCTTCGGCGAGGCTGCGCCCCGCCGCCACACGGGCGACCATCCGCGCCGCGTCGCGCAGCGCCGGTGCTAGCGTCGCGACGGCTTTCACGTGAAGCGGGCGCCGGGCTCGAGCGTTCGGCCGCGCAGGAAATCGGCAACCGCCAGGCGCTTTGCCCCGGCGCGCTGCAGCTCCTCGATGGCCAGCATGCCGTTGCCACAACCGACCAGCAGCCGATTTCCGTTTACGTTAACCATTCCGGCGGGCCCGACGCCCTCCACCACGTGCGCGCGCCAGATCTTGATCGGCTCGCCCTCAAGCGTGGTCCATGCACCCGGCCACGGGCGGAATGCACGCACGGCGCGCTCGAGCTCGAGCGCGGGCCGCGACCACTCGATCCGCGTTTCGGCCTTGTCGATCTTGTGTGCGTACCTGACCCCTTCTTCGGGCTGCGGCTTTGCATGCAGCCGGCCGGCAGCAACCTCGGCCAGCGCCTCCACGATCACGGCGCCGCCCAGGTCGGCGAGCTTGTCGTGCAGCGTGCCTGCGTCGTCCTCCCGATCGATGCTGATCGCGCGCTGAGCGAGCACCGGGCCGGTGTCCAGGCCGACGTCCATTTGCATGATCGAGATTCCGGTGCGCGCATCGCCCGCGAGAAGCGCGCGCTGAATCGGCGCCGCGCCGCGCCAGCGGGGCAGTAGAGAAGCGTGGATGTTGATGGCGCCAAAGCGGCCCAGCTCGAGAAGCGGCGCCGGCACGATGAGACCGTAAGCCGCGACGACCAGCGCATCGGCGCCGACCTCGCGCACGCGCGCAATCGCCTCCGGAGCCTTCAACCCCGTCGGCTGGAAGACTTCGATCCCATACCCGCTCGCAAGGCGCTTGACCGGGCTAGGAAGCGGCCGCATGCCGCGGCCGGCGGGTCGATCCGGCTGGGTAAGGACAAGAGCGACGTCGTGGCCGGCGGCCACGAGGCGGGCCAAAGCTCGCTCGGCGAACTCCGGGGTGCCCGCGAAGACTAGGCGCAGGAAAGCGGCGTCAGGCGGTCTTGCGCAGCTGCTTGGCCAGCTTGGCGCGGATGCGCTGCTGCTTGAGCTGCGACAAGTACTCGATGAAGACCTTGCCCTTCAGATGATCCATCTCGTGCTGGATGCAGACCGAAAGCAGGCCCTGCGCTTCCAGCGTGAACGCGTTGCCGTTCTGATCGTAGGCGCGCACCTTCACGCGCTCGGCGCGTTCGACGAGTTCGTAGATCGTCGGTACCGAGAGGCAACCCTCTTCGATGTCGGATACGCCCGTCGCCTCCACGATCTCCGGGTTGACGAGCACGATCAGCGTGTCGCGACGCTCGGATACGTCGACGACGATCACCTGCTTGTGCACGTCGACTTGTGTGGCAGCGAGCCCGATGCCGGGGACGGCGTACAGGGTTTCAGCCATGTCCGCGACCAGCTTCTTCAGGTTTTCGTCGAACACGGTGACCGGGGCGGCCACCTTATGGAGCCGGGCGTCGGGGTAGCGGAGTATGTTCAAAAGCGCCATCTGAGGACAATTTCGCTTGCAAATTGAATAGATTATGTGGAGAATCTAACGCTACATATAAGCTATTCGGCCTTGGATGCACCCACATTGGGTCGAAAAAACGATTTTCCAGCCGGTCCAGGAAGCCGCGAAAGGGACGGGGTAGCCATGGTCCAGCAGTTCACTAAGTCTATCACAACGCTCGTTTTCTTCCTTGCCGTCGGCCTGGCTTGGGGCCAGGCGCCGCGCGGGCCGCTCGTGCTCAAGCCCGACGCGCCGGACCGTTACGTGGTGGTCCCCGGCGACACGCTTTGGGGAATTTCCTCTCGATACACCGACGCCCCGTGGCGCTGGCCGGAGCTTTGGGGAATGAACCGCGAGCAGATCCAGAATCCGCACCTAATCTATCCCGGAATGGTGCTGCTGCTCGACCGTGCGCGCGGCACGCTTTCGGTCGCCGGCGCCCCGGGCTCCCGCACGGTGAAGCTCTCGCCGCGCCTGCGCGCCGAATCGCTCGCGCGCGAGCAGATTCCCAGCATTCCGCCCTCGGCCATCGAGCCCTTCCTGACCCGACCGCTGGTCATCGAGCCCGACGGGCTCGACAAGGCACCGACCATCGTGGCCACGCAGCAGGACCGCGTCATCCTCTCCGCGGGCAACAGGGCCTACGTGCGCGGCATCGGCGACTCGAAAGAACAAATCTGGTACGTCTACCGGCCCGGCAAGCCGCTGGTCGATCCCGACACCGACAAGGTGCTCGCTTACGAGGCGATCTACCTTGGGACCGCGCAAATCACCCGGCCCGGCGATCCAACCGCCGTCGTGCTGACCAGCGGGGTGCAGGAAGTGAACGCGGGCGACAAGCTCGTCCCTGCGGGCCGCGCGCAACCGATCAGCTACGCGCCGCATGCGCCGGACGTGCATATCGCCGGCCGAGTCATGGCGATCTACGGGGGGCTGGGTAAGGTCGGCGAGGCCGGGCCGCTGCAGATCATCAGCATCAACCGTGGCCGCGTCGACGGCATCGAGCTCGGACACGTGTTCGCGCTGTACAACCTCGGGGGAACGGTGCGCGACACGACCAAGGCGCGCAACGATCCGGAGGCGTTGATCCCGCTTCCTGAAGAGCGCGCGGGGCTGGCGTTTGTCTTCCGCGTCTTCGAGCGCGTATCCTACGCGCTCATCATGAACCTCAACGCGCCTGTCCGTCCCCTGGATGTCGTGCGCACGCCTTAAGGCATGAGGGCAGAGCCCGGGCTCGCGAGCTGGCTGCAACTGACGCTCACGCCCGGGCTTGGGGGCGCTGCACTGCGCGCGATGCTGCGTCAGTTCGGCCTTCCGCCGGCGATCCTCGAAAGAAAGCACAGCGAACTCGCGGCATACGCGCCCGGCGCGGCGCTCGACGCGCTCGAGTCGCGAGAAGTACGCGATGCGGTGGCGCGCGCTCTCGACTGGGCAGCGGCACCCGGCCATGCCCTCGTCACCCTCGCGGACGAGATCTATCCGCCGGCGCTGCTGGAAACGCCGGATCCGCCCGCACTGCTCTACGCCATCGGGCGTACCGAGCTATTGCGCGCTCCTGCGCTCGCGATCGTCGGCAGCCGCAACGCCACCGCACAGGGCGAGAGCAACGCAGAAAGCTTCGCGAAGGCCTTGAGCCAGGCGGCGCTCACCATCGTTTCCGGACTCGCACTGGGCATCGACGCGGCAGCGCATCGCGGCGGCCTCGCCGGCCCGGGGTCCACGATCGCCGTGCTCGGCACCGGCATCGACGTGCTCTATCCGCGCCGAAATGCGGAGCTCGCCGCGCAGATTGCTGCGCGTGGCCTGATCGTTTCCGAGTTTGCGCTCGGCACCGCGCCGCTCGCGCACAACTTCCCGCGGCGCAACCGGGTGATCAGCGGCCTGGCGCAGGGCTGCCTGGTCGTCGAAGCGGCGCTGGCGTCGGGCTCGCTCATCACCGCGCGCGCCGCGGCCGATCAGGGGCGCGAGGTCTTTGCCATACCGGGGTCGATCCACTCGCCGCTCTCCAAGGGCTGCCACGCGCTCATCAAGTCGGGCGCAAAGCTCGTCGAATCGGCGGACGACGTGCTCGCCGAGCTCGGCGGCTTCCGACCGAGCGGCTTCGCCTCGACCACCGCGCCGCGCGCCGAGCCAAGCGATGCCGGCTTGCTTCAGCACATGGGCCACGATCCGGTGGACGTGGACTCGCTTTGCTCGCGCGCCGGAATGTCCGCGGAGCAAGTTTCTTCGGAGTTGTTGCGGCTCGAGCTAGATGGACGCATAACCTCACTGCCCGGCGGGCTATACCAACGCCTCGAGAAGGGGGAACGCGGGTAAACGTAATCCCCAATGCAGCGTTAATAAGAAGGGAGCGCTTATGTATGACATCCTGGTTTACGTGTTCGAGAACTGCCAGCAGACCGAGGTCGCGCACGACAGCGACCGCGTGGCGAAGAAGCTCTCCGCGGCCGGCTTCGAAGAGGCCGACATCAGCGAGGCGCTGCAATGGCTCGCCGGTGTGCTGCGCGCCCCGCAAGCCGGACCCGTAGAGCTGCCCGACGCGCGACGTTCATTTCGCGCATTCGCGCCGCGGGAACTGGCCAAGCTGGATGCCGAGTGCTGCGGGTTCCTGCTGACGCTCGAGCACTCCGGCTTGCTCAATCCGGTGACGCGCGAGCTGGTGCTCGAGCGCTCGCTTGCCGCCTCGGGCGACGCGCTCACCCTCGAGCAGCTCAAGCTCATCGTGCTCATGGTACTGTGGAACCAGCAGATGCCGACGAGCAGGCTGGTGGCCGAAGACCTGTTCAGCGCGCCGCACGCGCGCTTGCCGAGCTAGCGACGGTTTTTTCCGCGCGAGCGCACGGTGGTTGAACCGGGCGCTGGTTGCACTTATCATCTGCGGCCTTTCGCCGCATGAGCAAGAAACTCATCATCGCTGAGAAACCGTCGGTCGCGGCCGACATCGGGCGCGCGCTCGGCGGCTTCACGCGCAAAGGCGACTACTTCGAAAGCGACGACTACGTCTTGTCCTCGGCGGTAGGCCACCTGCTCGAGTTGGTGGTGCCGGAAAAATACGAGGTGAAGAAAGGCAAGTGGTCGTTCGCGCGGCTGCCCGTCATTCCGCCGCATTTCGATCTCGCGCCGATCGACAGGAGCAAGGAGCGCCTGAACCTGCTGCTGCGCCTCATCAAGCGCAAGGACGTCACCGGCCTCATCAACGCCTGCGACGCCGGGCGCGAGGGCGAGCTCATCTTCCGCTACCTCGTGCAGCACGCGCGCGCCAACAAGCCGATCGAGCGCTTGTGGCTCCAATCGATGACGCAGCAGGCGATCCGCGATGGCTTCTCGCGCTTGCGCACCGACAAGGAATTGCTGCCGCTCGCCGACGCGGCGAAGAGCCGCTCCGAAGCCGACTGGCTGGTCGGCATCAACGGCACGCGAGCCATGACCGCCTTCAATTCGAAGGAAGGCGGCTTCTATCTCACCACCGTCGGGCGCGTGCAGACGCCCACGCTCGCCATCCTCGTCGAGCGCGAGGACAAGATCCGCGCCTTTACGCCGCGCGCTTACTGGGAAGTACATGCGCGCTTTGGCGCCAAGGCCGGCGAATATGACGGCCGCTGGTTCAACCCGGACTTCAAGAAGACCGAAGACGCCGAGCGCAAGCCCGAGCGCCTGTGGACCCAGGATGATGCGGCGGCGATCGTCGCCGCTTGCCGCGGGAAAAAGGGCACGGCGAGCGAAGAGACCAAGCCGTCGACCCAACTGTCGCCGCTGCTTTTCGACCTCACCAGCCTGCAGCGCGAAGCGAACGGCCGCTTCGGCTTTCCCGCACGCATGACGCTCTCGCTCGCGCAAGCGCTCTACGAGAAGCACAAGGTCCTCACCTATCCGCGTACGGACGCCCGTGCGCTGCCGGAGGACTACTTGCCGACCGTGAAGGAGACGCTCGGGACGCTCGGCGAAGCCGACGCGTTTTCCACTTACGCGCGCCAGATTCTCAAGCAGGGATGGGCACGCCCGAACAAGCGCATCTTCGACAACACGAAGATCTCCGACCACTTCGCCATCATTCCGACGCTGCAGAAACCCAAGCACTTGAGCGAAGCGGAGCAGAAGCTCTACGACATGGTGGTGCGCCGCTTCCTGGCGGTGTTCTACCCGGCCGCCGAATATCTGCAGACGACGCGCATCACGCGGGTCGGCGATCACCACTTCAAGACCGAGGGCCGCGTCCTGAAAAACCCCGGCTGGCTTGCGGTGTACGGACGTACCGGGGCAGAGGACAGCCAGAACCTGCCGGCGATCGAGCCCAACGAGAAGGTCGCCGCGCTGCAAGTCAGCGAGGAGGCGAACGAAACCAAGCCGCCGCCGCGCTACACCGAAGCCACGCTGCTCTCGGCGATGGAAGGGGCGGGCAAGCTCGTGGAGGATGACGAGCTGCGAGAAGCCATGGAAGCCAAGGGCCTCGGCACGCCGGCGACGCGCGCGGCCATCATCGAAGGCCTGATCCGCGAAGAGTACGTCAACCGCGATGGACGCGAACTCGTGCCGACGCCGAAGGCCTTTTCGCTCCTCTTTGCGCTGCACATGCTGCACCTCGTGGAGCTCGCTTCGCCGGAGCTCACCGGGGAGTGGGAGCACAAGCTCAAGCTCATGGAAGCGGGAAAGCTCAAGCGCGACGAATTCATGAAGCAGATCGCCGAGCTGGTGCGCAAGGTGGTGACGGTGATCAAGACCGGCGAAATCCCCGACGTCGTCTACGCCACGGTACCCGCGCCATGCCCGAAGTGCGGCGGCGTGGTGCAGGAGAACTATCGCAAGTTCCAGTGCCAGAAGTGCGATTTCTCGATCTGGAAAGTGACTTCGGGGCGCGAGTGGTCGCCCGAGGAAATCGCCGAGCTCATCGCCAAGCGCTCGATCGGTCCGCTTACCGGATTCCGCAGCCGTCAGGGCAAGCCGTTCAGCGCGCTGCTTCGCCTAACCGACGATCTGCGCGTCGAGTTCGACTTCGGCCAAGGCTCCGGCGAAGGAGAGGAAGCGCCCGACTTCAGCGGCCAGGAGCCGCTCGGCGCGTGCCCGAAGTGCGGCGCGCGCGTCTTCGAGCACGGCATGGCCTACACCTGTGAAAAAGCCGTCGGCCCCCAGAAGACCTGCGATTTCCGCTCCGGCCGCATGATCCTGCAGCAGCCGATCGAGCGCGATCAGATGAAGAAGCTGCTCGAGACGGGCCGCACCGATCTGCTCACCGGCTTCGTTTCAAAGAAAGGGCGCAAGTTTAAGGCCTTCCTCGTCAAGCAACCGAGCGGCAAGATCGGCTTCGAATTCCAGGCGCGCGCGCCGAAGGACAAGGCCGAGAAGCCGGCCGAAAAGCAGGACAAAGCGCCCGAGGAGAAGCCTATACGTCGAGGTTCCGCACCCCGAGCGCGTTCAACTCGATAAAAGCGCGCCGCGGCTCGACCTCGTCGCCCATGAGCTTGGTGAAGATCTCGTCGGCGGCGATGCCGTCCTCGATCTGCACCCTGAGAAGCCGTCGCATGGCGGGGTCCATCGTCGTTTCCCAGAGCTGCTCGGGATTCATCTCGCCCAGGCCCTTGTAGCGCTGCAGCGTGGTGGATCTCTCCACCTCGGCGAGCAGCCATTTCATCGCTTCGCCGAAGTCCTGCACGGGCTGCTTCTTCTCCCCGCGCTGCACGTAGGCGCCAGTGGCGATAAGGCCGCGCAGCATCTCGGCGGTCTGCCGGATCTGAGCATAGTCGCCCGAATGCACAAATTCGGTGTCGATCGTGCTCATGCGCACGTTGCCGTGACGCGTGCGCTCCACGCGCACCTGGTAGCGTTCGGTTTTCTGGTCGAAGTGCGGCGCGACCGCCACGCCGTCGCCGCCGATCGCTGCCTCGAGCGCCTCGGCCGAAGCTTCCGCCGTCTCCCGGCGCGACAGGTCCACGTGCACGCCGCCCAGCATCGCCTGCAGCACCTCTCGGTCGATTAGGCGCGAGACACGGTCGATAACCGCCTCGGCAAGAAGGTAGGACTTGGCGAGTTCGGCCAGGACATCCCCCGCAATCGGCTCCCTGCCGGCGGCGGGGTACAGCGCCGCATCCACCAGCGCCTGCTTCAGCATGAACTCGTTCAGCTCGTGCTCGTCCTTGAGATAGCGCTCTTCCTTGCCGAGCTTCGCCCGGTAAAGCGGCGGTTGGGCGATATAGATATAGCCGCGCTCGACCAACTCGGGCATCTGCCGGTAGAAGAAGGTGAGCAGCAGCGTGCGAATGTGCGAGCCGTCGACGTCCGCGTCGGTCATGATGATGATGCGGTGGTAGCGCAGCTTGTCGGCGTTGTATTCCTCCTTGCCGATGCCGCAGCCGAGTGCGGTGATCAGCGTCGCGATCTCCGCCGACGAGAGCAGCTTGTCGAAGCGCGCGCGCTCGACGTTGAGGATCTTGCCTTTGAGCGGCAGGATCGCCTGGAACTTGCGGTCGCGACCCTGCTTGGCCGAGCCGCCCGCCGAGTCGCCCTCGACGAGGTAGAGCTCGCAGAGCGCGGGGTCGCGCTCCTGGCAGTCGGCAAGCTTGCCGGGCAGGCCCATGCCGTCGAGCACGCCCTTGCGGCGCGTCATCTCGCGCGCCTTGCGCGCCGCCTCGCGCGCGCGCGCAGCATCGACGATCTTCGAGGTGATGATGCGCGCGTCCGCCGGGCGCTCCGCGAGGTATTCGCGCAGCCGCTCTGCGACGATCTCCTCCACTACGGGGCGCACCTCGGAGGAGACCAGCTTTTCCTTGGTCTGCGAGGAGAACTTCGGCTCGGGAACCTTCACGGAGAGCACGCAGGCGAGACCCTCGCGCATGTCGTCGCCGGTGGTCTCGACTTTGGCTTTCTTCGCGAGCTCCATCTCCTCGATGTACTTGTTCAGCACCCGAGTCATCGCCGCGCGCAGTCCAGTGAGGTGGGTGCCGCCGTCCTTCTGCGGGATATTGTTCGTGAAGCACAGAACGCTCTCCTGGTAGGAGTCGTTCCATTGCATGGACACTTCTACGGTGATGCCGTCTTTCTCCCCCACGCCGTGGAAGATATTGGGGTGCAGGACGTTCTTCGCACGGTTCATGTATTCCACGAAGCCGCGCACCCCGCCCGAGAAGGCGAAGTTCTCCTCTTTGCCGGTGCGCTGGTCGATCAGCACGATCTTCACACCGTTGTTGAGGAACGAGAGCTCGCGCAAGCGGCGCGCGAGGATGTCGTAGTGGTAGTCGATATTCCCGAAGATCTCGCGCGAGGCGAGGAAATGCACCTCGGTACCGCGACGCTCGGTGGCGCCGGTCACCTTGAGCGGCGCGACGGCCTCGCCGCGGCGAAACTCGATCTGGTGCACGCGCCCCTCGCGCCACACCGTGAGCCGCAGCCACTCCGAAAGCGCGTTCACCACCGAGACGCCGACGCCATGCAGGCCCCCCGAAACCTTGTAGGTGTTCGAGTCGAACTTGCCGCCGGCGTGGAGCTCGGTCATGACGATTTCGGCCGCCGAGCGCTTCTGCTCGTCGTCGTCCTTGATGCCCGTAGGGATGCCGCGCCCGTTGTCGATCACCGAAATCGAGTTGTCGGTGTGGATGGTGACCACGATCTCGTCGCAGTATCCGGCGAGCGCCTCGTCGACCGCGTTGTCGACCACCTCGAACACCATGTGGTGCAGTCCGGTGCCGTCGGAGGTGTCGCCGATGTACATCCCCGGCCGCTTGCGCACCGCCTCCAGGCCCTTCAGGACCTTGATGGCGTCCGAGCCGTAATCGTAGATCCCGTTCTTTTCCTCTTCAGACACCTCAGATCCTCATCGGCATGACGACGTACTTGAAATCCTTCTCCGCGGCGTAGGTGATGAGCGCGCTCGAGGACGAATCGCCGAACGCGCATTCGATCTCGTTGCCCGAGACGTTGTTCAGCACATCGAGCAGGTAGTTCACGTTGAACCCGATGTCGAGGGCATCGCCGGAGTACTTCACCTCGAGCTCCTCCTGCGCCTCTTCCTGCTCGGCGTTGGAGGAAACGATCTTGAGGCTGCCGTCGGCGAGCACCCAGCGCACGCCGCGGAACTTCTCGTTCGACAGGATCGCCGCCCGCAGCAGCGCCTGGCGCAGCGACTCGCGCTCGACCTGCATCTTGTTCTTGTGCTGCGTCGGAATGACGCGGGTGTAGTCCGGAAACTTGCCGTCGACGAGCTTGGAGACGAGCTCCACGGCGCCGAAGCTGAATGCCGCCTGCGCGGCGGAGAGCTCGATGCGCACCTCCTCGTCGCTCTCGGCGAGGAGCTTCGCGAGCTCGAGCACGGTCTTGCGCGGCACGATGACTTCCTGACGCGGCAGCTCGGCCGGCAGCTTGAGCGAGGCGTAAGCAAGCCTATGGCCGTCGGTCGCGACGAGCTTGACGCTCTTGTCCTCGACCACCATGAGCAGGCCGTTCAGGTAATAGCGGATGTCCTGCTGCGCCATCGCGTACTGCACCAGGCCGAGCAGGCGGCGCAGCGCCTTCTGCGGCAGGGTAAAGCGCGCTGCCTCGCCGACCGGCTTGGCAAGGCGCGGAAAGTCCTCTGCCGGCAGCGTCTGCAGGGTGAAGCGGCTCTTGCCCGCCTTGACCACGAGCCGCTTGTCCTGCTGCTGCAGCGTCACTTCGGCCACTTCGGGCAGCGCGCGCAGGATGTCGAGGAGCTTGCGCGCTCCAACGGTGAGCGAGCGCGCCTCGGCGGACGCCTCGAGCCCGCTTTTCGCGGTGATCTGGATTTCTATGTCGGTCGCTACGAACGCGAGCGCATCCGCTGCGCGGTCGAGCAGGACGTTGGACAGGATCGGCAGCGTGTGACGCCGTTCAATGATGCCGCTCACCGCCGAAAGGGGGCCAAGGATCTCGTCGCGCTTTGCTTTGACCAGAACCATCTGTTCTTTACCTTTTATATATGGTTAGTAACAGCTAATAGGGCAGATCGGAAAGCGGTATAACTCACGAAACCCTTTTGCCGGCCAGCGCTTGCATCGCGTGCGCGCCCCGGGGAAAGCTGTGGAGCCGCTGTGGACGAATGGGGATCGAATCCGGCCTGCAGCGCATCCGCCGGATTACCCACAACTTGTTCGGACGCGGCGCACAGTTTGTTCATCCCTTCAGCACCTGTTCGAGGATCAGGTAGTCGCGGTTCAATCCCGTGTCCTGCTTGCGCAGGCTGGCGATGGTGCGGCAGGCATGGAGCACGGTCGTGTGGTCGCGGTTGCCGAAAGCCTCGCCGATCTCCGGCAGGCTCATTTGCGTAAGGTCCTTGGCGAGCGCCATCGCCACTTGACGCGGGCGGGCGAGGTTGCGGCTGCGCTTCTTCGAGTGCATGTCCGAGACCTTGATCTTGAAGTACTCCGCCACCGTCTTCTGGATGCCCTCGACGCTTACCTGGCGGCTCGCCACGTTGAGAATGTCGCGCAGCGCTTCCTTGGCGAGATCCAGCGAAAGCTCGCGTCCGTTGAACCGGGAAAACGCGAGCACTTTCTTTAGCGCCCCCTCAAGCTCGCGCACGTTCGAGCGAATATGCTTGGCGATGAAGAACGCGATGTCTTCCGGAAGCTCGATGGAATCGGCTTCGGCCTTTTTCAGCACGATGGCCACGCGCATCTCGAGCTCGGGCGGCTCGATGGCGACGGTGAGGCCCCAGCCGAAGCGAGAAATCAGCCGCTCTTCCATGCCCGCGATTTCCTTCGGGTAGGTATCGCAGGTAATGACGATCTGCTTGTGCGCCTCCACCAGCGCGTTGAACGCGTAGAAGAACTCCTCCTGCGTGCGGCCCTTGTTGGAGAAGAACTGGATGTCGTCGATGAGCAGGAGATCCAGCGAATGGTAGTAGCGCTTGAACTCGTCGAACGATTTCTGCTGGTAGGCGCGCACCACGTCGGTGACGTACTGCTCGGCGTGGCTGTAGCGGATGCGCGCCTGCGGCCTTACGTCGGCGAGATGGTTGCCAATTGCCTGCAGAAGATGCGTCTTGCCCAGCCCGACGCCGCCATAAATGAACAGCGGGTTGTAGGAAATGCCGGGGTTTTCGGCGACCTGGATGGCCGCTGCGCGTGCGAGCTGGTTTGCCTTCCCGGTCACGAAGCTCTCGAAGGTGAATCCCCGGTTGAGCCGGCCGCGCTCCGCGGCCGCCGGTGCCTCCGCGGTCGCTTTCGGTTGGGGGGACGCGCGGGCGGGCGTGTCCGCACCGCGCGCAAGCACCAGGCGCAACCCGAGCTCGCGCCCGCTCGCCTCGGCGACCAGGCGCTCGATGCGCGCGGCAAAGCGCTCGCGGACCAGCTCGAGCACGAAGCGGTTCGGAGCGGCAAGGACCAGCGTGTCGGCGAGGACGCTCACCTCCGGCGAGAGCGGCCGGATCCAGGTATTGAATTGTTGCGCGGGAAGTTCCTGCTCGAGCCGACGCAGGCAGGATTCCCAGAGATTTTGCATCTTGTGGTTGGCCTAGACGAGCATGAATTTTACCTTCTTCGCCATGGGTTATCCACAGCTTTGGAAGCGTTCTTCGCGCGCTCGACTTTGGCGCGAAGACAAGCGAGCAACATTGACAATCGATCGACGCGCGCGCTCTAATACCGCCCTTTTTCAGAGGCCTGCAGCGATGGCTACGAAGCGGACGTATCAACCTTCCAAGACGCGGCGGGCACGGCGCCACGGTTTTCTGGTGCGCAGCCGCACAACCGGCGGGCGCGCCGTATTGCGCAACCGGCGCGCGCGCGGTCGCAAGCGCCTCGGGTTGTAGCCGCGGCTGGCAAGCGCTTCGGGCTGGATGCGGCCCGCCGGCTGCGGAACAAAGCGCAGTTCGAGCACCTGCTGCGCCAAGGCAGGCGCTGTACCCTCGAGGGTTACACCTTCTTCATCGAGCGACGCGCGGCAGGCGGCGCACGGCTCGGAATCGTGATCTCTCGAAAGCACGCTGCCTTGGCAACCGACCGTAACCGCATCAAGCGCTGCATTCGTGAGGCTTTCAGGTTGGAACAAGAAACGTTGGGCCCGCTGGACCTGCTGATACGTCCCCCTTACGGAGCCAAGGCTTCGGCGCAGATGGTGCTGCGCGTTCGCCGCCTTCTCAAGAGCTTGGGAACGCCATGATGACTGCGCTGTTGCGGGCGCTGGTGCGCGCCTACCAGTGGTTCATCCGCCCTTTATTGCCGCGCTGCTGCCGGTTCCACCCGAGCTGTTCTGAGTACGCTGAAGAGGCGCTTGCCCGCCATGGTGCGTTGCGCGGCGGCTGGCTGGCGGCGCGGCGCGTGTGCCGCTGCGGTCCCTGGAATCCTGGCGGGTTCGACCCGGTGCCCTGAGCGCAGGCTCGCCAATTCATGGACACGCAAAGACTCATCCTGCTTTTCATCTTCAGCTTCTCGCTGCTCATGCTGTGGGAAGCCTGGGATCGCCAGAACCGGCCGCAACCCGTGCCGACCCCGCCTGCGGCGGAGAAGGGGGTCGCTGAACCCGCGAAACCGCCGGCCGCCACGGCGAGCGCGGTGCTGCCGGGCGAGAGCGCCGCAAGCGCGGCCGCTCCGAAAGGCGAGACGGTTCGCATCACTACCGATGTCATCGCTGCCGACATCGACACTCTCGGCGGCAGCCTCACGCGGCTCGAGCTCCTGCGCCACAAGGACTCGACCGATGCGGCGAAGAACTTCGTGCTGCTCGGCCCGAACCACCGCTACGAGGCGCAAAGCGGGCTTTCCGGCGAGACGGGACCGAATCACCGCACGCTGTGGCGCGCGGAGCCCGGCGAGCGCTCGCTCGCGCCCGGAAAGGACGCGTTGGAGCTGCGTCTCACTGCGACCGGTAAGGACGGCGTGGAGGTGCAGAAGATCTATACGTTCCGGCGCAACAGCTATGTGATCGGCGTCGCGCTCGAGGTGCACAACAACGGACGAGCGCCGCTCTCGACCTACGCCTACTTCCAGTTGACGCATGACGGCCGGCCGGAAACGACCACAACCGGGCTTGCGTCCTCGTTCGGCGCGCGCAGCTTTTCGGGCTACGCCATCTATACCAGCGAGCGCAAGTTCGAGAAGGTGGCGCCGTCAGACCTCGACAAGGGCAAAGGCGAGCATGTGGCGCAGGCGAAGGACGGCTGGCTCGCCTGGGTGCAGCATTACTTCGTCTCGGCGTGGCTGCCTCCGGCAGACGTGGTGCGCGACTTCGTTACCGAAAAGCGCCCCGACGGCACCTATGCCGGCCGCGTCATGATTCCGGCGAACGTAGCGCCGGGAGCGGTCGCGCGGGTCTCGGCGCCCCTCTACGCCGGCCCGCAGGAGAAGCGGCGGCTCGAGGACGCGGCGCCCGGGCTCGACCTGGTGGTCGATTACGGCTGGCTAACGATTCTCGCGTGGCCGCTCTTCTGGCTGCTGGAGAAGTACCACGCGTTGTCGGGCAATTGGGGCGTGGCGATCATCCTGCTCACCGTGTCGATAAAGCTCGTGTTCTTCCCGCTGTCTGCGGCGAGCTACCGCTCGATGGCGAAGATGAAGATGGTCACCCCGCGGCTCACCAAGATCCGGGAGATGTACGGGAACGACCGCCAGAAGATGAACCAGGCGATGATGGAGCTCTATAAGACCGAGAAGATCAATCCGCTCGGCGGCTGCTTCCCGATCCTGGTGCAGATCCCGGTGTTCATCGCGCTGTACTGGGTGCTGCTCGCCGCGATCGAATTGCGCCATGCGCCCTTCATGCTGTGGATCAAGGACCTGTCCGCCCTCGATCCGTATTACGTGCTGCCGATCCTGATGACGGGGACCATGTGGCTGCAGACCAAGATGAACCCGGTGCCGCCCGATCCGGTGCAGGCGCAGGTGATGAAGTTCATGCCGTTCGTGTTCAGCATTTTCTTTTTCTTCTTCCCTGCCGGGCTGGTGCTCTACTGGCTGGTGAACAACATGCTTTCGATCGCCCAGCAATGGCAGATCCAGCGCATGTTCGAGCGCGACAAGCCTGCGCATGCCAAGCGATGAGGTAAGCCGGGACACCATCGCCGCAATCGCTACGCCCGCCGGCCGCGGAGGCATCGGGGTGGTTCGCTTGTCGGGTGCTGCGGTGCCCGAGATTTCGAAGAAGCTCATCGGCCGGCTGCCGGCGCCACGGCATGCCACCGTCGCGGTTTTTCGCGACAGGCGCGGCGAGCGCATCGACGAGGGCATCGCGCTGTACTTTCCCGCGCCGCGTTCCTACACCGGCGAAGCGGTGCTCGAGCTGCAGGGCCACGGCGGTCCGGTCGTGATGCAGCAGTTGCTCGCCGCGTGCCTGGACGCCGGTGCGCGGCTGGCGGAACCGGGCGAGTTCACGCGCCGGGCGTTTCTGGAGGGCAAACTCGATCTCGCGCAGGCGGAGGCGGTGGCCGATCTCATCGATGCGGCGAGCCGCGAGGCCGCGCGCTCCGCGCTGCGCTCGCTGAGCGGGGAATTCTCCGCCGCCATCGACGCCCTGAAAACCCAACTCATCGAGCTGCGCGCGCTTACGGAAGCCATGCTCGACTTCCCGGAGGAGGAAGTCGATGCGCTGCACCGCGATGAGGCCGCTGGGCGCCTCGCGGCGGTCAAGGCGTCGCTCGAAGATCTGCTCGCGAGGAGCCGCCAGGGCAGCCTTCTGCGCAGCGGCGTCCACGTGGTCATTGCCGGACGTCCCAACGTCGGGAAGTCGAGCCTGCTTAACCGCCTCGCAGGCGAGGAGCGCGCGATCGTCACGCCGATTGCCGGCACGACGCGCGACGCGCTGCGCGAGCCGGTCCAGATCGAGGGCGTGCCGCTCGTCGTCGTAGACACCGCCGGCCTGCGCGCTGCCTCCGACATGCTGGAGCGGCTCGGCATCGAGCGCACGCAGCGCGAGCTCGAGCGCGCTGACCTGGTTCTCGCGGTGCGCGAGGCGGGCACGTCGGATTCCTCGCCGCAGGATCTTCCGCCGGGGGTTGAGCGCATCGACGTCTACAACAAGGTGGACCTTGTGCCGGGATTTCATGCGCCCTCTGGCGCGGTTGCGGTCTCGGCGAAAACCGGCGAGGGGCTCGACGCGCTGCGTCGCGCCATTCTCGCCGCGGCAGGGTGGAGCTCCACCGGCGAGTCG
This sequence comes from Betaproteobacteria bacterium, assembly GCA_004297625.1. Classification (GTDB taxonomy): domain Bacteria; phylum Pseudomonadota; class Gammaproteobacteria; order Burkholderiales; family SG8-39; genus SCGC-AG-212-J23. Next base: position 290,113 of record SCTY01000003.1, on the reverse strand, counting down.
GTATTCCTTGCTCGCGAACGTCACCTGCGCGCGCTCGAGCGGGCGCGCGCGCATATCGAAACCGCGGGCGCGCAATTGCCGCGCTGGGAGTTTTTCGCCGAGGAACTGCGTCTCGCGCATCTTGCGCTGGGGGCGATCACGGGGGAGTTCACCGCCGACGACCTGCTCGGTGAAATCTTCAGCCGCTTCTGCGTCGGCAAGTGAGAGCGGGACGCGACTGCAGCCAGGCGTTCCGCGGCCGGTTTCGTGCGATTTAAGCACCTGTATCGATTCGGCTTTGGTCCATAGGAGAGGGATCCGATCCTATTTGACACGAAAGCCGCGATGCTAAAATTTCCGCCCAGGAGGAGTTCCCGACGATCAAGCCGGCCCAGCCTCGCGCTGGGCCGTTCGCCTTTTTGGAGCCACATCGAATGAATGCACCCGCCGCCGCACCCGCCGACCAGTCCAACGCGCCCGCCTGGGTGCGCCATCGCCGCCTGCGCCAGTGGGTCTCGGAGGTTGCCCGGCTCGCCAAGCCCGATCGCGTGGTGTGGTGCGACGGCTCGCAGTCCGAGTACGACCGGCTTTGCGCGGAACTCGTCGCCGCCGGCACGTTCGTCCGGCTAAGCGAGAAGCGCCGGCCAAATTCCTATCTGGCGCGCTCCCACCCGACCGATGTGGCGCGCATGGAGGACCGCACCTTCATTTGCAGCGCCAAGAAAGAGGATGCCGGTCCGACCAATAACTGGATCGACCCGCTCCAAATGCGCCAGACGCTGAACCGGCTGTTCGACGGTTGCATGCGCGGGCGCACGATGTACGTGATGCCGTTCTCCATGGGCCCCATCGGCTCGCACATCGCGCAAGTCGGCGTCGAGATTTCCGATTCGGCCTACGTCGCGGTGAACATGCGCCTCATGACGCGCATGGGGCGCGCGGTTGCCGAGTGGCTCGCCGAGGAGCGCGATTTCGTGCCGTGCGTTCACTCGGTAGGCGCGCCGCTTGCCCCCGGGCAGAAGGACGTTCCGTGGCCGTGCAACGAAAAAGAGAAGTGGATCGTGCATTTTCCAGAGACGCGCGAGATCTGGTCCTACGGTTCCGGCTACGGCGGGAATGCGCTGCTCGGCAAGAAATGCCTCGCATTGCGCATCGCCTCGGTCATGGCGCGCGACGAAGGTTGGCTTGCCGAGCACATGCTGATTCTTGGCATGCAGGCTCCCTCGGGCGAAAAGACCTACATCGCCGCCGCGTTTCCCTCCGCATGCGGCAAGACCAACCTCGCGATGCTCATTCCGCCGGCTGCGCTTTCGAGCTGGAAGGTAACCACCATCGGCGAGGACATCGCCTGGATCAAGCCGGGCAAGGACGGCCGCCTGCACGCGATCAATCCGGAATCGGGGCTTTTCGGCGTCGCTCCCGGCACTTCGGAACAGACCAACCCCAACGCCATGAAGATGCTCGAAAGCAACGTCATCTTCACCAATGTGGCGATGACGCCGGACGGCGATGTCTGGTGGGAGGGAATGACCGAGCAGCCGCCGGCGCGCTTGATCGACTGGCAGGGAAAAGAGTGGACGCCGCAGGACGGCGAGAACGGCCGCCTCGCCGCGCATGCGAACTCGCGCTTCACAGTCGCCGCATCCCAGTGTCCATCGATGGACCCCAGCTGGGAAGACCCCGTCGGCGTGCCGATTTCCGCTTTTCTCTTCGGCGGCCGGCGCTCGAGCACGATCCCGCTCGTCGTAGAGGCGCCGACGTGGGAAGACGGAGTCTACATGGCGGCTACGCTCGGCTCCGAAACGACTGCCGCGATTACCGGCAAGCTCGGCGTGGTACGGCGCGACCCCATGGCGATGCTCGCGTTCTGCGGCTACAACATGGGCGACTACTTCAACCACTGGCTGAAGATGGGCCACAGCGTTGCGCAACCGCCGCGCATCTATCGCGTGAACTGGTTCCGCCGCGACGCCAACGGCAAGTTCATCTGGCCGGGATTCGGCGAGAACATGCGCGTGCTGCTATGGATCGCGCAGCGCTGCCTCGGGCGCGCCTCGGGCATGGAGACGCCGCTCGGGATCATGCCGCGCTTTGAAGATCTCCTCTGGACCGGCCTCGAGAAAAAGATTTCGCCTGCTCAGTACGCGGAACTCGCGCGCGTTGACAGCGCCGCCTGGAAAGAGGAGCTCGCCTCGCACGACGAGCTCTTCGGCAAGCTCGGTGAGCGCCTGCCGGAGGCGCTCGAGGCGCGCCGCGGCCGGATGCACGAGAAGCTCGCCGCTTAAGCGTTTCGCAGAGTCAGGGCGCCTGCCGCCGCAACCAGCGCTGCGGCGGCGCCCGCAGCGAGCACGGCGGGCGAACGAAAGTACTCGAGTAGCAGGCCGCCCAGCGCCATTCCGATTCCCACGCCGGCGAGCAGCGCGCTCGCCGACCAGGTGAATGCTTCGGTCATGTGCTCCTGGCGTGCCGTCGTGGCCACGAGCATCGACTGGATGATGAGCGCCGGCGCCATGACAACACCTGCAAACGTCGACAACGCTGCGAAAGGCCATGGGCTCCATGGCAGCACGAGCACCATGAGCCCTAAGCCCATTAACGCGAGCATCAACGCAAACTGGCGGAAGAGCGGCACATGCCAGTTGCGGCTGCCGTAGGCGAGCCCGCCGAGCGCGCTGCCCAAGCTCATCAGCCCGAGCAGGACGCCGGCAAGCGCAGGATTTCCTTTCTCGGTAGCGAAGGCGGTAAGCCCGATTTCGACCAGGCCGAATGCCGTCGAATAGCACAGGATCACAGCAAAAAGCGCGATGAAGCCGCGCTCGCCGAGCGGCCCAAGCAAGCTGCGATTGCCGACCCTCTCGATCCGCCACGCGCGCAATGCCGGCGAGCGCAGGAACAGCGCGGTGCCGGCGAATCCGCAGGCTGCGGAGAAGAACACGGCCATCGTCGCGGACGCGAGCGCGACGAAAAGCGCGACCAGCATCGGTCCAACGATGAAGATCACTTCGATGAGGACCGACTCGAGCGAGTAAGCCGCCGTGAGGAGAGGATCTTCGCCCAGGCGCTGCCGGAAATAGGCGCGCATGCACACCGTGATCGGCGGGAAGCTCGCGCCTGCGGCTGCGGCCAAGGCGAGAATCCGCCAGGGCGTCGCTTCACGATTGACGGCAAAGACGAGTGCGGCAAGCGCTGCCGGAAACGCCAGCGCGCAGACCGCCAATGTCGAGCGCGGGCCATGGCGATCGATCAGCCGGCCGAGCACCGGAGCGACCGCGGCCAGCCCAAGTACGTAGCATGCGGTGGCCGCGCCGCCGCTCGCGAACGATTGGGTGGCCGTCTGAACGAGAAGCAAGGTGGCGAGCCCGGTCATCCCGATGGGCAAACGCCCCAGGAGCGAGGCGGCGATGGTTTGCCGCATCTCGCGCGACCGGAGCAGCGCAACGTAGCGCTCGAGGGATATCACGGAACCTGAGAGCGGGCGGCGATTGTCGCACGGGCTGGTTGCTGCATCGCAGCATCGGTTATGGTTCCACGTGAAACCAAGCACTTGGCCAGCGCGCTGGTTCCACGTGGAACGCTCGCGTAGAATCGCGCCTTCCATGGAATTTCCGAGGCAATTCGACGTCATCGTGGTCGGAGGCGGTCATGCTGGCACCGAGGCCGCATTGGCTGCGGCGCGGATGGGGCGCCGCAGCCTGCTTCTCACCCATAGCATCGAAACGCTGGGCCAGATGTCCTGCAACCCGTCGATTGGCGGTATTGGCAAGGGACACCTCGTGAAGGAGGTCGATGCATTAGGCGGTGCGATGGCGCTTGCGGCGGATGAGGCCGGGATCCAGTTCCGCACGCTGAACTCTTCAAAGGGCGCTGCAGTGCGCGCCACCCGCGCGCAGGCTGACCGGGTGCTTTACAAGCAAGCGATCCGCCGTCGCCTCGAGGGCCAGCCGAATCTCACCCTGTTCCAGCAGGCCGTCGACGACATTCTGGTGGAAGGCGATCGCGTCGCAGGAGTGGAGACGCAGCTCGGCCTTCGGTTTCGCGGGCACACTGTTGTGCTCACTGCAGGAACCTTCTTGTCTGGCTTGATCCACGTGGGCTTGCAAAATCATCCGGCCGGTCGGGCAGGCGACCCCGCGGCAATCACCTTGGCCGCGCGCCTGCGCGAGCTCAAGCTTCCCGTGGGCCGTCTCAAGACTGGAACCCCACCTCGCCTGGACGCCCGGACCATCGATTTTTCGCTGATGCAAGAGCAACCGGGCGATCGCCCGGAGCCGGTGTTTTCTTTTCTCGGAACGCGGGAGATGCATCCCCGGCAGGTGCCCTGCTGGATCACGCACACCAACGAGAGCACCCACGAGGTTATCCGTCGCGGCCTTGACCGCTCGCCCATGTTCACCGGCGTCATCCAGGGCGTGGGGCCGCGCTATTGCCCCTCCATTGAAGACAAGATCCACCGTTTCGCCGGCAAGACGAGCCACCAGATTTTTCTCGAGCCCGAAGGGTTGACGACGAGCGAGATCTACCCGAACGGCATCTCCACCAGCTTGCCGTTCGACGTCCAGCTCGAGCTCGTCCATTCCATCCGCGGCTTGGAGAACGCGCACATTGTCCGGCCGGGATACGCGATCGAGTACGACTACTTCGATCCCCGCAACCTGCATTCGTCGCTGGAAACGAAGAGTATCGAGGGGCTTTTCTTCGCCGGCCAGATCAACGGCACGACGGGCTACGAAGAAGCTGCGGCGCAGGGCCTCCTCGCGGGAATCAACGCGGCGCTCAAAGTGGCGCAGCGCGAGCCATGGTGTCCGCGCCGCGACGAAGCGTATCTCGGCGTCTTGGTCGATGACCTGATTACCCGGGGCGTCTCGGAGCCCTATCGGATGTTCACGAGCCGCGCCGAGTATCGGCTGATGCTACGTGAGGACAACGCGGACCTTCGTCTGACGGACCTCGGTCGCAGGCTCGGGGTGGTGGACGATGCGCGCTGGGACGCGTTCAGCCGTAAACGCGATGCCATCGCCGCAGAAACCGAGCGCCTCAAGGCTACGTATGTGAGCGCTAGCTTCCGTGAAAAGAAGTCTTCTTATGAGATGCTGAGGCGTCCAGAAGTAAGATACCGCGATCTCTTCCCAAGCGACGGGACCGAGCCGGCCGTGGCAGAGCAGGTTGAAATCCAAGCGAAGTACGAGGGCTACATCGAGCGCCAGCGCGACGAGGTCGAGCGGCGTGCGGTCATGGAGTCGAAGGCGCTGCCGATCGGTTTGGATTACCGCCAGGTAAAAGGGCTCTCCGCAGAGGTGCAGCAAAAGCTGAACTGTTACCGGCCGGAGACCATTGGCCAGGCATCGCGCATATCCGGAGTCACACCGGCCGCGATATCGCTGCTGCTCGTGCATTTGAAGCGGGGTTTTCAGCCGCCCGACAAGAAAACGGCATGACGCCGCAGGAGGCGCTCGACCGGGGGCTCGCCGAGCTCGCGTTGGAGCTGCCGGGCGGGGGACGGGACAAGCTGCTGCAGTACGTCGCGCTGCTCGAGAAATGGAATCGAACGTTCAATCTGACCGCAATCCGCGAGCCGCGTGAAATGGTGAGCCATCATCTGCTCGACTCGCTTGCCGTAGCGCCGCATCTGCGGCTGCCCGCGGGGGCGAGGCTTGCGGATGTCGGTTCGGGAGCCGGGCTTCCCGGTATTCCTCTGGCGATCGCAAATCCCGATTGGGCGGTGACGCTCAACGATTCGAACACCAAGAAAACCGCCTTCCTGCGCCAGGCCGCGATCGAGCTACGCCTGGGCAACGTTTCGGTGCACGAAGGACGCGTGCAGGACTGGCATCCCGCCGAGCGCTTCGCAGCGGTGATCTCGCGCGCGTTCGCCGAGCTCTCTGAATTCATTGACGCGTGCAGGCATCTGATTGCGCCGGACGGGGTGCTTGCCGCGATGAAAGGCAGGGCACCCACAGCGCAGGCCAACGCACAGATCATTCGCCTGCGCGTGCCGCTGCTCGAAGCCGAGCGTCACCTCGTCCTGGTTCGCCTCGGTGGCTGAAATGGCCCGCGCGCTCGCAGTGGTGAACCAGAAGGGCGGCGTCGGCAAGACCACCACCAGCGTCAATCTGGCCGCGGCGCTCGCGCAAGCCGGAAAACGTATTCTGCTGGTCGATCTGGACCCGCAAGGCAACGCGACCATGGGGAGCGGCGTAGACAAGCGCACCATGTCCCGCACGGTCTACCACGTCCTCCTTGGCCTCAGCGAGCTCGCGAACGTCCGTGTACACGTGGAGCGTGGCGGCTTCGATCTGCTGCCGGCAAACCGCGACCTGGCCGGGGCGGAAATCGAGCTGGTCGGGTTGCAGGGCCGAGAGACTCGGCTGAAAGCGGCGCTCGAAGAGGTGGCGCACGAATACGACTTCATCCTCATCGATTGCCCGCCCTCGCTCAGCTTGCTCACGGTGAACGCGCTCACTGCCGCGCAGCGCGTGCTGATTCCGATGCAGTGCGAGTACTACGCGCTCGAGGGACTCTCGGACCTCGTCGGAACGATCAAGCGCGTGCGCGCCAATCTGAATCCGGAACTCGAGATCGCCGGGTTGCTGCGCACGATGTACGACCCGCGCAACACCCTCTCGCAGCAGGTTTCGCAGCAGCTCGAGGCTCACTTCGGCAACAAGGTGTACCGCACGCTCGTGCCGCGCAACGTGCGGCTCGCGGAGGCGCCGAGCTACGGCGTCCCCGCAGTCCTTTGGGATGCGGCTTCGAAGGGCGCGCAGGCGTATCTCGCGCTCGCTGCGGAAATACTCGGGGAAGGACAACCGGCATGAGTAAACCCAAGGGACTCGGGCGCGGCCTCGATGCGTTGCTTGGCACCGACCAGGAGGCGCCGCGCGAGACGCTCCTTACGCTGCCCGTCGGGCGCATCCGGCCAGGCAAATACCAACCGCGCACGAAGATGGATCAACAGGCGCTGGCGGAACTCGCCGCGTCGATACGCTCCCAAGGGCTGATGCAGCCGCTGCTCGTGCGCCCGGTCGATCGCGAGCGCTATGAGCTCATCGCCGGCGAGCGCCGCTGGCGCGCGGCGCAGATGGCCGGCCTGGAGGAGGTGCCCGCTCTTGTGCGCGACGTGCCGGACGAAGCGGCGCTCGCTCTCTCGCTCATCGAGAACATCCAGCGCGAGGACCTCAACCCGATGGAGGAGGCCGGCGGGCTGCAGCGGCTCGTGGACGAGTTCAACATGACCCACGAGCAGGCGGCCGACGCGGTGGGGCGCTCGCGCAGCGCCACGACGAACCTGCTGCGCCTGCTCAAGCTCGCCAGGCAGGTGCAGGAGATGGTGATGGAGGGCGCGCTGGAAATGGGGCACGCCCGCGCGCTCCTCGCGCTCGACCCGGCGCGCCAGATCGAGGCAGCGCACCGCGTTGCAGCCAGGGGCCTGTCGGTGCGCGAGACCGAAGCGCTCGTGCAAAGCATGGTGCGCGGAAGACCGGGCGCAGCGCGGCCGAAAAAGACCGATCGCGATCTCGCCCGCCTGGAGGAAGAACTCTCGGGCAGACTTGGTACGACCGTGGAGATCCGTCCGTCGAAGCGGGGCAGCGGCAAGCTGGTGGTGCACTACTCGAGCCTCGATCACCTCGAAGAACTGCTCAAGAAGCTCCGCTGAGGCGTCGGGATGCGTTATACTTTTTCGGTTTTGCGGGGTGCGAAGGAGTCGAACGCCATGCTTCGCGCCTTGAGCAAACCGATACGCACCGTCCTTGTGTGGCAGCTCGCGGTTACGGCCGCGATGACGCTGGCGGCGTTGCTGCTGGCGGACAGCGACACTGCGCTATCGGCCACCGCCGGCGGCGCGGTAAGCATCCTCGCCGGCCTGGGGTCGGCGGTGGTGGCTGCATTGGGCAAGGCGAAGTCTGCAGGGGGAGTCCTGGTTGCCGCGTTGAGGGCGGAAGCAGTGAAGTTCGGCCTCGCGTTGCTCCTGCTGTGGCTCGTGCTGGCGAACTACGCGGACGCGGTAGTCGGCGTTTTTCTCGGCGCCTTCGTCGTGACCATGCTGATTTTCTCCATGGCGTTCTTTGTCCGCGAATACTGACGCAATCCGCCGAATGGCCGCAGGCACAGAACTAACCCCCTCGGAGTACATCCAGCATCACCTGACGTTCTTCGAGAAGCCGATCGGTGACGGCGGCTTCTGGACGATCAACATCGACTCGGTAATCACGGCCGCGCTTCTCGGCGTGATCGGCCTCGGCTTCCTGTGGTGGGTGGTGCGCAGCGCAACCTCCGGTGTTCCGGGAAAACGCCAGGCGTTCGTCGAGCTGCTCATCGAGTTCATCGATGACCAGGTGAAGGGGGTTTTCCATCACGGCGACCGCAACCGCTTCGTCGCCCCCGCGGCGCTCACCGTGTTCGTCTGGGTGGTGCTGATGAACGCGATGGATTTCCTGCCGATCGACATCATCACCAAGCCGCTCGGCTGGATCGGCCTGCACGAGTGGCGCCCGGTGCCGACCGCCGACGTCAACACCACCTTCGCGCTCTCGCTTTCGGTGTGGCTGCTCATGATCGGCTTCGCCATCTCGGCGAAGGGCTTCTTCGGCTGGATCCACGAGCTCTTCTGCGCGCCCTTCGGCAAGAACCCGCTGCTCTGGCCGGCGAACTTCCTGTTCAACCTCGTCGAATACATTTCGAAGCCGCTTTCGCACTCGCTGCGGCTTTTCGGCAACATGTACGCCGGAGAGATTCTTTTCCTGCTGTTGTGGATGTGGGCGGCCACCGGGCTCGCCGGCACCATCTTCGGCTCGATTCTCGGCCTCGGCTGGGCGATCTTCCACATCCTGATCGTGCTGCTGCAGGCCTACATCTTCATGATGCTCACCGTCGTGTACGTCGCGATGGCGCACGAGCACCACTGATTTCATTACTCGTCTCTGGCTCAAGAAAGGGAACACACCAATGGAAAAACTTCAGCTGCTGGCGATGGTCCAGGCCTACACCGGGATCGGCGTCGGTCTCATGATCGGCCTGGGGGCCGCCGGCGCGTGCATCGGCGTCGGAATCATGTGCAGCCGCTTTCTCGAGGCTGCGGCGCGCCAGCCGGAGCTCACCAACTCGCTCCAGGGCAAGGTGTTCCTGCTGCTCGGCCTGATCGACGCGTCGTTCATCATCGGCCTGGGCATCGCGATGTTCTTTGCCTTCGCCAACCCGCTCGCCACGGCGTTCCGCTAACCGCATCTCCCGCGAGAGGGCAGCATGAACATCAACCTGACGCTGCTTGCGCAGGCGATCGTCTTCGCGGCGTTCATCTGGTTCACCGTCAAGTTCGTCTGGCCTTACATGCTGCGCGCCATCGAGACGCGCCAGAAGACGATCGCCGACGGGCTCGCCGCCGCCGAGCAGGGGCGCCGCTCGCTCGAGACCTCCACGCACCAGGCCGAAGAGGCGGTGACGCAGGCGCGCCGCCGTGCCGCGGAGATCCTCGCGCAGGCCGAGAAGCGCGCCGCCGAGCTCGTCGACGAGGCGCGCAGCGCGGCCAAGGAAGAGGGCAACCGCGAAAAGGCGGCGGCGCAGGCCGAGATCGAGCAGGAAGTGACGCGCGCGCGCGAGCAGCTGCGCGATCACGTTGCTTCGCTCGCGGTGGCCGGCGCGGAGAAGATCCTGCGCCGCGAGGTCGACGCGAAAGCGCACGCCGACCTCCTCGAATCCATCAAGCGGCAGCTGTAATGGCCGAACCGAGCACCGTAGCGAGACCGTACGCCGAAGCGGCCTTCAGGCTGGCCGACGCCGCCGGCGCGCTCGGCAAGTGGTCCGAGATGCTCGGCGCGCTGGTGCTGGTCGCGCAGGACGAGCGCGTGCAGCGCGCGGTCGCGGATCCAAATCTTTCCGACGCCCAGGCGGCGGGCATCTTCATCTCCATCCTGAGCGGCAGCCTGAGCGGCGAGGCGGAGAACTTCGTGCGCGTGCTCGCCGAGAACCGGCGCATCGACCTGCTGCCCGAGATCCGCGTGCAGTTCGAGGCGCTCAAGAACGAGCGCGAAGGCGTGGTCGAGGCCGAGGTGGAGTCGGCCTTCGAGCTCACCGAAGCGCAGGTCGCCGACCTGGTGCAGCGGCTCGAGAAGAAGACCGGCCGCAAGGTGAGAACCAAGGTGCAGATCAACAAGGATTTGATCGCCGGAGTCAAGGTCGTGCTCGGCGACAAGGTCATCGACGCTTCGGCGCGCGCGCAGCTCGGCGCGCTGGAGAGCGCACTGAAAGCTTAAGGAGCATCCATGCAATTGAACCCGTCCGAAATCTCGGAGCTCATCAAGAGCCGCATTCAGAACCTCGACGCCGGCGCGCAGATGCGCACGCAGGGCACCGTGGTTTCGGTGACCGACGGCATCTGCCGCATCCACGGCCTCTCGGACGTCATGCAGGGCGAGATGCTCGAGTTTCCGAAGAGCACCTTCGGACTGGCGCTCAACCTCGAGCGCGACTCGGTCGGCGCGGTGATTCTCGGCGAGTACACGCACATCACCGAGGGCGACACCGTCAAGACCACGGGCAAGATCCTGTCGGTTCCCATAGGCCCGGAGCTCCTCGGGCGCGTGGTGAACTCCCTGGGCCAGCCGATCGACGGCAAGGGGCCGGTCAACGCGAAGCTCACCGACGTCATCGAGAAGGTCGCCCCGGGCGTGATCGCGCGCCAGTCGGTGTCGCAGCCGGTGCAGACCGGCCTCAAGGCCATCGACGCGATGGTGCCGATCGGGCGCGGACAGCGCGAGCTCATCATCGGCGACCGGCAGACAGGCAAGACCGCGGTTGCGGTCGACACCATCATCAACCAGAAGGGCAAGGACCTCTTCTGCGTCTACGTCGCGATCGGCCAGAAGGCCTCGACCATTGTCAACGTAGTGCGCAAGCTCGAGGAGCACGGCGCCATGGCCTATACCATCGTGGTGGCGGCCTCGGCTTCGGAATCGGCCGCGATGCAGTACATCGCGCCGTACTCCGGGTGCACGATGGGCGAGTACTTCCGCGACCGCGGCCAGGACGCGCTCATCATCTACGACGACCTGACCAAGCAGGCGTGGGCCTACCGCCAGGTGTCGCTGCTGCTCCGCCGGCCGCCGGGCCGCGAAGCCTACCCGGGGGACGTGTTCTACCTGCACTCGCGGCTGCTCGAGCGCGCGGCTCGGGTCAACCCGGCGTACGTCGAGAAATTCACCAACGGCGCGGTCAAGGGCAAGACCGGCTCGCTCACCGCGCTGCCGGTGATCGAGACCCAGGCGGGCGACGTGACCGCGTTCGTGCCGACCAACGTCATCTCCATCACCGACGGCCAGATCTTCCTCGAGACCGACCTGTTCAACGCCGGCATCCGGCCCGCCATCAACGCCGGCATCTCGGTATCGCGCGTGGGCGGGGCGGCGCAGACCAAGATCATGAAGCGGCGCGATACCGGCGGCGGCGTGCGCCTCGCGCTCGCGCAGTACCGCGAGCTCGCGGCCTTCGCGCAGTTTGCAAGCGATCTCGACGAGTCCACCCGCAAGCAGCTGGAGCGCGGCCGCATGGTGACCGAGCTGATGAAGCAGCCGCAGTACCAGCCGCTGCAGGTGTGGGAGATGGCGCTCACGCTCTTTGCCGTCAACAACGGCTACTTCGACGACGTCGACGTCAAGAAGGCGCTTTCCGCGGAGAGATCGATGCGCGACTATGTCAAGGGAAAGTACGGCGCGCTCGTCGGCCGCATGGAGGACAAGAAGGACCTTGCGGCCGAGGACGAGAAGGCGCTGCACGAAGCGATCAAGGACTGGAAGAAGAACGGCAGCTTCTGATGCCAGGCACCAAGGAAATCCGCGTCAAGATCCGAAGCGTGCAGAACACGCGGAAGATCACCAAGGCCATGGAGATGGTGGCCGCCTCGAAAATGAGGAAGGCGCAGGAGCGCATGCGCCACGCCCGTCCCTACGCCGAGAAGATCCGCAACGTCGCCGCGCACATCTCGCACGCGAATCCGGAGTACCGCCATCCGTTCCTGGTCGACCGCGATTCGGTGAAGCGGGTGGGAGTCATCGTCATCACCACCGACAAGGGACTGTGCGGCGCCCTCAACACCAACCTGCTGCGCCTGGTCCTGGCCCAATACAAGGACTGGCAGGCGCAGGGCGAGGAGATCGAGGTGTGCGCGATCGGCAACAAGGGTCTGGGCTTCATGCAGCGGCTCGGCGCCAACGTGGTGTCGCAGGTGATTCAGCTGGGCGACCGTCCGCAGATGGACAAGCTGATCGGCGCGGTGAAGGTGATGCTGGACGGCTATACCAACGACCGCTTCGACCGGCTGGTGCTCGCGTACACGCGCTTCATCAACACCATGAAACAGGAGCCGGTGATTGAGCAGCTGCTGCCGCTTTCGGGCGAGCGCCTGGGCGCACCCGAAACCGTCTGGGACTACATCTACGAGCCCGAGGCGCGCGCGGTGCTCGACCAAGTCATGACGCGCTACATCGAGGCACTCATTTACCAGGCGGTATCCGAGAACATCGCCTCCGAGCAGTCGGCGCGCATGGTGGCAATGAAGGCCGCCTCCGACAACGCGGCGACTCTCATCGACGAGCTGACCCTCATCTACAACAAGAATCGTCAGGCGGGTATCACCAAGGAACTTTCGGAAATCGTCGGCGGCGCAGCCGCCGTATAAGGAAAGCGCATGGCACAGGCACAAGGCACCATCGTCCAATCCATCGGCGCGGTCATCGACATCGAGTTTCCGCGCGAGCAGATGCCCAATATCTACGAGGCGCTGGTCCTCGAGGCGGGCGCAGAAGACCGCCTGGTCGAGAAAGGGCTCACCTTCGAGGTGGAGCAGCAGCTCGGCGACGGCATCGTGCGCTGCATCGCGCTCGGCTCGTCCGACGGCCTGCGCCGCGGGATGAAAGTAAAGTCGACCGGCCAGCCGATTTCGGTTCCCGTCGGCAAAGGCACGCTCGGCCGCATCATGGACGTGCTCGGCCGGCCTATCGACGAGATCGGGCCGATCAAGGGCGAGCAGCGCCGCTCGATCCACCAAATCGCTCCGAGGTTCGACGAGTTGTCGCCGTCGGTGGAGCTGCTCGAGACCGGCATCAAGGTCATCGACCTCATCTGCCCGTTCGCGAAGGGCGGCAAGATCGGTCTCTTCGGCGGCGCGGGCGTGGGCAAGACGGTGAACATGCTCGAGCTCATCAACAACATCGCGACCCAGCACGCGGGCCTTTCGGTATTCGCCGGTGTCGGCGAGCGCACGCGCGAGGGCAACGACTTCTACCACGAGATGATCGAGGCCGGCGTCGTGAAGCTCGACAACCTGGAGGAGTCGAAGGTCGCGATGGTGTTTGGCCAGATGAACGAGCCGCCGGGCAACCGCCTGCGCGTCGCGTTGACGGGCCTGAGCATGGCGGAAAGCTTCCGCGACGAAGGCCGCGACATCCTGTTTTTCGTCGACAACATCTACCGCTTCACGCTGGCGGGCACCGAAGTATCCGCGCTGCTCGGCCGGATGCCTTCCGCCGTGGGCTACCAGCCGACGCTCGCTGAAGAAATGGGGCGGCTGCAGGAGCGCATCACCTCGACCAAGACGGGGTCCATCACGTCGGTGCAGGCGATCTACGTGCCCGCCGACGACCTGACCGACCCGTCACCGGCGACGACCTTCGGACACCTCGATGCCACCGTTGTGCTGTCTCGCGACATCGCCTCGCTCGGCATCTATCCGGCGGTTGACCCGCTCGATTCGACGTCGCGCCAGGTGGACCCGAACACCATCGGCGAGGAGCACTACAACACCACGCGCGCCGTGCAGGCGACGCTGCAGCGCTACAAGGAGCTGCGCGACATCATCGCCATTCTCGGCATGGACGAGCTCTCCCCGGAGGACAAGCTTGCCGTGGCGCGCGCGCGCAAGATTCAGCGCTTTCTGTCGCAGCCGTTCACCGTGGCGCAGAACTTCACCGGCACCCCGGGCAAATATGTGCCGCTCAAGGACACGATCCGCGGGTTCAAGATGATCGTGAACGGCGAGTGCGACGCGCTTCCCGAGCAGGCGTTCTACATGGTCGGCCCGGTTGAAGAAGCTTTCGAAAAAGCGAAAACGCTGAAGTAATGGCCAATACCATTCACGTCGACGTCGTCAGCGCCGAAGAGTCGATCTTCTCCGGCGAAGCCGAGTTCGTGGTGCTGCCGGGCGAGGCGGGCGAGCTCGGCATCTATCCGCGCCATACGCCGCTCATCACGCGCATCAGGCCGGGCGCGGTGCGCATCACGCCCGCCGGCGGCGGCGAAGAGCAGCTTATTTTCGTCGCCGGCGGCATCCTGGAAGTGCAGCCCAGGGTGATCACGGTGCTCGCGGATACCGCGATCCGGGGGACGGACCTCGACGAGGCCAAGGCCGCCGAAGCGCTGAAACGCGCTGAAGAGGCGCGCGCAAAGGCGCAGGACAAACAGGAAATCGCCGCGGTGGAGGGCGAGCTCGCGATGCTCGCCGCGCAGCTCGCGGCGATCCGCAGGCTGCGCAAGAAATAGCGGAGCCCGCTGCCGCATCCCTGGAGTACCTCATGCTTCGGCGCGCGCCGGCAGAAGGGAAAGGGCCTGCATCTCTGCAGGCCCTTGGAACCCCGGTAAAGACGGAAGGCTGTTCCGCCTGCGGCCCTACTTCAGCCGGCCGGTCTTCTTGTAGAACGCCCGCTCGCGCTCGGCGTACTGGTTGAGGTCGGCCGCCACGCGGGTGGAGTTCGCGAGCTTCGGATCGAAGTAGACGCCGGCCTTGCGGTACTCGTTGATCAGGTCCGGATCGTTCATCGCCGCTTTCACGCCCGCGGCCAGGTAGGCCTTGCGGTTCGCCGGTACGCCCTTCGGCGCGACCACGAAGCGGATCACGTTCCAGACGTACTCGTTGCCGCCGAGCACCTCGTTGAACGTCGGGACGTCTTTGAAGCTTGTCAGGCGATCGGTTGCCGCTACCGCTACCTGCGCCACCTTGCCGGCGTCGAGGTGGCCGCGGAACTCGGAGTAGAAGCCCTGCGCCACATCGACGTTGCCGCCCACCAGCGCATTGATGCCGGCGCCGCCGCCCTGGAAGGGGACGCGCAGGAACTTGGCGCCCGAGCTCGACTCGATCTGCTCGACGAGGTACTCCCACATGCTGCCCGGAACCACGGCGACGCGGATCGTGCTCGGCTTGTCCTTCGCCGTCTGCACGATCTCCTTCAGGGACTTGCCCTTGTAGGCGCCCTCGGTCTGCGTGATCCAGATGAGCGGATCGCTGTTGAGATAGGCGATCGGCTCGAGGTCCGAAAGCTGCCACTTGCCCTGCGCGCGGAGCATCGCGTCGCCCCACACGAGATTGGCGAGCACGCCCACCGTATAGCCGTCGGGCTTCGCCTGCGTGGCGAGGTAGCTGTGCCCGATCATGCCGGCGCCGCCGGTGCGGTTGTTCACGATGATCCTGTCGCCGGTGGCTTTCTCCACATACTTCGCGAGCAGGCGCGCGGTGACGTCCATGCCGCCGCCCGCCGGGTAGACCACGGTGTACTCGATCGGCTGCGTCGGAAAATCCTTCGGCTTCATCTTGGCGAGCTGGGCGCGGGCGTCGCCTTGAGCGGCGAGCGGTCCCGCAAAGACCGCAGCGACGACGGCGGTAAATGCGACGGCTAAAGCGGTTCGATTCACTTGGTTCCTCCTTGAGCGCGGGATTGTCTACGAAACATGAATGCAATCAGCACGGCGCTGGCAACAAGCAGCAGCGCAGTGACCGGACGCTTGGCAAAAATTATAGCCCCGTCGGGTGACATCACCAGGGACTGGCGCAGCGACTGCTCGAGCAGCGGCGCGAGCACGAACGCAAGCACGAAGGGCGCGAGGTCGTATTCGAGCTTGCGCAGCGCATAACCCGCGACGCCGAAGCCGAGCATCACCCACAGGTCGAACACGTTCTTGTTCGCGGAATACGTGCCGACGACTGCGAGCAGCAGCACGATCGGAAAGAGCACGCGATAGGGCACGCGCAGCAGCTGCACCCAGAGCCCGATGAGCGGCATGTTGAGCAGGAGCAGGAACACGTTGCCGACGTACATGGCGGCGACCACGCCCCAGAAAAGATCCGGCCGCTGCGAGATGAAGAGCGGCCCGGGCTGGATTCCCTGGATGACGAGCGCGCCGAGCAGGAGCGCCGTCACCGGATTGCTCGGGATGCCGAGCGAGAGCAGCGGAATCATGCTGCCGGCCACGGCCGAATTGTTCGCCGACTCCGGCCCCGCCACGCCCTCGATCGCGCCCTTGCCGAAGCGCTGCGGCTCGCGGGCGATGCGGCGCTCCATCGCGTAGGACATGAACGAGGCGGTCACCGGCCCGCCGCCCGGGACGATCCCGAGCAGGAAGCCGAGGCCGCTGCCGCGAAGGATCGGCTTCCACGACGCGCGCCAGTCGGCGAGCGTGGGCCAGAGGCCGCGGACGCGCTCCGCGATCACCGAGTTGCGCGCCATGGACTCCACGTTGAGCAGGATCTCCGTCACGCCGAAGAGACCGATGACCAGCGCCAGGAGGTCGACGCCCGCGCTGAGCTCGAGCGAGCCGAAGGTGAACCGCTCGCGGCCGTTCACCACGTCGATGCCGACGGCGGCGGCGAGAAACCCGAGCGCGATCATCAGTACGCCTTTCAGGGCCGAGCCGGTGATCATGAAGAGCGTGCAGACGATGCCGAGCACCATCAGGCCGAAGTTCTCCGGCGGGCCGAACCTGATCGCCACCGCGGAGATCGCGGGGGCGAAGAACGTGAGCGCGACGAGGCTCAGCGTTCCCGCGACGAACGATCCCATTGCGGCGATGCCCAGCGCTGCCCCCGCGCGCCCCTGCTTCGCCATCTGGTGGCCGTCCAGGCAGGTGACCACGGACGCCGCCTCGCCGGGAATGTTCACGAGCACCGACGTGGTGGAGCCTCCGTACATGGCGCCGTAGAAGATCGAGGCGAGCATCGCCATGCCGGCTACCGGCGTAAGCGTGAACGTCACCGGCAGCAGCAGCGCGAGCGCGCCGAGCGGGCCGAGCCCCGGCAGCACTCCGACCAGCGTGCCGATCAGGCTGCCTAGAAAGCAGTAGTAAAGGTTGGCCGGCGTGAGGATGACGCTGAAACCGACCTGAAGCCCGGTAAGCGGGTCCATCCCTTCACCAGCCCCAGGGACCGCGCGGCAGCGGCATGCCGAGCACCTGGCCAAAGAGCCACATCACGACCGCGACCGAGCCGAAGGCGAGCGCAAGGGAACCGACCCAGTTCGTGCGCTCGATGGTGCGGAGCAGGACGAGCATGGTGATCGCGCTCGCGACCGCGAACCCCAGATAGCTCACGCCAATCGCCATGACCGCGAGCCCCGCAACCACTCCGGCGACGCGGCCCAGGGCCGCGCCGCGCGGCCAACCGGGCACCCGCGCGGCGGTCGAAGTCCGCAGAAGCAGCGTGAGGCCCGTCCCCGCGATGATGAGGCCCGCGATCATGGGAAAAAGCCCGCTCTCGGGTCCCGCCGATCCGACGAGGCCGATCTGCCACGCGTGCACCGCAGCGCCTGCGCCGAGCAGGATCCAGAAGACGTTGAGCGCGCGCTCCACCATGCGCGCCGTCTAGAGCGCGTTGCCCAGGCGGTGGCCTTCGTGCACGGCGGCGAGCATCGCGCGCGGCGCGAATGCATCGCCGATGAGCCGCACATCGATACCCTTCGCGCGCAGCGGGGCGGCCAGCTCGTCGCTCGCAATCCGCGGCGTGGCGTAGGCGAATAGCGCAACGGCCTCGACCGCCTGCTCGTCGCCGCTGAAGGCGTTGGCATAGGTCAGCCTGCCGCCCTTGAAGCGGGTCGGCAGCGAGGCGCCGATGATTTCCGCGCGCGCCTTGTAGAGCCGGCGATAGACGCCGAGCAGATTGACGTAGGCGATGGCGCGGCCGAGCTGCGTGCGCGGCGTGATGAGGACGAGACGCTCATAGGTGGCGGCGAGCAGGTCGGCGAGCGCGTAGACGCCCGCCCCGTGATCGTGGTCGAAGAGCACGGCCGTACCCGGAAGTTTTGACTTCTGGCCGGCGAGCCTTGCAGCGAGATCCCGCGCGTCCTCGGCCCGATCGCTATCCGGCGAAAGCGCCGGCGGCCGCATCCTGGAGCCCGTCGCCAGCACGGCGATGTCCGGCTTCAATCCTGCAACGGCTTCGGCGGTCGCGGGCGCACCGAGCTCGAGCCGCGCGCCCGCCTCCCGCGCACGCGCCAGCTGGAACTCAAATACTTTCGCGACTTCCGCGCGTCCCGGCAGCCTCGATTCCAGGCGCGCCTTGCCGCCGCCTTCGCGCGACCCGAGCAAGGTGACGTGGTGGCCGCGGCTCGCGGCCACCCATGCCGCTTCGAGTCCGGCGACGCCGCTGCCGACGACGACGACCCGGCGCTTGCTCGCGGACGGCGTCGGAATCCAGGTGGCCTCATCGGCGGTACCAAGATGGGGATTGTGGATGCAGGCGATCGGCTTGCCCGCGTGGATCTCGGCCCAGCACACGTTGCAGAAGATGCAGGGGCGCGTCTTGTCGCGCTGCCCGCTCTCGGCTTTCTTCGGAAGCGCCGCATCGGCCACCAGCGCTCGGCCCATGGCCACCAAGTCCCCGACGCCGTCGGCGAGCACCTTCTCTGCGTGGTCCGCGTCCAGAACGCGGCCGAAGGCGAGCACGGCAACCGGCTTTGCCTGTGCCCTCACCTGTTCGCGCAGCCGCTTTTGCAGCGCCATGAACGGTCCGGCCGGATAGTTCATGTCGGGCGTGTGGTCCTCCAGGCTCGGGCTGAAATTTCCCTGGGCGAAGCCGAGATAGTCGAGCCCGCCGGCGTCGGCGAGCCGCGCGGCGATGCGCCCGGCTTCGTCGCCGTCGATGCCGCCCTTCACCCGCTCGTCGCCCGACATCTTGAGGCCGACGACGAAGTCGTTTCCGCACTCGGCGCGGATGCCCGCCACGATGTCGCGCACGAAGCGCGTGCGCCGCTCCAGGTCCCCTCCATACTCGTCGTCGCGGACGTTCGACCACGGCGAGAGGAACTGCGTGATCAGGTAGCCGTGACCGCCGTGGAGCTCCACCCCCGAGAAGCCGGCGCGCTTCAGCGTCTTCGCCGAGCCGACATACGCATCGGCGATGCCCCGGATTTCGCCGGCGTTCATCACGTGTGGCACCGACCAGCTGTAGGCGTCGGGCAGCGACGAGACGCCTACCGGCGCATCCACCGGGTTCCACAGCGCCTGCCGCCCCACGTGCCACAGCTGCCCGACCAGGCGGCAGTCGTGCCGCTCCACTGCCTCCGCGAGGCGCTGGAAGCCTTCGAGGTTCGCGGGGTCGAACACCGTCGCGACGCCGGGCTGCGGCACGCTCGACGGATGGATGGCGAGGCCTTCGGTGATCAGCATCGCCGCGCCCCCGACGGCACGGGCGGCGTAATAGTCGATCAGGCGCTGGGTGACGCGGTTCTGCTGGGCATAGATCGACAGCACGGCGGGAAACACGATGCGGTTCTTGAGCCGCCTGCCGCCGAGCTGCAACGGGGTAAAAAGCATCCCTCCTCCTGTTTCCTTATTTGAGCAGCCGCTCGCTGGCGATGCGTGCGCCATCGCTCAGCGCGCGAAGCTTCGCCCAGACGACGTCCGTCGCGACACGCCCCATGCCCGCAGAGGTGTCGAATCCGCAATCGGTCCCCGCAAGGACTCGCCGGGGATCGCACACTTCGGCGGCGACGCGCTCGAGGCGGTCGGCCACGACCTCGGGGTGCTCGATGAAGTTGGTGAGCACGTCGATGACCCCGGCCACGATGACCTGGTCGTCGGAAAGCGGCATCTCGCGCAGCACCTTCATCTCGTGCGCATGGCGCGCGTTCGCAAAAGGCAGCACGAAACCGCCCACCCGCGCCGCCCGGATCACCGGCCAGATCTTGCGCAGCGGCACGTCGCAGTCGTGCGGGCCTTCGTAGTTACCCCAGCACACATGCATCCGCACGCGCTCGCGCGGCACGTTGCGCAGGGCCTTGTTGATGGCCGTCACTACGCGCTCGATGAAACCGATGAATTTCGCGTCGGGCTCCTCGAGATAGGAGACATGGCGCTCGAGCGCCAGGTCCGGACAGTCGATCTGGAGGACGAACCCGTTGTCCACGATCGCCTCGTATTCGAGGCGCAACGCCTCCCCGAGCGCATCCAGGTACGCCTCCTCGGTCGCGTAATGCTCGTTCTTGCAGGCCGCGGCGATGATCCCCGGCGAGGGCGCCGTCAGGAACGCCTCGGCGAACGCGTCCTTGCGCGCGGAAAGCGCCGCCTTGAAATCGCGCGCTTCTGCTTCGGCCAGCTTCGGATCGATGTAGCGGACTTCGCCGATCACGCGGGGCGGCACGAAGTTGCTCACGGCGACCTTACCGGCCGACTGCGTCTCGAGCGCGCGCTTGAACTCGGGATACCGCTCCACGTCGCCGCGCCTCCAGCGCTTCCAGGTGCCGCCGAATCCCGTCATGCGGCGCTGCACGTAGAGGAAGAATCCTTCGCGCTGCTGCTCGCCGTTGTTGCCGACGTCGATTCCGCTGGCGATCTGCCGGTCCACGACCTCGCTCATGGCCGCGCGCCCGGCCGCCTCGAGCTCGGCTTCGTCCACCGCCTCTCCGCCGGCCCGGCGCGCATACATCTTCACCAGCTCGACGGGCCGCGGCAGGCTTCCGGTGTGGGTGGTCAGGATTCGCTCGACGCTGTGTTTGATGACTTTCCCCTCAGATCTTGTTTCGCTGAATGATCTGCCTGGCGATGATGATGCGCTGCATCTCGTTGGTTCCTTCGCCGATGCAAAGGAGCGGCGCGTCGCGGTACAGGCGCTCCACGACGAACTCTTTCGAATACCCGTACCCGCCGTGGATCCGCATGGCTTCGTGAGCATTCTCGAAGGCCGCTTCGGTGGCGAAGTACTTCGCCATTCCCGCCTCCATGTCGCAGCGCTCGCCGCGGTCGTAGATTTGCGCGGCGTTCTTCACCAGCAAGCGGGCGGCTTCCACGCGGGTCGCCATCTCGCCGAGCTTGAGCTGGATCGCCTGGTGCTCGCAGATCGGCTTGCCGAAGGCATGGCGCTGCTGCGAGTACTTCACCGCCTCGGAAAGCGCGGCAGCCGCTACCCCGACTCCGCGCGATGCCACGTTGATCCGGCCGAGCTCCAGGCCCCCGACGGCCTGATGGAAGCCGCGGCCCTCCTCGCCGATGAGGTTCGCCGCCGGGACGCGGTGGTCCTGGAAGACGAGCTCGGCCGAATCAATGCCCTTGTACCCGATCTTCTCCAGCTTCTTGCTGGCGCTGAATCCCGGGCCCTTCTCGCAGAGGAACATCGTCATGCCCTTGTGGCGCGGCTGCGCCTCGGGATCGGTCTTCGTGAGCACGGCAAAGCAGGAACCCTGGATGCCATTGGAGATCCAGGTCTTGGTCCCGTTCAGGATGTACTCGCTGCCTTCCCGGCGCGCGCGGGTGCGGATCGCCTGCAGGTCGGTGCCGGCATTGGGCTCGGTCAGCGCCAGCCCGCCGCGAATTTCTCCGCTGGCGAACCTGGGAAGGTACTTTTTCTTGAGCTCGGCATTGCCGTAGCGCTCGACCAGCAGCGCCATCATGAGGTGGGAGTTGAAGATGCCCGTGAGGGACATCCATACCTCGGAGATCCTTGTGACGATGCGGCCGTAGAGCTCCGCGGAAAGCCCCAGCCCGCCGTATTCCGGACTGATGGTGGCGCCGAAGAGGCCCAGCGCCTTCATCTGGTCGACCATCTGCGCCGGCCATACGTCGTCGTGCTCCAGCTTCATCACCTGCGGCTCGACCTCGCGCTTCAGCCACCGGTCGATGGCTTCGAGGATCTGCTTTGCCTCGTCGGAGTCCGGACCGACATGGAACCTGGCTTGCGGTGCGTTCATGGCATGTTCTTCAATAGCCGGCCTGCTCTTCGAGCGGGTTGCCGCGCCTCATCACCAGCATCGTGCGCTCGAACTCGCACACCACTTCCTGCCGCTGGTTGCGGCCGATGGTCTTGATGGTGACGATGCCCTGGTCCGGCCGGGATTTCGACTCGCGCTTGCCCAGCACGGTGGACTCGGCGTAGAGCGTGTCTCCGGCGAACACCGGCTTGGGCAGCTTGATCTTGTCCCAGCCCAGGTTGGCGATGGCCTTCTGGCTGGTGTCGGAGACGCTCATACCCACGAGGATCGACAGCGTCAGCGCGCTCACCACGAGCGGCTTTCCGAACTCCGAGTGCCTGGCGTACTCGGCGTCGAAATGGATGGGATGCGTGTTCATCGTGAGCAGCGCAAACCAGGTGTTGTCCGTCTCGGTGAGGGTGCGCCCCGGCCGGTGCTCGTAGGTGGCGCCGACCTCGAAGTCCTCGAAGTAGCGCCCGAAGCGCTCGCGATAGCGATGCTCTCCGACCCTCACTGATTCGCCCGCCACCGCGCCTCCTTATTTGTCCAGACAATTGTACAATAGCTGGAAAACCCGGAAAGGAAAGCAAAATGCCGCGTGCGTTCGCGCTGGCTGCCACGCTGTTCGCGATGCTCGATGCCGCCTGCATCCGCAGCGAGAGCGCCAGGTGGGGCAAGGCGGTCAAGGATTGCGGAGCCAAAGTCGATTGAGTGCCGGCATGAGCAAGGCGCAAGCCCGACTACCTCTGGCCGGCATCCGCGTGCTCGCGGTGGAGCAGTACGGTGCGGGCCCGGCCGGCACCGTCTACTTCGCCGACCTGGGTGCCGAACTCATCAAGATCGAGAACCTGCGCGAGGGTGGCGATGTCGGCAGGCATGTGGGCCCGCATTTCTTCGGCCCGGGCGACAGCCAGTTCTACCAGACCTTCAACCGCAACAAGCGCTCGATCGCGCTCGATCTTCGCTCACTTGACGGAATGGCAGTATTCCGCGACCTTGCGCGCACCGCGGACGGCGTCATCGACAACCTGCGCGGAGACCTGCCGGAGAAGCTCGGCCTGACTTACGAAGCGTTGCGCGAGGTCAACCCGCGTATCGTCTGCTCGCACCTCTCGGCCTATGGGCGGCAAGGGTCGCGCGCGTCATGGCCGGGCTACGACTACCTCATGCAGGCTGAAGCAGGCCACATGTCGCTCACCGGCGATCCGGACGGCACGCCCGAACGCTACGGGCTGTCCATCGTCGACCTCATGACAGGCCTGGTCGCTTGCTTCGCATTGCTTGCCGGCATCCACAGCGCGCGCGAGACCGGGCGCGGGCGAGACCTCGACACGAGCCTGTTCGACCTCGCGCTCTTCAACCTGAACTATCCTGGCTCCTGGTACCTGAACGCCGGCGCCGTTCAGGGCCGGGAGAAACGCTCTGCACACCCTTCGCTCGTCCCCAGCCAGCTTTACCGCACCCAAGACGGCTGGATTTTCGTGATGTGCAACAAGGAGAAGTTCTGGGGCATCCTCGCCGAGGAGATTGGCCACCCGGAATGGATCGCCGATGCGCGGTACGCGACTTTCGCAGAACGCCTCAAGCACCGGGACGAGATCACCGTGTTGCTGGACGAAGTGTTTTCGCGCGACACGACGGCGGCGTGGCTCGCCAGGCTGAGCGGCAAGATTCCCGTCGCGCCCGTAAACGATATCGGCCAGGCGCTTGAGAACCCCTTCGTCGCCGAGCGCGGCGCAATTGCCGACTTCTCCTATGAGGACGGCCGGCAGGTGCGTCTTCTCGCCAATCCCATCCGCTGCTCCGACGCGGACCTGCCGCGCCGCGCGGCGCCCGCGCTCGGCGCCGATACCGATTCGCTCCTGCGCGAGCTGGGGTACAGCCCAGAGCGGATAAGCGAGTTGCGGGCACGCCGCGCAATCGGCTGATCGTCCATGAAACGGCATCGCTACGCGCAGATTGCCAAGGAGCTGGGCGAGCGCATCACCTCCGGCGACATATCGGTCGGAGACTCCCTGCCCACTGAGGCCGAGCTCTGCAAGAAGTACGGCGTGAGCCGCTACACAGCCCGGGAGGCGCTGCGACAGCTCCGGGAAGCCGGGTTGATCATGCGACGGCCGCGGGCTGGCACGACAGTCACCGCGGCGAGCGCGACCCGCGCCTTCAGCCTCCCCCTGAGTTCAGCAGCGGACCTCTTCCGTTATGCCAGCGACACCCGCTTCATCGTCGAGAAGCGCGGGCGCATCAGGGCAGCCGGCGAAGATCTCGCCGTGCTCGAGTGCCGCCGCGGCCAGGAATGGATCAAGTTCAGCGGCGTGCGGCGCAAGCCCGGCATCAAGACGCCGATCTGCCTCATTTCCGTCTACCTGAACATCGCCCTCGCAGGCCTCGAGAAGCGCATCCCCCGCTCCTCGGGGGTCATCTATCCGCTCGTCGAAAAGGAGCTCGGCGTGCGCATCGCTTGGATCGGCCAGCGGATCGAGGCCGTCCCCCTGACAGACCAGGAAGCCCTACGGCTGAAGGCAAAGCCCGGCTGCGGCCTGCGCGTCAGGCGGTACTACTACGACGCCACCGATCGGCTGCTCGAGGTATCCGATTCGCTTCACGCCGCAGAGCGCTTCGCCTACGAGATGCGATTGCGGCGCGATTGACGGCCAACACCATCCACGTCGACATCGTCAGCGCTTGAACAGCCCCATCAGTGACGCCTTCGCGAGCGTATTGAAGTTCAGATAGAAGCCGACTACCGCGGCTGAAGTGTCCGCCGCCACCGGCAGTTTCTCCAGCGACACCGCGTGGATCGCGAAGAGGTAGCGGTGCGGGTGATCGCCTTCGGGCGGACAAGGGCCGCCGTAGCCTGGCTTGCCGAAATCAGTGCGCACCTGCAGCGCGCCGGCGGGCAGCTTAAGGGAAGCCGGGTTTCCCGCATCGAGCGGCAGCTCTGTCACATCGGGCGGGATGTTCACCACGACCCAATGCCAGAACCCGCTTCCCGTCGGCGCGTCCGGATCGAAGCAGGTGAGCGCAAAACTCTTGGTCCCCTGAGGCGCATCCTGCCATTTCAGCTGCGGCGACTTGTTGCCGCCGCTGCAACCGAAGCCGTAGTCGGAGGATAGGATGTGCTCCCTTCCTAGGTATTCGCCGTCCTTGAAGCTGTTGCTTAAGAGTTTCATCATTGCCCCCTTTTCGCTCTCCCCAGCAGGCGCATGGTAGCGCGGCGGGCATCTTGGTTGCGGAGGAAGTAGCGTTCCTTCGCCGCGTTGTAGTTCGGCGTCGACTTGAAATTCGATTTGCCCTGCGCCATGTAGTCCGGCGAGACTACTGTTGCACGCAACGCGCGCGTACCGCGTTTGGAACAATGGGCGCGTCAGCGTAGGAGCACAGACGCATGAAACACATCCTCGACTCGTCGTTCCGTTACAAACCGAGCTTCGACACCGACGTGCGGAAAACCTTCGAGCGCATCCGCCGCCAGCAGCAAGCACAGGCGCGCGGGACCGCGAAGTCGAATCCGGATGTGCGCGTCAAGGTGCTGCAGCTCGAGCAGCTGAAGAAAATAAGCTCGTCCTGAAAGTCAAGCTGGCCTGATTCGTCTGCCCGGCGGCGGCGCGCTATAGTGCGCACGCCATGCCGGGAATGACCTACGACCTGCTGGTCATCGGCGGAGGCATCAACGGCGCGGGCATCGCCCGCGACGCCGCCGGCCGCGGGCTCTCGGTACTGCTGGTGGAGGCGGCCGATCTGGCCGCCGCGACTTCGTCGGCCTCCTCCAAGCTGATCCACGGCGGCCTGCGCTATCTGGAGCATTACGAGTTTCGCCTGGTCGCGGAGGCGCTCGCCGAGCGCGAGATCCTGCTGCGCATCGCCGCCCATCTTGCCTCGCCGATGCGTTTCGTCATGCCGCACGTGCCGCAGCTCAGGCCGCGCTGGATGATCGGCATCGGCCTTTTCCTCTACGACCATCTGGCGCGCCGCTCGGTATTGCCCGGATCGCGTCGCGTGCGCCTGGATGCGCCGCCGTACCGGGGAATTCTCAAGCCGGAATTCCGCCACGGCTTCGCCTACTCGGACTGTCGCGTCGACGACGCGCGCCTGGTCATCGCCAACGCCCGCGACGCGGCCGAGCGCGGCGCGCACATCCGCGTGCGCACGCAATGCGTCAGCGCGCGCCGGACCGGCGATCAGTGGAACGCCATCCTTTCAGGCGGCGAAGCGGTCCGCGCGCGCGCAGTGGTCAACGTCGCCGGGCCGTGGGTGAAGCACGTCCTCAACGAGCGCCTCGGCCAGCCGAGCCGCGACGAAGTCCGCCTGGTGCAGGGCAGCCACATCGTCGTGCCGCGCCTCTACGAAGGCAGCCATGCCTATATCCTGCAAAACGACGACCGGCGGGTGGTGTTCATGATCCCGTTCGAGGAGCAATTCACCCTTATCGGTACCACGGAGGTACCGCTCGAGGGCGACCCAGCGTCTGCGAAACCGAGCGACGCGGAAGTCGAATACCTGTGTCGCGCCGCGAGCCGCTATCTACCCACGCGCGTCGAGCCCTCTGCGGTCCGCTGGCGCTTTGCCGGCGTGCGGCCGCTCTACGACGACGGCTCGGGCGATCCTTCGGCGGTGACGCGCGATTACAGCTTGCGCCTGGACGACGAAGCCGGCGCCGCGCCGGCGCTTTCAGTATTTGGTGGCAAGATCACCACTTACCGCAGCCTTGCCGAACATGTCTTGAAGAAACTCGCCCACTATTTTCCATGCGCAAGAGGCGCCTGGACCGACCGTGCCGCCTTCGCCGGCAGCGATTTCCGCGACCGAAACGAGGCGTTCGCCTCGCTAAGCGCCAGCTATCCGGACCTTCCCGGCGAAGTCCTGCGCGCAGTTTTCCGGCGCCACGGAGCGCTCGCCTCCGAAGTGCTCGGCGACGGCAAGGTGGGCGAGCATTACGGGGCCGGGTTGACCGAACGCGAAGTGCAGTATTTCGTCGAGCGTGAATGGGCGATGAGCGCGGAAGATGTGCTTTGGCGGCGAAGCAAAGCCGGGCTGCACATGGAGGAGGCCCAACGCCGCCGCGTGCTCGAGGTCATGGGCCGGTGAGGCCGCTCGCCCAGCTCGATCCGCGGCCGGTCGACACGCTCTTTTTCGACATCGACGAAACGCTGACGACGCATGGAAAGCTCACCGCAGAAGCGTACGCGGCGCTCGAGCGCCTGCAGCAAGCCGGCAAGCGGGTCATTCCAGTGACCGGCCGCCCGGCCGGTTGGTGCGATCACATCGCCCGCATGTGGCCGGTGGATGCCGTCATCGGCGAGAACGGGGCCTTTTATTTTTGGTTCGGCGATGGAAAGCTGCACAAGCGCTTCGTCGACGATGCGGCGACGCGCGCCGCCAAGCGCGCGCGGCTGGAAGCGATTGCAAACGCGATCATCCAGGAAGTCCCTGGCTCCGCGCTCGCGGCTGACCAGCCGTACCGCGAGACCGACCTGGCCATCGACTATTGCGAGGACGTGCCCGCGCTGCCGCTCTCCGCGGCCGCTCGCATCGCCGAACTGATGCGCGAGGCCGGACTGACCGCCAAGGTGAGCTCGATCCACGTGAACGGCTGGTTCGGCACCTACGACAAGCTCGCGACCGCGCGCTTGTTGTTTGCCGAGCGCTTTAGCGCGCAGCTCGATGCCGTGAACCGCCAGGTCATCTTCGCCGGCGACTCGCCGAACGACGCGCCGATGTTCGCGTTTTTCCACAACTCCGTGGGCGTGGCGAACGTGCGCCGTTTTCCGGGCCTCGAGCCCGAGTTCGTCACCGACGCCGAGTCGGGCGCTGGATTCGCCGAGCTCGCCGCGCACCTCCTCAGGCAGCCCTGATCCCGGATGCAGTGGTGGCTCGCCTACCTTGGGATCGGCTCGGTCGTCGGCTTCTTCGCCGGATTGCTGGGCATCGGCGGCGGGATGGTCATGGTGCCGATGCTCGCCTGGGCGTTCACTGCGCAGGGGCTTCCGGCGGAGCACATCGTGCACCTCGCGCTCGGCACTTCGATGGCGACCATCATGTTCACGTCCGTCTCGAGCATGCGGGCGCATCACGCGCACGATGCAGTCGATTGGCAAGCCGCGCGCGTCATGGCGCCCGGCATCCTGACCGGCTCGTTCCTCGCCGCGCTGGCCGCCGGCCTTATCCCCACGCGGCCGCTCGCGGTGATGTTCACCCTGCTGGTTTTCTATGCGGCAACGCAGATCTTGTTCGACCTGCGGCCCAAGCGCACGCGAGAGATGCCTGGGGCGCTCGGGGTGTTTGCCGCCGGCGCGGGCATCGGCGCCATCTCCAGCCTGCTCGCCGCAGGCGGAGCCTTCATGTGCATTCCGTTCCTCGCCTGGTGCAGCGTGCCGTTGCGGCGGGCGATCGGCACGGCGGCTGCGGTCGGCTTACCGATCGCGGCGGCCGGCACTGCCGGGTACGTGCTGCAGGGCCTGCGCGCTGCAGGGTTGCCGTCGGCGACGCTCGGCTACGTCTATCTACCCGCGCTCGCCATGGTGGTCGTCACGAGCATGCTGGCGGCGCCGCTCGGCGCGCGTGTCGCGCACCGGGTGCCGGTGAAGCGGCTGCGCATCATTTTCGCCGTGGTGCTCTACGCGCTCGCCACGCGCATGTTAACGGCGCTCTGGTAAGCGTTCAGAGCTCGTAATCGACGATCCAGTGCTCCTCGACCAGAGGATCGACGACGGCGCGCGTCTGGATGTGAACGGGATGCCGGTGATAGGCGGCGAGCGCGTCGCGGTTCTCGAAGTCGCAGATCAGCGCGAAGTCCACTGCGCGCCGCGCGGTTGCGAAGTTGCGGCCGACCTCGACGTGCAGCAATCCCGGAATTTTGTCCTGCTGCGCTTCGAGCGCGCTGCGGATAACGTGGAACATGTCACCGCCGCTCGACTTCAGTCGCCAAAGCACGACATGTCTAATCATGGTGGCGCATGAAATACTTCATGTGGATTAATGGGAGCGACGCCTATATTAAGAGTACAGAGAACGACCATGCGTGCCTCCTTCGCGCTTTTGCTGCTCTTCCTTAGCGCCGCAGCGCTGGCCCAGAGCGCGGCTGAACCCGCTCCTCTCCCCGGGCCGCGGCCCGATTTTGCAGCCCTGGACCGCAATCGCGACGGCTATATCAGCAAAGTCGAGGCGCTCGCCAATCCGGAAGTGCACAAGCGCTTCGCCGCCTTCGACATGGATAAGGACGGACTCCTGTCCGAATCCGAATACGCGCTGGCGATGGAGGATAACGAGAAACGCATCCTGCGCGACTCGTTCATCACCGCGCGGGTGAAAGCCGCGCTGCTTGCCGAAAAGGGCATCCCTTCGCTGTCGATCGCGGTGGAGACCTATGAGGGACGCGTGCAGCTCACTGGATTCGTCTCCGCGCCCGACATCGCCTCGCGCGCCGGCCGCGTCACCGCCGGCGTGAGCGGCGTGCGCACCGTGCACAACAACATCGCCGTCAAATAGTTAAACTTCGGGTTTTCCGCTCGGAAGACCCCATGGCTGGTCCCCTGTCGCACATTCGGGTGGTCGATCTTTCCCGCGTGCTCGCCGGTCCCTGGGCCGGGCAGAACCTGGCTGACCTCGGCGCCGAAGTGATCAAGGTCGAGCGGCCGGGCGCGGGCGATGACTCGCGCGCCTTCGGCCCGCCCTGGGTCAAGGACGCGCAGGGGCGTGATACGCAGGATTCCGCTTACTTCACCTCGGCCAACCGCGGCAAGAAATCGATCACCGTAAACATCGCGGCGGCGGCGGGCCAGGCGATCGTGCGCGAGCTTGCCGCTGCGAGCGACGTCCTTATCGAGAACTACAAGTACGGCGATTTGGCGCGCTACGG
The DNA here is from genome assembly GCA_004297625.1 of Betaproteobacteria bacterium. Taxonomy (GTDB): domain Bacteria; phylum Pseudomonadota; class Gammaproteobacteria; order Burkholderiales; family SG8-39; genus SCGC-AG-212-J23. Next base: position 260,344 of record SCTY01000003.1, on the reverse strand, counting down.
CCTGGGCTACGAGGACCTGCGCAAGCTCAATCCGAAGCTCGTCTACTGCTCGCTCACCGGCTTCGGCCACACCGGTCCCTACCGCGAGCGGCCCGGCTACGACTTCATGATCCAGGGCATGGGCGGGTTGATGAGCGTGACCGGCGAGCCCGCCGGCGCGCCTCAGCGCGCCGGCGTTCCCGTAGCGGACATCATCACGGGCATGTACGCCTCGATCGCGATCTGCGCCGCACTCGCGCATCGCGAGAAGAGCGGCACCGGCCAGCACCTCGACCTCGCGCTCCTCGATTCGCAGATCGCGCTGCTCGCTTACCAGAACACCAACTACTTCGCCACCGGCAAGCCGCCGGGACGCATCGGCAACCTGCATCCCAACATCGTTCCTTATCAACCGTTCCGCACAGCCGACGGGAACGTGATCGTCGCCTGCGGCAACGACAACCTGTATCGCAAATTCTGCGCGGCGGCGGGCCGCAATGAGCTCGCGGACGACCCGCGCTTCGCGACCAACGGCAAGCGCGTCGAGAACCGCGCAGAGCTGACCCGGCTGCTCTCCGAGGTCTTTCGCCAGCGCAGCACACGCGAATGGGTGGCGCTGCTCGATGGCGCCGGCGTGCCGAACGGGCCGATCAACGATGTCGCGCAGGTTTTCGAGGAGCCGCAGGTCAAGGCGCGCGGCATCCGCATCGAGCTCGATCACGCGGGCGGCGCAAAGCTGCCGATGGTAGCGAGCCCGATGCGCTTCTCCGATACGCCGCTCGAGTACCGGTTGGCGCCGCCGCTGCTGGGCGAGCATACCGAGGAGGTGCTGCGCGGCCTGCTCCGCAAGAGCGACAAGGAAATCGCCCGGCTGCGCGCCGACGGAGCGATTTAGCGCGGATCAAAGGATACGAAACAACGCCGCCGAAGGTTTGCCCGGCGGCGCCGGCTCCGCTTACGATACGCGCAAGGAGGATTCAACCATGACCCAGATCAAGCGGGCCGCCGTCGCGCTTGCAGTAGCCGCGGCTTACAGCGCAACCCTATTTGCCGCGCCTATTACGCTGCGCGCTTCTCACCAGTTTCCTGGCGGCCGCGGAGACGCGCGCGACGAAATGGTGCAGATCATCGCGCGCGAGGCGAAAGCCGCCAACGTGGAGCTCGAAGTGCAAGTCTATCCAGGGGCGTCGCTGTTCAAGCCGAACGAACAATGGAACGCCCTGGTGAACGGTCAGCTCGACATCTCTTCGTTTCCGCTCGATTACGCGAGCGGGAAAATGCGCGCCTTCAGCGCCACGCTGATGCCGGGCCTCGTGCGCAGCCACGAGCGCGCACAGCGCCTCGGCAATTCGGCGTTCATGAAGGACATCAAAGCGCAGATCGATAAAGCGGGCGTGATCGTGCTGGCGGATGCGTGGCTCGCCGGCGCCATGGCTTCCAAGCGAGGCTGCATCCGCAAACCCGAAGACGTAAAGGGACTGAAGATGCGCTCCGCCGGGCCGACCTTTGCCGCCATGTGGCAATCGGCGGGAGCCACGATCGTGTCGATTCCTTCCAACGAGGTGTACAACGCGCTGCAGACCGGGGTCGCGGAAGCCACCGACACGAGCTCGGGCAGCTTCGTGTCCTTCCGCATCTACGAGCAGGTCAAGTGCATCACGGCCCCGGGGGACAACGCATTGTGGTTCATGTACGAGCCGGTGCTCATGTCGAAGAGGAGCTTCAACCGACTGAACACGAAACAGCAGGACGTCCTGCGCCAGGCGGGCAGAAAGTCGGAGCTGTTCTTCGCAGGGAAGGCGAAGGGCCTGGACGACGAGATGGTCAAGGTGTTCAAGGACCACAAGGTCGAGGTCATCACGCTCACGCCGCAGGAGTACGACCAGTGGGTGAAGGTGGCCGAGAAGAGCTCCTACGCCGAATTCGCCAAGGAAGTGCCGAACGGCAAGAAGCTGATCGACGAAGCGCTCAGCGTCAAGTAATTCCCTGGACGCTTATGTCCGCGCCGTAAGGCGCCTGTCGCAACTCTGCGGCATCGTCGCCGCCGGGCTGATCGCGCTCGGCGTGCTGATCGTCTGCCAGATGGTGTTCGTACGCTACGTGCTCAACCAGAACACGATCTGGCAGACGGACTTCGTCACGTGGAGCCTGGTCGCCGCCACGTTCGTCGGCAGCCCTTACGTGCTGCTGACGCGCGGTCACGTCAATGTCGACGTGTTGCCGCAGCACCTCGGCCTGCGCGCGCGCTGGTGGCTTGCGCTCGCCTCGATCCTGATGTCGCTCGGCTTCTGCGTGGTGCTCGCGGTCGTTACCGCGCGTTTCTGGCACGAAGCATGGGAGCAGCGCTGGGTGTCCGACACCATGTGGCGCGCGCGGCTCTGGATTCCGTACAGCTCGATGCCGATCGGGCTGGCGATCCTTGCGCTGCAATACGTCGCCGATCTCTACGGCCTGCTTAGCGGCCGCGAGCCGCCTTTCGGAATCAGCGAATGAGCCCGACGACGCAAGGCGCGATCGTCCTCGTCGCGACGCTCATCGTCCTTCTCTCCGGCGCTCCGGTCGCGTTCGGCCTCGGCGCGCTCTCGATCGTGTTCCTCCTCATCTTTCAGGGCTTCGACGCCATGCAGGTGGTGGCCGAGACCTTCTATGCCGGGCTGAACGATTTCACACTGGTCTCGATACCGATGTTCGTCATGATGGGCGCGGCGATCGGCTCCTCGCCCGCCGGGCGCGACCTGTACGAGGCGCTCGATCGCTGGCTCTACCGCCTGCCGGGCGGCCTCGTGATCTCGAACCTCGGCGCCTGCGCCATCTTCGCCGCGCTCACCGGGTCGTCGCCGGCGTGCTGCGCGGCGATCGGCAAGATGGGCATCCCCGAGATGCGCAAGCGCGGTTATCCCGACGACATTGCCACCGGGTCGATCTGCGCGGGCGGCACGCTGGGGATCCTCATCCCACCCTCGATCACCTTCATCCTCTACGGCATCGCCACCGAGACGTCGATCGGACGCCTGTTTCTCGCAGGCGTGCTGCCCGGGCTGATGCTGACCGGCCTTTTCATGCTCTGGACGCTCTTCGCCATCTGGCGCAAGGGCTTTCGCTCGCATGCGGCGGATTTCCGCTACAGCTGGAAGGAGAAATTCCAGTCGATACCGAAGGTAGCGCCCTTCCTGGTAATCATCATCGGCGTGATGTACGCGCTGTACGGCGGCGTGGCGACGCCATCGGAAGCCGCCGGCGTCGGCGCCGCGCTATGCGTCATCCTCGCGGTGCTCATCTACCGCATGTGGCAGCCGCGCGACTGGTGGCGGATCCTGCGCGACACCACGCGCGAATCGGTGATGATCCTGATGATCATCGCCGCGGCGGTGCTCTTCGGCTACATGCTGACGTCGCTCTATCTGACCCAGACGCTCGCGCAGGCGATCGCCGAGACGCACGTCAACCGCTGGGTGCTGATGGCGCTCATCAACGTCTTCCTGCTGGTGTGCGGCTTCTTCATCCCGCCCGCGGCGATCATCCTGATGACGAGCCCGATCCTGCTGCCGATCATCAGGGCCGCCGGCTTCGACCCGGTATGGTTCGGCGTCATCGTGACGATCAACATGGAGATCGGCCTGATCCACCCGCCGGTCGGCCTGAACATCTACATCGTGAACGCCATAGCGCCGGACGTGCCGCTGATGAAGGTCATCTGGGGAACGATTCCCTACGTCCTTTGCATGTTCCTCGGGATCGTGATCCTCTCGGTGTTTCCGGAAATCGCCACCTGGCTTCCGGACACGCTGATGGGCGCGGTGAAAACCCGCTAGGCGAGCGCCGCGCCGGAGGCGATCAGCGCGTCGATCTCGCCGGCTGAAAAGCCGAACTCGGCCAGCACCTCGCGCGTGTGCTGTCCAAGCGTGGGAGCGGCGCGCGTCACCTGGCCGGGCGTGGCCGAGAGCTTGATCGGCAGTCCGAGGGCGCGGGTGCGCCCCGCCTTCGGATGCTCGACTTCGACCACCATTTCGCGCGCGGCGGTCTGCGGATCGGCCGCCATCTCGGCAATCGAGTTGATCGGCCCGCACGGAACGCCTTCGGCCTCGAGCACGGCGATCCATTCTTTCTTGCTGCGGGTTCTGAGCCGTGAGTTCATCAGCTCGGTCAAAGATTGCAGGTTCTTCATGCGCTCGCCGTTCGTGCGAAAGCGCGGATCGTCGATCCATTCGGGAGCGCCGAGGACGCGGGCTACACGCTCCCAGTTCGCCGGGTTGGCGCCGCCGACGGTGAGCCAGCCGTCGGCCGCCTGGAACGCCTGATACGGCGCGGAGAGGATATGCGCCGAGCCGCTCGGCGCGGGCGCGGCGCCGGTGGCGAAGTAGATCGCCGAATGCCAATACGTCTGCTGAATGCCGGCCTCGTAGAGCGAGGTATCCACGAGTTGCCCCTGACCGGTTTTTAGCCGATGCACATAGGCCGACACGATGCCAAGGGCGGCGAGGATGCCGGCGTTGATGTCGCACACCGGCGAGCCGGACTTCACCGGAGCGCCGCCCGGCTCGCCGGTGATTGCCATGAGCCCTGAGACGCCCTGCGCGACGAGATCGAAGCCGCCCTTCTCGGCGTAAGGGCCGGTGCGTCCGTAGCCCGAAATGGAGCAATAGATGAGCGCCGGGTTTACCGACCGCAGCGTCTCGTAGCCCAAGCCCAGCTTATCGAGCGCGCCCTTGCGGTAGTTCTCGGTAAGCACGTCGGCGAGCGCCGCCATGCGCTTGAGCGCATCGCGCGCCGCGGGCACCTTCAGGTTGAGCGCGATGCCCCGTTTATTGCGGTTCATCGCCATGAAGGCCGCCGATTCTCCCGCGACCGAAGGCCGGTTCATGGCGCGCGTGTCATCGCCGCCCGGCACGCGCTCGACTTTGATGACATCCGCGCCGAGATCGGCGAGCAGCATGCCGCAGGTCGGGCCCGCCATGATCTGCGCAAGCTCCAGGACTTTCACGCCGGCGAGCGGGCCGCTCACTTGTAGAAGAGATCCACGAGGCCCAGGCCTGTCACGGGGATGTAGGTCACCATGAGCAAAACCGCGACCAGCACGCCGATGAACCAGACGTTTACCCGGGTCACCTCCCAGACGCTCGCCCGGGCGATCGAGCAGGCGACCATGAGCACGCTCGCCACCGGCGGCGTTTGCTGGCCAATGCCCAGGTTGACCGTCACGACGAGGCCGAAGTGCACCGGATCGATGCCGACCGACCGCACGAGCGGCATGACCACCGGGACGACGAGGATGATCGCCGCGGCCGAGTGCAGGAACATGCCGAGGACCAAGAACAGGACGTTGAGCATCGCGAGCACCAGCCACTTGTTCGTGGTGAGCTCGGTGATCGAGTGCGCCAGCTTCTGCGGCGCCTGGACCTCGGTCAGGTAGGTGCTGAGCAGCGCCGACGTCGCGACGAGGAGCATGACCACAGCGGTCTGCACGCCGCCCTCGATGATCGCCGCCCTGAGGTGCGCGAGGTCGAGATCTCGATAGATGACGAGGCCGATGAACAGCGCCGCGACTACTGCGAGCGCCGCGCCCTCCGTCGCCGTGACGATGCCGCCGAAAATCGCGCCCAGGATGATCATCGGTAGCGTGAAAGCCCAAAACGCCTCGCGGAAGGCGCGCTTCACGCGCGCCCACTGCAGCTTCTCCTCGACCGGCAGGTTGTAGTGGCGGGCGAACCAGTACGCCATGCCCATTAGCCCAAGTCCGCCCAGGATTCCGGGCACGATGCCGGCGACGAAAAGCTGGACCACCGATGTTTCGGCCATCACCGCGTACAGGATCATCGGAATGGAAGGCGGAATGATGACGGCCAGCGTTGCCGCCGAGGACATGATCGCGGCGGCGAGCGGGCTCGGATAACCCTTCGACTTCATCGCGGGAATCAAGATCGAGCCGAGCGCCGACACATCGGCCACCGCCGAGCCGGAGATTTCGGCGAAGAAGAGCGACGTGCCGATCGACACCATCGCCAGCCCGCCGCGGATAAAGCCCAGGATCGAGCTCGCGAAAGCGATCAGCCGCTGGGAAATTCCCGAGGCATTCATGATCGCCCCGGCGAGAATGAACAGCGGAATCGCGATCAGCGGGAAGCTGGTGGCCCCGTTATAGAGCACCACCGGGAGGTTCGGCAGCGAATCCATGCCCTGGGTGATGAGCATCGCCGAGAGCGCGACGATGCCGAGGGCGACGGCGATCGGCACGTCGATGATGACCAGTCCCAGCACGCAGACAAAAAGCAGCAGGATGGCCATCAGTGCGACGCCTCCCCGGTCTGCGCGGAGTGCCCGGTACGCGCGAGCTGGAACGCGCGCGGGAGCGACAGCAGCTCGGCCAAGACGATGAGCAGCGCGCTGATCGGGATCACCGACTGCACCCAGGCGACCGAAACCTCGGGCAGGCTGATCAAGTGGTCGGTCAGCAGCACATCGAGGATGGCGTAGCCCATCCAGCCGAGCAGGGCGAAGAACACGATGAAGAGCACGGACGCCACGGCGCGCGCCGCCACGCGCACCTTGGGCCCAAACAGCGCCACGACTTCCGGGCAGCCGATGTGCGCCCGCTTCACCGCCGCCAGCGCCGAGCCGTAGAACGTCAGCCAGGCGAGCAGGATCGACGCCACCTCGTCGTACCAGACGAGGGAGGCGCCGAACGTGCGGTACACCACGCCCGCGGTCACTTCGACCGCGAGCACGGCCATCAAGGCGATGACGATCCACTCCAGCAGGCGCTGGTAGCGCCTGCGCAGCTCTTCCAGCATCGGCGGCTACTTCTTGCCGAGCGCGATGGCGCGGTCGATGATCTCCTTGGCGCCCGGAACTTCCTTCGCGAACTCCTCGTATACCGGCTTCGACGCCGCGATGAAGGCGTCCTTGTTGGCCTGGTTGACCTGGATGCTGCCGCTCGCCTTCATCTTTTCCAGCAGCACTTCGTCATCTTTGGCCGCCTTCTCGTAGATCCATGCCTGGACGTCGCGCGCGGTGGATTCCAAGGTTTTGCGCACGTCCGCGGGGAAGCTGTTCCACTTCTTAAGTCCGACGGCGAGGTAAGCCGGCGAGTAGACGTGGCCGGTGAGAGAAAGATACTTCTGCACCTCATAAAACTTGGCGCTGTAGATCTGCGCGAAGGGGTTTTCCTGTCCATCCATCACCCCGGTTTGTAGCGCGGTGAAAACCTCCGAGTACTTCATCGGCGAGGGGTTCGCGCCATAGGCCTGGAACATCTTCACGCGCCACTTGCCTTCCGGCACGCGCAGCTTGATGCCCTTCAAGTCGGCGGGGGTGACGATCGGGTGCTTGTTGTTCGTGATGTGGCGGAAGCCGTTCTCCCATACCGCCAGGAGCTTGAGTCCCTTCTTCTCGACGGTCGGCTCCATCTTGGACCAGAACAGCTCCTTCTCGATGCGCTTCATGTGCTCGCGATCCTTGACGAGATACGGCATCTCGAACACGCCGAAGATGTCGGATTCGGAGGACATCACGGTCGAGGGCTCGGCAAAGTCCACGGTTCCGAGCTTCAGCTTCTGCAGCAGCTCCTTGTCGCCGCCAAGCTGGCTCGAGCCGTACGTGACGATCTTGTATTTGCCGCCGAGCTTCGCGTTGGCGCGCTTGGCAAATTCGTCTGCCGCGGCGCCTATCAGCGAGCCGGGCTCGCCGACGTGGCCCAACTTGAGTTCCGTCTGAGCGTGGACCGGGCCCGCCAGAAGCGCAGCGATGGCCACCGTAAATGTAAAACGCAGCTTCATGTCATCCTCCTGGAAAACTTGGTTATGTATTTACGCGGCGGCACGCGCCGGTGCCGCCCGGCACTCGGCCAAGTACGCCATCGCGGCTTGCACACCTTCCTTCTTGACCGGAACGCCGGCCAGCGCAAGTCCCATTTCGACCCCCGCCAGGGTTCCCATCAAGGCGAGGTCATTGAAGTCGCCCAGGTGGCCAATGCGGAACACCTTGCCGGCAAGCTTGCCGAGCCCCGTGCCGAGCGACATGTCGAACGCTTCGAGTATCGTCTTGCGCACGCGATCGGCGTCGTGCCCCGCAGGCGTGAGCACGGCCGTAAGCGAGCCCGAGAATTCGCGCGCGTCGAGAGCGAGCACCTCGAGGCCCCAGGCGCGCACCGCGCGCCGCGTTGCCTCTGCGTGCCGCTGATGGCGGGCGAACACCGCGTCGAGTCCTTCCTCCTCGAGCATTTTCAGCGCTTCGCGCAGCCCATAGAGGAGATTCGTTGCCGGCGTGTACGGGAAGTAGCCGGTCTTGCCGTTTGCGAGCATCTCATCCCACGCCCAATAGCTGCGCGGCAGGCGGGCCGACTTCGAGGCGGCGAGCGCCTTTTGCGATGCGCAGTTGAACGAAAGACCGGGCGGCAGCATGAGTCCTTTCTGCGAGCCCGCCACGGTGACGTCCGCGCCCCACTCGTCGTGCCGGTAATCAATCGAGGCGAGCGACGAGATCGTGTCCACCATGAACAGCGCCGGGTGCCCGGTCGCGTCAATCGCTTTACGGACTTCCGGGATACGCGACACCACGCCGGTGGAAGTCTCGTTATGGACAACGCACACCGCCTTAATGCGCTTCTCGCTGTCCGCGCGTAGCCGTTTCTCGATCGCATCCGGGTCGGCGCCGTGACGCCAATCGCCTGGCAGGAACTCGACCTCGAGTCCAAGGCGGCGGGCGAGCTTCTTCCAGAGCGTCGCAAAGTGCCCGGTCTCGGCCATGACGACGAGGTCGCCGGCGCTAAGCGTATTGACGAGCGCGGCCTCCCACGCCCCGGTCCCCGAGGCGGGATAGATCACCACCTCGCCTTTGGGCGCCTTGAATACCCGCTTCATTCCGGCGAGCACGCTCTTCCCGAGCTCGGCGAACTCCGGCCCGCGATGGTCCATGGTCGGAAAATCGATCGCCCGCAGCACGCGATCGGGAACGTTCGTGGGACCGGGGATTTGCAGGAAATGCCGGCCAGCGGACCTCGACATCGGTATCCCTATAGAATGGATTTTTTGCATTTTGCATGCAAAAATGCCGGCCGTGCAAGCCATGCAGCCCATAAATCGCCGGCCGCTGCACGAGGAGGTGGTGGACCGATTGCGCGATCTCATCGTGCGCGGCGACCTTGCGTCCGGCGCGCGGCTCAATGAACGCCTGCTTTGCGAGCGGCTCGGCATTTCGCGCACCCCGCTGCGCGAGGCGATCAAGCTCCTCGCCACCGAAGGGCTGGTGGAGCTGCTGCCCAACCGCGGCGCGGTCGTCGCGGCGATCGATGCCGCTCGGCTTGCGGAAATGCTGCAAGTGATGGGCGCGCTCGAGGCTCTCGCCGGCGAGCTTGCCTGCCGCCACGCGAGCGCGGCGCGCATCGAGGAAATCCGCGCGCTCCACAAGAAGATGCTCGCCATGCACGCGCGCGGCGACCTCGCTGCCTACTTTCAATACAACCAGGCGATTCACTTGAGCATCGTGGAGGCCTCGGGGAACTCCGTCCTCGCCAATATGTACCGGCAGCTCAACGCCAACGTGCGGCGCGCGCGCTACATGGCCAACTTCTCCAAGGAACGCTGGGACGACGCCGTGCGCGAGCATGAGGAGATCCTGGACGCGCTTGCCAACCGGAAAGTCGCGGCGTTGAAGCGGCTGCTGCAGGAGCACCTGGCGAACAAGCTTGCAGCGGTGCTTACCGGGATCGAGAAAGCCGCTTGAACGCGTCCTCGCTGTCGCGGCGGCTCAGGAAGGAGCTCGACGCCGAGGTGCTCTTCGATGCGGCAAGCCGCGGCCGCTACTCGACCGACGCGTCGATCTACCAGCTGACGCCGATCGGCATCGTGGTGCCGCGCACCGAAGAAGCCGCGCGCGGCGCGATCGCGATTGCGGCGGCGGAAGGCGTGCCGATCCTGCCGCGCGGCGCAGGCAGCTCGCAATGCGGGCAGGCGGTCGGCGAAGCCCTCGTCATTGATCACACCAGGCACCTCAACAAGATCCTCGAGATCGATGCCGAGAAGCGCAGCGCCGTGGTTCAGCCGGGCGTCGTGCTGGATGCGCTGAACGCCGAGCTGCGTCGGCACGGTCTGTGGTACCCGGTGGATGTTTCCACGAGCGCGCAGGCGACGCTCGGCGGCATGGCCGGCAACAATTCATGCGGCTCGCGCTCCATCGCGTACGGCAACATGGTGCACAACGTGCTCGCCATCGAAGCGGTCACCGCGCAGGGCGAGCGCTGGCGTTTCGGGCCGATGGACGATGTGTCGGGGCCGCCCGCGTACCGGGAGCTTTTGCAGCGCTTGAAGGCGCTCTACGAGCGCGAGAAAGCGGAAATCGAGGCGCGCTTCCCCAAGGTGCTGCGCAAGGTCGCGGGCTACAACCTCGACCATCTTGGTCCGCCGCATGCGAACGCGGCCCACTTGCTGGTCGGGTCCGAGGGAACGCTCGCCTACTCCGAACGCCTGCACCTGAAGCTTTCGCCCATTCCGCCGGTTCGGGCGCTCGGTGTCTGCCACTTCCCGAAGTTCTACACCGCGATGCAGCTCACGCGGCACATCGTGAAGCTCGGGCCTTCGGCGGTCGAGCTCGTCGACCGCACGATGATCGACCTCGCGCGCGGGAATGCGGCGTTCCGCAAGACGGTGGATGCGTTTATCCGGGGCGAGCCGGACGCGATCCTCCTGGTCGAGTTCTCCGGCGAAGAGAACCCGGCGGCGAAGCTGAAGCAACTCGTCGAGCTCATGGCCGAGCTCGGGCTCCCGGGCAGCGTGGTCGAGATCACCGACGCCCGGCAGCAGCGCGATCTGTGGGAGGTTCGCAAGGCGGGCCTCAACATCATGATGTCCATGAAGGGCGACGGCAAACCGGTGTCCTTCATCGAGGATTGCGCGGTGCCGCTCGAGCACCTGGCCGACTATACCGAGCGTCTCACGCAGGTGTTCGAAAAACACGGCACGCGCGGCACGTGGTATGCGCACGCCTCGGTCGGCACGCTGCATGTGCGGCCGGTCCTCGACATGCGGCGCGACGGTGCGCAAAAGATGCGCGCCATCGCCGAAGAGGCGAGCGCGCTCGTCAAGCAGTACAAGGGCGCCTATTCGGGCGAGCACGGCGACGGCCTGGTGCGCTCGGAGTGGATCGCGCCGTTCTACGGCGCGCGCCTCACCGCCTGCCTGGCGGAAATCAAGTCATGGCTCGACCCCCGCGGCCTCATGAACCCCGGCAAGATCGTCAACCCGCCGCGCATGGACGACCGGTCGCTCCTTCGCTTCAAGCCGGATTACAAGACCCGGGTCCCGGCCACCGTGCTCAACTGGAGCGAGTGGGGCGGTTTCGACAAGGCCGCCGAGATGTGCAACAACAACGGCCACTGCCGCAAGTTCGACGCCGGCACCATGTGCCCGTCCTACCGCGCGACGATGGACGAGACGCACGTCACGCGCGGCCGGGCCAACACGTTGCGCCTCGCGCTCTCGAACCAGCTCGCATTCGAAGCGGTCAAGGAAGCGCTCGACCTGTGCGTCTCGTGCAAGGGCTGCAAGCGCGAGTGCCCGACGGGCGTGGACATGGCGCGTATGAAGATCGAGGTGCTGGCGCAGTACAAGGCCAAGCACGGCCATACGCTGCGCGATCGTGCGATCGGCTACCTGCCGCGCTACGCGCCGTGGGCGGCTGCCGTGGCGCCCGTTGCGAATGCAGTAACTTCATTTTCAAGGTCGTTCCTTGGCTTTTCGCGCCGGCGCGAAATGCCCAAGTGGCGCGCGGATCACTTCGTCGATCGCACGCGACCCAATCGCGGCCCGGGGCGCGAAGTGCTCGTTTTCGTCGATACGTTCAACCGCTGGTTCGAGCCGGAAAACGCGCGCGCGGCGATGCGCGTGCTGCAGGCGGCGGGCTACAAAGCGACGGCGGCGCAGCCGCTGCTGCGCGGACGGCCGCTGTGCTGCGGGCGCACGTTTCTCGCCGCCGGCATGGTGGAAGAGGCGAAGGCCGAGGCACGCCGAACCTTGGAGTCGCTTCGCCCGTACGCCGAGCGCGGCGTGCCGATCGTAGGGCTCGAGCCGTCGTGCCTCTTATCGTTCCGCGACGAGTACGGCGTGCTGCTCGAGGGAAGCGAAAGCGTCAGCCGGCAGGCGTTCCTCTTCGAGGAATTCCTCGCGCGCGACCCGGGCGATCTGAAATTCAACGAGCTGAAGAAGGATGTGCTGCTCCACGGGCATTGCCACCAGAAAGCGTTCGACGCCATGCCCGCGGTCGAAAAAGTCCTCGGCATGGTGCCCGGCTTGAACGTGTCCACGGTGCAGACGAGCTGCTGCGGCATGGCGGGCAGCTTCGGCTACGAGGCCGAGCACCATGGGATTTCGCTCAAGATGGCGGAGATGTCGCTGCTGCCCGCGGTGCGCAACGCTGCCGACGCCATCGTGGTGGCCGATGGCACGAGCTGCCGCCACCAAATCGCCGACGGCACCCGCCGTGAGGCCTGGCACGTCGCGCGGCTCCTCGACACGGCGCTGAAGCGCTAGCGTCGCGCCCAGACGAAGAGCGCGATCCCCGCGAGGATCATCGGCGCGGAAAGCCACTGTCCCATCGACAGGCCGAGGGCGAGCAGCCCGAGAAACGAGTCCGGCTCGCGGCCGAATTCGGCGATGAAGCGGAAGCTGCCGTAGCCGATCAGGAAGAGCGCGCTCACTTCCCCGCGCGCCCGGGGCTTCGCCGAGTACCACCACAGCAGGACGAACAGCGCCAGGCCTTCCAGCGCGAACTCATAGAGCTGCGATGGATGGCGCGGCGCGGCGCCGGCGCCGCGGAAGACCATCCCCCACGGCACATCGGTGACCCTGCCGTAAAGCTCGCCGTTGATGAAGTTGCCGAGGCGCCCGGCGCCGATGCCGAGCGGGCAGAGCGGCGCGATGAAGTCCATGAGCCGCAGAAAGTCCACGCGCGTGCGCCACGCGAACCACGCCATCGCCAGGATCACGCCGAGCAGGCCACCGTGGAACGACATGCCGCCTTGCCACACCGCGAACACCTCGAGGGGGTTGGCCGCGTAGTGTCCCGGCTTGTAGAACAGGACGTATCCGAGGCGCCCGCCCAGGATCACTCCGAGCACGGCGTAAAAGATCAGGTCGTCGAACTGCGCGCGCGTAATGGGCGCCATGCCCCTGGCGATGCGCCGCATGCCGAGCCACCATGCCGCGGCAAAGCCGACCAGATACATGAGCCCGTACCAGCGCACGGCGAGCGGGCCGATGGAGAAGGCGATCGGGTCGATGTTCGGGTGGACGAGCATGGACGAGAAGGGTACCGCAGGATCGCTATTGCATTGAACGCAGATCGCCGGAAGCGCGAGAATTACGCTTCAACGGAGGTAATTCATGGCCGCCAACCGCCGCTCCCAGCTCATCACTCAGGGCGTTGCGCGCTCGCCCAACCGCGCGATGCTGCGCGCCGTCGGTTTCCGCGATGGCGACTTCGACAAGCCGATCGTCGGCGTGGCCAACGGCCACTCGACGATGAACCCGTGCAACGCCGGCATCCAGCCGCTCGTCGAGCGCGCGGTTCAGGCGCTCGAGCAGGCAGGGGCCAAGCCGCAGACGTTCGGCATTCCGACCGTGACCGACGGGATCGGCATGGGAACCGAAGCGATGAAGTATTCGCTCGTCTCGCGCGAAGTAATTGCCGACGCCGTCGAAACCAGCGTCAACGGCCAGGCGATGGACGGCGTGCTCGTGGTCGGCGGCTGCGACAAGAACATGCCGGGCGGCGTGATGGCCATGGCACGCATGAACGTGCCGGGCATCTTCGTCTATGGCGGCACCATCAAGCCGGGCAAGTGGAAAGGCCAGGATCTCACCATCGTCTCGGCCTTCGAGGCGGTCGGCTCCTACGCCGCGGGCAAGCTTTCGGAGGAAGACTTCATCGGCATCGAGAAGAATGCCTGCCCGACGGTCGGCGCCTGCGGCGGCATGTACACCGCGAACACCATGAGCTCGTCGTTCGAGGCGCTTGGCATGAGCCTCCTTGGCTCGTCGCAGATGGCAGCGCCCGACCCCGAGAAGGCCGATTCGGCCGGGGAATCGGCGCGCGTACTCGTCGAAGCGATCAAGAACAACCTCAAGCCGCGCGACATCATTACGCGCAAGTCGATCGAGAACGCGATCGCGCTCGTCATGGCCACCGGCGGCTCGACCAACGCGGTGCTGCACTATCTCGCGATCGCGCGCGCTGCCGGCGTGAAGTGGACCATCGACGATTTTGAGCGCGTGCGCAGGCGGGTGCCGGTGCTCTGCGAGCTCAAGCCCTCGGGGCGCTTCGTGGCGGTGGATTTTCACCGCGCGGGCGGCGTGCCCCAGGTGTTGAAGATCCTGCTCAATCACGGCGTGCTGCACGGCGAGTGCATGACCATTCACGGCAAGACCATGGCGGAAATGCTGAAGGACGTGCCCGATGAGCCGCGCGCCGATCAGGAGGTGATTCGCCCCTGGGCGAATCCGATGTACCGCGAGGGGCACCTCGCGATCCTCAAGGGGAATCTGGCCACCGAAGGCTGCGTGGCCAAGATCTCCGGCCTGAAGAAGACTTCCATCACCGGCCCGGCGCGCGTGTTCGATTCCGAGAACGCCTGCATGAAGGCGATCATGGCGAAACGCATCAAGCCGGGCGACGTCATCGTGATCCGCTACGAAGGGCCGAAGGGCGGTCCCGGCATGCAGGAGATGCTCGCGCCTACGTCCGCGCTCATCGGGCAGGGGCTCGGCGAATCGGTCGGGCTGCTTACCGACGGGCGCTTCTCGGGCGGCACTTGGGGAATGGTCGTGGGACATGTCGCTCCCGAGGCGTATGTCGGCGGCACGATCGCGCTGGTGAAGGAGAGCGACTCGATCACCATCGACGCGAAAAAACGCCTTATCCAGCTCAACGTCTCGGCCAAAGAGCTTGCCGCGCGGCGCAAGAAATGGAAGCCGCCGAAGCCGCGCTATACGGCCGGCTTGCTTGCGAAGTACATGAAGCTCGTCTCCACGGCATCGCAAGGCGCGGTGACCGACGCGTCCTAGCGACAGTCCGAAGGGGCCGGGCCTGAGCCGTCCGGCGCGCGTCGCGCGATCACACGAGGGGCGCAGAGTGCTCTTCCATGAGAACCGCGCTCGGCTTCGCCTTTTTGGCCTGCCTCCTGATATCCCTCCCGGCGCAGGCCGATGAAGTCACTGCCCGGGTGCGCGCCATCTACTACCAGGCGGCAGGCGGCGTTCTTCTCGAGCCGAGCCTGCTGCGCCGTCCGGGCGGCGCGCGCTGGGCCGATGTCGAGCTCGCCGATCGCAGCCGCGTTCTCGTGCAGCTGCCTGCGGGCATGGAGGCGCGGATCGGCGACGTTGTCGCGATTCAGCTCGCCACGCCGAAGTCCATCGTCACGGCGGAGCCCATGCGCGTCAGCCGCGTCACCGAGATCAAGGTCCGCGAAACGCAGCTCGCCACACCGGCGCGCTGAATCAAAAGCCGGAGCCGGGCTGCTTGAGGAACTCGATTTCCTCGGCGCTGCTTGCGCGCCCGAGGATCGAATTGCGATGCGGGAAGCGCCCGAAGCGCTGGATGATGTCGCGGTGGGCCAGCGCGTAAGGATAAGCATCCGCAGTTTCGGGGAACGCCTTTAAGGGCTCGATGAGCTCGCAGGCCGTCAACTGATCTTCGAGCCGTTCGCTGTGCTCGAAGGGCAGGTAGGCAAACAGCCGCTCCACCGGAGGGAACGTCCGGTCGAAACCTTGCGCAACCGCGTGGCGCGCGGCCTCGAGCGCCAGCGGATCGGCCGCAAACGCGCGCGCCGTGCCGCGGAACATGTTGCGCGGAAACTGATCGAGAATGAGGATCAACGCGAGGCAATCGGCGGGACGCTCCTGCCAATGCGCAAGCTCGCCCCGGGCCGCTTTCTCGTACAGCGGGAAAAAGCGCTCGGCGATCAGGCCGTCGAACGCCGGGTCCTTCTCGAACCAGCGTTTGTGACGTTTTCCTTGCTCCGGCGGTGCGCCGAACCAAAAAAACAACACCTCCCGGGCGCCCGGTTGGTCGCTCATGAACCCGATGGTAAGCTGCCGGTCACCTTGAACAACTGGGAGGAACAATGATCCGCTTTCGCCGCCTTATCGCCCGACTGCTCATCGTTTCGCTCGCAGGGCTCGGGCTGCCGCTGCCCGCGCAAGCCGGCATGGTGCCCACCGAGTCCGCCGTCACGGGCATGGAACGCGCCCGCGTCGCCGAGTTTTTCGACCGTCAAGATGTCCAGCTGCAGCTTCAGGCGCGCGGTGTCAGCGCCGACGAAGTGAAGGCGCGCGTCGCCGCGCTCACCGACGATGAGGTGAGCCAGCTCTCCAGCCGCATCGACAGCCTTCCGGCCGGCGGCGAGATCCTCGGCATCCTGCTTACGATCTTCATCGTGCTGCTGATCACCGACATCCTGGGCTTCACCAAGGTGTTTCCGTTCACTCGTCCGATCCGCTAGAAAGCCAAACAACAGGGGGAAACGCATGATCACCAAACTACGCCGCATCATCGCCAGCCTGCTCGTCGTGTCGATCGCCGGGCTCGGCCTGCCGCTGCCTGCCCAAGCCGGCATGGTCGGCACCGACGCCATTACCAGCTCCCCCGGCACGGAGCGCGCGCGCATTGCCACGTTCCTCGACCGCGCGGACGTGCAGGCGCAACTGCAGGCGCAAGGCGTCAGCCCGTCGGATGTAAAAGCGCGCGTCGCCGCACTGACCGACGAAGAGGCCGCGCAGCTTGCGGGCCGCATCGACACCCTGCCGGCGGGAGGGATTCTCGGGCTCATCCTGCTGGTCTTCCTCGTTCTGCTCATCACCGACATCCTGGGGCTCACGAAGGTCTTCCCGTTTACCCGAACGGTGCGGTAAGCTAGGGGCACCAAGTCCACAAAACCCCCGCTTAGGCGGGGGTTTTGCTTTCTGCCATGCCGAACCGCCTCGCACGCGAAACCTCGCCCTATCTGCAGCAGCACGCCGGCAATTCCGTCGACTGGTATCCATGGGGCGAAGAGGCGCTCGAGCGTGCGCGCCGCGAGGACAAGCCGATCCTGCTCTCCGTGGGCTATTCGGCCTGCCACTGGTGCCACGTCATGGCGCACGAGAGCTTCGAGGACGCCGAGGTCGCCGCGGTCATGAACCGGCTTTTCGTCAACATCAAGGTGGACCGCGAGGAGCGCCCGGATCTCGACCAGATCTACCAGACAGCGCACCAGATGCTCGCCCAGCGCCCAGGCGGCTGGCCGCTCACCATGTTTCTGTCTCCGGACGGCACGCCTTTCTTCGGCGGCACTTACTTCCCCAAGACGGCACGCTACGGGCTCCCGGGGTTTCCTGAGCTCTGCGAGCGCATCGCCGCCATCTGGCAAGAGAAACGCTCCGACATCGAAGCGCAGAACGCCGAAGTGCTGAAGGCGCTTTCGCGCACGCTGCCGCATTCCGGCGGCCAGCGCTCGGAGTTCGACGGGCAGGTCGTGCGCGCGATGCTCGACAACCTGCGCGCCAATTTCGACGCCGCGGATGGCGGATTCGGCGCTGCGCCGAAATTTCCGCACCCGACCGATCTCGAGCTCTGCCTGCGCAAGGGCGAGAGCGATATGGCGCTGCACACGCTGCGGCGCATGTGCCTGGGCGGCATCTACGATCAGCTCGGCGGCGGCTTTTGCCGCTACAGCGTGGACGCGCACTGGACCATCCCGCACTTCGAAAAGATGCTCTACGACAACGGGCCGCTGCTCGCGCTGCTCGCCGACGGCTGGCTTTTGAGCAGCGAGGCGCTTTTCGCGCGCTGCGCCGAAGAGACCGCCGCTTGGCTGATGCGCGAGATGCAGTCGCCCGAGGGCGGCTATTACTCTTCGCTCGACGCCGACAGCGAGCACGAGGAAGGCAAGTTCTACGTCTGGACGCGCGAGGAAATCCAGTCGCTGCTTTCGACGGAGGAATATCTCCAGGTGGCGCGGCACTACGGACTCGATGGCCCGCCCAATTTCGAAGGGAAGTACTGGCATCTGCGGGTGGCCGATCCCGCCGGTAGCGAACCGGCAGCGAAGGGAAAGCTGCTGGCGGCGCGCGAGAAGCGCGTGCGGCCAGGCCGCGACGAGAAGATCCTCGTCTCGTGGAACGCTCTGGCGATCCGCGGCATGGCGCACGCTGGCCGCGTCTGCGACAAGCCGGAGTGGATCGACTCGGCGCGCCGCGCGCTCGAGTTCGTCCGCTCGCGCATGTGGCGCGATGGCCGGCTGCTCGCGACGTACAAGGATGGCCGCGCGCATCTCAACGCGTATCTCGACGACTACGCATTCCTGGCCGCTGCGGTTCTGGAGCTGATCCAGGCGCAATTCCGGCCGCAAGACCTCGAGTTCGCGTGCGAGCTTGCCGAGGTGCTGCTCGGGCAGTTCGCAGACAGCGAGCGCGGCGGTTTTTTCTTCACGCCGCGCGACCATGAACGGCTCATCCTGCGCCCGAAGCCCGGGCACGACAACGCCACGCCGTCGGGCAACGCGGTAGCGGCATGGGCGCTTGGCCGGCTCGCCGCGCTTACCGGCGAACAGCGCTATGCCCGCGCGGCGGAGCGCACGCTCGAGCTTTTCTATCCGGCGATGCGCGACTACCCGGCGGGCTTTGCCGCCATGGCAATCGCGCTGGAAGAGCAGCTACAGCCGCCGCGCACGCTCCTCCTGCGCGGACGCGCCGAGGCGCTGCGTCCTTGGCAGGCCGAGCTCGCACGTGAATTTCTCCCCGAGACCGTCGTGCTCGCGATACCGGATGGCGTGGCGCCGTTGCCCGAGCCGCTCGACAAGCCCGCCCGGCCGGAGGCGGTCAACGGATGGCTATGCTCGGGCGTTATTTGCCTCGAACCCAGCAGCGATCTTGTAGACTTGAAAAAAACGCTTAAGGAGCAAGCATGAAGCGTCTTGCGCTTATCCTGGCCGCCGCTGCGGCTATTCCCGCGTCCTTCCCGGCGCAGGCACAGGAGGCCCTGGCCAAGAAGTACGCCTGCCTCGCTTGCCATTCGGTCGACAAGAAGCTGGTCGGCCCGGCCTACAAGGACGTCGCCGCGAAATACCGCAACGATCCCGGCGCGGCAGCGAGGCTCGCCGATAAGGTGAAGAAGGGCAGTCAGGGGACTTGGGGACAAGTGCCCATGCCGCCGAACTCCTCCGTGCCGGACGCCGACGTAAAGGCGCTGGTACAGTGGATTTTGTCGCTCAAGTAAGCGCACAGCGCGCGCCGGCAAGCGGCTTCCCGTAGCGCCCGCGGGGTATCATAGGCGCCCCCTGAAGCAACCCCGCGGAGAGTCGAATGAACAACAAGCTCAGCATCACGCTCATCGCCGCTGCTCTCGCGTTGACCGGCTGCGGCGAGCAGAAGCCGCCTGCCAAGACCGAAGCGCCGGCGAGTAGCCAAACCGCGGCGCCGCCGCCAGCCCCCGAGGCGTTGGAAGTCAAGATCGGGCATGTCGGCCCGCTTACCGGCGGCATCGCGCATCTGGGCAAGGACAACGAGAACGGCGCGCGTCTCGCGGTCGACGAGGCGAACGCTGCCGGCATCAAGCTCGACGGCAAGAACGTGAAGTTCACGCTGATCGCCGAGGACGATCAGGCGGATCCGAAGGTCGGCACCACGGTAGCGCAGAAGCTGGTCGATGCCAAAGTAAACGGCGTTGTCGGGCACTTGAACTCCGGTGTCACCATACCGGCCTCGGCCGTTTACAACCAGGCGGGCATTCCGATGATCTCGGGCTCTGCCACCAACCCCAAGCTCACCGAGCAGGGGTTCAAGAACGTGTTCCGCGTAGTCGGCCGGGATGACCAGCAGGGTCCGGCGATCGCGAGCTACCTTGCGGCCGAGAAAAAGCCGAAGGTCGTGGCGGTGATCGACGACGCGACCGCTTACGGCGAGGGCATCGCCAACGAGGTCGAGAAGACGCTGAAGGGGGCCAAGATCAAGGTGCTCCCGCGCGAAAAGGGCACCGACAAGACGACCGACTGGAAGGCGGTGCTTACCAAGCTGCGCGGCAGGAAGCCCGACGCGGTCTTCTACGGCGGCATGGATGCGACCGGCGGACCGCTCCTCAAGCAGGGGCGCGAGCTCGGCATCAAGGCGGTATTCGCGTTCGGCGATGGCGCGTGCACCGACAAGATGAAGGAGCTCGCCGGCGAGGCGGCGGAAGGCCTCCTGTGCTCGCAGGCCGGAATTCCCCCGCAGGCGGCATCGAAGAACTTCCTCGACGCCTACAAGAAGAAGTTCAACACCGACCCGATCCTGTACTCTCCGTTCACCTACGACGCGACCAACCTGCTGATCGAGGCGATGAAGAAGGCAAACTCCTCCGACCCGGCGACGTACCTGCCCGAGCTGCAGAAGATCTCGTTCACCGGCGCGACCGGCCCGATCGAGTTCGACGACAAGGGCGACCGCAAGGACGCTGAGATCACCATCTTCACCATGCAAGGCGGCAAGATCGAGCCGCTCGCCGTGGTGAAGGGCGGCAGGACCACCCCGTACGAGGAGTTCCTGAAGACCATGGGCGGCGGCAAGTAGCCCGTCGTAACCACCGGCAAAAACGGCACCCGCGGGTGCCGTTTTTGCTTTTTGGTTTAGGCTAGCCGGCCGTGGATACGTTTCTGCAGCAGGTCATCAACGGCCTTACCGCGGGCAGCGTATACGCCGTCGTGGCGCTCGGCTACACGATGGTGTACGGCATCATCCAGCTCATCAACTTCGCGCACGGCGAGGTCGTGATGATCGGCGCCATGGTCGCGTTCACGGTCATTAACGCGCTCGCGCCCGCCGGCCTGCCGCCGCTCGCCGTGGTGCTGATCGGCACGGCGTGCGCCGTCCCGGTGTGCATGCTGGTCGGCTATTCGATGGAGCGCCTCGCCTACCGGCCGCTGCGCGGCGCGCCGCGCCTGGCGCCGCTCATCACCGCGATCGGCGTGTCGATCATCCTTCAGCACCTCGCGCTCATGATCTGGAGCCGCAACGTGCTCGCCTTTCCGCAGATCATCGCCTCGCGCACCTACTTTATCGCCGGAGCGGCGATCACCACCGTGCAGATCGCGATTCTCGCGATCTGCGTCGGCCTCATGGGCGGGCTTGCGCTGCTCGTGTATCGCACCCGGCTCGGCACCGCCATGCGCGCCACGGCGCAGAACCCGCAGGTCGCGGGCCTGATGGGCATCGACGTCAACCGCGTGATCGCCGCGACCTTCGTCATCGGCGCGGCGCTCGGCGCGGTCGCCGGCGTGCTCTTTGGCACCTACTACGGCCTCGCCCAATACACCATGGGCTCGGTCCTGGGCCTCAAGGCCTTCTCCGCCGCCGTGCTCGGCGGCATCGGCAACATTCCGGGCGCGATGCTCGGCGGCGTGCTGCTTGGGCTGGTCGAAGCGCTCGGCGCCGGCTACATCGGCGACTTCACCGATCTGTGCCAATACGGCTGGCTCTCCGGCGCGATCGATGCTTGTGAAGGCGGCGGCCAGTTCATCCTGGCGGGCTCGAACTACCAGGACGTGTTCGCGTTCATCGTGCTGATCCTGGTGCTCGTGTTTCGGCCCTCCGGGCTGCTCGGGGAGCGCGTGGGAGAGCGCGCTTGAAGCAGTACTTCAATGCCAAAGGCAAACCCTGGCTTGTTTGGATCGGCTTCGCGCTGGTCGGCGTGGTGCTTGCGGTGCTGCCCTTCGCGCTGGCACAGGTCGGCACGAGCTGGGTGCGCATCACGAATTACGCGATCCTTTACGTGCTGCTTGCGCTGGGGCTCAACATCGTCGTGGGCTTCGCCGGGCTGCTCGACCTCGGCTACATCGCCTTCTACGCGGTGGGCGCCTATACGTACGCGCTCCTCGCCAGCCCGCACCTCAACATCCACCTGCCGTTCTGGGTGATCCTGCCGATCGGCGCGGGGATCGCAGCGCTCTTCGGCGCCCTGCTGGGCGCACCGACCCTTAAGCTGCGCGGCGACTATCTCGCGATCGTCACGCTGGGTTTCGGCGAGATCGTGCGCATCTTCCTCAACAACCTTTCGCAGCCGGTCAACCTGACCAACGGCCCGCAGGGGATCGCGCGCATCGATCCGTTCCAGCTGAATGGCTTCAGCTTCGGAACGTACGAGAAATTCATCGGCCTGGAATTCAGCGGCCCGATCAAGTACTACTACCTGCTGCTCGTCGTCGCGCTCGCCATCATCCTCGTCAACGTGCGGCTGCAGAACTCGCGCATCGGCCGCGCGTGGGAAGCGATCCGCGAGGACGAGATCGCGGCGCGCTCGATGGGCATTAACACGCGCAATCTGAAGCTGCTCGCCTTCGCGATGGGGGCGAGCTTCGGCGGCGTGGCGGGCGGCATGTTCTCCGCGATCCAGGGATTCATCTCGCCGGAAAGCTTCGTGCTGGTCGAGTCGATCATGGTCGTCTCCATGGTGGTGCTCGGCGGCATGGGGAACATCGCCGGCGTGGTCCTCGGTGCGCTGCTGCTGTCCTTCGTTCCGGAGATCCTGCGCTGGACCGTCGAGCCGGCGCAGCGCGCGCTTTTCGGCCGCATGCTGGTCGACCCGGAAGTGATCCGTATGCTGCTCTTCGGCCTGGCGCTCGTGCTCATCATGCTGTTCCGGCCCGCGGGTCTGCTGCCCTCGGCGGTGCGCCGGCGCGAGCTCGCCGAGCGCGCGCCATGAGCCTGCTTTCCGCGAAGGCGATCAGCAAGCGCTTCGGCGGCGTGCGCGCGCTCGACGCGGTGAGCTTTTCCATCGCCGCCGGGGAGATCTACGGGCTCATCGGCCCCAACGGCGCGGGCAAGACGACGCTGTTCAACGTGCTCACCGGGATCTACGTACCGGCCGCCGGCCGCTTTTCGTTCGACGGGCGCGACATCACGGGCCTGCCGCCGGACCGCATCGCCGCCGCCGGCATTGCGCGCACCTTCCAGAACATCCGCCTGTTCGCGAATCTTTCCGCGCTCGAGAACGTGATGATCGGCCGGCACGTGCGCACGCGTGCCGGCGTCCTGGGGGCAATCCTCCGGAACAGGCAAACCCTTCTGGAAGAAAAATCCATCGAGGCGCGCGCTCTTCAACTGCTCGACTACGTCGGTATCCGGCAGCGAGCGAATGACGCCGCCGCAAGCCTTCCCTATGGCGACCAGCGGCGCCTGGAGATCGCGCGCGCGCTAGCCACCGAGCCAAAGCTCCTCGCTCTGGACGAGCCCGCGGCCGGCATGAACGCGGCCGAGCGGCTCGGCCTCGGCAAGCTCATACGCGCGATCCGCGACAGCGGGCTCACGGTGCTTCTTATAGAGCACGACGTCCGTCTGGTGATGAACGTATGCGACCGCGTCATGGTGCTCGACTACGGCGAGAAGATCGCCGAGGGCCTTGCGGCCGACGTGCAAAAAGATCCGAAAGTCATCGAAGCGTATCTCGGCGCGCCGCGTGCTGCTTGACGTCAAGCACCTGGAGGTCCATTACCGCGGCATAGCGGCCGTGAAGGGCATCGACCTGGCGGTCGCGGCAGGCGAGCTCGTGTGTCTCATCGGTGCGAACGGCGCCGGCAAAACGTCGACGCTCAAGGCGATCTGCCGCCTGATCCCGTCGCAGGCGAGCGCCATGGCCTACGCCGGGCGCGACATCCGGCGCAGCGCGGTGCACGAGCTGCCGCGCACGGGCCTGGTCATGGTCCCCGAGGGCCGCGGCATCTTTGCGCAGCTCACGGTGCAGGAAAACCTGGCGATGGGCGCCTATGCGCGCGGCGGCGGCGATCCGGAATCGCAGTACGCCGCGTTCCCGCGCCTGAAGGAACGCCGCCATCAGATCGCCGGCACGCTCTCGGGCGGCGAGCAGCAGATGCTCGCGATCGCGCGCGCGCTGATGGGCGAGCCGAAGCTCTTGCTTCTCGACGAGCCGTCGATGGGCCTCGCGCCCATGATGGTGGAGAAGATCTTCGAGATCGTCCGAGATATCGCGGCGCGCGGCGTCACCATCCTTCTCGTCGAGCAGAACGCCCGCCTCGCGCTGCAGGCGGCGAGCCGCGGTTACGTCATGGAATCGGGCAGCATCGCCCTTGCGGGAAGCGCGCGCGAGCTGCTTGACGACCGGCGCGTCAAGGAAGCCTACTTGGGCGAGGCGAGATCGGCCTGAGTCGTGAAGCTGTCGGCGTAGAACTCGTCTTCGGGCAGCCGGCAGTGCGCGGTGAAATCGCGTCGCGCCGAGTCCACCATGATCGGCACGCCGCACGCGTATACCTGGTAGCCCGACAGATCGGGGAAGTCCTCCATTACCGCGCGGTGCACGAAGCCCGTGCGGCCGGTCCACCCGTCCTCGGGCAGCGCGTCCGAAATGACGGGCACGTATCGGAAGATTTCCGGGTGCTCGGCTGCCCACTGCTGCGGCAGCGGGTTCAGGTACAGGTCCTTCGGCCGCCGGCCGCCCCAGTAGAGCACCATCGGGCGCGCGATTCCCTTGTGCAGCGAGTGCTCGATGATCGACTTGATCGGCGCGAATCCGGTCCCCGAAGCAACGAAGACGATGGGCTTCTGCGAGTCCTCGCGCAGAAAGAACGTGCCGAGCGGCCCTTCGAAGCGCAGGATGTCGCGCTCCTTCATCTTGCCGAAGACGTGCTCGGTGAACTGGCCGCCGGCGACGCGGCGCACGTGCAGCTGGATCAGCTCGTCGTCGTGCGGCGCGTTGCCCATGGAGAAGCTGCGCCGCGACCCGTCGCGCAGCAGGAACTCGAGGTACTGGCCGGCGAGGAACTGCAGCCGCTCGTTCGCCGGCAATTTGAGATACAGCACGATGACGTCGTCGGCGAGCCGGTCCATTCTCTGCACCCTGCAGGGAAGAACCTTCACCTGGATGTCCTTCGCCGCGCCGATGGTGCGCGCCTCGATGACGAGATCGCTGAGCGGCCGCGCCTGGCAGAGAAGCGCCTTGCCCTGCTCCTTTTCGGCATCGGTGAGCGCCCTCTTCTGGTAGACGCCGTAATCGACGCGGCCTTCGACGATCTTCGCTTTGCAGGTGCCGCAGGCACCGTTGCGGCAGCCATAGGGCAGCACGAGGTCCTGCCGCAAGGCTGCGGCGAGGACCGCCTCGCCCTCCTCCACTTCGAAGGCGCGACCGCTGGGTTGGACGGTGACCTTATGCATAAAATGGGCGCATGAAACGGCTGCTGATCGCGGGCTTCGGCGACATCGCGCGCCGGGCGGCGCCCAGGCTGGAGCGCGGCTTCGAGGTCGCGCGGCTCTCACGCGCCTACGGCTGCGACCTCGATCGACCCGACACGCTGAACATCGAAGGCGCCCAGGCGCTGCTGCATTGCGCTCCGCCGCCTGACGCCGGTGAGACCGATACCCGCACCGCCAACCTGCTCGCGGCGCTCGAAAAGGCCCGCATTCTACCGGCTCGCGTGGTCTACGTCAGCACGAGCGGCGTCTACGGCGATTGCCACGGCGAGCGCGTGGACGAATCGCGCCCGCTCGCGCCGCAGACCGGGCGCGCGCGGCGACGTGTGGATGCCGAGCGGCGGTTGACCGAATGGTGCGGCTCACACGGTGCCGCGCTTACGGTTCTGCGTGCGCCCGGCATCTACGCGGCCGACCGGCTGCCGCTCGAGCGGCTGCGCGCGGGCACGCCGGTATTGCGCGCCGAAGACGATGTGTACACCAACCACATCCACGCCGACGACCTGGCCAGGATCGTTGCCCGCGCGCTGGAAGACGATGCGCCCGCCGGGATTTTCAATTCGAACGACGATAGCGGACTCAAGATGGGCGAGTGGTTCGATCTCGTCGCCGACACCTACGGCTTGCCGCGCCCGCCGCGCATCGCGCGTGCGCAGGCCGCAGGCAGGATCCCGCCTGGGCTGCTCTCATTCATGAGCGAATCGCGCCGGCTCGACAATCGGCGTCTGAAGCAGGTTTTCGGCGCGCGCCTGCGTTACCCGACGGTCTATGAAGGACTGAGACATGAGCACGCTCTTGGTGCTGACCAATCTGCCTGACCGCGCCGCCGCCGAGCGTCTCGCCGAACGCGTGATCGGCGAGAAGCTCGCGGCCTGCGTCAACATCCTCGCCCCCTGCCGCTCGGTGTATCGCTGGAAAGGGGCGGTGCAGCACGACGAAGAGCACCCGATGCTCATCAAGACCACGGCGGAGCGCTACCCCGCCCTGGAGCAGGCGCTGCGCTCCGGGCATCCGTATGAACTCCCGGAGATCATCGCGGTCCCAATCGAGCGCGGCTTGCCGGCATATCTCGACTGGGTCGCAGGGGAAACGAGGTCTTGAAAAGAATCGTCGTTCTGCTAGTCCTGCTCAGCGCCGCGGCGAGCGCCTTGGCGCAGCTAAGGCTGGGCGGGTCGGCCGACGACCTCCTCGAGCCGGAGAAGGCGTTCCGTTTCTCGGCGCGCGCGCTCGATGCATCGAGCATCGAGGTGAGCTTTGCCATCGCCGAGGGCTATTACCTCTATCGCGACCGGTTCAAGTTCGCCCTCAAGCCGGCGGACGCGCGTCTTGGCGCACCCGAGCTGCCCGCCGGCATCCCCCACAAGGACCAGTTCTTCGGCGAGCAGCAGATCTATCGCAAGCAGGTGCGCGTCGTCCTGCCGGTGCAAGGCGGCGAGGACAAGACGGTCGAGGTTGCGGTGACTTCGCAGGGCTGCGCGGACGTCGGCGTTTGCTACGTGCCGATGGAATCGAAAGCGACCTTGCGGCTGGCCGCAGCGGGCGGGGGCGACCTTCCCGGTTTCAGCGCGGCGCCGCGGGCGGTGCAGGCGCAGCCGCAGTTCTCCATCTTCGCGAGCGATCTCGATATCGTGCGGCTGTTCGAAGGCAACGTGGCGCTGCTGCTAGGCGGGTTCTTCGTTCTCGGTTTGCTGCTGACGTTCACGCCTTGCGTGCTTCCCATGATCCCGATCCTCTCGGGCATCATCGCGGGGGAAGGCAAGAGCCTCGACAAGCTGCGCGCGCTTTTGCTTTCGCTTGCCTATGTGCTCGGCATGGCGGTGGCTTATGCGGCGGCCGGGATCGCGGCCGCCCTTTCCGGCTCGCTGCTCGCGGCGGCGCTGCAGAACGCTTGGGTGCTCGGCGCCTTCGGCCTCGTCTTCGTCGTGCTCGCGTTGTCGATGTTCGGGTTCTACGAGCTGCGCCTGCCGGGATTCCTGCACCATCGCGTGCACGCCGCGCACAGCCGGCTGCGCGGCGGCCGCATCGCTTCCGTGGCCGCCATGGGCGTGCTCTCTGCCGTGATCGTGAGCCCCTGCGTGGCTGCGCCGCTCGCAGGAGCGCTGCTCTACATCTCGCAGACGCGCGACGTCGCGCTCGGCGGCGCTGCGCTTTTCGCGATGGCGCTCGGCATGGGCGCGCCGCTCGTAGCGATGGGCGTTTCCGAAGGCGCGCTTTTGCCGCGCGCCGGCGAGTGGATGGTCGGCGTGCGCAAATTCTTCGGCGTGCTGCTGCTCGCGGTCGCGATCTGGGTGGTGTCGCCCATCATTCCGCTCGCCGCGCAGATGGTCGCTTGGGCGCTGCTGCTCATCGGCTCGGCGATTTTCTTGCGCGCGCTCGACCTCCTGCCCGAGACGGCGTCCGGCTGGTGGCGCCTGTGGAAAGGGGTCGGCGTCGCGGCGCTCGTCACAGGCGTAGCGCTGCTCGTCGGCGCGCTCTCGGGCAGCCGTGACGTACTGCGTCCGCTCGCCGGCCTCACCCAGCAATCGACGCCGGCGCGCTCGCCGCTGCCTTGGGTGCGCGTCGCCTCGCTCGCCGAGCTGCAGGACAAGCTGCGCGCTCCGGGCAAGCCCGCGATGCTCGACTTCTATGCCGGCTGGTGCGTGTCGTGCAAGGAGATGGAGGCGTTCACCTTCTCCGATCCGACGGTGCGCGCGCGCCTCGACAGCATGTTGCTCCTGCAGGCGGACGTCACGGCAAACAACGAGGCCGACCAGGAGCTTCTGAAGCGTTTCTCACTGTTCGGTCCGCCGGGCATCATCTTCTTCGATGCCGACGGTCGCGAGATAAAGGGATTGCGGGTGATCGGCTACCAGGCGCCCGATCGCTTTCTCAGGACCCTTTCGGCTGCGACAGCGCCTTAGCGGCTTCGAGCGCGAAGTAGGTGAGGATGCCGTCCGCGCCCGCGCGCTTGAAGCCGAGCAGCGCTTCGAGCACGCAGGATTCGGGCAGCCAGCCATTGGCCACGGCGCCGCGCAGCATGGAGTACTCGCCGGACACTTGGTAGACGTAAGTCGGCGCCTTGAACTCATCCTTCACGCGCCGCACGATGTCCAGATAAGGCATGCCGGGCTTCACCATCACCATGTCCGCGCCCTCGGCGAGATCGAGCCCGACTTCCCATAGCGCCTCGTCGGAGTTCGCCGGATCCATCTGGTAGGTTTTCTTGTCGCCCTTGCCGAGGTTCTTCGCCGAGCCGACGGCGTCACGAAACGGCCCGTAAAAACCTGAGGCGTACTTCGCCGAGTACGCCATGATCTTGGTGTGGATGTGCCCTGCCTTTTCCAGCGCCGCGCGGATGCGTCCGATGCGGCCATCCATCATGTCGGAGGGCGCGACGATATCGACGCCCGCCTGCGCCTGCACTAGCGCCTGCTTCACGAGAACGTCGAGCGTGACGTCGTTGATGATGTAACCGGTGCGGTCCACGACGCCGTCCTGGCCGTGGGACGTATACGGGTCGAGTGCCACGTCGGTCATCACGCCGAGCTCGGGGAAGCGCTTCTTGAGAGCCGCGACCGCGCGCGGCACGAGCCCTTTGGGATTGAAGGCCGCGCGGCCGTCCGGACTCTTGAGGCGCTGCTCGATGGCTGGAAAGAGCGCCAGCGCCGGAATGCGCAGCTTCAGGCATTGCTCTGCCACGCCGAGGAGCTTGTCGATCGTCAGCCGCTCTACGCCCGGCATAGAAGCCACTTTCTGGGTGCGGGATTTCCCGTCGATGATGAAAACGGGATAGATGAGGTCATCGGCGGTAAGGAGGTGCTCGCGCATCAGCCGGCGCGAGAAGTCGTCGCGGCGCATGCGCCGCATGCGCACCGCCGGAAACTGGCCGTAAATATTCATGGGGTTGATTTTTCGGAGATTTTTCGGGGGCGGAACTTTTGCCGCGCGACTGGCATCTTACCCTTAGACGATGTTGATCGTCTCCCGCTTCTCCTCCCTGAGCGGGTGCCTTAATCCAAAATTAAGGCGTTTTTACCCCCGGTTTATATCCCCTTTACCGGGGGTTTTTTATTCTGGCGGCCTGCGGGGGCGGCTCGGTCAGCCACCGCTCCAGCAGGTCGCGGCAGTCCTCTACGCCTTGGTGCGTCAGGCTCGAAAAAAGCCGCACCTCCGTGCCGAGCGCGGCGCTTACTTTCTTCAGGACCGCGGCCTGCTCGGTGCGCGTTAGCTTGTCGGCCTTCGACAACAGCACGAGCGTCCGCACACCTCCCAGGAAATTCACCAATCGCTCATCGAGCGGCGTGAGCGGATGGCGGGCGTCCATGAGGATCACCACGCCGAGCAGCGTGTCGCGCGAGGCGATATAGGCGCCGACGAGCGACTCCCACTGCGCGCGCAGCGCCTTCGGCACGCGCGCAAATCCATAGCCCGGGAAATCAACGAATCTCGCGCTGTCGCCGAGCGCAAAAAAATTGATCGTCTGCGTGCGCCCGGGCGTCTTGCTGGTAAACGCGAGGCGTTTGCGTCCGAGAATTGCGTTGATCGCGCTCGATTTGCCGACGTTGGAGCGTCCGGCGAAGGCGATTTCCGGAGGACCTGCGGGCGGCAAATCGGCCGCGCTGCCGCTGGAGGCGAGGAACATCGCTTGCGAGAAAGCCTTCATCGGCGCACCGGAAGGTGGGAATTCTAATAAAATCGCGACTTTCGTCGGCACCCAGGGGATCCCAGGCATGTTTCGACTTCTAGCGCTAGGTGCGCTCGTCGCCATTGGCGGCACGGCCCAAGCACAGGACCTCGCCCGGGCGCAGCAGGTCGTAAACCAAGTGTGCGCGGCTTGTCATGCTGCCGATGGCAACAGCACCGCTGCGGCGAACCCCAAGATCGCCGGTCAAATCTCTGAATACCTGCACAAGCAGCTCGTCGACTTCAAGGGGCACGGCGGCGCGAAACCGGTACGCGAAAACCCGGTCATGAACGGCATGGTGGCCAACCTTTCCGAGGCCGACATGAAGAATCTTGCCGCTTACTTTGCGGGGCAGAAGCTGAAGCCCGCGGTCGCTACGGACAAGGAGCTTGCCGCGCTCGGGCAGAAAATCTGGCGCGGCGGCATCGCGGCAAGCAGCGTCCCCGCTTGCGCCGGTTGCCACGGGCCCGACGGCGCCGGAATGCCGTCGCAGTATCCGCGCCTTTCCGGCCAGTTCGCCGAGTACATCGCCGCCCAGCTGAAGGCTTTTCGCGACGGGGCGCGCGCCAACGATCCCAACGGCATGATGCGGGGCGTCGCGGCGCGCATGACCGAGCGCGAAATCCAGGCCGTTTCTCAGTACGCCGCCGGACTTCGATAGCGCCTGAAATAAAAGCCGACTGACACTGTTAGCTAGGCGGTAGTCATACTGAAAACCCCTTAGGAGGAACAGTGAAGAAGAGCTTTTTTGCCGTCGGTTTGGCGATGACCCTGGCCACAGGCGCGGCCATGGCGCAGGTAAAGCCCGAAATCCTGGTGAAGCAGCGCCAGGCAGTGATGACGCTCCAAGGAAAATACTTCGGCCCGTTGGGCGCGATGGCGCAAGGAAAAGCGCCGTACAACGCGCAGATCGTGCAGCGCAACGCCGGCTTCCTCGACAATCTGAGCCGCATGCCGTGGGACGGGTTTGACCCGAGTACCAAGGGCGAAAAATCGCATGCCCTACCCGCCGTTTTCAACGACGACGCAAAGTTCAAGGAAGCTGCGTCGCGCCTGCAAAACGAGACGGCGAAGCTCTACCAGGTGAGCCGTGGTGGAGACGAAGCTGCGGTAAAGGCGCAGATCGGCGCCGTCGGCAAAGCCTGCGGCGGCTACCACGAGAACTTCCGCCAGAAGCAGTAACGCAACGCTACTACGCAAGAGCCCCGCTGCGGCGGGGCTCTTGCTTGTGGGACTCTTGCTCTGTGCAAGCGTGGCGCTCGCGCAGGGCGACGCGAAGCGCGGCGAGTACCTCGCAAAAGCGGGCGGCTGCGTCGGCTGCCACACCGAGGCGCGCGACGGCGCCACACGCTACGCAGGCGGCCGCGCGTTGAAGACGCCATTCGGCACGTTCTTCGGCCCGAACATCACGCCGCATCCGCAGGCCGGCATCGGGCGCTGGACCGAAGCGGACTTCATTCGCGCAATGCGCTCTGGCGTGCGCCCCGACGGCGCGCACTACTATCCGGCCTTTCCGTACCCGTCGTTCACGCGGATCGTCGATCAGGATCTGCGCGATCTATGGGCTTACTTGCGCAGCCTGCCGCCGAGCGCGCGCGCGAGCCGGCCGCACGAGCTGCGGTTCCCGTTCGGCTGGCGCTCGCTTGTATGGGGCTGGAAGCTTTTGTTCTTCAAGCCGGGTTCTTTTGCGCCGGATCCGGGCCGCGGCGCGAGGCTCAACCGCGGCGCCTACCTCGTGAACGCGCTCGGCCACTGCGGCGAATGCCACACGCCGAGAAATTTTCTCGGTGGCCCGAAGAAGGGCCGCGAGTTCGCCGGCGCCAGCCTCGCCGGAGGCGGTGGCTCGCCCAATCTCACGCCGACGCGGCTGAAGAAAAAAGACGATGGCGAGGTTAAGGACTTCCTCCTGACCGGCATCACTCCCGACGGCGACGTCGCGGCAGAATCGATGGCGGAGGTGGTGCGCAATACCACCAGCCAGCTGACACCGCAGGACCTCGACGCGCTCATCGCTTACCTCAGGTCGTTGCCCCCGTTGCCGGACGAGCCGAAATAGCGTGGAATAGGCGCCCCGCGCACGGTGTTTCTCACATGAACGAAACGCAGCGCCTCGTAGATTTGATACCCCGGCTTCGGCGTTACGCCCGCGCTTTGGTGGGCGATCGGGCCGCCGCCGATGACCTGGTGCAGGACACGCTCGAGAGAGCATGGGCAAAACTGCACCTCTATCGACGGGGAACCGACCTGCGGGCGTGGCTGTTCACCGTCATGCACAACGTACACGTCAACCGCGTGCGCGCCACGCGGCCCACGGAGATACTCGAGGACGAGATGCCCGAGCTCGCCCAGCGGCCGGCGCAAGGCGACGGGCTTCTGGTGCGCGATCTGGATCGCGCGATCGCTCGCCTGCCGCTGGATCAGCGCGCCGTGCTGCTGCTCGTGACGCTCGAAGAAATGAGCTACGACGAAGTGGCACGCGCGCTCTCGATTCCGATCGGCACCGTGATGTCGCGGCTATCCCGCGCGCGCGAAAAGCTGCGGCTGATGATGCTCGGACAGACCGCAGCCGCGAAGCTGAAGGTCGTGAAATGACCGAAGCGGTCATCACCGAGTCGGAGCTGCAGGCGTACGCCGACGGCCGCCTCGACGCCGAGCGCGGCGCGGCGGTGGAAGCATGGCTCGCCGCGCGTCCCGAGGAGGCCGAGCGCATCACGGAATACCGCCGCATTACCGAGGAGCTGCGCGCGGCGTACGACCCGGTGCTCGATGAACCGGTGCCGGAGCGGTTGGCCCAGGCGCTGGGCGCGCGAGCGCGGTGGCCGCGATACGCGGCCGTAGCGGCATGGTTCGCGCTCGGCGCAGCCATCGGCGCGCTCGCCGGCTGGCAGCTGCACGCGACGCGGCCGGCCGCACCGCTCTCTGCAGACATCGGTCTCGTCATGGCCCGGCGTGCGGCAATCGCGCACGCGACCTACTCGCCTGAAGTGCGCCATCCCGTGGAGGTCGGCGCCGACCAGGAAGATCATCTCGTAGCGTGGCTCTCCAAGCGCCTCGGCACGCCGCTACGCGCGCCGAAGCTCGAAACAGCGGGCTACAGCCTCGTTGGCGGCCGCCTGTTGCCGGGCGAAAACGGGCCGGTTGCGCATTTCATGTACCAATCGAACCAGGGCACGCGCGTGACGCTGTACGTGCGTACCGAGGGCGTGGACAACCGCGAGACCGCGTTTCGCTACGCCAAGGAAGGCAACGTGCGCGTGTTCTACTGGGTGGACCGCAAGCTCGGCTACGCGCTTTCTTCCGCAGAGACCAGCAAGGACGAGCTCTTCAAGCTCGCCAACGCGGTCTACCAGCAGCTCAACCCTTAGATCCGCTTTGCCGTAGGCGACGAAAGAGTTTGACGAGTTCGAAAAGCTGGTAGTTGGCGTTCAGTCCGCTCGGGTTCGGCAATAGCCACACGGCTGCGCCCTCGAAAGGCTCCTTTTGCGGGCCCACGCGGGCCCGCTTGCATGAGAACGCGTGGCAGTACGCCCCAACCCCAAGGAAGCTGACGATCTTCGGCCGATAGCGCCTCACTTTGCCTGCGAGGCGCTCGCGGCCCGCGACGAACTCTTCGGGCGCAAGCTCATCTGCGCTCGCCGTGGCGCGATTCACGAGGTTCGAGATGCCATAGCCATGGCGCAACAGTTGTCTCTGCTGCGAGGGATCGAGCTGATGCGGCGTGAACCCCGCGAGGTGCAGCGCGGGCCAAAAGCGGTTGCCCGGGCGCGCGAAGTGGTGGCCGGTAGCGGCGGAATAGAGCCCAGGGTTGATGCCGACGAAGAGCACCTTGAGCCGGGGCGCGAGCACGTCCCGGATGCCCTTGTCCTGCGCCGCCTGGAGCGCGGCTGCGCTAGGCCGGGCGGATGATGTAGCCGCCCGACTTCTCGTCCGGCTCAAGCTTGATCAGCCCTCGGCTCCCGGCTTCCTCGAGCAGATCCGAGAACGCGCGGAAGCCGTAATAAGCCTCGTTGAAGCCCGGGTTGCGGCGCTTGAGCGCCTGCTTGACCATCGAGCCCCAGATCCTCTCCTCGGGACCGCGCTCTGCGACGAGCGCTTCGAGCGTGCCGAGGACCAGATCGAACGCCTCCTGCTTCTTGTCCTGGGCGGCCGGGGCGCTTTCCTTGCGTTTCTTCGCCGCGCGGCGCTTCTGCTCGTCGGCCCGCACGAGATCGTCGTAGTAGATGAACTCGTCGCAATTGTTGATGAGCAGGTCGGAACTGGAGTTCTTGACGCCGACGCCGATCACCGTCTTCGCGTTCTCGCGCAGCTTGGAAACCAGCGGCGAGAAATCCGAGTCGCCGCTCACGATGACGAACGTGTCGACGTGCGCCTTGGTGTAGCAAAGATCGAGGGCGTCGACGACCATGCGGATGTCGGCGGAGTTCTTTCCCGACTGGCGCACGTGCGGCACTTCGATCAGCTCGAAGGACGAGAGGTGCATGTCCGCCTTGAATTCCTTGTAGCGCTCCCAGTCGCAATAGGCCTTCTTCACGACGATCGAGCCCTTGGCAAGCAGCCGCTCGAGGACCTTCTCCATGTCGAACTGCGCGTACTTCGCTTCGCGCACGCCGAGCGCGATGTTCTCGAAGTCGCAGAACACGGCGAGGTTACGCGCTTCCGGGTTGAGCGGCATTTTGCGCGACCTTCCCTGAGGTTTTCGACCGCTGCAGCCACGCCTGGAGGCGATCGAAGTAGAGGTAGATGACCGGCGTGATGAAAAGGGTCAGCGTCTGGGAAAGCAGCAGCCCGCCCACCACCGCCAGGCCCAGCGGCTGGCGCGCGCCGCCACCGGCGCCGAAGCCGACGGCGATCGGCAGGCTTCCCATCAAAGCCGCCATGGTGGTCATCATGATCGGCCGGAAACGGATGAGTCCTGCCTGGTGGATCGCGCGCTCCGGCGCGAGGCCCTGGGTTCGCTGCGCCTCGATGGCGAAGTCGATCATCATGATGGCGTTCTTCTTGACGATGCCCACGAGCAGCATGATGCCTACGAAGGCGTACATGTTGAGCTCGATGCCGAAGGCCAGGAGGGTGATCAGCGCTCCGAGGCCCGCCGTCGGAAGGCCGGAAAGAATGGTCAGCGGGTGAATGAAGCTCTCGTAGAGAATGCCGAGCACGAGGTAAATCACCAGCACCGACAGGGCAAGCAGGATGCCCATGCCGCGCAGGGAAGCCTGGTACGCCTGCGCGGTGCCCGAGAAGATTCCCGAGACGGTAGCCGGGACCTGCAGCTCCCGGATCCCGGCTTCGACCTGCTCGATCGCGTGCGACAGGGCCAATCCCGGCCGCACATCGAACGATAGCGTCACCGATGGCAGCTGGCCGTGGTGGGTGACCTGCAAAGGCCCGACGCCATAAGTGAGCCTGGCCACCGCGTTCAGCGGCACCAGCGCGCCGGTGGAAGACCGTACGTACAGCATCGGCAAGACCGAGGGGTCGGTCTGATAACGCGGCGCGAGTTCCAGGATCACCCAGTACTGGTTGGTGGAGGTATAGATGGTCGATACCTGGCGCGAGCCGTACGCGTTATTGAGCGCCATCTCGATCTGCTGTGCCGAAACGCCGAGCGCGGAGGCCTTCTCGCGGTCGATCTCGACGGTGACCTCGGGCCGGGTGATCTGCAGGTCGCTCGCCACGTCGACCAGGGCGGGCAGGGAGCGCAGCTTCTGCTCGATGATCGGCGCCCAGTGGTACAGCTCTTCCGTGTCGGGCCCCCGCAGCACGTACT
This sequence comes from Betaproteobacteria bacterium, assembly GCA_004297625.1. Classification (GTDB taxonomy): domain Bacteria; phylum Pseudomonadota; class Gammaproteobacteria; order Burkholderiales; family SG8-39; genus SCGC-AG-212-J23. The sequence continues at coordinate 224,742 of SCTY01000003.1, read as the reverse complement.
GGTAGGCACTGCGGGTCAGCTGCCCGATGCGGATCGCCGGCACGTTTTGCACGAACACCTTGGTGTCCAGGATATTGGCGAGCTTCGGCCGCAGCTCGCGCACCACCTCGTCGGCCGGCTTGCGTTCCCTGAAGGGCTTCAGCGTGATGGTGATGCGCCCGACGTTGAGCGAAGGCGAAAAGCCGGTCGCACCGACGAACGACATCGCGGCTTCGACATTGGGATCCTGGCTGATGATCTGCGCCACCCTGCGCTGCAGGTCGGCCATCGCCTCGAAGGAGATGTCCTGCGGCCCTTCGACGAAGGCAAACAGCTGCCCGCTGTCCTCGCTCGGCAGAAAGCCCTTCGGCGCGCGCCAGAAAACCACTGCGGTAAGCACGCAGATGGCGAGAAAGATGAGCATTACGACGCGCCGGTGCCCGAGCGTCCAGGAAAGACTGACGTCGTAGCCGTCGCGGATCGCGTTGAAGCCGCGCTCGAAGGCCATGTAGAGCCGGCCGTGATGCTCGCCCGCGCGGCGCGGCTTGAGGATGCGGCTCGCCATCATCGGCGTCAGCGTGAGCGAGACGAATCCCGAGAGCAGCACCGCGGCGATGATGGTCACGGCGAACTCGTTCAGCAGCCGCCCGAGGATGCCGCCCATGAAGAGCACGGGGATGAACACGGCGGCGAGCGACAGGGTCATGGAGATGATGGTGAACACGATCTCTCTGGAACCATCCAGCGTAGCCTGCAGGACGCTCTTGCCTTGCTCCAGGTGGCGCGTGATGTTCTCCAGCATCACGATGGCGTCGTCGACGACGAAGCCCACGCAGAGCGTGAGCGCCATGAGCGAAATGTTGTCGATGCTGAAGCGGAACAGATACATCACCGAGAAGGTGCCGATGACGCACATCGGAAGCGCGATCGAAGGGATGATCGTCGAGGGGATGTTGCGCAGGAAAAGAAAGATCACCAGCACCACGAGCATCAGCGCGAGATAAAGGGTGAAGGTGACCTCGTGGACCGAATCGCGGATGGTGACCGTGCGGTCGTAGAGCACCTGCAGGTCGATCGACGGCGGCACTTCGGCCCGGAAGGTGGGAAGCAGCTGCTTGATGCGGTCCACCACTTCCACGGTATTAGTGCCCGGCTGACGCTGGATCGCGAGCACGATGCCGCGCTTGTCCTTGAACCAGGCGGCCACCTTGTCGTTCTGCACCCCGTCGATGACCCGCCCGAGCTCCTGCAGGCGCACCGGCGAGCCGTTGCGGTACGTGACGATCACCGGCCGGAACGCCGCCGCATCGTGCAGCTGGCCGGTCGATTGCACCGCGAAGATCCGCTCCTTGCCGTAAAGCGTGCCGGTCGGGATATTGACGTTCGCCTGCGACACCGCCTGCTCGACCTCGTTGATGCCGACGCCGCGCGCGGCGAGCGCGTTCGGGTCGAGCTGCACGCGCACCGCGTACTTCTGCTGGCCGAACACCTGCACCTGCGCCACGCCGTTGATCGTCGAGATGCGCTGCGCGAGATAGGTCTCGGCGTACTCGTTAACGGTGGAGAGCGGCAAGGTGTCCGAGGTGAGCGCCAGGTAGTAAATCGCAAAATCGCCTGGATTGACCTTGCGGAACGACGGCGGCGCCGGCATGGTGGCCGGCAGCTGTCGGGCAGCCGATGCGATGGCGGAATTAACGTCCTGCGCCGCCGCGTCGATGTCGCGGTCGAGCGCAAACTGGATCGTGATGCGCGTGACGCCCTGACCGCTCACCGAGGTCATCTCGTCGATGCCGGCAATGGTGGAGAACTGCTTTTCCAGCACCGTCGCCACCGCGGAGGCCATGGTCTCCGGGCTCGCGCCGGGCAGGTCGGCGCTCACCTGGATGGTGGGGAAGTCGACGTTCGGCAGCGTCGAGACCGGCAGCAGCCGGTACGCCGCGAGGCCGAAAATCAGGATCCCGGCCATGACGAGCACGGTCATCACCGGCCGGCGGACGAAGAGCTCGCAGAAATTCATGAAGCGCCGGGCTTGGCGATCTGGACCTTGACTTTGGGGCCGAGGCGCAACTGACCGCGCGTCACGACGCGCTCGTCCTCAGCGAGCCCGCTTGCGACGATCGCGGTCTCGCCCTCGGTGCGCTGCAGAGTGATGCGGCGCGTGTCGGCGGTCATGTCCTTGTCTACGACGTAGACGTACTGGCCCTCGGGGCCGGTTTGTACCGCTTGCGCGGGCACCACCAGGGCGTCGCGCTGCTCGTACAGGCGCAGGCTCAGGTTCACGAACTGCCCCGGCCAGAGAGCGGCATCCCGGTTTTCGAACTGCGCGCGCATGCGGATCGTTCCGGTGCTCGGGTCGACGGCGTTGTCGATGAATATCAGCCGGCCTTTGGGGCTTTGCTGCGCGGCATCGGTCGGCAGGACTTCCACCTCGAGCTGTCCGGCACTCATGCGCTTGCGCACTTCCCCCAGATTCTGCTCGGGCACTGCGAAGTTGACGTAGATCGGCCGCACCTGGTTGATCACCACGAGCGGGTTGACGTCGTTGGCCTTCACAAGGTTGCCCGCCTGCAGCAGGACCTTGCCGATGAAGCCGTCGAGCGGCGAGCGGATGGTGCAGTACTCCAGGTTGAGGCGCGCGTTTTCCAAGGCTGCCTGGCTCGCTTTGGCGGTCGCCTCGGCAGTGGCCGCGTTGGTGCGAATCTGCGCGAACGCCTCCTTGGAAATGAAGTTCTTGTCCAGCAGTTCCTGGTAGCGGCGCGCCTGCGACTGCGCTTGCTCGCGTGCCGCGGCATCGCGCAGTGCATTGGCCTCCGCCTGACGCAACGCCGCTTCGTAGGGCCGGGGGTCGATGCGGAACAGCACGTCGCCCTTCCTGACCGGCGCGCCGTCTCGCAGGTTCACTTCGACGATCTGCCCGTCAACGCGCGCCTTGACGGCGACGGTGGAGTAGGCCTCGACGTTGCCTATGGCGTTGAGCCGTACCGGCACGGTTTGCCGCGCGACGACGGCCACGCTCACCGGCACGGCGGGCGGACCCTTGGCGGCGCCTTTGCCCCCGCCCTTCGCATTGCGGCCGTCGGCGATCAGGTAGCTGCCGAGCCCGATGGCGCCCACGATCGCAACCACGGCGACGAAGGCGAACAGACTGCGGCGGGAGGAGGCGGTCATCGCGAACCGATTGTCAGCCCGGAATGCGCTCGAGGGCAAACAGCTGTTCCACCGACTCGCGGCTGCGCACCAGGAAAGCGCTGTCTCCCCTCACCAGGACCTCCGCGGCACGTGGCCTGGAGTTGTAATTGGAACTCATTGCCATGCCGTAGGCGCCGGCCGACATGACGGCGAGCAGATCGCCTCCGCGCGCCGCGAGCTTGCGGTCCTTCGCAAGGAAATCCGCGCTCTCGCACACCGGCCCCACCACGTCGTAAACGCGCTGCGCCGATGGCGATTCCGCCTCGCGAACCGTTTGCACGTCGTGCCAGGCTTCATAGAGCGGCGGGCGAATGAGGTCGTTCATCGCCGCGTCGACGACGAGGAAGTTGCGCGACGCTCCTGGCTTTACATATTCGACGCGCGTGAGCAGCGCGCCGGCATTTCCGACGATCGAGCGCCCGGGGTCGAAAACCGCTCGGTGGGGGCGCGTCCCGAGGGCTGCGAGCGCGCCCGCCACGAACGCGGCGATGGGCTGCGGCGCCTCATCCTTGTAGCGGATGCCGATGCCGCCGCCGAAGTCCACGTGCTGGAGCCTGATGCCGGCGCCCTCGAGGCGATCCGCGAGCGCCACGACGCGTTGCGCCGCGGCCGCAAAGGGTGCCGCCTCGGTGAGCAGCGAGCCTATGTGGCAGCCGATGCCCACGAGCTCGATTCCCGGCATCTTGGCCGCCCGCCTATAAAGGCGCTCGGCATCTTCGTGCGCCACGCCGAACTTGTTCTCGCGCAGGCCGGTGGAGATATACGGATGCGTCTTTGCATCGATGTCCGGATTGACACGCAAAGCGACCGGGGCACGCCGGCCGAGCCGCCGGGCGACGGCGTCGACACGCTCGAGCTCAGGCTCCGACTCGACGTTGATGCAGCCGATGCCTTTCTCGAGCGCGAATTCGATTTCTGACTCGCTCTTGCCCACGCCCGAAAAAAGCGTCTTGCCGGCGCTGCCGCCGGCGGCGAGCACGCGGGCAAGCTCGCCGCCCGATACGATGTCGAAGCCCGCACCCAACCGGCCGAGCAGGGCCAGCACCGCAATGTTCGAATTTGCCTTTACCGAGTAGCAGATCAATGCTGCCCGCCCGCGAAGCGCGCGCTCGAACTCCGCGTACGCGGACTCGATAGCGGCGCTCGAGTAGACATAGCAGGGAGTGCCGAAGCGACGCGCGATGTCCTCCAGCAAAACCTGCTCGGCGCACAGGGCGCCATTGCGATAGGCGAAAGCCAGCACGCTTATTTCTTCTCGCCGGTGTCCGGATAAGGCACGGGTTTCACCGGCTCGGGCTTGGCCGGCTTGATGCCGGGCGGCGGATTGTCACGCAGGTAAAGCGGTCCCTTCTGCCCGCAACCGGTCGCGGCCAGCGCGATCCCGGCGCACAAGAGAAGGAAACGCATAGAATCCGCATGTTAGCACCCATGAATGAGAGCGACTTCGAGGCCTTGGCGGGCGCGGCGCTAGAGCGAGTCGAGCGCGCGCTCGAAGCCAGCGGCGTAGACGCGGATTTCGAGTTGAAGGAGGGCGGAGTGCTCGAGATCGAGTTCGCCGATGGCTCGAAGATCATCGTCAACCGCCATGGCGCTGCACGCGAAATCTGGGTCGCCGCACGCTCGGGCGGATTCCACTTCCGCTGGGACGGCTCCGCATGGCGCGACACGCGGGACCGCACCGAGCTTTTCGCTGCGCTTTCGAAGCTGGTTTCCGCGCAGAGCGGCAGCCCGGTGATTCTGAGCTAGGCGGGCGGTGGCCCCGTATCGGGTGGCCCGACTTGCGGCGGCGGCTGCAGCACGTCGGGCGGCGGCACGACCTCCCTGTAGAAGAATTCCGGAGTCGCCTTGCCTTCGCCGTGCATGCTGAGCACGGGCACGCTGACCACGCCCGGCGGCACCGTGCGCGGCATTTCGGGGATGTCCTTCAGCGCCTTTCCCATGTAGTCGACCCACATGGGCAAGGCCACGACGCCGCCTGTCTGATTTCTACCGAGCGTTCTCGGCTGGTCGAAGCCCAGCCAGGCGATTGCCACGAGCGAGGGTTGGTAGCCAGCGAACCAGGCGTCGACGAATTCGTTGGTGGTTCCCGTCTTGCCCGCCAAGTCCGTGCGCCCCAGGCGCGCGGCGCGCGCGGCAGTGCCGTAGCGCGTCACGTCCTGCATCATGTCGTCCATGATGAAAGCGTTGCGCGCATCGATGACGCGCAGCGATTCGTCGCCAGCACGTTTCGGGTCCGCGAGCGCGAGCGGGTGGCCGCGGTCGTCGACGATCTTGAGGATGAAATAGGGCTGAATCAGGTAGCCGCCGTTCGCAAACACGGAGTAGGCGCGCGCCATCTGCCAGGCGGTGACCGAACCCGCGCCGAGCGCCATCGTCAGATAGGGCGGGTGCTTTTCCGGCTCGAAGCCGAAGCGGGTGATGTATTCCTGCGCGTATTTCGGCCCGATCGCTTCGAGGATCCGGATCGACACCATGTTCTTCGACTTGACGAGCGCGGTGCGCATGCGCATCGGACCCTCGAACTTGCCGTCGTAGTTCTTCGGCTCCCAGCGCTGGCTGCCTGTTTGCTCCGCTTCGAGCACCACCGGCTCATCCGCGATGATGGTCGCGGGCGTGAAGCCTTTTTCGAGCGAGGCGGAGTAGATGAAGGGCTTGAACGAGGACCCCGGCTGGCGCCAGGCCTGCATGACGTGGTTGAACTTGTTGCGCCCGAAATCGAAGCCGCCGACCAACGCGCGCACCGCGCCGTCCTGCGGATCAAGGGAGATGAACGCCGCCTCGACTTCCGGCAGCTGCGTGATCTGCCACGGTTTGCCGGGCGCATCCTGAACCACGCGGATGATGGCGCCGCGCCGGATGCGCTTTTGCGGCGGCGCTTTCGCATCCAGTGCGCGCGCAGCGAATTTCAGGCCGTCGCCTGAAATGGTGATTTCTTCGCCGGTGCGCAGCGCGGCCCGGATCTGACGCGAGTCGGCGCTCAATACGACCGCGGCTAGGAGATCGTCGTTATCCGGGCGCTCCGCGAGCGCGTCCTCATAGTCGTCGTCGTTCGGCTGCGCCGGTAGATCGACGAAAGCTTCGGGGGCGCGGTATCCGGAGCGCCGGTCGTACTCCATCACCCCTTTGCGCAGCGCAGCATAGGCCGCTTCCTGGTCCGCTTTGCGGATCGTGGTGTAGACGCGAAAGCCGTGCGTATAGACGTCGTCCGGATACTGTTCCGCGATCGCCTGGCGCACCATTTCGGCAGCGTATTCCGCGTGTACGGAGTATTCGCTTACTTCGCGTCTAGCCCGCACTGGCGCTTTTAGCGCGCCGTCGTATTGCGCTGGATTAATGTAGCCGAGGTCGGCCATGCGCCGGAGTACGTACTGCTGGCGCTGCCTCGCGCGCTGGGGGTTCGCTATCGGGTTGTATAGCGAAGGGGCTTTCGGTAGCCCGGCAAGCATTGCCGTTTCTCCGAGCGTTAGCTTGTCGAGTGCCTTGCCGAAATAAATCTGCGAGGCGGCCGCAAAGCCATAGGCGCGCTGCCCGAGGTAAATCTGGTTGATATAGAGCTCGAGGATCTGCTCTTTGGTCAGGCTGTGCTCGATCTTGAAGGCGAGCAGCGCCTCATAAAGCTTGCGCGTGAGCGTCTTCTCCGAGGAGAGAAAGAAGTTGCGCGCGACCTGCATCGTGATCGTGCTCGCGCCCTGGCGCCTCCCCCCGGCGACCAAGTTGGCGTACGCCGCGCGGAGAACGCCCACGTAATCGATGCCCGCGTGCTCATAGAAGCGCTCGTCCTCGGCCGAGATGATCGCGTTCTTCAGCGTCGCCGGCACCTCGGCGATCGACACGATGGCACGCCGTTCCTCGCCGAACTCGCCGATCTGCACACCCTCGGCGGTATAGATGCGCAGGGGGATCTTAGGCTGGTACTCGGTCAGCGCCCCCAGGGAAGGCAGGTTCGGATAGGCGAGGGCGACGACCAGCGCGAGGATCAGGGTGCAGATCACCGCGAAGCCCGCCAGCAAGGCCAGCGGGAAGCCAAGAAATCGAAGCCACATCAAGGGAGTTAGATCGTTACCGGGGCGCTGTTACGGGCGAACCTAAACCGGCAGATGATACCCTTTCCCGCTTGTGGAAAATTAACTAGACACCTGCTGGGGTTGTTGCTAGCATTTAACGCTAATTCTACGTATCGCGCCTAAGGGTCGGTACAAAAAAGAAAAACAAGAAAAACAAGCCAGGGAGAAACGGGGAAGAACGGATTTAACCCGATGCAATTCGATCTCTTCAAGCCGAAGGCGCCGCCCCTGTTCGGTCTCGACATCAGCTCGTCGTCAGTAAAGATGCTCGAGATCGCAGAAGCGGGCAAAGGCGCGTATCGCGTCGAGCGCTATTCGATCGAACCTTTGCCGCGCGATGCGGTCGTCGACGGCAACATCAACAATCTCGAGGCAGTCACCGAAGCGGTGAAGCGCGCCTACAAGCGCCTTGCCACGCGCACCAAGCACGTGGCGATGGCCGTGCCGACAGGCGCCGTGATCTCCAAGAAAATCGTCGTCGCCGCGGGTCTGCGCGAAGAGGAGCTTGAGCTCCAGGTGGAGACCGAGGCGAATCAGTACATCCCGTTCGCGCTGGAGGAAGTGAATCTCGACTTCCAGTCGCTGGGTCCGGCGCCGTCCAACCCCGAAGAACAAGAAGTACTGATCGCGGCGACCCGCAAGGAAAAGGTCGAGGACCGCGTCGCCGTCGCGGAATCGGCGGGCCTTAAAGCGTCGGTGATGGACGTGGAGGCGTTTGCGCAGCAGGCGGCGCTCAGCTTGGTAGTGCAGAGCTTGCCAGGCGGCGGCAAGGATCAGAACGTCGCGGTGGTGGACGTCGGCGCCAATGTCATGAACGTCACGGTGCTGCGCAACGATCAATCGGTGTACACGCGCGAGCAGGCTTTCGGCGGAAACCAGCTCACGCAGGACATCGTGGCGCGCTATGGCATGAGTCCCGAAGAGGCGGAAAACGCCAAGCGCTCCGGCGGCCTGCCCGACGACTTCGAAACGGAAGTCCTGCGCCCGTTCATGGAGAACCTTTCCATGGAAGTGCAGCGCGCGCTTCAGTTCTTCTTCACGTCGACGCAGTACCACAGCATCGATCACATTCTTCTCGCCGGCGGCTCGGCCGTGATTCCCGGCTTGGACTCCATCGTGAACACGCGCACGCAAGTGCCGACCAGCGTCGCCAATCCGTTTGCCTCCATGCAGACCTCGCCGCGCGTGCAGCTCAAGCGGCTGATGGTCGACGCGCCGTCGCTCATCGTGGCTTGCGGTCTCGCGATGCGGAGGTTTGACCCCGTATGATGGCCCGCATCAACCTCTTGCCGCACCGCGAGGAGCGGCGCAAGCTCGCGCGGCAGCACTTTTTCGTGATTGCCGGCGGCACCGCGGTGGTGGGCGCGCTGGTGGTCGTCGCGATGCACGGCTTTTACGCCGCCAAGATCGATACGCAAGCCGAGCGCAATCGCTTCCTGAAGAGCGAGATCGCCAAGCTCGACAAGGAAATCGCCGAGATCAACAAGCTGAAAGACGAGATCGCGGCGCTGCTCGCGCGCAAGCAGGTGATCGAGACGCTGCAGGCCGATCGCGCCCAGACCGTGCACCTGCTCGACGAGCTCGTGCGACAGATGCCCGAGGGCGTGTATTTGAAATCGGTCGCGCAAAGGGGCAGGAACGTCAACGTGCTGGGCTATGCGCAATCGAATGCGCGCGTCTCGACGCTGATGCGCAACATCGAGTCGTCGCCCTGGCTCACCAGCCCGGGCTTGGTGGAAGTGAAGGCCGCGGCAGTGGAGAAGCGCCGGGTGTCGGAGTTCAACCTGAACTTCCAGCTGAAAAGTCCGCAGACGAAGGGCGCGTCCAAGGACGCGTCGAAAGGCGCCGGTAAAGCAGCCCAACCGGCGGCAAAGAAAGGCTAAGCCATGGCGGTCAACCTTAGTGCGATCGTCGAGGAACTGAAGCGCACCAAGTGGGAGGATCCCGGCACGTGGCACTGGGCGCCCAAGGTGCTCGTGTTGCTCGCAATCCTGATCGGCATTCCGGTGGCGGGATACTTTGTCGACACGCAAGGGCAGATCGAGGACCTCGAGCGCGGACGCGGCGAGGAAGCCAAGCTCAAGCAGGACTATCTGAACAAGAAAAAGCAGGCGGTAAACCTAGATCTGCATCGCCAGCAGCTGCGGGAAATCGACACGCAGTTCGGCGCTTTGCTGCGCCAACTGCCGAACAAATCGCAGATGGACGCGCTGCTCGTGGACATCAACCAGGCGGGCCTCGGCAGAGGGCTGCAGTTCGAACTCTTCAAGCCGGCGCCAAGCGAGAGCGTGCGCGAGTTCTATGCCGAGCTGCCGATCCAGGTAAAGGTGATCGGGACCTATCACGACATGGGCGCGTTCGCGAGCGACGTGGGTCAGCTCTCGCGCATCGTCACGCTAAACGACGTGAAGATCGACGCGAGCAAGGACGGCAACCTGATGATGGAGGCCACCGCGCGCACCTTCCGCTACCTGGATGAAACCGAGGTCGCGGCGCAGCGCAAAGCCGCGGCGGCCCAGAAGGGTGCCAAGAAGTGAAAAAGCTCGCCATCGTCGTTTCCCTGCTCGCCCTCGGCGCCTGCGGCCGGGACGAACACCGCGACCTCAAGCAGGAACTGACGCAGGCGACCAAGGATTTCCGCGGGCGGGTTGACCCGCTGCCTCAAGTGAAACCCTACGAGCCGGTGCCCTACACGGCCGAAGGGCAGGTCGATCCCTTCCGGCCCGAGCGCATCGACGTCGCGCAAGGGCGCGGTGCTACGGCAAGCAACGACAAGCGCCTAGAGCAGGAAAAGGCGAGGCCGAAGGAGCCGCTCGAGGCTTTCCCGCTCGAGTCCATCCAGATGCTCGGCACCATCACGCAAAACAAGCAAACGTTTGCGCTGGTCAAAGCCGGCCCGAACCTGTACCGGGTGCGCAAAGGCAACTACATGGGGCAGAACTTCGGCGTCGTCACGGGGATCGACGAGAGCCAGATCAGCCTGAAGGAGTTGATACAGGATAGCGGCGGGGAATGGGTGGAGCGCGACAGCGCCCTCCAATTGGTGGAGACAAAACGATGAACAACGCCATCAGAATCGCATACGGGTTCGTCCTCTGGCTGGTCGCGGTTGGCTTCGCTTTCGCCCAAGCGAACAGCATCGAGGGCTTCGACGTCGTGCAGCAGGCCGGCAGGACCGTGGTGCGCATCACCACCAAGGAGCCGTTGCGCAGCGTGCCGCCGAACTTCGCGGTCGCCAATCCGGCGCGCATCGCTTTCGACTTCCCCAATACGGTGAACGCGCTCGGGCGCTCCAGCCAGGACATAGGGCAGGGCGAGCTGCGCAGCATGAACGTTGTCCAGGGCACCGACCGCACGCGCCTGGTGCTCAACTTGCGGCGCGCGGTGGCCCACGAAGCGACGCTGGAAGGCAACAGCGTCGTTATCACGCTGGCCGAACCCGCGGTAGGGCAGACGGCGCCCGGAGGCCAAGTGGCACACTTTGCCGAGGGCCGTGCCGAAGGGCAGCACGCCATCCGCGACGTCGATTTCCGGCGCGGCCGTGCCGGAGAGGGCCGCATTGTCGTCGATCTTTCGGACACGACGACCGGCATCGATATTCGTCAGCAAGGGCAGAACATCGTCGTCGAGTTCCTGAAGACCACGCTCCCCGATAGCCTGCGCCGCCGGCTCGACGTGGTGGATTTCGCCACCCCCGTCAACACCATCAGCGCTTTCCAGCAGGGCGAGAACGTGCGCATGGTGATCGAGCCGAAGGGCCAGTGGGAGCACAACGCCTACCAGTCCGACACCCAATTCGTCGTCGAGGTGAAGCCCGTCACGCCCGATCCGTCGCGCGCGGCGCAGCGCGGCCGCTACACCGGCGAGAAGCTTTCGCTCAACTTCCAGAACGTCGAAGTGCGTGCGGTGCTCAACGTCATCGCCGACTTCACCGACCTCAACATCATCACGAGCGACACGGTCACCGGCAACATTACCCTGCGCCTGAAGGACGTTCCATGGGACCAGGCGCTCGACATCATTCTCCAGACGCGCGGCCTGGACAGCCGCCGCACCGGCAACGTCATCTGGATTGCGCCGCGAGACGAGCTTGCGACGCGCGAGAAGCTCGCGCTCGAGGCGCAGCAGCAGATCAACGATCTGGAGCTCACGCGCACCGAGTCGTTCCAGATGAACTACCAGAAGGCCGCCGACGTGCAGAAGCTGCTCTCGGATCCGACGCAGCGCATTCTGTCCAAGCGCGGCAGCGCGGCGGTCGACGCGCGCACCAACACGCTCTTCGTGCAAGACACGCCGACCAAGCTCGAGGAAGTGCGCGCCCTCATTGCCAAGATCGACGTGGCGGTGCGCCAGGTGATGATCGAAGCGCGCATCGTCGAGGCGAACGACACTTTCGCCAAGAACCTCGGCGCACGCCTCGGGCTCATCGAGTTCGGTCCGCAAGCGCGGCGACCCTTCGGCGACACCAATCATGGCCTCAATGTCGGTACGAACGTGGGTGCCGAGCTCGTGAACACGGGGCAGGCGATGGGAGTCGTGCAGGGCACGCCGGTCATCAATGGCCCGGGGCTCAACTCCAACTTTCCGGCGGCGGGCCTGAACGCGTTCAACGCCGGCCAGTTCTCGTTCATTCTGTTCAACAGCAGCCTTACGCGGCTGCTGAACATCGAGATTTCGGCGCTCGAGTCCGACGGCAAGGGCAAGATCGTCGCCAGTCCCCGCGTGCTGACCGCCGACCAGGTGGAAGCGCTAATCGAGCAAGGTACGGAGATCCCGTACCAGCAGGCCACCTCTTCGGGCGCCACGTCCGTGTCCTTCCGCAAGGCGAACCTCGCGCTCAAGGTGAAGCCGCAGATCACGCCCGACGGCAACGTCATCATGACGCTCGACGTGAACAAGGACCAGCCGGGCGCGACCACGCCGGCCGGAGTGCAGATCAATACCAAGCACGTGAAGACGGAAGTGCTGGTCGAGAATGGCGGAACGGTGGTGATCGGCGGCATCTACGAGCAGAACGACCGCACCGACATCACCAAGATCCCGTTCTTCGGCGACCTGCCGTTCCTCGGTTTCCTGTTCAAGAACAACACCACCTCGAGCTCGAAGACCGAGCTCCTGGTGTTCATCACGCCGCGCATCGTCAACGAGCGCCTAACGATTCGCTGATCGCCAACTCTCCTCTGGGCGGTACGACGGCCGGTCATGACCGGCCGTTTTTGTTCCTACAATGCCGGGGATGAAGCGCGGCAACATCTTCCTCATCGGGCTTATGGGCGCGGGCAAGACGACCGTGGGACGGCTGCTTGCCCGGCGCCTGAAGATGCGCTTCATTGATTCGGATCACGAGGTAGAGCGCCGCTGCGGGGTGAAAATCCCGGTGATCTTCGAGATCGAAGGCGAGGCAGGCTTTCGCCTGCGCGAGCAGCAGGCGATCGAGGAGCTCACGGCGCTCGACGGCATCGTTCTCGCAACGGGCGGCGGGGTGGTCCTTGCGGAAGAAAATCGCCGCCGGCTGGCCGCTTTCGGCACGGTGGTCTACCTGCGCGCGCGGCCGGAGGATCTGTACGACCGGGTGCGGCACGATCGCAACCGGCCCATGCTCGCCTCGGGGCATCCGCTCGCGCGCCTTCGCGAGCTGCATGCCGAGCGCGACCCTCTGTACCGCGCGGTCGCGGACCTGGTGCTCGACACCGGCTCGCAGAGCGTTCAGGCGCTCGCGCGCGATCTCTTCACCAAGCTGGAACACCGATGGAAAGCCTCCGCGTAGCGCTCGGCGAGCGGTCCTATCCCATTCACCTGGGAGCGGATCTGCTCGGTCGCCCAGAGCTTTATCGCCCCTATCTCGGAGGCGGCAGCGCGGCGATCGTGACGAACACGGTGGTCGCGCCTCTATATCTGCAGCGCGTGAGACAAGCGCTGGCCGCGGCCGGCGCGCGGGTGACCGAGATCATCGTCCCGGACGGCGAGCAGGCGAAGGGATGGGAAACGCTGGAGCGCGTGTTCGATGGCCTGCTCGCCGCACGCTGCGGGCGCGACGCACTCATTGTGGCGCTCGGCGGCGGCGTGGTGGGCGACCTCGCCGGATTTGCGGCGGCGGTGTACCAGCGTGGCGTGCCATTCGTTCAGGTCCCGACCACGCTGCTTGCGCAGGTGGACTCCTCGGTCGGCGGGAAAACCGCGATCAACCATCCCCGCGGCAAGAATATGATCGGCGCCTTTCACCAGCCGCGCGCGGTGATCTCCGATGTCGCGACGCTCGATACGCTGCCGGAGCGCGAGCTGCGTGCGGGGCTTGCCGAGGTGATCAAGCACGCGCTCGCGCTCGATGCGCAGTTCGTTCAGTGGCTGGAAGCCCACATGAGCAAGCTGGTTTCCCGCGAGCGTGGGGCGCTCGTGCACGCGGTCAGGCGCTGCTGCGAGCTGAAGGCCGAAGTGGTCGCTGCCGACGAGCGCGAGAGCGGAGTGCGTGCGCTGCTCAATTTCGGTCACACGTTCGGTCACGCCATCGAGCTCGGCGCGGGCTACGGCGCCTGGCTGCACGGCGAGGCGATCGCGGTGGGGATGGTCATGGCCGCCGAGCTCTCGGCGCGTCTACGTCTTCTCGCTCAGGGCGACGTGGCGCGCGTGCGCCAGCTGATCATGAGCGCCGGACTGCCGGTCAGGGGCCCGGCGCTTGCACCGGAGGCGCTCATTGAGCTGATGGCGGTGGACAAGAAGGCGGCGCACGGAAAGCTCAGGTTCGTGGTGCTGGAAGACATCGGACGTGCCGCGCTGCGCGGCGCTATCGATGAGCGCGAGGTCCAGGAGGCCATTGTCGCTGCAGCGCAGTAATTGTATATTCAACAGTTCCGCCATGACCTTGCAAGCACAGGGGCTGTACCACCCCGTCAACGAGCACGACGCGTGCGGCGTCGGCTTCGTCGCGCACATCAAGGGCAGGAAGTCGCACACCATCATCGAGCAGGGACTCACGGTCCTCAAGAACCTGACCCACCGGGGCGCGGTCGGCTGGGACCCGAAGCTCTCCGATGGTGCGGGCTTGCTGATCCAGATCCCCGACCGATTCCTGCGCGAAGAGATGGCGAAGCAGGGCGTGAAGCTGCCGCCCGCCGGCCAGTACGGCGTCGGCATGGTGTTCCTGCCGCGCGACCCGGCGTCGCGCATCGCCTGCGAATACGAGATCGAGCGCGCCATCAAGGATGAGGGCCAGATACTGCTCGGCTGGCGCGACGTGCCGGTCGACAACAGCGATCTCGCCGAGCCTGCGCGCAAGCTCGAACCGGTCATCCGCCAGGTCTTCATCGGACGGGGGCGCGGCGTCACGGTCACCGACGCCCTCGAGCGCAAGCTCTACATCATTCGCAAGAGCTCCGGGCACGCCATCCAGGCGCTGAGGCTGCAGCACGGCAAGGAGTTCTACGTGCCGTCGATGTCGGCGCGCACCCTGGTGTTCAAGGGTATGCTGCTCGCCTACCAGGTCGGCGAGTATTACCTCGACCTGAAAGACGCGCGCATCGAGTCGGCGCTCGCGCTGGTGCACCAGCGGTTTTCCACGAACACCTTCCCGTCGTGGGACTTGGCGCACCCGTTCCGCCTCATCTGCCACAACGGCGAGATCAATACCCTGCGCGGCAACGTGAACTGGATCCGCGCGCGCCAGGGCGCGATCTCGTCGCCGATCCTCGGCAAGGATCTCGACAAGATCTGGCCGCTGATCTACGACGGCCAGTCGGACTCGGCTTCGTTCGATAACGCGCTGGAGCTGCTCGTCATGGGCGGCTATTCGGTGGCGCACGCCATGATGATGATGATTCCCGAGGCGTGGGAGAACCACACGCTCATGGATCCGGCGCGGCGCGCGTTCTACGAGTACCACGCGGCGATGATGGAGCCCTGGGACGGCCCGGCGTCGATCGCCTTCACCGACGGGCGGCAAATCGGCGCGACTCTCGACCGCAACGGCCTTCGTCCCTCGCGCTACATCGTGACCGATGACGATCTCGTGATCATGGGTTCCGAATGCGGCTGCCTGCCGGTTCCCGAGGAAAAGATCGTCAAGAAGTGGCGCCTGCAGCCGGGCAAGATGTTCCTCGTCGATCTCGAGAAGGGCCGCATCGTCGACGACAAGGAGCTGAAGGACACCCTCGCGAGCGCCAAGCCTTATGCAGAGTGGATCGAGCGCATCCGCGTCAAGCTGGACGACGTGGAGAGCGAGAAGACGCCGCCGCTCAAGTCGAGCGTGGCGCTGCTCGACCGGCAGCAGGCCTTCGCCTACACCCAGGAAGACCTGAAGTTCATCATGCTGCCGATGGCGGCGAACGGCGAGGAGCCGGTCGGCTCGATGGGCAACGACTCGCCGATGGCGGTCATCTCGAACAAGAACAAGACGCTGTACCACTACTTCAAGCAGCTTTTCGCCCAGGTCACCAACCCCGCGATCGACCCGATCCGCGAGGAGCTGGTGATGTCGCTCGTGTCGTTCATCGGCCCGAAGCCCAACCTGCTCGGCATCGACGAGCTCAATCCGCCGCTGCGCCTCGAGGTTTCGCAGCCGGTGCTGGATTTCTACGAGATGGAAAAGATCCGGCACATCGAGCGCTACACCGGCGGCAAGTTCAAGTCCTGCGAGCTCGACATCACCTACCCCGTCGCCTGGGGCAAGGAAGCGGTCGAGGCGCGCCTTGCGTCCCTCTGCGCGCAGGCCGAGGACGCAGTGCGCTCGGGTTACTCGATCATCGTGATCTCCGACCGCCATGTCGACAAGGAGCGCGTGGCGATCCCCGCGCTGCTCGCGCTGTCGGCGATCCACCAGCACCTTGTGGGCAGGGGCTTGCGCACTTCCACGGGACTGGTGGTCGAAACCGGAAGCGCACGCGAAGTACACCATTTCGCGCTGCTCGGCGGCTACGGCGCCGAAGCGGTGCACCCGTATCTCGCGCTCGAGACGATCCTTGCCCTGCACCCGCATGACAAGGGCGCGGCCTCCAAGGCGCTCAAGAACTACGTCAAGGCGATCGGCAAGGGACTGAAGAAGGTGATGTCCAAGATGGGCATCTCCACGTACATGTCCTATACCGGCTCGCAGATTTTCGAGGCCGTCGGCCTCGCGAAATCGCTCGTCGACAGGTACTTCACCGGCACCGCGTCCAACATCGAAGGGATCGGCCTGTTCGACGTTGCCGAAGAGGCGATCCGGATCCACCGCGACGCGTTCGACGAGCGCGACCTGGTGCTCAGGCACATGCTCGACGCCGGCGGCGAGTACGCCTGGCGCGTGCGCGGCGAGGAGCACGCCTGGACGCCGGAGGCCATCGCCAAGCTGCAGCACTCGGCGCGCGCCAACTCCTACGCGACTTACAGGGAATACGCGGCGCTCATCAACGATCAATCGAAGCGCTACATGACTTTCCGCGGGCTCTTCGATTTCCGCTTCGGCGAGTGCAAACCGGTGTCGCTCGAGGAAGTCGAGCCGGCCGCCGAAATCGTGAAGCGCTTTTCCACCGGCGCCATGTCGCTCGGCTCGATTTCGACCGAGGCGCACACCACGCTCGCGGTCGCCATGAACCGCATCGGCGGCAAGTCGAATACCGGCGAGGGCGGCGAGGACCGCAGGCGCTATGCGCTGGTCAAGCAAGGCGAGTCGCTGCAGTCGCGCCTCGGCAAGGGGCGGGTCGAAGCCGACATTCCGCTGCGCGCAGGCGACTCGCTCAAGTCCAAGATCAAGCAGGTCGCCTCCGGGCGCTTCGGCGTCACCGCCGAGTACCTGGCGAGCGCCGAGATGCTGCAGATCAAGATCTCGCAAGGCGCGAAGCCCGGCGAGGGCGGCCAGCTTCCCGGGCGCAAGGTTTCCGAGTACATCGCCGAGCTGCGCTTTGCCACGCCGGGCGTGGAGCTGATCTCGCCGCCGCCGCACCACGACATCTATTCGATCGAGGATCTGGCGCAGCTCATCCACGATCTCAAGAACGCCAATCCCGACGCGGCGATTTCGGTGAAGCTCGTCTCCGAGGTGGGCGTCGGCACCGTCGCCGCGGGCGTGTCCAAGGGCAAGGCGGATCATGTGACCATCGCCGGCCACGACGGCGGCACCGGCGCCTCGCCGTGGTCGTCGATCAAGCACGCGGGCACGCCCTGGGAGCTCGGTCTCGCCGAGACTCAACAAACACTCGTCCTGAATCGCTTAAGGGGAAGGATTGCGGTTCAAGTCGACGGCCAGATGAAGACCGGCCGCGACGTCGTGATCGGCGCGATCCTCGGCGCCGACGAGTTCGGCTTCGCCACCGCGCCGCTCGTGGTCGAGGGCTGCATCATGATGCGCAAGTGCCACCTGAACACCTGCCCGGTCGGCGTGGCGACCCAGGATCCGGTGCTGCGGCGCAAGTTCGAAGGCAAGCCCGAGCACGTGGTCAACTACTTCTTCTTCGTCGCCGAAGAAGCGCGCGAGCTGATGGCGCAGCTCGGCGTGCGCAAGGTCGACGAGCTGATCGGCCGCACCGAACTGCTCGACATGAAGAAGGGCATCGACCATTGGAAGGCGCGCGGCCTCGATTTCTCGAAGGTGTTCTACGCGCCGAAGATGCCGGCCGACGTGGCGCGCCGCCACTGCGAGCCGCAGACGCACGGCCTCGAGAAAGCGCTGGACAACCGCCTGATCGAGCTCGCGGCGCCGGCGCTCGAGCGCGGCGAAAAAGTGACCATCGAGACGCCGATCCGCAACATCAACCGCACGGTCGGCACGATGCTCTCCTACCACGTCGCGAAGCGCTACGGCCATGAAGGCCTGCCCGACGACACGATCCGTATCCGCCTCGCCGGCTCGGCCGGGCAGAGCTTCGGCGCCTTCCTTGCGAAAGGCATCACGCTCGATCTGGTTGGCGACACCAACGACTATTGCGCCAAGGGACTTTCCGGCGGGCGCATCTCGGTTCAGCCCTCGCCGAAGTTCCGCGGTGAGCCGGCCGAGAACATCATCACCGGCAACGTCGTGCTCTATGGCGCTATTGCGGGCGAAGCCTATTTTCGCGGCGTCGCGGGCGAGCGCTTCGCCGTGCGCAATTCCGGCGCCCAGGCGGTGGTCGAGGGCGTCGGCGACCACGGCTGCGAGTACATGACGGGCGGCACGGTGGTCGTTCTGGGCGCAACCGGCCGCAACTTCGCCGCCGGCATGTCGGGTGGCTTCGCTTATGTGCTCGACTGGGAGGGCGACTTCGCCAAGCGCTGCAACACCGCCATGGTCGAGCTCGAGCCGCTTTCCGATGCGGAGGACGAGGCGGCGCTGAAGCGCCTGATCGAGAGTCATGCGCGCTACACGAATTCCAAGCGGGCGCTCGACGTCCTCGCAAACTGGACGCAGTATCGCCCGCGCTTCGTGAAGGTATTCCCGCGCGAATATCGCCGCGCGCTTGCCGAGCTTGCAGCCAAGACGAAGGCGGCAGCGTAGATGGGCAAGATCACCGGCTTCATGGAATACGCGCGGCTGGAAGAGCCGCACGAGCCCGCCGAGGCGCGCAAGAAGCACTATCGCGAGTTCTACGCTCGCCTCGCGGACTCGGCGGCCGCCGTGCAGGGCGCGCGCTGCATGGATTGCGGCGTCCCGTTCTGCATGCAGGGCTGCCCGGTCGACAACATCATCCCCGACTGGAACGACCTCGTTTACCGCGGCGACTGGAAGGCGGCGATCGAGGTCCTGCACTCGACGAACAACTTCCCCGAGTTCACCGGCCGCGTTTGCCCGGCGCCGTGCGAGGAAGCCTGCGTGCTGCGCATCAACGCCGATCCGGTCGGCATCAAGTCGATCGAGCACGCCATCATCGACAAGGCGTGGGAGGAAGGCTGGGTGCGTCCCCAGCCGGCGGCGCACAAGACCGGCAAGAAAGTCGCGATCGTCGGCTCGGGGCCGGCGGGTCTCGCTTGCGCGCAGCAACTGGCGCGCGCGGGGCACGACGTGACGGTGTTCGAGAAAAGCGACCGTATCGGCGGGCTGCTGCGCTACGGCATTCCGGACTTCAAGCTGGACAAGGGCGTCATCGACCGCCGACTGGAGCAGCTGCGCCAGGAGGGCGTGAAGCTCCGCGCTGGCGTGTTCATCGGCAAGCAGCCGCCGGCCCGCGGCGTAGGCAGCGACGCCAAGACGAGCGTCGCGCCATCGGAGCTCCTGTCGCAATTCGACGCGGTGGTGCTTGCCGCGGGATCCGAGCAGCCGCGCGATCTGCCGATTGCGGGGCGCGAGCTCGCGGGCGTGCATTTCGCGATGGAGTTCCTGCCGCTGCAGAACAAGCGCGTCGCCGGCGACCAGGAAGTGAAGGACCTGTGGGCGACCGGCAAGCGCGTCGTGATCATCGGCGGCGGCGATACGGGCTCCGACTGCGTCGGCACGTCGAACCGCCACGGCGCGAAGTCGGTCACCCAGTTCGAGCTCCTGCCCATGCCGCCCGACGTGGAACGCAACCCGGCGTGGCCGTACTGGCCGACGCGCCTGCGCACCTCTTCGTCGCACGAGGAAGGCGTGAACCGCGACTGGTCCATCGCCACCAAGGAATTCGCAGGCGAGAAAGGCGCCGTCAAGGCGCTGAAGACCGTCCGACTGGAATGGAAGGACGGCAAGCCGGTGGAGATCCCCGGCTCCGAAACGCTCGTGCCTGCCGATCTCGTGCTCCTCGCGATGGGCTTCGTTTCGCCGCAGCAATCGATGCTCGACGAGTTCGGCGTCCAGAAAGACGCGCGCGGCAATGCGAAGGCGCCCACCGAGGGCAAGGGGGCCTACGCGACCTCGGCGGAGAAGGTGTTCGCGGCAGGCGACACGCGCCGCGGCCAGTCGCTCGTCGTCTGGGCGATCCGCGAGGGCCGTCAATGCGCGCGCGCGGTCGACGAATTCCTCATGGGGTTCTCTGAGCTTCCGCGCTGAGCGCTAGCATCGCGAACGAAGCGAGCCAATGCTCGCCCACGTAGTCGCCGCCGCCGACATGCGGCATGCCGGCGGAAAGATGGGTCCGCGCAAGTTCCGGATAGCCCAATCCCGCAAAACACCACGCGCGCGACAGGCATAGCCCGTCGAGATGGCTCTGCTTCGCATCGGCGTGATCCACCCCCTGGGGCGGATGGGCGAGGGGACCGAAGCCACTCGCAAGCAATGCCCCGTACCACGCGCTGAACTCGCCGGGCGGCAGGATTCGCTTCAGGAGAAGCGCTTCCACCAGGCCGGGCGACAGAAAATCGTCCGCCGAAGGCTCGTAGAAGACCGGATAGTCCCGATCGCCGAGATACCAGCGGCGTGCCGTGCTCTCGATCTCCCGGACAAGCGGTGCATGGCCACTCGCGCGCGCGTAGTCGAGCCCGAGCACGCAGGCGAATGCGGTGTTGGCGTGCGCGCCGCTGCGCACCGGATAGGGCGAGTTCTTCAGATAGTTCGCCAGGCGGTCCGCGAGTTCCAGGGCGAGCGGCGCTACGGCCTGCGACCAGCGTCCCAGGCGCAGGAGCTCTGCCTGCAGCTCGAGGAGCCACGCCCAGCCATACGGGCGCTCGAAGGTCGTGCCGCCGGGGCCGCGGAAGAATGCGAGCTCCTTCTGCATCGCCCCGGCGCTTAGATGACGTTCGAGAACCGGTGCGACTTGCCTCTCCAGCGCTGGCTGAAGCCGCAGCAGCCGCGCGAGCAGCCAATGCATGTGCACGGCCGAGTGCCAGTCGTAGCTGCCATAGAAAGCGGGATGGCAGGCGCGCGGGGAAGGGATTTCGCCTGGCGCGTCGAGAAGGTAATCGACCCTGCGCGGATATTCGCGCTCGACATTGGCAAGCGCAACGCGGGCCAACGCGGCGGCGAGCTCGGCGTCGATCACTTATTCGGTCGTCGGTGCGATGCGGTACTCGAGCACGTTGGGATCGCGCCCAAGCGTCGCGGCAAGTTTTGCAAGGTTTGCCGACTGCATGGTGCGCAACACCGTGCGGTATTCGAGCAGCTCGACTTCGCCATGCAGGCGATAGCTCATCTGGTACAGGGAAAATCCATGCTGCGCGACGAGCGTGCGCAGTTCCGCTTCCGAAATCGCGCTGCCGCGCTTGAAGCGCACCATGAAGTTGGCGTAGGTCTCGGTCGGCAGGCGGGCTTCCACCCATCGAAACAAGGAAAGCGTGCCGAGCGCCAGCACCGTTCCCACGGTGGCGGCGTACCAGAAGCCGATGCCGATGAGGATGCCGAGCGCAGCGGTGGTCCAGATCGAGGCGGCGGTCGTCAGCCCGCGCACCGTGAAGCCTTCCTTGATGATCGCGCCGGCACCGAGAAAGCCGATACCGGTCATGATGCCCTGCGCCATGCGCGTCGGATCCAAGACCATGTTGGTGCCAACCGAGGCCCGCACCATCCAGTGCGGCTCGTATACCGTCACGAGCATGAGCAGGCTCGAGGCGAGGCACACCAACACGTGCGTGCGGAATCCGGCAGGACGGCCGCGGTGGCTGCGCTCGAGGCCGATGAGCCCCCCGGCGAAGAGCGCCGCGATCATCCGCAACGCGATCTCGTAATATTCGTTCGCCACGCTTCGAGTCTAGGCGAAAACGCTAGAATCGGCAGGAACTCAGCCGCATGCCTCTCGACATCATCGTACTCGCCGCGGGCCAAGGCAAACGCATGCGCTCGCGGCTGCCCAAGGTCCTGCATCCGCTCGCCGGCCGGCCGCTGCTCGCGCACGTGCTGCAGTCGGCGCAGGCGCTCAAGCCGCGCAAGATCGTCGTGGTCCACGGCCATGGCGCGGAGCGGGTACGGGCGGCCTTCACCGAGGCGAACGTCGAATGGGTTCTGCAGGAGGAGCAGCTCGGCACCGGCCATGCCGTGCAACAGGCGCTGCCGCATGTTTCGCCCGACGCCGATGTGCTCATCCTCTATGGGGATGTGCCCCTCGTCAGTTCTTCCACGCTGCAGCGGCTGGCAAGGGCCGGTGTTGAAGGCGTCGCCGTGCTCACGGCGGAGCTCGGGGACCCTGCGGGATACGGGCGCATCGTGCGCGACCGCTCGGGACGCGTGGCGCGCATCGCCGAGCAGAAGGATGGCTCCCCGCAGGAACTGATGATCCGCGAGATCAACGCCGGATTCATGGCAATGAGCGCGCGGCGGCTATCCGGCTGGCTCGGGCGGCTGACCAACCGCAATGCGCAGAAAGAGTATTACCTCACCGATGTGGTGAGCCTCGCCGTCGCGGAAGGCATTCCGGTGAACGCGGTGAAAGTCGACGATGCCCGGGAAGTCGCGGGCGTGAACTCCAAGCGCGAGCTTGCCGAGCTCGAACGCCGCTACCAGGCCATGCAGGCGCAACGCCTGCTCGACGCCGGCGTGACGCTCGCCGATCCAGCGCGCATCGACGTGCGCGGCGAGCTGGCCTGCGGGCAGGACGTCGCGATCGACGTCAATTGCGTGTTCGAGGGCCGCGTATCGCTCGGCGACGGCGTGCGCGTCGGGCCGAACTGCGTGCTGCGCAACTGCGCCATCGCCGCCGACACCGAAGTGCTGGCGTTCTCGCACCTCGAGGATTCCGAGGTCGGCGCGCGCTGCCGGTTAGGTCCTTACGCGCGGCTGCGTCCCGGCACCTTCCTCGCCGAGGACGTCCATGTCGGCAACTTCGTCGAGGTGAAAGCGAGCCGTATCGGCAAAGGCTCCAAGGCGAACCACCTCACCTACATCGGCGATGCGGAAGTCGGCAGCGGGGTCAACGTCGGCGCCGGTACCATCACCTGCAACTATGACGGCGCGGCCAAGCACCGCACCATCATCGAGGACGACTGCTTCATCGGCTCGGACGCCACGCTGGTCGCGCCGTTGCGCATCGCCCGCGGCTCCTACATCGGCGCGGGCTCGACCATCAACAAAGACACGCCGGCGGGGCAGCTCACCGTGGCGCGCGCCAGGCAGGTTTCCATTCCGTCCTGGAAGCCGCCAAAGAAGAAGGTCTAGGCCATGTGCGGCATCGTCGGCGCGGTGGCCCGCCGCGACATCGTCCCGGTCCTCGTCGAAGGGCTGCGCCGGCTCGAATACCGGGGATACGACTCGTGCGGCGTCGCGGTGCTGCGCGACGGCGCCATCGACCTCGTGCGCACGGTGTCGCGTGTAAGCGATCTTGCTCTTCAAGTCAAAAACACCCGGGGGATTACCGGCATCGCGCATACCCGCTGGGCGACGCACGGCGCGCCGGCTACCGAGAACGCGCATCCGATCGTGTCACGCGGCGAGATCGCAGTGGTTCACAACGGCATCATCGAAAACCACGAGGAGCTGCGCTCGGCGCTGCAAGCGAAGGGCTACCGCTTCGAAAGCCAGACCGATACCGAGGTCATCGCTCACCTGGTGCACAGCGTTTATCGCGGCGAGCTCCTCGCCGCGGTGCGCGAAGCGGTCAAGCAGCTGAAGGGCGCCTACGCCATCGCGGTGGTGTCGAAGAATGATCCGCACACCGTGGTCGGCGCGCGCGCGGGCAGCCCGCTGGTGGTCGGCGAAGGCAACGGCGAGTTCTTCCTCGCTTCGGACGCGCTCGCGCTCGCCGGCACGACGGACCGCGTCGCCTACCTGGAAGAGGGCGACGTGGTATCCATCGGCAGCGACGGCTGGCGCGTATTCGACCGCGACGGCTGCCAGGCGGCACGCGAGCTGCGTACCGTGCAGACGAGCGGCACGGAAGCCGACCTCGGACCTTACCGGCATTTCATGCAGAAGGAGATCTTCGAGCAGCCGCACGCCGTTTCCAACACGGTGGAGAGCGTGCGCGAGGTGACGGCTGCGCTTTTCGGCGCGCGCGCGGCGCAGGCGCTGAGGGACGTGCGCTCGGTGCTTGTCCTCGCGTGCGGCACGAGCTATCACGCGGGGCTCGTGGCGCGCTATTGGCTGGAGGCGATCGCCGGCGTTCCGTGCAATGTCGAGATCGCGAGCGAGTACCGTTATCGCACGAGCGTTCCGGATCCGAAGTCGCTGGTCGTGGGGGTGTCCCAGTCGGGGGAAACCGCCGATACGCTATCGGCGCTGAAGCACGCGCAGGCGCTTGGCCAGGGGACCACCCTCGCCGTATGCAACGTCGCGAGCAGCGCCATGATGCGCATGACGCAGCTCCAGTTCCTCACGCGCGCCGGCGTCGAGATCGGCGTCGCGTCCACCAAGGCGTTCACCACGCAGCTTGCGGCGCTTTTCCTGCTTACGCTTACGCTCGCGAAGCTGCGCGGGCGGCTGACGCCGCAGGACGAGGCGGCGCACCTCAAGTCGCTGCGCCATCTGCCGACCGCGCTCGGCGCGGCGCTCGCGCTGGAGCCGCACATCATCGCCTGGGCGGAGCGCTTCGCGAACAAGGAACACGCCTTGTTCCTGGGGCGCGGCTTGCACTACCCGATCGCCCTGGAAGGCGCCCTCAAGCTCAAGGAAATCTCCTATATCCACGCCGAGGCGTATCCCGCGGGCGAGCTCAAGCACGGCCCGCTCGCGCTGGTCACGGCTGAAATGCCGGTGGTCACGGTGGCGCCGAACGACGCGCTGCTCGAGAAGCTCAAGTCGAACATGCAGGAGGTGCGCGCGCGGGGCGGCGAGCTCTACGTCTTCGCCGATGCCGACACGCGCATCCCCTCTTCGCCGGGAGTGAACGTGATCCGCATGCCGGAGCACTACGGCCCCCTTTCGCCGATTTTGCACGTCGTGCCGCTGCAATTGCTCGCTTACCATGCGGCGCTCGTGCGCGGAACCGATGTGGACAAGCCAAGGAACCTCGCGAAGTCGGTAACCGTCGAATAGCCGGTGCTGAAAACCACGCCGTTCCACGAGCGCACTGTCGCGCTCTGCGTCAGCCATGCGTGGCGGCGCTGGGCCGGCTACCTCGTCGCGAGCTCCTACGAGCTGTCCCACGAGCGCGAGTACCACGCGATCCGCGCGGCGGCGGCGCTGTTCGACGTTTCCCCGCTTTACAAATACATGATCCGCGGCCGGGATGCCGCGCGCCTCCTCGACCGCGTGGTCACGCGAGACGTGATGCGCGCGCAGGTCGGGCAGGTGCTGTACACGCCGTGGTGCGATGCCGCGGGCAAGGTCCTCGACGACGGAACGGTGGCGCGGCTCGACGAGACGGTGTTCCGCATGACGGCCGCCGAGCCCAACCTGCGCTGGCTGGAGGCCAACGCCCTCGGCTTGCAGGTAAGCATCGAGGACGCATCCGAATCGATGGCGGCACTGTCGCTGCAAGGGCCGAACTCCCGCGCGATTCTGCAAGCGATGGGAGACCTCCCGGCGCTCAAGTACTTTCGCCTCGCGGAAACCCGGCTGCGCGGCATCCCGGTGAGCGTGAGCCGCACCGGCTACACCGGCGACCTCGGCTACGAGATCTGGGTGCCGGCGGGCGAGGCGCTTGCGTTGTGGGACAGGCTCATCGAAGCCGGCACGCCGTACGGGCTGCAACCGGCAGGCATGCTGGCGCTCGACGTGGCGCGCATCGAGGCGGGCCTCATGCTGATCGACGTGGACTACGTTCCCGCGCGCAAGGCGCTCATCGAGAGCCAGACCTCTTCGCCCTATGAGCTGGATCTTGGCTGGACGGTGAACCTCGAGAAGGAGCGGTTCGTCGGCAAGCGGGCGCTCGCGGCGGAAAAAGAACGCGGCCCGCAATGGCAGTTCGTCGGCATCGAGGTGGGCTGGGAAGACCTCGAGCGCCTCTACGCGGAGGTGGGGCTCGCGACCCAGCTGCCGCAGCAGGCGTGGCGCATGAGCGTGCCGATCTATTCCGGGGCGGAGCAAAAGGGCTACGCCACGAGCGGCGGATGGTCGCCGCTTTTGAAGCGCTACATCGCGCTCGCGCACCTGCGCGCGCCCTGGGCCAGGCCGGGCACGCCGCTCGACATGGAGATAACGGTGGAACACCGGCGCCGGCGCGCCGCGGCGAGGGTAGTGAGGAAACCTTTCTTCGATCCCGAACGGAAGCGCGCGTGAAGCGCTACGACGTCATCGTGATCGGCGGCGGCCACAACGGCCTGGTATGCGCCGCGTACCTTGCGCGCGCCGGAAAGCGCGTGCTGGTGCTCGAGCGGCGCGAGCGGGTGGGCGGCGCGGCGGTGAGCGAGGAAGTCTTTCCCGGCTTCCGCTTCTCGGTGTTCTCGTACGTCGTGAGCCTGCTGCGCCCGGAGATCATCCGCGAGCTCGATCTGCCGCGTCACGGCCTTCATATCCTGCCGCTCGAGAGCACGCTCACCCCGCTTCCCAACGGCGATTACCTCGCGCAGTGGAACGACCACGACCGGAACCGCCGCGAGCTGGCGCGCCATTCGCTGCGCGACGCCGAGGCCTACGACGAGTTCGGGTTGCTGCTGCACCAGATGGCGCGCGTCATCCAGCCCATCCTGCGCATGGCGCCGCCGGATCCGGCATCGCTCAGGCCGCGCGAGCTGCTCGAGCTCGTGCGCCTCGGACGGTACTTCGAACATATCGGCGAGAAGCGCTTCAACGCGCTCTGGAAGCTGCTCACCATGAGCTCGGCCGATTACCTCGACGAATGGTTCGAGACCGAGGCGCTCAAGGCGACCAAAGCGGCGAGCGGGATCATCGGCACGCTGCTCGGGCCGCGCTCGCCCGGAACCGCATATGTGCTGCTGCACCACTACATGGGCGAGCTCGACGGCGTGTTCCGCGCGTGGGGTTTCGCGAAGGGCGGCAACGGTTCGGTCAGTGCAGCGATTGCCGCCGCGGCAACGTCGTTTGGTGCGGAGATTCGAGCTTCTTGCCCTGTGATGAATGTAGTAGTGCAGGACGGCAAAGCGCGCGGGGTGGTGCTGGAGGGCGGCGAGGAAATAAGCGCCAACGGGGTGGTCTCGGGCGCCGATCCGCGCAGGACTTTTCTCGGATTGGTCGGCGAGAAACATCTTCCGGAAGCCTTCGTGCAATCGATCCGCCGCTTCAAGTTCCGCGGCGCGTCGGCGAAGGTCAATCTGGCGCTCGGCGAATTGCCGAACTTCACCTGCCTGCCCGGCAGAGGAGCGCACCTGCGCGGTGCGGTCTCGGTCAGCCCCAGCGTCGCGTACTTGGAGCGCGCCTACGACGAAGGGAAGTACGGCGAGTTCTCGCGCCGGCCTTACATGGACATCGTCATTCCCTCGATGCTCGATCCGGCCATGGCGCCGCCGGGGAAGCACGTGATGTCGATCTTCGTGCAGTACGCGCCCTATCAGCAGCGCGGCGGCTGGACCGACGAGCGGCGCGAGGCGCTCGGCGATGCGGTCGTCGACGCGCTTTCCGAATACGCGCCGAACCTGAAATCGGCGATTCTGCACCGGCAGGTGATCACCCCGGCCGATATCGAGCGCGTCGTCGGCCTCTCCGAGGGCAACATCTTCCAGGGCGAGCTGTCGCTGCAGCAGATGTTCTTTCTGCGGCCGGCGCCGGCCTGGGCCCGCTACCGCACGCCGATCGAAGGGCTGTGGCAGTGCGGCGCCGGGACGCATCCCGGCGGCGGCGTGATGGGGGCCTCGGGCCGCAATGCGGCTTTCGAGCTGCTCCGGGAGCGCCGGTGAGCGATCGGGCGATCGTCATCGGCGCGGGTGTCGACGCGCTCGTCGCCGCGCATCTTCTTAAGCGTGCGGGGCGCGACGTAATATTCATTGAGGAAAAAAACACGGAGGACGACGGAGGCTGGGTTCCCCCGCAGATCGCCCGCGAGCTCGGGCTGGAGTTGCATATCAAGACGCACGATCCCTGGGCCGTCGTCCCGCTGCCGCAAGGCGGAACGCTCGAGCTTTGGCACGATATGGGGCGCACGGTAGAAGCGCTTCGCCGGCTGAGCCCACGCGACGCGGCGAGCTGGCCGCAGTTTTGCGCGCGCACGGCGGCGATCGCGCGGCTTTTCGAGCAGCTTTACGGCGCCGCTCCGGTGAACCCATTGAACGTGCAGCTTGCATTCCGGGTGCGCCGCCTTGGCCGGCAGGCGATGGAAGACCTGATGCGCTTGCTGCCGATGTCGGTCGCGGAGCTTCTCGACGACTGGTTCGAGTGCGATGCGCTCAAGGGCGCGCTCGCGGCAATGGGGATCGTGCACCTGCAGCAGGGACCGCGTTCGGCCGGCACCGCATTCCGCCTGCTCCATCACCACGTCGGCAGCCCGCAGGGCGTTTTTCGTCCCGCACGCTCCAATCTCGGCGCAGCGTTGCGCGCTCGTCCCGGCATCGATATCCGCGCGGGTGCGGCGCGCCGCATCGTGGTGCGCGACGGCCGGGTGAGCGGCGTGGCGCTCGCCAGCGGCGAGGAGCTCGCCGCGCCGCTTGTCGTGAGCGGCACCGACCCGCGCCGCACGCTGCTCGAGCTCGTCGAGCCGGGATGGCTCGAGCCGGAATTTGCTCGCGCGCTCGGCCATGTGCGCCGTCGCGGCGTGGTGGCGCGCGTGTCGTTCAAGGTCGCGCCGTGCGCCCGCGTCGTCATCGCGCCGTCGCTCGACTATCTGGAGCGCGCCTATGACGCATCCAAGTACGGCCGCGTGTCGGTAGAGCCGTATATCGAGGTGATCTCAAGGGAGAACGCCGTTGAAGCGCACTTCCAGTACGCTCCCTACCGCCGCGCCGATGGCGCCTGGGATTCGGACCGCCGAAGCGAGCTGGGCGAGCTGACTCGCCGCCTCCTCTCACCGCACGTGGGCGGCATCGCCGACGCCAGGGTCGATGTTCAAACGCCGCCCGACCTCGAGCTGGCCGCGGGCTGGCCCGAAGGGCAGGCGTACCACGCGGAGCTTGCGCTCGATCAGGCGCTATGGATGCGCCCGCTCCCCGAGCTGGCGAGCTATCGAACCCCCATAGAGGGCCTGTGGTTATGCGGGCCTGGAACGCATCCGGGCGGCGGTGTCGCCGGCGCTTCGGGCCGCAACTGTGCGCGCGAAATCCTGCGATCGCCGGCGCGAAGGGCCGGTTGATGTAAATCAAGCCGTCGGCAGCCTCCCCGGTCATACTCGGCCGACGAGACTCCGATGAGGTTATCGATCTCCCTCCGGCGCTACGTCGCCATTGCCGCGCTAGCCGCCTTGTCGGTGCTGCTGCTGCGGCCCGTCTGCGATGTCCTCACGCTCCATTCGACGCCATCGCAGGCTGCACCGATGGCATCCATGCATCATGACTCGCATGAAAGTGTTTCCGCCGTAGCGAGCGCGGCAAAGGCCGTTGCGCTCGATGCGGCGCCGGTCGGCACGCTGCTTGTCGTGCCGGCATTCGCTTTCTTGTCCCGCGTCGCGGCGCCAGACGCCGCCGCACCTCCTTCCCGCAGTTACTACGCCCGCTCCGCGCGCATCCTGCGCTGAGCCTTCCTCGTCGTAACAAAGCGGCCGGCGCTTGCGCCGGCCTGATGTCGCACGCGTTTCGACTCGCTTCGATGAGGAAACAATGACCAACATGATTCCGGAGTTCGGCCAGCTCGCCTTAGCGCTGGCTTTCGCCCTTGCGCTGGTGCAGGGCATCATGCCGCTCGCCGGCGCAGCGCGGAGCAACGCCGCCTGGATGAGCGTCGGCCGCTCCGCGGCGCACGCGCAGTTGTTGTGCCTCGCAATTGCCTTCGGCGTACTGACGTACTCGTTCGTGATCAGCGATTTCTCGGTCGCCTACGTCGCGAACAATTCCAATCGCAGTCTGCCGCTTGCCTACCGCATCGCCGGCGTATGGGGCGGGCACGAGGGATCGCTGCTGCTGTGGATGCTGATCTTCGCTCTCTGGTCGGCGGCGGTGACGCTTTTCAGCCGCCGGCTGCCGGAAGACATGGTGGCGCGCGTGCTCGGCGTGATGGGACTGGTTGCCGCGGGATTTCTCGCCTTCATGATTTTCACCTCCAACCCGTTCAACCGGCTGCTCCCCGCTCCGGCCGACGGGCGCGACCTGAATCCGCTTCTGCAGGATATCGGCATGGTCTTGCACCCGCCTTTCCTCTACATGGGATACGTCGGGTTCTCCGTCGCGTTCGCGTTCTCGATTGCCGCGCTGATTTCCGGCCGCTTCGACGCAGCGTGGGCGCGCTGGTCGCGTCCGTGGACCACGGTCGCATGGGTGTTTCTCACGCTCGGCAATGCGGCCGGAAGCTGGTGGGCGTATTACGAGCTCGGCTGGGGCGGCTGGTGGTTCTGGGACCCGGTGGAGAACAGCTCCTTCATGCCCTGGTTATTGGGAACCGGGTTGATTCACTCGCTTGCGGTCACGGAGAAGCGCGGCACCTTCCGCAGCTGGACCGTGCTGCTGGCGATCTCGACCTTCGCTTTCTCGCTGCTCGGTACGTTCCTCGTGCGCTCGGGCGTCCTGACCTCGGTGCACGCTTTCGCCTCCGATCCGATGCGCGGCGTCTTCATGCTGGCGTTCCTGGTCGCTGTGGTCGGCGGCTCTCTCGCCGTTTATGCGTGGCGTAGTCCGCGTATCCGCGTGCGAGGAGGAACCTTCTCCCTGCTGTCGCGCGAATCGCTGTTGCTGACGAACAACGTGCTGCTCGCTGCGGCGACCGGCACGGTGATGCTCGGCACGATGTATCCGCTGGCGCTCGACGCGCTCGGCCTGGGGAGGGTCTCCGTAGGGTCGCCTTATTTCGATACCGTTTTCCTGCCGGTAATGGCGCCGGTGCTGTTCCTGATCGGCGTCGGTCCGATCGCGCGCTGGAAAAGGGCGCATCTGCCGGATCTCGCCTCGCGGCTGCGCTGGGCATTCGCGGTGAGCCTGGCCGCCGGGCTCGCGTTGCCGTTCGCGTTTGGCGACTGGAGCCCGCTCGTTGCCTTCGGAATGGCGCTCGCGGCGTGGATTGTCGCGACCACCGCGGTGAGCGTCTGGGACAGGATACGTTCCCCCGCGCCCAGCGCCTTCTACGGCATGGTGCTCGCGCACGTCGGGATGGCCGTGCTGATCCTCGGCATAACGGTGGTGAGGGGCTACGAGACGCAGAAAGAAGTCCGCATGGAAGCGGGCGACACGGTGGAACTGAGCGGCTACGTCTATCGATTCGATGGAGTGACGCAGGTCCAGGGTGCGAATTACGTGGCCGCGCAAGCCACTATTGAAGTCACGCGATCCGGCAAGCGCGTCGCGACTTTGTATCCCTCGAAGCGCACGTATCTGTCGCAGCAGAAACCGATGACCGAAGCCGCCATCGACGCCGGAATTACGCGCGATCTCTATGCCACGCTCGGCGACGCGTTGGACGCGGGCACCTGGCTCGTGCGCGTGCAGTACAAGCCGTTCCTCAACTGGATCTGGGCTGGGATTGCGCTGATGGCGTGCGGCGGCCTGCTTGCCGCCGGCGACCGCAGGTACCGTCTCGCGGTTCGCAGCCAGCGCGAGGAGCAGGCAGTCATGCAACCGCTTGAAGTGCGAGGCCAACATGGCTAAAGCCCTTTTCTTGGCATTACTGCTGCTGCTCAGCGGCAGCGCCCTCGGCAAGGAGGCTGCGCCTGCCGTCGCTGACCCGCAGCTCGAAGCGCGCGCGATGGCGATCGCCGGGCAGCTGCGCTGTCCGGTGTGCCAGAACCAGACGATCGCCGAGTCGGACGCGGATCTCGCGAAGGATGTGCGCAACCTGATCCGCGAGCAGCTGCGCCAGGGCAAGACCGAAGAAGACATCGTGGGCTACATGAAAGCCCGCTACGGCGACTTCATCCTGTGGCGCCCGCCGTTCAAGTCGACCACTCTGCTGCTATGGCTTGGGCCGCTTCTTCTGCTTGCGGTGGCGCTGATCGGGTTGTTCTACCGCCTCGCGCGCGAGCGCAAGGCGGGCGAAGTGGAGCTCTCGGAAGCCGACCACGCTCGCGCGGCGCTGCTGCTCGAATCGCGGACCGAGGCGGAGGGACGATGACTGTATTCTGGCTACTCAGTGCTTTGCTCGTGGTTGGCGCCCTGCTGTTCGTGGTGCTGCCGATGCTCACGAGCCGCGAACGCGCCGGGTTCTCGCGCAGCGCAGCCAATGTTTCCATCCATCGCGACCAGCTGCGCGAGCTCCAGGCCGACCGGGACTCCGGGATGCTCGACGTGGAGCAGTACGAGAAGGCGAAGCGGGAACTCGAAGCACGGCTAATCGACGATCTCAGGGAACGCGACGCGATTTCGGAGCGCCCGCGCCGCGGCTGGGTAGGCGCGGCTGCGGCTGGCGTGGCGATCCCGCTGATTGCCGTAGCGCTTTATTTCTCCGTTGGAAACCCGCAAGCGATCACGGCGGCACACGACACAAACGCGGAGCAGATGGAGGTGCTTGTCGAGAAACTCGCGGCCCGCATGGCGCGCAATCCGGAGGACGTCGAGGGCTGGACCACGCTTGGGCGCTCTTACCAGGCGCTCGGGCGCTTCGGCGAAGCGGCGGAAGCGTATGCGAACGCCGTGGCACGCTCGCCCCGCGACGCAGGATTGTTGGCCGATTACGCGCTCGCGCTGGCGACCACGCAAGACCGGCGCCTGGAGGGCGAGCCGCAAAAGCTTTTGGCACGGGCGCTCGAGGCCGATCCGAACAACATCAAGGCGCTCGCGCTGGCGGGCAGCGCCGCGTTTCAAATCGGGGATTACGAAGGCGCGATCAGGCATTGGGAGCGGATGCTGCCGCTCGTTGCACAAGACTCGGACACGGGACGTATCGTCCAGGACAGGATCGCCGAAGCCCGCTCGCGCGTCGGCGACGGCGGCGACCCCCAGCCGCCCAAGAGCCTTGGAGATCTCCAGCTGCTTCACGCGAGCCGAGGCAAGCAAGCGCTCGAGGAGATCAACCGCCTCCACGGAAAAGACGTGGGCGCTAAAGCCGGCTATGTAGCGCATTACGAGAAGGACGGAGCGGCAGCGATGGTCTATTTCGCGCAAGCGTCTTCCACGGCCGCGGCCGGTCGCCAGTTGAACGAAATGAGCGCCCGCATTCGTAAGGGCAATACGCCGTTCAGCCAGCTTACAGGCTCGAAGCAGGGGAAGGTCATGATCTATTCGGTGCTCGGGCAAGGGCAGAAGCACTACTTTTACCGGCGAGATGCCAGCGTGCTTTGGCTGGCGGCCGATGAGTCGGTCGCCAGGCAATCGCTCGCGGCTCTTTTCGCCCAATAGGAGGTAACCGATGCTTTGTTGCGTGGGTCTCTTCGGCGGTTTGGCGGTAGGTCAATATCTCGGTGGGCCGTGGACAGTCGTTGCTCCGGCCGCAGGCTTCGGCATCGGCTTCCTCGCAGACATGAAGCTGATGAAGGGAATGCACAAGAGGGCCGAGCCCGAGGAGCAGGCGAGCTCGGAAAAGCGTGGACCGGCGGCAGCGCCCGCTCCCCCGGGCGGCACGTGCTGCGGTCTCGGGTCCGGCGCGGCAGGACAACCTTCCTGGTTGATGCGCCTGCTCGGCCAGGACGGAAAGCGCGAGATGACGCTGGCGGAAATCAGGAAGACCTACGAGGTCGACTCGCGCCCGAGTCCTTCGGCCGATATTCCGGCCGGCGGTGGCAGCGCCAGGGAGCGGACCGGCACCGAAGGTTAAGCGCGGCGCAAGAGGCAGGAAAAGGTCCCTGCCGGGAGGGAACTTGGCCGTCCGGCTCATTGTCTTTGTAGAAGTCGACCACGACCGATTCTCAATACCGTGTGTTAGCATCCGGCCCCGTGAAACGCGCTCTCAAGCTGCTGCTCGTCTGCGCTATGCTCGCGCTGATTCCATTGCGCGGCATTGCGGCCATGACTGGCGGCATTTGCGCCGCCGGCGACCACGGCGGCGCGGTGCAGGCGCATGCCGATCACGGTCATGGCGTCCAGCAGGGAGACGGCCACAACCACGATTGCAGCAACTGCGCCGAGCATTGCGCCGGCTTTGCTTTCGTGCCTCACGTCGCACCAGCCGCGTTGCCGGACTTCTCGGGCGCCGAGCAGGTCGTCGCGCTCGAGCGCTTTGCCGCTGGCCACGTTCCCGAGCACCTCGACCCCCCTCCTTTGGCTCTCTGAAGTGCTGACGCCGGCGGCGCCCTGAGGCGCGCCGCTCCCGCACGCGTTTGCGTGCAGCCACGATGTCGGAGAGCCATGCAGAAACGCATTTTTTGTGCGTTGGCGATGATTGTCGCCGGCGCAGCGGCGGCGCAGAACGCGCCGCAGGCCAATCCGCGCGACCCGAAAGCGCCGGTGCCGCCGCTCGAATACCGTTCCGCCTTCGCCGATTACCGGCCTTATAAAGAGCCCGAAGTCGCGCCGTGGCGCGACGCGAACGAAGAGGTCGGCCGGGTCGGCGGCCACCTCGGCATAGTGCGCGGCCAGCAGGAAGCGGCGAAGGCGGGACCGAAGCCGCCCATGCACGGGATGCAGCACAAATGAAGCCGCTCGCCGCAGTGCTCGTGCTGCTGCTCGCGGGTTGCGCCAGCCTGAGCGAAGACGCCCGGTTCTCCGAGGTCGAGCGCGCGGTGCAGGAGCGCACCGGCGCGCAGACGAAGTGGGTGCGCGCGCAGACCGAAGCCGACTCGGTGCGCGCACGCGTAAATGAGCTCCTGGCAAAGCCCTTGGGCGCGCAGGAGGTGGTGCAGATCGCGCTCCTCCACAACCCGGGGCTGCAGGCGGCTTACGCCGAAGTGGGCATCGCCGAAGCGGACCTCGTGCAGGCGAGCCGCTGGAGCGGGCCGCGCTTTTCGTTCGCGCGCCTGCGCCGCGGCGACGAGCTCGAATACGACCGCAGCGTGTTTTTCGACGTGCTCGGCCTTCTCACCATCCCGCTTTCGGTGCGCGGCGAGGAGGCGCGCCTTGCCGGCGCGCAAAGCCGCGCGGCGAGCGAGGCGCTGCGTGTGGCGCTGGAGGCGCGCAAGGCATGGTTCGAGGCTGTCGCCGCAGTCGAGGGCGTGCGCTATGCGATGCAGGTGAAGGAGGCCGCCGAGGCGAGCGCCGAGCTCGCGCGCCGCATGGCCGCGGTCGGCAATTTCTCCAAGCTCGACCAGGCGCGCGAGCAGGCGTTCTACGCGGAAACGACCGCGCAGCTCGCGCGCGCAAGGCAGGCGCAGCTCGCGGCGCGCGAGCGGCTCGTGCGCGTGATGGGCCTTTGGGGCGAAAACGTCGCGTACCGGCTGCCCGAGCGTCTGCCCGAGCTACCGAAAGCACCGAAGGAGCTCGGCACGGATCTCGAGGCGCAGGCGCTGGCGCAGCGCCTCGACGTGCAGGCCGCGCGCCGCGAAACCGAGGCGCTCGCTCGCTCGCTCGACCTCACCAGGGCGACGCGCTTCGTGAACCTCGTCGACTTCGGCCTGCACAGCAACAGCGAAACCGGCAAGCCGCCGCAGCGGGGATGGGAAATCGAGCTGCAGCTCCCGCTCTTCGATTTCGGCGGGGCGCGCAACACGCGCGCCGAGCGCCTGTACATGCAGGCGGTCAGCCGCGCCGTCGAGACCGCCGTCCAGGCGCGCTCGGAAGTGCGCGAGACCTACGCCGCCTACCGCACGGCGTTCGACCTCGCGCGCCACTACCGCGACGAGATCGTGCCGCTGCGCAAGCGCATCTCCGAAGAAGTGCTGCT
Source organism: Betaproteobacteria bacterium (assembly GCA_004297625.1). Lineage (GTDB taxonomy): Bacteria > Pseudomonadota > Gammaproteobacteria > Burkholderiales > SG8-39 > SCGC-AG-212-J23. Next base: position 189,075 of record SCTY01000003.1, on the reverse strand, counting down.
GCGCTACAACGGCATGCTCGCGAGCGTGTTCGAGCTGCTCGCCGACTCGCGCGAGCAGGTGGCGGCGATCAACGCCTACATCGAGGCGCAGCGCGACTTCTGGATGGCCGAATCCGATTTTCAGATGGCGCTCACCAGCCGTTCGCCGCGGGAGGGACGCTGACATGACGAGCCGAAGACAATTCCTGTCCGGAACCGGCCTGCTCGGCGCGGCGCTGGTCTCGCGCGCCGGCGCAGCCTCGCTCCCCGAGGCGCCGTTGCGCGAGAGCGCGGAAGCGGCGCCGCCGCTTTTCCCGAGCACCGGGCGGCCGTACAACCCGGTGGTCACCCTGAACGGCTGGTCGCTGCCCTGGCGGATGAACAACGACTGGAAGGAGTTCCATCTCGTCGCCGAGCCGGTGCGCAGGGAAATCGCGCCCGGCATGACCGCGCACCTATGGGGTTACAACGGGCAGTCCCCGGGGCCGACGATCGAATGCGTCGAGGGCGACCGCGTGCGCATTTTCGTCACCAACAAGCTCCCCGAGCACACCACGATCCACTGGCACGGCGTCATCCTGCCGAACGGCATGGACGGCGTCGGCGGCCTGACCCAGCCGCATATCAAGCCCGGCAAGACCTTCGTGTACGAGTTCGAGATGCGCAAGTCCGGCACGTTCATGTACCACCCGCACGCCGACGAGATGGTGCAGATGGCGATGGGCATGATGGGCTCGCTCATCGTGCACCCGCGCGATGCCAAGTTCATGCCGGTCGACCGCGATTTCGCTTTCATCATGGCGGCGTACGACATCGATCCCGGCGCCTACACGCCGAAGGTCGCGCAGATGACCGACTTCAATCTCTGGACCTGGAACAGCCGCGTTTTCCCGGGCATCGACCCCCTCGTGGTGCGAAGGGGTGACCGCGTGCGCGTGCGCGTCGCCAATCTCACCATGACGAGCCATCCGATCCACATCCACGGCCACGATTTCAGCGTCGCCTTGACCGATGGCGGCTGGGTGCCGAAGAGCGCGCGCTGGCCCGAGACCACGGTCGATGTCCCGGTCGGATCGGTGCGCGCCTTCGATTTCGTCGCCGACAACCCCGGCGACTGGGCCTTGCACTGTCACAAGTCGCACCACGTGATGAACGCGATGGGGCACGGCGTGCCGACCATGATCGGCGTCGATCACCGCGGAGTGGCCGAGCGAATCAACCGCCTGGTGCCCGACTACATGGTGATGGGCGAGCGCGGCATGGCCGACATGGGCGGGGAGATGGAAATGCCGCTGCCGGACAACACGCTGCCGATGATGAGCGGCAGCGGCCCCTTCGGCCCGCTGGAGATGGGCGGCATGTTCACCGTGGTCAAGGTGCGCGAAGGGCTCGCGCGCAACGATTACAAGGACCCCGGCTGGTACCAGCACCCGGCGGGCACGGTCGCCTACGAGTGGAAAGGCGAGGCCCCGCCGGCGGCACGCAAGCAACCTGCAGCGGCGGACCCGCAAGGGCCGGCGCTGCGGGCAAGAAAGCCGGCAGGCCGTGTCGGCCATTGATGAGGTCGAACGTTTCCTTGTCGTTTCTTCCTTGAAAGGAGAAAGTGCAATGCACCATGCAAAACCCGTCCTGGCCGCCGCGATGGCCGTTTCCCTGATGTCGCTCGTTCCCGCCGCCTTCGGGCATGGCGAGAGTGGGCACGGCAAACCCAAGGCCGTGGACTACTCGAAGGCCGAGGAAATGCCGTTCGGCCGGGCCGGAAACCCGAAAAGAGTCGACCGCACGATCCGCGTCGGGATGGACGACACGATGCATTTTTCCGCCATGGCCAGCGCCCCGCGGGAGCGCACGACTGACGTGCGCATGGGCGATGCGCCGCATTCGATGTCGGGCGACATCGTGGTGAAGCGCGGCGAGACGGTCCGCTTCCTCGTGCGCAACGACGGCAAGATCATGCACGAGATGGTGATCGGCAGCATGAAGGAGCTAAAGGAGCACGCCGAGCTGATGAGGAGGTTTCCGAACATGGAGCACGACGAGCCCTACATGGCGCATGTCGCCCCGGGAAAGCAGGGCGAGGTCGTCTGGCAGTTCACTCGCGCTGGAGAATTCCACTACGCCTGTCTGATGCCGGGCCATATGGAAGCGGGCATGATCGCGAAAATCACCGTTAAGTGAAGCGCGCTGCGTTCATCCGTTTTGCCCTTGTAGCGCTCGGCCTCGGCTGCGCCGCAGGCGCGGCGTCCGGCGCCGAGGCGGAGGCGGAGCTGCGCCGCGTGCTGTCTGACGTCGCGGAGGGGCGCGCGCACGCCGCGCTCGACGAAGTCGACGGCCTGATCGGGCGCTACCCCAATTTCCGGCTCGCATACCTGGTGCGTGGAGACTTGCTCCTCGCGCACGTCCGGCCCATAGGCGGGCTGGGCAACGCCGGCAGCGCGGCGCCCGAGCGGCTGGAAGCGCTGCGCGCGGAAGCGCTCGCGCGCCTGCAAGCGCTCAGAGAGCGCCCGCTGGCGGGCGCTATCCCGCGTCAGCTCCTGGTGCTGCCGAAGTCGGAGGAGCATGCCATCGTGGTCGACGCGAGCCGCTCCAGGGTCTATGTCTATGAAAACGACCGCGGCGTGCCGCGCCTCGTCGCCGACTATTACGGCACGCTCGGCAAGCAGGGCGTCGGCAAGCTGCGCCAGGGCGACCAGAAGACGCCGCTCGGCATCTACCACGTCACCTCCAGCATCCCCGGCCGCAAGCTGCCCGATCTCTACGGCTGGGGCGCTTTCCCGCTCAACTATCCGAACGAATGGGATCGGCGCGCCGGCCGGACGGGCTACGGCATCTGGCTGCACGGCGTGCCCTCCGAGAATTATGCTCGGGCACCGCGCGCGAGCGACGGCTGCATCGCGCTCGCGAACGAGGAGATTGCCGAGCTCGCGAAGCGCGTGCACCCGGGAGCGACGCCGGTCGTGATCGCGGAGCGCGGCGAGTGGCTGAGCGCCGAAGCCTGGCGCGCCGAGCGCGATGCGTTTTTGCGGGAGCTCGAAACGTGGCGCGCGGATTGGGAAAGCCGCGACGCCGACAAATATCTCTCCCACTACGCGCGCGAGTTCCGCACCGACGGGACCGACCTGGCCGCGTGGGGCGCGCACAAGCGCGCGGTCAATGCGGCAAAGCGCTGGATCAAAGTGGCGCTCGCCAATGTGAGCGTGCTGCGTTCCGGCGCCCGCGAAGGCCTGATAGAAGTGACGTTCGACCAGGATTACCGCTCGAGCAACCTGTCGCAGCGCGCGCGCAAGCGCCAGTACTGGGTTCAGGAAGACGGCCGCTGGAAGATTGCCTACGAGGCCACGGTGAGCGGCCACAAGCTTCTCCTGCCCGAGTCGTTTCCCGGCAGGGCGAAACGCCGAACCTGAAGATTTTTTACCGACGCAACGTAAGAAAGGAAGTCGATCGATGAACAAGCTTGCAGCACTCGTTCTCGCGGCCGCGCTCGCTTTCCCGGCCTTTGCGCAGCAGTCTTCCACCGACCACGCCGCGCATCACGGCGCGCCGTTGAGCGACGGTGAGGTCCGCAAGGTCGACAAGCAGGCGAAGAAGATCACCATCAAGCACGGCCCGCTCGCCAACCTCGACATGCCGGCGATGACGATGGTGTTCCAGGTAAAGGACCCCGCGCTCCTCGACCAGGTGAAGGCCGGCGACAAGGTGAAGTTTCAGGCCGAAAAGGTCGGCAGCGCGTTGACGGTGACCAAGATCCAGGCCGTCGACTGATGCGAGGTCTTGCGGCAGGCGTCCGGCATCAGGCAAGCCGCTTCGGCGCAGCCCCGGCGGCGCGCTATTTCGCCTGGCGGGTGGCCGATCGCCTCGTTGGCTATATGCCGTATCGCGGGCTTGTATTGTCGAGGCCGCAACCGCAAGGCCTCGATGCTTCTACGACGACGGAACTCCCCTGTCGCGAAGTCGCGCTGGACGAACTGGCGGCATATACGTCGGACCTGAGCTACGACTTGAGCGGGCGCTTCCTTTCCGAGGCGAGCGCCGCAGGCAACCGCTGCTTCGGCGCGTTCGCCGGCGGCAAGCTGGTGAGCTACGCCTTCCATGCGAGCGCGCCGACAAACGTCGACAGCGATTTTCGCTTCCACTTCCCGGAAGGCTGGGTGTACCACTTCAAGGCCTTCACGCTTCCGGAGTGGCGCGGAAGGAAGCTCCATGCCTCGCTTGTGCGGGCCGCTCTTGCGAGCGTCGGAACCGCCCGGGGATTCCGCGGGCTCGCTACGCTTGTTGTGGCGACGAACTACCCGTCGCTTGCCTCGTTCACGCGCATGGGGTTCAAGCCCGCATTTCGATTCGCCATTGTCGGCAAGGGCGACGACAGGCGCGTGCTTGCGCTGCTCGACGAGATCGGCGAGCGCTTCTCGGTCGAGACGATCGCGCCCGGTAGATGAAAGCGCTCGGGCCGCTCGAACAGGAAGCGCATTGGCGTGCCGCGCACCAGCCAGTACATCGCGAGCGCCCCGACTACCCCGCCGAGGGTCGCGACGAGCGACATCCAGCCGACGTCCTCTATCCATCCGGTCATGCCCAGGATTTTCCGCGTCACGGTCACGGGGATGAGGAACGCCAGATAAATGACGATCGAGTTGCGGCCGCAGTAGCCGAACGGCCGGAACGCGGGCATGCCGGCAACCAATGCCGCCACGACAATCACCGCCGTGGCGCCGACCAAGGCGAGCGCGAGCGACAGCACGCGCAGGTGCGAATAACCGGTGAAGACCAGCGCACCGTTCAGAGCGGCCCAAACCGCGAGGCCGGCGAGCGCCTTGCCGCGGTGGGCGCGCACGGCGTCGGCGAGCCGGAAGACGTGCGGCGCAGCGAGCGAGCCGGTATAGAAGTAGACGAAGTACATGGCGAACTTGTCGAACACCTTGAGGCCGGTGTCGAACTGCGCGACCTGGAGCGCCGCCGCGGCGAGCCACACCAGCGCAGCGGGCGCCGGGCGCACCAGCCGCGTGACGACGAAGAACACCGGCAGCAGGTAGATGAACCAGAGCATCGAGTACGGATGCACGTAGGCCCGGAGGTACTCGTTCGCGACGGCCGGCCAGCCTTCGCGAGCCGCGATCCATGGCGCCTCGAAGGCGAGCAGGATCGAGAGCCACAGGACGTAGAAATAGGCGAAGTGGGCGACTTTGCGGTCGAGGTAGGTGCGCCAATCGCGCCCGATCACGCGCGAGACGAGGAGCCCGGAAAGCAGGAAAAAGTCCGGCATGCGGAAAGGCATGGCGAACGAAACCACCGCCTGCAGCCAACCCTCCTGCCCTGCCGAGCGCTGGACGATGTCGGTGGCGTAGAGCATCACCACGAGAACGATGCAGAACCCCTTGGCGTGGTCGAGCCACGCGACGCGCTGATCCTTTGCCATTCCGTAATTGTTGAAGACCGCGGTGAAAACCCGGCAAGGATCGCGTGGTCCAACAGGCTTACGCGATTGATCTACATCAACGTGCAGCAGGAGCGGCGGTCCAAGCTGGCCAGAGAGATAACGCAGTAATGGACATGTCAACGCGCCCGGCGCTCGATTCGCCAAGCGAGCTTGGCCGCCTGCGCGCGATAGCCAAAGTCGCCGCGGCCAAAGGCTGGGGCCACTACGCCAAGCGTCTGGGTTTCGGCCGCGAGCCGGTGCAGGCCGAGCAAAGCGCTGAAAAGAGCGACGCGATTCGCCTGCGCGAAGCGCTCGAAGAGCTCGGGCCGACGTTCGTCAAGTTCGGCCAGATGGTCTCGGGGCGCACGGACCTCTTCCCGGAGGAGCTCACCACGGAGCTGCGCAAGCTGCACGACTCCGCGGCGCCGTTCCCCGCGGAGCTCGCGCGGCGCATCATCGAGGAAGAGACTGGCCACCCGGTCGCGGAACTCTTCGCGGGCTTCCATGATCAGCCGCTAGCGGCCGCTTCGATTGCTCAGGTGCATCGCGCGACGCTGCACGATGGCACGCCGGTTGTCGTCAAGGTGCAGCGCCCGGGAATAGAAGCTCTCGTCGAATCGGACATCGCGATCCTGCGCCGTGTCGCCGGGCTGCTGAACGGCTTGCCGGTACTGCGGGCGTTCAACCTGCCCGAACTGGTCGATGAGTTCTCGGAGACGCTGCTGGGCGAGCTCGACTTCGAGCGCGAGGCGGCAAACGCCGAGCGCTTCGCCGCGGCAAACCGCGAGGAGCCGGCGGTATTCGTGCCGCGCGTTTTCCCGGACGCCACGACGCGGCGCGTGCTTACCATGGAGCAAAGCCCGGGGCACCGCCTCGACGTGCGCGAGGCCGATGCCGCCTCGCGCGCGCAGTATGCGCGCACGCTGATGCGGCTTTTCCTCATCCAGGTGTTCGAGCACGGTGTATTCCATGCAGACCCGCATCCAGGGAACATCTTCGCAACGTCCGACGGGCGCCTGTGCTTTCACGACTTCGGCGCGCTCGGCGAGCTGCCGCCGCGCGTGCAGGCGAGCCTGCGCGAGCTGTTTCTCGGGGTAATCGCCCGCGATGCCGGCTGGGTGGCAAGCGCCTATCTCGGTATGGGGGGCGCGAGCGCGCAGCTCGATCGCGTCGCGTTCACCAACGACCTCGCGAAAGCGCTCGACCGCTATTACCGCGAGTCGGCTGCGGGCCGGCAGGCATTCAGCGCAATATTGCAGAGCTTCGTGCGCCTGGGCCGCGACCACCATGTCCGGCTGCTGCGCGAGACAGCGCTGCTCCTGCGCGCGTTCGCCGAGATCGAGGCGCTGGTGCGAGAGCTCGATCCGACGTTCAGCTCGATCGAAGCCTTCCGCGCATACAGCGTGCGGCTGCTCAAGCACGCGCTGCTGCCGCGCGCGGGGGTGGCGCAAGCGGCCGAAATTTACCGGCTGGCAAGCGCGCTCCGTGACGTCGGCCGCGACGCGCCCATCGCGTTGCGGCGCCTATTGGGGCGCCTTGAGCGCGGCGAGCCGCTTTTCGACATCCGCTACCAGAGCGGCGGCAGCCTGGAGCGGCACTTGCTGCACGCGAGCAACCGGCTTGCCTTTGCGTTGATCATCGCCTCGATCGTCGTTGGGTCGGCGATCGTCATCGGCGCCGATGCCGGGCCGAGCGTGCAGGGTGTTCCGATCCTCGGCATCGTCGGATTCGTCGTCGCCGGCGCCCTCGGCCTTGCCTGGGCGGTGATCGCGCTCAAATCTGGAAGGCTATGAGCTCGATCGATCCGGTCTGCGGCATGAAGGTCGAGCCGGCAAAGGCGGCAGGCAGCTCCGTCTATCAGGGAAAGACCTACCACTTTTGCTCACGGCACTGCCTATTGGCGTTCAAGGCCGACCCCGCGAAGTATGCCGCCAAAGAAAAACCCGTGGTGCCGCCAGCGGCCGAGTACACGTGTCCGATGCACCCGGAAGTGCGCAGCGACCGGCCCGGCAACTGCCCGAAATGCGGCATGGCGCTCGTGCCGATGGCCGGCGCTGAGGAGGACAACGCGGAGCTGCGCGACATGACGCGCCGCTTCTGGGTCGGGGTGGTTTTCTCGATCCCGCTCATCTTCATCGCCATGGCGCCGTATCTCGGCATCATGGAGCCCCTCGGCCTTTCGCCGCGAACCCGCGCCTACGTAGAGTTCGTGCTGGGCACTCCGGTGGTGCTGTGGTCGGGCTGGCCGTTCTTCCGCAAGTTCGCGCTGTCGCTCAAGAACCGCAGTCCCAACATGTACACGCTCATCGGGCTCGGCGTCGCGCTTGCCTACATCTTCAGCGTGGCGGCGGTTTTTGCTCCCGGCCTGTTCCCCGCGGAATTCCGCATGCACGGCGGCGAAGAAGTGGGCGCGTATTTCGAGGCAGCGGCGGTCATCGTGACGCTTGTGCTGCTCGGCGAAGTCATGCAACTGCGCGCGCTCGGCCAGACCAGCCAGGCGATCAAGCAGCTTCTTGCGCTCGCGCCCAATACGGCGCTGCGCGTGGAAGCCGACGGCCGCGAGGTGGAAGTGCCGCTTTCCGAGGTACAGGTCGGCGACCGCCTGCGCGTGCGTCCGGGCGAGAAGGTACCGATCGACGGCGTCTGCCTCGAGGGCGCGTCGAACGTCGACGAGTCGATGATCACCGGCGAGCCGGTCCCGGTGCCGAAGAAGGCGGGCAATCGGGTGACCGGCGCGACGATCAACGGCAAGGGCACGCTGGTGATTCGCGCCGAGCGCGTCGGCTCGGACACGCTGCTCGCGCAGATCGTGCACATGGTGGCGCAGGCGCAGCGCACGCGGGCGCCGGTGCAGCGGCTGGCGGATCTCGTGGCCGCGTACTTCGTACAGACCGTGATCGCTATCGCGGTGCTCACGGCCATCGTTTGGGGCATTTTCGGACCTTCGCCGGCGCTCACCTATGCCGTGGTCAACGCCGTGGCCGTGCTCATCATCGCGTGCCCGTGCGCAGTAGGACTCGCCACGCCGATTTCCATTACCGTGGCGATGGGGCAGGGCGCGCTGAACGGCATTCTTTTCCGCAACGCCGAAGCCGTGGAGAAGCTGCGCGACGTGAACACGTTGGTGGTGGATAAGACCGGCACGCTGACGCTCGGCCGGCCGCAGCTTGTGGCGTTGGCAGTCGAGAAGGGCATGAACGAGGACGAGGCGCTGCGGGTCATCGCGAGCCTCGAGCGCGCGAGCGAGCATCCGCTTGCGCAGGCGATCGTGAAGGGGGCGGAGGACCGCGGGATCTCCCTGCAGCCCGTGGAAAACTTCGACTCGGTGACCGGCCAAGGGGTACAGGGCGTGGTCGGCGGCCGCAAGGTCGCCGTCGGGAGCCGTCGCTTCATGGAGCGTTTCGGGGCGATGCCGGAGGCGCTCGCCGGCAAGGCCGATAGCCTGCGCACGCAAGGAAAAACGGCGATGTTCGCCGCTGTCGACGGCCGGGTCGCGGCGGTGATCGGCGTCGCCGACCCGATCAAGGACACCACCCCCGAGGCCGTCCAGGCGTTGAAGGCGCAGGGTGTGACGATCGTCATGCTCTCGGGCGACTCGCGCGCGACGGCCGAGGCGGTCGGCAGGCAGCTCGGCATCGACGAGGTGATCGGAGAGGTACTCCCCGAGCAGAAGGTCGAAAAGGTGAAGGCGCTGCAGGCGGGGGGGCGCTTCGTCGCGATGGCGGGCGACGGCATCAACGACGCGCCGGCGCTCGCGCAGGCGCACGTGGGCATCGCCATGGGCACCGGCACCGATGTAGCGATCGAGAGCGCCGGCGTGACGCTCGTAAAAGGCGACCTGCGCGGCATCGCCAAGGCGATCCGCCTGTCGCACGCGACGATGCGCAACGTCAAGCAGAACCTGTTCTTCGCCTTCGTCTACAACGCGCTCGGCGTCCCGATCGCGGCGGGCGTGCTTTACCCGGTTTTCGGTCTGCTCCTTTCGCCCATCTTCGCCGGCGCGGCGATGGCGATGAGCTCGGTGTCCGTGGTTTCCAACGCGCTGCGCCTGCGGCGAACGAGGCTTTGATCCTTCGAGCTCGAGGCGAACGAGCTGCTCAAGGCAACGCAACGCCATGCCCGATGCCTAACATGAGCTTCGTATAATCGTGGCCGCCTTGCCGGGCAAGCGCACCCATCAGCACGACAGGGGCTTGACGTAGATCAAGCGGGCCGATGCACGCACGTTCAAGATGGCTCGCATGGGGGAAGGGGACGTCGGGAGAGACCGCAGGCCGCGGCTGCTTCGCGACTGGGGTTTCGTCGCGCTGATCTTGATGCTGGTCCTGTCGAGGGCAGCGAACGTCTATTGCAGCATCGACCGCGAACCATTACCCGCCAACGGCACCCACGATCACGCGGTGTCAGAGCGTCATGCGGCGGGCTCACTGGAATCGCCGCCTTCCGATGGCGATGCGTGCCACGACTCCGACGCCTTATCGATGATGCAAGCCCCCGACATTCAGCACCCGGGCGATATCGTGGCGCTGGTCGCCCAGGTGCTCGCCTTCCGCGACCACAGTCCCCGGCCCGAGCCCGCATCCTCTCTCGGCTTCTTCAATGATCCCCCGCTTCGCTGGGAGCCCGTCTTCCAGCGCGTTCCTCGTCTCCTGATTTGATCCGCGCCGCGCGATTCGCCCGCGAATAGGCGGGCTGGCCGGGGCGCGCATGCGCGCCTCGCATGCGTGCATCGATTCAGGAGGCAGTCATGAAGCTGAACAGCAAGCAAGCGGCCGTCGCCGCTGCGTTGACCCTTCTCGCCGGCGCAGCTCAGCCGGCATGGGCCGACGCGGAGACCGACAAGCTGAAGACGGAAATCGAGCAGCTCAAGCGCGAAATGCGCGAGCTGCGCTCAGTGCTCGAGCGTCAAAAGCAGGACACCGCGACCAAGCAGGACGTGCAGGAAGTTCGCGACGAGGTATCTCAGGCGAAGAAAGCAGGCGGGTCAGGCCTTCTCGCCAACAACTCTCTGGTGCACCTCGCGGGCTACGGCCACGTCGGCTATGCCAACCGTAGAGGCATGAACAGCAGCTTCGGCGAGGTCGGTTTCAACCCGATTTTTCATTATCAGTACAAGGACCTGCTGCTCTTCGAAACGGAACTCGAGATCATGTCCAACGCCGAGGGCGAAGCCGAGTTCGGGCTGGAGTACGCGAACATGAACGTGTTCGCGAACGATTACCTCACCGCATTCGGCGGCAAGTTCCTGAGCCCGATCGGGTACTTCATCCAGAACCTGCATCCGGCCTGGATCAACAAGTTCCCGTCCAAGCCGCCCGGCTTCGAGGAGGAAGGCGGCGCGGTGCCGGTGTCCGACATCGGCGCCGGCATCAAGGGCGGCGTGCCGTTCGGCTCGGGGATGAAGGCGAACTACACGCTTTACGTGGGTAATGGGCCGAGGCTCGAGCTCAGCGGAGCGGGCGACGAGATCGAGTCAATTGCTGCCACCGGCGGCACCACGAACCCGTCGAAGCACAAGCTGGTCGGCGGGCGCCTGGGGTTTCTGCCGATTCCGAATCTCGAGCTGGGTTTGTCCGCCGCGCATTCGCGCGTTGCAGTCGCGCCTGAGGGTGCGCCGGTGGAGGCAAGCCGCAACTACTCCGTCGTCGGCGCCGATTTCGGCTGGCGCTGGAGGGGACTCGACCTGCGCGGCGAATACATGCGCTCGAGGGTCGGCGATCTCGACACGAGCGTCGCTCCGCTCGGCGGAACCTGGAAGACGCATTACGTGCAGGCGGCCTACCGCATCCCCGGCACCAAGTGGGAGCCGGTTCTGCGCTATGGGAAGTTCACTTCGCCGCACGCCGACCAGGACCTGAAGCAGCTCGGGCTCGGGGTGGACTACTGGTTCGAGTCGGATATCGTGGGCAAGCTGGCCTACGAGCGCAACGACGGCGAGCCCGGAACGCCGAACGACGCGAACCGCGTGCTCTTGCAGTTTGCATTCGGATTCTGAGGAGATCGATATGAAAACGCTTCACATCATCTTGGCATCGGCGACGACGTTGTTGCTTGCCTGGAGCAGCTTCGCCCCGGCGCAGCAGCCGGCCGACCCTCAGGCGTTCGCGCGCGGCGCGAAGGCGTGGGCCGACAACTGCGCGCGCTGCCACAACATGCGCGACCCGAAGGACTTCCGCGACGACCAATGGAAGGTCATCGTCAGCCACATGCGCCTGCGCGCCGGGCTGACGGGACAGGAAGCGCGCGACATTCTCGCTTTCCTGCAGGGGAGTAACTGACATGCGCACCTATCGTTCGTTGCGTTACCTCGGCGCCGTCGCGCTCGCGGGCGCGGCGGCGGCGAGCCTCGCCGCGCCCGCGGGCAAGGAGATCTATCAGGGCACCTGCATCGCCTGTCACGGCGCCAACGGCAAAGGCGTGCTTCCCGGCGTGCCCGATTTCACCTCGGCGAAAAGCCCGTTGAAGGCCCCGGACGCCGTGGTCCTGAAGAGGATAAAGCAAGGCTACCAAAGCCCGGGGTCGCCGATGGCGATGCCGCCCAAAGGCGGCAGTCCGTCGCTCACCGACGCGGATCTGAAGGCGGTCCTCGCCTATCTACGCAAGAGCTTCGAACGGTGAGAACGGCGGCGTGAATCGGCCGGCGCATTGATGGAGGTCAATCGTGCGCCGACCGAACGCGCTACCGTGATTTCGGGACGGCGAACTCGGCGCAACGCCCAGCATCCAACGGCGATTAGAGCGAGGTATTCGTAATGTGGAGCGGATTCGACGGCATGGGCTGGGGATGGATCGGCCTGGGGATACTGCACATGGGGCTTTTCTGGATTCTGGTGATTCTCGGCATCGTGGTGCTTGTCAAATGGCTGGCGTCCAGCCCACCAAGCACCTTGCCGCCGCATAGCGAGGCCCGTGCGATCGACATCCTGAAGGCGCGCTACGCCAAGGGCGAGCTGACGCGCGAGCAGTTCGAGCAGATGAAACGGGAGATCGGGGAATAGCATTGGAGAAAGGAAGCGCAAGGTGAGCAAATATTCGTTCGGCAAGACCGTGGAAGGCAGCTTCGACAAGACCATCGAGCGGGTGACGCAGGCGCTCGCGAAGGAAGGGTTCGGCGTTCTGACCGAGATCGACGTCGCCGCGACGTTGAAGAAAAAGCTGGGGCTCGACATGCCGCCCTACCGCATTCTCGGCGCGTGCAACCCGCAGTTCGCGCACAAGGCGCTCGAGGCGGAGCCGGAGATTGGCGCCCTCTTGCCCTGCAACGTCGTGGTGCGGCAAACAGGCGGCAAGACGGTTGTCGACATCATGGATCCGCTCGCCGTGATGCAGCTCGTCGGCAAGCCCGAGGTGGAAAAGATCGCGACCGAGGTACGCGGCCGGCTCGACCGCGTGCTCGCCGCCTTGTGAGCTGCTAAACGGTCGCCAGAATTCCCAGCCCCAGCACCACGACGCCGCTGCCGAGCGCAAGCTTCACGCGCCGCTTGTGCTGCACGTGCCAGAGCGCGATCCGATTACGCACCGGGCGCGACGAAGCCGCGACGAGGATGACGACGAGCGGCAGAACGAAGACCACGTTGTACAGCACGAGATAGGCATAGCCCTGAAGCGCCGTGGGCTGCAGCGCTAGCAGGCTCAGAACACCGAGATAGACCGCGCCGCTGCAGGGCACCGTGCAAAGCCCGATCAGGATTCCCCCGCCGATCAGCGCGGGAAAGGTGGCTTTTTTTGCCATCGCCCGCGCGATGTCACCGACCCGCGCCGGCGCCTGCAGCTTCCAGCCCAGTTCGGGCAGGAAATAGTCTTTCAGCATCCACAGGCCGAACAGGATCGCGAGCAGCGCGCCGAACCTCGCAGGAAGGTGCTGGCGCGTGAAAAAGTCCAGCGAGGCGAGCACGCCCACGCCAAGCGCAAGGTAGGTCACGAAAACCGAGCCGATGTAGATGCCACCGAGTCCGAGCATGCGCGCGCGGAGCCGCATCGCGCCTGCATCGCCTGCCTGCAGCGTGGACGTCAGCACCGTGATGAACAGCAACAGCACCGTGAACGCGCACGGGTTGATGCCGTCGACGACCCCGGCCACGAGCACCGTCCCGAGCGTGATCTGCGGCAGATACGACTTGAACGCCTCCTGCGGCGCGTTCGGATGCCACAAGCCAGTCAGGGCGGCGGCGCCGAGCGCTGCCGTGCTCAGCAAAGCGATGATCGCGATGGTGCGAAGCTGCGAATTCAAGCGTCAGCTTACGACAAGCCGGCCCGACATCGTGGGATTGGCGCGGCCGCCGCAGCAGATGTCGCAGTAGAACGTGTACGTCCCCGGCTTGCTGGGCGTGAAAGTGACGTATCTCGAGCCGAGCGGCGGCGCGACGATGTTGATGCCCAGCTCATCCACCGCCCACTGGTGCTTGCCGCCGCCGTCGGTGTGGTGCGAACCGTCGAGGCTCGTCAAGCGCACCGTCACCGGCTCGCCGGCCTTGAGACGGACCTCTTTTCGCGTGAATCCGCCCATGTCGGCGGCGATGTCGACCGTGTTGCCGTCGATGGGGGGCAATTCGGGCTTCGCGAAAGCGCCGTAGAGCAGGTAGCCCGCAGCGCCGAGGACGAGCACGCCGATGGCGGTAAAGGCCGTGGCGCGCGTTCGCTTGCTTTTCGATACCGGTTTCATCACGAGCCTCCTGGTGAGATCACTGGCCGTTCTCGCGAGCGTCGGCGAGCCCGTCGAGGATCGGGCAGTCCGGCCGCTCGTCGCCGCGGCAATGCAGCGCAAGGTGCTCCAGGGTGTGCTTCATGGCCTCGAGGTCGCGGATGCGCGCTTCGAGCTCGGCAATGTGCGCCGTGGCGAGTGCCTTCACTTTGCTGCTCGGCCGGCGCTGGTTGCGCCACAGGCCGAGAAGCTCCTCGATCTGCTTCACCGAGAATCCGAGACTGCGGGCGTGGCGCACGAAGCGCAGCGCATGCACGTCGTGACCGCCGTAGGTCCGATACCCCGAATACGCTCGCTTCGCCGCGGGCAGCAGCCCGATTCCCTCGTAGTGCCGGATCATCCTCGCCGAGACGCCGGAACGCTTCGCCGCCTCTCCGATGCTCATCTGCATGTCATTCATGAAGTGCCTCCGGAGGGGACAAGCTGCTCGATGCGACTGATGGCATCAGCAGCATCCGCCCCGGTGGCGCTGCGAAGAGGCCGCCGGTTTGGCGGCTTGATCGCTCCTTCCTCCTTCTGGGCTGCATTCTCCGGCGGTCCCTCGTGCGCCATGAACCATCCCTATCCAGTTGTGCGATCTCCCCGGCCTGCTGGCCGCTATCCTACCCCCTGGGGGTGGGTACTGTCAAAGGCCCAGGAGGTTAGGTGAGGACGGCAGCCTGTTTTTAGCCCACCCCGGGTGGGGTGGGTAGGACGGCCGAGGTGGGCGCGGGCCTGGATTTAGCGCCGGCCGCCCGCGAGCGCCATCAGCAGGATCAGCAGGTTGGCGAAGACGTTGTACAGGCTCATGTAGACGCCGGTTGCCGCCATCACGTAGTTGGTCTCGCCGCCGCGCACGATGCGGTTCAGGTCGTGCAGCAGGAAGAGCGAAAAGACCACGATCACGAGCGTCGAGATCGTCAGCGCGAGCGCCGGGATCTGCAGGAACATGTTCGCGACCATGGCGACGAGCAGCGCGATCATGCCGACGAACAGGAACTTGCCCATGAAGCTGAAGTCGCGCTTGGTCGTCGTCGCAACCGCGCCCATGGCGAAGAAGATCACTCCGGTGCCGACCGCGGCGTAGCCCACGAGCTGCATGCCGTTCGAGAGCTTCAGCGCGAAATTGAGGATCGGGCCGAGCCACCAGCCGAGGATGCCGGTCATCAGGAGCAACAGCGCGATGCCCAGGCCGTTGTGGCGGTTGGCGGCGATGCCGTACTGCAGGCCGATCACGCCGGCGAGCATGATGAGCGTGCTTGCCAGCGGATACGTCAGCACGAAGCCGCTCGTCGCCATGCCGATGAACGCGCCGATCACGGTTGGTACCATGGTGAGCGCGAGCAGGAGATAGGTGTTGCGCAGTACTTTCCGCGCCTCGGGCGCAACCGCCGCCTCCCGCGCCGCGTCGTATCCAAGTGCATGTCCGAGGAGGCGCTTCCTTTCCGATAACGGCTTTAACTGCGGTTCCATTCTGTCTCCTTGGGTGAATTTGCAAGGCAATGTAGCCCTTGTCATCGTGGCAAGGTCAAGCGGCCTGATGCACTTCCGGGGAAAAGCGCCACTTGACCTTCACATCGTGGCAAGGCCCACAGTGCTTTCGCTGGTTGAACGGGGACCATCGATGCGCGCGTACGGTGACGACGATATCGCATGCGCAGCTGATGGGCACGCGTCGGCACGGCTAATGGAGATGGAAATGGAGCAAGGAAAACTGGCGTTCACCGCCGTCTACCTCAGGTCCGACCACGGCTATGTCGGCTTTCTAGAGGAGCTGCCGGGCGTCAATTCGCACGGGCGTACGCTCGAGGAAGCCCGCGAGGCGCTGCGGATGCTTACGGCGGTGGTGTTCGACGAAGAGCGCCGCGAGACGGAAGAGCTGATCGCCGGCAAGGAGGTCGTGCGCGAAACGCATCGCTGCGCCTGCGGCGCCCGGGACGGACCCACGGCATGCGCAAGCGCTCGCGCATCGCCTGCTGGTATCGGTCCGCGAGCAGGCGAGCGGAAATCGTATTATCTTGAACGCCACGCCGGCGCGCGGCGGCATTCGCGCTCTGGAAGCGCAGTTCGACTATCGGCATCACCACTAACGCGCCATGCTGAAGAAATTATGGTTGCTGCTGGCGCATGCCCGCCGAGGCGGGCGAGTATGGAAGGAGGGCGTATGCGAAACGGGCTGCGAGCAGGACTTAGGGAAATCGTCATGGGCCTGCGCTGGCATGCCCGGAAACCCGGCTCGGGCGCCAGCCGACAGCCGGCAAACCTCGATGCGCAGTGCGTGATGTTCGACAAGGAACACCGCGTGCTCGAGGTGGTTTATCCGGGCCACCTGCGCAATGCGAACGGCAGCGTGCTGCATACCGGCGACTCGCGAACGGGAGGAGGCGAATGGGACAGCGAGAGGATTTTCGTGTTCCTCGAGGCGCTTCCGGATGCAGTCTGCGCGCTTGCATTCGTCGTGAAAAGCGCTGATGGCAGGGGCTTCGGCGAAGTTCCGGGCGCCTGGTGTCATGTGAGCGACCGGGTCGCGGAACACGAGTGCCTGCAGCTCGACCTGACCGCGCTCGGAAACCGGAAGGAACATCGCGTCGCTACCCTGCGCCGCGGCCCCGCGGGATGGCAGATAACACCCCTAAACGGAAGGCAGGCACACCATGCAGACCTATGATCCCGAAGACGTTGTCGAGGAGTTGCGACGACGCGTTGCCGCGCTCGGCGTGCGGCGCATTGCGGCCGGCGTCACGGCGGCGCTGGTCCTCATCTTCCTCTGGTCGATGTGGTTCACGGTGCAGCCCGAGGAGACGGCGATCGTGCAGCGCTTCGGAGCGGTGAACCGCACGGCCGGCCCGGGCCTGCACTTCAAGTTTCCCGACGGCATCGAGAAGGTCCGGCGGGTTCCGACGGCACGCGTGCTCAAGGAGGAGTTCGGATTCGGCACCGCCGGCACGGGTGCCGGAGGCCGCACGCAGTACGCGGGCGACAGAAAAGGATTCAAGGAGGTGTCGCTGATGCTGACGGGCGACCTGAACGTGATCGACGTGCAGTGGATCGTCCAGTACCGGATCGAGGACCCGGCGAGCTACCTCTTCCGGGTGCGCGAGTCCCGGCAAACGATCCGCGACATCGCGGAGGCCGTCATGCGCCGGGTGGTGGGCAACCGTCTGGGGAGCGACGTGCTCACCGTCGGTCGGGTCGCGGTGTCGACCGAGGTGAAACAGGAGATGCAGAAGATCCTCACCGAGTACCAGACCGGCGTGCGCCTGGTCACGGTGGAGCTGCAGGACGTGACGCCCCCGGACTCCGTCAAGCCGGCCTTCAACGAGGTGAACGAGGCGCGCCAGGACCGGGAGCGCACGATCAACCAGGCGCAGGAGCAGGCTAACCGCGAGATCCCCAAGGCGCGCGGCGAGGCGGCGCGCACGATCACCGAGGCCGAAGGGTACGCCGTCGAGCGGGTCAACCGCGCGAACGGGGAGGCCACGCGATTCCGCACCGTACTCGGCGAGTACCGGCGGGCGCCGGAGGTCACGCGCCGCCGCCTGTACCTGGAGGCGATAGCGCAGATCCTGCCCGAAGCGAGCGCCCTATACATCGTCGATAGCGACCAGAAGAGCCTGCTGCCTTGGCTGCGCCTTGAGCCGGGGCAAGCGTCCGCCGCGGCAGGCAAGGGAGCCGCGCCGGCAGCAGGCCTTAAAGGAGGGAAACAGCCATGAAGAAGTCGCTGAACATTGCACTCGCGCTTCTCGTGCTCGCCGCGATCGTCGTTTTTTCCGGGACCTTCTACACGCTGGAGGAAGGCGAGCAGGCGGTGATCGTCCAGTTCGGGCGGCCGGTGGGCGACCCCGTGACCGAGGCAGGGCTGCACGTCAAGCTGCCCATCATCCAGGAGGCGCGTCGCTTCGAGAAGCGGCTGCTCATCTGGGACGGCGACCCCAACCAGATTCCCACCAAAGGACGGGAGTTCATCTGGGTGGACACGACGGCGCGCTGGCGGATCGCCGACGCCAAGAAGTTCCTCGAGAGCGTGGCCACCGAAGCCGGCGCCCGCTCGCGCCTGAACGACATCATCGACTCGGTCGTTCGTGATCAGGTTTCGGGCAGCGAGCTCGGGGAGCTGGTCCGCAGCGCCTCCTGGGAAGTCCCCAAGAGCGAGGTCCTGGAGGAGGTGCCCGCCGAGGTCAAGGAGGAGTTGAAGAAGGAGGTGGTGCGCGGGCGCGAGGAGATTACCCGGACCATCCTGGCCGAAGCCCAAAAGGTCATCCCGCAGTACGGGATCGAGCTGGTGGACGTGCGCATCAAGCGCCTCGACTATGTGGAGAGCGTCCGGGAAAAGGTCTATGCCCGGATGATCTCGGAACGAAAACGCATCGCCGCTCAATTCCGGTCCGAGGGCGAAGGCCAAAGCGCCCAGATCCTGGGGACGATGGAGAAGGAGCTGCGCCAGATCCGCTCCGGCGCCTATCGAACGGTCCAGGAAATCCGCGGCAAAGCCGACGCCGAGGCGACACGCGTGTACGGCGCCGCCTACAGCGCGGACCCCGAGTTCTACGCCTTCTCGCGAACGCTGGAGGCCTACAAGGAGGGGCAGAACAAGAACTCGGTGGTGATCCTCACGACGGACAGCGACTACTACCGTTACCTGAAGCAGTCGCAGGTCGCCGCCACACCGCGGCCGGCTCGTTGAGAAAACCACCGAAGCACCTCTATGCGTGAGATTCCTGCCCCGGACACAACGCCCGAGCGAAAGATGACATCATCGCGGCATGCAGCCTTCGGCGAGGAGAGAGTGGACCGTGTGAGCAGATCATGCCGGTAGCCGTGGTGCTGCGGGCAAGCGTGGCGGCGCTCGCCTTGTTCGCCGGCTCTGCGGCCGCGCAAACCCCCGCCGACGCGGCGCTGGTCGAGCGCGTCAAGCAGGAGGTCCTCAAGGAGCTGCGCGAAAGCGGCGCGCTCGATCGCGCCGTGGACGCAGGCGTCGAGCGCTACGTCGAGCGCCAGCGCGCGGCGGCGGAGCAGAGCGCGCAGCGCCAGACCGCAGCGTTGCGGCCGGTTTCGGGCGCGCGCGACCATATCCGCGGCAATCCCGACGCGCCGGTGACGGTGGTGGAGTACTCGGACTTCGAGTGCCCGTTCTGCAAGCGCTTTCACGGCACGCTGAAGCAGCTCGTGGACCAGTCCAACGGTAAAGCGCGGTGGGTGTACCGCCACTTCCCGCTCGAGGAGCTTCATCCCGTCAAGGCGCGCAAGGAGGCGGTGGCCTCCGAGTGCGCGGTCGAGCTCGGCGGCAATGACGCGTTCTGGAAATTCGCCGACCGCTTCTTCGAGCTCACCCCGTCGAACAACAAGACCGACATCGAAACCGTGCTGCCGCGCGTCGCGCGGGAGATCGGGCTCGACGAAGCCCGGTTCGCGTCCTGCCTCGCGAGCGACAGGTACGCCCGGCGCATCGAGGAGGATTACCAGAACGCGGTGGCCACCGGAGGCCGCGGCACGCCCTGGAGCATTATCGTGTCGAAAAGCGGCAAGACGTATACGCTCTCCGGCGCCCAGCCCTACGCGGCGGTGAAGCGGCTCGTGGACCTCGCGCTCGAGGAACAGTGAGCAGCTACCTGAAGGACCTGGGATCCGCCCTTGCGCGGGTGTTCGCTTTCCCCAGCTACCTCGCGCTCGCCGGTTTGATGGCGCTCGGCGCGTTTCTGCTCGCCGTATGGTTCCCGAATCTCGGCCTGATCGCCGAGGTATTTGCCGGCTCGCAGGCGCCGCTCACCGCCAAGCTCGGCATCGCGGTGAGCCTGCTCGGCGGCATCGGCACCAACTTCAGCCCCCTTGCCGCCGCATACACGCTCGCCATTGCGGTTCTCTTCGGCACGAGCACCGCGATGATCGTCTACCTGCTGAAGCAAAGGCGCCCGGCGTCAGCCGGGCGCAACGCCGTCATCGGTTCCGGCGGCGTCGCAAGCGGCGCGCTCGGCATCGGTTGCGCCGCCTGCGGTTCGGTCATCCTCGGGGCTGCGACGCCGTTTGCCGGGGCCCTTGCCGCGCTGCCGCTGGCCGGCGGCGAATTCGGCATCGCGAGCGTCGTGCTGCTCTCTGCTTCGCTGCTTCTTGTGGGCAGGAGCATCGCCCGGGCGGCCGCCTGCCCGCTCTAGCGGGTCAGACGTGCACGCACTGCACGTGCTCCTTGGTGGCTTTCCACAGCTTGTTGCCGATGTAAGCGATGCCGGCGGCGCTGAACGCCATGCCGACCCAGAAGAGCTGCACTTGGTATTGCGCGGCGAGGGCGACCAGACCCGTGGCGCCGAGCACCGGGGCGACGTTGACGAGGTAGTGCGCGCAGCAGGAAACCATCGCCGCGGTGGAGGTCGTGCCAGACGCCGCCATGACATTGCGCGCGTCCTTCGACTGGTGCAGGAGCTGCCGCAGGCGGATGTAGAGCGCAACCTGCAGCCCGAATCCCGCGCCGAGCGGCACGATGTAGTACCAGAAATCGGAGAACTGGCTCACGGTGAACTGCCAGCCGGAGATCAGCGTGAGCAGCCCGAAATACGCGCCGAGCAGAAGGCCGAAGGCGAGCGCTCCGAATCCGGCCGGTCGCGCCGCCGAAACCCCATAGGTGTTCATGACCCCGCCTTCGTTATGCCGAGAATGCGTGGGCTTCAATGGCACCACGCGCCATATGCGCCGCCTCTGAGCTGCTCGCGCTGCTCCTTCGTGAGCACGGCGTCGATCTGCTTGCGCGCGGCAAGCCCGTTGTCGAAGAGCTGCTGCCGCAGATCCGATATCCTCTTGAAGCTCTTGCTGACCGCGGCGTCGTCGCGCTGGCCTGAATAGTAGAGCTCGTTCAGGCGGCCACGCTCTTCCTGCATCTTGGACATCAGCTCCCACTGCTTGCGGCCGGTGTCCTCCTGGATCTTGTCGATCTTGCTGCGCTGCTCGTCCGTCAAGTTAAGCCCGTAGCCGGGACCTGCGCCGTAACCCGGACCGTATCCCGACATCATTCCCGGCCCCATGCCGTAGCCCGGACCGTAGCCGCCATAGCCACCCATCATGCCCGGGCCCATGCCGGAGCCCGGACCGTAGCCGCCCCAGCCGCCCATCATGTCCGGACCCATGCCGTAACCCGGGCCGTAGCCGTAGCCGCCTCCGTGGGCGTAAACGCTCGTGCCAAGCGCAGCGGCGCCCGCGAGCGCTGCGGCCACCAATATTTTCCGAAGAGTCGTGCGTTTCATGATTGCGTTCCTTTCAGTATGGATTTGCAGTTACCGAGTGCGATCGATGTCCTCGCGGTCCGTGTCAACCTTGCCGCCTTGCAGGTCGCGCGCGTTTCGCGCGTCGCGAGGATCGATGTCACGGCGAGGAACGTATCCGCGCATCGGTCCCGGACCGTACCGGTCATCGCGACCGTATCCACGTTCTCCCGGTCCGTACTGCGGTCCTGGCCCATAGCCGCCTTGGGGCCCATAGCCGCCCATCATGCCGCCGCCCATGCCGAAGCCGCCTTGCGGCCCGTACCCGCCCATCATCCCGCCCCCCATGCCGCCGCCCATGCCGAAGCCCGCCCCACCTCCATGCGCGTCAGCGAAGGTGGCGACACCGAGGACCGCGGCGATGCCGATCCCGGTGGCGACCAGCGTTCTGCGAAAAGCCGTATGTTTCATGATTCTCTCCATAGCGTTGAACCGACAAGCTCTACTTCAGCACCCGAACGTAAGCGCACGGTTGGGTTTTTGTACCGGGGCGTAGCGCGACGGGGCTTTGTTACGCTGCGCTACAAAGTCATGGACGGTCGAATGCGCCGGCACGGCGCAATGCGGAACCCACCCGCGTTTCCTGCATCGCGGGTGGGCAAACGACGGTAGGGGACTACCTAGTCCTAGTGGTGGTGATGCACGCCGTGGCCGGCGTGGCTTGCCTGCGCGGCGAACTTGGCCGCGTCGGCCTTGAACGCGCTCTGGCAGTGCGGACAGCAGAAGTAGTACGTGTTTCCCTGATACGTTTCGCTTGCCTTCGCCTTTTCGGAATCGATGCTCATGCCGCAGACGGGGTCGGTGACTTTCATGGTGTTACTCCCTTTCATAGTAATGAACGCGGGCTGTGCCATCGCGCGTAGGGTCGCCTGCGCGCCGAGAAAAGCGTCTACGGCCAGAGGGTCGAATTGCGTCCCGGCCTGGCGCACAATTTCGGCGCTTGCCGCCTCGAACGCGAGAGCCTTGCGGTACGGGCGGTCCGAGATCATGGCGTCGAGCGCGTCGACGAGCGAGAAGAGCCGCGCCCACAGCGGAATCGCCTCGCCCGCGAGCCCGCGCGGATAGCCGCTGCCGTCGTAGCGCTCCTCGTGCGCGAGCACGATCTCGCCCGCCGGCTCGAGCGCGCCGACGCCGGCCAGAATGCGGTGCCCGATCTCGGGATGGCCGCGCATCACTTGCCACTCGGTTTCGCTCAGCGGTCCTTCCTTGCCGAGGATGGCGTCCGGGATGCCGATCTTGCCCACGTCGTGCAGAAGCGCGCCGAGGTAGACCTGGTGCAGCTCTTCGCCGTCCGCGGTGAAGCGCCGCGCGAGCACCACCGTGTGGCAGGCGACCCGCTTCGAATGCAGCCCGGTTTCGTGCTCGCGCGCATCGAGGGCGGCGACCAGCACCTCGGCGAGCGCCCATTGCACATCTCCCTCGCGCAGCACCACGGTGCCTCGCATGCGCGCCTCGAGATGGCAGCCCTCGCAGCAGTACGCTTCGCTGTCGCGCACGTAGGGCACGGCGCCGATCGCCATGCCGCAGTAGCTGCAGCGCCAGCTCACGCGCACGCCTCAGCCACGCCGGCGTAAAAAGTTGTAGAGCGGCACGTACACCAGCCCGAAATAAACCCCGTACAGGAACGATTCGATCAATCCGAGCAGGAAGCTCGGCCAGGTAAGCCAGGTGAAGCCGGGCAGCAGCTTCTGCCAGGCTTCGAACATGCGCTGGCCGAAGGCGAGGTCGTAGGCCACGCACAGCACGTAGGTGATGGCGAGAAAAGACCCCGCGGCGAGCGAGACGTCGTGCCAGCGCACCGTCCCTGTGGCAGTCGCTTTCATGGCTCCAACATGCACCTTCCAATGGTGGCAAAGTCAAGCGCGGGCGTTTGACCGAGGTCAACAATGCCTCGCCATGTCGCGGGGCTGCATTCGGCCTCTCGCTCCATACCGCCCTGCTTGACATTGACACGATGGTAAGGCGCATGGTCCGTCCTGCCGCTTGATGTGGCGCACAAGGAGATGTCATGAGCTGGTTGGCACAAAATTGGGTTTGGGTGGTTGTCGCGATCGCGATCGCGTGGTTCTTATTCCGCGGCCGTTTCGGCGGCGTGCTCGAAAGCCTGGGCGGCCACGGCGGAGGTCACAGCCTTCAGGACGAGCAGCCGGAGCGGGCGAGGCTGGCGAATGCGCCGGAGGCGGCGGTCGATGCCGTGAGCGGCGAAGCCGTGCGCACCGCGCAGGCGTTGAGCTCGGTCTACCAGGAAAAGATCTACTACTTCGCCTCCAAGGAAAACCGCGACCGCTTCGAAGCCGCGCCGCAGGACTACGCGCAAAAGGTTGCGGGCCATCCGGTGCGCTCGGCCGAGCCGGCGCACGAGCGGCCGCGCCGGCGCAGCGGCGGCTGCTGCTGAAGGGCGCTCGATACCGCGGACCGGTGGTGCCAGACCGTGGGGCATGGACTGCGTAATTGCCAGCGGCATCGTCCATCCCCGACCGCGTATCGCTCGCATGTCGGGCTCGACAAGTGAGTTTGCCGGTAGTCGAGCGATCGCGAGACCTGTATGACCATCCAGATCGCGGGCGCGGGACCGGCCGGGCTTGCCGCCGCCATCACGCTTGCGCGCGCGGGCCGGGAGGTCGTCGTGCACGAGGCGCGACGCGAGGTCGGCTACCGCTTCGGCCGGGACCTGCAGGGCCTGGAGAACTGGACAGTCGGACAGGACGTGATCGCAGAGCTCGAGGCGCTGGGCCTGAGCACCGCGTTCGCCAAGCTCGCCTGCACGCGCGGCACCGTGTACGACGCCCAGGGGCGAGCGCGCCTCGTGGAAAGCAAGGCGCCGATCCTTTACCTGGTCGAGCGCGGGCCAGGGCCGGGCAGCCTCGACACGGCGCTGCTCGCGCAGGCGCTTGCCTTGGGCGTCACCGTCCGCTTCGGCAGCCGCCTGGAGCGGCTCGAGGCTCCCGCGGTGCTCGCGGCCGGGCCCAAGGCCGCCGACGTGATCGCGGTCGGCTATCACTTCGACACGGCCATGCCCGAGGGCTTCAGGGTGATCTGCGACGACGCGCTCGCCCCGCAGGGCTACGCCTATCTCCTCGTCATGCGCGGCAAGGGGACAGTGAAGAGCTGCATGTTCAGCGGATTCAAGAGCGAACAGGTTTACGTTGAGCGCACGGTCGAGGCATTCCGGCGGCTCGCGGGGCTCGAGATGCGCGACGCGAGGCCCCACGGCGGCATCGGCAACTTTCGCGTCCCCGCGAGCGCACAAGCGGGCGAGCGCCCGGTGGCCGGCGAAGAGGCGGGCTTCCAGGATGCGCTGTGGGGCTTCGGCATGCGCTTCGCGATGCGCTCGGGCGTGCTCGCCGCGCGCGCGCTCATCGAGGGCAAGGACTACGACGCGCTCTGGCGGCGCGAGTTGGAGCCCTGGCTGCGCACCTCGATCGTGAACCGCGCGCTCTACGGCGTCCTCGGCAATCGGGGATACGCCTGGTTCCTGCGCCGCGCGGCGTCTGCGGACGCTCGTGAATTTCTGCGGCGACACTACCGGCCGAGCTGGCTCAAGCGCGCGCTCGAGCCTTGGGCGCGCAGGCGTTATCGCAGCCGGCGCGCCGATGCGAGCTGCGACCCTGTCGATTGCAGCTGCATCTGCCGTTGCGGCGGCATCCTGAGCGCCGAATGATGCGCGACCTGACATTGCGCAACCCGTGGCAAGGGCTGGCGCCGCCCGTGCCGTTTGACCGAGGTCAAGACCGCCGCCGGGCGCCCAACTACGCTCGCATGAAGAGCCTTCTGACACCCTATGGATCTCAGCGCAGACGTGTTCGCGGAAACGCTCGTCGCGGCGCTTGATACGAGGGAGCACGAGACCGGCGAGCATTCGAAGCGCGTCGCATGCCATACCCTCGTGCTCGCGAGACGCTTTACCGCGGATAGCGAGCGGTTGCGCCAGATTTATTGGGGCTCGCTGCTGCACGACCTCGGCAAGATCGGCATTCCCGACGCCGTTCTGCTGAAACCTGGGCCGCTCGCTGCCGATGAGCGGGCGCTGATGCGCGCGCATCCGGAAAAGGGCTACGCGATCTTGAAAAACGTGCCATCCATGCGCGAAGCGGCGGAAATCGTGCTGGCGCACGAGGAGCGCTTTGACGGCAGCGGCTATCCGCGCGGTCTTCGGGGCCTGCCGTTCGACGCTGCGAAAGCCGAGATCGTGCGGCTCGCGGGCACGCAGTTCGACCCGGCCGCAGTCGAGGCGTTTCTCGCCGAGGAGCCGGTACTGCGCGAAATGGTGGCCGCGAAGTGCACAATGCCTGCGCCGGCTTGAGAGGAGGCGCCATGCTGGTGGAGATCGAGTCACCTTACGGCCTGTGGTCGCTGGTGATCATCAATTCGCTCGTGTTTATCATTTTTGCCTTCAGCTTTGCGGGTCCGAGAATCCATCGGGACTGGCGCTCTTTCGGCGCCTTCTCGGCGTTCATCGTGGCGCTCTTCACCGAGATGTACGGCTTCCCGCTCACCATCTACCTGCTTTCCGGATGGCTCGAGAGCCGCTATCCCGACATCGACTTCATGGACCACGACGCCGGCCACCTCCTCGAGGTCATGTTCGGCTGGGGCGGCGATCCCCACTTCGGCCCGTTTCATATCGCCTCCTACATCGTGATCTTCGCCGGCTTCGTGCTGCTCGCGAGGTCCTGGGGGATCCTCTACGAAGCGCAGCGCCGCGGCGAGATCGCGGCAAGCGGCCCCTACGCCTGGGTGCGCCATCCGCAATACGTGGGCTTCATCGCCATCATGACCGGATTTCTTCTGCAATGGCCGACGCTTCTGACGCTCGCCATGTTCCCGGTGCTCGTCTACATGTACGTCCGGCTCGCACGCCGCGAGGAGCGCGACGCCATTGCGCAATTCGGCGCTGAATACCGGCGCTACATGGAAAGCGTGCCGGCCTTTCTGCCGGGTGTGCGGCGCGGCCCCCTAGGCGCTCCCTGAGGTCCTGGCCGTGTGCCACGTCGTACTCCTTCTCCCGGTATTCGCCTTGCCGGTATTCTGGTTGCTTCCGCTCTCCGTGGCGACGCCGGTCTACGCCGCCGTCGCAGTAATCTCGTTGATCTTCTATGCATACACCTTTAAGGCGATGAGGCAGCCGCGCCTGAACGGCGCTGAAGCGATGCTCGGGCAGACTGGCAGCATCGTGGACATCGGCGAGGACGGCGCGACGCTCTTCTTCCACGGGGAGCTTTGGCGCGCCGACGTGAACGGCGAGCCGCTCGCGCCCGGGGACGAGGCGCTCATCGTGGGGATCGAGGGCTTGCGCCTTAAGATACGGCGCACGCGAGCGCCATGAACAAGAAGCGCTATAAGGACGAGTTGCGCAGCCTGCAGATCGAGCTGGTGAAGCTGCAGCGGCATTTCATCGGCTGCAGCGACAAGATCCTGGTTGTGCTCGAGGGGCGCGACGCCGCCGGAAAGGACGGCGCGGTCAAGCGCATCGTCGAGCATCTGAGCCCGCGCGAGACCCGGGTGGTCGCGCTCGGCCGGCCTTCGGACCGCGACCGCGGCAGCTGGTACTTCCAGCGCTACGTGCCGCACCTGCCCGCGGTAGGGGAATTCGTGCTTTTCAACCGGAGCTGGTACAACCGCGCCGGCGTCGAAAAGGTGATGGGCTTCTGCACGCAGGACGAATACGGCGAGTTCATGGAGACCGTCGGCAATTTCGAGATGATGCTCGTGCGCTCGGGGGTGAAGTTGCTCAAGTACTACCTCGACATCCCGAGGGCCGAGCAGCGCCGCAGGCTCGCCGAGCGCGCGCGCGACCCGCTCACGCAGTGGAAGTCGAGCCCGATCGACGCCAAGGCGCTGCGCCACTGGCGGGACTACACGCGCGCGCGCGATGCGATGCTCAAGCGCACGCACTCCGCCTTCGCGCCCTGGCACATCGTGCTTGCCGCCGACAAGAAGGCGGCGCGCATCAACCTCATCCGGGATATTCTGAGCCGGCTGCACTACGGCGGTAAGAAGGAGCGGCTCGTGGCGCCCGACGCGCGGGTGGTGTTCGAGTTCGAGGAGGCGTGCCTGCGCGACGGCAGGCTGGCCAAGTAACTTTCGGTTAGCCGAACGGCAATTGCTTTTGGGTGTTCTCACGAAGGAGACAACGCATCTTCATCTTGTCTGGTACCGCGACCGGCGCGCGTGGCGGCTGATCGCGCTGCGATTTGTGCCCTGGTTCGCCGGCTTGAGCCTCGCCTGGGAAATCGCCCAGTTGCCGCTCTATACGATCTGGGCTGAGCGGACACCGGGGTATATCGCGTTTTCCGTCGCGCACTGCACCGCGGGCGACATCCTGATCGGGATGGCGGCGCTGCTGCTCGCCTTGGTCCTTCTCCGCACCGGCAGCCTCGGCTCGTGGCGCTGGGGTCGCATCGGCACACTGGCGGCACTACTCGGCGCGGCGTACACCGTCTTTAGCGAGTGGCGGAACATCGCCATCCTTGGAAGCTGGGCTTATGCCGCGTCCATGCCGCGGATTGAAGTCGGCGGCATGGAGCTCGGCCTATCGCCATTGCTCCAGTGGTTCGTGCTTCCGCCTCTCGCGGTATATCTGACGCGCCGCAGTACCAGAAGCGGCTGAAGGCTAGCTTGGACGGGGCGGCTCTCCGGAGCCGGTTTCGTAGGTTCTGCGGATATCCGCGAGGGACCTCTCGGTTTTTCCCTTTCCTCGCGTGCCATGGCCGCGCATGCACATGAACACGAAGGGCACAAGCGCGAGCAGAACCACGAGGGGCGTAAGGCCGTTTGCCTCTATCCAATCCCATCCGGCGAAGATCGCCAGCGCCGCAAGCGCTACGCCACCGATCAACCAGGCACGCCGGCCTCCACCCGCGGACGCCACGCCGCAGCAGGAACCGCTCTCGGCCGGCGCCGCCGCGACACCTGACCTGCCTGGTTCGACTTCAGGTTTCGCCTCGGCAGCCCGCTCGGCCTGTGCGCCAGAGCGCTTGTGCATTCCTTTCATGAGCTTCATGTCCGCGGCCAAGCCGACGGCGAAGCCCGCGGCCGGCGCGATCACCGTCCACGGTCCGCCCAAGGACTGACCTACGGCCAGACCGCCGAATAGACCTACGCAACAAAGCATTTTGCTTCCTCCTTTTCAAATCGCCTCTGCTGGAACTGCGTGCGGCTGTCGCGATCGGGAGGAATTCAGCGCAGGATGCGCGCGGAGCGGGCGTAAAAGGTGCGGGTGGGCAGCGGTGCGGCGCTTGGCGTCGTGCCCTGCACCAAGAAAGCCAGCGCTGCGACGGAAAGCGCCGCGATGAACGGAGCGAGCGTGACCGACGGTCCCTTGCTCGCACTCGCGACGGCGGCGAGGCTCGACCAGTGCGAGCCGCCCTGCAACACCTGCGCATGGTCGGCGTCCGCCCCATCGCAAGCGGGCCACAGCAGCATGAGCGAAACCGCGAATATCGTGAGAAGCGCGGCGCACCGGCGCATGAATGCCATCACAGGCCCGTTCAATCCTTCCATCCTGCGGCTACGTCAGCGGTAGCGCAGCGCGTCCATCAGCTCGTCGACGATTACTTCTGTATCGCCCCGGGCGGCTGCGGTCGCGACGTGGGCGCGCAAGTGACTTTCGAGCGTGATCTGTCCCGCCTTGTCCAGTGCGCCCTGCACGGCCTTGATCTGGCGGAGCACGTCCACGCAGTAGACATCGTGCTTCTGCAAGGACTTGAGGATGCTGTCCAAGTGACCCCTGGCTATGGCAAGCCTGCGCGTCACGACGTCGCGCGCCTCCTCGGGCATGCATAGCCGGCCACCGTGTGCGGCGCGCTCGTGATTGTGGTTGTGGACGTCGTCGTTCATTACGCGGGCACCACTCGCGCTTCGTAGCCCTGCTTCTCCACCGCGCGCACCAGCGACGCGGGGTCGGCCGGGCCGTCTACCTGCGCGCGCCCTGCACCGAGGTCCACCGAAACGTTGGCAACACCGGCCACGCCCTGGAGCGCCTTGGTCACCGCGCGCACGCAGTGGTCGCAGGTCATTCCCTTGATTTGCAAAGTCTTCGTCATGAGGCTCTCCTTTTGCATCCACCCCGGCGGGGTAGGGTGCAGTATACACGCAGAAACATGTGGTATCCTACCCTCCTGGGTGGGATAGAGCAAGAGGGACTATATGCAGACCATAGACATCGGTATCGGCGGAATGACCTGCGCCTCGTGCGCGGGGCGCGTGGAGCGCGCGCTCGGCAAGCTCCAAGGGGTCACTTCGGCGCGCGTCAACCTCGCCGCCGAGAGTGCGCGCGTGGAATACGACCCGGAGCGCGTGCAGGCGCCCCAAATCTCGGGCGCTGTCGCGGATGCGGGCTATACGCCGATCGTCGAAGAAACCGAGTTTCCGGTGCGCGGTATGACCTGCGCCAACTGCGTCGGGCGCGTGGAGCGCGCGCTCGCCCAAATGCCCGGGGTCGTGCAAGCGCGCGTGAACCTCGCGTCGGAAAGCGCTCGCGTGCGGTACTTGCCCGCAAGCACCGGTCTGGACGAGTTCCGCCGCGAAATTGCCGAGGCGGGATACGAAGTGCCCGCGCAGGCGACGACAGACGCCGATCCGTCCGGCAATGCGCAAAGGGAGCGCGAAATCGCCGGCATGCGCCGCGAGCTTGTCATCGGGGCGGCGCTCAGCGTCCCGCTCGCGGTCCTCGCGATGGGCATGTACTACGGCCCGTTTCACGGCTGGCTCGAGTCCATCGGCCTTGGCGAGCCGGTACTCAATTTCGTGCTCTTCGCGCTCGCCACGCCGGTGATGATTTGGCCGGGACGGCGCTTTCTCGTGGCGGGCTGGAAGGCTTACCGCCATCTGAGCCCGGATATGAACAGCCTGGTAATGACCGGGACGGGGGCTGCCTATCTCTATAGCCTCGTCGTGACTTTCCTGCCGCAAGTTCTTCCCGACAACGCGCGGCATACCTATTTCGAGGCTGCGGCGGTCGTCATCACGCTCGTGTTCCTCGGCAAATACTGGGAGGCGATCGCGAAGGGCAGGGCGAGCGACGCGATTCGCAAACTCCTTGGCCTGAAGCCGCGCACCGCCCGCGTGCTGCGCGATGGCGAAGAAGTCGAGATCCCGATCGATGCCGTGCGGCTCGGTGACGTCGTTCTCGTGCGGCCGGGCGACAAGATCCCGGTCGACGGCACCATCGAGAGTGGCGCGAGCTACGTCGACGAGTCGATGATCACCGGCGAGCCGGTGCCGGTCGGCAAGCAGCCCGGCGACAAGGTGATCGGCGCCACGATCAACCAGACCGGCGCGTTCCGCTTCAAGGCGGAAGCAGTCGGCGCGGACACCGTGCTCGCGCAGATCATCCGCCTGGTGCAGGGCGCACAGAGCGCCAAGCTTCCCATCCAGGGGCTCGCCGACCGCGTTGTGGCGATCTTCACGCCGATCGTGCTCGTCATTGCGGTCCTTACTGCGGCGGTGTGGCTAGCGTTCGGCCCGTCGCCTGCACTCACTTTTGCACTGGTAAACGCGGTGGCGGTGCTGGTGATCGCCTGCCCGTGCGCCATGGGGCTCGCCACGCCGGCAGCCGTCATGGTGGGCACTGGACGCGCCGCGGAGTTGGGGGTCCTCTTCCGTCGCGGCGAGGCGCTCGAAACGCTGAGTCATGTGAAAGCAGTCGCGCTCGACAAGACCGGCACGCTGACGCGCGGCAAGCCAGAGCTCACCGACCTCTCGGTCGCGGAGGGCTTCGACGAAGCGCAGGTGCGGGCGCTTATCGCATCGGCAGAAGCGCCGAGCGAGCACCCGGTCGCCCAGGCGATCGTCAAGGCGGCGCGCGAGCAGGGGCTTGAGATTTCCGCCGCGCAAGGTTTCGAAGCGGTTCCCGGTTTCGGCGTCGAAGCGACGGTGGGCGGCCGCCGCGTGCAAGTGGGCGCCGACCGATACATGGTGCGGCTCGGCCTGGAGGTGACGCGTTTCGCCGAGGTGGCAAAGCGCCTCGCCGACGAAGGCAAGACCCCGCTTTACGCCGCCGTCGACGGCAAGCTCGCTGCCGCGCTCGCGGTGTCGGATCCGATCAAGCCGGGCGCGCGCGAGGCCATGGACGCGCTGCACGCCATGGGCATCAAGGTCGCGATGATCACCGGCGACAACCGGCACACCGCGCGGGCGATCGCCGCGCAGCTCGGCATCGACCACGTGCTCGCCGAAGTGCTGCCCGAAGGCAAGGCGCAAGCGGTCGTGCAGATCCAGCAGCAGGCGGGCAAGACGGCGTTCGTCGGCGACGGCATCAACGATGCGCCCGCGCTTGCGCAGGCCGACGTCGGAATGGCCATGGGCAGCGGCACCGACGTCGCCATCGAGACCGCGGACATCACCATCATGAACAGCGAGGCGCAGAGCATTCCCGCGGCGCTCGCCGTGGCGCGCCGCACCTTGCGCACGATCCGCATGAACCTTTTCTGGGCGTTCTTCTACAACGTGATGCTGATTCCGGTCGCCGCCGGCGTGCTGTATCCGGTCACCGGCTGGCTGCTCAACCCGGTGCTCGCCGGGGCGGCCATGGGCTTGTCGAGCGTGTTCGTGCTGACCAACAGCCTGCGTCTTAAGCGCATCGCGCTGGATATCGGTTCGCGCTCGGCCGAACGAGTTCAGGCCCGACTGGAGGGCGGCGAGGTGAAGCTCGCTCTCCAGCCGGTTTTCAATCGCACTGACGTGCGTTAAATCGGAGGGTCGTATGGAATGGCTATCGGAATGGCTATCGCAAAACTGGGTTTGGATCGTTGTCGCCGTAGGCGTTGTGTGGCTCTTCGCGCGCATGCGCCCAGGCGGCGGAATGATGGGCGGCTGCTGCGGCGGACATGACATGGCGCACGAAGGGCCGGCGCAGAACGCTTCGAAGAAGGAAGCGAGCGGGCAGGGTACGAAAGCCGTTGCCGCGGCTGCGTCCAAGAAGCACGGCGGGGGATGTTGCTGAGCTGCTATTAGGCCAGGCGTGTACCCGGTTCTTCTTCAGCTCGGATCGTTCCAAATACGCTCGTACGGCGTCGTCGTGGCGCTTTCCTTTCTGCTCGGCCTATGGCTGAGCGCCAGGGAAGCGAAAAGGAAGGGACTCGATCCCGCGCTGATCCACGACTTCGCTTTTTACGCGTTGCTCGGCGGAATCGTCGGCGCCAGGCTTTACTTCGTCGCATTTTCCGAGCCCGCGTATTACCTGAGCAACCCGTGGGAAATCCTGGCCGTCTGGCGCGGCGGGCTCGGGATCATCGGAGCGGTCGCCGGCGGATTCGCGGTTGCCGTTTGGTACTGCCATCGGCAAAACATTTCGATCCGGCGATTCGCCGATACGCTCGCTCCCGGCGCGATCCTCGGGCAGACGGCCGGGATCTTGGCGTGCCTGCTCAACGGTGACAGTTTTGGAAGGCGAAGCGACCTCGCCTGGGCGATTACGTACACGGATCCGCGCGCCATGGCGCCGCTCAACGTGCCGCTCCATCCGGTAGAGATCTACGAAATGGCGGCGTACTTGCTCGTCTTTGTTCTGGTCTGGGCGACGAGGAAGCGCTATCGCGTCGACGGCTTCGTATTGCTCACGTATCTGGCGGGCTACGGCGCGGCGCGATTCGCCGTGGAATTCTTCCGCGGCAACCCGGCGATCTTCGCCTGGGGCCTTCCGGCGGCGCAGGTCTTCGCGGTCGCGCTGATTGCGATTGCTGTGGCGGGCTTCTACAGGCTCGGCAAGCCGGGCGGGACGCGATCATGACCCAGTTCGATGCGCGGCGTCGCAAGCTGCTCGTGGACAGCACGGCAGTTGCCGGCGGCGTGGCGATCGCCGGCGCGAGCGTTCCGTTCCTCGTGAGCCTCGCGCCGAGCGAGCGCGCGCGCTCGGCCGGTGCGCCGGTGGAGCTCGACGTCAGCAAACTGCAGTCCGGCGAGCTGGCGACGGCAGAGTGGCGCGGCAAGCCGGTCTGGGTATTGCGCCGTACGTCCGAAATGCTCGCGCGCCTGGATTCTGCGCGGTCTCGGCTGACCGATCCCGACTCGACGGTGACGACGCAGCAGCCGAAGGCAGCACGCAACGCCACGCGCTCGATCAATCCGGAGATCTTCGTCACGGTGTCGCTCTGTACGCACCTCGGCTGCATTCCCTCCTACTATCCGGCGCCCGGGTCGGTCGAGCCCGACTGGCCCGGCGGCTGGTACTGCCCATGCCACGGCTCGAAGTTCGACTTGGCGGGGCGCGTGTTCAAGGGCTCGCCGGCGCCCACGAATCTCGTCGTTCCGCCTCATGCTTATGTCGCCGAGGGACGACTCGTCATCGGTGAAGATCAGGTGTCGCTATGAAACGGAGCGTTGTCATGTATCGGTACACATTGCAGGCCATTGCATTCATCCTCGGGCTGACCGTTGCCGCACTAGCGGTCGGCGCGCAGCTCGGCGAGCAAAAAAGCACGGAAGCGGGGGTAACGGTGTCGGTCACGCCGCAGGCGATCGCTGCGGGCGCCAAGACCTGGAACTTCGACGTCGCCCTGAACACGCACTCGCAGGACCTGTCCGATGATTTCTCGAAGACCACGGTGCTCGTCGACGACCGCGGCGTCGAATACCGCCCCGTCGCCTGGGAGGGCGCGGGCCCCGGCGGGCACCACCGTTCGGGGGTGCTGAAATTCGCCGCCGGAAAGCAGGCGCCGCAATCGCTCGAGATGCGAATGACTCGCCCCGGCGAGGCGAAGCCGCGTTCGTTCCGCTGGCAGCTCAAGTAGCCGTTTGATCTGGGTCAAGCCCGGATTCGCCATCACCGGCAAGCTTCTCCTGCATGGATAGCCGGCTTCTGACGCAGCGAACGGGATCGAGCGGGCGCCTCGCCGCGCTCTTTCTATTGCTCGCCGTCACGGCGCTGTCGGTAGTCCTGTTGCGCCCCATATGCGAGGCGACGTTCAAGCATCCTGCGCCCGGGCAGCATTCGGCCGCATGCTGCGAAAGCGTCGCGGACGGGTCGCAGCTGAATCTTGCCGACATGGCACCGCCCGGACCGTCGGCGAAACCCATCGCCGCCTCGTTCGCGTATCCGATACCGATTGCCTTCCTGGCACCCGTCGCGGTGATGTTCACGACCGCACTGGCGCCAACGCGTTCCTACTACTCCCGCTCGGCGCGCATTCTGCGCTGAGACGCCGCCATTCCAGGCGGCCGTTCCGTACTAACTACGACGTGTGCCGCGAGCGCTAACGCGCGCTCGGGCGCGCATCAACCGAAAACGGATGCAAGGAGATTCGAGTATGAAACGCACAGTGATTACCGCGGCGCTGCTTTCCGCCTTCTTTGCCTTCCCGGCCCTGGCGCAACAAGGCCCAGGCATGGACGGCGGAATGATGGGAGGCCAAGACGCCGGCAACTTCGATTGCCACGGCGGCTATGCGGGGCTCAATCTCACGAGCGAGCAGCGCGCGAAGATCGCCGACATCCAACGCGACCTGTGGCGCAAGCGCCAGGAAATCATGAGCCGCGGCCACCAGCAGGGCTTCTACATGCGTGACCCATTGGCGTTGGCAAGCCTCGACGAAGCCGCGGCGCGCAAGTCCTTCGATGCCATGTCGGCCGCGATGAAGCAAATGTTCGAGGCCTCGCTCGACGCGGGCAAGCGGATCAATGCAGTACTGACCGATGAACAACGCAGCCAGCTGAAGCGGATACGCCTATGAAACCATCCAGTGCTAACAAGATGTTGTACGGTCTGATCGCGATCAGCGTGGTCGCTATCGGGTTCGGTATTTACCAATCGCAGCAGAAGGCGGTGAGCGCGCAAGCGACACCCGCGCAAGCGCAGGTGGCGCAGCAGCCCGGTGCCCTGATCTCCCAGCGGCCGAACTACGATTTCGGGACGATCTCGATGGCGGCGGGCAAGGTTTCCACGACCTACCGCATCAAGAACGAGGGGGCCGCGCCGCTCGCGCTCGACAAGATCTACACCTCCTGCATGTGCACCGAGGCGACGCTCGTCACCGCGAGCGGCCGCAAGCAGGGACCGTTCGGCATGCCCGGCCATGGACCGCTGAAGGCCGTGAGCGGGCAGCTGGCGCCGGGCGAGACGGCGTTGCTGGAAGTGGTCTTCGACCCGGCGGCGCACGGGCCGTCCGGAGTCGGACGCATCGAACGCGTCGTCACCGTGGAAACCAAAGGCGCTGCGCCGCTCGAGCTCGGCATGGTCGCCATGGTGAGGCCCTGATCCCTCATGAACGCGAAAGTCGCAACGCTCGTCGGCATCGCCCTCGCGCTGGTCGCCTCGGTGCTGTTCCTTAAGTCCGGGAGCAGCGCCACGGCGGCGCTGTGGACGATGTCGAACGAGGGTAGCTGGCTGCTGCCGCTGGTCGGGGTCGCCGCGCTCATCGACAGCATCAATCCGTGCGCCTTCTCGGTGCTGATCGTCACCATCGCGTTTCTGCTCAGCCTCGGCAAGCTGCGCTCGCACGTGCTCGAAATCGGGGCGGCCTACATCCTCGGCATCTTCCTCGTCTACATGCTGATCGGGCTGGGCATGCTGCAGGTGCTGCACCTCTTCGATACGCCGCACTTCATGGCGAAGCTCGGTGCGTCCGTGCTCATCCTGCTGGGGCTGATAAGCCTGCTTAACCACTTCGTGCCGGCGTTCCCGGTGAAGGTGAAGATCCCGCAGTTCGCGAAAGCCCCGATGGCGCAGCTGATGGAAAAAGCCTCCCTGCCCTCAGCCTTCGCGCTCGGCGGCTTGACCGGCCTGTGCGAGTTCCCCTGTACCGGCGGGCCCTACATCATGGTGATCGGCCTGCTGCACGACCGCGGCACCCACCTTGCCGGCCTCGGCTACCTGCTGCTCTACAACCTCATCTTCATCCTGCCGCTCGTCGTCATCCTGCTCCTCGCCAGCGACCGCTCGCTGCTCGCAAAGGTCGAGGCTTGGAAGAAGAGCAACACCGGCTCGATGCGGCTGTGGGGCGGGCAGGCGATGGTGCTGCTCGGGGCTCTCATCTTCGCGCTATAGGAATTTCAAATGGACATTCCGCAACCCGCATTCGAAGCCCTGCTCCGCAGGATCGATTCGCTGAAGGAAGCGAAAGCGATCGATCTCTCCACGGAGGAGGATCTGAGCATCGCGGTGATGAACCTCGTGAGCCTGGAGGAGCATTTCTTCTTTACCGGCGTGAAGACCGAAAAGCCGCACTACTTCGACCTGCTGCAGGAAGTGCGCAGCCTGCGCAAGGAGCTGCTCGGAAAGCTCATCGACCGCCACGAAGGCGAAACCTGGTGCATCACGAAGCACCTTCTCGCGACCACCATGCGCCTTATCGAGGTGGGCACCAAGCTCCATTCGGACGGCAAGAACGGCGAAGCGAAGGAGATGTTCGAGCGCGCACGCAAGACGTATGCGCTCTTCTGGGGACTGCGCCTCAAGCTCATCGACACGGCCGGGTTCAAGAAGGTGGCCGAGGCCGAAAAACCCTGGACGCTGCAGGACATCGTCAACAAGCTCGTGGATTGCTGCGATGAATGAAGCAACCATCCAATCGCCTCCACGCCGGCTGCGCATCTGGCCGCTCGCGATTTTCCTCGCCCTCGCCGTGCTGCTCGGTGTGGGACTTACGCTGAATCCGCGCGAGATTCCCTCGCCGCTACTCAACAAGCAGGTACCGCAGTTCGAGCTTCCGCCGGTCAAGGGCCGCACGCTCGGGCTTTCCACTGCCGACCTGCGCGGCGAAGTGGCCATCGTGAACGTGTTTGCTTCCTGGTGCACGGCTTGCCGCGAGGAGCACCCGCTGTGGATGAAGCTCAGCGAAGCGCGCATCGTTCCGGTGCACGGCCTGAACTACAAAGACCGGCCCGACGACGCGGCGAACTGGCTCAAAGAGCTGGGCGATCCGTACCTGCGTACCGGCGCGGACCTCGACGGCCGCGTCGGCATCGACTGGGGCGTCTACGGCGTTCCGGAAACCTTCGTCGTCGACAAGCGTGGCGTGATCCGTCACAAGATCATCGGCGCGATCACGCCACAGATCGTGGAAGAGAAGCTGCTGCCTGTCGTGCGGCAGCTGCAGGCCGAAGCGCCATGAGAGCGATCTCCCGAGGCTGGCTGGTGCTTGCGCTCGCCAGCCCGCTATCCGCCGGAGCGAGCGCCTTGCCGGAGCACAACCAGCGCTTTACTGACGCCATGGCGACCGCCGTTCCGGCCGCCGGCTATCAAAGCAAGGTGGTGCTCGCGGATGCCATCGTGCGGCTGGTGCGCGAGGGGGTCATCGATCCGCAAAAGATGGATGCGCTATACGCGCAACGCGGCGGCATGCCGGCGGAGCTGAAGGAGGTCATGGCCGGCCCTTCGCATCGGCCCATCGTCATCAACCGCGAAAACGCCGGCATGTACGTGAACCTGCTCTGGCCGATCGGCCTCGCCAATCGCCTGGCGGCGAACAACGAGAGCCCGATCAACGGCAAGTCGCTCTACCGCTACGCGTCCACAGGGGGATGGAACCTCGGAAGCGAAGCGAGCGGCGGCGCCTACTTCAACAAGTTTCCGATCGTCGAGCTCACCGCGGCGCAGGAGCGGCTGGTGCTCGCCGTGGCGGGCCACTCGTTCCGGCCCTGCTGCGACAACTCCACGTTCTACCAGGATTGCAATCACGGCTCGGCGCTCCTCGGGCTGCTTGCGCTCGGCGCAAGCCAGGGGCTAAGCGAGGACCACCTCTATCGCGAAGCGCTCGCCTTCAACGCTTTCTGGTTTCCCCATAAGTACGCGCATACGGCGCTCTACTTCAAGGCGGTGAGGAGCACCGAATGGCGCGACGTGGATCCGCGCCAGGTCATGAGCGCAGCTCTCTCGAGCGGCAGCGGCTGGGCGGCGAATGTCGGCCAGGAGCTGCAGCGCCGCGGCCTGGTGCCCGAGGGCGGCGAAGCCGGCTGCAATGTCTGAGCTCTCCATGCTCGGCCTCGTGACCGCCTTCGCGGGAGGAATGATCTCGTTCCTCTCGCCTTGCGTGCTGCCGATCGTTCCGGGCTACGTTTCCTACGTCGCCGGCGGCAGCGTGCAGCGCGGGCATCACCTGCACGCCGAGCAGCGCCTCGCGGCGCTCGGGATGAGCGCGCTTTTCGTCGCCGGGTTTTCGGCCGTGTTCATCGC
Organism: Betaproteobacteria bacterium; assembly: GCA_004297625.1. Lineage (GTDB taxonomy): Bacteria > Pseudomonadota > Gammaproteobacteria > Burkholderiales > SG8-39 > SCGC-AG-212-J23. The sequence continues at coordinate 150,646 of SCTY01000003.1, read as the reverse complement.
CTTCGGCGCGAGCGCGAGCGCGCTCGGGCAGCTGTTGCTGCGCTACCGGTTCGAGGCGAACTTCATCGCCGGGGCGATCGTGGTCCTGTTCGGACTGGTGATGCTCGGGCTGTGGCGCTGGGTGCCGTGGCTCGCGCGCGACGTGCGCATGCATCCGCGCCTTACGGGCGGCAGCCCGCCCGCCGCGTTCGTGCTCGGCCTGGCGTTCGGCTTCGGCTGGACGCCGTGCATCGGCCCGGTGCTCGGCGCGATCCTTACGATCAGCGCGGCGAGCACCAGCGCGGGCGGCGTCGGCCTGCTTTCGGCCTATGCGCTGGGTCTCGGCGTGCCGTTCCTCATCGCGGCGTTCTTCGTCGACCGCGCGGCGCGCGTCACCAGGCGCCTGCGCCGATTTGGCGCGGCCCTGCAGACGGTCGGCGGTCTCGTCATGGTGGTGATCGGCGTGGCGATGATGACCGGCCGCATGACCGTGTTTGCGTTCTGGCTTCTTAAGACCTTTCCGGTGTTCCAACGCATCGGATGAGATTCGATCGGAGAAAGCATGATTGACAGGCGTTCGTTCATTCGCGCGCTGGGCGCGCTGTCCGCGCTCGGCGTGCTGCCGCGTGCCCATGCGCAGTACGCGAGGACCATGACGGTGTACATGAGCCCGGCCTGCGGCTGCTGCGAGGAATGGCAGAAGCACATGCGCGCGAGCGGCTTTCGCCTGGAGATCATCAAAACGGGCGACGTCACGCCGATGAAGCAGAAGCTCGGGGTGCCCGAATCGCTGTGGTCGTGCCACACCGCGACGGTGGGCAACTACGTCTTCGAGGGCCACGTGCCCGCGTCCGACGTCAAGCGGCTGCTGCGCGAGCGGGCCAAGGTGAAAGGGCTGGCCGTGCCCGGCATGGTGCCCGGCTCGCCCGGCATGGAGCAGGGCCGCCCGCAGCCGTACGCCACGCTCGCCTTCGACGAGCGCGGCAGCCGGGTGTACGAGCAGCATTGAATGGCACGCGTCGCGACGCCGGCGGACACGGCGTACCCCTGGTACGCGCGGCTGATCTTCGCCCTGCAGCGCAGGAAGTACGGCGCCGCCCTCGAGCCGGCGCGCCTGTGGGGACGGTTGCCGCACGCCTTGCTGTTTCTCACGCTGCTCTACCGCTCCATCGACCGCAAGCGCTCGCCGATCGAGCCCGGACTGCGCGCGCTCGTGCAAGTGCGTGTATCGCAGATCAACTGGTGCGGCTTCTGCGTCGATCTCAACGGCGCTGCGGCGCTCGAGCGGCGCGTGTCGCCCGAAAAGCTGGCGGCGCTGGAGTGCTTCGAGAGCTCGCCGCTCTTCAGCGAGCGAGAGAAGGCGGCGCTGGCGTATGCGGAGGAGACGACCGATCCGCGCAGGCAGATGGGCGATGCCTGCTTCGCCCGCCTGCGCGCGCACTTCGACGAGCAGGCGATCGTCGAGCTGGCGGCGCTGATCGCCTTCCAGAACATGTCGAGCAAGTTCAACGCGGCGCTTGCCGTACCGCCGCAGGGTTTCTGCAAACGCGCGGATCAGGATAAAAAAGCGCAACCCTAGGAGGTGCTTATGGAATGGCTTGCCAACAGCTGGATCGCGCTCGCGCTGGTGCTCCTCGTGCTTATCGTGCTCGCCGCTTTCGGGGTCGGCGGGCGGCGCAACGAAGGCACACCCAGTGCTCGCAGCTGCTGCGGCGGCATGGAGCGTGACAAGGAGGCGTCGTGAGCACCGCCTTGCGCGCCGGGACGGCGCTCGCGGCGACAGTGGCGCTCGGCTACACCGCGTGCACGCTCGTTTTTCTGCTGTGGCCGGAAATCGCGGTGAACTTCGTGGACGCGCTTTTCCACGGCCTGGAGTTCCGCAAACTGCAGAACGGAGCGGCGCTGTTCGAGTTCGGCCGCTTCTTCTACGTGCTCGTGGTGCTCGCGGTGTGGGCGTTCTGGCTCGGCGCGCTCTTCGGCTGGCTGTTCGACCGCCTGGGCAGCCGACCTAGCCTAGCGCTGCGCCGCAGCTAGCGCAGAAACGGTCGCCGGCCTTCGTGGCACGCCCACATTTGGGGCAGAAGCGGCCCGATGCAGCGGCGGCCGCCGGCGCCGGTCGGCGGCGCCGCCACAGCAGCGCAGCGACCGCACCGATCAGGACCACAGCACCGCCGGCAACGAGGAAGAGCGGCCACGTGGGTTGTTGTTGGGTTTCCGGTTGCGCGGCTGCCGCGGCCGCTGGAGCAGCAACGATCTCGGTGGAGGGACGCGCATCGGTTTTCGTATACCGGATCTCGATAGGGAGCTGCTCGCCTGCCTTGAGGGCGCCGAGCTGGGCCGCGCGGTGACTCATTCCGTCCGGGCTCTGGCCCGTAAGGTCGAGCTTGGGCTGCACGGAGAGATTGCTGGAAGCGGCTGGCTCCTTCACGAGGACGCTCACCTTTTCCACCGCCATGTCTCCGGGCCAGGCGTAGCGGTACTCGCGCTGCGGCTTGTCGGTCGCCATCCGATCGTAGAACTCCATGTGAAAGAAACGCTGCGGCGGCCGGATGTGCACCACGATGAAGTTGCCGGCGGCCTCGTCCTGGTGGGAGAGGTTGAGCAGTTTTCCGGACTCCTCGGTGGCGTAGGCGACCGCCGCCGGGCCGCCGGAAGAAGCCGGAATGCGCAACGCCACTTCCGCGGGCAGCCGGACGCTCTGGGCGAGCTCGCCCTTGTAGATGACGAGCGCGCCCGGCCGGTCGTATTCCGGCCAGATTTCGATCTGCAGGGCGGCGAGAGGCGGGTTCGCCGCATGCGCCGCGAGTGTGAAGGCGAAAAGTACAGGAAGCATGCCGCGGATCATGGAGGGCTCGTGTGCAAGAAGCGAACCCCCATGATAGCGTCGGAACTATGCCTACGAAGAAAGGGTCCGAGTCTGTCATGGCAAGAATATTGACGGGGATCATATTGCTCGGAGTCATGCTGACCGCGGCGGCCGACGAAGCGGCCGTGCGCCGCATGATCACCGAGAAGCTGCAGGGGGGCGCGCAGCTGGAAAGCGTGCAGAAGATGCCCTGGGGCGACCTGTACGAAGTGACCGTGCGGTCTGCCGACGGGCTGCTTCTTTATTACGCCGACGGCGAAGCCAAGGTGGTCATCGCCGGCCAGGTCATCGACGCGAAGACCGGGCGCAACCTCACCGAAGAACGCCAGCGCGAGCTCTCGAGGGTGAGCTGGGGTTCCCTGCCGCTGCAGTGGTCGATCGTGACGAAGCGCGGCACCGGCCGGCGCAAGATCGCGATCTTTTCCGACCCGAATTGCCCGTACTGCAAGCGCTTCGAGACCGACCTCGCGAAGCTCGACGACGTCACGATTCACATCCTTCCTTACCCGGTGATCAGTCCGAGGTCCGTCGGCCAGACGAAAGCGGTCTGGTGCTCCAAGGATCGGTCCAAGGCCTGGAACGATCTGATGCTGAAGCGCATCGAGCCCCAGGCTTCGCCCGACTGCGACAACCCGATCGACAAGCTCATGGAGGCCGGGCGCCGCTTGGGCGCGAGCGCTACGCCGACCTGGTTTATCGAGACCGGCGAGCGCTATAGCGGCGCCATGCCGCTCGAGCAGGTGACGCCGCTGCTCGATAAGGCCTCTCCGGCGAAGCGCTGATGGATGAGCGCTTATAGCGAGCTCGTTCTTCCTCACCTAGTCCACTTCGTATGCGGGCTGAAGCCCATCATGCGCCAGCGCGAAAAAATCGTGCCGCTCGCGCAGGGGTGCGTGCTCGAGGTGGGCGTCGGCTCGGGCCTCAACTTGCCCTACTACGATGCGGGCAAGGTTTCCAAAGTGATCGGCCTCGATCCCTCCCCCGAGATGACGCGCAAGGCGGAGCGCGCCGCGCGCCGGGCGCGCATCGATGTGGAGTTCGTCAACGCGCCCGCCGAGAGCATTCCGCTCGCTTCGGCGAGCGTCGACACTGCGCTCGTTACCTATGCGCTGTGCACGATTCCGGAAACCACGCCGGCATTGCGCGAGATCGCGCGGGTTCTGCGTCCCGGCGGGCGGCTGCTTTTCTGCGAGCACGGGCTCGCGCCTGACGCCAATGTGCGCAAATGGCAGGAGACGATGACGCCGATGTGGAAACGCTTCGGCGGCGGCTGCCATCTGAACCGGGACATTCCGGCGCTCATCGAGCAGGGCGGTTTCCGCATCGCCAGCATGGACACGATGTACCTTCCCGGCTGGCGGCCGGCGACGTTCAACTATTGGGGCGTTGCGCAGCCCGCCGCCGCTTGACCCATATCAAAGCCCCGGGCTCGCCGCCTGCCATCCTGCCGGTACGCATCAAAACGGACCCTGGTTTTAGCATGCCGATTAGCCGCCGCCTGAGACGCGCCATTGCGCTGATGATGCTCGCCGCGCTGGCGTTCGCACAGGCGACGATAGCGCTCGCCGCTTGTCAAAGCGAGCGCGGCAGCCTGTTGCCGCTCATCGAATCGAGCGACGACGATTGTCCTTGCGCACACGCGCCGGACCAACTCGCGCCTCGTTGCATCGCGCATTGCACCTCCGACCTGCAGCTTGCGGGCGCCGCAACCGTCATCGCGCGTGCGCCCGCCGATGCGCCGGTGCTGTTCGTCGCGCCGACGCAGCCGAAATACGCCTCGAGCGAATGGCAAGAGGCGCGTCCGCCCGGCGGGCTTCCCGCCCGCATCCTGTTCCAGTCGTTCCTGATCTGATCGTCCGCAGCGCTCGCTGAAGCGACCGCGCCCGCGGGGCGGTTCCCGCTCGCGCATGCAACGCCTGTTTGGAGATCAAGATGAAGTGGTTTAGCGGAGTATTTTTGCTTGCGGTGCTCGCGTTCGCATTGCCTGCGCGCGCCGAGGCGCCGGACACGCTGCTGCGCTCCCTCGCTGCCGAGGCGGCGGAGAACAACGCCGACATCCAGGCGGCGCGGCGCGAGGTCGAGGCCGCGCGCAACCGCGTCTCGCCCGCCGCGGCGCTCGACGACCCGATGCTCGAGCTCGGCGTCGTCAACCTGCCGGCCGAGTCGCTCAGCTTCCGCAAGGAAGACATGACGATGAAGATGATCGGGCTCACGCAGCGCCTGCCGTACCCGGGCAAGCGCGCGCTCCGGCGCGACGTGGCCGAGAAGGAGGTCGAGGCCGCCGAGAACAACCTGCAAGAAGCGGTGAACCGCGTGCAGCGCGAAGTGAAGATGGCTTACTTCGACCTCGGCCAGGTCGACGAAATGCAGCGGCTGGTCGAAAAGAACCGGCGCATCCTCGAGCAGTTGCTTTCCATCGCCGAGACGCGCTACGGCGTGGGCCAGACGAGCCAGGCCGACGTGCTGAAGGCCCAGACGCAGGTTTCCAAGATGCTCGACGAGCTCATCAAGCTGGGACGCGAGCGGCCGATGATCGAGGCGGAGCTCAACCGCGCGCTCGGGCGCTCCTCGGGCGTGCCTGCGCTTGCGCCGCCGCTGCGGCCGCGGGAGGTCGTACTCCAGCTCGCTGAGTTGCGCGCCGCGGCGCGCCAGAGCCGTCCGCAGCTCCTCGCGCAGCAGAGCATGATCGCGCGCAGCACCAAGCAGCTCGATCTCGCGCGCAAGGACTACTACCCCGACTTCGACGTGCGCTTCTCATACGGCCAGCGCGACAACACGGTGGAGATGAAGCGCGAGGACATGATCAGCTTCACGGTGGCGATCAACCTGCCGGTGTGGCGCGGTTCCAAGCTCGAGCCGCGCGTGAGCGAGGCCGAAGCGCTGCGCGAGCAGGCCTCGCGCATGTATCAGGCGCGGCTCAACGAGATCGACGCCATGCTGCGGCGGGAAGTGGCCAATGCCGAGCAGAGCCTGAAGTCGGTGCGCCTCTACGAGACGGGAATCCTGCCGCAGGCGCGCCTCGCGGTCGAAGCGGCGCTTTCGGCGTACCGCGTCGGGCGCACCGATTTCCTCATGCTGCTCGACAGCCAGATGACGGTGTTCAACTACGAGCAGAGCTATATCAGCAACGTGGCGAGCCAGAACAAGGCGCTCGCCGAAATTGAATTCCTTACCGGCAAGACGCTTTTCTGAAAGGCATGGCCATGAATCGACTGGCATGGATCCTGGTGGTGGTCGTCGCGGCGGCGGGGCTTGCCGGCGGCTATTGGGCAGGCACGCGGAAGGCCGAGCAGGCCTCGGCGCCCCAGGCCGCGGCCGGCGCCACGAGCACCGCAGGCGGCAAGATCCTCTACTACCGCAATCCCATGGGTCTGCCGGACACCTCTCCGGTGCCGAAGAAAGATCCCATGGGAATGGACTACGTGCCGGTTTACCAGGGCGAGGCGCCTGCGCCGCAGGCCCCCGGCACGGTGAAGATCAGCCCGGACAAGATGCAGCTTCTCGGCGTGCGCACCGAGCTCGCGCAGGTGCGCGATCTGCGCCGCGTCGTGCAGGCGGTCGGCACCATCCAGCCGAACGAGCGCCAGCTCTTCAAAGTAGCGCCGCGCTTCGAAGGCTGGATCGAAAAGCTCTACGTGAACACCACCGGCCAGGCGATCGGGCGCGGGCAGCCGCTCATGGAGGTGTACAGCCCGGAGCTCGTCACGGCGCAGGAGGAATACCTGATCGCGCTGCGCGGAATGAAGGAAGCGGCTGCGGGCGGGGCCGACGCGCAAGCGGTGATGCAACGGCTCGCCGACAGCGCGCTGCGGCGCCTGCGCAACTGGGAGATTTCCGATGAGGAGCTGCGTACGCTGCAGCGCGACGGCAAGCCGCGCCAGCACCTCGCGTTCCGCTCGCCCGTGAACGGCGTGGTGCTGCAGAAGCCGAGCGTGCAGGGCATGCGCTTCATGCCCGGCGACGTGCTCTTCGAGGTCGCGGATCTGTCTTCGGTATGGATGCTTGCCGAGGTGTTCGAGCAGGACCTGCGCTACGCGCGCGTGGGCCAGGAGGTCGACGTGCGCGTCGCTTCCTATCCGGACATGGCGCTCAAGGGCAAGGTGGTCTTCGTCTATCCGACCATCGACCCCGCAACCCGCACGGCGCGCGTGCGCGTGGAGCTTGCCAACAAAGGCGGGCTGCTCAAGCCGGCGATGTACGGCAGCGTCGAGTTCGTCGCGGCCCATCCGCGCGGCAAGGTGCTTGCGGTACCGGATTCGGCGGTACTCGACAGCGGCAAGCGCCAGGCGGTGCTCGTGCGCCGCGGAGAGGCTGTGTTCGAGCCGCGCACGGTGAAGCTGGGCATGCGTGCCGAGGGCTACAGCGAAGTCACCGAGGGGCTCAAGGCGGGCGACGAGGTGGTCGTGCGCGCCAACTTCCTCATCGACGCCGAGAGCAATCTCAAGTCGGCGCTCGAGAGCTTCGGCAGCCAGCCGAAAGCTGCGGCGGCGCACCGTGCGAGCGGAACCATTCAGGCCGTCGACGCGCAGGGCGGCACCGTGGAAATCGAGCACGGGCCGATCCCGACGCTGCAGTGGCCGGCGATGACCATGGAATTCGCCGCCAAGGACAAGGCGCTGCTCGCCGGCCTGAAGCCCGGCCAGGCGGTGGAGTTCGAGCTCACGCAAGGCAAGCCCGGCGAGTACGTGATCGAGCGGATCACCGCATCAAGCTCGGCGCACAAGGGACACTGACATGCTGAACCGCATCATCGAGTGGTCGGTCCGCAACGTGTTCCTCGTGCTGCTGGCGACGCTTTCCATCGCCGGCTGGGGCGTGTACTCGGTCGTGAAGACGCCGGTCGACGCGATTCCGGATCTCTCCGACGTGCAGGTGATCGTCTACACGGAGTACCCCGGCCAGGCGCCGCAGGTGGTCGAGGACCAGGTCACCTATCCGCTCACGACCGCCATGCTGGCGGTGCCGAAATCCAAGGTGGTGCGCGGCCAGTCGGTGTTCGGCGCCTCGTTCGTCTACATCATCTTCGAAGACGGCACGGACATCTACTGGGCGCGCTCGCGCGTGCTCGAGTACCTGAACTACGTGTCCGGGAAACTGCCGCCGGGCGTTACCGCTTCGCTCGGCCCCGACGCCACCGGCGTGGGCTGGGTCTACCAGTACGCGGTGGTGGCGAAGAACCGCACCCTGGAGGAGCTGCGCACCATCCAGGACTGGTTCGTGCGCTACCAGCTCACCAAGGCGCAGGGAGTGGCGGAAGTGGCGAGCGTCGGCGGTTTCGCCAAGCAGTATCAAGTCACGGTGAACCCACGGATGCTGCAGGCTTACGGGGTGCCGCTGTCGAAGGTGATGCAGGTGATCCGCGACAGCAACCGCGACGTAGGCGGGCGGGTCGTCGAGCTGACGGAGACCGAGTACATGGTGCGCGGGCGCGGCTACCTGCGCGGCCTCTCCGACATCGAAAACGTCGTAGTGAAAGCCGACGGCGGCACGCCGGTGCTGGTGCGCGACATCGCGCGCGTCGAGCTGGTGCCCGACGAGCGGCGCGGCATCGCCGAGCTCGACGGCCAGGGAGAAGTCGTCGCCGGCATCGCGGTTGCGCGCTACGGGCAAAACGCGCAGCAGGTCATCGACAACCTGAAGCACAAGGTCGCCGAGATCTCGAGCGGCCTGCCGGAGGGCGTGTCGATCCAGGCGGTGTACGACCGCTCGCAGCTGATCGAGCGCGCCATCAAGACGCTCAAGGGCACGCTCCTCGAGGAAAGCCTGATCGTCGCCCTGGTATGCGTAGTGTTTCTCTTCCACGTGCGCAGCGCGCTGGTGGCGATTCTCGTGCTGCCGGTCGGGGTGCTGATCGCGTTCATCGTCATGCACTACATGGGGCTCAACTCCAACATCATGAGCCTCGGCGGCATCGCCATCGCGATAGGCGCGATGGTGGATGCCGCCATCGTCATGATCGAGAACGCGCACAAGCACCTCGAGCGTCTCGAGGCGGTAAGGCACAACGGCAGGCCGGACGCCTCGCGCGCCGAGGCCATCATCACCGCGTGCCGCGAGGTGGGGCCGGCGCTGTTTTTCAGCCTGCTCATCATCACGGTGTCGTTCCTTCCGGTGTTCACGCTGGAAGCGCAGGAAGGACGGATGTTCAGCCCGCTCGCGTACACCAAGACTTTCGCGATGGCGGGCGCCGCGTTCCTGTCCATCACGCTGGTGCCGGTGCTGATGCTGCTGCTCATCCGCGGGCGCATCGTCTCGGAGCATCGCAACCCGCTGGTGCGGCTGCTCATCTGGATCTACAGGCCAGTGATCGGCTGGGTGCTGCGCTGGAGGAAGCTCACCGTGGCGGCGGCCGTGATCGCGCTCGTCGTCAGCGCCTATCCCGCTTCCAGGATCGGCACCGAGTTCATGCCCACGCTGAACGAGGGAACGCTGCTCTACATGCCGAGCACGCTGCCGTCGCTCTCGATCACCAAAGCCGCGGAGCTGCTACAGCTGCAGGACCGCGTCATCAAGAGCTTTCCGGAGGTCGCGTCGGTGTTCGGCAAGGCGGGCCGCGCCAACACCGCCACCGACCCCGCCCCGACGGAGATGTTCGAGACGGTCATCAATCTCAAGCCGCAGAGCGAGTGGCGGCCCGGCATGACCATGGACAAGCTGATCGCCGAGCTCGACGCGGCGCTGCAATTCCCCGGCGTCGCCAATGCCTGGACCATGCCGATCAAGGCGCGCATCGACATGCTGTCCACCGGGATCCGCACGCCGATCGGCATCAAGGTCTTCGGCAAGGACCTCGCCGAGATCGAGCGCGTGGCGAAAGAAGTGGAAGCGGTCGTCAAGACCGTGCCGGGCACGACGAGCGCCTATGCCGAGCGCCTCACCGGCGGCTATTACATCGAAATCGAGCCCGACCGCATGGCGCTTGCGCGCTATGGATTGGCCGTCGGCGAGTTGCAAGACGTCATCGCCACCGCGCTGGGCGGCGACATGGTGACCACCACGGTGGAAGGCCTGGAGCGCTACGGCGTCGTGGTGCGCTATCCACGCGACTACCGCAGCGATCCCGACGCGATCGCCACACAGGTGTTGGTGCCGGTAATGGCGCCGGGGGCACCCGCAGCCGCCGCAACCATGGGCAACGCATCGCCCATGAAGACTTTGAACGGCGCCATGCTGCCGCTCGGCCAGCTCGCCAAGGTGAAGCTGGTCAAGGGCCCGCCGAATATCCGCACCGAGAACGCGCTGCTCGCCGCGTACATCTACGTCGACATCCGCGACCGCGACATCGGCAGCTACGTCGCCGACGCCCAGCGCGCGGTGCGCGACAACGTCAAGTTCGCGCCGGGGTACTTCGTGACCTGGAGCGGTCAGTTCGAGTACATGGAGCGGGCAAAGCAAAAACTGAAGCTCGTGGTGCCGCTGACGGTGCTGATCATTTTCCTTCTCCTGTACCTCAACTTCAGGCGGCTGACCGAAACGCTGATCGTGATGGCCTCCGTGCCGTTCGCGCTCGTGGGCGGCGTCTGGCTGATGTACCTCCTCGGCTACAACATGAGCGTGGCGGTCGCCGTGGGCTTCATCGCGCTCGCCGGCGTGGCGGCCGAAACCGGCGTGGTGATGCTCATCTATCTCGAGCAGGCATTCGCCGCGATCATCGACAGCCGGCGCGCCGCGCGCGAGCGCGTGACGGTCGCCGATCTTTACGAAGCCGTCATGCAGGGCGCGGCGATGCGGGTGCGGCCGCTGATGATGACGGTGTTCGCGATCATCGCCGGCCTGCTGCCCATCATGTGGGGCAGCGGCACCGGTTCCGAGGTGATGCGCCGCATCGCCGCGCCGATGGTCGGCGGCATGGTGTCCGCCACCATCCTCACGCTGATCGTGATCCCGGCGATCTACGCCCTGGTGAAAGAGTTCGCGATCCGCCGCGGTGAACGGGCGCACGCAAGGGCTCAAGCGGCGGCATGAACCAGGAACTTGCAACAAAGGGGGAAACGATGGAGATCAAAGCAGTCGTTGCCTTTATCCGCCGTGACCGGCTGGAAGAGGTGGAAAGGAAGCTGCGCGAAATCGGGGTGGAGCGGATCAACGTCTACAAGGTCAAGGGCTACGGCGAGTATCACGACTTCTTCGCGCGCGACTGGATGGTGGAGGAGGTGAGGGTCGACATCTTCACCCGCGTGGACGAGGTGGACAAAGTGGTGGGCGCCATCATAGACGGCGCGCACACCGGGCTGCCCGGCGACGGCGTCGTCGCCGTCATTCCGGTCGAGAAGTTCTACCTGATTCGCACGCGCGCCGAGGCAACGCCGGACGAGTTCTGGCCGCGCGCCGTTCGCCGTCGGCGACAAGGCGCTGCTTGAAAAGCTGCAGCCCGGGCACAAGATAGACTTCCAGTTCGTCCGGCACGGTAAGGACTACGTCATTACGGAGGTCAGATGAGGACGCGCGCCTTGCATTGGCTGTTCGCGGTTGCCGCTCTGCTCGCGCTTTCCGGTTGCGGCTACAACACGCTGCAGTCGGCCGACGAGCAGGTGAAGGCCGCATGGTCGGAGGTCCTGAACCAGTACCAGCGCCGCGCCGACCTCGTGCCAAATCTCGTAGAAACCGTCAAAGCCTTCGCCACGCAGGAGCGCCAGGTGCTCACGCAGGTCACCGAAGCGCGCTCGCGCGTCGGCTCGATCCAGGCCACGCCCGAGCTGATCAACAATCCCGAGGCTTTCGCGAAGTTCCAGCAGGCGCAGGGCGAGCTCACGGGCGCGTTGTCGCGCCTGCTCGTGGTGGCGGAGAACTATCCGCAGCTCAAGTCGGACGCGAACTTCCGCGACCTGCAGGCGCAGCTCGAAGGCACCGAGAACCGCATCGCGGTGGCGCGCAACCGCTACATCAAGGCGGTCGAGTCCTACAACGTCACCGTGCGCCAGTTCCCGTCGAACCTCACCGCCATGGCGTTTGGCTTCAAGCCGAAGCCGAACTTCAGCGTGGAGAACGAGCGCGAGATTTCCAAGGCCCCGAAGGTCGATTTCGGCCAGAAGTCCAAGTGATCCGGGCGCTCGCCGTTCTGCTGCTCGCGCTGCCGGCTTGGGCGCAGGTCGCGGTCCCGCCGCTCAAAAGCCCGGTCACCGACCTGACCGGCACGCTCACCCGGGAGCAGAGCGCGTCGCTCGAGCAAATGCTGCACCAGTTCGAGGCGCGCAAAGGCAGCCAGATTGCGGTCCTCATCCTGCCCACCACGGAACCCGAGCCGATCGAGCAATACTCGATGCGCGTCGCCGAGCAGTGGAAGCTCGGCCGCAAGAAAATCGATGACGGCGCCATCCTGGTCGTGGCGAAGAACGACCGGGCGCTGCGGATCGAAGTCGGCTATGGCCTCGAAGGAGCGCTGAACGACGCCACCGCGAGCCGCATCATTCGCGAGGCGATCGTGCCGCGCTTCCGCGAGGGCGATTACTTCGGCGGCATCAGCGCCGGCGTGGATCGCATGATCCGGGTGATCGACGGCGAGCCGCTGCCCGCGCCGGCGCAATCGGCGCCGCAAGCAGACGGTGGCATCGGCCAGGTTTTGCCCGTCTTGCTCATCCTCGCTGTAGTCGTCGGCGCCGCGCTGCGCGCGATTCTCGGACGATTTTTCGGCGCGATCGCTGCCGGCGGCGCGGTAGGTGTCATTGCCTGGATCCTCGCCGGGGCGCTTTTTGTCGCGCTGATCGCGGCGGTGCTCGCGTTCTTATTCACGCTAGCCGGCGGCGGCTCGGGGCGGCGCTTCTACGGCGGCTTCCCCGGAGGATTCGGCGGCGGCGGTTTCGGCGGCGGTGGTGGCGGCTTCGGTGGCGGCGGCGGCAGCTTCGGCGGCGGCGGCGCCTCGGGGCGCTGGTAGCGATGGACCTGAAGCGTATCGCGCGACACCTCTTCGCCCTGCCCGGAGCGGTTGCGCGCGCCCTGCCGCCGAGCGCCATGAAAGCCATCGAGCAGGCGATCAAGCGCTGCGAAGCCGGCCATAGAGGCGAGATCCGCCTGGCGGTGGAGGCGGCGCTCGACGGCGCCGCGCTCTTCGCGGGCCAGCCGGCGCGCAGCCGCGCGCTCGACGTTTTTTCCCAGCTGCGCGTCTGGGACACGGAGCACAACAACGGCGTGCTGATTTACCTGCTGCTCGCCGACCGCAACATCGAGATCATCGCCGATCGCGGCATCCATGCCAAAGTGCCGGCGCAGGAGTGGGAGGCGATTTGCCGCCGGATGGAAGCGGCGCTCGCGCGCGGCGAATTTGCGCCCGGCATCACCGCCGGCATCGAAGAGGTCTCGCGCCACCTCGCGCAGCATTTCCCCGCGCGCGCCGGTGATGCGAACGAGTTGCCCGACAAGCCCATAGTGCTGTGAAGCGGATCGATTTTCGGCTCCAGCGCTACGCGGTTCTGGCGCTCGCGTCGGCGGCGCTCTTCGGCGCCGCGGCGCCCGCGGTCAAGCCGCTGACCGCCGCAGTGCATCCGGTGCTGCTGGCCGGGCTGCTTTATCTCGGTTCTTTTCTCGGCCTCGCTCTCGTGCGTATTGCACGAAGGAACACGGCTGAAGCGCCACTCGCTCGTCGGGATCTCGGCGCGCTCGCCGGAGCAGTGCTCGCCGGAGGCGTGATCGCGCCGGTCCTGCTCGTCTGGGGACTGAGCGGGCTTGCAGCGTCCTCGGCTTCGCTGCTTCTCGCTGCGGAAGCCGTCCTTACTGCGCTGCTTGCGGCGCTTTTCTTCCGCGAGGCGGTGGCGCCCCGCATCTGGCTCGCCGCCGCGGCGATTCTCGGCGCCGGAGCGCTTCTCGCCTGGTCGCCGCGGCTTGCGCTTCCCTTCTCGCCGCATGCGCTCGCCGTATTCGGCGCGTGCCTGCTATGGGCGCTCGACAACAACCTCACGCGCCGCATATCGCTTGCCGACCCTTATGCCATCGCGATGTGGAAAGGGCTGGTGGCCGGCGCGGTGAACACCGCGCTTGGTCTCGCGCTCGCGCCCGCCGCGCCGCAGAGCGCGTGGTTGGCGGCGCTCGGTGTCGGCGCGCTCGGCTACGGCGCAAGCCTGGTGCTCTACGTGCTCGCCATGCGCTATCTGGGCGCCGCGCGCACCGCCGCCCATTTCGGCACGGCGCCCTTCTTTGGCGCGGTGCTTGCCTTGGCCTTTCTCGGCGAGCCGGTTACGCCGGCACTCATCGGCGGGTTCGCCCTGACGCTCGTGGGCACCTGGCTGGCGCTCACCGAACGCCACGAGCATATGCATCAGCACGAAGCGCTCGAGCACGAGCACCGACATGTGCACGACGAGCACCATCAGCACCCGCATCGCGGCGACGAGGGGCCGGAGCCGCATAGCCACGTCCACCGTCACGAGCGCATGCGGCATAGCCATCCGCATTTTCCCGAGGTTCATCACCCCCATCGGCACTGATGCGGCTCGCATGGAGCGCCTTGTTGCTGCTCGCCGCCTGTGGCGGGCAGCCGCCCGATCCGGCGCAGCTTGCGCTCGGGCAAGAGCTCTACGCGCAGCATTGCGCTTCCTGCCACGGCGCCAAGCTCGAAGGCCGGCCGAACTGGAGAAAGCGCCTGCCCGACGGCCGCTTGCCGGCGCCGCCGCACGACGATGGCGGCCATACCTGGCACCACCCGGACGAGGTGCTCATCGGCATCACGAAGAACGGGCTGGTGCCGCCTTATGCGCCCGCCGGCTACGAGAGCGACATGCCGGCCTTCGGGGCCAAGCTATCGGACCAAGAGATTCGAGCGGTGCTCGCTTACATCGAGTCGCACTGGTCCGATGAAGTACGAAAGGTGCGCGCGCAGATGTCGTCGAGCCGCTAAACGGTAAACTAAACGCATGAGCATCTACATGCAGAACGCCGCCCGGCCGGCGCAGGCGGCGCCGATGACCGAGGCCGAAAAGAGCGCGCGCGTCGAGCTCGCCGCCGCCTACCGCATCTTCGATCTTCTGGGCTGGACCGAGCTCATCTTCAACCACATCACGGTGCGCGTGCCGGGGCCGGAGCTGCGTTTTCTCATCAACCCGTTCGGGCTGCAGTACCGCGAGGTGACCGCCTCCAGCCTGGTGCTCATCGACATCGAGGGCAATCCGGTGCGCGAGACCGAATGGCCGGTGAACCGCGCGGGATTCGTGATCCATTCGGCGATCCACGGCGCCGTGAAGAACGCGCACTGCGTCATGCACACGCACACGACGACCGGGATGGCGGTCGCCTGCCTGAAGGCCGGTCTATCGCCCGACAACTTCTACGGCGCCATGCTGCACGGGCGCGTCGCGTACCACGACTTCGAAGGCATCACGGTCGAACCGGGCGAGAAGGAGCGCCTGATCCGCGACCTCGGCGACAAGCCGGCGATGATCCTGCGCAACCACGGGCTGCTGGCCTGGGGACCGAGCGTCCCGGAGGCTTTTCTCATGCTGTGGACGCTGCAACGCGCCTGCGATGTGCAGATTGCGGCGAGCCGCGCGGGCGACCCGAACCCGATCCGCCCCGAAGTCTTCGAGCAGACGGTGCGCGAATCGGGGCCCGCGGAGAAGCGCACCTGCGAGGATGCGTTCGCCGCCCTGCAGCGCAGGATCGATGCCCTGGACCCGTCCTACCGGAGTTGACGTTTACGTAAACGTCAACTAGGCTTCTTTTCCCCCATGACCGACCTCTCCGCCGGCGCCAGGCTCGTCTACAAGGCAAGACACAAGGTGCGCTTCGTCACCGCGGCGAGCCTGTTCGACGGGCACGACGCGTCGATCAACATCATGCGGCGCATGCTGCAAGCCTCCGGCGCGGAGGTGATCCACCTCGGCCATAACCGGTCGGTCGACGAAGTGGTCAGCGCGGCGCTGCAGGAGGACGTGCAGGGCGTGGCGGTGTCGTCCTACCAGGGCGGGCACATCGAGTACTTCAAGTACATGCTCGATCTGCTGCGCGCGCAGGGCGGCGGCCACATCAGGGTTTTCGGCGGCGGCGGCGGAGTGATCGTCGCCTCCGAGATCGAGGAGCTGCAGCGCTACGGCGTCACGCGCATCTACTCGCCCGAGGACGGCCAGCGCATGGGCCTGCAGGGCATGATCAACGACATGCTCGCGCACTGCGACTTCGATCCGACGCAGTACGCGCCCAAGGAATTGAAGCCCGGCGATTTCCGTGCGCTCGCGCAGATCATCACCGTGCTCGAGCTCGGCGTTTTCAAGAAAGATTCGATTCTCGAAAAAGCCAAAGCGCGCCCGGTGCCCGTGCTCGGCATCACCGGTACCGGCGGCGCCGGCAAAAGCTCGCTGACCGACGAGCTGGTGCGCCGCTTCCGCCTGGACCAGGCAGACGCGCTGCGCATCGCGGTGCTCTCGGTGGATCCCACGCGGCGCAAGACGGGGGGCGCGCTGCTCGGCGACCGCATCCGCATGAACGCCATCCACGGCGGGCGGGTCTTCATGCGCTCGCTCGCCACGCGCGATACCGACAGCGAGCTCTCGGCCGCGCTCGGCGAGGCCATCGCCGCCTGCCGCGCGTCGGGATTCGATCTCATCATGGTGGAGACCGCAGGCATCGGGCAGGGCGATGCGGCCATCGTGCCGCATGTGGACGCCTCGCTCTATGTCATGACGCCCGAGTTCGGCGCGGCGAGCCAGCTCGAGAAGATCGACATGCTCGACTTCGCCGATTTCGTCGCCATCAACAAGTTCGACCGCAAGGGCGCCGACGACGCGCTACGCGACGTGCGCAAGCAGGTACAGCGCAACCGCGAAGCGTTCGGCGCGGCGGCGGACGAGATGCCGGTGTTCGGCACCATCGCGTCGCGCTTCAACGACGACGGCGTGACGGCGCTCTATCACGCGGTCTGCGAGAAGCTGCTGGAGAAGGGGTTGAGGCTCAAGCCGGGCAGGCTGCCGAAACCGGCTACGCGGGTGTCCTCCGGCGTGCATTCGATCTTGCCGCCGAAACAGAGCCGCTACCTCGCCGAAATCGCGGAATGCGTGCGCGGCTATCACGATTTCTCGAGCCAGCAATCGAAGCTGGCCCGCGAGCGCCAGCACCTGCTTTTCGCAAAACGCGCGCTCGGAAATGCGGCGCCCGCCGAGCTCGATCGTCTCCTCGAAGCGAGAACGCTCGACCCGCACGCGCAAAAGCTTCTCGACGGCTGGCCGGGCACGGTGAAGGCCTACTCCGGCGACGAGCAGGTGGTGAGGGTGAGAGCGCGGGAGCTGCGCACCCGGCTCACCCAGACCTCGCTATCGGGCATCAAGGTGCCCAAGGTGGCGCTGCCGAAATACGAAGACCCCGGCGAGCTGCTGCGCTGGCGCATGCGCGAGAACCTGCCGGGCGAATTTCCGTATACCGCGGGCGTGTTCCATTTCAAGAGGGAGAACGAGGACCCGACGCGCATGT
This sequence comes from Betaproteobacteria bacterium, assembly GCA_004297625.1. Lineage (GTDB taxonomy): Bacteria > Pseudomonadota > Gammaproteobacteria > Burkholderiales > SG8-39 > SCGC-AG-212-J23. The sequence goes on along the minus strand of SCTY01000003.1, from coordinate 133,413 downwards.
TCGCGGGGGAGGGCGATCCGTTCCGCACCAACCGGCGCTTCCACCTCCTCTCGAAGGACATGCCGGCGAAGCGACTTTCGACCGCCTTCGACTCGGTGACGCTCTACGGCTTCGATCCCGACGAGCGCCCCGACATCTACGGCAAGGTCGGCAACTCGGGCGTGTCGATCGCGACGCTCGACGACATGAAGGTGCTCTACGCAGGGTTCGATTTGTGCGATCCGGCGACCTCGGTCTCCATGACGATCAACGGCCCGGCGCCGACGATCCTCGCGATGTTCTTCAACACCGCGATCGACCAACAGGTCGAGAAACTGGGACGTAAGCCGACGGGGGAGGAACTCAGGAAGATAAAGGCCGAAACGCTGTCGAGCGTCCGGGGCACGGTGCAGGCCGACATCCTCAAGGAGGACCAAGGCCAGAACACGTGCATCTTCTCGACCGAGTTCTCGCTCAAGGTGATGGGCGATATCCAGGAGTACTTCATCGAGCACCAGGTGAGGAACTTCTATTCGGTGTCGATCTCGGGCTATCACATCGCCGAAGCGGGGGCGAATCCGATCTCGCAGCTCGCCTTCACGCTCGCCAACGGCTTCACCTTCGTCGAGGCCTACCTCGCGCGCGGCATGCACATCGACGACTTCGCGCCGAACCTGTCGTTCTTCTTCTCCTACGGCATGGATCCCGAGTACTCGGTCCTCGGCCGGGTGGCGCGGCGCATCTGGGCGGTGGCGATGCGAAACCGCTACGGCGCGAACGAGCGCAGCCAGAAGCTCAAGTTCCACTCGCAGACCTCGGGACGCTCGCTGCACGCGCAGGAGATCGCCTTCAACGACATCCGCACCACCCTGCAGGCGCTGATCTCGACTTACGACAACACGAATTCCCTGCACACCAACGCCTACGACGAGGCGATCACGACGCCGACGGAGGAGTCGGTGCGCCGGGCGATGGCGATCCAGCTCATCATCAACAAGGAATGGGGCCTCGCGAAGAACGAGAACCCCAACCAGGGCGCGTTCATCGTCGAGGCGCTCACCGACCTCGTCGAGGAAGCGGTGCTGAAGGAGTTCGAGGCGCTATCGAGCCGCGGCGGCGTCCTGGGCGCCATGGAGACGGGCTACCAGCGCGGCAAGATCCAGGAAGAATCGCTCTACTACGAGCGCCGCAAGCACGACGGCTCCTACCCGATCGTCGGCGTCAATACTTTCCGCAACCCGCACGCCGATTCCGTTCCCCAGAAGATCGAGCTCATCCGCTCCACCGAAGAGGAAAAGCGCTCCCAGCTCAAGCGGCTGAGGGATTTCCAGAAGAGAAACGAAAAAGAGTCCGCGGCCATGTTGCGGCGCCTGCAGGAGGCGGTCATCAAGGACGAGAACGTCTTCGCCGTGCTCATGGACGCGGTGCGCGTCTGCTCGCTCGGGCAGATCACGCATGCGCTCTTCGAGGTGGGGGGACAGTACCGCCGCAGCATGTAGGGCTGGAGGAACGTCATCCAAACGCGCTCCGGCGCGTCGAGCCCTGAATGGGGGCGAAGCTCAGCCGTGGAACGGTACCCGTCGTTTCCCCGAGGACTTCATGTTCGAGCTACGCGATGAAGAGTTCGAAAACTTGAGGTTCCAAATTGGCACCTCAAGATGGGGCGGCAGGCGATATCGCCCATCGGACAGTACCGCCGTAGCACGTAGCGCCGCCCGGGTAGAAACGATCTCTGCCGGTGATCTTCGCCCGGAAAAGCGCGAGCTGCGCGCTCTCCATCAGGCTCGTGGCGTCGCGAGCCCGCGCCGGGTAAAGGCCGATGCCGATGCTCGCCGTGACCGTAACGGTAATGCAGTCGATCAGGTAGGGCGTCCGGCAGTGCTCGAGGAGGGCGGCGGCGATCTTCTTCGCCCCATCCAGATCCCGCACTTCAATCACCGCGGCGAAGTCGTCGGCGGCAAGCCGGCCGAGCGCGGCGCACGGTCCTATCCCCTGCGCGATCCGCACCGCAGCGTCGGAGAGCACCCGGTCGGCTAATTCGCGCCCGAGCAGATGGTTCACCTGACCGATTCTGTCGAGGTCGATGTGCAGCAACGCGAGAGCTGAACGCGCGGCCCGCGCACCGGCAATCGCGCGCTCGACGCGCTCGTGGAAGAGCTTTCGATTCGCGGCCCAGGCATCGAGGGCGCTGTCCATCGGCGGATGGTACTGGCAGTTACCAAATATGACAACCGCTGGTATGCATCGCCGGCAGAGCTTGGTGCTACTGTCGCGGCCGATGGCGCTTGACGATGAAAAACAAGGCTTTAGCCGGCGTCTGCGCGACAGTCTGAGACGTCTTAGCGCCGACGCCTCAGCGCCCGCCGCGCTAGCCCGCGAGTTCAACCTGCGCTACGACGGAACCCCGGTGACGGTCCAGGCGGTACGCAAATGGCTGAGCGGGAAAGCGCTTCCCTCCCAGGACAAAATGCGTGCGCTCGCCCTGTGGCTGGAGGTGTCGGCGCAATGGCTGCGCTATGGCGAGGGCGAGAGCCCTGCCGGCCGCACGCTGCGCCAGGAAGCGCCCGCCTACCGGGCTGACGCGACGTGGTTGTCCAGAAAATACGAGGCGCTGAACGATGCGCACAAGAGGATGATCGTCGAGCTGATCGTCGCCCTTCTGCGCCTGGAAGGCAAACGTTGAGAGTCAGTTGACCGTCGCGCCGGTGTCCCTCACCACCTTGCCCCACTTCTCGTACTCGGCGCGCAGGAACGCGCCGAACTCCTTCGGTCCCCTATAGGCCGGCGCGATGCCGGCGTTGTGCAGCTTTTGCAGCATGTCCGGATCCTGCAGCGCCTTGCCGATCTCCTCGGACAAGCGGTTGACGATCTCGGCCGGCGTGCGTGCCGGCGCGAACATCGAAAGCCACAGCGAGGCCTCGTAGCCCGGCACGCCGGCTTCGGCGATGGTCGGAACGTCGGGCAAATCGCTCCAGCGCTTCGACGTCGTGACGCCCAGCGCGCGCAGCCGGCCGTTGCGCACGTGGTTGATCACGTTCGGAATGCCGGCGAAGTGCACCTTGACCCGGCCGCCGAGCACGTCCTGCATGGCCTGGCTGCTGCCCTTGTAAGGCACGTGGTTGAGGTCTATGCCCGCCGCGCTCGCGAACAGCGCGCCGACCAGGTGCTGCGCGCTGCCGTTGCCTGAGCTTGCGTAGTCGATCTTTCCGGGCTCGGCCTTCGCAAGCGCCACGAGCTCCTTCACCGAGCGAGCCGGCAGGTCGGGGTGCACGACAAGCGCATAGGGCCCCGAGGCGATCAGCGCCACAGGCGCGAAGTCCTTGAGCGCGTCGTAGGGCAGCTTCTTGTAGAGGTGCGCGCTGATGACGTGCGGCGTGCCGCTGAAGAGCAGGTTCGTGCCGTCGGGCTCAGCCTTGGCGACGAGATCCGCGCCGATCGTGCTCCCGGCCCCGGGACGGTTTTCCACGAAAAACGTGCCGCCGGTCTGGGCGGCGAGCCGCGGCGCGAGGATGCGCGCCGGCACGTCGGCGAAGCCGCCCGCGCCGAGCGGCACGATGATGCGCACCGGCCGCGAAGGATACGTTTGCGAATGTGCAATGGACGAAACCAATCCCAGCAAAAACAGAAGCGCTTTCATCCGCGGTACTCCGGCTCGGGTTGGCTGAAGAACGAATGCAGGAGGTGATAGACCCTCAGGTAATTCTTCTGCTGGAAGCTCGCGTGCGAGATGCCGGCCATCACCGCGAACTGCTTGTCGGCGTTCGGCAGGCGCCGGAAGAACGCGAGCAGATCGTCGATGCCCGCGATGCCGTCGTATTCGCCGCGCATGACGATCGTCGGAGCGCTGATCTTTTCCGGATCGACGAGCGGCAGCTTCGAGCACATGTCGACGTAGGTGCCGGTGGGCACCGAATCGTCGAGCGCGAGGATCGCGCTGGCGAAGGCTTCGATGGTCGCGTCGTCCGCGGTTCCGGGGTGATCGCGGTTGAAAATGCTGCGCACGAAGGCCCGGTCGATCGGCCGGCGGTTCTTCGCCTGGAACTCGGGCAGGCGCTTCCTGCGCTCGGCGAGCGTCGGGCTGCCCTCGCCGGTCCACACGAACGCGTCGAGCGCCAGGCGCGCCACGCGCTCGGGATGGCGCTGCGTGAACAGGGCAGCCTTCAACGCTCCGGAGGAAATGCCGTAAACCAGAAGTTTCCTGCCGATGTACTCGCTGGCCGCAGCGAGGTCGTCTGCCCCGTTCGAGATGTCGCAGTTGATCGGCCGCGACTTGTCGGAGCGGCCGTAGCCCTCGTTGTCCATGCACCAGGTGTCGAAGCCGCGCTCGGCGAACCACTCCATCACCGACGAATGCGGCCGCCCCGGCACCTGCAGATCGAACGTCGGCTGCGAGCCCATCGACGAGCCGTGCACGAAGAGAATCGTGCCCTTCGGCGACGCGGCTGCCTTCTGCCAGAGGAAAAGCTTGACGTCGCCCTTGCGGGTCCAGTGTTCCTTGCCTTGGATCAACGGGTCCGTCCTCAAGGTTCGCCCGGGGCGCTACTCTGTCATAGGGGGCGGATTTTGTGCAAGAATTCGCCGGCTCAAGGAGGAGGGCCTTGATGGCATCCGCCGTTCCCGCAAGCTTCGATACGTTTCCGAAATTGCTCATGCACCACGCGCAGGCGCGGGGCGAGCGGCCGGCGATCCGCGAAAAGGATCTCGGCATCTGGCAGACATGGACCTGGCGCGAGTTCGCCGACGAAGTGCGCGCGCTCGCCTGCGCGCTTGCCGCCGAAGGACTGAAGCGCGACGGGCACGTCGCTCTCGTAAGCGACAACCGGCCGCGGCTCTACGCCGCCATGTGTGCGGTGCAATGCCTCGGTGGCGTGCCCGTGCCGCTCTACCAGGATGCGGTCGCGGCCGAGATGGCGTTCCCGATCCAGAACGCCGAGATCGCCATGGCGTTCGCCGAGGACCAGGAGCAGGTCGACAAGCTCCTCGAAATCCTTCCGCAATGTCCGACGCTGGCGCGGATTTACTACGACGATCCGCGCGGCATGCGCCAGTACAACCAGCCGCAGCTGAAGAGCTACGAGTCGCTGCTCGCCGCCGGCCGCGAAGCGTACCAGCGCGATCCGCGGCTCGTGGACGCGGAGATCGAGAAAGGCAAGGCAAGCGACATCGCGGGCATGTTCTTCACTTCGGGAACGACCGGGGTGGCGAAGGGCGTGGTGCACACGCACGCGAGCCTGCTCCAGCCGGCGCGGATCGCGGCCGAAATGGAGGGGCTGGGCGACGAGGACGTGGTGCTCGCCTACCTTCCGCCCGCGTGGATCGGGCAGAACATCTTCTCCTGCGCGCAGGCTTTCGTCACCGGCTACTGTATCTGCTGCCCGGAGTCGCCGGAGACCGTCATCACCGATATGCGCGAGATCGGGCCGACGTACTACTTCGCCCCGCCGCGCGTGCTCGAGGCGCTGCTCACCCAGGTATCCATCCGCATGGAAGATGCCGGCCGGCTAAAGCGCTGGCTGTACGCAAAATTCATGAAGATCGCGAACCGCGTCGGCGGCGCGCTGCTCGACGGCAAGCCGGTGTCCGCGGCCGAGCGCCTGCTCTACGGGCTGGGCGACGTGCTCGTCTACGGGCCGCTGCGCAACGTGCTCGGCATGAGCCGGGTGCGCGTGGGCTACACCGCCGGCGAGGCGATCGGGCCGGATCTTTTCAAGTTCTACCGCTCGATCGGCATCAACCTGAAGCAGCTCTACGGCTCGACCGAGACCGCGGTATTCGTGTGCGTGCAGCCGAACGGCCAGGTGCGCTCGGACACGGTCGGGCCCGCGGTGCCGGGGGTCGAGCTGCGCTTCAGCCCCGAGCGCGAGCTGCTCATCCGCTCGCCGGGACTGTTCCGCGAGTACTACAAGAATCCGCAAGCCACGCACGAAGCGAAGGACGCCGAGGGCTGGTTCCACACCGGCGATGCCGGGTTCTTCGACGCCGACCACCACGTCAAGATCATCGATCGCGTGAAGGACGTGGGCAAGCTCGCCGACGGCACCCTCTTCGCGCCCAAGTACCTGGAGAACAAGCTCAAGTTCTTCCCGTACGTCAAGGAAGCGGTCTGCTTCGGGCACCTGCGCGACAAGGTCTGCGCTTTCATCAACATCGACCCCGAGGCGATCGGCAACTGGGCCGAGAAGCGCAATCTGCCGTACGCGGGCTATACCGATCTCGCCTCGCGCGACGAGGTCTATGACCTGGTCGGCGGGTGCATCGAGCGGGTGAACGCCGACCTTGCGGGCGAGCCGGAAATCGCCAACTCGCAGATCCAGCGCTTCCTCATCCTGCATAAGGAGCTCGAGGCGGACGACGGCGAGCTCACGCGCACGCGCAAGGTGCGGCGCGGATTCATCGGCGAAAAATACCGCGAGCTCGTCGAAGCGCTGTACGCCGGACGCGACAGCGTGCACGTCGAGGCGCAGGTGCGCTACGAGGACGGACGCACCGGCACGTATTCCGCCGACCTCAAGATCCGCGACGCCAAGACCTTCGCCCCCGGCGCGGCGCAGGCTTTAAGGCGCGCCGCATGAGCGGCGCGGGCGCCGCATGATCCTTTCGGTCGAGAACGTCTCGCTCGCCTTCGGCGGCGTGCGCGCGTTGCAGGAGGTCTCCTTCGATGTCCAGGAGCACGAGGTGCGCGCCATCATCGGACCGAACGGCGCAGGCAAGAGCTCGATGCTCAACGTCCTGAACGGCGTCTACCACCCGCAGACCGGAAAGATCCGCTTCCGCGGGGAGGAATTCACCGACATGGAGTCGCACCGCGCCGCCGCGATGGGCATCGCGCGCACCTTCCAGAACATCGCCCTCTTCAAGGGCATGACGGTGCTCGACAACATCATGACCGGGCGCAACCTGAAGATGCGCTGCAGCTTCCTCCACCAGGCGCTGTGGCTGGGGCCGGCGAAGCGCGAGGAGCTCGAGCACCGGCGCGCGGTCGAGGAAATCATCGACTTTCTCGAGATCCAGCACATCCGCAAGACGCCGGTCGGGCGCCTGCCCTATGGGCTGCAGAAGCGCGTGGAGCTCGGGCGCGCGCTCGCCGCGGAGCCGAAGCTGCTGCTCCTCGACGAGCCGATGGCCGGCATGAACCTCGAGGAAAAGCAGGACATGTGCCGCTTCATCCTCGACGTGAACGAGCAGTTCGGCACCACGATCGTGCTCATCGAGCACGACATGGGCGTGGTCATGGACATCTCCAACCGCGTGGTGGTGCTCGACTACGGGCGCAAGATCGCCGACGGCACGCCCGAGGAGGTGCGCAACAACCAGCGGGTCATCGACGCCTACCTGGGGGTGGCCCACTAGTGCCGACGCAGGTCGCCTTCTTCGTGGAGGTGCTCGCGGGCGGGCTGCTCGCCGGGGTGATGTACGCGCTCGTCGCGCTGGGCTTCGTGCTGATCTACAAGGCCTCGGGCGTTTTCAACTTCGCCCAAGGATCGATGGTCTTCTTCGCCGCGCTCACGTTCGTGTCGCTCACCGAGCGCGGCTGGAATTTCTGGCTCGCGCTCGCCGTGACGCTCGTCGTGATGGTGGTCCTAGGGGTCGTGATCGAGCGCACGGTGCTGCGGCCGCTGGTGAACCAGCCGCAGATCACGCTCTTCATGGCCACCATCGGCCTCACCTTCGTGCTCGAGGGTCTGTCGCAGCTCATCTGGGGCTCGCAGCCGCACGGCCTCGAGCTCGGCATCGCCGACGTGCCGATCGACTGGCTGTCGCAGAAGCTGAATATCAACATCAGCCAGTTCGACATCTTCGCGGCGTTCGTCGCCGGGGCGCTGGTCGCGGTGCTCGCGGTGTTCTTCCAGAAGACGCGCATCGGGCGGGCGCTGCGCGCGGTCGCCGACGATCACCAGGCCGCGCTCGCGGTCGGCATTCCGCTGCAGCACATCTGGGCCATCGTCTGGGCCGTGGCCGGCTTCGTGGCGCTGGTCGCCGGCCTCATGTGGGGCGTGCGCAACGGCGTGCAATACGCGCTCACTTTTACCGCGCTCAAAGCGCTCCCGGTCTTGCTCATCGGCGGCTTCGAGTCCATCCCCGGCGCGATCATCGGCGGGCTCATCATCGGCGCGACCGAGAAGCTCGCCGAGGTCTACGTCGGGCCGATGTTCGGCGGCGGCATCGAATCCTGGTTCGCCTATGTCGTGGCGCTGCTTTTCCTGCTGGTGAGGCCCGAAGGGCTTTACGGCGAGAAGCACATCGACCGGGTCTGAGGAAAGACGATGCTCTACCGCGAGGCCGGACAATTCAAATCGAGCTACGCCGAAGACCAGCAGATCTTCCCGATCCGGCAGGACCGGATCGCGATGGGCGTGCTGCTCGCGGTCGCCTTCGTGGTGTTGCCGCTCGCCGGCAACGAGTACTGGCTGAGCGCGATCCTCACGCCGCTGCTCATCTTCGCGCTCGCAGCGCTCGGCCTCAACATTCTTACCGGGTACGCCGGGCAGCTCTCGCTCGGCACGGCGGCCTTCATGGCGGTCGGGGCGTTCATGGCGTACAACTTCGTCCTGCGCATGCCGTGGCTCGGCATCCTGCCGAGCTTCATCCTCGCGGGGCTTTGCGCCGCGGCTGTGGGCGTGGTGTTCGGTCTTCCGAGCCTGCGCATCAAGGGCTTCTACCTCGCGGTCGCGACGCTCGCCTGCCAGTTCTTCGTGCTCTGGGCGATCCAGCGCATCGGCTGGTTCACCAACTACAGCTCCTCCGGCGTCATCACGGCGCAGCAGGTCGTGATCCTTGGCGTGCCGTTCGACACGCCGGCGCGCAAATACCTCTTCACCCTCACGGTGGTGGCGCTCATGGCGCTCGCCGCCAAGAACCTGATGCGCAGCGAGACCGGGCGCGCTTTCATGGCGGTGCGCGACATGGACGTCGCCGCCTCGGTGATCGGCATCCCGATGATGAAGACCAAGCTCCTCGCCTTCGCCATCAGCTCCTTCTACTGCGGCGTGGCGGGCGCGCTGCACGCCTTCGCCTACCTCGGCACGGTGGAGCCGGAGGCCTACAGCCTGGAGCTCTCGTTCAACATCCTGTTCATGATCGTCATCGGCGGCGCCGGCTCGATCCTCGGATCTTTCCTCGGCGCCGCGTTCATTACCCTCTTTCCCATCTTCCTCAACCTCGCCTCGGACTGGCTCCAGAACGTGACCGGCATCGAAATCCAGCACGCCGTGGTTTCCAACCTGCGGGTCATCATCTTCGGCGCGCTCATCATCTTCTTCCTGATCGTGGAGCCCCTGGGCCTCGCCCGCCTGTGGCAGATCACCAAGGAGAAGCTGCGCCTGTGGCCGTTCCCGCATTGACAGGTCTATACTCGGCACAGGGCTAATCCAATCAGAGGAGGGTTCAGACCATGAGACGCAGCACGATCGCGGCCGCCGCCCTGGCGCTCGCCGCAGCGACCGGCACCGCGGTCGCGCAGAACGAGCAATTCATTCCTGCCAACGGCTACTGGGTCGGTCCGTACGCTCCGGGCGGCTCGGGATTCTTCGGCGGCATCATCGACTACTTCCAGTTGCTCAACGAGCGCGACGGCGGCATCAACGGCGTCAAGCTCACCTGGGAGAAGTGCGAGACCGAGTACCGCAACGACCGCGGCGTCGAGTGCTACGAGCGCTCCAAGAAGAAGGGGCCCACCGGCGCGACTGTGATCCACCCGTTGTCGACGGGCATCACCTACTCGCTCATCGACAAGGCGACCGCGGACCACATTCCGATCATCTCGATGGGCTACGGGCGCGCCGACGCCGCCGACGGGCGCGTGTTCCCGTACGTCTTCCCGCTGGTGACCACGTACTGGTCGCAGGCCGACGCCATGATCAAGTTCATCGGCCAGAGGGAAGGCGGCATGGACAAGCTCAAGGGCAAGAAGATCGTGCTCATCTACCACGACTCGGCCTACGGCAAGGAGCCGCACGCGGTGCTCGAGAAGCTCGCGTCGCAGCTTGGCTACCAGCTCACCATGATCGCCGTTCCGCACCCGGGCAACGAGCAGCAGTCGCAGTGGCTGCAGGTCCGGCAGATCCGCCCGGACTGGGTCATCCTGTGGGGCTGGGGCGTCATGAACCCGACGGCGATCAAGGCCGCCGCCAAGATCGGATTCCCGCGCAACAAAATGGTCGGCGTGTGGTGGTCGGGCGCCGAAGAGGACGTCATCCCCGCCGGCAGCGCGGCGAAGGGCTACATCTCCTCCGGGTTCAACCTGCCCGGGACGAACTTCCCGGTGATGCAGGAGATCCTCAAGTACGTGTACAAGAAGGGCAAGGGCGAGATGGACGACAAGTCGCGCATCGGCTCCATCTATCACACGCGCGGCGTAGTCGCCGGCATCATCACCGCCGAGGCGATCCGCATTGCGCAGACGCACTTCAACAAGAAAGGCAAGCCGATCACCGGCGAAGAAATGCGCTGGGGCATCGAGAACCTCAACATCGACGACAAGCGCCTGAAGGAGCTTGGCGCGGTCGGGCTCATGCCGACGCTGCGCGTCTCGTGCATGGACCACGAGGGCTCGGGGCTGGTGAAGTTCCAGGAGTGGGACGGCGCCAAGTGGAAGCCGATCACCGACTGGATCGCCGCCGACAAGAAGCTGATCCGGCCGATGATGGAGGCCTCCGCGGCGCAGTACGCGAAGGAAAAGGGCATTACGCCGCGCGACTGCTCGAGGGAAAAGTAACGCTCGGGACGCCATAGGGAAGGGCGCAAGCCCTTCCTTTTTTCATGTCCGCCGTCATCAAGCCCAAGACCGATCCGATCCTCTCGGTGATCAATATCGAGGTGATCTACGACCACGTCATCCTGGTGCTGAAAGGCGTGTCTCTGGAGGTCCTCGACGGGCAGATCGTCGCGCTGCTCGGCGCGAACGGCGCGGGCAAGACCACCACGCTCAAGGCAATCTCGAACCTTCTGCGCGCCGAGCGCGGCGAGGTTACAAAAGGGATGATCCTGTACCGCGGCGAGCGCATCGACCGCTCGAGTCCCGCCGAGCTCGTGAAGCGCGGCATCTGCCAGGTGATGGAAGGCCGGCACTGCTTCCAGCACCTTACCGTGGAGGAGAATCTCCTCACCGGCGCCTACACCCGCGGCTACATCGCCTCCGGGGTGCGCGAGGAGCTCGAGAAGGTCTACCGCTATTTTCCGCGGCTCAAGGAGCGACGCCATGCGCAGTCGGGCTATACCTCCGGCGGCGAGCAGCAGATGACCGCGATCGGGCGCGCGCTGATGGCGCGGCCGCGCATGATCCTGCTCGACGAGCCGTCGATGGGCCTCGCGCCGCAGCTCGTCGAGGAGATCTTCGAGATCGTGCGCGAGCTGAACCGCAAGGAAGGGGTGAGCTTCCTGCTCGCCGAGCAGAACACGAACATTGCCCTGCGCTACGCCGACTACGGGTACATCCTCGAGAACGGTCGCGTGGTAATGGACGGTGAAGGCAGGGAGCTTGCCGAGAACGAGGACGTGAAGGAGTTCTATCTCGGCTTCTCCTCGGCCGGCCGCCGCAGTTTCCGCGACGTGAAATCCTATCGGCGGCGCAAGCGCTGGCTGTGAATTTGCATTTCGACGAGCTGGAGACCCGCGAGCCGGAGGCGCGCGAGGGAGCGCTGCTCGCCGCGCTTCCCGCGCACATCGCGCATGCCAAGCAGAACGCACCCGGCTTCGCCCGGATGCTGAAGGGTATCGATCCGGCCGAGATCAAGAGCAGGAAAGCGCTCGCGACGCTGCCGGTTACGCGAAAAAGCGACCTTCACGCGCTGCAGGAAAGCGATCCGCCGCTCGGCGGGCTGAATGCGACGCCGGTCGAGAAGCTCGCCAAGCTCTTCATCTCTCCGGGGCCGATTTACGATCCCGAGGGATACGGCAAGAACTGGTGGCGCATGGCGCGCGGGCTCTTCGCCGCGGGGTTCCGTGCCGGCGATCTCGTCATGAACAGCTTCGCCTACCACTTCACGCCCGCCGGCTCGATGGTGGAGTCGGGCGCGGCTGCGCTCGGCTGCACCGTGGTGCCCACCGGCACCGGACAGACCGAGATGCAGGTGGCCGCCATACGCGGTCTCGGGATCACCGCCTACATCGGCACGCCGTCGTTCCTGAAGCTCATCGTGGAGAAGGCCGACGAGCTCAAAACCGACATTTCGTCGCTGCGCAAGGCGCAGGTCGGGGCCGAATACCTGCCTCCGGCGCTGCGCAAAGCGATGGGCGAGCGCGGCCTTGCGGTCACGCAGATGTACGCGAGCGCCGATCTCGGCCTCATCGCCTACGAGTCGCGCATGCCTGATGGGACGCTCAACGACGGCATGATCCTGGAGGAGGGCCTGCTCCTCGAGATCGTGCGTCCCGGCACCGGCGATCCGCTGCCCGCCGGAGAAGTGGGCGAGGTCGTCATTACTTCGTTCAATCGCGATTACCCGCTCATCCGCTTTGGCACAGGGGACCTTTCTGCCGCGCTCGAGGGCACGAGCCCGTGCGGGCGCACCAACGTGCGCATCAAGGGCTGGATGGGGCGCGCCGACCAGAGCACCAAGGTGCGCGCGATGTTTGTCACGCCGGCTCAAGTGGCCGACGTGGTGCGCCGCCACCGCGAGGTGCTGCGCGCGCGGCTGGTGGTCGAAGGCGAGCAAGGCAACGACCGCATGACGCTGGTGTGCGAGGTGAAGGATCAGCCCGAGGGCCTCGCCGCGGCGCTCGTCGCGTCGGTGCGCGAGGTGACGAAGCTGCGCGCGGAGGTCGAGCTCGTCGCCCCCGGGACGCTGCCCAACGACGGCAAGGTGATCGAGGACAAGCGCAAGTACGGCTAACAGGGCAATCAAGGTCCCTTTGGGGGAGGGAACATGGAGGCTGATGAATCTGAAAAGTTACTTGCTGCTCACGACGGTCCAGAATTGTTCTTCGGTTTAGTGTGCCCAACGGGTACTGAGACAGCTGGCGTTGTCGATGCACTAACGGCGGCGTTAGCTCGCGTAGGGTATACGACTGAACAAATATCTCTCAGCAACCTTATCGATTCAGTAACCGGAAAAAAGACCGCACTTTTACACGAAGACGAAAGAATACGGCACTTGATGAAGGCTGGGACTAAGCTCTGCGACGATTCAGGACGCGGAGACTTCATCGCGCTGTTAGCCATAGCAGCAATCCGACAGATTCGAACAGAGAAGCACCGATTAAAAAAACCGGAATTGAAAGAAGCCGAAGCCGCGAATCTTCCACTGAATCGAACGGCGTATGTCTTAAAGTCCCTTAAACGAGAGCAAGAGGCGCAGACACTATGAAACGTTTACGGTAGTGCCTTTAACCTTATTTCCGTCTATTCGTCAGAAGCAGACCGCCGCAATAGCCTTGCTAAACGAATAGCACGCTCGCATAACGAGTCTGACCCTGAGCAGTTCTCACATGTCGCACAGGAACTGATAAACGTCGACCGCGATGAGGCCGCCCGATACAGCGGGGAAAACGAATCTAAGTTTGGTCAGGACGTGCGCGACACATTCCCTCTGGCGGATTTCTTTGTTAAGGCAAACAGTGCAGCCGAGCTTCGTGCAGATCTAGGTCGCTTCGTTTCTCTGATATTCGGGCACCCATTCATTACGCCGAGCCGCGATGAGTACGGTATGTTCATCGCGAAATCCGTAGCAATGAGATCAGCCGACCTCGGAAGACAGGTAGGCGCTTCAATTGCTACGGATGAAGGCGATCTTGTAGCGGTCGGCTGCAACGAAGTCCCCAAGTTTGGGGGCGGGCAATATTGGGAGGGCGACGATCCCGACTGGAGGGATTTCCGACTTGCGGAGGATTCGAGCGCGGTTAGTCGCCGCCAAGCACTGGAGGAATTGCTCAGCAAACTTCGTACAGTGGGGTGGTTGAGCGATGCAATCAAGGATCAACCAGCCGGTGATTTGGTAAGTCGTATGGTGACAGGCGACGTTCGAAAAAAGTTCGCCGGATCCCAAGTCTTCAGCGTAATTGAGTACGGCCGTTCAGTGCATGCAGAGATGGCCGCAATTACCGATGCATCGCGTAGAGGTGTATCGGTTAAAGACTGCACGCTCTACACCACGACATTTCCGTGCCACCTATGCGCTCGACATATCGTTTCTTCCGGGCTGCGAAGAGTGGTGTACGTTGAACCCTACCCGAAGAGCCGAACACAAGATCTCTACAAGGACTCCATCAGCGTAAATCCGGATGGAGAACCGCAAGGGTTGGTGAGCCTGGAACCTTTCGTCGGAGTAGCGCCCTCCCGTTACCTGCAACTCTTCCAGCTAGAGGGCGAACGAAAAGACAAAGACACTGGCCGTGTTATTGACTGGGACAGTCAACCAAATAAAAACCCACGAATTAAGCGTTTTGTGCTTTCATACGTGCTAATAGAGGAAAATGCGGGCACGCTTCTTGCTGCGCTGATGGGGAAGATGAACCTCAACTAAGAGACGAAGACTAAAAACGGGTGATCAACATGCAACGCGACTGGGATCTCAAGAAGCAAGCAGCTTTCGCGAAAGAATCGTACGAAAAGCGCGAGGGATGGATGAAAAGCCTTTCGCACTTTGCTGGAAAAGAGCGCACGGGCACATCAGCTCGCGACGCGAAGACCGCGGTGCAAACCGCCGAATCTCCAACCGACTCGAAAGTCGACCAGGAGATCAAGTAAGCCGACCGTTAAATTCGCGCTTCGGCCTACACCGGCGCGCGAACAGTGGGTGAATGAAGAGGCTCAGGCCCCGCTGTTATTTTCACCCGTCCACGACCATGGGTCGCCGTAGTTAGCGTGCCGTAACGCACTAATACGGAGTTCCGGCGAGACCTTCAGCTTTCGCGTCAGCGTAGCTCGTCCTCCGCCATTCGGGCTCGCAAGTGCACCAATTGCAATATCTCAGTTTCAGGGCGCCTGTTTCCGGCGCAAGGGACTGATACGCCTGTGATATCCGCTAACTTGTTGTTTTACGGCCGCCCTTACCCTTTGCGCGCCGCCCCGACCTGCAGCGACGCGAGCCGGCGCATCTCGTCGTTGCGCAGCGTCGCCGGCTCGGCGAGGAAGGCGTTGAGAAAGCCGATCGAATCGGCACCCCAGAACACCTCGCCGTCGACCACGAAGCTCGGCACGCCGAACACGCCTCGGGCAGCCGCTTCGTCGGTGTTGCTCCTCAATGCAGTCTTGACGTCATCGGCCACGAGCCGCTGCTGCTCGATACCCAATTCACGACACAGGGCGTCGAATCGCTGCGGGTCGCTGGGATTCTCGCCGCTCATCCAGACCCATTCGAAAATTCGTTTGACCGCCTCCGGCGCGCTGCCGCAGGCTAGCGCGAGGCGCAGATGCGGCAGCGGATTGAACGGATGCGCCGCCGGGAAGCGGAACGGGATGCCCCGCTCGGAAGCCCACCAGGTGCACCATCGATACGTCCAGCGCCGCTTCGCCGGGATTTCGGCCGGCCCCTTCTGGCCCCAATGGTTGAGCAGGCCGGCGAAAAGAACCGGCTTGAAGTTCACCGCACGCGGCACTTCGGCCAGCCGGTGCAGGCAGATGTAGGAGTAGGGCGATACGAAGTCGAAGTACCAATCTAGGCTTGCCATGCCAGGAGGCTCCCATGACGGTCAGGATCGAAAGACAGGGCAGGGTGTGGACGGTGATTCATTCGCGCCCCGAAGCGCGCAACGCAATGGATCCGGAGAGCGCCGATACCCTGCTCGAGGCGTTTCAGCGCTTTAATGACGACAGCGAGGCCGCGGCGGCGGTGCTGTGGGGCGAAGGCGGCGCTTTTTGCGCCGGTTTCGATTTGAAATACGCCGCCACCTTGAAGGCCAAGGAACTCGAAGACCTGCAAAGAGGCCCGATGGGGCCGACGCGGCTCGAGCTCGACAAGCCGGTCATCGCCGCGATCGCCGGCGCGGCGGTCGCCGGAGGCTTCGAGCTCGCGCTGTGGTGCGACGTGCGCGTGATGGAAGCGTCGGCGTACTTCGGCGTCTACTGCAGGCGCTGGGGCGTGCCGCTCGTCGACGGCGGGACGGTGAGGCTGCCGCGCATCGTCGGAATGGGCCGCGCGCTCGAGCTGATCCTCACCGGAAGAAGGCTTCCCGCCGAAGAGGCGTTGCGCATCGGCGCATGCGAGCACGTGGTTGCGGACGGCGGCGCGCGGCAGTTCGCGGAGGCCATGGCGTGCGAGATCGCCCGCTTTCCGCAAGCCTGCCTGCGCGCCGACCGGCGCTCGGCCTATATGCAGCAAGGCTTGCCGTTGCGAGAAGCGATGCAGCGCGAGTGGCATAACGGCGCGCCGGTGCTCGCGGCCGAGGCCGTTGAGGGCGCCAAGCGCTTCGCCTCAGGCAAGGGGCGGCACGGCGATTTCGGGAATATCTAGCGCCTTGCGGCGGTCGGCAAGACCGGCCATGACGGCGTCCCGTTCCTGGTCGGTCATTGCTCCCCAGCGCGCGATCTCATCGAGGGTGCGGCAACAACCGATGCAGACGGCGCGTTGCGGGTCGATGACGCAGACCTTGACGCAAGGGCTCTTCATGCGCGTTTCTTCGCGGCGAGCGCCCGGCCGGCGCGCGAAGCCGGCTCCTTGCCGAGCACCCCGCAGATCCACTGCCCGATGTCCACGAGCCGATCGAGATCCACGCCGGTGCCGGCGCCCATGCCCTCGAGCATGTACACCACATCCTCGGTCGCCACATTTCCGGTCGCGCCGCGCGCATAAGGACAGCCGCCAAGCCCGGCGATCGAGGCGTCGAAGCTCGACACGCCGAGCTCGAGCGACGCGTAGATGTTGGCGAGCGCCTGGCCATACGTGTCGTGGTAGTGCCCGGCGAGCCGCTCGAGCGGCACCCGCTTCGCGCAGGCTTCGATCATCGCCTTCGCCTTCCCGGGCGTGCCGACGCCGATGGTGTCGCCGAGCGAGACCTCGTAGCAGCCCATTTCGTAGAGCGCCGCAGCGACCTCAGCCACCCGCTGCGGAGCCACTTCGCCTTCATAAGGGCAGCCGAGCACGCAGGAAACGTAGCCCCTGACTTTGACGTTCGCCTTTTTCGCCGCCTCGGCGACAGGCCGAAAACGTTCCAGCGACTCGGCGATCGAGCAGTTGATGTTCTTGCGCGAGAACGCTTCGGACGCCGCCCCGAAGATCGCGACTTCGGTCGCTCCCGCGGCGAGCGCGCCCTCGAAGCCTTTCAGATTCGGCGTGAGCACCGGATAAGAAACGCCGGGCTTGCGACGGATGCGCTCGAGCACCTCGGTGTGGTCCGCCATCTGCGGCACCCACTTGGGGGAGACGAAGGCGGTCGCCTCGACCGACGAAAGGCCGGCGTCGGCGAGCCGCTCGATCAGCTCGACCTTGACCGCGGTCGGCACTTCACCCGGCTCGTTCTGCAGCCCGTCGCGCGGCCCGACCTCGACGATTTTGACTTTGTTCATTCGAGGGTGATGAGCTCGGCGCCTTCGAGCACCTGCTCGCCGGCGGCGTAGTGGATTTCCTTGATCACGCCGTCGGCCGGCGCGGTGATGGTGTGCTCCATCTTCATCGCTTCCAGGATGATAAGCGGCTCGCCCTTCTTTACCGCCACGCCTGCCTTGGCGAGCACCCGGACGATCCTGCCAGGCATCGGTGCTGCGAGCGAGCCGCCGTGCGTCTCGGCGTCCACGGCCGGGAGCGCTTCCTTGAGGCCGAGCCGCCGGTACCCGCCCTCGCAGAATACGTGCCAGTCGGCGCCGTCGCGCACGGCGCGGGCGCTGAACACGCGGCCGTCGAGGCGCAGCTGCAGGATGCCATCCGCCCGGCGCTCGCCGGCCAGCGCGTGCTCGCGTTCCTGCACCGCAATACGAAGGGCCTGCTCAGTGAAGCGCACGCGCACCGGATGCTCTGCCCCGCGCTCCATGAAAAGAAAGTCGTGGTGCGAATCCTTGTTCAGGCGCCAGCCGTCGACGCGGTGCCAGGGCGAGAAAGGGTCCCCGGAGCGCATCGCCCGCTCGCGCGCGATGCGCTCCTCCTCGGCGAGCTCGGCGAACGCTGCGGCCGCCAGGATCTCCACCGGCACGGCGCCGTTGTCGCGCAGCAGCTGCCCGCGATGGCGCTCAACGAACCCCGTGTCAAGCTCGGCCTCGCCGAATGGGTGCGAGGCGGCGATGCGGCGCAGGAACGCGACATTGGTGGTCACGCCGGCGATCTCGACCTCGTCGAGCGCCCGCCGCAGGCGCGCGAGCGCGGCAGCGCGGTTCTCGCCGCGCACAATGAGCTTGGCGATCATCGGGTCGTACCACGGCGTGATGGCATCGCCCGCTTGCACGCCGTGGTCGACGCGCACGTCGGCGTTCTCGAGCGGGAAGGCAACGTGCACCAGGCGCCCGGTCGAGGGCAGAAAGTCGCGCTCCGGGTCTTCGGCGTAGATACGCGCTTCGATGGCGTGTCCTGAAAAGCCAAGATCCTCCTGCGAGAATGGCAAAGCTTCGCCCGCGGCCACGCGTAGCTGCAGCTCGACGAGGTCGAGCCCGGTGATCATCTCGGTCACCGGGTGCTCGACCTGCAGCCGCGTATTCATCTCCATGAAGTAGAAGCGCCCGTCCTCGCCGGCGATGAACTCCACCGTGCCGGCGCCGCGATAGCCGATCGCCTTCGCCGCCGTGACCGCCGCCGCGCCGATTTCGTTGCGTTTTTTTTGAGAAAAGCCTGGAGCAGGCGCCTCCTCGATCACCTTCTGATGGCGCCGCTGCACCGAGCAATCGCGCTCGAAGAGGTGAACGATCTTGCCGTGCGCGTCGCCCAAGACCTGCACCTCGATGTGGCGCGGACGCTCGAGGTAGCGCTCGACGATGACGCGGTCGTCGCCGAAAGCGGATTTCGCCTCCCGCCTGGCAGCCTCCAGCGACGCGCCGAACGATGCTTTTTCCTTGACCACCCTCATACCCTTTCCGCCGCCGCCGGCGGAGGGCTTGATCAGCACCGGAAAGCCGATGCGCTGTGCCTCCTTCTCGAGGAGCGCTGCATCCTGACCTTCGCCGTGGTAGCCCGGCACGAGCGGCACGCCGGTCTTTTCCATAAGCCGCTTGGCCGCCGCCTTATCGCCCATCGCGGCGATCGCCTCCGGCGAGGGGCCGACGAAGACGACGCCGGCTTCACGGCAGGCGGCGGCGAACATGGCGTTCTCCGAAAGAAACCCGTAGCCGGGGTGAATGGCCTCCGCGCCCGAATCCCGCGCCGCCGCGAGGACGGCCTCGCCGTCGAGGTAGCTCTCTATGCGCCGCGCCTCGTCCGCGAGCCTGACGTGAAGCGCGCCAGCGTCGGCGTCCGAGTAGACCGCCACGGTGCGCATCGCGAGCCGGCGCGCGCTGCGCATCACCCGGCAGGCAATCTCGCCGCGGTTCGCGACCAGGATCTTGCCGAAGCGGGCCACTACGTCCAGGAGGGCTTGCGCTTCTCGAGGAACGAGGCGATGCCTTCCCTGCCCTCCGGCGACACCCGGATCTCGGCGATGCGCTTCGCCGTGTCGGCGATAAGCGCGTCGTCGAGCGGGCGGTTCGCCACCGCGCCGATGAGCTGCTTGATCTTGGCGTGTGCCTGCGGGCCGCCGGCGAGCAGGTTCTTGATGATTGAATCAAGCGTGGCATCGAGTTCCATGGCGGGGACGAGCGCGGACAGCATCCCTATGCGATGCGCCTCCTCGGCGCCGAACACCTCGGCGGTCAGGAAATAGCGCCGCGCCTGGCGCTCGCCCATCGCGCGGATCACGTAGGGGCTGATCGTGGCGGGCGAGAGGCCGAGCTTCGCCTCGGACAGGCAGAACTTGGCGTCCGGGGTACCGACCGCGATATCGCACGCGGCGACGAGGCCCGTGCCGCCGGCGAAGGCGGCGCCGTGCACGCGCGCAATGGTGGGCTTGGGCAGACGGTCGAGCGTCGAGAGCATCTCCGCGAGCGCGTGCGCGTCGGCGAGGTTTTGCTCGTAGCTGTAGCCCGCCATGCGCTTCATCCAGTTCAAGTCCGCGCCGGCGCAGAACGCCGGCCCGTTCCCGGCCAGCACGACCACGCGCACGCTCTTGTCGTTCTCCAGGCTCTGGAACGTTCGAGCGAGCTCCTTGATGAGCGCGTCATCAAAGGCATTTCTCACTTCCGGGCGGTTCAGGGTGACGCGGGCGATGCCGCCCTTCGCTTCGACGTTCAGCATGGCGGGTTACATCCTGAAGATGCCGAATCGCGTTTCCTCGATCGGCGCGTTGAGGGAAGCGGAGATCGCGAGCCCGAGGAGGCGCCGGGTGTCGGCGGGGTCGACGACGCCGTCGTCCCACAGCCGCGCGCTGGAATAGTAAGGATGCCCCTGGCGCTCGTACTGCTCGCGGATGGGCGCCTTGAACGCCTCTTCGGCCTCCTTCGACGGAAAGCTGCCTTTCACCGTCGCGAGCACCGCTGCCGCCTGCTCTCCGCCGAGCACCGAAATGCGCGCGTTGGGCCACATCCACAGGAAGCGCGGGCTGTAGGCGCGGCCGCACATGCCGTAATTGCCCGCGCCGAACGAGCCGCCGAGGATGAGCGTGAATTTCGGTACGCGCGCCGTAGCCACTGCCGTCACCATCTTGGCGCCGTCCTTGGCGATGCCGCCCGCCTCGTACTTCTTGCCGACCATGTAGCCGGTGATGTTCTGCAGGAAGATGAGCGGAATGCCGCGCTGGCAGGCGAGCTCGATGAAATGCGCGGCCTTCAGCGACGACTCGGAGAAGAGCACGCCGTTGTTGGCCAGGATGCCGACCGGGTAGCCGTGCAGGTGGGCGAAGCCCGTGACGAGGGTCGTGCCGTAGTTCTGCTTGAATTCGTCGAGCTCGGAGCCGTCGACCAGGCGGGCGATGATCTCGCGCACGTCGTAGGTCTTGCGCGCGTCGGCCGGGATCACGCCGTACATCTCCTCCGCGGGGTACAACGGCTCGCGCGGCTCGCGCACCTCCAAAGAGACGCTTTTCCTTGAATTGAGGTTGGAAATGATCCGGCGCACCAGGGCGAGCGCGTGGCCGTCGTCGAGCGCGTAATGATCGGCCACGCCCGAGACCCGCGTATGGACCTCGGCGCCGCCGAGCTCTTCGGGCGTCACCACTTCGCCGATCGCCGCCTTCACCAGCGGCGGTCCACCGAGAAAAATGGTCCCCTGGCCGCGCACGATGATCGACTCGTCCGACATGGCCGGCACGTACGCGCCGCCCGCGGTGCACGAGCCCATCACGCAGGCGATCTGCGGAATGCCGGCCGCCGACATGTTGGCGATGTTGTAGAAGATGCGTCCGAAGTGTTCCCGGTCGGGGAATACGTTGTCCTGCTCCGGCAGATGCGCGCCGCCGGAATCGACGAGATAGATGCAGGGCAGCCGGTTCTGGGCGGCGATCTCTTGCGCGCGCAGGTGCTTCTTCACCGTCATCGGGTAATAGGTACCGCCCTTGATGGTCGCGTCGTTCGCCACGATCACGCACTCGCGCCCCGACACCCGCCCGACGCCGCAGATGATCGAGGCCGAATGCACGTCGCCGCTGTACATGCCCCACGCGGCGAGCTGGCCGATCTCCAAGAACGGCGAGCCTGGATCGAGCAGCCGGCGCACCCGCTCGCGCGGCAGGAGCTTTCCTCTCTTGAGATGCTTCTCGCGCGCCTGCTCGTCGCCGCCGAGCGAGACGCGCGCGACCTGCTCGCGCAAATCGCCTACCAGGGCTTGCATGCGCTCGGCGTTGCCGCGGAATTCCGCGGAGCGCGGATTGACTGCAGTCTTTAAGATCAACTGTCCTCCAGCGTACGACCGATGACCATCCGCTGGATGTCGTTGGCGCCTTCGTAGATTTTCGTCACGCGCACGTCGCGCCACAGGCGCTCGACCGGAAAATCCGCCACGTAGCCGTAGCCGCCATGGATCTGGATCGCATCGGAGCAGACGCGCTCGGCCATCTCGGAGGCGAAGAGCTTGGCCATCGACGCTTCCTTGATGCAAGGCTTTCCCGCATCGCGCAGCGCCGCCGCGTGCAAGTAAAGCTGCCGGGCCGCTTCGATCGAGGTCGCCATGTCGGCGAGGCGGAAGTTCACCGCCTGGTGCTCGATGAGGCGCTTGCCCATGCTCTTGCGCTCGCGCGCATAGGCGAGCGCCGCCTGCAGCGCGGCGCGCGCTACGCCGGTCGCCTGAGCCGCGACGTTGATTCGGCCTGACTCGAGATTGGCGAGCGCGATGCGATAGCCCACGCCTTCCTGCGCCAGCAGATGATCGGCGGGCACCGCGCAGTTCTCGAACACGATCTGCGCGGTGTCGGAGGCTTTCTGCCCCGCCTTCTCCTCGATGCGCGCGACCACGTAGCCCGGCGTGCGGGTCGGGACGATGAACGCGCTGATGCCTTTCTTTCCCGCGCTCTTGTCCGTGACCGCGAAAACCACCGCTACGTCGGCGTTCTTTCCCGAGGTGATGAACTGCTTCACGCCATTCAAGACGTAGCTGCCGCCCCGGCGCTCGGCGCGCGTGGTGATGGCGCTGGCGTCGGAGCCGACGTGCGGCTCGGTCAGCGCAAAGGCGCCGTGCGCCTTGCCGCTCGCGAGCGGCTTGAGGTAACGCTCCTTTTGCGCATCGTTACCGAAGCCGGCGAGGATGCCCGCCACAAGGTTGTTCACCGCCACGATGGTCGCCGTCGCGCAGTCCCCGGCCGCGATCTCCTCGCAGGCGATCGCGAGCGCGGTCTGGTCCAGCGCCGCGCCGCCCCATTGCTCCGGAACCGCGACGCCGAAAAGGCCCATCTCGCCGAGGCCCTTCAACGCGTCGCGCGGGAACTCCTTGTCGCGGTCCCAGCGCGCCGCGTGCGGCGCGAGCTGCTCGGCGGCGAAGCGGCGCACCGCCTCGCGTATTTCTTCACTCGGGCCGGACATAGGTGACCGTGTGGTGGCTGAAAAGATTACCTTTTTTACCGTGACACTCGGCGACGCCGTAGATGCGCCGCCGGCCGGCTTTCAGGATGCGCGCGGTGCAGTACACGTGCTCGCCCATGGCGGGAGCGAGGAACGCGGTATTGAGCTCGGAGGTGAGCGCGTCCTTGTCGAGTCCCAGGCGCGCTTTGACGGCGAGCCACATGGCGCAGTCGGCCGCCGCCATGAGCGCCGGGCCGTTGATGATGCCGCCCGGCCGCTCCAGTATCGGCCGGTGCGGCAGCTCGAGGATGCACTTGTCCTTGCTCACGCTCACCACGCGGAAACCGTAGGCGCGGATGAACTCCGACCGGTCCAGCAGCTGCTGTAGTTGTTTTTTCAAACGAGCTCGATCGCCAGGGCAGTGGCCTCGCCGCCGCCGATGCAGAGGCTCGCGACGCCGCGCTTGAGGCCGTATTTGCGCAGCGCGCCGAGGAGCGTGACCACGATGCGGGCGCCAGAGGCCCCGATCGGATGCCCGAGCGCGCATGCGCCGCCGTGCACGTTCACCTTGTCGTGCGGCAAGCCGTGCTCCTTCATGGCCGCCATCGCGACGACCGCGAATGCCTCGTTGATCTCGTACAGGTCGACGTCGCTCGCTTTCCACCCTGTTTTTTCCAGTAATTTTCTTATTGCGCCGACCGGCGCGGTCGTGAACCAGGCGGGCTCCTGCGCGTGCGTGGCATGGCCCATCACCACGGCGAGCGGCGCAAGACCACGCGCTTCGGCGGTGGAACGCCGCATCATGACGAGCGCCGCCGCGCCGTCGGAGATCGAGCTCGAGTTCGCGGCAGTGACGGTGCCGTCCTTGCGGAACGCGGGCTTGAGGGTAGGAATCTTCTCGAAGTTCGCCTTGAACGGCTGCTCGTCCGTCTCGATGAAGCGCTCTTCCTTGCCCGCCTTGATCGCGATCGGGGTCGTTTCCCAGGCGAACCAGCCTTCCTTGTTGGCTTTTTGCGCGCGCTGCAGCGAGGTAATAGCAAATTGATCCTGCGCTTCGCGCGTGAACGAGTACTTCGAAGCACATTCTTCCGCAAACGTGCCCATCAGGCGGCCCTTGTCGTAGGCGTCTTCCAAGCCGTCGTAGAACATGTGGTCGAGCACCTGGGCGTGGCCCATGCGCAGGCCCGCGCGCGCCTTGGGCAGGAGATAAGGCGCGTTGGTCATGGATTCCATGCCGCCCGCGACGATGACGTCGAAGGAGTTCGACGCGAGCAGGTCGTGCGCGAACATCGCCGCTTTCATGCCCGAGCCGCACATCTTGTTCACGGTGGTGCAGCCCGCGGCGAGCGGCAGCCCGGCGCCGAGCGAGGCCTGGCGCGCGGGCGCCTGACCCTGGCCGGCCGGCAGCACGCAGCCCATGATGACTTCCTGCACTTCGTCGGCGCGGATCTTCGCGCGCTCGACGGCCGCGCGGATCGCTGCAGCGCCGAGCTGGTGCGCGGCAAAGCCCTTGAGCTCCCCCTGGAACCCGCCCATCGGGGTGCGGGCGAGGCCAACGATGACTATCGGGTCGCTATGCATGATTTACTCCTTGTAGGGGCGGAC
The DNA here is from genome assembly GCA_004297625.1 of Betaproteobacteria bacterium. Taxonomy (GTDB): domain Bacteria; phylum Pseudomonadota; class Gammaproteobacteria; order Burkholderiales; family SG8-39; genus SCGC-AG-212-J23. Next base: position 108,953 of record SCTY01000003.1, on the reverse strand, counting down.
GAGAGCTCGCCCGCGCTGCAGAACTTCGGCTGGGAGGGCGCGGGATTTGCGCGTCTGGGTGTCGATGTGCACGCCAATAAGCGTGCAGACGGCGGCGATCTCGCCGTTCTCGGCGTTGCGCATCTCGTGCACGAAGCGCAATACCTTGTCGCGGACTTCGACGAGCGCCGAGCCGACGGCGACGATTTCGCCCGCGTGCAGCTCGCGGCGGTAGCTGATGTTCTGCTCTACCGCCGCCATGCCGCGCTTTCCTTCGCGCAGAAAGCTCGGCGTGAGGCCGATTGCGGCGAACAGGTTCCAGGTCGCCTCGTCGAACTTGCCGACGTACCACATGACGTTCATGTGTCCCATGTGGTCGCACTGCCATGGATAGACGGTGCCGCGGTAGGTCTCGATCAGCTCGGCCATCACCGGGTCTCGGCGAAGAGCTCTCGGCCGATCAGCCAGCGGCGAATCTCGGAGGTGCCGGCGCCGATCTCGTAGAGCTTGGCGTCGCGCCACAGGCGCCCGGTGGGCGTTTCGTTGATGTAGCCCATGCCGCCGAGCGCCTGGATCGCCTCGCCGGCCATCCACGTCGCCTTCTCGGCGGCGTAGAGGATCGCGCCCGCCGCGTCCTTTCGAGTCGTTTCTCCTCTATCGAGGGCTTGCCCGACCGCGTAGACATAGGCTCGGCACGCAGAAAACGTGGTGTACATGTCGGCGAGCTTGCCCTGCATGAGCTGGAACTCGCCGATCGGCTGGCCGAACTGTTTCCTTTCGTGCACATAAGGCACCACGACGTCGAGGCACGCGGCCATGATTCCGAGCGGCCCGCCGGCGAGCACCGCGCGCTCGTAGTCGAGCCCCGACATCAGCACTCTTACCCCTTCTCCCTCTTTCCCAAGAACATTTTCAGAGGGAACTTCGCAGTCGCGGAACACGAGCTCGCAGGTGTTCGAGCCGCGCATGCCGAGCTTGTCGAGCTTTTGCGCGGTGGAAAAGCCCTTCATCCCTTTCTCGACGATGAAGGCGGTGATCGCCTCGCTCTTGCCGTAGACCACCAGCACGTCGGCGTCCGGACCGTTGGTGATCCACATCTTGTTGCCGTTCAGGATGTAGCGCTCGCCACGCCGTTCCGCCCTCAATCTCATTCCTACGACATCGGAGCCGGCACCTGGCTCCGACATCGCCAGCGCGCCGACGTGCTCGCCGGAGACGAGCTTCGGCAGGTACTTCTTCTTTTGCGCCTCGCTGCCGTTGCGCCGGATCTGGTTGACGCACAGGTTCGAGTGCGCGCCGTAGGAGAGGCCTACGGAAGCTGAACCGCGCGAGATTTCTTCCATGGCGACGATGTGCGCGAGATAGCCGAGCGCGGCTCCGCCGTATTCCTCCTCGACGGTGATGCCGAGGAGGCCGAGGCCGCCGAGCTTGCGCCAAAGGTCGGGCGGGAACTGGTTCGTGCGGTCGATCTCGGCGGCGCGCGGCGCGATTTCCTTCGCGGCGAAGCTCTGCACCGATTCGCGCAGCATGGCGATCGTCTCGCCGTGATCGAAATTGAGGAAGCTCATCGGCCGTTCTCTGCCGACCCCCTGACAAGGGGGTCGCGAGTGAAACGAGCGGGGGGTTCTGTTTTTTCAGAAACCAACCCCCCGCTCGCGAAAAGCGCTCGCTCCCCCCTTTTCAGGGGGGCATAAGCCATCGTGATCATTCGGGAGTGTCCGGGGTGTCTTCCAGCATCATCAGGGTCTGCTGCATCGAGGCGACGTGCCTGCCGTCGTCAGCGTACACCTCCGCGCGCGCGATGGTGAGCGTCCGCCCGGGCTTGATCACCTGGCCCTTGGCGACGAGCGCGCGGCGCGCCGGGGCGAGGATGTTGATCTTGTATTCCACCGTGACGAGCGAGCAGCCGGCCGGCATGAGCGAAAACGCGCTGTAGCCGCAGGCGGTGTCGGCGATCATGCCGAGCACGCCGCCGTGGATGTAGCCCTTCTGCTGCGTGAGATCGTCGCGATAGGGCAGCTCGATCTCGACGTAACCGGGCTCCACCACGGTGAGCGAGGCGCCGATCAGCGTCATGGCTTTCTGGCGGCCGAAGCTCGCGCGGCAGCGTTCCGCGAAGCGGGGATCGGCGGGTGCGTTCATCGAGGTAGGCTAATTGACGTTTACGTAAACGTCAACCGCGCTTCAGCTGCTTTTTCACCCTTTTTTCAAAGGCTTGGATCTCGGAGAGCTGGGCCTCGATATCGGCCTGCTGCTGCAGCAGGCTCGCTTTATGCGCGGCGAGGACGGCGAGGAAGCGCGCGAGCTGCGGCCGCTCGTCGCGTCCCGGCTCGTACATGTCGATGAGCTCGCGGATCTCCGAGAGGGTGAGGCCCAGGCGCTTGCCGCGCAGGGTGAGCTTCAGCCGCGTGCGGTCGCGCGGCGTGTAGATGCGGCGCTGGCCTTCGCGCCGGGGCGACAGCAGGCCCTGGTCTTCGTAGAAGCGGATCGCCCGCGGCGTGACGTCGAATTCGTGCGCCAGGTCGCTGATCGAGAACTCGGCGCGTTCCGTTTCCATGGTAGGGTTCGAACTGATTTTATCTGATGTCCTCGCTACAGTATCCCTGGCCCGAGACACCGCAGCCCGGAACGACCCTGCAAGTCGCCCCCGGCGTGCAATGGATCAGCATGCCGCTGCCGTTCCAGCTCGACCATATCAACCTCTGGCTCCTCGAGGACGAGGGCGGCTGGACGATCGTCGATTGCGGCATCGGTAATGCCGACACCCGCGCCCACTGGGAAATGATTTTCAAAAACATAAAAAGAGTTCCCAGGGTCATCTTGACTCACTATCACCCTGATCACGCCGGTAATGCCGACTGGCTGTGCAAGCGCTTCGGTGCTGAATTGTGGACCACGCAGGGCGAATACCTCACCGCGCATGCAGTGCGCGCCTCGGCCGCCGGCTACACCGTCGATGCGGTCCTTGCGGTGTTCAAGAGGAACGGTCTCGACGAGCAGCATGTCCACGACATGGCGGCGATCCGCGGCAACACCAAGTATTCGGCGCTGGTGCCGGAGTTTCCGCATTCCTATCGCCGTATCCTCGAGGGCGACACCGTGCGCATCGGCCGGCATGCGTGGAAGGCGATCGTCGGCCACGGTCATGCGCCCGAGCATCTCTCGCTCTACTGCCCGGAACTCAATGTCGTCATCGCCGGCGACATGCTGCTCTCGACCATTTCCACCAACGTGAGCGTCTGGTCGATCGATCCGGAGGGCGATCCGCTGCGCCTGTTCCTCGAATCGGTGGCGCGCTACCGCGAGCTGCCGAAGGACGTGCTGGTGCTGCCTTCGCACGGCAAGCCGTTCCGCGGCGCGCACACCCGGGTCGCGCAACTCGAAAAGCATCACGAAGCCCGCTTCGACGAGCTCAAGCACGCATTGAAGGACAGGCCGAAGACCGCTGCCGAGCTCCTCGGCGTGCTTTTCCGCCGCACCCTGGATGCGCACCAGACCTTCTTCGCGATGGGCGAGGCGATAGCCCATCTGCACTACCTCTATTACGCCGGACAGGCGCGCCGCTCGGTCGGCCCCGACGGCGTGGTGCGCTACGCCAACGCATGAACGAGACGCCGGAAATTGCACGCGTGTGCCACGAGGTCGCCGAGCGCTCGTCCAGGCTCCTCGGTGATTTCGCCCGGAAGCAGACCGAAAACCTCTCGGCGGCGATCCGCGACGAGCTCGGCATCGCCAAGGCGTTCATGGACCTGTACGCGCGCATGGCTGCCGATCCGTCGGTCGTGGCGAGCATGTCGGTCAACCTGTGGGTTGACTACTCGCGGCTGTGGCAATCGAGCTGGATGAAGATGTTCGGCATGCAGGCGCCGCCGGTCGCCGAGCCGGCGAAGGGCGATGCGCGCTTCAAGGACGACGACTGGTCATCGAACTTCGTCTACGACCACATCAAGCAGTCGTACCTCATTGCGGCGCGCCACCTCCAGCACGCGGTCGCAAACGTAGAGGGGCTGCCGGAAGAATCGGAAAAGAAGGTCGCTTTCTTCACGCGGCAGTACGTGGATGCGCTGGCGCCGTCCAACTTCCTGCTCACCAACCCGCAGGTGCTGCGCGAAACCATGCAGACGGGCGGGCAGAACCTGGTGCGCGGGCTGAACAACCTGCTCTCGGACATCGAGAAGGGCGGGGGCGAGCTGCGCATCTCGATGACCGACGAGAACGCCTTCAAGCTCGGAAGCAATGTCGCCACCACGCCGGGCAAGGTCGTCCACCAGACGGACCTGATGCAGCTCATCCAATATCAGCCGCTCACCGAGGACGTGTACAAGCGGCCGCTCGTCATCATCCCGCCGTGGATCAACAAGTACTACATCCTCGATCTGCGCGAAAAGAACTCCTTCATCCGCTGGGCCCTGACGCAGGGCCATACGGTGTTCGTCATTTCGTGGGTGAACCCGGACCAGCGCCTCGCGCAGAAGGGGTTCGACGATTACATGTTCGAAGGACCGCTGGCCGCAATGGCGGCGGTCGAGAAGGCGACCGGCGAGCGCGAAGTCAACTTTATCGGCTACTGCCTCGGAGGCACGCTCCTCGGCGCGACGCTCGCCTATCTCGCGAACAAGAAGGATGATCGCGTCAAGTGCGCCACCTTCTTCGTGAGCCTGCTCGATTTCTCCGAGCCGGGCGAGCTCGGCGTGTTCATCGACGAGGGCCAGGTCGCGAACCTCGAGAAGAAGATGAACGAGCGCGGCTACCTCGAAGGCTCGGAAATGGCGAGCACCTTCAACCTGCTGCGTGCGAACGATCTCGTCTGGTCGTTCGTCGTCAACAACTACCTGCTCGGCAAGGATCCGTTCCCGTTCGACCTGCTTTACTGGAATTCCGACTCGACGCGCATGCCGGCGCGCATGCACAGCTTCTACCTGCGCAACATGTACATCAAGAACCTGCTCGGCGTGCCGGGCGGCATCACGCTTGCGGGCGAGCCGATCGATCTTTCCAAGGTGAAGATTCCGGCGTACTTCGTCTCCACGGTGGAAGACCACATCGCGCCCTGGAAGACGACCTACAGGGGCGCGCGCTACCTCGGCGGGCCGGTGCGCTTCGTTCTCGGCGGCTCCGGGCACATCGCGGGCATCGTCAATCCGCCGGCGGGCAGGAAGTATCACTACTGGACGAACGATTCGCTCCCCGCGACCGCGGACGAATGGTTCGCTAGCGCGAAGCAGGTGCCCGGCTCCTGGTGGCAGGACTGGCAGGCGTGGATCGACCGGCAGAACGCCGGCGCGCCCAAGGTGCCGGCGCGCGTCCCGAAAAATGCGATCGAGGACGCGCCGGGCAGCTACGCCACGCTGCGGCTGCAAAAGAAATAGGGACAGACCCCATTTCAGTGGTCTCTGAAATGGGGTCTGTCCCTATTTCGTTCAGTAGGACTTCGGCAGGCCGAGAACCTTCTCGGCGATGAAGCAGAGCACGAGCTGCGGGCTCACCGGGGCGAGCCGCGGGATCCATGCCTCGCGCAGATACCGCTCGACATGGTATTCGCGCGCGTATCCCATCCCGCCGTGGGTAAGGATCGCCGTCTCGCAAGCGCGGAAGCTCGCTTCGCCGGCGAGGTACTTGGCCGCGTTTGCTTCGGCGCCGCAGGGCTTGCCGCAGTCGTAAAGCGACGCGGCTTTGAAAACCATGAGGTTGGCGGCTTCGAGCTCCATCCAGCATTTCGCGAGCGGGTGCTGAATCGCCTGGTTTTGCCCGATCGGGCGGTCGAAGACGATGCGCTCTTTCGCGTAGCTCGCGGCGCGCGCGAGCGCCGCCTTGCCGAGCCCAACCGCCTCGGCGGCGATCAATATGCGCTCGGGGTTCATGCCGTGCAGGATGTACTCGAAACCGCTGCCTTCCTCGCCGATCCGGTCGGCGACCGGCACGCGCAGCGCGTCGATGAAGACCTGGTTGGAGTCGACGCACTTGCGTCCCATCTTGTCGATCTCGCGCACCTCGATCGAGTTCTTATCCAGATCGGTATAGAAAAGCGAAAGCCCGCGCGTTCCTTTCGCTTCCTCGATAGGTGTCGTGCGCGCAAGCAGCAGCAGCTTGTTCGCCACCTGCGCGGTGGAGATCCATACCTTTTGCCCGGTGACGACGTAGTGATCGCCCTGGCGCACAGCGCGCGTCTTCAGCTTGAGCGTGTTGAGCCCGGTGCTCGGCTCGGTCACCGCGAAGCAGGCGCGATCCTCCCCGGCGATGAGCGGCGGCAGCCAGCGGCGCTTCTGCTCCGGCGTGCCGAACACCACCGCCGGATGCAGCCCGAAGATGTTCATGTGCACGGCAGACGCTCCCGAAAGGCCGGCGCCGGACGCCGAGATCGTCTGCATCATGAGCGCCGCTTCGGTGATGCCCAGGCCCGCGCCGCCGTGCTCCTCAGGCATGGCGATTCCTAGCCAGCCCGCTTGCGCCACCGCGCGGTGAAAATCGTCCGGAAATCCGCCCTCGCGGTCCCTGCGCAGCCAGTAGTCGGCGTCGAACGGCGCGCACAGGCGCTCGATCGCCTGGCGGATTTGCTCCTGCTCCGGCGTAAACGAAAAGTCCAACGACCGCTAGCGCTTCGTCCGCTCGGCGACGAACGCGCGCAGCCGCTTGAGCGATTCAGGATGCTCATAAAGCAACCGGGTCATCTCGACTTCCAGCTTGAATCCGTTCGGGTCGCGTTCTTGAGCGGCGAGTATGCACCGCTTGTTCGCTTCGAGGGTATGCCTGGGAAGCGAACCGAGGCGACGCGCGAGCTCGTCGGTAAAGGCGGCGAGCTGCTCGGAAGGAACGGCCCAGTGAACCAGCCCGAGCCGCGCGGCCTCGGTTCCCTCGAGCACTTCGGCGCCGAGGATCAAGCGGCGGGCAAGCGCGGCGCCGCATAGCCGGGTGAGCCGCTGGGTGCCGCCGGCGCCGGGAAGAAGCGACAGGCGCGCTTCGGGCAAGCCCACCTTGGCCGATGCGGCGGCCACCCGAAAGTCGCAGGCAAGCGCGAGCTCGAAGCCGCCGCCGAGCGCCGCGCCGCCGATCTCGGCGATCGAGACGAGCGGCGAGCGTTCGATCCGGTCGTAGACGCCCTGCATCTTGCGCACCGTCTCGAGCATCGCGTCGATGCCCGCCGGGGTGGAGAGCCGCTCGATGAGGAAATTGATGTCCGCGCCGGCGCTGAAGAGTTTGAGGCTGGAACGAAAGCGCAGCACGCGCGCCTGGTCCCCGGCCTCGTGCCGGTCGAGCACGGCGTGCAGCTGCTCGATCCATGCTTCGTTGATCGCGTTGACCGGCGCCCTGTCGAGCGTGATGAGGAGCGTCGCTCCCTCCACGGCAACCTTGAACATGTCTTCGTGTTTCATAGTCTGCCGATTATGCTTGACAAAACATGAGCCTCCCTAAAAATGAACCTATGACCCAGAGTTTTCTGAGGTGGCCGTTTTTCACCGACGAGCATCGGCAATTCGCCGAACGCTTGCAAGCCTTCGTGGGCCAGCTTGGCCACATCGAGCACGGCGATGATGACGCAACGCTCGACTCCGCCTGCACGCGGCTGGCGCAGCGGCTGGGACAGGCCGGATTTCTCACTGCGTGCGTGCCTGAGAATTTCGACGGCGCGTTCGACGTGCGGCGCATCTGCCTGGGCCGCGAGATCCTCGCGGCGCACGACGGCCTCGCCGACTTCGTGTTCGCGATGCAAGGGCTCGGCAGCGGCCCGATATCGCTTTTCGGCACGCCCGAGCAGCGCAAGCGCTACTTGCCGGGCGTGACGCGCGGCGAACGTATCGCCGCATTCGCGCTTTCCGAGCCGCAAAGCGGCAGCGACGTGGCCGCGATGCGCACCACCGCCACCCGCGACGGCGCGCATTACGTCCTGAACGGGACCAAGACGTGGATCTCGAACGGCGGCATCGCCGCGCAATACGTCGTGTTCGCGCGCACCGGCGAGGCGCCCGGCGCAAAGGGGTTGTCGGCGTTCATCGTCGATGCCGATAACCCGGGCCTCAAGGTGGCCGAGCGCGTCCGCGTGATCGCGCCGCACCCGCTTGCCACGCTCGCTCTGGAGGATTGCCGTGTGCCGGCCTCGGCGCTGGTCGGTTCGCCGGGCGGCGGCTTCACTGTTGCAATGGGAACGCTCGACGTGTTCCGCACGACGGTCGGCGCGGCGGCGCTCGGCTTCGCGCGCCGCGCGCTCGCCGAGGCGCTCGCTCGCGTGCAGGAGCGCGAGGCCTTCGGCCAGAAGCTCGCTGCCTTTCAGCTCACGCAGGCGAAAATCGCCGACATGGCGCTCGGCGTGGATGCCGCCGCGCTTCTCGTCTACCGCGCGGCCTGGACGCGCGACACCGAGAAGCGGCGTATCACGCGCGAGGCGTCGATGGCGAAGCTCTTCGCGACCGAAACCGCGCAGCAGGTGATCGACATGGCCGTGCAGCTCTTCGGCGGCACGGGCGTGATCTCGGGCCGGCCGGTGGAAAAGCTCTACCGTGAAATCCGCGCGCTGCGCATCTATGAAGGCACCAGCGAGATTCAGCGCCTCGTCATCGCCAACGAGGTCATGCGCGAAGGCAGGAGCTAGAGCGGCACGTCGCGCGGCTTGCGCGGCGCGCGCGCCGCGAGGCGATCGTACAGCCAACCGGGCATCGTTCTTAGCAGCACCGAGACCGCCGCCATCTGCCAAGGAACGACGGCGAGCCTCCGGCGCGCGGCGATGGCGCGCGCGATGCGCCGCGCCGCCTCGTCGGACGGCAGGAGGAACGGCATACGGAAGCGGTTCACGCGCGTCATCGGCGTGTCGATATAGCCGGGACAGACGCACACCACCGAAACACCGGTTCCGTGCAGCTCGGCGCGCAGGCTTTCCATCCACTTGATCGCGGCCGCCTTCGAAGCGCTGTACGCGCCGTTGCCCGCCAGGCCCCTGAAGGCCGCTACGCTCGCAATCCCGGCGAGCGTGCCGCGGCCCGCGCGCTGCATCGCCGGCGCAAAGGCGGCCAGCGTGGCGGCGAGGCCCGCGACATTCACGTCGAGCACGCGGCGGAGCTTTTCCACGTCGGCGAGATCATCGCCGCGGGTGCCGACGCCGATGCCGGCGTTGGCAATCACGAGATCCGGAGCGCCGAAGCGGCCAAGAAAATCCTGCGCCGCGCGCTCCAGCGCCGGCACGTCGGTGACGTCTGCCTGATACTCGACGATTTCGCCGGGAAGCGGCGGTCTCGAGGCGCGACGCGAAATCAGTCCGAGAACCGTGCCGGCTGAAGCGTAATGCCGGGCCAGCGCCTCGCCGATGCCGGAAGAGGCGCCGGTGATGACGATACGCACTACGGTCTCTTCCGCTCGGCGGCCGCGCGCTGCACGAGGTAGTCGACGACGCGCATCATGTCGGCGACGCTGCCCGCCATGTGGGCAGACGTGACGTATTTGCCGTCGATCACGAAGGAGGGGACGCCCTTGATTTCGTAGGTGTCGAGCGCTTTCTTCGCCGCCTCCACTTGTGCGCTGACCCGCGCCGAATGCCAGATTTCCTTGAAGCGGGCGCCATCCACGCCGTTGCCCGCCACCCACTTCACGACGTTGTCTTCCTCGTTCAGTTTCTTGCCATCGAAGTGATGGTTGTCGTACAGCGGCCAATGCAGGCGCGCGATCTGGTTCATCGCGCCCAGCGTGTAGAACGTGCGGGCGAAGGACTCCGAGCTCTCGGTAAACACCGCCGGTACCCGCAGCATGACGATTCCGGGGCCAGCGCGCATCAGCCAGCGCGAGATGTGCGGCTGCGCTTCGTAGCACACCGGGCAGCCATAGTAGAAAACTTCGATGACCTCGACGCGCTCGCCGCTCGTCACCGGGTGCGGCGGTGTCAGTTCCTGGTAGTCGCGCCCGGACGTCGGCTCCGATGCCGGCTGCGCTTGCACGAGCCCGAAGGCGGCGGCGAGCAGCGCCGCGAAAAGGATTCTCATGCTTCCCCCCATCCTGAATTCGGGGTCAGAGTCTTAATTATTTTAGCTGCGCGTCGCCAATAATTAAGACTCTGACCCCGAATTCCTATTTTTGCTTGCGTTCCATCTCGACGAGGCCGTCCACCGTCTTCAGCATGCCTTGTTGGGTCCGGCCCTGCTCGGCGCTTACGGTGTAGCGGCCGTTGACCGCCATGGCGGGCGTGCCGTCGATCTTGTAGGCGACGGTGAGCTGCGTGGCGCGGCGCGTCTTGCTCTGCACGCCGAAGGATTTCATCGTGTCGTTGAATTTCTTCGGGTCGACGCCGTGCTTCTGCAGCCACTCGCCCATGGCTTGCGGGTCGTCGGTGCGCAGGCGGTCCTTGTGGATCGCGTCAAAGAGCGGCCGGTGGAGCTTGTCGAGCACGCCCAGCGCTTCAAAGGTGTAGAACACCGACGCGTCGTACCCCCAGCGCGGGCTGAACACCGCCGGAACGCGCTTGAACTCCACGTCCTTCGGCAGTTTCTTCTCCCAGGCCTCGATGTACGGCTCGAGGTTGTAGCAGTGGATGCAGCCGTACCAGAAGAACTCGATGACCTCGACCTTGCCCTTGCTCTCGAGCGCCTGCGGCGGCTTGAGCTCGGTGTACTGAAAGGATTGCGCAGCCGCGGCGAGCGGCAGGCCGAGAACCATTGCGGTAATCAGGGCGAAGATTTTTCTCATGTCCTACTGCGGCTCCTTGATCTTGACCAGGCTGGCGTCGATGCCGTTCTGCGCCAGCGCCTGGCGAATGCGGTTGATCTCGTCGAGCTTGCTGTAGGGCCCCATCCGCACCCGGTACCACGTGCCCTTGTCCGGGAGATTGGCCGGCTCGACGCTCGACTCGAAGCCCAGGATCGCGAGCCGGGCTTTCTGGTTGTCGGCGTCCGCCGGGTTCTGGAACGAGCCCGCCTGGATGAAGTAAACGTCCTTCGGGATGTTCTGTTGACTGCGGGCGGCCTTCATCCGTTCCCGCAGCTCCTTCTCCGAGACCGTTTCCTCCTGCCCCGGGAGGATCTTGTAGAAATCGAACTTCGGCTTTTCCGCCGGCGCGGCGGGCGCGGCATGCGGCAGACCGGCGATCGGGCCCGGTTTTGCCGCCTCGCCCTTTTCGGCCTGCTTGGGCTTCGCCGTGAGGAACGGCACCGGCGTCTTGTTGAGGTAGAAGGCGATGCCGAGCGACACGCCGAGGCCGATGACCAGCCCCACGAACACGCCGAGCATGAAGCCGCCCGAGGACCGCTTGCGGGTCGCGGGCGTGTTTCTCGGTCTGGAGCCAGTCATTTACATCTTCTCCGGGGCGCTGACGCCGAGGAGCGACAGCCCGTTGGCGAGCGTTTGACGCACCGCTGCGCATAGCGCAAGGCGCGCCGCGCGCAGCGCCTCGTCCTCGACGAGGATGCGCTCCGCATTATAGTAGCTGTGGAATTCGCCCGCGAGATCGCGCAGGTAGAACGCGACCGAGTGCGGCGCGTGCTCGCGAGCCGCAGTGGCGACGAGCTCCGGAAATTCGGCGAGACGCTGCGATAGCGTGAGCTCGCGCGGATTGGCGAGGCGATTCAGGTCCGCCCCGGAAAGCGAGCCCGGGTCTCCGCCCCACTGGGCGAACACGCTGCAGACGCGCGCGTGCGCGTACTGCACGTAGTACACCGGGTTTTCCTCGCTCTTTTCGAGCGCCAGGTCGACGTCGAAGACGAATTCGGAATCCGCCTTGCGCGACACGAGGAAGAACCGCACCGCGTCGCGCCCGACCCAGTCTATGAGGTCGCGCACCGTGACGTACGATCCGGCGCGCTTCGAGATCTTCACCTCCGCGCCGCCGCGCATGACCTTCACCATGTTGTGCAGCACATAGTCGGGATAGCCCTGCGGTATGCCGAGCTTCAGCGCCTGCAGCCCGGCGCGCACGCGCGTCACCGTGCTGTGATGATCGGTGCCCTGCACGTTGATCACCTTCTTGAATCCGCGCTGCCATTTCGTGACGTGATAGGCGACGTCCGGCACGAAATAGGTATAGGTGCCGTCGGACTTGCGCACCACCCTGTTCTTGTCGTCCCCGTACTCCGTGGTGCGCAGCCAGAGCGCGCCATCCTGCTCGTAGGTCTTGCCGTTGTCCGACCATGCTTTCACTACGCCGGCGACTTTGCCTTCCGCGTAGAGGCTCGATTCGAGGTAGTAGACGTCGAACCTGACGCCGAAGGCCTGGAGATCCACGTCCTGCTCGGCGCGCAGGTAGGCGACCGCGAACTGCCGTATCGCATCGAGGTTCGTCTTGTCGCCATCCTTGGCGACGAACTCGCGCGCGATGTCCTCGATGTACTCGCCGTTGTAGCCTTCTTCCGGCCAGCCGGCGTCTCCGGGCCGCACGCCATTTGCGCGTGCCTTGACCGAAAGCGCGAGGTTCTCGATCTGCGCGCCGGCGTCGTTGTAATAGAACTCGCGCGTTACCGCGTGGCCCTGCCATTCGAGCAACGCGGCGATCGCGTCGCCGAGCGCCGCCTGCCGTCCGTGGCCGACGTGCAGCGGGCCGGTAGGATTCGCGGAGACGAATTCGACCTGCATCTTTTGCGGCTGGGCCTGGCGCGCACGGCCGTAGTCGCGCCCTTCTTCGAGCACGCGGCGGATGGCGCCGGTCTTGCTGCCGGCTTTCAGCCGGAAATTGATGAATCCCGGGCCGGCAACTTCGGGCTTTTCGACGATATCGAGACTGATTTGGCTTATTAGCGCGTTGGCGAACTCGCGCGGGTTCTTTTTCAGCATTTTCGCGAGCTGGAGCGCCACGTTCGAGGAGAAATCGCCGTGCCCCGCCTGCTTGGGACGCTCGAGCACGATGGGGGCGTCGGCGAACTGCGGCGCCTCCTGGCGCAGCGCCGCGCGCAGGGCATTCTCGATCGCTGATTTGGGGTCGGTGGCCATGAAAGGGGCGCCAATTTTAGTCGAACTCGATAGGGTCGACGTCCAGATGCCAGCGCACGTCGCGCTCTGCCTGCGCGAAGAGCTTATCGCTCAAGTCGCCGAGAAACGCCTGCAGCGCAGGCCGCGACGAGGACTGCACCAGCAACTGAGCCCGCTCCAGGCCGGCGCGCCGCGTAAGCGTGTTCGGCACGGGATCGAAGACGTGGACTTCGTCGGGCACGGCCGCCACGGCGGCCGCTTCGCGCAGGAAGCGCATCGCCCTTTCCAGCTTGCGTGCCTCGGCGCGCAGCGCCGCTTCGAACACATAGGGCGGGAAGCCCGCCGCGCGGCGCTCGGCGAGCTGCGAGTCGGCGAAGCCGGAGAAATCATGGCGCGCAAGCGCGCCGAAGAGCGGATGCCCGGGATAGCGCGTCTGCACCAGCACCTCTCCAGGTCGCTCGCGGCGCCCGGCGCGGCCCGCGACTTGCGCGAGTACGGCAAAGAGGCGCTCCGGGGCGCGGTAGTCCGTCGAGACCAGAGCGGTGTCCGCGTTCAGCACGCCAACCAGCGTGAGCCCCGGAAAATCATGACCCTTGGCGAGCAGTTGCGTGCCGACCAGGATGTCGCCTTCGCCGCGCCGTATGCCGTCCAGCGTGCGCGTGAGCTCGCCGCGCCTGCGCGCGCTGTCCCGGTCGATGCGCACGATGCGCGCTGCCGGGAACCGGGCCTGCAGCGCTTCCTCGATGCGCTGCGTTCCTCGCCCGACCGGCTTCAGGTCCACGTTCCCGCAAGTCGGGCACGCACGCGGGATTGCGCTCTCGGCGCCGCAGTGGTGGCAGCGCAGCCGCCGGTCCGCCGCGTGCAGGACCATGCGCGCGCTGCAACGCGTGCAGCCGGCAGTCCATCCGCAGTTCTCGCAGGCGAGCACCGGCGCATAGCCGCGCCGGTTGATGAAGATCAGGCTCTGTTCGTTTTTCTCCACGCGCGCGGCGAGCGCTGACCAAAGCGACGCGGCAATGCCCTGCTCCGCGCTTTCGCGCCCGAGATCGACGATGCGCACTGCCGGCAGCCGGGCGCCGGGCGCGGCGCGCTCCGGAAGCTCGAGGCGCTCATAGCGGCCGGCGCGCCAGTTGTGCCAGCTTTCGAGCGACGGGGTAGCGCTGCCGAGCACCACGGGGCAGCCCGCAAGCTTTGCGCGGTACACAGCCGCATCGCGCGCGGAGTAGCGCAGGCCTTCCTGCTGCTTGAAGGAGGGATCGTGCTCTTCGTCGACGACGATCAACGCGAGCTTGGGCAGCGGCGCCAGCACGCCGAGCCGCGTGCCGAGCACGATTCCGGCCTCTCCGCGCGCCGCTTCGAGCCATCCGCTCGTGCGCGCGACGTCCTCCAGCGCGCTATGCATGACCGCGAGACGCACTTCGGGAAACGCTTGGCAAAATCGGCCTTCGAGCTGCGGCGTAAGGCTGATTTCCGGAACGAGGACCAGCGCCTGGCCGCCGCGCTCGAGCGCTCGCGCGATGAGATTGAGATACACCTCCGTCTTGCCGCTGCCCGTTATCCCGTGCAGGAGAAACGCTTCGAAGCGACCGTAGGCCTCCAGGACGCGCTCGAACGCGCGCGTCTGGTCCGGTGTGAGAGCGTGTGTTGGAACGAATCGTGCAGAGCTCGTAGCCGACGCGCTCGAAAGCGATTTGCGCGGCAGGGGGCGAACGGAGCGAAGGCGTGGCGGCAGCGCCGAGATCATCGTCTCGCCGAGCGGCCGCTGGTAATAGCCCGACAAGAAATGCATCAGCTGGAGCCAATCGTCAGGCAGCGGCGGCGCGTCGTCACGTACTGCTGCAATTGCTTTCATTCGGCTGACAGGCAAATCGCTTGCCGCGTCGATTTCCGCAACGATGCCAAGCCGTTGACGCGCGCCGAACGGGACCACGACGCGATCGCCGACGCGCGCTGGCATGCCCTCCGGCAGCGCATAGTCGAAAAGCTTCGCGAGCGGCACGTCCAGCGCTACCCGGACACAAGAAATCCTACGGCAGGATAAGGACTTAGACTCTGTGGATAAAGCTGTGGGTAAGGGCTTCATCCTCACGTAACGTGGCTTGCCGAAAGGCTTTTTCCGTGAGTGCTGAGGCGCGTCCTGAACTTTTTATCTTGTATTGTCAGCAACTTACGGGGGCAGAGGGTCTTCGGCAAGGCGGCGCCCCGGGAATCCCTGCAAGGGTCTAGAAATGTGCATAAGTCAAGCCCGAGTGCGGCTGTAAGTGCGCACTTCGTCTACCAGTGCTGCAACGGAGTCTATCGGCGTACCCTGGAGGACGCCGTGCCCGAGATTGAAGACGTGACCGGGCGCGCGCCCGAACGCGTCGATCACGCGGCGCGCAGCTTCGCGCACGCGCTCGGGCGGCCCGAACAGCGCGGCTGGATCGAGGTTCCCTTGCAGAGCGACGCGTCCTCCGGCGAGTTTGCGTGCATGGCGTGGGTCGCTCGTCCAGTCCAGGCCGATCGCATCGGCGCCGCTCGCCATCATCTGCGCGAGCCACGGATTGCCGCCCTTCGTGAAGAGGATGCGCGGAACGCGGGACACTGCGCCTAGCACTTTCTTCGAGTAGGCAAGCGAAAACGGCTCGTAATCGTTGTACGCCAGCGTCCCGCCCCACGTATCGAAAAGCATCACGGCTTGCGCGCCGGCATCGATTTGCGCGTTGAGATAATCGCTCACCGCCCGCGCGTTGACCTCCAGCACACGATGCAGCAATTCCGGCCGCGAGTGCAGCAAGGCTTTGACGTTGCGCCAGTCGTCGCTTCCGCCGCCCTCGATCATGTAGCAGGCAAGCGTGAACGGGCTGCCGGAAAAACCGATGAGCGGGACGCGATCGGCGAGCGCCTCGCGTGTCACGCGCACGGCGTCGAGCACGTAGCGCAGCTCGACAGTCGGATCGGGCACTGAAAGGGCGCGAATCGATGCCTCGTCGCGCAGCGGGCGCTCGAAGCGCGGGCCTTCCCCTTCGCCGAAGCTCAGGCCCAATCCCATGGCGTCGGGAATGGTGAGAATGTCGGAGAAGACAATTGCCGCATCGAGATCGAAGCGCTCGATCGGCTGCAGCGCCACCTGCGCGCATAGCTCGGGCGTTTTCGCGAGACCGAGGAAGCTGCCGGCACGCGCTCGGGTCGCCTTGTACTCCGGCAGGTAGCGGCCTGCCTGGCGCATCAGCCACACCGGCGTATAGGCGGTCGGCTGACGCGCGAGCGCGCGCAGAAACGTGTCGTTCTTCAAAGAAGCTTTCCGGTGATGAACTTCCACTCCTGCTCGCTCACGGGAGTGATCGAGAGCCGGTTCCCGGGCCGCAGCACGCGCATGTTGGCGAGCGGCTTGTGTGCCTTCAATTCCTGCAGCGATACGAGACGGGTCTTCTTGCGCGCCCGCACGTCGACATTGAACCAGCGCGGATTCTCCTTTTTCGACTGGGGATCGTAGTAATCGCTTTTCGGATCGAACTGCGTCTTGTCGGGGTAAGGCTCAGAAGCGATCTCAGCGAGGCCGGCAATTCCAGGCTCGGCGCAGCTCGAATGATAGAAGAGCACGCCGTCGCCCACCCGCATTTCGTCGCGCATGAAATTGCGCGCCTGGTAATTGCGCACGCCGCTCCACGGCGTCATGCGTCCCGGCGCGGCGAGCACATCGTCGATCGAGCACTCGTCGGGCTCGCTCTTCATCAACCAGTACTTCATAAACAAGAAAGGGGCCAGAGCAAATGCTCTGACCCCATTATGGGGGTTCCCCGCCAGTGCCGGTGGGCTCGCTCCCGAACCCTGGCTAAACAGGGTGGTCGCTTACCGGTCACATCAGGTTCGTCCGCACGCCCAAGGCGAGGGACGCTCACAACAGTGACAACTGGGGCCGCAACCTGAGGAAGCTATCGGTTCGGAAAATTTGAGCCCGGTCGCACACTGCAGGGAACAGAACCTTTTTAAAACAAGTTCTCCTGCTTTGCAATCGCCGCATCGATCTTCGATTCGATCGCGGAGATGCGCCGCTTGGCTTGACCGACATCGAAGCCGGAGCCAAGTCTCAGGCTTAGCAATTCATGCGCCACGTTGAGCGCCGCCATCACCGCAATGCGCTCGGCGCCGATGACCTTTCCCGCTTTGCGGATCTCGTTCATCTTGCCGTCGAGATACGCGACCGCCTGCATCAGCGCTTCGCGCTCGCTTTCCTCGCAGGCGACGCGATAGGTGCGTCCCAGAAGGGTCACTTCGACGCTGTTCGTCGGCTCGGCCATTTGCCGCTAGCCCGGGATCTTTGAAAGCAGGCCTTCGAGGCGCGCTCTTGCGCCATCGATCTTTTCGTGCAGGCGCTTGGCGTCGCCGCGTGCAGCAGCCAGTTGCTGCTTCAGCTCGAGGTTCTCCGCGCGCAGGCGCTCGCACAGCGCGACGAACTGCGCGACCTTCGACTCCAGAGAATTGAACTCCGCCTCCACGGCGCGACTATCTGACAAAAATCATGCTGCGTCAAGTAGTAACGCGCGATTTTGCATGTGTTTCATGATCTTGTGCGCACTTCGTCCAGGATGCGGCAAAGGCGTTCCGCGCCGTCCAGGAGCCGCGGCGTATGGCGCTGGATGAGCTCGGACGGAATCGCGTAGAGATTCCCGCGGGCCGCGGCGGTCAGGCCGGGAAACGCCTTCCATGCGTCGAGCCACGCCGGCCGCTCGCCATCCAGACCGCTTGCCACGATGACCTGCGGGTCAGCGCGCAGCACCGCCTCGCGGTCGATTTCCGGCGCGATGAGCGGAAGGCGCTCGAACACGTTCACCCCGCCGCAAAGGCGCATCACCTTCGTGATGACATGGTTGCCGTTCACCGTAATCAGGGGTCGGTCCCACACCTGGTAGAACACGCGCACCGGGGAACGCTTCGAATAGCGGGCCTCGAGCTTGCGCACGCGCGCGCGAAATTCGGCAGCCGCGTGCTGCGCCTCTTGCTGAGTGCCGGCGAGCGCGCCCAGACGCTCCAGCGTGCGCGGAATGTCGTCGAGCTCGCGCGGCTCTGAACGAAATACCGGAAGCCCCATGTCGGCAAGCCGGTTGACCGCGCGCAAGCTTCCCGCGTTCGGCCAGGCGACCACGAGATCCGGCTGCAGCGCCATCACCGCCTCGAGGTCGATTCCCGCATCGCTTCCCACGCGAGGCAGCTTTTTTGCCGCGGGCGGATAGTCGCTGTACTCCAGTGCGCCGACCAGCCGGCTGCCCGCGCCGGCGTCGTACACGAGCTCCGTCAGATGCGGCGCCAAACTGACGATGCGAGTCGCAGGAGCCGCCAGGCGCACCTCGTTGCCGTAGTCGTCCTTGACCTGAATTTGCGCATTCGCAACACAGGTCCAAACGAGCAGCAGCCAAGCCCATCGCATCCGTTTATCATATCCGCCGCTGCCAGGTGCTCGGGAAAGAGGTGCAAAGCCTCTGCTGCCCCCGCAACGGTAAGCGAGAGAGCGGTTCCAGCATAGCCACTGCGCAAGCTCACCTGCGCGGGAAGGCGGGACCCCATGCCTCGCGAGCCCGGAGACCGGCCTGGAAGCCTCTTCAACCACTTTAGGGCGTCGGGGAAGACGCCAGGGAGGTTTTCATGCTTCGCCTTTTTACCGCGTTCTTGTTGGCGCTTTCGGTTTTTGCTTCCTATGCTCAGGATGACGCGGTCGTTATCACCGCCTCGCGCACCGAGCAGCAGCTGCGCGATGCCATTCCGCATACCACCATTCTCACCTCGAAAGACATTCGCGATTCGCAGGCGATCGATCTGCCGTCGCTTCTGCGTCGCGAGGCGGGATTGGAGTTCACGCAGAACGGCGGCATCGGCAGCACCGGCAGCGTTTTCATGCGCGGCGGGCGCAGCGCCCAGGCGCTGATCCTGATCGACGGCGTGCGCGTCGAGGATGTCGGCTTCGGCACCACCGCGATCCAGCACATCATGCTCGATGAAGTTGAGCGCGTCGAGATCGTGCGCGGTAATGTCTCCAGCCTGTACGGTTCGGGCGCCATCGGCGGTGTGGTCCAGGTATTCACCAAGCGCGGTCATGGCGACCCGGCCGCGAACGCCGAGGCAACTGTGGGCTCGCGCAATACCTGGAAGCTGCGCGGCGGCTACGGCGGCCAGGCGGGCGGCACACGATTCAACATCTCGGCATCGCGCTTCGATACCTCGGGCTTTTCCGCCATCGATCCGCAGGTCGCGCCCACTGCCAATCCCGACCGCGACGGTTATCGCAACGACAGCATCTCCGGCAGCCTGTCGCAACAGGTGTCGCGCAGGCATGAGCTGGGCGTGTCGTTCTTCCGCACGCGCGGAAAGCTCGATTACGACAACGCCTTCGACACGCCGGACGCCACGCA
Source organism: Betaproteobacteria bacterium (assembly GCA_004297625.1). Lineage (GTDB taxonomy): Bacteria > Pseudomonadota > Gammaproteobacteria > Burkholderiales > SG8-39 > SCGC-AG-212-J23. The sequence continues at coordinate 89,715 of SCTY01000003.1, read as the reverse complement.
CCAGTCTGCCCAGGATCTCGGCATGTCGCAGGTCTATTGGGAGGGCCGCTTCGCGGACGCGTGGAAGAGCCGCTTCACCGCGGCGGAGGGCACCGACTATCGCACCGACCTGCGCAATGGCGACTTCGACAGCCGCTCCAACACGCGCAGCCGGCAACTCATCTGGGATAACGAAGTCAGGCTCTCGCCTGCCCACGTCGTTTCGGGCGGTCTCGAGCAGCTGCGGCAGGAACTTGACAACTCGAGCTTTGCATCCCGCGTGCGGGAAGCGGGGGTCGCGCGGCTCGGCTATCTCGGCCGCCTGGGTGACCATTCGCTGCAGGCGAACGTCCGCACCGAGCACTACTCGGACTTCGGCAACGCCGACACCTATTTCCTCGGCTACGGCTATGACCTGACCGACGCTTGGCGGCTCATCGTCAGCGCGAGCACAGCTTTCCGCGCCCCGACCTTTCAGGATCTGTTCGGCTTCGGCGGCAACCCGGACCTCAATCCGGAGCGCGCGCGCACGCGGGAAGCGGGCGTGCAATGGTCCCGGGGAACGAACCGCGTGCGCGTCGTGGCATTCGATACCGAGTACCAGGACGCGATCACGTTCGACCCCCAGACCTTCACCGCGCGCAACGTACGCAAGGCGAGCGTCACCGGCGTGGAATCGAGCTACACCGGCCAAGTCGCCGGATTCGACTTGCGCGCGGCGCTTACCATCCAGGACCCGGTGGAGCAGGAACCCGGCGGCGAGGAGGTTCAGGCGATCCGGCGCGCGAAGCGTTTCGGCTCGCTTGCCGCCTTTCGATCGATGGGAAAATGGCGCATGGGGGCCGAGCTCATCGGTTCCGGTGCTCGCCGCGACGCCGATATCGTCACCTTTGCGAGCGTGCGCGAAGCCGGTTACACGGTGCTCAACCTGACGGCGCGCTACCAGCTCGGCAAGGCGCTGTTCGCCGCCGCGCGGCTCGAGAACGCGCTGAACGAGAAATACCGGCTGGTGAACGGCTTCAACACCGCGCCGCGCGGGCTTTTCCTCACCGTCGGCTGGCAGCCTTGACGCCGCGCGTGCTCATGGTGCAGGGCACCTGCTCGGGCGCGGGCAAGAGCACGCTGGTCGCGGGCTTGTGCCGCGCGCTCTCGCGCCGCGGCAAGAAAGTGGCGCCGTTCAAGCCGCAGAACATGTCGCTCAACAGCGCGGTGGCTGCCGATGGCGGCGAGATCGGGCGTGCGCAGGCGCTGCAGGCGCAGGCGGCGCGCGCCGCGCCGCGCACCGACATGAACCCGGTGCTGCTCAAGCCCTCGAGCGACACGCGCGCGCAGATCGTGGTTTCGGGTCGCCCGTTCTGCGAGCTCGAAGCCGGCGGCTACCTGGCGCTGAAGCCCCGGTTGCTCGCCGAAGTGCTCGCCGCATTCGAGCGGCTGCGCGCAGCGTTCGACGCAGTGATCGTCGAAGGCGCGGGCAGTCCGGCCGAAGTGAACCTGCGCGCCAACGACATCGCCAACATGGGCTTTGCCGAAGCCGTCGATTGCCCGGTGCTGCTCGTGGCCGATATCGACCGCGGCGGCGCGCTCGCGCACGTCGTCGGCACGCTCGCCTGTCTCAGCAGCTCCGAGCGCGAGCGCGTCGCCGGGCTGGTGATCAACCGCTTCCGCGGCGAGCGGGCGCTGCTCCAGCCCGGGCTCGAGTGGCTCGAGCGCGAGACCGGCAAGCCTGTGCTCGGCGTGCTGCCCTATCTCGCCGGCCTGGTGCTCGACGCCGAGGATGCCTTGCCCGAAAGACAGGTTTCGAGCGAACAGCCGGCGTTCCGCGTCGCGGTGCCGGTCTATCCCCGCATCAGCAACCACACCGATCTCGATGCGCTGCGGCTGCATCCGGGCGTCGAGGTGCGCTTCGTCGGCCCGGACGAGCCGCTGCCCGGCGCCGATCTGGTCGTACTCGCCGGCAGCAAGAATGTGCGCGCCGATCTGGATTTCATGAGGCAGCAGGGCTGGGACGAGGCGCTTTTGCGGCACCTTCGCTACGGCGGCCGGGTGATCGGGCTGTGCGGCGGCATGCAGATGCTGGGCGCTTGGATCCACGATCCGCAAGGCGTCGAAGGAAGCGCGGGCAGCACGCCCGGGCTCGCGCTTCTGAAGCTGGAAACCACGCTCGAGGCGCACAAGCAGCTGCGCAACGTCGAAGGCGCGCTTTGCGCCGAGCTCGGCGCGGCAACGTTCGCCGGCTACGAGATCCACATGGGTGTTTCTCGCGGGTCGGAGCGGCCCGCGGCGATCGTGAACGGCGAGCCGGAAGGTGCGCTCTCGGCCGACGGCCGCATCCTCGCCACCTATGTCCACGGCCTGTTCGATTCGCCCGAGGCGTGCGCCGCGCTGCTGCGCTGGGCCGGGTTCCGGCAGGCGAGCGGCGTCGACCTGGCGGCGCTGCGCGAGCAGAGCATCGAGCGGCTCGCCGACTGCGTCGAGGCGAACCTCGACCTCAAGGCGTTGGAAGGATTTGTTTGAAGCGCGTAATGCTCGCGTGGTCGAGCGGCAAGGACAGCGCCTGGACCCTCGAGCTTCTGCGCCGCAGTCCGGACGTGGAAGTCGCGGGGCTCTTTACCACCATGGACGAAGGGCGCGGGCGCGTCGCGGTGCACGCGGTGCGCAGCAAGCTGCTCGAAGCGCAGGCGCGCGCCGCAGGCCTGCCGCTGGACACCATCCCGCTTCCGTATCCCTGTCCGAACGCGGTCTACGAAGCCGCGCTTGCGGCCTTTGTCGCCCGCGCCGAAAGCGAGGGCGTGAGCCATTTTGCCTTCGGCGATCTCTTTCTCGAGGATATCCGGCGCTACCGCGAACGGCAGTTCGCCGGCCTCGGCGTCGAGCTGCTGTTTCCGCTATGGGATCTGCCCACGCGAGCGCTCGCCGAAGAGATGGTGGCGAGCGGCCTGCGTGCCTGGATCACCTGCGTCGATTCACGCCAGGCGCCGCGCGAGTGGGCCGGCCGGATTTTCGGCCCGGAGTTCGTGGCGCAGATCCCCGCGGGCGTCGATCCATGCGGCGAGCGCGGCGAATTCCACACCTTCGCCTTCGAAGGGCCGATGTTCGATGCGCCCATCCGCACGCGGGCCGGAGAAATATCCGAGCGCGACGGGTTCGTTTACGCCGACGTGCTGCCGCATTCCTTTCCTCAAAACGGAGAGGAAACCGGCGTTACCCCCGGTCGCGAGTAGTCGCGGGTGGACGCGGTCTTCATCATCTTTGTGAACCGGCAAAGGTCTTCGAGCCAGCGCAACCGGTCGCACAGGCTGACGCGTCGATACGCTCTCAGCCGTTCTTCAGACAGCTCGTAAGCAAAGTCAATCTTTTCCGTCATCGGCGATCCGGCGTGCCTTCTCCAGGGCTTCGATGTCGGAACGATCGCGCTGTCGGCCGGTCGCTGCCTTCATGCGAATCAGGTCATCCAGCGACGCCAGCCGCACTGTCAGCCCGCCGATCGACTTTTCCACGCGGCGCGACCAGGCTTCATCGAACGGCAGCGGGGGACGGATAAGCACGTCGAGCGTAGGCGCAGCCGGATCGCTTGCACGGAGCGCGAAGACGATCATGCGCTTTTCCTCGAACCAGGCGGTGCGCATCGTCTCCTCTGCGAACGCTTCCAGCGCCACAGGCGGGACCGGTGTCAGCCCAAGCGCTCGAGCGGCGCGTATGAATCGACTTACGTTTTCAGCGTCCATTGCGAGCATGAGGTCGATGTCCATGGTCGCGCGTTCTACGCCGTACAGGTTCACCGCAAGCCCTCCCACGACCAGGTAGCGCACGTCTTCCTGCTGCAAGGCCCGAAAGAGATCTAGGTAGAACACGCCCGCGCATAGTACCCAAGGATGCAAGAAAAATCCTTACGGCCCAACGTGATATCTTCGCCGCATGGTGAAGGACGCCGTCCCGCTGGGGGAGTGCGGGCGCGCGCTGGTGGTGAAGCTCAGGCACCACGGCGACGTGCTGCTCGCCGCTCCAGTGCTCTCGGTCTTGAGAGCGAAGGGGCTCGAGGTCGATGCGCTGGTGTACGACGACACCGCGCCGATGCTCGACGGGCATCCGGCGCTTTCCGAGCTGCATACCGTCGGACGCAAATGGCGCGACGAGGGCTTTTCGCGTCTTTCAAAGGAAACCGCCTTGTATGCGACGCTCAAGGCGAGACGCTACGGCCTGCTCGTGCACCTTTCCGAGCAGCCGCGCGGCGCGTGGCTCGCGCGCACGCTCGGCGCACGCTACAGCGTCGCGCCGCGCATGGCGGACCGCGGCGCGTTTTGGGCGAGAAGCTTCACCCACCTGTATCCGATCGCGCCGCGCCGGCACCAGGTTGAGGTGAACCTCGATGCGCTGCGGCGGATCGGCGTGCAGCCCGACCCGCCGCTGCGCAAAGTGATCTTCAATCCCGGCGACGAGGCGGCAAGGCGCATCGCCGGCCTGGTTCCGGAGCGTTTCATCCACCTGCATCCCGCATCGCGCTGGCGCTTCAAATGCTGGTCGGCCGAAAAAAATGCCGAGCTCGTCGAGCGGCTGGCCGCCGGCGGTTTTCCGGTGGTCATCACCGCAGCGCCGGATCCAGCCGAAATGTCATTTGTAAATGAGATTCTCAAGAATACAAAAGCGGTAAATCTCGCGGGGCAGCTTTCCATCAAGGAGCTCGGCGCGCTCACCGCGCGGGCAGTGCTCTTCGTCGGCGTGGACTCGATGCCGATGCATCTCGCCGGCGCCATGGGGACACCGACCGTGGCGCTCTTCGGCCCGAGCGGCGAAGACGAGTGGGGTCCGTGGGGCGTGCCGCACCGCGTGGTGCGCAGCGACCACTCGTGCCGCCCGTGCGGCCTCGACGGCTGCGGCGGCGGCAAGGTGAGCGAGTGCCTCACCTTCCTCGCGGTCGACGCAGTGCACGCAGCCGTGCGCGCGCTGCTGGCGAAGTGAAGCTCGCGATCGTGAGGCAGCGCTACAACGCGTTCGGCGGCGCCGAGCGCTTCGTCGCGCGCTCGCTCGCGGCGCTCGAGCGTGCGGGCGCGCAAGTGACGCTGATCACGCGCAAAGAGGAGGGCTGGGGTGCCCGCCGAACCTTGCGCGTCGATCCGTTCTACATCGGTAATCTGTGGCGCGACTGGTCGTTCGCGGGCGCAGCGCGCAAGGCCTGGCGCCGCGAAGGCTTCGACCTGGTGCAGTCGCACGAGCGCATTCCCGGTTGCGACGTCTACCGGGCGGGCGACGGGGTGCACCGTCGCTGGCTCGAGCTGCGCAGATCTTCGGCGGGATTTCTCGAGCGCCTGGGGATCGCGCTCAACCCCTATCACGGTTACGTCTGCCGCGCGGAGAAAGAGATGTTCGAGCACCCGCGCCTGCGCGCCGTCATCTGCAATTCGAAAATGGTGCGCGACGAAATCCGCCGCGCCTTCCGCATCGAGCCGGAAAAGCTCCACGTCATCTACAGCGGCATCGACCTCGAGCACTTCCACCCTCGCGAGCGCGAGCACCTGCGCGGCGCGGCTCGTGCGGAGCTCGGTTGCGCCCCGCGCGATACGGTGTTTCTTCACGTCGGGTCGGGTTTTGCGCGCAAAGGGCTGGATGCGGCGATCGAGGCGCTCGGCTTGGCCGCAAATCCGGCCTTCTGGCTCGTCGTTGTCGGACGCGACCGCGAGCGCGCCAAGTACGAGCAGAAGGCCAATACTGCGAAAGGCAAAGTGCTGTTTCTCGGCGGCAGAGAGGATGTGCGGCCGCTCTACGCCGCCGCGGATTGCTTTATCCTTCCGAGCCGTTACGACCCCTTTCCGAACACGGTGCTCGAAGCGCTTGCGATGGGACTGCCGGTCATCGTGAGCACGCGCTGCGGGGCAGCCGAGGTGATAGAGCCCGGCGTCAACGGCTGGGTATGCGAGCCCGACGACCCGCCTGGACTTGCGCGCCTGATGCAGACCGCTGATCAAGTGATCCGCAGCGCAGGTATCGGTCAGAGCGCCCGGGCGAGCGCCGAGCGCTTTGGCATGGACGCCACCGCAGAGCGCCTGGCGGAGCTCTACGCAAGCTTATGAAACTCTATTTGCGGCTCCTTTCCTACGTACGCCCGCACGCGCGGGTGTTCGTGCTCGCCATTTTGGGCATGGTGGCCGCAGCGGCGACCGAGCCGCTCTTCCCGGCGCTCATCAAGCCGCTGCTCGACAGCGGCTTCGGCACGCGCGGCGTCGCGACGCTGTCGCCCGTGCTGCTGGCGGCCGCCATCGTTGGCATCTTTGTGCTGCGCGGCCTCCTTACCTTCGTGTCGTCGTGGTGCCTGCAGTGGGTCGGCCACCGGCTGGTCCTCGACTTGAGGAATGCGATGTTCGCGAAGCTGGTGCGCTTTCCCGCGCGCTACTTCGACGATCAGAGCTCGGGAGTGCTCCTCTCTCGCGTGGCCTACGACGTCTCCGGCGTCGCCGGATCGGCGACCACCGTGCTTACTGTCACGGTGAAGGACTCGGTGGCGGTAATCGGCCTTCTCGGCTGGCTTTTTTATCTGAGCTGGCAGCTCACCCTGATCGCGCTCGCGGTCGGGCCGCTGATCGCCCTATTCGTGAAGCTGCTCTCGAAGCGGCTGCGCCGCATGGCGCGCGAGGCGCAGCACGCGATGGGCGGCATCGTGCACGTACTGGAGGAATCGATCCAGGCGCACAAGGTGGTCAAGATCTTCGGCGGCCAGGACTACGAAGCGGGGCGCTTCGCGCGGGCTACGCAGCTCCTGCGCGGCTATCACATGCGCCAGGCGGTGCCCGAGGCGCTCACCACGCCGGTGACGCACACGCTTGCGGCGGTGGCGCTCGCGATCATCGTCTACATCGCGATGCGCGCTTCGCTGGAGGACCGCGCGACGGTTGGGCAGTTCGCCTCGTTTATCACTGCGATGCTCATGCTGCTCGCGCCGATCAAGCGCCTGACCGAGATCAACGGTCCGCTGCAGCGCGGGCTTGCCGCCGCCGAGAGCGTCTTCGGCATGATCGACAACCCGGTCGAGGAGGACCGCGGCACGGTGAAGCTGCCGCGCGCGCGCGGCGAAGTGGCGTACGAGAACCTTACCTTCGTCTATCCGACCCGTACCGAACCCGCCCTGCAGAACATCGATCTCCACATCCGCCCCGGGGAGACCGTCGCGCTGGTCGGCGGCTCGGGCGGCGGCAAGACCACGCTCGTCAACCTGCTGCCGCGCTTCTACACGCCTACGGCAGGCCGCGTGCTGCTCGACGGCCACGACATTCAGACGCTGACGCTGCAGAGCCTGCGCGCCAATATCGCGCTGGTGAGCCAGGACATCGTGCTGTTCAACGATTCCATCTACGCCAACATCGCCTACGGCACGATGAACGGCGCGGCCGAGAAGGAAGTAATCGCCGCCGCCGAGGCCGCGCACGCGATGACGTTTATCCGAGAGCTGCCCGAGGGCTTGAACACCCCCATCGGCGAAAGCGGCGTGCGGCTTTCGGGCGGGCAGCGCCAGCGCCTCGCGATCGCGCGCGCTCTTCTCAAGAACGCGCCGGTGCTGATTCTCGACGAGGCCACCTCGGCGCTCGATTCGGAGTCGGAGCGCCAGGTGCAGGCGGCCCTGGATACCCTGATGCGCGGACGCACCACCATCGTCATCGCCCACCGCCTGTCGACCATCGAGCACGCCGACCGCATCGTGGTGCTCGAGCGCGGCCGCATCGTCGAGATCGGCCGCCACGCCGAGCTGCTCGCCAAGGAAGGCGCCTACGCGCGCCTGTACCGCATGCAGTTCGACGCCGAACGCGCCGCCGCCTGAATCAGGGACAGACCACGTTTTCCGTGGCGTTGATCGGCGTTAAACATCGTTTTACAATGCGTCCATGCTCAAGACCATCACGCGCATCGGCAATTCCCAAGGAGTGATTTTCGACGCGGCGCTCCTCGAGCTGACCGGGCTCAAGACGGGCGACCAGGTGGCGGTGACCGTTGCGCCCGGGGGATCGATCATTCTTACGCCTATCCGCAAAGCTGCACGGCCCGAGGAGGTTTCCGCAACCGTGAAGCGCACCGTCAAGGACTACCGCAAAACGCTGCGCAAGCTGGCGTGAACGCCACGCCGGACGATTGCATCCACCTTACGGTGGACATCGTCAAGGAAATCCACGAGGCGGTAATTGCGGAGTTCGGCGGGATGCGTGGCGTGCGCGACGAAGGCTTGCTTGCCTCGGCGGTCGCGGCGCCGCGGGCCGCGTTCGGCGGCAAGTCTCCGTTTGCCGATCTCGTCGAGGTCGCCGCGGCGTATCTCTATTACATCTGCCGCAATCACGCCTTCCACGACGGCGACAAACGCGCCGCCATGGCTGCCGCCATTGTCTTTCTCCGGCTGAACGGGATCGAGCCTTCGCCAGACAGCGACCAATGGGAGGCACTGGTTCTCGATGTCGGCGCGTCGCGCATCGACCGGGAGCAGGCCACGATTCGGCTGCGGCGCGTGATTCCTTCATTCCGCAGGCGCACTGCGCGCAAGAAGAAATGACGCCCTTGTCCATCGTCCACACCGAGTCCTCCCTCGGCTGGGGCGGGCAGGAGATCCGCATCCTCTCCGAGGCGAAAGGCCTCATCGACCGCGGCCACGAGGTGAAGCTGATCTGCCCGCCCGAAGCGCGCGTCTACGCCGAAGCGCCCGCATGGGGCGTGCCGGCCGTCGCACTGCCGATCGCAAAAAAACGGATCCGCGGGCTGCGCAGCCTTCTCGACTGGTTCAGGTCGAACCGCTGCAACGTCGTGAGCACGCATAGCTCCACCGATTCCTGGCTCACCGCGCTCGCCCTCCTCGTGCTGGGCCGGCCGTACCCGATGGTGCGCACGCGCCACATCTCCGCCCCGGTGCCGAAGAATGCGCCCACGCGATGGCTCTACACCCGTGCCGCCTCGCGCATCATCACCGCGGGCGAGGCGCTGAAAAAGGAGCTCGTCGGGCGAAACGGCTTTCCGGCGCAGCGAATCGAGTCTGTGCCCACCGGCGTGGACGCCAAACGGTTTCGGCCCGGCGACAGGGCCGCTGTCCGCGAGACGCTCGGGCTGCCGCAGGAGAAGATGCTGATCGGCATCGTCGCCACACTGCGCAGCTGGAAAGGTCACCGCTACCTCATCGAGGCACTCCCTGGATCGGCCAACCTCGTTATCGTCGGTGACGGCCCGCAGAGAGAATCGCTGGAAAGCCTGGCCGCGCGCCTTGGCGTCCGCGAGCGGGTGTCGTTCAAGGGGAACCAGCGCGACGTCGTGCCGTGGCTTCAGGCGCTCGACATCTTCGCGCTTCCGTCGTACGCCAACGAAGGCGTGCCGCAGGCGCTGCTTCAAGCCATGCTGGTCGGCCTGCCGTGCGTCACCACGGCCACGGGGAGCATTCCGGAGCTCGCCAAGCACGGCGAGACAGCCCTCCTGGTGCCGCCGCAGGACGCTCCTGCCTTGCGCGAGGCGCTTCAAAAGCTGATCGGCGATCCCGAGCTGCGAAAAAGGCTCGGCGTTGCGGCCCGCGTGCACTGCGAAGCGGGCTTTTCCTACGAACGCATGCTCGACCGCATGGAAAAAATCTACCGCGAGGCGAGCCGGTAAAATTGCGCTCCATGCTTCTCGTCACCGGCGGCGCCGGCTTCATCGGCTCGAATTTCGTGCTTTCGACGCTTGCGCGGACCGGCGAGCCGATCGTCAACCTCGACAAGCTGACCTACGCGGGGAACTTGAGGAATCTCGACGCGCTGCGCGGCGATGCCCGGCATGTGTTCGTGCAGGGCGATATCTGCGACCGGGCGCTCGTGAAGCGGCTTTTCGACAGGCACACGCCGCGCGCCATCGTGCATTTCGCCGCCGAAAGCCATGTCGACCGCTCGATCAGCGGCCCGGCGGAGTTCGTGCAGGCGAACGTGGTCGGCACCTGGTCCCTGCTCGAGGAAGCGAGGGAGTACTGGAAGAAAAGCGGAGGAGATTTCCGCTTCCTGCATGTGTCGACCGACGAGGTCTATGGCTCTCTCGGCGCTGACGACCCGGCCTTCAAGGAAACGACACCCTTCGCGCCCAATAGCCCGTACGCCGCTTCCAAGGCCGCGGCGGATCACATGGTGCGGGCGTATCACCATACTTACGGGCTGCCTACGCTGACGACCAATTGCTCCAACAACTACGGCCCGTACCAGTTTCCGGAGAAGCTCATTCCCCTCATGATCCAGCAGGCGCTCGCTGGCGAGCCGCTGCCGGTCTACGGAGACGGGCGCAACGTGCGCGACTGGCTTTTCGTGCTGGACCACTGCGAAGCCGTGCGCGTGGTTCTCGAGCGCGGGCGCCCCGGCGAGACTTACAACATCGGCGGCAACAGCGAAAAGAAGAACATCGACGTGGTGAACCTGCTTTGCCGGACGCTCGATGAGCTGCGGCCGCGCAAGCAGGGGCGCCATGCCGAGCTGATCAGCTTCGTGAAGGACCGTCCCGGCCACGACCGGCGCTACGCCATCGATGCCTCCAAGGTGAAGCGCGAGCTCGGCTGGCAGCCCAACGAGAGCTTCGAATCCGGCCTGCGCAAGACCGTGCAGTGGTATCTGGACAACCAGGCGTGGGCAGGCGAGGTGACGAGCGGCGCCTATCGCAACTGGATGGCGGCCAATTACGCGACGCGGGGTGCGGCGTGAAGGGCATCATTCTCGCCGGCGGCTCCGGCACGCGGCTCTACCCGGTCACGCAGGCGATCTCCAAGCAGCTGCTGCCGGTGTACGACAAGCCGATGGTGTACTACCCGTTGTCCACGCTGATGCTCGCCAGGATCCGCGATATCCTGGTCGTCTCCACGCCCGAGGACACGCCGCGATTCGAAAGCCTGCTCGGCGGCGGCGAGAAGTGGGGCATCCGGCTTTCCTACGCCGTGCAGCCGAGGCCCGAAGGCCTGGCGCAGGCGTTCCTCGTCGGCCGCGAGTTCATCGGCCGGGACTCGGTCGCTTTGGTGCTCGGCGACAACATCTTCTATGGGCACGAGCTCACCTCGCTTCTCAAGCTCGGGGCCGAGCGCAAGAACGGCGCAACGGTCTTCGCCTACCCGGTCAAAGATCCCGAGCGCTATGGCGTGGTGGAGTTCGATCTCCATGGGAAGGCGGTGAGCGTCGAGGAGAAGCCGAAGCAGCCCAAATCCCGCTACGCGATCGTGGGACTCTATTTCTACGATAACCGGGTGGTGGAGATCGCGTCCAAGCTGCGGCCGTCGGCGCGCGGCGAGCTCGAGATCACCGACGTCAATCGCGCTTACCTGGAGCGCGGCGAGCTCAACGTCGTGCCCATGGGGCGTGGCATGGCGTGGCTCGACACCGGCACCCACGAGACGCTCCTCGAAGCCGGACACTTCATCGAGACCATCGAGCGACGGCAGGGACTGAAAATCGCGTGCCCGGAGGAGATCGCTTACCGCATGGGCTTCATCGGGGCCGACGATCTGCGCAGGCTCGCCGAGCCCCTCGCGAAGAGCGGCTATGGAAGCTATCTTCTGCGCGTGCTGGAAGAGCGGCTCTTTTAGTGAAGGTCGTCCGCGCCGAGATCCCCGAAGTCCTGATCCTCGAACCGAAAGTCTTCGGCGACGAGCGCGGCTTTTTTTTCGAGTCCTACAACAAGCGCGTTTTCCGCGAGGCGACGGGCCTCGATGTCGAGTTCGTCCAGGACAACCATTCCCGATCGCGAGCCGGCGTGCTGCGCGGGCTGCACTACCAGATCAAGCAGCCGCAGGGGAAGCTCGTACGCGTGAGCGCCGGAGAGGTCTATGACGTCGCCGTCGACTTAAGGCGCAGCTCGCCGACATTCGGCAGGTGGGCAGGGTTCAGCCTCGACGCCACTTCCAGGCGCATGGCCTGGATTCCGCCCGGCTTTGCCCATGGTTTCCTGGTGGTTTCCGAGTACGCCGAGTTTCTCTACAAGACGACCGACTATTACGCGCCGGAGCACGAGCGCACCGTCCGGTGGAACGATCCGCGGCTCGCCGTCGCCTGGCCGCTGCGCGGCGAGCCGATCCTCGCCGCGAGGGACGCGGCCGCCCCTGGTTTGGCCGACGCCGAGCTCTACCCGTGAGGCTTCTCCTCACCGGGTCGAGCGGCCAGGTCGGGTCGGCTTTGCTGCAGACGCTGCCCGCGCTTGGCGAGGTGATCGCGAGGTCACGCCCAACGCTCGACCTGGCAAATCCGGATTCAATCCGGCGAACACTGCGGGAGGCGAAGCCCGAAGTGATCGTGAACGCCGCCGCCTACACTGCGGTCGACCAGGCCGAAAGGGAAGAAGCGCTCGCCAAGGCGGTCAACGCCGAGGCCGTGGCCATCCTCGCCGAAGAGGCGGCGCGGCGCGGCGCGCTGCTCGTGCATTTCTCCACCGACTACGTGTTCGACGGCGAGAAGCCATCGCCGTACATAGAGAGCGATCCGACCAACCCGCTCAACGCCTATGGCCGCAGCAAGCTCGCGGGAGAGCAGGCGATCCAGCGCTCGGGATGCCGGCACCTCATCTTCCGCACGAGCTGGGTTTATTCCAATACCGGCAAGAATTTTCTCCTGGCCATGCTGCGCCTCGCACGCGAAAGAAAAGAGCTTCGCGTAGTGGATGACCAGCACGGCGCGCCGACCTCCAGCCGCGCGCTCGCAGATGCTGTACCCGCCGCGATCACCGCCGTATCGCGCGATCCTTCCCTCGCAGGCCTCTACCACATGACGGCGCAGGGCAGCACCACGTGGTGCGGCTTTGCCTGTGCCATCTTCCGAGAGGCAGGCCTATCGGTCGCGACCACGGCAATTTCCAGTAAAGAATTTGCGGCGCCGGCCCGCCGCCCGCGAAATTCGGTTCTCGACAACACGAAGCTCGAGAAGAGCTTCGGCATCCGGCTGCCCTCCTGGGAAGCAGGCCTGAGCGATCTTCTTGCGAGGGTTAGAATACAGCCGTGAGCGATGCGCAATTACGCAAGTGGGCCGAGACCTGGGCGCGCGCCGGCATGGAGCTGGAGGCGATCAAGCGCCGCGAGCTACAGGCAATGAGCGACGAGGACGCAAAGGAGGCGGCGCGCGACGTGTTGAGCATGAATTTGCCGGACGATCTCCCGCCGCTCCCCGGCTCCGGGCTGGTGGACCAGCAACGCTGGTTCGCCCGAATCCGCGCTCGCAAATGAAGACCGTCCTCGAGGCGGCCCTCGAGGTGCAGCGCAAGTTGACCGAAGGGAAAGAGCGCTTCTGCTTCATCGGCGCGATCGCCCTGCAGCGCTGGGGAGAGCCCCGCGCGACGCGGGACGTGGACGTTACGGTCTTGTGCCCATTCGGCGACGAACCGAGGGCAATCGACCGGATGCTGGTCTTTTTCGCAGGCCGAATACCGGATGCGCGTGAGTTCGCGTTACGCAACCGCGTGCTTCTTCTCAAGAGCGAAGCCGGGATTCCTATCGACGTTGCGCTCGGCAGCCTCCCGTACGAACAACGCTGCGTCGGGCGCGCGAGCGACTGGGAAATCACGCCGGGCGGAGCGCTGCGAACCTGCTCGGCCGAGGACCTCGTCGTCCTCAAGGCTTTCGCTTCGCGTACCCGCGACTGGGCCGACATCGAGGCGCTGCTCGCCCGGCGGGGAGCGTCGCTCGACTGGAACCTCGTGCTTGAGGAGCTGGCGCCTCTCGCCGCAGCGCGCGACATGCCGGAGATCCTCGATCGCCTGCGCGCGATGAAGAGCGCACTCTGAGCGCCAGCCGCCTCGCCGCTCGGTTGAGAATCGTGCCGCGCGCTGCCTTGCGTCTGCTCGCGCGGCGGACGCGCCCGGCCGATGTCCGCCGCGTCCTGATTGCCCACCACCTGCTCCCCGGCGACGTTTTCATGCTCGCACCACTGCTTGCGAAGCTGCGGGCGCGTTATCCGCACGCTGAGATTGCGATGACCGTGCGGCCCTCGCTGGTGCCGCTTTTCTCTGGCTTGTCTTACGGCGTGCGCGCCATTGCGTACGATCCGCGCGACGCCGCTACGCTTGGTCCGTTGTTCGAAGCGAGCTTTGACCTGGCCTTCGTGCCGGGCGACAACCGCTATAGCTGGCTCGCCGCCGGCGCGGACGCGCGCTGGATCGTCGCCTTCGAAGGCGATCGCCCTGGCTACAAGAGCTGGCCCGTCGACGAGGAGCGTCCTTTCCCCGCGAAGCCGATGGCATGGAGCGATATCGCGGCGACGCTCATCGAAGGCCCGCCGCCGCCGCCGTACAAGCCAGGCGACTGGCCGGCGCCGGACGCGGCGCCGTTCCAGCGTCCGCCGCCGCCTTACGTGGTGCTCCACGTCGAGGCGAGCACGCCGCTGAAGCACTGGGAAGAACGAAAGTGGCTCGCCCTGGCGGCCGCGCTCTCGGAGAAGGGCTTGGCTCCCGTTTGGAGCGCCGGTCCGGGCGGGGAGGAAATGCTGCGGCGAATTGACCGTGAACAGATGTTCGAGGCGCTGGGCCATCGGCTGGATCTCGCCCAGCTCTGGCACCTCGTTGCCGCAGCCGCGCTGCTGGTTTGCCCCGATACGAGCGTTGCGCACATGGGCAAGCTCACGTTCACGCCCACGGTGTGTCTGTTCGGCCCGAGCTCGGCGGAACTGTTTGGTCGGGGAGATTTTTGGAGGGACGCGCCGTTTCGCGAGGTAACCGTTCCGGATTTCCCTTGCCGCGATCAGCGCACGCTTTTCAAGCGCAGGATCGAATGGGTACGGCGGTGCCAGCGCACGCCCGCCGAATGTGCCGAGCCGCGCTGCATGCACGCGATTGGCGTAGAGCAGGTGCTCGCCGCGGCAGCGAGCCTGGGAGTCTATGCTCGCTAGCCTGAAAAGCTGCCGCTACCCGGCCGAGATCGGGCTGCTGCTCGGCCTGTGCTTTTTCCTGCCGCTTTTCGAAGCGCCGAAGAACCTGCTCTGGGTGGCGTACGCACTTGCCTGGGTCGTCAACCGGGTGCGCTCGGGGGATTGGGGCGGGCGCTGGGACCTCTGGGACACGCTGATCGCTGCCTGGATCGCGTCAGGGTTCGTCGTCGCGGCCTTCGCCGGTCTGGATGGGCAGCAATGGCGCGGCGCCGGCGACCTCGTGCGCTACGGAAGCTTGCTTTGGCTCGTGAAGCGGGCCGGTTACGAGCCGCGAGTGCTGCGCTGGGTGCTTGGCTCGCTCGTCGCGTCCACCGTGATCGGCCTTGCAATCGGCTATGCGCGCATGCTGAGCGGCATCGGCAAGAGCGGCACGCTGCAGTTGCACTCCGTCGGGCACGTGAACCACACCGCGATCTACATCGCCATCATGCTCGGCGTATGCGCCTCGTGGCTCTTCGCGCGATGGCAGGCTTGGCATACCGGCAAGAAGGCCGTTGGACTTGCCGTCGGCACGCTCGTGCTCGTATCTCTCGTCGTGACCGCGAGCCGCGGCGCCATCGGCGTCGGGCTCGCCACGTTGCCGATCCTCGCCGGCGCTTGGTGGCCGCGCTGGCGTGCGCCGGCCGTGGCGAGCGGCGTTGTGCTGGCAGCGGTGGTGATCCTCGCAGTCTTCAGCGGCGCCGAAGTGGTGCAAAAGCAAGAACAAAATCTCGCCACGCAGAACCCGCTCTCTCACCGGGATGGTGTATGGCGCATGGCGTTCGCCGCGTGGCAGCGCCACCCGTGGTTCGGCATCGGCATGGACAACTACAGCCAAGTTACCTTGGAGCGCGTCAAGGCGTGGCGCGCCGAGGCGGGCAGGCCGTTCGACGAACGACGGTACTTCGTTTCGTCTCACGCACACAGCCTGTACGTCAATACGCTCGCGGAGCGCGGCATCATCGGTACGGCGATCCTCGTGGCCGTGCTGCTTGCGTGGGCTGCCTGGCTGGTCCGTTACCGCCCCGGGCAAGGGTCCGCGGACGATGAGTGGCTTCTCTGGGGCGCAGCCGCGAGCGCGTGGATCGTCACTGCCGGAGCAGGCCTCGCGAACACGACTCTTCATCACGAGCACGGCATCCTCGCAGCGCTCCTTCTCGGCTTATGGCTGTCGCGGCTTCGCGCACACCGCGCATCCTAGTCGTCCGCCGGGACAACATCGGCGACCTCGTTTGCACGACGCCGCTCTTCGACGGCCTGCGCCGCGCGCAGCCCAACGCGTTCATCGCAGCGCTCGTGAACACCTACAACGCCGAGGTGCTCGCGCGGAACCCGGTCCTCGACGCGGTGCATGTCTATGAAAAACTCAAGCACCGCAAGGGAGGCATATTTTTCAACTTGCTGGCGCGCGCGAAGCTGTCTTCGGAGCTGCGGCGGCTCAAGTTCGACTACGTCCTGGTTCCGGCGCCCACGCCGCGAACACTGCGCCTCGCGGCGAGCCTGTCGCCGCGCGAAATCATCACGCCGCAACCGATCGAGAACGACACGCGTCATGAGGTCGAACGGACCTACGCGTTGGGCGAGGCGCTCGGTGTTTCAGGGACTCCGGGTCCAATGCGGGTTTTTCCGGATCCGACACGCCAAGAGGAGATCAGCCGGCGCGTCGGTCCGGGGCCTTTCGTCGCGGTGCATATCAGCGCAAGGCGCCCGGCGCAGCGCTGGCCGGCCGAGCGCTATGCGGAACTTATCGACGCATTAAAGAAGCGAGAAAAGGTACTCCTGCTTTGGGCGCCAGGCGCGAAGGACGATCCCCGGCATCCGGGAGACGATGAAATGGCGCACGCGCTGTCCAGCGAAGGGGCGGTTACACTACCGACGCCGGATCTCGCAACTCTAATAGCGACGCTGTCGCTTGCAGGATCGGTGATCTGCCCGGATGGCGGGGCCATGCACATTGCCGCGGCGCTCGGCAAACCAGTCTTGGCGCTTTTCGGCGATTCACCGGTCGAGCGCTGGCGGCCTTGGAAGACTTCCTGTTGGCTGGTGCACCCCTCCTTAAGAAATATCAAAGAGGCGAGCGTGGCAGAGATTCTCGATGCTTGGCGGCAGCTTAAAGAGACGCCCGCCGACGCAATGCGATAATCCGCGCCCATGTTCGCGCTCAAGGGCTCCCAGGGCAGGCGTGCGCTTGCCGATCTATGGCACGCGCTCCGCTACCCGGATCTCTGGGTCCTGCTTGGCTGGCAAGATATCAGGCAGCGGTACCGGCGCTCGATGCTTGGGCCGTTCTGGCTGACGATCAGCACCGGGGTCATGGTGATCGCGCTTGGTTTCGTGTACGCGTCGATATTCCGCCAGCCCATCGATGAATATCTTCCCTACCTGGCGGCGGGGCTGGTGATCTGGAGCTTCATAGCCGGTACGGTGACGGAAGGCTGCCAGACGTTTATTGCGAGCGAGGGCATCATCAAGCAGATTCGCGTGCCGCTGTTCACCCACGTCATGCGCGTCGTATGGCGCAACTTCATAATTCTGTGTCACAACGCGGTAATCATCGTGGCGGTCGTGGCAATTTTTCTGCCGGCGAACGCGCTTGCCACGCTCGCGCTCGCGATCCCGGCTCTCGTACTTCTCATTCTCACTATGGGATGGATCACCTTGCTCGTTGGAATGTTTTCCGCGCGTTTCCGCGACATTCCCCAGATCGTGACCAACATTCTTCAACTGATGTTCTTCCTCACTCCGATCATCTGGCATCCTTCGCTGCTGCCTGGCCGGAACAGAGTTGTTCTTTTGAATCCGCTGTATCACATGGTCGAGATCGTGCGCGCGCCGCTACTAGGCAAAATGCCCGGCGCAGCGACATGGATCGCCGTTGGCGTAATGGGCGCGATCGGCTGGATCCTCGCCGCGCTGCTGTTCCGGCAGTTCAGGCGCCGCATCGCGTACTGGGTATGAGCACGTGAGGTCCCCCGAGTCCGATGTCTCGTTGTCCCTCGAGGACGTCTCGGTCGAGTTCCACATCTACAACTCGGTGGGCCGTTCGTTGAAAAAGCAGCTCGTGCGCGCCTCCACCGGCGGCCGTATCAGCGCAGATTCGGGCCACGTGGTAGTCCAGGCGCTGAAGAGTCTTAACCTCTCTCTCCGCCATGGAGACCGCCTCGGCCTGGTGGGCCACAACGGCGCTGGAAAGACGACGCTTCTTCGCGTTATGGCGGGCGTATATGAGCCGACGAGCGGTGCCGTAACGGCTCACGGTCGCGTCACCCCGCTTTTCGATGTCGGATTGGGAATCGATCCGGAAGCCACTGGGTACGAGAACATCTATTTGCGGGGCGCGCTTCTCGGCATGCGGCGCCGCGAGATCGACGCCGTGAAGGACGAAATCGCCGACTTCACGGAATTGGGCGATTATCTGGACGTGCCTGTGCGCACTTACTCCAGCGGAATGACGCTCCGCCTGGCGTTCGCTGTCTCGACCTGCATGTCGCCGGACATTCTGTTAATGGACGAATTCCTGGCCGTAGGCGATGCGCACTTCATTCATCGAGCCGAAGAACGGCTGAACCGGATGGTGAGCCGGGCGGGCATCATGGTGTTGGCGTCGCATTCAAGGGAGCTGATAGAGCGCTTGTGCAACCGCGCTATATGGATGGAGGCCGGGCAAATACGCGCGGAAGGACCTACGGACGATGTCCTGCGGTCGTACGCCGCGGCGAACTAGGGTCCGGGTGTCGGGCAGAACGGACAGCCCGTCGGCCGTCGCCTATCGAAGTTGTAAAAGTCCTGCATTTTCAAACTTCAGCGCTGTATCTGGGATAAAATTTCGCCGCCCAAACTCAACTTTTGCCGCGATGACCGGCAGGTAAGCTCGGCAGGTTCGGTTCTTAAGGGAGACATTCATGCGTTCTTCAATTTTCGAGGAGTTGTTCGTCCTTGAGCTGGCTAATAACCATTGGGGCAAGCTCGAGCGCGGACTAAAGATCATTACGGATTTCGGCAAGGTCGTCCGCTTCAACGGCGTGCGCGCCGCCATGAAGCTTCAGTTCCGCAACGTGCCGACGTTCATCCACAAGGACTACCGCCATCGCAGTGACATCCGGTACATCAAGAAGACACTCGACACTGAGATGAGCTGGGATAGATACGCCGAAATGGTGAAGGCGATTCGGCAGAACGGCATGGTCACCATGGCGACGCCTTTCGACGAAGTATCGGTCGACAAATGCGTGGAGCTCGGCGTCCAGATCATCAAGCTCGCCAGTTCGGACATCAAGGACTGGTTCCTCATCGAGAAGATCGCCGCGACCGGCAAGCCGGTAATCGCGTCGACGGGCGGCTCGTCACTTCGCGACATGGACGACCTCGTGACGTTTTTTAACCGGCGCAACATCCCTTTCGCGCTGAACCACTGCGTATCCATCTATCCATCGCAGGACTCGGAAGTCGAGCTGAACCAGATCGATTTTCTGAAGAACCGCTATCCGGACAACGTCATCGGCTACTCGACTCATGAGTGCACGGATTGGCGCAACTCCGTCGTGGTCGCCTATGCGAAGGGCGCGCTGACGTTCGAGCGCCATGTCGACATCGACCATGAAGGCGTGTCGGTGTCTCCGTATTGCTCCCTTCCGCACCAGGTCGACGAGTGGTTCAAGGCGTTCCTGAAGGCGAAGGAAATGTGCGGCGCTCCTGGCACGGCGAAGCGCAATCCGCCCGAAAAGGAAATTTCGTATCTCGATGGGTTGGTCCGCGGCGTCTACGCCAAGCGCAACCTGCCCGCGGGGCACATTCTTTCCGAGGGCGACGTGTACTTAGCGATTCCGCTGTTGAAGGGACAAATCTCCTGCCGGGAATTCATGCGGGGAGAGGTGCTGTTGAATCCGGTGAAGGCCGATGCGCCGATCGAAATTGGCGACATCGATAGCCCTTACGCGACAAACACCAGCTTACGGAAACTCATCGAAGAGCGCGGCATGTCGCGTGAAGCCCCAAAGCCAGTCGTTGCCCATGTAGGGCGATGAGGGTTTCGGATTACCTGGCCCGTGCTCTGCGTGATCACGGCATCCGGCACGTATTCATGCTCACTGGCGGCGGCGCAATGCACCTCAATGATGCGTTTGGCCGCTGCGAAGGGCTTGAGTACATATGCTGTCACCATGAGCAGGCGAGCGCCATCGCGGCGGAAAGCTACTTTCGTCTCTCCGGACGCCTCGCCGCGCTCAACGTCACCACGGGGCCGGGCGGCATCAATGCGTTGAATGGCGTATTCGGCGCCTGGGTCGACTCGCTCGGGATGGTGGTCATTTCTGGACAAGTAAAGCGAGAGACAATCGCCGGCAATTATCCGCTCTCACTCCGCCAACTTGGTGACCAGGAGGCTGACGTCGTTTCCATGGTTCGTCCGATCACGAAGTACGCCACGTTGCTGCAAGACCCCTCCAGAACGCGTGAAGTCATCGAGCGGGCCATAACGCTTGCGCGCACGGGCCGACCGGGGCCCGTATGGGTCGATGTCCCGATCGACGTTCAGGCTGCGCCCATCGATCCGGCCAAACTGCGCCCGCTTGATCCGGAAACACTTTACGACGATCCGGAGGTTGCCCCGAATGCGCGCTTAGAGAAAGGAGCGCTCACGGGCGCTCGGCTCGCTGCGGAAGTGGACGCTTTCCTGGCGCGTCTCCACGCATCTGAACGCCCTGCGGTGCTTGCAGGCGCAGGAGTGCGCATTGCCGGCGCCCATGATCTCTTCTTGCGGGTCATGGAACGACTCGGCCTTCCAGTCACATCCGGGTGGAATGCCCATGACGTTATTGCGAACGGCCATTCATGCTACGCGGGCCGGCCGGGGTCGGTCGGCGACCGCGGCGGCAACTTTGCCGTCCAGAATGCGGATCTTCTGCTGATTCTCGGCAGCCGCCTGAATATCCGGCAGATCAGCTACAACTGGGCCTCGTTTGCCCGCGCAGCGGCCAAGGTGATGATCGACATCGATCCTGCCGAGCTCCACAAGCCGACGTTGAAGATCGATCAGCCGATCCACTGCGACTTGCGCGATTTCCTGCAGCTGCTCGAACAGCGCATCGCATCGGGCTATTCGGTTAAGCCCGCCCACCGGAAGTACCTCGTTTGGTGCAAGGAGCGGGTAGCGAAATACTCCACGGTGCTTCCGGAATACTGGCAGACCAAGGAGGCAGTGAATCCATATTGCTTCATGGAAACGCTTTTCAAGCAACTCGACGCCGGCGATATCGTCGTGAGCGGGGATGGAACGGCCTGCGTGACGTCGTTCCAGGCCGCGGAACTCAAGGCTGGCCAGCGCTTGTTTACGAATTCGGGCTGCGCTTCGATGGGTTACGACCTGCCGGCGGCGATCGGAGCCTGGTACGCGAGCGGCGCAAAGCGCATTATCTGCCTCGCTGGCGACGGCAGCGTGATGATGAACCTGCAAGAGCTGCAAACAATCGTGGGCAACCGGATTCCGGTCAAGCTGTTCATCCTCAACAACACCGGCTACCACTCTATCCGGCAGACCCAGCAGGCTTACTTTCCCGACAATGTGGTCGGCTGCGGGCCGGACAGCAAGCTGACATTTCCGGACTTCCAGAAGGTGTTGGCGGCTTTCGGGTTCAGCGTACGCGCATCGCGCTCGCATGCCGATATGCATGCCGCCATTCGCGACACGCTGGGCGGACCCGGCGCGCAGGCTTGCGAGGTTTTCCTCGACAAGAGCCAGGTCTTCGCGCCCAAACTTTCCTCGCGTCGGCTCGACGACGGCACGATGGTGTCGTCGCCACTCGAGGACCTGGCGCCGTTTCTACCGCGGGACGAGTTCGCGCAGAACATGCTCATTCCGCCGATGAACTGATGCCCGGCGCTCGCGAAGTGTTGGTGCTGGGCGGACGCGGCGATATCGGCTCCGCGATTTGCGCGGTATTCAGGGAGCGCGGCGATGCAGTCAAGGCGGCAGGGCGGAACGACCTCGATCTCGGCAGTCCCTCATCGATCGATGCGTATTTTGAGCGCGGCACGCGGGAATGTGACGTCCTGGTGCACAGCGCCGGGCTCAACAACCCGAAGCTCTTCGCCGACCTGTCGGACGAAGAGATCGCCGACTCCCTACGGGTCAACGTCCAGGGGTTTCTCAGCGTACTTAAGTACGTCGAGGCGAGCCTGCGCGCACGCAAAGGCCGGGTCCTAGTCATCTCGTCTCTGTACGGATTCCTCGCGCGGCGCGGCCGCCTTCCTTATGTCCTCGCGAAGCACGCACTTGTCGGCGCAGTCAAAACCCTCGCCATAGAAATGGCCGCCGATGGTGTGCTCGTGAATGCCCTGTCCCCGGGTTTCATTCTCACCAAGATGACCGCCAAGAATAATCCTCCGGAGGTGATCAAGCGTTTCGAGGCCGGCATTCCGCTTGGCAGGCTGGGCACCCCCAAGGAGATCGCCGAGGTCAGCTACTTCCTTTGCTCGCCGGCCAACACGTACGTCACGGGACAGGACATCGTGGTGGACGGCGGATTTTCCATAGGTGGGTTTCAGGGATAGTTGCATGGGCAGCTTCAGGATACAGAACCAGTCTTTTAGTGCGCCGCTCGATCCGCGGGAGAACGGCGGCTTCGTCACAAGGTCCGTTCCTCGCCCGTACGTCGTCGAATTCCCGCAGAGCACTCGGCCATCGGAGTCGGTCGCGAAGCTGATCGGCGCCTGTCGCCATCCCCTGCTTCTTGTTGATGGCCGGGTGGCGCAGCTTCACCTCGACGCTGAACCTTCGCTTGCATCGGTCCCGCGCTTCACCATCGAGGCGAACGAGGAGTCGAAGAACATCCAGACCGTGCTGAAGATCATCGACTTCCTGGAGACGAACCGCGCCACTAGGACGTCCATGCTCGCCGTCGTGGGTGGAGGCATTGTGCAAGACCTCGGTGCTTTTGCCGGTTATCTCTTCAAGCGCGGTATCCCATGGACGTTCGTACCGACCACGCTTTTGGCCCAAGGGGACAGCGGCATGGGCGGCAAGACGGCCCTCAATCACAAGAAGACGAAAAACCTGCTTGCGCTATTCTCGGCTCCGCGCCGGGTGATCATCGACACCGGTTTTCTCGACACGCTGGGCGACAACGATATGCTCTCCGGGATGGGGGAGGTGTTCCGGCTCCATGTCACGGGCGGCGTCGACTTCTTGACCGCTTTTGAACAGGAGTTTCCGCGGTTCAAAGAGGGTTCGAAGGATGCATTGCTACGCCTCATTATCGGGGCGCTTTCGGTGAAGCGGGCCGTGATAGAGCGGGATGAATTCGAGGTGGACCTGCGCCGCTCGCTCAACTACGGGCACAGCTTCGGCCATGCGCTGGAGGCGCTAGTCGACTTTCGGATACCACACGGCATCGCGGTAACGATCGGCATGCTGGTGGAAAACGAGGTCGCACTTCGCCGCGGCCTTCTTTCCAAGTCGGAGCGCGACAGAATGTTGCGCGCAGGCCGGGCACTGGTGCCGGCGGCCTCGCGTAATGAACTCGCCTCGGTGAAGCTGGACGGTATCCTGGAACTCCTGCGCCGCGACAAGAAGACTGAAGGCAGCGCTCTGAAGCTCGTCGTTGTTGAATCGATCGGACAGATCCGCTTCATTGATCTCGAGCTCGATACGCCTACCGTCGGACTGCTGCACGACTCCGTAGCGGCGGTGGTCCACGCGTTGTGAGCTCGCCCGCGATCCTTCTCGTCGATTTTGGGGCGAGCCGGGTCAAAGGCGCTCTGGCCGAAGAAGGCCACATCCTCGCCCGCCATGAAGAGCCGGCGCCGCAAGCGCGCTACGGCGTGGCCGGGGAAGTCGAAATCGATCCGCGCGGTTACGGGACACTGCTTAAGACGATCATTGGACGCCTCAGCAGTCCTTCGCTGCCACGCCCGAAGGCGCTGTGGCTGTGTACGGAGATGCACGGCTTCATGTTGGAGGACGGGAAGGGGACCGCGCTCACTCCATACATCAGCTGGCGCGACATGCGGGCCACTTATCCTTTGTCGTCCGGCGATGAGCCGACGCTTTCGGCGTGCGAGAGACAGAGCGGCGAGCAGTTTTCCCGGATCACCGGGATGCGCCTCAAGTCCGGGCTGCCGTTTCTTGGTCTAGCGCACCTTGCGCGCCAGAAAAACCTGCCGAGAGGCGCTCGTTTCCTGACTCTCCCCGAGTGGATCGCGGTTTCGGTTGGAAGCTACGCCGGTCGCGTGCATGTCAGCTCCGCTGCGGGGACAGGGCTCTACGACCTGGACGCCGCGAAATGGTCGGAGACCCTGCTGGCCGCTTGCGGCGCTTCTAGCGCCGAGTTGCGTTTTGCAGACCCGACCAGCGCGGACGACATGGAGCTCGGCTGCTGCGACGTTGGTCAACGAGCTGCTGTGTCGCTGTGTGGGGGATTCGGCGACTTGCAAGCGGCAGTGTACGGGGCAGGGGTGCCGTCGCGCGCTCGGGCCGCATTCAACATCGGAACCGGCTCGCAAGTAGTCCGCGCGGTGCGCGACCTCAGCGGCAAAGCCGAGCGCCGGCCGTACTTCGCAAACCGGGAGCTTGCGGCCATCACGCATATACCATCCGGGCGGGCGCTCAACCTTTTTGCGGGCTTATTTGACGGCATCGCTCACGGAAGTGGCGGCGCGCCGGGGCTCTTTTGGCGCCTGCTTGGAAGCCTTACCTTTGACCAAATCCTCAACGCCCCGTTGACAGTAAACATGAATGCATTCCCAGGCGCATGGCGCTTTAGCGGCGGCGCGTCGATTGGCGCGCTTCTGGAACGATGCGCGAGCGCCGAAACTGTCGTCGCCTCCATCGCATTGGCTTGGTTGCGGCAATACGCCGAGGCGCTCGGAATCATTGACGCAGACCGCGAAGAGCGGGAAGTCGTCGTCGCCGGCGGCCTCCCACGCCGCTGCCCCGCAGCATTAAAAAGCCTCGAAGTCTTAACAGGAAGGCGCATGCTTCCCTCAGGCGTCGAAGAAGACGAGACGCTGGCCGGCCTACTTCGACTCGCCGCAGGCACATGATCAAAGGCGTCATTTTCGATCTCGACGGTACGCTCGTAGACAGTGCGCCCTCCATCGCGCTGGCGCTCGAGGAACTACGGGCCCGGCGCGGCGTCGACCGCACGGCCAACTTGCACTCCGTGCGTCGCCTGGTAAGCCGCGGTGCGCGTGAACTGGTGCGCGTCGCTCTGCACGATTGCGGCCGCGACCCGGACGCAGACCTAGCGGAATTCAGGACCATTTACGCCGGCATCCGTACGTCGCCGACAAGCCTGTATCCCGGCGCCGCTGCTGCCCTACAGGCACTGCAGGCGAGCGGCGTGCGGATTGCGCTGTGCACGAACAAACCGCAGGCTTTGGCCGAATTGGTGCTGGAACACACCGGTCTCGCCGGATTTTTCAATGTCATCGTCGGCGGTGACGCAATAGCAAATTGCAAACCCCACCCGGATCATCTGCTTCATACGCTATCCATCCTCAGCGTCAAGGACGAAGACGTCATATATCTGGGAGACAGCTCCGTAGACCTGCTAAGTGCGAAGGCGGCAAAGATTCCTTTTTGGCTCGCTACTTACGGATATGGCGACGCGACGCTCGAGTCCGAGCTCGCCGCTTATCCCGCTGCGGAGCGGGTCCATTCGTTACAGCAATTGCCAACACTCGTCGCTCGGCCCGCGAACTATGCCGGCCGGTAGGCTCTCATTCTCCCCTCGAAATGCAGAGCGCTTACGAGCGTCCGGCTTGCGCGTGGTGCTCACCGGTGCCACGGGATGGCTCGGCCAAGCCGCGCTCGAAATGCTCGAATCGGCGTTTGGCCATGGGATTGAGAGCCGCGTATGCCCGTTTGCCTCGCGCGCGAGGAATCTGAGGCTGCGCTCCGGCAGCCAGATTGATGTGCGGCCTTTGCCCGAGCTGGATAGGTTGCCTCGCGCGCCGACCTTGCTGCTGCACTTCGCGTATCTCACAAAAGATCGCACCTTCGACCTCTCAGTGCAGGAGTTCGACAGGCTGAACGGTCAGATTCGGTCGACGGTTGGCGAGGCCATCGAAAGGATCGGCGTTTCGCACATCCTGCTTCCTTCATCGGGTGCGGTGTACGGCATGCCTACGACCCCAGACCGTTCGTTGTGTGACGATCCAGTCGGCAATCCGTATGGCACGCAGAAGATCCGAGATGAGCAATTCTTTGCACGGAAAGCCCGGGAACATTCGGCCCGCATCCTCATCGCTCGGATATTCAATCTTGGCGGCCCGTTTATCAATAAATACGACGGCTACGCGCTTTCCTCGATCATCCATGAAGCGATGTCCGGGCGTCCGATTGCACTGCGCGCGACTCGGCGCGTGCTGCGATCGTATACTTCCGTCCGAGATCTTCTCGATGTCTCGATCGGCTGGCTCCTCACCAGCGATAAGTCGGAGGCGTTCACCTTCGACACGCATGGAGATCCCATTGTCGAAGTCGGCGAGCTCGCCGAGCTGGTCAAGCACGTTCTAGGACGCCCCGACATCCGGATCGAGCGGCCGCCACTGCAGCCGCTGCCGGATGACCGATATCTTGGCGATGGACGCCGATTTGCGGCCCTTGCGGCCGAGCAAGGCGTCCCGCTTGCGGATCTCACCGCTCAGATCCGCCAAACCGCTGATTACATGGCATCGGCATCGGCTGCATGAAAAGCGAAGAACGGACAATGGATATGCTGCTGCAGCGCGTGCTGAAGCACGTGCCCGATCCCAGCCGGGGTCTACCCGATGCGGTATTTAACTTTGCGGTCAAGATCACCCCGATGATCAATGTCGATTTGCTCGTCCGGAACGATAGGAGCGAGCACTTGCTTGCGTGGCGGGAAGATGACTGGGGTAGTGGGTGGCATATCCCTGGCGGAATCATAAGATACAACGAACCTATTCATGAGCGCATTGCAGCAGTTGCGCGCAGCGAGCTTTCAACGGGGGTGCGGCATTCGTCCCTTCCGGTTGATATCAAGCAGTTCTTTCATCGGCGCGGCCATTTCATCTCACTGCTGTTCCTATGTGAGCTGGAGGCTCCTATCGGTGATCGATCCCTGCTCCAGTTGGACATTCCGCGAACCGGAGCGCTTCGTTGGATCCAGGGAGCGCCTTCCGATCTTTATTCGGTTCACAAGGTATATTCGGACTGGCTTAATGGTCGCTTCGTGTAGGAAGCGCGGCACGGCTGAGCTATAGAGAGGCATGAAAATATCGATCGTCACGCCGGCGTTCAACGAGGAGGGGAATGTTGTCGAGCTCTGTGAGCGCATAAGCACGGCAATGGCAAGCACGGGCCTCGATTACGAGCACATCATTATCGACAACGCTTCCACCGATTGCACGGTGGATCGGGTAAAGGAAGTAATTGCCAGAGATAAGCGGGTGAAGCTCATCGTCAATACCCGGAATTTCGGCCACATTCGCTCTCCCGCGCACGGCTTTCTTACTGCAAGCGGCGATGCGGTCATTGGAATGGCTTCCGATTTGCAGGACCCTCCCGAGCTTATTCCGTCGTTCATAGAAAGGTGGCGCCGCGGCGCCAAGATCGTGCTGGGCGTCAAGGAGACGAGCGAGGAATCGCTAGCGATGTGGCTTGCTCGGCGGGTCTTTTACCGACTTCTTGATCTTCTCTCGGAGGTGAAGCCAGTACGCGATGCAACCGGTTTCGGGCTCTACGACCGCAGTGTCATGGATCTTTTTAGGCAGACCCGCGACCCGTACCCATTCTTCCGCGGATTTCTTGCGGAGACTGGCTACGCAATCTATCGTATTCCTTACCGCCAACCAGTGCGGAAACACGGCTTCACCAAGAACAATTTCCTCACCCTGTACGACTACGCGATGCTGGCGTTCGTCAATCACTCCAAGCTTCCTCTTCGCTTCGCGTCGCTGCTAGGATTCCTTGGGAGCGCCGCGAGCTTGGCTGTCGGGGTCCTATACCTGATATTCAAGTTAGCAGCTTGGCATGAGTTCGAACTAGGCATAGCGCCAGTCATCATCGGCCTGTTTTTTCTTGGCTCGGTGCAGCTGTTGTTCCTCGGGGTCGTCGGGGAGTACATAGGTTTCATCTTTACCCGCATAAAGAACGAATCGCTGGTTGTCGAGCGCGAGCGGGTTAACTTCGAAGATCGCCAATGAGGCGGTTAATGACGCGACTAAACGTGCTGCTCTGCGACCAGCGCGCTAGGTTTTTGATTGCTGGCGGCTACAACACGGTAGCCGGCGTTGCCTTGTACTTCTTTTTCTTCGGGATGCTCGGCGATCGGTTCCACTATCTGGTGCTGCTCGTAATGAACCATATGGTTGGCACGGCAAATGGTTTCCTCTCAATGAAGTTGTTCGCCTTTCGTGCTCCCGGCGCTTGGTTTGGGCAATATTTGCGTTACAACCTCGTCTTTGTAATAGCGTTCTGCTTTAATCTCGTGGCGCTGCCGTTCCTCGTGGAGGTGATTCATATGACGCCCTTCGCCGCGCAAGGGTTGATCATGGTTATCGTTATCTTCGGCAGTTTCTTCGCTCATCAGCATTTCTCATTTGGAAATACGTTCAAGAGCAGCGTGCGTTCGTGAAGAAAACAAATCAGTCGTATGTCGAGTTTGCTTGACGCTCTCCGAGGCGCCAGGAACGGCACCTTACGCCGCGAAGCCTCAGCACCGGATACCGGGAAGAGACACAAGACACAGACGGCGTGGCTGGCGGTTGCAACCGCCCTGACCATTTTCGTTATCAACATGCCGCTTGCGGTGTGGGGTTTCCCGCTAACCGAGGGCTGGTGGGAAACGTTCGGCTACCTCATCAATAGCGGTTATGTGCCGTATCGAGATTTCAACATCCCGGTTTCACCGGCCTTCGCGTACTTGACCGCCCTCCTCCTAAAAGCATTTGGGGTGAATTTCTTCGCATTGCGCCTGTTCGGGGTCGCACTGGTAAGCATCACCGCCCTGTTGACTTATGTTCTAGCCTTTCAGTGGACTCGCAACGCTATCGTCGCATTTGGGGCCGCGGTCCTCACGTCGGCGCTTCACATGGCGGATGTGGTTTACATCGCGAAGGACTATCACTCGACACAAAATTTCCTGACCATCGTTGCTCTGTTGCTCTTTTGGGCGATCGTTAATCGCACCGATATGCGTGCCAGCAGCAAGGCCCCGGTAATCACATTGCTAGCGCTCGGTGTGGTGATGGGGATTATGGCGTTGACAAAAATCAACGTGGCGGTCTTCATGAGCATTGCGATAGTACTGTCACTGGCAACTCTGGCACGCTCGCCTAACCGTTTGCTTGCTCCTCTTGTTTTCGTCGCCGGTATTGCGATTGTGGCAATCGCATTCCTAGTTCTGACGGGTGTGGCGCTCCACGTACCGCCCATCGAGGTTATTGCGGCAATACGAGAAGGCAGCGAATCCAAAGGATCCGTAGTGACCGTCCTGACACGTGTCTTTCAGGACCCTATCAATCGACACGTGCTCACATGGGCAGCCCTTATAGCGGGGGTGGCAGCAGTTCTTATCATCGAAGGTCCCGTATTGATTGCCCTTTGGTTACCTGGGCGGGAAGCGACAGCTGCCCGTGGACTCAGAGCTCTGAGGTTTGGTACAGCGCTAACCCCGCTGCTCATAGTACTGTTCGCAGGGTATGGGCTCTCGCGTATTGGTAGTGGCGGAGTAGCGAGCGCTCAGACTATTCCCGTGGTGTCCTTGGCACTCTTTTTCCTCGTAGGCGGGATTCGGTTCTGCCGCTTGTATCAGGGAAGAGCGCCTAGGGTTGTGGACTACATGCTCCTGCCGCTCGCCGCGCTTGGATACTGCACCACGCATACTGCGTCATTCAATAACGTCGGTCTTTTTTTCGTAAACCTCTTCAGTTTTTCGCTTGCTGGACGTTGGCTATGCCGCGCGGCGCGGCACGCCCGTTTATGGTCGCCAAAAAACTTCTCTGTTTTATTGCTTGCTTGTTATCTCAGTTTTCTTCCAGCTATTCTTCTGGACAAATACGGCAGGCCTTATGCCTGGTGGGGTCTCCAGCTTCCGCCAATGGGACAAATCAACCAGTTCTCTACGCAAACAGCGATGTCCGGGATCAGAATGGATCGCTCCACCAGGGACGCGTTAGATGACGTATTGGCGATAATCAAGGCGCGCTCGAGATCGCGAGGCGATATATATGCTTTTCCAAACATTCCCATTTTCTACCTATTGGCGGGCAAGCAGCCGCCGACAGCAAACCTCGTTCAATGGTTCGACGTCGTTACTTCAGCACAACTTCAGACGGACCTGCAGTTTCTCAAAGAAGGGAATCCGAGCGTAATAGTCGCGCTGTTACTTCCCGACTTTGTATTCGAGGGCCATTCAAAGCTCATCCGTAGACCGTTGCTGCAGAGGGACATGTATGCGATTCTTGGCGAGCGACTAATCCGCGGAGATTTTCAGCTGTGCTACGCGAAATACTTGGGACCTATTGAACCAGCGGAGGAATTCAGACCTTATTCCTTCGTGGGCCTAAAGTCGGGCCACCGACAGAAAATGGGTGAAGTTGTAACCTCCAGATTCACCACCAAAGAGCTCTTGGATGTACTCGACAAGAAGAACGCGTTCCCCGTAA
The DNA here is from genome assembly GCA_004297625.1 of Betaproteobacteria bacterium. GTDB lineage: Bacteria > Pseudomonadota > Gammaproteobacteria > Burkholderiales > SG8-39 > SCGC-AG-212-J23. The sequence goes on along the minus strand of SCTY01000003.1, from coordinate 59,263 downwards.
GACTGTCGGATCATGTGCTCGTCGCGTTATGCAGGGACTGACACCAGGTCAGCCGACGTGCGCGCTTCTACCGCTTCGCAGCACCGACCACAAAATCGAGCCCAACAAACCTGTCACGAGTAACATTAACCCATAGGCGACCGAGACAAGGATCGGTGTATCGGGCGCAGTGTCGAAGGCTCGGAAGCCGAAAGCCATTGCCCCCTCCCGAACACCCCATCCCCCAAGCGAAACAGGCATCGCTGACGCTAGCATGGCCCCTGGTGTAACGACGATGAACTGCCATGTTTCTGCGTCCTGCCGGCCGGACCCCATGTGGATCGCTACCACCGCGACTAACGTAAGAACTTGCACGGCTACGGAAACAAAGAAGATGATCGGTGACTGATAGACGGTGCGAAAGGCTCTCAGTTCATCTCCAAATCTTCGTGCAACGGGATAAGGGATGCGCTGAAGGACATGGCGCCCAAAGGCTGCGCCGCCGGCAAGCAACAGGAAGATCGCGCCGCTGAAGGCGAGCATGCTTGCAAATGCAATGCTGAAACCGGACACCGAAAGGGCTATGGAGGAGGTGAGCGCCGCCACCGCTGCAAGCGCCATCATTCCGATCAAGCGGTCGTGCACAACCGTCCGAGCGGCCGCCAGCAAGCCGGCCTGGCGGCTGAAGGCTCCGATCCGGTATGCGTCGCCTCCAATCGTGGACGGAAGAACCTGACTAAGCAGGAGACTGAGGCCGCACCAGCGGAGGGCATTTCTGGGAGAAGGCTGCCCATGGCCTAGGGCAGCGCAGACCAGCCGCCAGCGCCAAGCATTTAGTACGAGTTGGGCTAAGAGAATGATAATTGCGGCGGCCGCGGCGGTGTAATTAACTCTTCCCAGCCCGTGTCGCAGCGTCTCCAATCCAACTTGGCGCAAGCACCACCAGATAAGCACGCCAGATACCAAGACGCGCAAAACTATGGCGGCTGCTCGGAAAACCGGGCGCTTCGAGTCAGTTTCAACCATTGGAACTTGAGAAAAGAACGATCTCAGGCCTTATGCCGTGAGCCGCAACGCTAAAAGCCTAAATAACGTCACCACGTAGCTGTAGACAAATTTCGAGAGGTTTCGCTTGGAAGTACCTTCTTCCCGCCGCAGGAACTTGAAGGGAATCTCGCAGAGCCGCAGGTTCTTGCTCGCCATAAACGACTTCATCAAAATTTCTTCGACGATATCAAAATCATTGCATCGCAGGTTTAGGCCCTTCAGCAATTCCAGTTGGTAGAGCCGGAAGCTGTTCGACACGTCGCGGCACTTTATTCCCAGCACGGCGCCATAACTCCAATTCAGCAAGCGGCTCATGGCACGTAGCGCGAGGCCGTTGTCCGAACCTCCACCTGCCACGTAGCGGGAAGCTACAACGATGTCCGCGTCGAAGCGGCGTTCCAGCATTTTGACGACGAATTCAGGCGGATGTGATCCGTCGGCATCCATGAAAACGACATATTGCCCGAGCGCCTCACGAATCCCGGTGCGAACCGCATTCCCATATTCGAGTCCTCCGGCGCGGCAAACATGTCGCGCTAAATACTCTCGGCACAGTGCTGGCGTCTCATCCAGCGCGCTTGGCGTATCGATTACAAGGAGTTCGTACCGCAGGCCGGTAGGTCCGAGTACGTCGTGCAGGCGTGGGAGAATTCTTGCTAGGTTAGCAGCCTCGCGGTACGACGGGAGCGCGACAGTCAGGTCTAAGCGCATTTACAGTCGGGATTGCATCCATTCCGTCATCTTCAGCAGGCCCTCCTCCTTGCTAATGCTCGGGTGCCATCCGAAATCCTCGCGTGCCCTACGGCAATCGGCCACGAACAGCTTTTGGTCGTGCGCTCGCCAAGGGCCTTTATCCACGTTTATGGTAATGCGGAGCATATCCTGCAATATGCGAAAAAGCTCTAGCAAGGAGAGGCTGTTGCGCATGCCGCCGCCGATGTTGTAGGTCTTTCCCGCGGTTCGCTCGATGCAGCGTGCGGCGGCAAAATAACACTCGACCAGATCCTGCGAGAAGAGCACATCACGGACTTGCTTGCCGTCGCCGGCGATGCGGATATCTCCTCGCCCGGTTTGCGCTCTAATCCGAAGCGCCTCCGAGATGAACCACCCGATCCACCCCTGGTCTACCGTGCTGAACTGCCGGAGGCCGAAGATCGACGAGTGCCGAAATACGAGCCCCCGTAAGCCGAACGATCTTGCGTATTCGAGGACGTACTGATCCGCGGCACCTTTCGAGCAGCCGTAGGGCGATCGGAAGTCCAGTCCAAGAGACTCATCAAAGCCGTCTGGAAACTCCGGCGCCACATATCGTAGGGCAGTGTCTTTATACCGGATATGCTCCAAGTCTCCATAGACTTTGTTCGTAGACGAGAACAGCACGATAGCGTCCGGTTGGTATTTGCGTAGTGCCTCGAGAACGTAAATTGTCCCTGCCACGTTCACCTCAAAATCGCGCAGTGGGTTCTCAAGGGACGTGGTCATCGCTACTTGTCCTGCTAGATGAAAGACAAGAGAAGGGCGGAACTCTCGGATGATTCTTGTCACACTATCCCGCTCTGTGATATCGACGCGGTGAAAATCAAACTGGCCAGCATTGCGGAGCCATTCAAGATTTGCCTTACTTCCCAGGCGGCTCAGGTCATCGACGAGGCACAATTCGTATCCTTTTTCGATTGACTCTCGCGCAAGATTGGAACCGATGAATCCACAACCGCCTGTAATAAGCACTCGCCGAGTCACTTGCCGGTTCTCCGCGCCGCTATTGTCTTGGATAGACCCTCCGTTAGTCCTACAGTGGGATTCCAACCCAAAGCAGTTAAGGCTCGAATATCTATAGTGGCGTCCATGACTTCACTTGGCCTGTAGGGAATGGCCCCGAAGTGGAGCACCGTTTTTGAATTCCCGGTCATAACCTTGGCCAGTTCAGCGAAGTGGCGAATCGAAATTGGCGTGCCGGAACCTACGTCGAAGCGATGAAATCCCACGTCTATATCTTGAGCAAAGCGGAAAATAGCTAGAAAGCCGGCGACCACGTCGTCGATATAGATGAAATCCCGCCGCTGCTGGCCGGCGGTAAGGGGAATTGTTTCCACCTCTTCGAGCAATTGATCCGTCAGCCAGGTCACGAACTTGGTCTTGTTGTCGCCCGGTCCATAAAAGTGCTCAAGCACGACATTTATGCATACCAAGCGCTCTTTATAGCTTTCGAGCCATTCGGCGAACTGCTTCTTGGAAAGCGAGTAATGATTGATGCCCTTGTCTAGATAGGTATCCGTGTTGATGAAGCATCTAAGGCCGTTGTTCACGGTCGTTTCCAGCAATTGAAGCGGCAGGATGAGGTTTGATTCAATAGTGGAAATCGGCGTGGCTTCCCCCCGTCCATAATTCGTCGCGCAATGGACGATACAGTCAATTGCCTCAAGTTTTCTCGCTCTCGATGGCAGATGGCCATCGGTTCCGATCCAGTCGATTTGGTGCTTTATATCAAGCACCCGCGCAAAGCTCGAGCTATCCCGCGCAGTCGCATACAGCTTCACGTGTTGACGTAGCAGGGCTCGGGCAACATGACTTCCCAAAAAACCTGTCGCGCCAGTCAGAAGTACGGTGCGGAAATGCCGCTCTCTCATCAGCCGATAACCCTCAACGGAGGTCTGTTCAAACTTGGAATGCGGCCGAACCGAAGGACTGAGTAGCTGACATCCACCGGGACGAAACCAGCAGCAAGCAGGGATATTTTACAGGCGTCGTAGCTCGCAGTTATAGCGTGGCCGCGATGACGATAAGATACCGCCCTTAGGAATCGAGGGGAAATCCAGAATGAGGCAACCACCGCGCGAGCGTGTGCGTGCTGCGGCGGCGGCTGGGATCGTTATTGCAGCACTGGTCGCGGCGAGCGCGACCTGGTTTGTCGCGGCGTACCTGCCGATTTATCCAGACGAGATCGCCTATCGAATTCTCACTTCCAGGGGATTTACGGACGGCCTCACTGTGATGAATGTGTATCCAACTTGTGTTCGTTCATTCACTGCACCGATGCCTTATTCGTGGGTGCCGGCTAAAGCGCTCGACTTTTTGCTATTCGGCATGATCCAGGATCCGACGCTGCTGCGCGCCATCGGGCTAGCGACCGTTGGCGTTGCGTTCGGCCTGGCACTAATCCTTTTCCCGGTCAACTCATCGCCCGTACGAGCTGTAATAAGTTTGCGAGGAGCGAACCGCGGGCTAGTGGTTTTGCTGGTCAGCTCACTCGGCATTATTCCCTTGAGCTTAGTGATGACCAGACCCGAAGGACTTGCACTTGTCCTTGTTCTTGCGCTGGCCATCACGCACGTTCGCGTAATGGCGACGCAAGACTTCCGGTATGCGAGATGGTGCGTGCCGCCATTGTTCTTTCTCTTCATGACATGGCTTTACTCTCTTCACCCGAAAATGCTCTTCCTTGCGCCGCTTGTCCTTTACCTCGGGTGGCTGATTTTTCGCCGGCTGTTTTCGGGGGCTACGTCTTATCTATGGATTGCGCTATTGGTAGGCTGCATTGCTGAGGCTTACCTTTTTTGGCGCATTTCATATACCTGCCCGGAAAATCCAGCCATTCAGACGTACTTCCATAACCTTAGCCTTGACCCGGCGCTGGTTTTTTCCGACCCGACTGCGTTTTTCCAACAGGCCGGGACCAATCTAGCGAACTCTACCGCATATCTTTATCACGCCGGCTTCCATAAGAGTTATCCGATCGACTGGTTGCCGCGTACTAGCCGTGGTGGAATCGGGGTACTCGGCAAGCTCGCAAATTCAGTAGGGCTCACCGCGCTGCTCTGGCTTACGATAAGCGTGGGAACGGCTGCCATAAAAGATATATGTCATTTGATTCGTCAGCGCACGAATTTGCCGCAGAGCAATATCATGGCCCTGCTGATAGTGGTCGCTGTAGTTCCATACGCCGCGCTAAATTCATCGAAGCACTTCTATGAAGTCGCCTTCGTCTGGCCGATGCTCGCGATCGCATATGGCCTTCAAGTCGGAACAGGGCAGCTTCGCCGAGCGCGCGTATTCACTGCCGTCCTCGCTGTCGCGGTAATTGCCAGCGCTGCCGCCGTAGCGAGCAGTTTTGGCCGAGAATTTATTAGTGAGGGATTCCTCGGTAAAGGGATCTCTATAACGCGTTTCTCGGACAGCGCTACTGCTCGCGAGGTGGCTCTGCTCGAGGAAAAGTGCAACATACCGCGCGATGCCGCTGGACACTTTGTCGTTTTGGATGATGTGACTTACACATACTTTTCACGCACTCGGAATCCCGTCTTGATCACCTGGCTCCACGTCGCCGCCGAGGGCCTCGATAAGTTGCAATATTTGCGGCAAATGGGCTCGTCGGGTGTTATTACTCGTTGCGGTTATCTGCCCGAGCCATTCAGGCAGCGCTCCCTTCGCGTACAGTTCAGCAAGGGCTATGGCGGCGTCGCCGACGGCGAGCTGGATCTTTGTTGCGTCGCCAAGGAGCGGCTCAACGGAAACTCGGCGGCTGAAGTTAAAATGATGCGTGTGCTAGCTACAGACGAAAAGCAATGAAGGCGGTGATTCTGGCGGGGGGGTTGGGGACTCGGATCAGCGAGGAAACCGGCGTACGGCCGAAGCCCATGGTCGAGGTCGGCGGTCGCCCTGTCCTGTGGCACGTGATGAAGGTTTACTCCGCCCAGGGGATACACGATTTCATCGTGTGTCTTGGCTACAAGGGGTACGTGATCAAGGAATACTTCGCGAACTATTTCCTGCACATGTCGGACGTCACCTTCGACATGACGGACAACCGCATGCACGTGCACCAGGCAAACGCGGAGCCGTGGAAGGTCACGCTCGTGGAAACCGGTGATGCGACGATGACTGGCGGGCGGATCAAGCGCGTAGGCCGTTATGTGCGCGACGAGCCGATCTTTTGCCTGACGTATGGAGATGGCGTGGGCGACGTGGACGTCGCCGGCTCCATCGCTTTCCACCGAAGCCATGGCAAGCTCGCGACCATGACGGCGGTGCAGCCGCCTGGCCGCTTCGGTGCGCTCGAGCTTAAGGGGGATGCCGTCGCAAGCTTCAAGGAAAAACCGCAGGGCGACGGCGGCTGGATCAACGGCGGGTTCTTCGTCCTGTCTCCCAAGGTGCTGGACTACATCGACGGCGACGACATCATCTGGGAGCGCGAGCCGCTCGAGCGCCTGGCGAAGGAAGGGCAGCTGCGAGCGTGGCAGCATCGCGGATTCTGGCAGCCGATGGACACGCTGAGGGACAAGCAGCACCTCGAGGAGCTGTGGAGTTCGGGCAGGGCGCCGTGGAAAAAGTGGTGAATGCGCCGGGGAGCTGGAAGGGAAGGCGGGTCTTTCTCACAGGTCACACCGGGTTCAAGGGCGGCTGGCTCTCGCTTTGGCTGAAACGGCTCGGCGCAGAGGTGACCGGCTACTCCCTCGAGGCCCCCACGCGGCCGAGTCTATTCGAGCTTGCTCGTGTCGCTGAAGGGCTGAAGAGCTTGATCGCCGACATCCGCGACCTGCCGCGCCTCTCGCGCGAAATGGCGCAGGCGGCGCCGGAAGTGGTGTTCCACATGGCGGCCCAGCCGCTCGTGCGCCAGTCCTACACCGACCCCGTCGAGACGTATGCCACCAATGTCCTCGGCACGGTGCATGTGCTCGAAGCGATCCGCCGTACGCCGAGCGTGCGCGCGGCGGTAGTCATCACCACCGACAAATGCTACGAGAACCGCGAGTGGGCATGGGGCTACCGGGAGATCGATCGCCTCGGCGGGCGCGACCCGTACAGCAACAGCAAGGCCTGTGCCGAGCTCGTTACGCAGTGTTTTCGCGACTCCTTCTTCGCCGCCGGCAGCGGAAGGCAAGTGGCCGTCGCATCAGCTCGCGCCGGCAACGTGATTGGCGGCGGCGATTGGGCGGCAGATCGCTTGATCCCCGATTTCGCGCGCGCGATCATCGAAGGCCGGCCGGTGCGCATCCGGCATCCGGAGGCAGTCCGGCCATGGCAGCACGTTCTCGATCCGCTGGACGGATATCTGCGCCTTGCGGAGCGTCTGCTGCTCGACGGGCAGCCCTGGGCGCAGGGCTGGAATTTCGGGCCGGAGGATGCCGACGCGCGCAACGTGCGCTGGGTGCTGGAGCGCTGTACGCGCCTATGGGGCGAAGGCGCACGCTGGGAAAGCGACGCCGGAAACCACCCGCATGAGGCCGGTATGCTAAGGCTGGACATTTCCAAGGCTCGGCGCGAGCTCGGTTGGCGGCCTGCCTGGAACATCGAGCAGGCGCTGGAGCACACCGTCGCATGGTATAGGGCCTACGCCAAAGGTGGCGAAGTTCGCGCCATGAGCCTGGCGCAAATTGAGGAACACGAAACGGCAGTGAAAGCAATGGAGCAAGCGACGTGAATCATCCAAAAGTTACCGCTTTGGCGCCGGGAGAGATCTGCGTCACGGAAGGGCGACAAGTGGTGGTTCTCGACGAACCAGACCACGAAGGCCGGGTGCGCGCTCTGCCCGTCGCCGGGTCCCAAGGGCCGGGGTCCTGGTGCCGGATCGGCGCGGGTGGCGTTGAAAGCGCCGCCAAGCCCGTCGATCTTTATGCACGCCTTGACCGGCCGCTCAGCGTTGAAGCTGCCGTGCTCGAGCCAACGAGCGCCTGCCTTGATCCGGCAGGCTTGCAGGGGTTGTACCGCGCTCTCGTCAAGCTGGACATAGAGCGCTTTGCACGTCTGGCGCATGCGCCGCGCGATTTCGTGGGTGGGCAGGTCGCGGTGCCGCCTTCGGGCAAGGTCGTTGGCGCTCCCGAGCTGCTCAACATGGTCGACGCTTCGCTCGACGGCTGGCTGACGACAGGGCGGTTCAACGACCAGTTCGAGGCCCTGCTCGGCAAGGTGCTCGGCGTCAGCTGCGTGTCGACCGTGAACTCGGGCTCCTCGGCGAACCTGGTGGCGTTCTCGGCGCTCACATCGCCGAAGCTCGGCACGCGCGCGATCCGACCGGGAGACGAGGTCATTACGGTCGCGGCGGGTTTTCCCACCACGGTGAATCCGGCACTGCAGTTCGGCGCCGTGCCGGTGTTCGTCGACGCTCACATACCGACCTACAACGTCGACCCGGACAAGATCGAGGAAGCGATCTCGCCCCGCACCCGGGCGATCATGCTCGCCCACACGCTCGGCAATCCTTATAACCTCGACGTAGTCACCGCAGTCGCGAAGAAGCACGGTCTGTGGCTGGTGGAGGATTGCTGCGACGCGCTCGGCGCGCGCTACGACGGCAAGACCGTCGGAACGTTCGGCGATATCGGCACGATCAGCTTCTACCCTGCGCACCAGATCACGATGGGAGAGGGCGGCGCGGTCTTCACGAACAACCCCGAACTCAAGGTGCTCATCGATTCCTTCCGCGACTGGGGACGCGACTGTTATTGCGCGCCGGGGAAGGACAACACCTGCGGCAAGCGGTTCTGCTGGAAGCTGGGCGACCTGCCGGAAGGGTACGACCACAAGTACACCTACTCACACCTGGGCTACAACCTCAAGATCAGCGACATGCAGGCGGCGTGTGGCCTCGCGCAGCTCGACCGTCTCGACGGCTTCGTCGCGGCCCGCCGCCGCAACTTCGATTTCCTGAAGCAGCGTCTTGCCAGCTGTGAGGAATTCCTGGTACTTCCGGAAGCCACGGCCAAGAGCGAACCGTCGTGGTTCGGCTTTCCGATCACGCTGCGCGAAAGTTGCGACTTCCCCCGCGTGCAGCTTCTCAATTACCTCGATCAGCACAAGATCGGCACACGGCTCCTCTTCGCGGGCAACCTGACGCGGCAGCCCTACATGCTCGGCCGCAAATTCCGGGTTTCGGGCTCGCTGGAGAACACGGACGTGATCATGAACAGCACTTTCTGGATCGGGGTCTATCCGGGCCTGACGGAAGACATGCTGGACTACGCGGCGACCAAGATCGAGCAATTCGCAGGCGTCGGCTTCTAGCAGCCGCTTCCTGCCTTACCAGCGCGGCTTCGTCGGTCCCGGCGTTCGAAGTACCATGCGGACTAGGCGCTTTATCGCTTTGCGCCCTACGCCGAGCCAACCGTACTGGCGATAGACAAATAGCGCGGTCCTCGCAAGCGTTTGCAATTCGTGTGTTGCGGTTGGTTGGTTTACGGAATGGGAGTGAATCGCCCGCTCGTAAGGCTTGCTTTTGGCCTTGATCTGCGTGACGGTGACGAAGCGCTCTAGCTGTTCCCAGAACGTCCTATAGCTGCGCAAGTAGTTCGACCGGCCCTGGACCACTGTCGCCTTGGCGCGTGCGATCTCCGCTTGATCAGCACCCCAGGCGTACCCATCGAGACCAAGCTCTTTTTCCGCGATCACTCGGGTAAGGTAGCGATTCGGCAGAAACACCACCGGGCACTCGCACAGCACCGCCTCTATGGCCAAGGCGGAATTTTCATAGCAATAGAGCAGCTCCGAGCGGCGGAAAAGTTCCGCGATCTTCGCCGGGGTAAGGGAATCGGGCCGGTCGCGCGTGATTTCGACGCTGTCCGCAGTGATCGGCAGCAGCTTCCCGCCGTGAAAGTCGCGATATTTGCCCGCAAAAAAGCACGTACCGCGCCGCGGCACTCGCGGTTCCGGCGTGAATAGGTCGATGTCCGAGGCGGGGATGAACAAGACGTTATCGGGAGCGCCCACGGCCTGCGCCAGTGCCGAGGAGTATCCGAAGCACAGTTCATCTGATCCAAACCGAATATCGCCGCCGAGTAGCCCGGGAAAATTCATCACGTAGCGCACAACGCACGGTGCGCGAAGCGGGTTGCCGGATATCGTTTCGGGATAGACGACTATAGGAGTAATGCCACGCTCGAAATCAGCCGAGATTGCGTCATGCGTAAGAAGTGGCGTCAGGAGATCGGGGTGCGTAGGAGAAAAATAGGAAGGGTAGGGCTCGATCACCATGTACGCGCGCTCTCCGACACGGTTCAAAGCATGGCAAAGAAAGTGGACCGCCTTGATTCCAGCCGATGTGCGTACGTACGGGGGCGCCACGATGTAATAGGCGCTGCGGGGGTGAGCGACTATTCGCGCTAGATCGATGGATTCGGGAGCATTCATGAGATACGCGGAGCCGACATTCTAAGTGACGCCAGGCGCTTTTCGCCGGCCAGATCGTACTGGTGCGGTTATGATGCGCGCCGATGACTTCCTCCGAACCGCTGCTCACGATCGCGGTGCCGACCTATAACCGGGCCGGATACCTCGACCTGTGCCTCGAGAACCTGATCGCTCAGGCGCGCGAGCACGGCGACACGGTGGAAGTGGTGGTGTCCGACAATGCCTCGGAAGACGGGACTCAGTCGGTGGTCGGCAGGTATCGTTCTGCGTGGCCCGCGCTTCGCGCGGTTCGAAATAAGGAGAACATCGGGTCGGACCGCAACATCGCGCAATGCTTCGCCCTCGCACGAGGCCGCTACGCGCTTATCTTCGGAGACGACGACGTGCTGCTGCCGGGTGCCTTGGGGCGAATATTGGCGGTGCTGAAGAACGGCGAGCACGGCGTGGTCTTTCTCAAGCCCTACGGCTACGACGACGACTTCATCCGCGAGCATCCCCGTACCCTGCGAACCGGGTACACGATGTATACCGACAGCGAGCGCTTCCTGCGGAAAGTGCACGTCTATTGCACCTTTATATCGGCGAACATCATCAACAAGGCACTCGCCGCAGACATAGACCTGGACCGTGCAATCGGTACAAATCTGGTCCAGGTCCGGCTCGTTTACCGCGCGGCATTGCGTGCAGCGTCCAACGTGTACTTCCGGGATTACATGGTTGCGGCCAAGCGCAACAACAGCGGCGGCTACGACTATCTCCGCGTTTTCGTCGCCAACTTCAACGACGCGCTTGAGGCGGCGTCGGCCGACGGCCTTTCATCGACCGTGCGGCGCGCGATACAAAGGACGGTCATCTTCCGGCACCTTCCGTACTATGTGATGCGCATGCGGCGCAGCGATCCGGAGTTCGACGGCGACGAGGCGCACCGAATGCTGCTGCGCCACTATCCTGGCTCGCTGCTCTACTGGCTATGCCTGTACCCGATCCTCAAGGCGCCGTTGATCTTGGCGCTACCCTGGACCTGGAGCCTGATATTCGCAAGTCGTGCGGCCGCCGGCGAGATGGGAAGAATGTTCGCATTCGTCACCTCGCGATTGCGCGGCAAGGCTGCCTGACAAGCTGCTCAGGAGCGGGCGAGAAACCTGAGCATGCTGGCGAGGTGATGCGCCGCCAGCCGTGCATCGCGCCGGCTCGCCCGTCGCGCGTCGTGCACGATCGCGACCTGCGGGTCGTAGATGACGCGCTTCCCCTGACGAACCAGGCGGCGGCAGATGTCGGCGTCTTCGTAGTAGAGAAAATACCGCTCGTCGAAACCTCCGATGGCCCGATAGTCCGCGCTGCGAAAAAGCATGAACATCCCGGCAATCCAGTCCACCACCAGGGGGCCCTTGTCCGACGGGTAGTCGGGAGCGGCGTTGCGCACCGCCGCCTTGCGGAGCAGCGACATCAAGGTTGGAAATCGCCGCGCGCTGTCTTCGGTGCCGCCGAGCGGGCTGCGCACCAAGGGGCCGACTACGGCGATATCGGTCGCTTGGAAATTGGCCAGGAGGGTTGAAAAGGGGTTGCTTGCAACGCGGATGTCCGGGTTGACCACGCAAAAGCTCGGCGTGCGGCATCGTCCGAATGCCGCATTGTGGTTCGCGCCAAATCCCTTGGGCACTGCGTTGACAATCACCTCCGCGGGAAAAGGCAGTCCGCGCGCGGCTAGTTCAACTTCATCCTGGAAATTGATCGTAACGACGATCGATATATGGGACGCGCAGTGTTGTGCGAGATCCGCAAGCAACTGGTTGACGAGGGCGTTTTGCCGGTGGCTGACGACCGAGATAGTCACTTGTTGCCCGGCGGTCATCGAAGCTTGCGTCGTGGTCCTGGCTGCAACGTGCTCGCTCAGCCGCGCTTGTAGCGGTCCTCGAAGCGCACGATGTCGTCCTCGCCGAGGTAGCCGCCGGACTGCACCTCGATGAGATAGAGGGGCACCTTGCCGGGGTTTTCGAGGCGGTGCTTCACGCCCACGGGGATGTAGGTCGACTCGTTCTCGGAGATCAGGACCTGCTCTTCGCCGCGCGTCACTTTCGCGGTGCCCGACACCACCACCCAGTGCTCGGCGCGATGGTGGTGCATCTGCAGCGAGAGCGCCTCGCCGGGTTTCACCATGATGCGCTTCACTTGAAAGCGATCGCCGGCATCTATGCTCTCGTAATAGCCCCAGGGGCGATAAACGCGGGTGTGCGAGACATGCTCGGTGCGGGAAAGGGCCTCCAGGTGCCCGACCGCGTCCTTGACGTCCTGGCTGCGCTCCTTGGGAACCACGAGCAGCGCGTCGTCGGTCTCGACGATCACGAGGTCCTGCACGCCGATCGCCGAGACATGTCGCTTCTCGGCCCGGACGTAGCAGCCGCTCGCGTCGTGAAGGTGCACGTCGCCCGCTGTCACGTTGCCGGCCTTGTCTTGCGGGCTCACGGCCCATAGTGCCTGCCACGTTCCCACGTCGCTCCAGCCCGGGTCGGTTTGCACCACGACCGCATCGGCGGTTTTTTCCATCACTGCATAGTCGATGGAATCCGAGGGGCACGTGGCGAACGCCTCGCGATTGAGCCGCACGAAATCCAGGTCGCGTACGCTGCTTGCGTATGCCTGGCGCGCCGCCGCCAGCATCTCCGGCCGCAGCCGCTCGAGCTCTTGCAGATAGCGGGCAGCCGAGAACGCGAACATGCCGCTGTTCCAGAAGAAGCGCCCGCTCGCGACCAGCGACTCGGCGGTGGCGCGATCGGGTTTTTCGCGGAAGCTCGCTACCTTCCACGAGTCGTTCGCCCCATTCAGCGCTTGGCCGCGCTCGATGTAGCCGTAGCCCGTCTCGGGCGCCTGGGGAACGATGCCGAAGGTCGCCAGATGGCCTTGACGCGCGAGCTCGAGTGCTTTGGCCGCGTCCTTGCGAAACACTTCGGGCTTCGTCACGGTATGGTCCGACGGCAGCACGAGGAGCAGCGCATCCGGCTCGCGCTCGCGCGCGGCGAGCGCAGCAACCGCGATCGCCGGCGCGGTGTTACGCCCGACCGGCTCGAGGATCGTGATCGCCGGCCCGACGCCGATCTCGCGTAGCTGCCCCGCGGCGAGGAAGCGCTGCTCGTCGTTGCATACGACAATCGGCGGCGCGCAGCCTTCCATGGGCTTCACGCGCAGCGCGGTCTCCTGGAAGAGCGTGTGCTCCGAGAGCAGCGCGAGGAATTGCTTCGGCAGCAGCTTGCGCGACATGGGCCACAGCCGCGTGCCGGAGCCGCCCGAGAGAATGACCGGATAGAATCCCACCCCCATGAAGAGCCCGATTGTAGCCGCTTGAAGGTTGCCGTCACGGGTGCATCGGGATTCGTCGGGCGCACGCTCGGGCCCGCGCTTGCGGCGGCCGGCCACGAAACCGTCCCGGTGGAAAGCGCAAATGCTGTAGTCCACCTCGCCGCGATCGCGCACCGGCACGCGAGCGCGGAAGAGCTGCGGCGCGTAAACGTCGATTTGGCGGTCGAGACCGCGCGGAAGGCGGCGGCGGTCGGCGCGTCGTTCGTGTTCTTGAGCTCGGTCAAGGTGCACGGCGAATCTTCGAAGTCGCCGTTTCGGGAGGGTTCGCCCATTGCGCCCCAGGATATTTATGCGGAATCCAAGGCGCGCGCGGAGCAAGCATTGCGCGCGGTCGCGGGACTGCGCTTGGCGGTGCTGCGCCCTCCGCTCGTGTACGGGCCGGGCGTCAAGGCGAATTTCCTCGCGCTGATGAACGCGGTGGCACGCGGCGTGCCGCTGCCGCTCGCCTCCATTCGCAACCGGAGGAGCCTTATCTACGTCGGCAATCTCGCCGACGCGATCATCGCTTGCCTCGGGAAAGAGGGGACGTATCTCGTGTCGGACGGCGAGCCGGTGTCTACGCCGCAGCTCGTTCGCGAAATCGGCGAGGCGCTCGGCAGGCCGGCTCACCTTCTCCCTTTTCCGACTTCTTTCTTGCCGGAAAAGCTCTCCGGCTCGCTCGAGTTGGACGACTCGCATATTCGCCGCACGCTCGGCTGGAAGCCGCCTTTCACCCGCGAGCAAGGCCTGCGCCGCACCGCCGAGTGGTACCGTAATAGGCCCCTATCTAACTTCGGAGCCGGATCGTAGGCAGCCCGAGTCGCTGCCCCATTACGCCGTTATGCGCGTGCCTGCCAGACCGCTGGATCTCGCCGCGCGTGGAAAACCGCCAACACGACTATTTGATCTGTTTCGGGTCGGTAAAACACCGAGTATGGAAAACGGCGCGCATGAACGCACCGAATTTCGCCATGTTTGATGGGAAATCGCTCAGGGTGACTTGACGCGAGCTCGACGGCACGATCGATCTCCGATACGAACTGCGCCCCGAGTCCGGGCCGTCGGTCCTCGTACCACAGCGCTGCGCCATCGAACTCAGCCCTCGCGGCGGGCCGAAAGACGACCTTGAGGGTCATCTCTTGAGGCGGGCGGTAATGGATGCCTTAATATTTTCCCAAGAAACGACGTCGTCTGGATTGGCTTCGTGCTCTGCGAGACGGCGGTCGAGCTCAGCCCGTTGAGCGTCTGTCAGAGGCGTAGCCTCGGCAATACTGTCCCAGAGCTCTTCAACGAGCCTCAAGCGCTCCTCGATGCTCAGTCGTTCGATGCCGAGTGATTTCAGCGAAGCACTCATTTATTCATGGTACCAAAATCGCAGGCGCATCCGGCGCCAGCGCTTCGCGGGCTAGCTCCAGCGCTGCGACAGCCTGCTCCCGCATGACGGACAGAAACGATTTCAGGAAAATCGTCGAAGATCGATCAGCAAATGATACGCCGGGCGGCGGCGAGCGGGCGCCGGGGCCGCTAAAATCGGGCCGATGCTCGGGGGACTAGGGGTCCTTTCGTTCGTCGTCGCGTTCGTCGCGTCGCGCGTGCTGCTCGCGCGCTTCGCCCGCTTCGCGCTCGACCATCCCAACGCGCGCTCGCTGCACGAGCGGCCGGTGCCGCGCACGGGAGGAATCGCGGTGCTCGCCGGCACCGCGGTGGCGATTCCTTTCGTCGCTTCAGTGCTCTGGATGCCTGTTTTGCTCGCCTTCTTCCTCGCCGCGGTGTCGCTCGTCGACGATCTGCGCGGCATGCCCACGGGCGTACGTCTCGCTTTCCACCTCGCGGCGGCCGCGCTGCTCGCGTGGTACGTGCTCGCCCCGATGCATCCGCTCGAGCTCGCGCTGCTCGTCGTCGCGCTCGCCTGGATAACGAACCTCTACAACTTCATGGACGGCTCGGACGGCCTCGCGGGCGGCATGGCGTTCATCGGCTTCGGCGCCTACTCGCTCGCCGCCGCGCTGGCGGGCGATGTGCCCCTTGCGTTGCTGTGCACCGCGATTTCGATGGCCGCCGCCGCCTTTCTCGCTCACAACTTTCATCCGGCGCGCATGTTCCTCGGCGACGTGGGCTCGATACCGCTCGGCTTTCTCGCCGGGGGGCTGGGGCTTGTCGGCTGGCGCGACGACGTCTGGCCGCTCTGGTTCCCGCTTCTCGTGTTCGCGCCGTTCATCGGCGACGCCACGGTGACGCTTTTCAGGCGGCTCGCGCGCCGCGAGCGCGTGTGGCAAGCGCACCGCGATCACTATTACCAGCGCCTGGTCCGCATGGGTCTCGGCCATCGCGGCACCGCCTATATCGGCTACGCGCTCATGGCGGCCTGTGCGGCGGTCGCGTTACTTGCGCGCACGCAGGCGCCAGTCGTGCAATGGAGCGCTTTTTTGGGCGCCAGCGTGGCGCTTGGCGCGCTGGCGCTCTGGGTGGATGTGCGCTGGCGGCGGCATCAGCCCCGGGAAAACCCATGATCCGCAGGTTCCTGGTCTTCGCCCACGACGCGGTTGCCGCCGCGCTCGCCTGGATGGCGGCGTTCTGGCTGCGCTTCAATTTCGACGTCCCGCCCGACTACCACGCGCTGATGCTCGACCGGCTGCCGTGGGTGCTCCTCGTCCACGTCGCCGTCTTCCTCGCCCTGGGCCTTTACCGCGGCCTTTGGCGCTACGCGAGCCTGCCGGATCTGCAGCGCATCGTGTTCGCGGTCGGTATTGCGGCGCTCGCAGTGCCCGCTCTCCTCGCATTCCTGCGCATCGGCATTCCGGTGCCGCGCACGGTCTACGTGCTGACGCCGCTGCTTCTCGCGGCCGTGATGGGCGGCAACCGGCTCGCGTACCGGGCCTGGAAGGAAGGCCGGCTGCTTCCGCTGGTCATGAAGCCGCACGCCACACCGGTGCTGGTGATCGGCGCAGGCGATGCCGCCGCCGGATTGCTCAAGGATCTGGCGGCGAGCCCGCAATGGGCCGTGATCGGCCTGCTCGACGACGACGTGCGCAAGCACGGCGCCGAAGTAATGGGCGTCAAGGTCTACGGCGCAATCGACCGCATCGACGACGTGGCTCAGCGCCTGGAAGTGAAGCAGGCGGTGATCGCAATGCCGAGCGCGACGCACCAGGAACGCCGGCGCGCCGTCGCTCTTTGCGAGCGCGCCGGTCTATCGGTGATGACCGTACCAGCGCTCACCGATATCGTCGCCGGCAGGGTGAGCATCTCGGCCCTGCGGGCACTGGAGCTCGACGATCTGCTCGGGCGCGATCCCGTGCAGCTCGACGAGGCGGGTCTGCATGCCTTCCTCGCAACCAAGACCGTGCTTGTTACCGGGGCCGGCGGCTCGATCGGCTCCGAGCTCTGCCGGCAGATCGCGCGCTTTGCGCCGGCACGCATCGTGCTTTTTGACAGCTCGGAGTTCGCGCTCTACTCGATCGAGCAGGAATTTCGCGACCGGCACGCCGGCCCGGCGGTCGTCGCGGCGATCGGCGACGCAAAAGACCCGCGCCGGGTGCAGCAGGTGTTCGAGCGCTACCGGCCGGCGGTGGTGTTCCACGCGGCCGCGTACAAGCACGTGCCGCTCATGGAGGAAGAGAACGCCTACCAGGCGGTCGCGAACAACGTGCTTTCCACCGTCGTGGTGGCGCGCGCGGCCCAGGCGAACGGTGCCGAAAAGTTCGTCCTCGTATCGACCGACAAGGCGGTCAATCCGGCGAACGTGATGGGCGCCTCCAAGCGGCTCGCGGAGATCGTCTGCCAGACGCTGCAGCCCGCCGGCCGCACGCAGTTCGTGATCGTGCGCTTCGGCAACGTCCTCGGCTCCACCGGCAGCGTGGTGCCGCGCTTTCGCGAGCAGATCGCGCGCGGCGGGCCGATCACCGTCACGCATCCGGACATCAAGCGCTATTTCATGTCGATCCCCGAGGCAGCCCAGCTCGTGCTGCAGGCGGCCATGATGGGCAAGGAGGGCGAGATTTTCGTGCTCGACATGGGCGAGCCGGTCAAGATTGCCGACCTTGCAAGGGAGCTGATCCGGCTCTCCGGCTATTCGGAAAACGACATCCGCGTCGAGTACACGGGCTTGCGGCCCGGCGAGAAGCTCTACGAGGAGCCGCTCGCCGACGCCGAGAAGACCCTGCCGACGCCGCACCCCAAGCTGAGGGTCGCGCAGGCGCGCGCCCCCGAGCACAACGATCTGGTCGACGAAGTGCTTGCCTGGCTCGAGAATCCCGGCGACTGCGTGCCCGACGCGGTGCGCGCCAAGCTGCGCGGCTGGGTCCCGGAATACAGCGCCGGCGGCTAGGCGTGCGCCGCCGGATCCTTTTCCTCGTTCGCGGCAAGCTCGGCGACTCGCTGATCGCGTACGCGACGGTGCGCCAGTACGTCGACAGCTTCCCGGACGACGAAGTCACTTTGCTGATTCGCTCCAAATACGCGCCGCTGTTGGCAGGCGAAAAGGGCGTCAGGATTTTTGGCTTCTCGAACCGCCTGTCGCTGCTTGCGAGGCTTCTGCGCCTCGCGCTCGAGCCGCGCTTCGATGCGCTGCTCGCCATTTGGGCTTTCGGCAACCCAGTGCGCTGGGCCGGCCGGCTGGTGCGCGCGCGCCGCAAGGTCTACCTCGATAGGCGCTTCGCGGATGTCTTTCCAGAATATCCCGACCTGCCGCCCGAGCCGCTCCAGTCCGAGCCAGCGTGGCGCGTCGCGCAAATCTTCGAGCCGAACCTGCCGCAGCCGGGCGAGCTGCGGCTCGCCGGCCTCGCGGCTGCCAAGGAGCGCAATCCGGTCGCCATTGGCGTCGGCCCGGTATCGGACGAGCCGCGCCGCACCATGGGCCCGGTAATCGCGCGGCTGCTAGCGGCCACGCTGCGCGAGCGCCATCCCGGTGCGCCGCTTCGGATCTTCCTCAACGCGTCGGACGAAGGCGCACAGCCGCTTCTTGAAGCGGGTGCTCCTCCGGGCGCCGAGTTCGTTTTTTTTCCCGAACTCGATGACCTGGTGCGAGAGCTCGGCAAGCTCGCGCACCTCTACACCACCGATACGGGCTTGCACCATGTCGCGGCCGCGATGGGGGTGCCGACCACGGTGTTCTATGGGCCAACGCAGGCCTGGCGCAACGCGATGCCGCGCCAGCCCGATTTTCGGCGCGTGCGGCTGCAAGCGCTCGGCGCGCAGCACTGCGAGGTGAAGGACTGCGCGCAGCCGGTATGCCTCGAGCATGCGGTCGCCCGCTTTTGCTCTTCAGATTTTCATACGGGTATCGAAACAACGCCGGCGGCATGCCCGCTGCGGAAGTTAGAAGGAAATCCTCTTACGTCCATCGCCGTGCATGAAGGTCCTGATCGTCAAGCGCGATAAGCTCGGCGACCTGCTGCTCGCCACGCCGATGCTTGCGCACCTCAAGGGCAGCCGCCCGGATGCCGAAGTGCATCTGCTCGCAAACGACTACAACGCCTGGGTGGTGGAGGGCAACCGGCACATCGACCGGCTCTGGATCTATTCGCGCGTGCGGCACGGCGGCAAGGTGCGCATCGGCGCGGCGCTGCAGAACCTGGCGCTGCACTGGAAGCTGCGCGGCGAGCATTTCGACTGGGTGATCGTGGCCAACGGCGAGCACTCTCGGCGCGCGGTGCGCCGCGCGCTTGCCGTGCGCGGAGCGCGCACGGTCGCTTACGGCGCGAAGAACGTTTCCGACCCGCTGCCGCTCGCACCGGCCGTGCACGAGATGGATCGCCTTCTCGCAATGCTTGGCCCGCTCGGCCTGGAGAAACCCGCAGCGGCGATATGGCCGCGCTACGTCCTTTCGAATGAATCGAAGGCTTTCGCCGATCGCTGGCTAAAAGAAGGCAATCTCTCTCAATTCGTCGTACTCGGGCTCGGCGCGCGGCGGCAGAAGAAGCAGCCAACCACCGAGCAGGTGCTGCGCTGGAGCGCGCACTTCAAGCAGACCTGGGGGCTGGACACCGTGTTCATGTGGACTCCCGGCCGCTCGGATGATCCGCTCTATCCCGGCGACGACGCGGTCGCGCAGCCGGTGCTTGATGCCCACGCGCCGCATATTCATCCGTTCCGCGGGCCGATACTGGAAGCGCTCGGGCTCATCTGGCGCGCAAGGGCCAGCATTTTTCCGGATTCGGGCCTGATGCACTTCGCCGCCGCGAGCCCCGGCGGAGTGCTGGGGCTGTTCGCCGAATCGGATGTCTCTCCGGGACCGGCGAACTGGGCGCCGCGCGGGCCGAAGGCGCTGTGGCTGGAAGCGAAAAAAGCGGTGGCTGAGCTTCCCGACGCGCGGGTCTACGAGCGAGTAGAGCGCCTGGCCTCGTTGTAGACGGCGGGATTGAGATTCGGGTCGTTGTACATCTTGAACTGCCGGTAGACCTTGAAATAGGCCTCGCCGCGCGCGCACTCGGCGAGCAGCCGGTCGAGGCACCCGGCAAGGTCCTTTCGCTGCTCCAATAACCTGTAAAGCTTTTCGCGGCACGAATCGATGTGCTGCCTGTCCACGTCGGTGCGCTCGGTCTGCGCGCGCATGGCCTTGATCTTCAGCGCGAGGATCGAGAGCCGGTCGATCATCGCTCCGGCCGTCTCGGAGTTGAGCCGCGCATCTTCTTTCCGGGAAACCATTTCAAGTGAACCAAGAAGCGCCTCGTCGATGCGCTCGATGGCGTCGTTGCGCTTCTGGTTGTGATGGTCGATCGCGCGCTTGTTGCCGGCGATTTCGGAATCGGGCGCGTGCTTGCGCCGCGCCAGGTCCTCCTGGTCCCATAGCTGGGCGTTGTGCCAGTGGTTCGCTTCGATCGCCGCCCACACGCCGGACTGGAAACGCTCCGCTTTCTGCGGCGTGGCGAGCGCTTCGTCGTGGAACCGGACGATCTCGATGGAAGTCGGCAGCGGCGTCACGGGGCGAGGCGTGCGAAGCGGTACCAACGGCCCGCCGTTCCCGCGATCGGGACGACGGCGAAGATGGCGCCGTAGGTCTTCTCCTGCACATGCGCGACGAGCCGCTGCCCGGCGGCCGCGAATTCGATCGTCACGTCTTCCCGGCCGGCGACCAGGTCGGCGGCGACCCAACGCTTGCTGCGCACGATCAGGCGCCCTTGCTTGCAGGCGAAATCTCCGGCGTTGGTGCTGAGCTGGCGCGTAAACAGCGGCTTTTCGGCGTCCCACGCCGTGATCTCGAGGACTTCGGGCTGCGGAAACGCGAAATCGACGCGCCGCACGTTCTGCCAGCCGCCGTGGTGGCCGAAGAGCCCGTAGGTGAGCGAAGGCTGGCTCGCGGAGCCGGTCATCTCGCCACGGTCCGCGTAGCTGCCCGCGAAGCTGCTGCAATTCGGAGACATGGCCGGCGGCAACGGATCCCAGCTTGCCGGGTATTCCTGGTCCATGACGGCGCACCCGCCGAGCGCCACAGCGGCGAAAACGGCCAACGCGAGCGCCTTAGCCATGCGCCAATTGTGCCCGTGCCGGATGTCACTGGTAGCCGTAATAGTTCCTGAACCACTCGGCGAAGCGGGCAAGACCGTCGCCGAGCGGCGTCGCCGGCTCGAATCCCACCGCGTTGGCGAGCGCGCGGGTGTCGGCGTAAGTCGCCTTCACCTCGCCCGGTTGCATGGGTTTCATCTCGAGCAGGGCTTTCTTTCCGAGCGCGCGCTCAAGCGTTGCGATGTAGTCGAGGAGCGCCACCGGCTGGTGATTGCCGATGTTGTAGATAGCGTAGCGCGCAGGCTTGTCCAATACGCGCAGGGTGCCTTCGACGATGTCGTCGATATACGTGAAGTCGCGCTGCATGTCGCCGTGGTTGAAAACCTGCAGCGGCTTTCCTTCCATGATCGCCTGCGCGAAAAGCACCGGTGACATATCGGGACGTCCCCACGGTCCATAGACCGTGAAGTAACGCAGGCCCGTCGCCGGCAAACCATAAAGATGACTGTACACGTGCGCCATGAGCTCATTCGACTTCTTGGTCGCGGCATAAAGGCTCACGGGGTGGTCGACGTTGTCGCTCTCCGACCAGGGCAGCTTGGCGTTGGCTCCATAGACGCTCGAGCTCGACGCGAAGACGAGGTGCCGCGGCGGATAGCGGCGGCAGCACTCCAGGAGGTTGGCGAACCCGACGAGGTTCGACTGCACATACGAGTGCGGATTCGCCATCGAATAGCGCACGCCCGGCTGCGCGGCGAGGTGCAGCACCGCTTGCGGTCTTGCGCTGTCGAATATTCTCTCCAGCGCCGGCGCGTCGGCGATGTCGACCTGGTGGAACTTTAGCCGGGGCAGTTGCTTCAAGCGGTCTTTCTTCAGCTCGACCGAGTAATAGGGTGACAGGTTGTCGATGCCGACCACCTCGTCGCCGCGCGCGAGAAGCCGCTTCGCGCAGTGCATGCCGATGAAGCCAGCCACGCCGGTGACAAGGACCTTCATACGAGACTGGTATCGGACCCGTCTTTCTCGGCCTTGCGCAGCTCGATGAGCTTCGCGTACTTCATGTAGCTGTTGATGCAGCCGATCGAGATATGCAGCAGCCCCGCCTTGCCGTCGAGAAATCCCAGGCGCAGGACGTAGAACTTGAAGAAGCGCACCACTGGCGAGAGCGCTAGATGGAACATGCCTGCGCTGCGGCCGCGCTCGTACGCCTGCCGCGCCGCGAGCGTGGTGTAGCGGTTCTGCCGATCGAGGTACGCCGTCAGATCGTCGGAGGAATCGTGCAGCAGGTCGCCCTGCAGCGTTCCCGGGGTGACCGCGTAGAGCACCTTCTCGTGCACCAGGTCGTCGCTCCAGCGCGCGTTCATGCGGTTGAAGAGCCGCGGGCTCCAGTCGGGATAGCCCTCGCCGTGCGCGAGCCAGCGCCCGAGAAAGCGGTTGCGCCGCGCCATCCTGTAGACGGGAGAGACGGGCGCCGCGAGCGCCGCCCGGATGCTTGCGGCAAGCTCGGGCGAGACGCGCTCGTCGGCGTCGAGGCATAGCACCCAGTCGTGGCTCGCCTGCTCCACCGCGAACTGCTTCTGGCGCCCAAAGCCGAGCCACTCCTTCTGCACCACGCGCGCGCCGCGGCGCTCGGCGACTTCCTGCGTGCCGTCGTTGCTCGCCGAGTCCACCACCACGATCTCGTCGGCGAACGCCAGGCTCTCGAGGCAGGCATCGAGAACGGACGCGGCGTTGCGGGTGATGAGAACGGCCGAGAGCGGAGCCCGGGCGGCGTCGGTCAAGTGTCTCCAGTAGAAATGCGCCGTAGAATCGGCGGGCCCTATTCTAATCAATGGCGCGCATCCTTTTCGTCAAGACCTCTTCGCTCGGCGACGTGGTTCACAACTGCCCGGCGGTGAGCGACGCGGCGCGCAGCACCGGCGGGGCGCAGATCGACTGGGTGGTGGAAGAGGCGTTCGCCGACGTTGCGCGCATGCACCGCTGCGTGCGCCGCGTGATTCCCGTCGCGCTGCGGCGCTGGCGAGCCGCGCTGTGGAGCGCAGGGGTGTGGCGCGAGATCGCCGCCTTCAAGCGCGAGCTCGCAGCCGAGCGCTACGATGCCGTGATCGACACGCAGGGCCTTCTTAAAAGCGCGCTTGTCGCGCGCTTCGCATTTGGGCGCAAGCACGGCATGGATGGAGCGAGCGCGCGCGAGCCGATGGCGGCGCGCTTCTATGACGTGGCGCATGCGGTTCCCCGGCCACTCCACGCGGTCGAGCGCAATCGCCGGTTGACCGCCGCGGCGCTCGGCTATGCCCTGGAAGGCGCGTGCGACTATGGCTTGCAAGGCAAGGCCGCGGGCAGCTCCGGCGCGTATGCGCTGTTGCTCACCATGACGAGCCGCGCCGACAAGCTCTGGCCGGAGAGCCGCTGGATCGAGCTCGGGCGCGCGCTGGCGCTGCCGGTCGTGCTGCCCTGGGGAAGCGAGGAAGAGCGCAGCCGGGCCGAGCGCGTCGCACAAGGCCTCGGGCAGGCGGTGGTGCCGAATCGCAAGCCGATCAAGGAGCTCGCCGAAGTATTGCTGAACGCCAAACGCGTAGTGGGGCTCGACAGCGGCCTCACGCATCTCGCTGCCGCGCTCGGTGTGCCGACCGTCGGGATTTACTGCGGCTCCGACCCGGCGCTTACCGGCCTTTACGGGGCGGCGAACGCGAGAAACGTCGGCGCGCGCGGAAAGCCGCCCGAGGTTGTGGATGTGCTGAAAAGCTTCGCGTGAGGCGCCTCTATACCGCGCTGCTGCGCCTCGCTTTGCCGGCCCTGCTGCTGCGGCTATGGTGGCGCGGCCGCCGTGAGCCCGGCTACCGCAGCTTTGTCGCCGAGCGCCTTGGGCGCTACGCCACCCCGAGAAGCGAAAAGCTGGTGTGGGTGCATGCGGTATCCGTCGGCGAAGCGCGCGCCGCGGCACCGCTGGTGCACATGCTGCGCAGGGCGCTTCCCGACCATGCGGTGCTCATGACGTGCACCACCGCGGCCGGAAGACAAATGCTGAAGCAGGTCTACGGCGAATCGGTGCTCATCGCGTACCTGCCCTACGATTTTCCAAGGACGGTCCAGCGCTTTCTCGAGCACTTCAGGCCGCGCCTCGGCGTGCTGATGGAGACCGAGGTGTGGCCGAACCTTCTCTCCGCCTGCTCGGCCAACGGCGTGCCGGTGGTTCTCGCCAACGCTCGGATGTCCGAGAAATCCGCGCGCGGCTACGCGCGCTGGCCGAGCCTTACGCGCCCCGCGTTCGCCAGTCTGGCGGCGGTTTGCGCGCAAAGCGCCGCGGATGCGGAGCGCCTGCGCGCGCTTGGCGCGACGACGGTTCAGGTCACGGGCAACCTCAAGTTCGATGTCGAGCCCGACCCGCGCCAGCTCGAGCATGGACAAGCGTGGCGCGCGGCCCTCGCACGACCGGTGCTGCTTCTGGCGAGCACGCGCGAGGGAGAGGAAAAGCTGCTGCTAGGGCAGGTCCCGCCAACGGACAATGTTCTGGTCGTCGTCGTACCGCGTCATCCGCAACGCTTCGACGAGGTCGCGGCGCTTGCCGAGTCGCGACGCACGCACTCGCCGGCGCCCGCTCCGCAGGACCGCGTGCATCTGGGCGACACGATGGGCGAGATGGCCTTCTATTTCGCCGCGAGCGATGTCGCAGTCGTCGGCGGCTCGTTCGTGCCGCTGGGCGGCCAGAACCTGATCGAGGCGCTCGCCGCCGGGGCTCCGGTCGTTATCGGACCGAGCATTTTCAACTTCGCCGAGGCGACGCGGCTCGCGCTCGAAGCGGGTGCCGCGATCCAGGTGGCCGACGCCCGGTCCGCCGTCAAGGAAGCGCTGTCGCTTCTCGCGAACCCGCAAAAGCGCGCGGCGATGTCGGAAGCGGGGAAACGCCTATGCGCGGCACATCGCGGGGCGACCGCGCGCCACCTTGCCGCTTGCTTGAAAGTTCTTGATTCGAAAAACGTGGTCCGTCCCTGATTACGGGGCGAGAGCACGGTTCACTTCTTCCAGGTCTTCCGCGCGCAGGCTGCCGGCCGCGGCCTTGAGGCGAAGCTGGTTGGTGATGGTGTTGTAACGGGCGAGCGCGAGGTCGCGCTGGGTGGAGTAGAGCTGCTGCTGCGCGTTCAGCACGTCGATGTTGATGCGCACGCCCACTTCGTAGCCGAGCTTGTTGGAGTCGAGCGCGCTCTGCGAGGACACGAGCGCCTGCTCGAGCGCGCCGACCTGCGCGATGCCGTTGATCACCGTGAGATAGGTCTGCCGGCTGGTGAGCGCGGCGGTGCGGCGCGCGTTTTCCAGGTCTTCTTTCGCCTTGAGCGACAGGGCGGCCGCCTCGCGCTCGCGCGAATTGATCGCGCCGCCCTGAAAGAGCGGCATCGCGAACTGCAGCCCGAGGGTAGTGCTCGTGATGTCGGCGCCCACGGTGCTCGTCGTGGAGGCGGTCTGGTCGGTCTGGCCGTAGGTCGCGACCGCATCGAGCGTCGGCAGATGCCCGGCGCTCGCCCGCCTTGCTTCCAGCGCAGCCACTTGAGCCGCGGCTTCCTGGGCCTGCACCGGGTAGCTTTGCTTCTCGGCGAGCTCGACCCAGGTCTCCATGTTGTTCGGGTTGGGCGGCGCCAGCTTCACGTCGGCGCGCAGCGGCTTGAGCTCGCCGTATTCCTTGCCGGTGACGAGCTGCAGCGCGCGCCTTTTGTTCTCGAGGTCGTTTTGCGCGGCGATTTCCTGCGCGCTGATGAGGTCGTAGCGCGCCTGTGCCTCGTGCGTATCGGTGATGGTCGCGGTGCCGACCTCGAAGTTGCGCTTGGCCTGCGCCAGCTGCTCGGAGATCGCCGTCTTCTGCGCGCGCACGAGCCCGAGCGTGTCCTGCGCCGCGAGCACGTCGAAGTACGCTTGCGCGACGCGCACGATGAGATCCTGGCCCGCCTGGCCGAAGGTCGCCTCGGCCTGCGCCACCTGGAACTCCGCCTGCCGGTACTGCAGCCAGTTCTGCGGCCGGAAGAGCGGCTGCGCGAGCGTCAGCGTATAGCCGAGAGAGCGCGGATTGCGCACGAAGCTCGGCTGCGCCGCCGGGTCCTTCGACTCCGAGTCGATGCGCGAGCGTGTCGCACTTCCGGTGAGGTTCAGCGTAGGCAGAATGAGCGCGCGTCCCTGCGGCAGCCGCTCGCGCCCGGCCTCGGCCGAATGCCGTGCGCCCGCGTACACCGCGTCGTAGCGCTGCGCGTCGCGATAGACCTGAACGAGGTCTTCAGCGGACGCCCCGAGCGACAAGACGGCGAAAGCCGTTGTCAGAGCGAGTCTGTTAGTACAGCGGTACGGCCGGGTCGACGGTGCGAGACCAGGCATCGATGCCCCCCACGAGATTGTGCAAACGGGTAAACCCCTGTTTTTCGAGGAACAGGGCGACTTGCATGCTCCGTCCACCATGGTGGCAGATGGCCACGACCTCCCTGCTCGAGTCCAGCTCTCCGACCCGGCCCGGCACTTCACGCATCGGCACGAGCTGAGAGCCTTCGATGCGGGCCCTCTGGTATTCCCACGGCTCGCGAACATCGAGCAGCATGGGCTTCTCGCGATTCGTGTCGGCGAGCCAGGCCGCAAGCTGCGCCGGGGTGATCTGCTGCATTCGCCCTAAAAATGAAAACGTGAACGCTGCTCGCAATTGACGAGCGGCGGAAGCATCGTCTCGAACAGGTCGATGCTGGTGCAGGCGCCGGGGGCGATGGAGGTGCATAGCCGCGCGGTCATGACGGGAAGCTCGCCGACCACCGCAAACAAGCGCCCGCCGGGCGCGAGCTGCTCGATCAACTGATGCGGCAGCACAGGAGTCGAGCCGGTGAGCACGATCAGGTCGTACGGCGCGTACTTCGGCCAGCCGTGCGCCGCATCGCCGGTTTCCAGCGTCACGTTGTCCACGCCCTGGCGCTGAAGGTTATGCCGGCCGAACATCGCAAGGGCGGGGTTGATCTCGATCGAGTAGACGTGCGCCGCCCTGTGCGCCAGCAGCGCGGTCAAGTAGCCGCTTCCGGTACCCACCTCGAGCACCCTGTCGGTCTTGCGCACGCCGAGCGCCTGCATCACCCGCGCCTCGATCTTCGGGAACCACATGCGTTGACCTTCTCCGATCGGCAGCTCGAGGTCCGAGAAAGCGAGCGAGCGATATTGCGGCAGGACGAACTCCTCCCGGGGGACGACGTAGAGAAGGTCGAGAATTTCCTGGTCGAGGACTTCCCAGGGGCGGATTTGCTGCTCAACCATGTTGGTACGCGCTTGTTCGAGGTCCATCGTCGGAGGCTTTCCGGGAGAGCCTCGATTCTATCGCACCGGGACGCTTAACCCGGTACCACGCGGCATACAGCGCGGGTACGAACAGCAGGGTGAGCACGGTGGCGACGATCAGCCCGCCCATGATGGCCATCGCCATCGGACCCCACAGCTCGCTGCGCGTGAGCGGAATCATGGCGAGCACCGCGGCCGCCGCGGTCAGCATGATGGGGCGGAACCGCCTCACCGCCGACTCGCGGATCGCGGTCCATGCCTCGTGCCCCGCTTCGATGTCCTGGCGAATCTGATCGACCAGGATGACCGAATTGCGCATGATCATGCCGAAGAGCGCAATGATGCCGAGCTGCGCGACGAAGCCCATCGGGGCGCGGAACACGAGCAGCGCGCCAACCACGCCGATCATGCCGAGCGGCGCGGTGAGCACCACCATGGCCATTTTCGAGAAGCTCTGCAGCTGCAGCATGAGCAGCGTGATCACCACGAGGATCATGACGGGAAACACCGCCTGGATCGCGCGCTCGTTGATCCGGCTCTCGTACCAGGAGCCGCCGGCGTCGAGGTAGTACCCGGGGGGTAAACGATCGCGGATTTCCCCCATTTTCGCCAACAAAGCGTCTGTTACGTCAGGCGCCTGCACCCCGTCCAGCACGTCGGCGCGCACCGTCACCGTGGGCAGGCGGTTGCGCCGCCAGGTGCGCGCCTCCTCGAGCGCCAGCTCGACGCGCGCCACCTGCGCCACCGGCACGAACTTGCCCGAGGGCGTATAGAGGTTGACGTCGGCGACCGCGCCCGCGAGCGTGCGCTCGTCCTCCTGCGCCCGCGCCACCACCTCGATGGTGCGGTCGCCTTCGCGGAAGTCCGTGACCGCGACGCCCGTGAGCGTGCTCCAGAGCGCGTGGCGGATCTGCGCGCTGGTGAGCCCAAGGGCGCGCGCCTTGTCCTGGTCGACCACCAGCTTGAGGGCGCGCTGGCGCTCGTGCCAGTCGAGGTTGACGTCGACCGTGGCGGGATGCGCGCGCACCACCGCGGCCACCTCGCGTGCGTAACGCGCCACGAGCTCGGGGTTCTCGCCGCTCACCCGAAACTGCACCGGGTAGCCGACCGGCGGGCCGTTCGGCAGGCGCTCGATGCGCGCGCGCAGCTCCGGGAAGTCGCGTTCGAAGACGGTGCGCAGGCGCGCCATGGCGCGTTCCCGCGCGAGCGAGTCGCGCGCCACCGCCACCACCTCGGCGTAATTCGGCGAGCCGAACTCCTCCTGCATGAGCGGAAGATAAAAGCGCGGACTCGATTGCCCGACGTAGCTCGTGTACTGGCTGATGTCTTCGTCGGCCGCGAGCAGGCGCTCGACCCTTTTCACGTTCGCCTCCGTGACGGCGAAGCTCGAATCCTCCGCGTGCCGCAGGCTGATGATCATCTCCGGGCGGTTCGAGCTCGGGAAGAACTGCTTCGGCACGAGCCCGAAGAGCGCGAGCGACGCGGCGAAGGCCATGACCGTCATGGCCATGGTCTTCCACCGGTGCTCGATGCACCCCTCGACGAGCTTGCGGAAGTTGCGATAGAAGCGGTTGCCGTACGCCTCATGGGCAGCCCTTTTCTGCTCGAGCAGCATGCTGCCGAGGTAGGGCGTAAAGGTGACCGCAACGACCCACGAGGCGAGCAGGGCGATCAGCGTCACCCAGAAAATCGCATTGGTGTACTCCGAGGCGACGGCGCGCGAAAGCCCGATCGGCATGAAGCCGGCGGCGGTGATGAGCGTGCCGGTGAGCATGGGGAATGCGGTGCTTTTGTAAGCGAACGTCGCCGCGCGCAGCTTGTCGTAACCTTCTTCGAGCTTGCGCGCCATCATCTCCACCGCGATCATGGCGTCGTCGACGAGCAGGCCGAGCGCGATGATGAGCGCGCCGAACGAGATGCGGTGCAGCTCGATGCCGGCGAGCTTCATGCCGAGGAAGGTGATCGCCAACACGATCGGGATGGTGAGCGCCACCACCATGCCGGTGCGCAGCCCGAGCGACAGAAAGCTCACCGCGAGCACGATGGCCAGCGCCTCGGCGAGCGAGCGGTTGAATTCCGCCGCAGAGCGCTTTACGACCTGAGGCTGGTTCGCCACGGTGGCGATGTCCAGGCCGATCGGCAGGCGCGACTGCAGCCGCTTCACCGCTGCGTCGAGACCCTGGCCGAGCGCCACCGCGTCGCCGCCGCTGCGCATGGTCACCGCCACGCCGATCACTTCGCGGCCCTGGTGGCGCATCTTCGCCGCCGGCGGATCGGCATAGCCGCGGCGTACCGACGCGACGTCGCCGACGCGGAAGCTGCGGCCGTTCACGCGCAGCGCCACCGACTCGATGGCCTGCACCGACTCGAAGCCGCCGGTGACGCGCACCTGGAGGTTCGCGGCATCGGTCGTCACGCGACCGGCCGGCACTACCTGGTTCTGCTGCGCGAGCACGCCGAAGAGCTGCTGCGGGTCGACGCCGAGCGCCGCGAGCTTCTTGTGCGAGAACTCGATCCAGACCTTCTCTTCTTGCACGCCCAGGAGATCGGCCTTCTCCACGCCCGGCACCCGCAGGATGTCCGCGCGCAGCACATCGGCATAGGTCTTGAGCTCGGCATAGCTCAAGCCTTCGCCGGAAAGCGCGTAGATGTTCGAGTACGTATCGCCGAACTCGTCGTTGAAGAACGGCCCAATAACTCCGGCGGGCAGCTGCCCGCGGATGTCGGCGACCTTTTTGCGCACTTGATACCAGGTGTCATCGACGTCGCGGGCGCGCGTCGAGCCGAGGAGGTTGACGAACACCACTGATTCTCCGGGGCGGGAATAGCTGCGCAGGTAGTCGAGATGCGGCGTGTCCTGCAGCTTGCGCTCGATGCGGTCGGTGACCTGCTGCTCGATCTCCTCGGCGCTCGCCCCCGGCCAGAGCACGCGCACGATCATCGCCTTGAACTTGAATTCCGGCTCTTCCTTGAGGCCGAGCGTGGCGTAGGCGAGGCCGCCGGCCGCCGTCAGCATCAATAGAAAGAACAGCGTCAGCGTACGGTGCCGGAGCGCCCAATCGGACAGATTGAACTTCACGGCTGCGTGACGGCGAGCTGCGGCCCCTCGGCGAGCACCACGCGCTGTCCGTCTTCCAGCCGCTGCACGCCGGCGCTCACCACGCGCTGCCCCGGTTCCAGGCCGGCGACGATGGCCACCGCATTGCCGTTCACCTCTCCGGTGGTCACCTCGGTAAGGCGGACGCGATCTTCGTCCATCACCCAGACGGCGGGTTTTCCGTCGCGGTGGAACAACGCGCTGAGCGGAATCTGAGGCGCAGCTTCGGTATCGGTGCGCACGCGCAGCTCGGCGGTCATGCCGATGGCGAACGAGCCATCTTCGTCTAGCAGGGAAATCCGGGCGCTGTAGGTTCGGCTTGCCGGGTCGGCTACCGGGGAAAGCTCGCGCAGCCGGCCGTGGTAGCTTTTGCCCGGCGCGGACCACAGCCGCACTTCGTATTCGCCGGCTTTTCTGAACGCCGCGAGGCGATGCTCCGGCACGTTGACCGCCACCTCGAGCTCTTCCGGACGCGCAAGGCGTGCAACGGTCTGCCCGGCGGCGAGCACCTGTCCCGCTTCGGCCTCGATCGCCGTAATGACGCCGGAATGGGGCGCGGTGAGCAGGGCGTACGCCACCTGATTCGCGGCCTGCGACGCCTGGGCGCGCGCTGCGGCGGCCTGCTCGTGCGCTTGCCGCGCCTGCGCTTCGCGCCGGTCGTATTCCGCCTGGCTGATGAAGTTCTTCGCGCGCAGCTCGGTGAAGCGCCCGAGATCCGCTTCCGCAAGCGCGGCTTGGGACTGCGCCTGCGCGAGCTGCGCCTTCGCCGAGGACTCGGCGAGCTGCGCATCGCGCGCGTCGAGCGCCGCGACCGTCTGTCCGGCTCTTACCCGTTCGCCGACTTCCACCTTGCGGGCAAGCATCTGGCCGGGCAGGCGGAATGAAAGCCGCGTCTCGTAGCGGGCGCGCACCTCGCCCGGAAGCACCCATTCCTCAGTGCCGTTTTCCGACACCACCACGGTGCGCACCGGGCGCAGCGGCTCCGGCTTGGCTTCCTGCTTGGCACAGCCGGCTAGCGCGATCAGCGCCCCGGCGGCAGCGATTACGTAGCGATTCATGGGTACCTCCGGGGCGCGATGATTCACCGCACCCGCTACGCGGCTATTTCAGCGCCTCCCTTGGCCGGTTACACCTGTAATCCTGTGTTAACGTATAAGGCTCGCGGGGGTCCTGCTCCGGGCGGAGCGGGTGAGAGAGTCCCTTTGAACCTGATGCGGGTAATTCCGCCGAAGGAAGCGCAATGAACGCCAATCCGAAGTTCCTAGCCGCCAGCGCGCACGTCGACGAGGCGGCGGTCCAGCCCCTTCCCAATTCACGCAAGGTCTACGTCGGCGCGCTCGGCGTGCCGATGCGCGAAATCACGCAAAGCGGGGCCAATCCGCCGCTGTACGTCTACGACACTTCCGGGCCGTACACCGATCCGGCGGCGAAGATCGACATCCGCAAGGGGCTCGCGCCTTTGCGAGAAAAGTGGATCCTCGCGCGCAACGATACCGAGCTCTTGCCGGGCCCGAGCTCCGCTTACGGAAGGGCGAGGCTCGAGGACCCCGGGCTCGCGGAGCTGCGCTTCGACCTGCATCGCAAGCCGAGAAAAGGGCGCTGCGTCACCCAGATGCACTACGCGAAAAAAGGCATCGTCACGCCCGAGATGGAGTTCATCGCGCTGCGCGAGAACCAGCGCCTGGAGGGCCTGGACGAGATGCTGCGGCGTCAGCATCCGGGCGAGTCTTTCGGGGCGAAGCTTCCCAAGATCATCACCCCCGAGTTCGTCAGGGACGAGATCGCGCGCGGCCGCGCCATCATCCCGGCGAACATCAATCACCCGGAGAGCGAGCCGATGATCATCGGCCGCAATTTCCTGGTGAAGATCAATTGCAACATCGGCAACTCGGCGGTGACCTCGTCGATCGGCGAGGAAGTCGACAAGATGACCTGGGCGATCCGCTGGGGCGCCGACACGGTGATGGACCTGTCGACGGGCAAGCACATCCACGAGACGCGCGAGTGGATCATCCGCAACAGCCCCGTGCCGATCGGGACCGTGCCGATCTACCAGGCGCTGGAGAAGGTGGACGGCAAAGCCGAAGAGCTCACCTGGGAGATTTTCCGCGACACGCTGATCGAGCAGGCGGAGCAGGGCGTCGACTACTTCACCATCCACGCCGGCGTGCGCCTGCCGTTCATTCCGCTCACCGCCGGGCGCATGACCGGCATCGTCTCGCGCGGCGGCTCGATCATGGCGAAATGGTGCCTCGCGCACCACGAGGAGAGCTTCCTCTACACGCACTTCGAGGAAATCTGCGAAATCATGGCGGCCTACGACGTGTCCTTCTCGCTCGGCGACGGCCTGCGCCCGGGATCGATCTACGACGCGAACGACGAGGCGCAGATCGCGGAATTGAAGACGCTGGGGGAGCTGACGCAGGTTGCCTGGAAGCACGATTGCCAGGTGATGATCGAAGGCCCGGGCCACGTGCCGATGCAGCTCATCAAGGAGAACATGGAGCTCGAGCTCAAGTACTGCGACGAGGCGCCGTTCTACACGCTGGGGCCGCTTACTACCGACATCGCGCCCGGCTACGACCATATCACCAGCGCGATCGGCGCGGCGATGATCGGCTGGTACGGCACGGCGATGCTCTGCTACGTGACCCCGAAGGAGCACCTCGGGCTGCCGAACAAGAAGGACGTCAAGGACGGCATCATGGCGTACAAGATCGCCGCGCACGCCGCCGACCTTGCCAAGGGGCATCCCGCGGCGCAGGTGCGCGACAACGCCCTATCCAAGGCGCGCTTCGAGTTCCGCTGGGCCGACCAGTTCAATCTGGGCCTCGATCCCGACACCGCCAAGGAATTCCACGACGAGACGCTGCCGCAGGAAGGCGCGAAGGTGGCGCACTTCTGCTCCATGTGCGGCCCGCATTTCTGCTCGATGAAGATCACGCAGGACGTGCGCGACTACGTCGAGCAGGGCATGAAGGAAAAGGCCGTCGAGTTCGTGAAGAAGGGAACGGAGATCTATCAGAAGCAGTAAGAAATAGGGACAGACCCCATTTCCTGAATCTGGGAAATGGGGTCTGGGTGATTTCAACCCGTCGAGGCAACAGTAGCTTTTAACGCCTCCGACGGCGTACGCCAGTTTAAGGTTTCTCGAGGGCGTTCGTTGAGCTCGCGGGCGACGTAGTTGAGTCGCGCCTGACTGAGTTTGGACAGGTCCATGCCTTTGGGGAAGTACTGGCGCAGCAAGCCGTTGGTATTCTCGTTGCTGCCGCGCTGCCAAGGGCTGCGGGGATCGCAGAAGTAGACCTGCATGTCAGTCGCGATGGTGAATTGCTTATGAGCGGCCATTTCGCTGCCTCGATCCCAAGTGAGCGAGCGGCGAAGCTCCGCGGGTAAATCGCGGATCTTCTTCGCCAGGGCCTTGGCCACCTTAACGCTGTCCTTGCTATCGACCCTGACGAGCATCACATAGCGAGAATGGCGCTCGACCAGGGTGGCGATCTGCGAGTCGATGCCGCCCATTAGCAAGTCGCCCTCCCAATGCCCTGGCACGGCTCGATCCTCGGCCTCGGCGGGGCGTTGATGGATGGAAATACCATCGATGACGCTTGGCTGGCCAGGGTGAGTGCGAGGTCGGCGCATGAAGCCGCCTCGCCTCAGATGCTTCACGAGCTCCTTCTTCAGAACGTTGCGCGCCTGGATGAAAAGGCTTCGATAGATGGTCTCGTGCGATACCCGCATCGAAGCATCATGCGGGAATGAGTTCCTGAGGCCAACGGCGATCTGCCGCGGCGACCAATTGCGGCCTAAGTGCCTGGCCACCCAAGCCCTAAGCCGTGCTCGACGTGCTAGTAAGCAGCGCTGAGGGCGGCGCGCTGTGCGCCAGGCGCGCGCATCGGCATTGGCCGCTCGATACAACTGCTTGCCGCCGTTACGGCGAATCTCCCGGCTTACCGTGGACGCCGCCCTACCAAGACCCCTGGCAATCTCACGTATCGAAAGGCCGGCCGATAACCCTCTGGAAATCTCCTCGCGCTCTTTCGCCTGCAACACCCGCTCGGCGCGCCGTCGGGTTCGCGGTTCGAACCCGCCGTCGCGCCTTAAAACCCAAAGTACGCTACTCGCGCGACGATTCAACTCCTTAGCTATCTGCGAAAGCGTCGAACCCGACTTCCACGCTCGCCACAACGCCAATCGCTCAGCCCTACTAAACCCCCTCGCCATGCAACACCTCCCTGATTAAATTGAATCAAAGGTGTTGCTTCGACGGGTTTACATCACCCTGTCCCCATTTCAGCGGAAATAGGGTCTGTCCCTATTTTTTCTGTTTATCATTGCGCGCCATGCAACGGGTCCCGTTGGCGGATTTCGAGCCCGCCCTCAAGAAACGTCTCGAAAGCCTCTGGGGCACGCCGCCCAACTTGTACCGCGCGCTCGCCAACCATCCGAACCTCATCGCCGCCTGGACCGAGTTCGCGAACACGCTGCGCAACGGCACGCGCACGCCGCGCGCGCTGCGCGAGCTCTTGATCCTGCGCGGCGCGCAGCTTGCGCGCTCGGAGTACGAGTGGGCCCATCACCTCAAAATGGCGCGCAAGGCGGGCGTGCGCGACGCGCAGATCGCTGCGCTAGACACCTGGCGTGAATCTCCGGAGTTTGATTCCAGGGAAAAAGCGGCCCTCGCCATTGCGGACGCGGTCACGGAAGGCCGCGTGAGCGACGAGACGTACCGCGACGTCATGAAGCACTTCGACCATCACGACTTCGTCGAGCTCGCGGTCACCGCGGGCTTTTACGCGATGGTCTCGCGCGTGCTTGACGCGATGCGCGTACCGCTCGAACCCGAACACCGCGACTACGCGCCCAAGCTGCCGTGAAGACATACCGCTATTACGACTTCGTGATGGCGGCGTTCGTCACGGTGCTCATCTGCTCGAATCTCATCGGGCCGGCGAAGATCGTGCAGTTCGGCGGCTGGCCGGCGTTCGGCGCGGGCGTGCTCTTCTTCCCGATCTCGTACGTCTTCGGCGACGTGCTCACCGAGGTATACGGCTACGCGCGCGCGCGGCGCGTCATTTGGGCGGGTTTCGCAGGCCTCGCCTTCGCGTCGTTCATGGCCGCGGTGGTCGTGGCGCTGCCGCCGGCGCCGTTCTGGGAGAACCAGAAAGCCTACGAGATCGCCTTCGGCCAGGCGCCGCGAATCGCTGCCGCTTCGATGATCGCCTACTTCTGCGGCGAGTTCGTCAACTCCTTCGTGCTCGCCAAGATGAAGATCCTGACCGCCGGGCGCTGGCTGTGGACGCGCACCATCGGCTCCACGATCTTCGGCGAGGCGGTCGACTCGGCGCTCTTCTACCCGCTCGCTTTCTACAACTCCGGCATGATCCCGAACGACAGGCTGCTCGAGATCATGGCGGCGCAGTTCGTCCTGAAGGTAGGCGTCGAGGTGGTCTTCACTCCGGTGACGTACAAGATCGTGGGCGTGCTCAAGCGCGCGGAGCACGAGGATTACTACGACCGCGGCACCAACTTCACGCCGTTCAGCCTGAAGGCGTGAGGGAATCCGCGCCGCGCCGATGAGGATCGCCTACGATCGCCACGATTTGGAATGGCGGCGCGTGCTCGAAGATCCAGAGCGGCAACGCGTCGGCGAGAGCTGGTTTTCGGACGACACGCTCGATGCCTGGCGGCATCGCCGGATGCGCTCCTTCCTTCAGCCGCTGATCGAGCGGGGGCGCGCGAAATCCTGGCTCACCGTGGGCGACGGGCGCTTCGGAACCGACGCGCATCACCTGATCGCGGCCGGAGTGGCGGACGTGACCGCGACCGATCTCTCCGACGAGCTTCTCAGGATCGGGGCCGAGAGAGGATTCATCGGCAAGTTCGCCGCGCAGAACGCCGAGGCGCTCACCTTCCCGGACGAGAGCTTCGACTTCGTCTACTCCAAGGAGTGCTATCACCACTTGCCGCGGCCGTATCTGGCGGTCTACGAAATGCTGCGCGTGTGCCGCGAGGCCGCCGTGCTCACCGAGCCGAACGATCCGGCGGCGAGCGGGAGGCGCCTTTTCACGGCGCTGAAGCGCCTTCTCGGCAAGCCGGCGGACGATCACGCGTTCGAGCCGGTGGGCAACTACATCTATTCGATGTCCGAGCGCGAGGTCGAAAAGCTGATGCTCGGCGTGGGGCTGCGGTACTGCGCGTTCGCTTACATGAACGACTGCTATATCGAGGGAGTCGCGTTCGTCCCGGCTTCGGGCGGGACCCCGAAGGACCGCAGGATGCGGGCAAAAGTGAAGGGCGTCATCGCCGCCAAGAACGCGCTCTGCAAGCTCGGCCTTCGCCCGCGGGACATCGTGACTGCCGTTCTCTTCAAGAGAAAGCCGGACGCGGCCACGATGGACGCCATGCGCGCTGCCGGATTCGTGGTCAAGGAGCTGCCGGAAAACCCCTACGTGAAGGCCTAGTGGGTAGTGCGCTTTCGTAGCGTCTGAAGCAAGCGCGCGAGCTGCGCGCGCTCCTCGTTCGACTCGTCGTCGAGCAGGAATTTGCCGTCCACCTCGACGTAGTACTGCCCCGCGAGATGGTTGCCGGCTTCGCCGAGGTCCCACACGAGCAGGTGGCGGCGGCCGATCGCGGCTTCCAGGAAGAGGCGGTTCGCGGGCGATTGATATTGCGCGTACACGCGCTTGAATTCCTCTTCGCCGACCTGGTTGCGGTAGTCGCGCAGCACCTCGTAGCGGCGCATCGGCGCGTTGGAGAGTGCGGCGGCGCCCTGGATATCGCCGGCGGCGAGATGCTTTAAGAGCTGCTTTGCGGTTTCGCGCGCGCTTTCGGCGGGTTCGGTGATGACGCGGTAGTGGATTTCCTCGCCGTTTGGGAGCTGGAGGGTGCGGTCTTCGGCGAAGGCGGAAACCGAAAAAAGCGAACCCAAAAACAGGGACAGCGGCAGAAATAGGGACAGACCCCATTTCCGCCTTTCCTTTCCTGCCGCGGCAGAAATGGGGTCTGTCCCTATTTCAGACCCTATGCGGCTGCCCTGGCCGGCGCGGGCGCGGCGCTGAAGCGCGCGAGGAGCTCGTCGCGCTTCTGGCGCGCGGCGTCGACGTTGCGCATCTTGATGTAGCCGAAGCCGCGCATCTCTTCCGGGATCGAGGCGATCTGCACCGCGAGCGCGTGGTTCTGCGGACCGAGGTCGGCGAGCAGCCGCTCGACCGATTGCTCGTACTCGCGGATGAGCGCGCGCTCGGTGCGCCGCTCCTCGGTGTAGCCGAAGGGGTCGAGCGGCGTGCCTCTAAGACCCTTGAGGGTTTTGAGTACTTTGAACACGGGCAAAACCCAAGGCCCGAAGCGCATCTTGTGCGGCTCGCCGGTGAGGGGATCCTTCGTCGCGAAGGTCGGCGGCGAGAGGTGGTAGGCGATCTTGTAGTCGCCTTCGAACAGGTCTTCGATTTTCTTCTGGAAGCTCGTGTCGGCGTGCAGCCGCGCCACCTCGTACTCGTCCTTGTAGGCGAGGAGCTTGGCGTAGTAGCGCGCCACCGCTTCGGCAAGTTTGGAAGAACCGGTCTTTTCGCTTTCCACCTTCCTGACACGGTCGACGAGCTTTTTGTATTTATCCGCGTAGGCGGCGTTCTGGTACTCGGTGAGGAATCTGACGCGCCGCTCGATGAGCTCGTCGAGGTTGCGCGAGAAATGCTGGTCGATCGGGATCACGTCGGCCGGCGTGGCGATGCGCTTCACGCGCTCCTGGTCCACGGCCGCGCGCCGGCCCCACTGGAAGCTCTTCTTGTTGAACTCGACCGCGACGCCGTTCAGCTCGATGGCGCGCTCGAGCGACTCGCCGGCGAGCGGCACCCAGCCTTTCTGGTAGGCGTAGCCGAGCATGAACATGTTGGTGGCGATCGCGTCGCCCATCAGGCCGGTAGCGAGCTCGGTCGCCGCCACGAAGCTCGCTTCCTTCGTGGTTTCGGTGATATCGCGCGTGAGATCCGTGCCGGGGAGCTGCCAGTTGGGGTTCTTCACGAATTCCGCGGTCGGCGTGACGGTGGCGTTGACCACCGCGCGTGTGCGCTCGGGGGTCATCTTCGCGATCGACTCGGTGCTGGCGCTGACCACGAGGTCGCAGCCGAGCACGAGATTCGCGCCGCCGGTGTCGAGGCGCGTCGCATGGATGTCCTCGGCGCGTGCCGCGACCTGAACGTGCGACATCACCGCGCCGTATTTCTGCGCGAGGCCCGACATGTCGAGCACCGAGACGCCTTTGCCCTCGAGGTGCGCCGCCATGCCGATGATCTGGCCGATGGTGATGACCCCGGTGCCGCCGATGCCGGTGACGAGAATGCCGTAAGGAGAAGCCAATGAGGGAACGTTTGGCTCGTCGAATGCGGGAAAGTCCTCCACTTCTTTTGTTGAGGACTTACCTTTTTTGAGCCGGCCGCCTTCGACGGTGACGAAGCTCGGGCAGAAGCCCTTGACGCACGAATAGTCCTTGTTGCACGAGGACTGGTTGATGGCGCGCTTGCGGCCGAACTCGGTTTCGAGCGGCTCGACCGAGAGGCAGTTCGACTTCACGCTGCAGTCGCCGCAGCCTTCGCACACCATCTCGTTGATCACCACGCGCTTCGCGGGGTCGGGGTACTCGTTCCTCTTGCGGCGGCGGCGCTTCTCGGAGGCGCAGGTCTGGTCGTAGATGATGGCTGACACGCCTTGGATTTCACGTAATTCTTTTTGAACTGCGTCCAGCTCGTCGCGGTGGCGCACGGTGACGCCCGGCGCCCACGCGGTGCCGTGCGGATACTTCTCCGGCTCGTCGGTGACCACCACGATCGGCTGCACGCCCTCGGCCGCGATCTGGCGCGAGATCCTCGCCGGGTCGAGCGGGCCGTCGTGGCGCTGGCCGCCGGTCATCGCCACCGCGTCGTTGTAGAGGATCTTGTAGGTCATGCTGACCTTCGCCGCCACCGCGGCGCGGATCGCGAGCAGGCCCGAGTGGAAGTAGGTGCCGTCGCCCAGGTTGGCGAAGATGTGTCTTTCGTCGGTGAACGGCGCCTGGCCGATCCACGGCGCGCCTTCCGCGCCCATGTGCGTGAAGGTCGCGGTGTTGCGGTTCATCCACACCGCCATGAAGTGGCAGCCGATGCCGGCGGTGGCGCGGCTGCCTTCGGGCACGCGGGTCGAGGTGTTGTGCGGGCAGCCGGAGCAGAAGTAAGGCTGCCTTATGGCCGTTACCCTGGGTTTGGCGAGCAGCTTCTCTTTGAAGTCCAGGAACGCCAGCCGCTCCTTGAACTGCGACCCGAGGGAAGAATCCATTTTTAATTTCGTGATTCTCTGCGCGATCGCCCGGGCGACCATCGCCGGCGAATGCTCGTAGTGCGCCGGCAGCAGCCAGGTGCCGGCGGGCTGGCCGCCGCTGCGGCTCCACTCGCCGCTGTCGTCGAACTTGCCGACCACGCGCGGCGCGCGCACGCCTTCCTTCCAGTTGTAGAGCTCTTCCTTGATCTGGTACTCGACGAGCTGGCGCTTCTCCTCGACGACGAGGATTTCTTCCAGCCCCTCGGCGAAGCGGCGCGCGCCCTGCGGCTCGAGCGGCCAGGACATCGCGACCTTGTAGACCCGCAGGCCGATGTCTCTTGCGACTTGCTGATCGATTCCCAGGTCGGCGAGTGCCTGCATCACGTCCCCGTACGACTTTCCAGTCGTAACGATTCCCAAACGGGGGGTGGGAGTGTCCCAGATGATTCGGTCGAGGCCGTTGGCGCGCGCGTAGGCGAGGGCGGCGTAGACCTTGTAGTCGAGGATGCGCGCTTCCTGCTCCAGGATGCCGTCGGGCCAGCGGATGTTGAGCCCGTCGGGCGGCAGCACGAAGTCGGCGGGAATCCTGGCTTGGACTCTTGTGGGATCCACGACCACGGAAGCGCCCGACTCGACGACGTCGGTCACGCACTTGAAAGCGACCCACAGCCCCGAATAGCGGCTCATCGCGTAGCCGTGCAGGCCGAGGTCGAGATAGTCCTGGACGTTCGAGGGATTCAGGACCGGGATCAGGCAGGCCTTGAAGATGTGCTCGGACTGGTGCGGCAGCGTCGAGGATTTCGCCGCATGGTCGTCGCCGGCGAGCACCAGCACGCCGCCGTGCTTCGACGTGCCCGCGGCGTTCGCGTGCTTGAAGACGTCACCGCAGCGGTCGACGCCCGGCCCCTTGCCGTACCACATGCCGAAGACGCCGTCGTACTTCGCCTTCGGGAACATCGTGACCTGCTGCGAGCCCCAGATCGCGGTCGCCGCGAGGTCCTCGTTCACGCCGGGCTGGAAACGGATGTGGTGCGCCTCGAGGTGCGCCTTGGCCCGCGCGAGCGACTGGTCGAGCGCGCCGAGCGGCGAGCCGCGATAGCCCGAGACGAAGCCGGCGGTGTTGAGCCCGGCCATCCGGTCGCGCGCCCGCTGCAGCATCAGCAAGCGGATCAGCGCCTGCGTGCCGGTGAGGAAGACGCGGCCGCGTTCGACGGTGTACTTGTCGTCGAGGGTCGCTTTGGCGAGTTCGGCCTTCGTGGTCATGGAAGTATTGTAGGCTCGGCGGCGGGTCGGGCTTTTATCCTGGGTTTGACCGGTTTCACTTCCGGTTTATCCCAGAAGGGCTCGGGGCCGAACGATTCGGCAAGGAACTCGATGAACACGCGCGTCTTCGCCGGCAGGTGACGCCGGTGAGGATAGACCGCGTAGATTGCCACGTCCGTGTGGAAGGTATAGCCCGGAAGTAGCGACACCAGCGCGCCGCTCTCGAGGTGGCGGCGCACGTCCCAGGTGGATTTGAGCGCCACGCCCATGCCCGCGAGCGCCCATTCGCGCAGCACTTCCCAGTTGTCGGAGACGTAGCGGCCGGTGACGCGCACGACACCCGGCTTGCCGTCGGGGTCTTTGTATTCCCAGCTCGAGCTGAAGTCTCTCGAGAGAAGGCAGTTGTGATTCAGGAGATCGGTGGGCATGCGCGGCACGCCGTGGCGGCGCAGGTAGTCGGGCGTTGCGCAGATCACGCGGCGGTTCGGCGCGAGCTTGCGCGCGGCGAGCGAGGAGTCGGCGAGGTTCGCGATGCGAATCGCGAGGTCGAAGCCCTCTTCGACGACGTTGACATTGCGGTCCGAGAGGCTGAGCAGAAGCTGCACCGCCGGATAGCGCGCGGCGAACTGCGGAATAAGCGGCGCGACGTACTGGTTGCCGAAGGAAGCGGGAAGCGCCACGCGCAAGGCACCCTGGGCCGCCTGCCGGCCCGCCGACACCGCAGCATTGGCCTCCTCGATTTCGGCAAGCACGCGGCTGCAGCTGTCGTAATAGGTCGCCCCCTCGTCGGTCAGCCTGAGGGAACGGGTGGTGCGGTTGACGAGGCGCACCCCCAGGCGGGATTCCAGGGCCGCCAGGCGCCGGCTCACCATCGCCGGGGAGAGCCCGAGCTCGCGGGCGGCGGCCGACAGGCCTCCGGACCCGACCACCCGGGCAAACACCAGCATTTCGCTGAATACGTCTGCCATCTTTGCAGTATATGCAAAGGTGTTTTGATATTGGAGACTATTTGCGTCAAAGAAGTTAAAGGCGTATAGTTATTGCAACGCAGCACCCGTCGCCTCCTCCTCCTCCTCTGGCGCCGGGTAGCTCAGGGGCAGCCCTCTCAAAGGGCTGCCCCGTTTTTTTTCCTAAAGTGTCATTCCATGGCTTACACCCGTGCGCACCCTAGCCCTCGCTATCGCGCGCTGCTGGAGCAGTACGCCCGCATGCACGTCGAGGGCGAATCGCGCCTCGGCATTCCCGCCGAGCAGACCTTCCCCGGCTCTAGTCTGCCCGCGCACATCGCGCGCATCAAAAAGCTGATCGAGACCACCGGGGCTAGGACCCTCCTCGATTACGGCTCGGGCAAGGGCATGCAATACCGGCCGCAAAAGATCCTCGTCGATGGCAGGCATGTCGCCGACGGCATCGCCGAATACTGGGACGTCGATGAAGTGCGCTGCTTCGATCCCGGCTACGCGCCGCACAGCGAACTCCCGAAAGATCGCTTCGACGGCGTGGTCTGCACCGACGTCCTCGAGCATTGCCCCGAGGAAGACCTGCCGTGGATCCTCGACGAGATCTTCGGCTATGCAAAGCGCTTCGTGTACCTCAACGTCGCCTGTTTCCCCGCGCGGAAGCACCTGCCGAGCGGCGAGAACGCGCACGTCACGGTCCGGCCGCCTGAATGGTGGCGCGAGCTGATTGGCGCGCATGCTACGGTGCAATGGGAACTTAACGCCGCAGTCGTGCCTTGACGTCTTCCAGCACCTGATCCCACGCGCCATAGCGCGCCTGCCTGAAAACGCGCGCCGAGGGGTACCACACCATGCGCTCGCCACGAATGCCGTAGCGCCACTCCGGAACGAACGGCGCCATGACGAGCACCTCTTTGCCGACGGCGCCCGCGACGTGCACGGTGGTGTTGCACACGCTCACCACGAGATCGAGCGCGGCGATGAGGCTCGCGAGGTCGTCCATGTCCGCAGTCACGCCCGGGAATTCCGCGATGCGCGGCCCGCCGGCATCGGCCAGCGCCGCGATCTCTTTCGCGGCGGGGGTGTACTGCAGCGACACCCACGAGACGCCCGGCGATTCCAGTAGCGGACGCAGCTCCGCAAGCGAGAGCGAGCGGCGGCTGCGCCCGGTTTTTTGCATGCCGCCGATCCAGGAGAGGCCCACCTTGAAGCCCGGCGGCAGTCTTTCCTTCCAGGCGGCAATCTTCACCGGATCGGGCGCGAGATAGCCCGTGTGGCCGGGAAAGTCTTCACGCCGGCGGCGGAACAGCCGCCCCAGGCTTCCGGCGGCGACCGCGCAATCGATGTCGGGGAGGCTTTTTGCGCGCTCGCCTTGCGAGTTGCGCGGCTCGGCGATGACCTCGAAGGTGGGAAACGAGCGCTGAAAGAGCGCGCCCAGGCGCGGGTCGGTCATCAGCGTCACCCGCGGCACGCGCTTGGCGAGTTCGCCGAACATCGAAGCGAACATGACCTCGTCGCCGAGACCCTGCTCGCCGTACACGAGGAGGCGGCGCGCGGGGGCCGCCTCGCCGCGCCACTGGGCCATCGAGGCGAAGAGCGCGTGCTGATGGCGCTGGTCGGGGACCTGCTTGCGCGCCTCGTAGCGTTCCCATGCGCTCTCGAAGCGCCCGTCGAGCAGATCGATGAGCGCCTCCGAGAGGAACGCGCGCGGCTCGCCGGAAAGCTGCTGCGCCTTGCGATACCAGGTGCGCGCCGCCTCGAGATCGCCTTCGCATTCGGTCGCGAGCGTGCCGAGGTCGAGCGCGAGCTTGGGGTTATCGGGCGCCTCGGCGATCAGGCCGCGATAGAGCTCGCGCGCCTCCTCGATGCGCCCCTGGTCTTTGTAAATGAGCGCAAGGTTCGCGCGGTAGCTGATCTGGCCGGGCTTCAGGCGCACCGCTTCGCGGGCGTGCGGCTCCGCCTCGTCGAGCCGGCCGAGGCCCCAGAGGGCCGCCGCGAGGTTGCCGTGTCCGGCGTGCGAGGCGGGATCGAGCTCGATGGCGTGCCGCGCCGCTTCTTCGGCAAGGTCCTCGCGCCAGGGGTGATAGATGCCGGCGATGGTCGCGTGCAC
The DNA here is from genome assembly GCA_004297625.1 of Betaproteobacteria bacterium. GTDB lineage: Bacteria > Pseudomonadota > Gammaproteobacteria > Burkholderiales > SG8-39 > SCGC-AG-212-J23. The sequence continues at coordinate 15,333 of SCTY01000003.1, read as the reverse complement.
GTCCGCCGAGCCGGGCTCGAGCTTCGCCGCCCGCATCGCGGCCTCCAGCGCCGCGGCCTGGTCGCCCGATTTGACGAGCAGCCGGGCGAGCGTGATGTGGTACTCGGCGCGATCGGGCTTGCGGGCAATCGCCGCGCGCGTGCGCTCGATCGCGGGAGCGAGGTCCTTCGCTTCCTCGAACGCGAGCGCCGCCACCTGCAGCACGTCGGCTTCTTCCGGATACCGGGCTTCGGCTGCGCGCGCCAGCTTGAGCGCCTTTTCGATGTCGTTGGCGCCGAGCGCATCGGCGATCGCTTGCAGATCTTTACGAAAATGCTTGCCGGCCGGCCGGGGCGGCGTGCGCTGCTTGATCGGCCAGCGCAGGAATGCGGGCAGCATGCCGCGGATGCGCAGCAGCAGCGCGCGCTGGAAAGCGCGGCGGCTGTCGCCTAAGCGCGCCTGTGCGCGCAGCGCGGCGCCCAGATTGGCGTGCGCGATCGCATGCTCGGGCTTGAGCGCGATCGCCTGGCGGAAGCACTTCTCCGCCTCGGCGTGCCAGCCCTTCTCGAAATACGCGGTGCCCAGATCGTTGTGCGCTTCGGCGAAGGTTTCGTCCGCGCGCAGAGCACGGCGGAAGGCCGTGATCGCGCGGTCGATCTTGCCGGCGTCGAGGAGCTCGAGTCCCTGCTTGTGCCACGCCGTGGCGTCGAGAGTTTCAGGAGGCTGCGCAGCGGGCATTCGAAAGCGATCTCCGCAGGCGCGCAGTATACTGGTCCTGGTTTGTCATCCTTATAAGGAAGCTCGCATGAGCGAGCCGGCGCGCGCAACCAAAATCAGCCTCGGCGACGTCGTCGTCGCCCAGAAGCTCGTCACCCCCGAGCAGCTCGCGCAGGCCCTCGAGCAGCAAAAGAAGATCGGGCGCAGGCTCGGGCGCGTCCTCGTCGAAAGCGGCCTTTGCAGCGAGGAGCAGCTCGCCGAAGCGATCGCGCGGCAGCTCGGCGTGCCGCACGTCAACCTCAAGTCCTTCAACCTCAACAACGATCTCGTGCGCCGCCTGCCGGAAGCGCAGGCGCGGCGCTTCCGCGCGCTGGTGCTGGAGGACCGCCGCACGAGCTACCTGGTCGGCATGTCGGATCCGGCGGACCTCTTCGCGCAGGACGAGCTGCGGCGCGCGCTCAAGCGGCCGGTGGACGTCGCCGCCGTAGCCGAAGACAGGCTGCTGCAAAGCATCGACCGCGTCTACCGGCGCACCGAGGAAATCAGCGGGCTCGCCAGGGCGCTCGAGCAGGATCTCGGCGACACCTACGTGGATTTCGGCGCGCTCAGCGCCACGGTCGGCGCCGAAGATGCGCCGGTGGTGCGTTTCCTCCAGACGGTGTTCGAAGACGCGATCCAGGTCAACGCCTCGGACGTGCACATCGAGCCGCAGGAGGGCAACGTGCGCATCCGCTTCCGCATCGACGGGGTGCTGCAGAAGCAGGCGGAAGCCGACATGCGCATCGGCCCGGCGCTGGTGCAGCGGCTGAAGCTGATGGCCGGCCTCGACATCTCCGAAAAGCGCCATCCGCAGGACGGGCGCCTCAACGTGCGCGTGCGCGAGCAGCCGGTGGACGTGCGCCTCTCCACCATGCCGGTGCAATACGGCGAATCGGTGGTCATGCGGCTCCTTACCCGCCAGGCGGGGCTGCTGTCGCTCGACAACCTCGGCATGCCTGCCGAGACGCTCGCGCGCTTTCGCCACACCCTGCAGCGCACCAACGGCATGGTGCTCGTCACCGGGCCGACCGGTAGCGGCAAGACCACCACGCTGTACGCGGCGCTCGCCGAGATCAATTCGATCGAGAAGAAGATCATCACCGTCGAAGACCCGGTCGAGTACCGCCTTCCCGGCGTGAACCAGGTCCAGGTAAACGAGAAAATCGACCTGAGCTTCTCCGCGGTGCTGCGCTCGGCGTTGCGCCAGGACCCGGACGTGATCCTGATCGGCGAGATGCGCGACGAGGAAACGGCGCAGATCGGGCTGCGCGCCGCGCTCACCGGCCACCTCGTGCTCTCCACGCTGCACACCAAGGACGCGGCGACGACACCGATCCGCCTGATCGACATGGGGGCGCCTTACTACATGGTCGGCACCTCGGTGCACGCGGTGATCGCGCAGCGCCTGGTGCGCCTCAACTGCGAAAGCTGCGCCGCGCCGCACGAGCCGCAGGCCGGAGAGCTCGGCTGGCTCGCCACCGAGCTCGGCATCAAGCCGGGGCAGCACAAATTCATGCGCGGCCGCGGCTGCTCGCACTGCAACGGCCTGGGGCTTCTCGGCCGCACCGGCATCTACGAGATGCTGGAGATGTCGCCCGAGATGGTCGCGGCGCTGAACCGCAACCAGACCAACGAGTTCGCCGCGCTCGCCGAGGCGGCCACCCGCAACCAGTCGCTCAAGCATCACGCGCTGCAGCTCGCGCTTGCCGGCCGCGCGCCGGTTTCCGAGGTGATCCGGGTGGCGAGCGAAATCGGCGATTGATGCCCTCTTTCGCCTACACGGGGCGCGATCCGCGCGGTGAGCTGATCCAGGGCAGGATGGAGGGAGCCGACAGCGGCGCGGTCGCCGACCAGCTGCTGAACACCGGCATCACTCCGGTCGACATCAAGCCGAGCCCGGCGGCCGGCGCTCCCGCGGCGGCGGTTTCCGGCGTGCTGCGCAAGCGCTTCGGGCAGCCCATCACGCTCGTCGACCTGATGCTCTTCTCGCGGCAGATGTACACGCTGCTCAAGGCCGGCGTGCCGATCATGCGGGCGCTCGCCGGGCTCGAGGAGTCGGTGATCAACCCGAGCCTGAAGACGGTGATCGCCGACCTGCGCAAGAGCCTCGACAGCGGGCGCGAGCTTTCCGCGGCGCTGCGCCGCCACCCGGACCTGTTCTCCAGTTTCTACATCGGCCTGGTGCGCGTGGGCGAGAGCACCGGCATGCTGGAGACGGTGTTCCTGCGCCTGTACGAGCACCTCGAATTCGAGAAGGAGATCCGCGAGCGCATCAAGTCGGCGATGCGCTACCCGATGTTCGTCGTCGCGGCGATGGTGATCGCGCTCATCGTGATCAATATCGTGGTGATCCCCGCGTTCGCCAAGCTCTTCCATGGCTTCAACGCGCCGCTGCCCCTCATGACGCGCATTCTCATCGGCGCCTCGGACTTCACGGTGCAGTTCTGGCCGGTCATCGTCGCGGCCGTGGCGCTCGCGGCGGTCGGTTTCCGGATGTGGAAGAAGACCCCGCGCGGCAAGTACGCCTGGGACAAGCTGAAGCTCAAGCTCCCGATCGCCGGAAAGATCATGAACAAGGCGACGCTTGCGCGCTTTGCGCGCAGCCTCGCGCTTTCGCTGCGCAGCGGCGTGCCGGTGGTGCAGGGGCTCACCAGCGTGGCCGCCGTCGTGGACAACGACTACCTCGCCGCGCGCATCGAGGGCATGCGCGAGAGCGTCGAGCGCGGCGAAAGCGTGCTGCGCACCGCCGCCGACGCCGGCATCTTCACGCCGGTCGTGCTGCAGATGATCGCGGTGGGCGCCGAGACCGGCGAGCTCGACGAGCTGATGCTCGAGGTGGCCCAGCTCTACGAGCGCGAAGTCGACTACGAGGTGAAAACGCTCGCCGCGCAGATCGAGCCGGTTCTCATCGTGTTTCTCGGCGTCATCGTCCTCATCCTCGCCCTCGGCGTCTTTCTCCCGATATGGGACCTCTCGAGGGTCGCGCTCAGGCGCTAGGCGCGCGGCGCGGCTTCACGCTTGTCGAGCTCGCGGTCATCATTTGCCTGGTGGCGCTGCTTTTCGGCATCGCGCTCGACCGGCTGCTGCGCACCCAGGAGCTCGGCGAGCAGGCCGCGATGGAGCAGAACCTCGCCGCGATCAACACCGCGCTCACCATGCGCTTCGCCACGCTCGTGATCGCCGGACGCGGCCGGGACATCGAAAAGGAAGCGGGCGCAAATCCGATCCCTCTCCTTGCGCGGCCGCCGGAGAACTATCTCGGCGCGCTCTACGCGCCGGCGCCCGGATCGCTCGAGTCGCGCAGCTGGTACTTCGACCGCGCCTCCGGCGATCTCGTGTACCTCCCCGGGCGCAAGCGCTACCTGACCGAGCCGCCCGATGCCGAGAAGGGCCTGCACTTCCGCGTGGAGCTGTCCGATTCCGCGAGCGCCGACTTGCGCCAACCTTTCATACGGCCGCGCAAGCCCTACCGTTGGATCATCGATTGAAAATTTTAGAAAGATGGTGCTTTGCAGCATGGCCTGGAGACTTGCAAGCGGGTCGGCAAGTGCTACCATGCGCATGGGGAACCTGAGGTTTCAGGTCTAAACAGGGGATTTCATGAGAAAAGTTTCCGGCTTCACAATCATCGAGCTGGTCGTGGTGATAACGATTTTGGGCATCCTCGCGGCGGTCGCGCTGCCCAGGTTCTTCGACATCCAGAACGATGCGCGGCGCGCGGCGGCCCAGGGGGTCGCGGGCGCGGTCGCTTCCGGCGCAGCGATCAATTACGGCGCGCGGCTCGCGCAAGGCAACCTCGCCGGCGCCGCGACCATCGTCAATGCATGCACGACTGCGGTGCTCACGAATGTGCTGCAGGGCGGATGGCCGACCGACATCGTGGTCGCCCCCGGGACGCTCACCACGACGATGGCAAACGGCGCCACCGGCACCTGCGAGATCTATCACAGCGCCGGCGGGACGACGACGACGGTCAACATCATCGCGGTATCGAGCTAATCCGCGGGGCAACCCTGTTGCGAGAAAAGAAGGAGCCGCGAGGCTCCTTTTTTTATGCCGGCGGATTTTCGCTGCTCGAGCTCGTCGCGGTGCTTCTCATCGTCGGCATCCTGTCGGTGGTCGCGGTCGCGCGCATGTCGGGCGGCTTCGCCACGACGCGCGGCGTCTTCGATCAGCTCCTTGCCCAGGTGCAGTACGCGCGCAAAGTGGCGATCGCGCAGCGCCGGCCGGTATTCGTGCGCATCGGGGCGACGCAAGCGCGCCTTTGCTACAGCGCCGCCGGGGCCTGCAGCGGCGGCGACGGCGTCGCTTCGCCGAACGGCGAAGTGCCTTTCAAGGTCGATATCCCCGCCGGAACCGCGGTAAGCGCTATTACATTTCAATTCGATGCCTTGGGACGCACCCGCGACGCCGCTGGGGCGCTTACCACGGCGCCGCTCGTCCTCACGGTGACCGGAGACGGCAGCCTGCAATTCACGATCGAGCACGACACCGGTTATGTCCGGTCGTAGGGAGCGCGGCTTTTCGCTCATCGAGGTGATCGTGCTGGTCGTCGTCGTCTCGGCGGCGCTCGTGGGCGTGCTCCTCATTTTCCAGACGAGCACCCGCGCGAGCGCCGACCCGCAGGTGCAGAAGCAGGCGGTGGCGGTCGCCGAAGCGCTGCTCGACGAGATCCTGCTCGCTTCCTATGACCCGCTGCCGGGAACCGGCACGCGCGCCGACTTCGACGACGTCGACGACTATGCCGGATACAGCACCGCCGGAGGCATCCGCGACATCCAGGGCAACCCGATCGCGGGGCTGGAGGCCTATAACGTCACCGGCGTCACGGTGTCCGTGGTCTCGCTCAACGATACCGGCGCCGTGCTGCCGGCGGTGAACGAAGCGAAGCGCATCACGGTCACGGTCGCCGGGCCGCAGGCCTTCGGCTTCACTCTCGACGGCTATCGCCTGAACTACGCGGGGCCATGAGAGGCGTCACTCTCCTCGAGCTCGTCGTGACGATCGCCGTGCTCGGCATCATCGCGGCGGTGGCCTCGGTGTTCGTGCAGCCGGCGTTCCAGGCTTACTTCGCGACGCAGCGGCGCGCCGAGATGGCCGATGTCGCCGATACGGCGCTGCGGCGCATGACGCGCGACCTGCGGCTCGCGCTGCCCAACAGCGCGCGCGTGGACGGCAGCAACCGCTTTGTCGAGATCCTGCTCACCAAGAACGGCGGCCGCTACCGCGCGCTCAACGACGACGACAACCCGGTCGCCACCGCCGAAGATCCGCTCGATTTCAGCGCGCCGGACTCGGTGTTCGATACCCTGGGAACGCTGCCGGCGAGCGGCGATCAGCAAGTGCAGCCGAACGATTACGTGGTGATTCACAACCTCGGCATCGCCGGCGCGGACGCGTACGAGGTCGCGGCCGCCGATCCCAACATCGCGCGCATCGCCGCCTTCGGCGCGGGCGCGCTCGCCGACGAGCAGCGCATCACGCTCGCCGCCGCCACGCGCTTCCCGCTCGAGTCGCCGGGAAGGCGCTTCTTCGTGGTTTCCGGCCCGGTCACGTACGCGTGCGCCGGTGTGGGCAGCGCGGCAGGGGAGGGCACGGGCACCCTGCGCCGCTGGTCGAACTATGCCATCGAGCCGCGCGGCGGCCTGCCGCCGACCGCGCTTCCGGCGGGAGCGAGCGACGCACTGCTCGCCGACCACGTGTCCGCCTGCCAGATCGATTACACGGCGTTGCCCATGCTCGGGCGCGGCCTGGTCGCTGTCCGGCTTGGCATTACGCGCGCCAACGAGACCGTCACGCTGTACTTCGAAGCGCAGGTGAACAATGTGCCCTAGCGAGCGCGGATTCGCGATGGTGGTCGTCGTCGCGCTGCTTGCCATCCTTGCGGTGTTCGGCGCGGCGCTGGTCGTCATCTCGACCACTCAACAGGTCGGAGCTGCGCTCGACATGCAGGGCGTGCGCGCCTATTACGCCGCCCGCGGCGGGCTGGAGTGGGGGATGTACCACGTCCTGCGCAGCGGCTTTGGCGGCTGCGGCGGCATCGACGGCAAATCGATCGCGTACGGCGGCAACCTTGCCGACTTCCGCGTCACGCTCGCCTGCACCTCGAGCGCCCACGAGGAAGGCGACACGGCATTGACGACCTTCAGCATCGTGGCCACCGCATGCAATGACTCCGTTTGTCCGACCGCCAGCAGCCCGCCGCCCCCGTCGTACGTCGAGCGCCAAGTGCGCGTGACGGTGGGGAGCAACTGATAAAAATTAAAAATCCCATTTGACAACAATAGGTTATTGTTATAACTTGAAGTAACGACTTGAAAAAGGTCGGCCACGCATGCTCGATTGGCTCAAGGGGGGAGGTAGGACACCGGGCTGGCTCGCCGTGTCTTTCGACGATGCCTCGCTGCGCTTTGCGCACGCGCGGCGCGAGGCCGGCGTGCGCGCGCTGGTTTCGACTTACGGCGCGCGCGATCTGGGCGCAGGCAAGGGCACGCTCGAGCGCCTGACCCGCGAATTCAAGCTCTCGCATTACCAGTGCAGCACGATGCTGCGCGCCGGCGAGTACGACTTGCTGCTCGTCGAGGCGCCAAACGTTCCGCGCGCCGAGCTGAAGAGCGCGCTGCGCTGGAAGGTGAAAGACATGGTGGACTACAAGATCGACGACGCCATCCTCGATGTGCTCGATATTCCGAGCGCAGGAGCCGACGCCGCCGCGTCGGGCGGCCCGCAGGTGCTCGCGGTGCTCGCGCGCAACGAACTCATCCGTTCCCGCATGCAGCAATTCGAGCAGGCGCGCATCCCGCTTTCGGTGATCGAAATCCCGGAGACTGCCCAGCGCAATATCGCGGCCCTGTACGAGGAAGAAGGCCGCGGGGTGCTGCTGCTCTATTTCGGACAGGATTGGGGGCTGCTGACGATTACCCACGCCGGCGAGCTCTACCTCGCGCGGCGACTCGATATGGGCGTCGAGCAGGCGGAAGCCGTGGCCCTCGAGGTTCAGCGCACGCTCGATCATTTCGAGCGGCAGTTCGCCCATGTGGCGGTCGGCAAGCTGCTTCTCGCGCCGACCGGGCGCCGCACGGACCTGCCCGAAACGCTGCGTGCGCGCTTCGACATGCCGGTCCAGGAAGTCGACCTGCGCGGCGTTCTCACGTTCGGCGACGCGCCGCCCGACGAGCAAGCGCAATGGCGGCTCTTCCATCACTTCGGCGCGGCGCTGCGCGACGCGACGTGACCCAGCAGATCAACCTTTTCGATGCGCGCTTTCGCAGCCAGAAGAAGCATTTCTCGGCCGGGACCCTGGCGCTGGCGCTCGCTTTGCTTGCCCTGCTTTCCGTCGCGTTGCAGTCGCTCTACGCGCGGCAGAACCGCGCGCTGCAGGCGACGCTCGCGCAGACCGACCGGCGCATCGCCGCGCTGCGCGAGCAGATGGTGCGTTTCTCCACCGAGTATTCGGCGCAGGGCCGCAGCACCGCGCTCGCCGACGAGCTCGCGCGCGTCGAAGAGCGGTTGCGCATGCGGCGCGAGCTGATCGCCTCCATGCGCTCGGGGGGAAACGGCGACGTCGAGGGCTTTTCGCCTTATCTCGCCGCGCTCGCGCGCCAGACGATGAACGGCGTCTGGCTTACCGGGATCGGGATCGGCGGCAAGTCGGGCCAACTGGTGTTGAAGGGCCGCGTCCTCGACAGCGAGCTCGTGCCGGCGTACATCGGGCAGCTTAACAAGGAGGAGCCCTTCGCCGGGCGCACGATCAGCGAGCTTCGCCTGGCCGCCAAGCCGCCGGCGCGCTACGTCGAGTTCTCGTTCAGCATTCCGCTGCGCAAGGACGCTTCGTGAAGGCCTTGTGGCAGCGCTACGCGCAACGCTTCGACACGCTCAGCGTTCGCGAGCGCGCGATGGTGAGCGCGGCGCTCGTGGTTGCGCTCCTCGCGCTCGCCTACACCCTGATGATCGAGCCGGAGATTCTCAAGCACCGGCGCATGAACGTCACCATGCAGCAGAAGCAGGCGGAGATGAAGGCTTTCGAGGCGCAAGTCGCCACGCTCATCGGCTCGCGCGCGCACGATCCCGACCGCGCCGAGCGCGAGCGGCTGGCGAAGCTCAATGCCGAGCTCGCGTCGCTCGAGGCGCGCATCGCGGCCGAGGAGCGCAAATTCACCGCTCCGGCGCAAATGCGCGCCGTGATCGGCGGCCTGCTCGCCCGAAGCCGCGGCGTGTCTCTCGTCGAGATGAAGACCCTCGCGCCCACGACGATCGCCGAGGCGCAATCCGCGGCGGCGAAGCCGGCGCCCGGCGCCAAGCCGCCCGCGGCCGCGAAGCCCGCGGCGAAAGCAAAGCCGCCGGCGAGCGAGCGGCTCATTTACCGCCATGGCCTGGAGCTCACTGTGACGGGCTCTTATCTCGACCTGCTCGCCTATGTGCGCGATCTCGAGGCGCTGCCGACCCAGCTCTACTGGGCTTCGCTCGAGCTCGACGCGACCGATTTCCCGAAGGTGGCGATGAAGCTGACCGTGTACACGCTGAGCCTGGACCGCGCATGGCTGAACGTCTGATCGCGGCCCTGTGCGCGCTCGGTGCGCTGCTTGCCGGCTCTTCGGCGAGCCCGGCGGCGCTCGCGCAAGCGCTCCATGACCCGATGCGTCCGCCCGCGGGCTCAGATCCCTCGGCGACGGAAGCCTCGAAGGATTCAGTTGCGCGCACGGCGCGGCTGCAAAGCGTGCTCATCTCGCCAGGACGTCGGGTCGCCGTGATCGACGGGCGCGTGGTGCGGCTCGGCGAGCGTGTCGGCGACGCGACGCTCGTCGCGATCTCGGAGTCGCAGGTCGTCCTGCAGCGCCCGGGCGGGCGCGAAACGCTGAAGCTCAATCCGGTCGTGAACAAGAAAGCGGCCAGGAAGGGACCGGTGCCATGAGAAAAGCGATCCTCTTAGTGCTCGCGGCCGCGCTCGGCGCCTGCTCGGTGCCGCCGCGGCCGGTCGGCGTCGACCCCGGCATTCTTTCCGAGGTGGACCCGGGCACGCGCAAGCAGCCGCTTCCCTCCGCGGCGGTGAGCGAGGCGCTGCTGCCGCCGCTGCGCATGGAGATGCCCGACCTGCGCGGCGAAGCGCTCGAGCCGCGCTTCGATCTGTCGGTGAGCAATGCACCGGCGGCGCAAGTCTTCATGTCGATCGTCTCCGGGACGCGCTACAGCATGCTGCTGCATCCGGGCGTGTCGGGCACGCTCTCGCTCAATCTCAAGGACGTCACCGTCCGTGAGGCGCTCGATTCGATCCGCGAGCTCTACGGCTACGACTACAAGGTCGAAGGCACGCGCATCTTCATTCAGCCGGCGGGCTTGCAGACGCGCATCTTCCAGGTGAACTACCTGCCCGGCCAGCGGCGCGGGTTCAGCGACGTGCGCGTGCAATCGGGCGCCGTCACCGACGTCGGCGCCGCGCCTACGGCGCTGCCCGGCGGGCCCACGACGACCGGCTTGCCGCCGTCTTCGCGCTCGCTGGAATCCAGCCGCGTCACGACCCAGCAGCAAACGGACTTCTGGGCCGACCTGCGCACTGCCTTACTCACCCTCGTCGGCACGGGCGAAGGCCGCTCGATCGTCGTCACCCCGCAGTCCGGCGTGGTCGTGGTGCGCGCGTTCCCCGCGGAACTGCGCGCAGTCGAGGACTATCTGCGCGCCACGCGCATCTCGGTCGAACGCCAGGTGATGCTGGAAGCGAAGATCGTCGAAGTGACGCTCTCGGACGCCTACCAGGCGGGCATCAACTGGGCGGCATTCCGCAACACCGGCCCGAACCTCACCGTGGGACAGGTTTCGCCGGGCACCACGCTCGGCGCTCGCCCGCAGGAGCTGGCGATTCCCGGGCTGGCCGTCGACAGCGCCGGGCGCACCGTGAGCGCGGCCGCGACCGCATCCGGCGCCGTGTTCGGGCTCGCGCTGCAGACCTCCAACTTCGCCATGCTCTTGAGCTTCCTCGAATCGCAGGGCAACGTTCAGGTGCTCTCGAGCCCGCGCATCGCCACCATCAACAACAACAAGGCGGTGTTGAAAGTCGGGACCGACGAGTTCTTCGTCACCAACGTGAGCACTACGGCGACCACGAGCGGCAACGCCACCACGCAGTCGCCCTCGGTCACGGTGCAGCCGTTCTTCTCGGGCATCGTGCTCGACGTCACCCCGCAGATCGACCAGGCGAGCAACATCATCCTGCACATCCATCCGTCGGTGAGCGAGGTAAGCGAGAGCACGCGCGTGGTCAACCTCGGCGGGCAGATCGCGGAGATCCGCCTGCCGCTTGCCAAGAGCACCGTGAGCGAGACCGACACCGTGGTGCGCGTGACCGACGGCAACATCGTGGCGATCGGCGGCCTGATGAGCGTCGACATCCGCGACGCCCGCTCGGGCATTCCGGGCATGCCGGAAGAAGGCGTGGGCAACCTCCTGCGCAACACCGACCGCTCGCTGCGCAAGAAGGAGCTCGTGATCCTGCTCAAGCCGACGCTCATCAAGTCGGATCGCGACTGGGAACGCGAAGTGCGCGAAACGCGCGGGCGCATGGAGCTGCTGAGATGAACTACCTGCGGCATTTCGGCCTGCGCGAGGCGCCGTTCGGCATCACGCCGGACACCACGTATTTCTTCGCCTGCCGCGCGATCCAGGAGGCGTTCAACACGCTCCTCGTCGCCGTCTCCAACGGCGAAGGCTTCATCAAGATCACCGGCGAGGTCGGCACCGGCAAGACGCTGCTTTGCCGGAAGTTTCTCGGCACGCTCGAGGCGAGCTGGCTTTCCGCCTACGTGCCCAATCCGAGCTTCGAGCCGCGCACGCTGTACCTCGCGCTCGCCGACGAGCTCGGCATCCTGGTGAGCCCGAACCTCGACCAGCACCAGCTCCTCAAAGCGATCACGCGCGCGCTCCTCGACCTTGCGCGCAGCCGCAAGCGGCTCGTGCTGTGCATCGACGAAAGCCAGGCGATGTCGCTCGAGACGCTCGAGGCGCTGCGCCTGCTCACCAACCTGGAGACCGAGAAGCGCAAGCTGCTGCAGGTCGTGCTCTTCGGCCAGCCCGAGCTCGACCGCAAGCTCGCCTCGCCGTCGATCCGGCAGCTTTTGCAGCGCATCACCTTCCAGCATCACATGCGCGGCCTTGAGGAAAACGAGGTGGGCGCCTACGTCGCGCACCGGCTGACAGTCGCAGGCTTCACCGGGCGCTCGCCGCTTTCTGCGGGCGCGCTGCGCGTCCTGCATCGCGCAAGCCGCGGCCTGCCGCGGCTGGTCAACATCCTCATGCACAAGGCCATGCTCCTTGCCTACGGCGAAGGCCGCTGGGCGATCGAGCGCCGCGACCTGCGCGCCGCGGCAGCCGACACCCCAGCCGCGCAGCTCGGAAAATGGTGGTGGAGGCTCGGCTTCGGCCGCGCCGGGCACTGAGCCGCCGTGAGCGTGATCAACAAAATGCTGCAGGAGCTCGACCGCCGCAACGCCATGGCGGGCGCGGAAGCCGCGACGCCGCCGCAGCAGGTGAAGGTCGTCAATCCCGCGCGCGACCATCACGAGTGGTTCTGGCGCGTGATTGCGCTGCTGGTGCTTGCCGCGGTCGCGTGGGTCGGCTGGGTGGCCTACCAGCTGCAGCCGAGAGCGCCGCTGGTCAGCGACAAGGCGCTCCATGCGCAGGCGCAGGCGCGCAAGGCGGCAGTGGCCGCTGTCCCGCCCGCGGCCGCTCGACCCGCGCCGCCACCGGAGAAACCCAAACCGGCAGCCGAGCCGCCGGAGATGTTCAAGCTCGCGCGCGAAATCGAGACGCCGATCGTCGAGCGCAAGCCTCAGCCCGCCAAGGCGGAGGCGCCAAAAAAAGTCGAAGCGCCGAAACCCGTCGCGGCTCCGGCCGTCAAGCCTAGCGTCGACAAGCGCGACCGCGGCAAAGCGAGCGAGCCGGCCGAGGTGCAATTTCGGCGGGCGGCGGTCTTGCTTAACCAGGGGCGAGTCAGCGAAGCCGAAGAGCAGCTCGTCGGCGCGCTAAAGGCCGACCCCGCGCACCAGGCGGCGAGGCAGGCCTATGTCGCCTTGCTGCTCGAGCAGCGGCGCATGGATGCCGCAGAGCGCGTGTTGCGTGAGGCGCTCGAAACCAATCCCACGCAACCGACGTTCGCGCTCGCGCTGGCGCGCCTCTATGCCGAGCGGCGCGATTACCCGGCGGCGCTCGACGTGCTGGACCACGCGGGCTCCGCGACGCCGAGCGCGGATTTCCAGGCCCTGCGCGGCGCCGTGCTGCAGCGGCTTGGCCGCCACGCCGAAGCCGTCGACGCGTATCGGCGGGCCGCAGGAAGCGCGCCGCAATCCGGCAGCACTTGGGCGGGCCTTGCGATATCGCTCGAGGCGCTGGGCCGCAGGTCGGAGGCCTCGGAGGCCTATCGTCACGCGCTGGGCGCAGGGGCGCTCAACAAGGACGTGCGCGAGTACGCCGAAATGCGTCTAAAGGCGCTCGAGTAGCTCAGGCGGGCGGCGGAATCTTCTCCAGCCGATAGCCGTAGTTGTAGATCGGCACCACGCGATAGCCCGTCTCGGGGCGCAGGTCGAGCTTCTTGCGCACCTGGCTGACGTGGGTGTCGACCGTGCGCGTGGCGAGATCGCCGCTGCGGCCCCAGACGGTTTCCTGCAAATGCCCGCGCGACATCAGTCGTCCGATATTGCGGAACAGCGTGACGGTGAGCTCGAATTCCTTGGGCGTGAGATCGATCTTCGCGCCGTCCTTGCGCACCTCGTTCCTCTGCAGATCGATCTCGAAGGGCGGAAAGGAAAGCTGCTTTTGCTCCTCGCTCGGATAAGCGCGCCGCAGCAGGGCGTGCAGCCGGGCAAGCAGCTCCTGGCGCCGGACGGGCTTCACCATGTAGTCGTCGGCGCCGTGCTCGAGCGCGAAGACGATGTCGGTCTCGGAATCGCGCACCGTGACGAAAAGAATCGGCACGCTCTTCGAGACGTTGGCGCGCAGCCACATCAGCACCTCGGTGCCCGAAACGTCGGGCACCTGCCAGTCGAGCATGAAGAGGTCGAAGCTTTCGCGGCCGGCCTGCTTCATGGCCTCGCGCCCGGTCAGGTAGCCGTGCACGTCGTGGCCATCGTCGGTGATCCAGCGCTTCAGCAGGGCGAGCTGGTCGGGATCGTCTTCGAGGATGGCGAGGCGCAAGAGTCTTGGCTCCTTTGCGCAATCATACTATGGCAGAATCGCCGCCTTCCCAGGGAATTCCATGCGCATCGGCCTCATCGGCGGCGGCACCATTTCGCGTCTCGTCCTCGAAAACATCCGGCGCGGCGCGCTCGGCAGCTTCGAGGTCGTCGCCCTCATGGGCCGGCATGGCGCCGCGCCGCGCGGCCGCGAGCTGGCGCGCGAGTTCGCTGTCCCGTACGTCGAGGAGCGGGCCGCGCTGCTCTCGACCAGGCCGCAAGTGGTCATCGAAGCTGCCTCGCACGACGCGGTGCGCGAGCACCTGGTGCCTCTCCTGGAGGCGGGGAGCGGCGTGGTGGTGCTCTCGGCGGGCGCCCTGGTCGACGACGCGCTCCGCGAGGCGGCCGAGCGCGCGGCGGTCCGTTCGAATGCGCTTTTTTACGTCCCTTCCGGCGGCATCGGCGGCCTGGATGCCTTGAAGACCGCCTGCCTGGCCGGGGTGGACGAGGTGTCGATCCAGGTCGCCAAGCCGCCGGCGGCCTGGAAGGGAATCGCGTACGTCGAGCGCCAGGGCTTCCAGCTCGATGGACTGACGGGCCCGCTCACGCTTTTCGAGGGCAGCGCGCTCGAAGGCGTGCCGCATTTTCCGCAGAACGTGAATATCGCTGCGATCCTGTCGCTCGCCGGCATCGGCGCCCGGCGTACGCGGCTCAAGGTCGTCGCCGACCCGGCGCTGGAGCTCAATACGCACACCATCCGGGTATCGGGCCGCGCCGGACGCTTGACCGTGGTGCTGGAGAACGTCCCGGCACCCGAGAATCCGAAAACTTCCTGGCTCGCCTGCTACAGCGCGCTCGCGGCGCTCAAGTCGCTCGCGCCGGGAGCGCGCTACGGGACGTGAAAACGGCCGACTTTTTCTTGACCAAGCGTCGGATTACTCTCATAATTTCGGGTTCCGCCGGAGGGGTGCCCGAGCGGCTAAAGGGGGCAGACTGTAAATCTGTTGGCCTTGCGCCTACGTTGGTTCGAATCCAACCCCCTCCACCAGTGCAAGCAGCTCGCAGGGCGCTTCGGCGGTGAATTTGTGGGTGAAGTCAACTGCAGAGGATCGATTAGAAGGCGGGTGTAGCTCAATGGTAGAGCAGAAGCCTTCCAAGCTTATGACGAGGGTTCGATTCCCTTCACCCGCTCCAGTACGGAATACAGCCCATGTAGCTCAGTGGTAGAGCACTCCCTTGGTAAGGGAGAGGTCATGCGTTCAATCCGCATCATGGGCACCAGCGACGAGGAAACAGGTCAGGACCATCTAGATGGCAAAAAGCAAATTCGAGCGTACCAAACCGCACGTGAACGTGGGCACGATTGGTCACGTGGATCATGGCAAGACGACGCTGACGGCGGCGATGACGCACATCCTTGCGAAGAAGTACGGGGGTGAGG
>SCTY01000046.1 GCA_004297625.1 Betaproteobacteria bacterium | reverse complement strand
GGTGAGGATCCTGAAGATCACCGGGGGCAACGTCACCAAGGCGGCCCGCCTCGCGGGGCGCAACCGCACCGAGTTCTACCGCCTGCTGGAACGCCATTCGCTTGAGCCGGGGATGTTCAAAGGCACGCCGAAGGAGCGAGTGCCCGCATGAAAGCAGGAGAAAATATCGGCATGCGACGCCTCTTACTGCTGTTTTTCGTATTTCTGGCCGGTCCAGCGCTCGCCGAAGAGCTCAGTCCCGAGGATCTCGTCAAGAAGGTGACCTCGGACGTGCTCGCCGCGGTGAAGAGCGACAAGGAGCTCGCGGCCGGCGACAAGCAGAAAGCGCTGAAGCTCGCCGAGGAGAAAGTCCTGCCGCTCATCGATTTTCAGGAGGCGACGCGGCTCGCCGTCGGGCGCGCCTGGCGCCAGGCGAGCCCCGAGCAGAAGAAAAAGCTAGTCGAGGAATTCCGCTCGATGCTGGTGCGCACCTACTCGAACGCGATCGGGACTTACCAGGGCCAGACGATGAAGGTGCTGCCATCGCGCACCAAGCCGGGCGACACCGAAGCGACGGTGCGCAACCAGTACATCCGTCCCGGCGCGAAGCCCGTGGCGGTCGAGTACCAGATGCACAAGACCGACCAGGGCTGGAAAATCTACGACATCACGGTCGAGGGCATCAGCCTGGTGATCACCTATCGCAGCGAGTTCGACCAGGTGGTGAAGCAGGATGGCATCGACGGGCTCATCAAGCGCCTGCGCGAGAAGAACGAGCCGGCGAAGATCGTGAAGTAAGCAGCCTGAAAAGGGTCCTGACCCCTTTTTGTTGCCTTATTCCTGCGCCGGGTGGCCGCGCAGCTGAAGCTGCCGGGCCACGGCGGCGAGCAGCTCTTCGGCGTCGAGCGGCTTGGAAAGCAGCGGATAGCCGAGCGTGTCATAGGCGAGCTTCGGCCCTTCCTCGAGCGCCGTCAGGTAGATGATCGGGATCTTCGGCAGGCTGCCGTCCCCGCGCAGCGCGGCGACGAACTCGGTGCCGCTCATGTACGGCATGCTGATGTCGGTGATGATGAGATCCGGCGCGCGCTCGAGCACCTTGTGGCCGGCTTCCACCGCATCTTCGGCGGTGCGCACCTCGTAGCCCGCGGTGCGCAACAGCCGGCTGATGAGCGCGCGCATGTCCTCCTCGTCGTCGACGACGAGGATGTCAGCGCTCGAGGACGTACGTTCCGGGCGCATCGGCGAGCTTCGGAAACGCGTCGTTGAACAACGGCGGCGCCGTGCGCGCCTCGCCGCAGCGCTCGGAGAGCCAGGCGCTCCAGTCCTCCCACCAGCTTCCCGCGTGCTGCTCCGAGGAGGCGAGCCAGGCGTCGGCGCTCTGCCCGCGGTGCGCCCGGCCGACGCGATAGCGGCGCTTCGGCGGCGTGACCGGCGGGTTGACGATGCCGAGGATGTGGCCGGAACTCGTCAGGATGAAGCGCTTCGGCCCGGTGACGTGGCTGTTGACGCGGAAGGTCTGGCGCCAAGGGGTGATGTGGTCGTCCTCCGCCGAAACCTGGTAGAGCGGCGTGTGGATGCGCACGAGGTCGATGGGCTCGCCGGCGATGCTGAGCGCGTTGGGCTTGACCAGGTGGTTGTTGAGATACATCTCGCGCAAATAGTACTCGTGCATACGGTACGGCATGCGCGTTATATCCATGTTCCAGTAGAGGACATCGCTTGCCGGCGGCGGCTCGCCGTAGAGCCAGCCGTGCACGACATAGTGCCAGATCAGGCTGTTCGAGCGCATCAGGCGGAAGGTCGTCGCCATCGCTTCGCCCTCGAGGTAGCCGCGCGCGCGCATCGAGTCGGCGAGCCAGCGCACGCTTGCCTCGTCGATGAACACCTCGATGTCCCCCGGCGACTGGAAGTCGACCAGCGTGGCGAGCAGCGTCCAGTGCGCCACCGGGACGTCTTCGCGCGCGTAGCGCCGGTTGAGCCAGGCCATGTAGACCGATAGCAGCGTGCCGCCGATGCAGTAGCCGGCGGCGTGCACCTTGTCCGCGCCGCTCAGCTCGCGCGCGACGCGCACCGCCTCGTTCACGCCCTCGACCACGTAGTCGTCGAACGCGACGTCGCGCATGTCGGTCCCCGGATTCTTCCAGCTCGTCACGTAGACGTCGTAGCCCTGGTTCACGAGGAACTGGACCAGGCTTTTCCTGGGCTGGAGATCGATGATGTAGAACTTGTTGATCCACGGCGTCACGATGACGATCGGCGTGGCGCGCACCTGGGGCGCCGCGGGCGCATAGTGGATGACTTCGAGCAGCCGGTTGCGGTAGACCACCGCGCCGGGCGTGATGGCGAGATTGCCGCCGACTCTGAATGCCTCCAAACCGGTCATGCGCACGGTGCGCGCCTGCATGTCTTCCATGAAAACCTGGAAGCCGCGCTGCAGGCTTTGCCCGCCGCTTTCGATCGCCTTGCGTTGCGCCACCGGATTAGTCGCCAGGAAGTTCGTCGGCGCGGCGGCGTTGAGCCACTGGCGCCACCAGAAGGCCGCCCGGCGGCGCTCCTTGGGAGAGAGCCCGGGTGTCTGGTACAGCGCGTCCTGCACGTGCCGGGTGAAAAACAGGTACCACTGCTTGAGCAGGTCCCACGTGGGCTCGCTGGTCCACAGCGGATCGCTGAACCGGGTGTCGTCCGGCTGCGGCTGCACCGCGTCCTCGACGTTCTGGCCGAGAAGCTTGGCCACGGTGTGCGACTGCAGAGCGAGGAGGTCGGCGGCGAACCGGCTCGACAGCTCCCACAGCTCAAGCGGGTGCAGCGCCCAGGCCACGTGCGCATGCGCGAGCGGAGCGACGATGCCGAAGGGATCCGCGAGGCTCTCTACGTCGTGCCGAAGGGTCTTGAGGCGCTCGCCCTGGATTGCAAGTCCGGCGCCGATGCCGGCGCCTTCCATCGGGAACCTGTCCACCCTGCGATGCTGCACCGCGTCGCCGCGGCCGTTTTGACTTACGTCAACCTCGGCGCCCGAGAAGCGCCGCGTAGCGGTTAAATAGTTTCAGCGCCCGGGGCGTAATCCTCAGCTCGACAGCGCGCCCGTCGCGCTCGGTGCGCCGGGAGGCCACCGCGCCGAACTGCCGCAGCCTGCGCAGGCGCCGCTGCATGGTCGGCACCGAACCGAGATGCAGGCGGTGAAGCTCCTTCATGGTCAGCGGCCGGCCTTTCTCCTGATGCAGGCCGATCTCGCAGAGCACGTCCAGGTCTTCCATGGTGCGCAAGAAGCGCAGCCGCCTGCGCTGGAAGGCGCGAAGGGTCCGCAACTTCGTGAATACGCCCATCCCCGCATTAGGCCGCCTCGCTGCGAGACGGCGTTTGATTCAAATCAAGTGGGATTAGCGATCATTGCTGATCCAGTGTTGATCGCTGCCCGCGAGGTGCACGCGCGATTGACATGCATCAAACGTGCAGCCGGCACAGCGGTTGCTTCGCCGGTGAGATGGAGCACAAGCCGCGCTGGGCCGAGATGTGCGCCCGCATCCTGCAGCAATGCGAGGTGGTGAAAGGCGGCCGCGAAAACCTCGCCTCGGTCCTCGACGTGCATCCGCACGATCTGGCGCTGTGGATCGCCGCGAAATCGGGTCCGCCGCGGCCGGTGTTCGAAAAGGCCGTCGATATCGTCCTCGCGGAGCACGAGCGCCGGGCAGCCGCGGAGGAATCGGCCAAGGTTCCCCGGCGCCGGCGCACCGACCTCTAGGCTCGGCGGGTCTCCCTTGCCACGCTGTAGTAGGTGCCTGCGAAGATCACCGCCGCGCCTACGAAGGTCGCCGCCTCGAGCGGCTCCGCGTACATCAGGGCGCCGATGACCGCGATGAGCGGCAGGCGCAGGAAGTCGATCGGCACCACGAGCGTCGCGTCGCCGAGCTTCATCGCCCGCGTCAGCGAGTAGTGTGCAATGAAGCTTCCGCTCCCGATCACCACTGCCCAAGGCAGGTCGGAAAGCTGCGGCGCCACCCAGTGCGGCAGCGCCGTGGCCAGGGTGGGCGGGATCTGCACCACCGACATCCAGAAGAGCACCGAGATCGGCGCATCGGTCGCCGACAGGCGCTTGGTCATGATCATGTTGCCGGCGTAGAACACCGAGCCGAGCACCATCACGAGCGCCGCAGGGTGGAACGCGCCGGCGCCCGGGCGCAGGATGATGGCGATGCCGGCCAGGCCGAGAATCAGCATGACGACGCGGCCCTGGTTCAGCCGCTCGCCGAGAACCAGCAGCGCGAGCAGCGCCACCCACACCGGCATGGTGAACTCGATGGCGAAGACCGTCGCGAGCGTGAGCGCCGCGATCGCGTAGATCCAGCACACCTGGCCGCCGAGATGCATCATGGCGCGCCAGAAGTGCGACCAGAAGAGCCGGGTGCGCAGCGGCGCGATCCCGGTGCTCGGCAGCGCCGCGAGCACGAGCAGGAGCGTGACGAGCGTGCGCAGGAACAGGATCTCGAACACCTCCATGTGGCGCAGGAGCTCGCGCACGGCGACCGCCATGAACGAGAACGAGAGCACCGCGCCGCTCATCCACAAGGCGGCGCGCAGGGGATTTTGATTTAGCATTCGCGGGTGCAATCCTACCGGATGCAGGTCGAGCGGCTTTTCGAACGCTCGGCGTTCTACCGCGCAAAGCTGCGCGCGGCCGGGTTTTCTTCTGCGCAGGCGGTGGGCGGGCTCGACCGCATCGCCGAGCTGCCTTTCACCGAGAAAGACGAGCTGCGCGCGAGCCAGGCGGCGCATCCGCCGCTCGGCGCGCACGCGGCCATCGACATCTCGCAAGCGGCGCGCATTTATTCCACGAGCGGCACCAGCGGCACGCCGCTGTACATTCCACTGACGCGGCAGGACGTCGGGCAGTGGCGCGAAATCGGGCGCAGGACCTACTCGTGCAATGGGCTCAAGGCGGGCGAGCGCGTCGTCACCACCTACGGCGCAGGGCCGTTCGTCGCGGGCGCTGCGCTCGCGGCGTTCGAGGCGATCGGCGCCGTGCATATTCCGGTCGGCGTCGGGAACACCGACAAGCTGCTCGCCGCGGTCGAGCGCCTGCAGCCCGAAGCGCTCGCCTGCACGCCTTCTTACGCGCTTTACCTGTCGGAGAAGCTTCCCAGGAAGCATTCGTTGCAGCGCGTCCTCGTCGGCGGGGAGCCGGGCGGCGGCGAACAGCCCTTCCGCGAGAAGCTCCAGTCCGCCCTGGGCGCCAAGGTCTACGAGATCATGGGCATCGGCGACATCGCGGCTTCGCTTTGGGGCGAGTGCCCCGCGCAGGCCGGGATGCATTTCTCCGCCGAAGGCCTGATTCATGTCGAGCTCATCGATCCTGACACGGGAGCGGTCAAGGGTTTTTCCGATGGAGAAACCGGGGAGCTCGTGTACACGCACCTGCAGCGCGAAGCGGCGCCGCTGCTGCGCTTCCGCAGCCGCGATCAGGTGCGCATGTGGACGTCTCCCTGTTCCTGCGGGAGAAACTCGCTGCGCGTGCGCTGCATCGGCCGCACCGACGACATGCTGATCGTGCGCGGCGTGAACGTGTTTCCCTCGGCGGTGCGCGAGGTGGTGGCGCGCTTTCAGCCGCGCGTCACCGGCGCGATCCTCATCCAGCCGCGCTTGCGCGCGGTGCGGCAGGAGCCGCCCTTGCCGATCATGGTGGAGGGCGACGCGGCGCTCGCGCAGACGATTGCCCGAGCGATCCGCGACGCCCTCGCCTTCACGGCCGAGATTCGCATGGTGCCGCCGCAGTCGCTGCCGCGGTCGGACTACAAATCCAGGCTCGTGGACTTCTCGAGCGCCGGCTGACGCTTATGGCGCCGGTACCGGCGGATTGGTGTCGGCGCTGAAGCCGTTGATCGGATAGCGCGCGCGCTGGTCGTCGGGCACCCCTACGCGGCGGTCGGTGCCACGGTCGTAATCCGGCGCAAGCGTTGCGCCGGCCGACGGGGTGCCGTACGCGCTCGCCGGAGGCGACGCGCTATACCCCGGCGCGCTCGGCGCGACGGCCATGCTGCGGGGCGGGTACTCGCCGGCCGTAATCACGCCGTCGCCGTTGCGGTCGTACACGGCGAAGGGCGAGACATTGCCATACGAGCCGGTGCCCTGCGGCCCGCTCGGCATGGCGTTGTTCTGTGCAAACGCCGCCGCGAACGGCATTGCGGCCGCCGACGCGAATACGAATACGAGAGGACGCTTCACCTTCATGCGAGACTCCTTTCGGGGAAGAAATGTTGAAAGCTTCCTGGCGGGGTGCCAGTTAAGCGGCTCTTCTCGCAAGCACTGTGCCACCCGTGCGGCAGAGGGCGGGCCGCGCTGTAAACCTTTCAGCCGCAGCCAAAAATTACAGCGATAGAATCGCCGGGCCCATGACGCCGCCGTTTCGCGCCGACCAGGTCGGCAGCCTTCTGCGCCCCGAAAAGCTGAAGCAGGCACGCGAGGAATTCCTCGGGCCGCAAACGCCTACCCGCAATCTCGGGCCGCACCGCGATGCGCGGCTGCGCGCGGTGGAGGACGAGTACGTGCGCGAGGCGGTGCGCATGCAGGAGGGCATCGGCCTGCGCGCGGTCACCGACGGCGAGTTCCGCCGCCGCAGCTGGTGGCTCGAGCTCATCCTCGGCTGGGAGGGCTTCGCCGCCGACCGCACCGGCTCGGCGCAACTCAAGTGGCGCAACGAGTCCGGGGTCACGCAGGGGTTCTCGGACTTGAACGTGACAAAGCCCATTCGCTGGCGGCCGAGCCCGGTGGTGCGCGCGTTCGAGTTCCTCAAGGCGAATACCGAGGCGGTGCCCAAGGTGACGATCCCGGCGCCGAACTGCGTGCACTACTACATGGGCGGGAAGATCAATCGGCGGGTTTACAAAGACGATGATGCCTTTTGGGCCGATCTCATCGACTGCTACAGGAGAGAAATACGGTCGCTTGTCGCCGCGGGCGCGCGCTACATCCAGCTCGACGACACGAGTATCGCGTTCATCTGCGATCCCGCGCACCGCGACTACGTGCGCTCCTGGGGCATGGACGCCGGCAAGCTGCTTCTCAAGTACGCGGCAGTGATCAACGCCGTGCTCGAAGACGTGCCGGAGGAGGTGAGCGTCACGCTGCACCAGTGCCGCGGCAACCGCGAGGGCAACTGGGCGGCGGAGGGCGGCTATGAGCCCGTCGCCGACGTCTTGTTCAACAAAGTGAATGTGCAAGGCTATTTCCTCGAGTACGACACCGCGCGCGCGGGCGGTTTCGAGCCGCTGCGCCTGCTGCCGAAGGGAACCAAGCGCGTGGCGCTGGGACTCGTGTCGACGAAGAAGCCCGCACTTGAGGATTCAAGTTATTTGATTAGCCGGATCGAGGCGGCGGCCAAGTACGCGCCGCTCGAGCAGCTGGCGCTCAGCCCGCAATGCGGCTTCGCCAGCTCGATCAAGGGTAACCCGCTGGGGCAGGCCGATCAGGCGGCCAAGCTCCGGCGCATCGTCGAAGTGGCCAACAAGGTCTGGGGAGCGGCATGAAACAGCAGGCGCAAACGAAGCTCGACATCTTTCCGCACATCTTCCCGCGCGAGTATTTCGAGCGCATGAAGAAAATCGCCGAGGGCAATCCGGGCCTGGCGGCGGCGCTCAAGCGCTGGATGCACATCCCGGTGCTGTGGGACCTCGAGCGGCGCATCAAGATGATGCAGCGCTGGCCGGGCTACCGGCAGGTGTTGACCCTTTCGATGCCCGCGGTGGAATTCCTGGGATCCCCTGAAGAAACCCCCGGGCTGGCGCGCCTGGCGAACGACGGCATGGCCGAGATCGTGCGCGAGCACCCCGCGCTCTTTCCGTACTTCGTCGCTTCGCTGCCGATGAACAACGTCGCCGCGTCGCTCGAGGAGATGGACCGCGCCATCGGCGAGCTCGGCGCCAAAGGCGTGCAGATCTTCACCAACGTGAACGGCCGGCCGCTCGACGAGCCGGAGTTCTTCCCGATCTTCGAGCGCATGTCGAAGAAGCACGACCTGCCGATCTGGGTGCATCCTTCGCGCACCGCCAGGTGGCCGGATTACCCCACCGAGCACAAGTCGAAGTACGAAATCTGGTGGCTCTTCGGCTGGCCCTACGAGACCAGCGCCTTCATGGCGCGGCTCGTGTTCTCGCAGATGTTCGAGAAGCTGCCGGAGCTGAAGATCATTACCCACCACCTCGGCGCGATGACGCCCTTCCTCGCCAACCGCGTGGGCTACGGCATGGACCAGTTCGGCAGCCGTACCGCGGACGAGGACTACGAGGGCTTGCGCAAGCGGATGAAGAAGCGGCCGGTGGACTACTTCAAGATGTTCTACAACGATACGTCGATCAACGGCTGGGCGAGCGGCATCCGCTGCGGCCTGGACTTCTTCGGCGTCGACCACGTGCTCTTCGGCACCGACTGCCCGTTCGACCCGGAAGGCGGGCCGCTTTTCATTCGCGAGACGATGAAGGCGCTCGACAACATGCCGCTCAAGCCAGACGACCGGCGCAAGATCTACTTCGGCAACGCGATGCGGCTGCTCAAGCTGCCGCAGGCACCGGCGCCTCGGCCAAAGGCAAAGGCCAGGAGGAAGAAAAAAAAGTAGCGCGCGATCTGGACAGGGGGCCAGAGCATTTGCTCTGACCCCAGCGCATTTGGGATCAGGCGATCTTGAGTCCCACCAGCCGCTCGAGCGTCGGCGCGTCGTGCGCGAACTCGCCCGAGCGCGCGCGGTGCACGATCGCGCCGCGCTCGAGGACCACCGCGTCCTCGGTGAGCGAGAGCGCGAGCTCGGTGTGCTGCTCGACCAGGATCAGCGCCATGCCGTCGAGGCGCTCCAGCGCGCCGGCCAGCTCGTCGACGATGACGGGCGCCAGGCCCTCGAACGGCTCGTCGAGCAGCAGCAGCCCGGGATTGGTCATGAGCGCACGCGCGATCGCCAGCATTTGCTGCTCGCCGCCCGACAGCTGGTTGCCCATGTTCGCGCGCCGCTCGGCGAGCCGCGGAAACAATCGGAAGACGCGCTCGAGGTTCCAGGGACCGGGGTGCGCGGCCACGGTGAGGTTCTCTTCGGCCGACAGCGAGGGAAAGATCTCGCGCTCCTGCGCTACCCAGGCGATGCCGAGCTGCGCCCTGCGGTGCGGCGCAAGCGCGCTGACGTCCCGGCCTTTGAAGAAAATGCGCCCCCGCTTCAGGCGCGTGAACCCCATGAGGGTGAGCAGCAGCGTGCTCTTGCCCGCGCCGTTGCGGCCCAGGACCGCGAGGCTGCCTTGCTCGGGGACCTCGAGCGATATGCCGTCGAGCACCACGGCGTCGCCGTAGCCGGCGCGCACGTCGCGCAGCTCAAGCAAAGGCATGCCGCCTCTTGCCGAGGTAGACCTCGCGCACGCGCTCGTCGCGCGCGATCTCCTCGGGCGCGCCTTCCACCAGGATGCGGCCGCCGACCATCACGATGATGCGGCTCGCGAAGCGGAACACCACGTCCATGTCGTGCTCGATGAACAGCACGGTGAGCTCGCGCGACAGGTTGGAGATCGCGGTGAAAAGCTCGGCGCTCTCGTCCTTCGGCACGCCAGCCGCCGGCTCGTCGAGCAGCAGCGCCCGCGGCCGTGTGGCGAGCGCCAGCGCGATCTCGAGCAGCCGCTGCTGGCCGTAGGCGAGCTCGCGCGTGAGCCGCTGGCAGTGCGGCCCGAGGCGCAGCGACTCGAGAATCGAGAACGCCTCGTCGACCGCCTCGCCGTAGCGCGGCAGGCTGCGCCACCATGCCTTGGACTCGCCTTTGCGCTCGAGGACTGCGAGCACGACCGACTCGAGCGCGCTCAGCTGGGGGAAGAGGGCGTTGATCTGGAATGTGCGCGCAAGGCCGCGCTTCACGCGCGCATCGGGCCGCAGCGCCGTCACGTCTTCCTCGCCGAGGATGATCTTGCCGCCGTCCGGACGCAGCATCCCGGTCACGAGGTTGATGAGCGTGGTCTTGCCCGCGCCGTTCGGCCCGATGAGCGCGTAACGCGCGCCGCGCGGCACCGAGATGGAGATGTCCTGCGCCACGACCAGCGAGCCGAACGACTTATTGAGATTTCTTGTAGAGAGCACCGAGCCCGCCGAGGATGCCGTTGGGGAGCAACATCACCACCGTGATGAGCAGCAGTCCGATCCAGAAGTACCAGTACTGCGGATTCATTCCCGAGAACTGGTCGCGCGCCACCATGTAGATGATGGCGCCGACGATGCCGCCGTAGAGCCGCCCGGCGCCGCCGAGAATGAGGATCACGAGCACGTCCGCAGAGCGCTCGAACGACAGCGTCTCGAGCGAAACCGTGGAGGTGGTGTGCGTGAGCAGCGCGCCCGCGATGCCGGCCATGACTGCGGCGATCGTGTACGCCTTGCGCAGGTGAGCGCGGCTCGGCGCGCCGATCGCGGGCATGCGCGCCGCGTTTTCCCGGATGCCGCGCAGCGCGAGACCAAACGGGGAATGAATAACTCTTCTTGCAAGTAAAAAACACAAGAACAGAACCGCGAGCGAGTATGCGTACGCGGTCTTGCCGTAGAGGTCGAACTTGAAGTCGAGCAGGGGAGACATGCGGATGCCCTGCAGGCCGTCGGCGCCGCCGGTGAGCCAGCTCGCGCTATTCGCCGCCTCGGCGAGCAGCAGCCCGATGCCGAGCGTCAGCATGATGAGCGCAAGGTGCCGGAAGCGCACGATGATGTGGCTGGTGGCATAGCCCACGAGGCCGGCGGCGACTCCGGCAACCAGCAGTCCGGCGAGAGGCTCGCTCCAGTAGTGCTTGGCGAGAAGTCCAGCGGTATAGGCGCCCGTGCCGAAGTAGGCGGCGTGGCCGAGCGAGACGATGCCCGCGTAGCCGAGAATGAGGTCGAGCGACAGCGCGAAGAGCGCGGTGATGGCGATCTGGCTCGCTAGCGACAGGTAATCGGGAGTGACGACGAAAGGCAGCAGCGTCGCCGGCCAGAACACGAGCTCCAGCGCGCGCCAGCGAATCTTCTCCCTGAGGTAGCCGTTAGCGCTTGCCAAACAGGCCCTGCGGACGCCACATGAGCAGCCCGACCATGACGAGATAGATGAGGAAGGCGCCGAGCCAGGGGACGTAATACTTGCCCGCCATATCGCTGATGCCGAGCACGATCGCCGCGGCGAACGAGCCGCCGATCGAGCCCAGGCCGCCCACCGACACCACGATGAGCACGTAGACGAGATAAGCAAGCGCGAAGCCGGGATCTAGGCCGACCATTTCGATGGCCAGCGACCCGCCCAGGCCGGCGAGCCCGCCGCCGAGCGCGAAGGTCAGCATGAAGGTGCGATCCACGTCGATGCCCAGGCCGCGCGCCATGCGCTGGTTGTCCACCGCCGCACGCACCTTTGCGCCGAAGCGCGTGTACTCGAGCGATGCCACGAGGATCGCGGTCACCAGGAATCCACACAGGACGAGGAACAGCCTGTAGGCGGCGAGATTGATTCCCATGAACTGCAGCGAGCCGCGCAGATACGGCGGGAAGCCTTCGACCGCCTGCTGCTCGGTGCCGTAGAGCCAGGCGTAGGCGGCGATCGAGACGAACACGATGCCGATGGTGAGCAGGCACTGGTCGAGGTCGGACGCCCGGTAGAGCCGCCTGTAGAGCCCTCGTTCCAGGAGCACGCTGACCGACGCGGCGGCGAGGAATGCCATCGGCAGCGTTGCCAGGAACGGCCAGCCGAACCGGTTCATGAGCGACACGCTGACATAGCCGCCCACCATCGCGAAGCTGCAGTGCGCCAGGTTGACGAAATTCATCATGCCCAGCGTCACCGACAGCCCCACCGACAGCAGGAACAGCAGCATGCCGTAGGCGAGCCCGTCGAACAGCACGCCTGCGAGAGAGCCCAGCACCTTACCCTTACTTCTGCATCTTCTCTTTGACCGGGTCCTTGACGTTCGGGATCTTGTCGATTTCGACGTTCTTCAGCTCGCCGCCCACCTTCTCGACGCGCTGGATATAGACCGTCTGGATGATGTCGCGGGTCTCGGGGTCGATCGAGACCGGGCCGCGCGGGCTCTCCCACTTCATGCCCTTGGCGGCAGCGATGAGCGACGCGCCGTCGGTCTTGCCCTTGGTCTTCTTCAGCGCCGCGTAGATGAGGTGCATGCCGTCGTAGCCGCCGGTGGCGAAGAAGTTCGGGTTGCGTCCGGCGAGCTCGTTGTAGGCCTTGACATATTCGTGGTTCAGCTTCGAGTCGTGGTTCGGGTCGTAGTGCGCGGCGGTGATGATGCCGATCGCCACGTCGCCCATCGCCTTGCGCGCCGACTCGTCGGCGAGCTCGAGCTGGCCGAGCACCTTGGTCTTGCGCGCATCGATGCCGCGCTCGGCGAGCGCCTTGCCGAGCGCCGCGGGCTGCGCGCCGCCCGGCACCCAGACGTAGAGCGCCTCGGGGTTCTGGTCCTTCGCGCGCTGCACGAACGCCGCGAAGTCGGGGTTCGCGGTCGGGAAGCGCACCGAGCCGAAGACGGTCCCGCCGGCGACTTTGAACGCGGCGGTGAACGCCTGCTCGGCGTCATGCCCGGGGCCGTAGTCCGAGACCATGGTGTAGATGCTCTTGATGCCGGCTTTCTTCACCGCCCAGGTGCCCAGGCTTTCGTTCAGCTGCGGCGTGGTAAGCGAGGTGCGCGCCATGTAGGGCGACTTGGTGGTGATGATCGAGGTCGCGGCGTTCATGACCACCATGAACTTCTTCGCCTCGGCCGAGACATCGCCCGCCGCCATGGCGTTGGGCGTGAGCAGGAACCCGGCGAGGATGTCGACCTTGTCGCGCACCACGAGCTCCTGGGCGAGGCGCTTGGCCACCGCGGGCGCGATGCCGCCGGTGTCCTTGCGCACGAATTCGAGCTTCTTGCCGGCGACCGTGTCGCCGTGCTGCTTCACGTAGAGCTTGATCGCGTCGTCGAGCTGCTTTGCGCCGTCGGCGAACTGGCCGCTGTAGGGCAGGATGACGCCGATCTTGACGGTCTTCTGCGCGTGAGCCGAAAACGCCAGGGCGAGCGCCGCGGCGACTACGAGTGTCCTGATCATTTGTCCCCTCCTTTGGGTCGAGGGGGATTCTAACCTCCCTGATTTGTTCCCAGCTAGACGCCCGCGGGATAGGTCTCGGGGAAGTCTCCCACCGCGACGAGCGGCTCGCGATCGAGCGGCTCGAGCGCGCGCGTCTCGTCGAAGTGCAGCAGCGCGTCGAACTGGCGCGACATGTCGGCGTGGTAGTAGTGGCTCAGGCGCTCGGTCTCGGGCAGGTAGACGACGCCGATGGCGCGCTCGAGGCGCCGGTCCTCGAGCGCCGCGCTGGGAACGAAGAAGCGCGGGATGCCGACGCGGTGCAGCGCGTCCTCGTGGCTGCCGGGCAGCGCGTCGCGCACGCGCTTGCGCTCCACGGGACCGTCCCAGTCCGAGGCGGCGGTGACCGAGCCGCGATAGGTCGTCATGCCGACGAGCGCCGAATTTCCCGGGTAGCGCTCGCGCACCAGCTGCCCGAGGGTGAGCTCGCCGCGCTCGCCCGTTTCGGTCGCGCGCGCGTCGCCGACGTGCGAGTTGTGCGCCCAGACCACCACCTTGCCCGCGAGGTGCAGCGCGAGCGCTCCGAGCGTCTGCGCCATATGCTGATCGCGCAGGTTCCACGACACGTGGCCATGGAACATGGTGCGGTAGTACTCCTCGGCGTTCTTCACCAGACGCGCGTTCTGCTCGGCGTGGAAAAGCTCGTCGGGATCGTCGCTCGCGCCGGCTGCGCGGCTGCGCATCTCGACGAGCTGCGCGACGACCTCGTCCTCGCAGGACTTCGACATGCCGAACGCGGTGGCATAGCCGTAGCGCTGGCTGCTGTCTTTGAAGTGATCGAAGCAGGCGTAGCGCTCGCGCGCGCGCCGCGCGGCCGCCGGATCGACGCCCTCAAGGTAGCGCACGATGGCGCGCATGGACTCGAACAGGCTGTAGAGATCCAGGCCGTAGAAGCCGGCGCGCGGCGCGCCGGGTGCGAGGCCGTCGTTGTGGCGGCGCAGCCAGCCGACGAACTGCAGCACGTCGCGGTTGCGCCACATCCACGCCGGGAAGCGCTCGAATCCTCTGAGCGCCGACTCCGCGCAGCGGTCGGCGCCTGCGCCGCGCACGTAGCGGTTCACGCGCTGCGCCGAAGGCCAGTCGCCCTCGATCGCCACCGCGCAGAAGCCCTTCTCGGCGATCAGGCGCCGTGTGATGCGCGAGCGCTCCCGATAGAACTCGTGCGTGCCGTGGCTCGCCTCGCCCAGAAGCACGCAGCGCGCATCGCCGACGAGCTCGAGCAGCGCGTCGTAGTCGCCGGCTGCGCCGGTAATCTCGCGGACCTCGGAGCGCAGGTTCATGCAGTCGTCGCGGCCGCCGAAAGGAGCGCGCGCACTTCCTCGCAGGTCTGCGCAGCGGCGACCGGGACCGCGATCACGATGCGCCGGGCGCCGCTGCGGCGCAACGCCGTTGCGGCGGCGCGCATGGTGGACCCGGTGGCGAGGCCGTCATCGACGAGAATCGCGGTCTTGTCGCGCAGCTCGGGCAGCGGCCGGCCTTCACGGTCGCCTCGCTCACCGCGCGCTGCGGAATCCCGAGCTCGAGGATCAGCGGCTCGCTCAGCACGGTGATGCCGCCGGGCGCGATCGCGCGCATCGCGATCTCCTCGTGCCCGGGCACGCCGAGCTTGCGCACGATCAACACGTCGAGCGGCGCGCCGAGCGCGCGCGCCACCTCGAATGCCACCGGCACGCCGCCGCGTGGAAGGGCGAGCACGATCGTGTCGCCGCGTCCGGCGTAGTCCAGGAGGCTACGCGCAAGCTCGCGGCCTGCTTCCCTCCGGTTGCGGAACCTCATGGGACACGACGGCTGCAAGCGCCATACCAGGCAGCGGCACGCTTGCCGCGCTCGGCGTGCCGGACAGCGAGAATCCGTTTATGGGAACCTGGCCGAGGCGGCCGGGTCAACCGCACAGGGGCGCTTGACCGAGCGCAACAGCGAAATACGGGTCGCTGCAAGACCCCTCGGGCCAAAGCGCCCCGCGCTCATTCAATTTCCGGCTCGATTCACGCGGGGAAGGGGGTGCGCCTGCGGTCGTACGGTCCCTGCCGCCGCTCGTGCGCCAGCGGAGCACGGCTCGCTTTCCTGCGGTCGCCGGCCAGGCTGCGGCGCTCGCCGGCGGGTTCTGAAACCGCAAAGCCCGCGTAGGCGGCCACGGCCGCCGTGCCCAGGTGCAGCCAGATATCGTGGCCGTACAGCGGCATCAGGCCGGACAGGGTGTTCAATTCCGGCATGAGGCCCATCACGCCGAGCAGCGCGAAGATGAGCGCTACGCTTCTCGCATAAGTGCGCGGGCGCAACCAGTCCATGAAGGCCATCAGGCCCCATGCGCCGATCGCGAGGTGCACGACGGTGTGCAGCATGTTGACCGGGAAGAGGCCGAGCAGCGCGCCCGGCATCACATCGAAGCGTACCGGCGGGCCGCCCGCCGGCATGGGCGTGAGCAGGCCCGGCATGAGCCCCAGCAGCCCCGCGCCGAGGTAAATGATGCCGAAAATCAGCGCAAACGTACGCGTGCTCATGGCGTCTCCACTTTGCTGGGATCGGGGTTGTCGTAATCCCGCGAGAGCCGCACCGCGCCGTCGTCCTCGAGAACGGCGACGCGGCAGCGGCGCTTCGCTTTCGCGACGCGCACCGCGTGGCGCATCGCGCCCCATTTGCTGGGGAAATACGCCACCGCCATGCGGCTTGGCCCGCGCTCGTTCACCTGCCAAACGCCGTCCTTCGTCGGCGAGACTGAGAGAACGGGCGCGCTGCGCGCCATCCTTAGCCCCCGCTCTTCACCGTGAGGTTGTTTTTCACGGCGGCGACGCCCTGGACGCTGCGCGCGACCGTCGCCGCGCGCTGCTTGGTGCCTTCGCTGTCGACCACGCCGTTCAGCGTCACGGTATTGCCCTCGCTGTCGACATCGATCTTGAGGGTCCTC
The DNA here is from genome assembly GCA_004297625.1 of Betaproteobacteria bacterium. Taxonomy (GTDB): domain Bacteria; phylum Pseudomonadota; class Gammaproteobacteria; order Burkholderiales; family SG8-39; genus SCGC-AG-212-J23. The sequence continues at coordinate 31,787 of SCTY01000046.1, read as the reverse complement.
AGGCCGCCAGGCCGAGCGCCAGGATCGATACGGCGATTGCGAGTGCTTTCATCGGTTGCTCCTTTCGTGGGGTGAAATCGGTCTTCGGCTTGGGCGGTTTGGGTTCGCACGCCCACAGTCCCGCCAGCAAGGAGAGGCTGATCAAATAGATCAGGATCTTCATGCGGCATGCCTCAGCGGCCCCCCGAGGGCGCCTGGGTATGCACCGTCGCCGGCCTGTCGATCGGCGGCCGGCGGATTTCCTGCTCGAGGCCCGGGCGCTCGCGCTTCTCGTAGGGCGCGAGCGCCACCGGCCGGCCGCTGCGCGCCGATTCGTACAGCGCGCGGATCACGCGCACGTCGGCCAGCCCTTCGTCGGCCGAGGGCTCGGGGTCCTGATCCTTCAGCACGCAGTCGGAGAAGTACAGCAGCTCGGGCGCGAACTGGTCGCGCTTGGCGAAGCTCCGCTCCTTGCGCTCGCCGTCGATCGTCAGGCGGTGTTGCAGCGCCATCGCGTACTCGAAAGCGGGCTCGACGGCGAGGTCGCCTTTCCCGCCGACGAGGCGGTACTCCGAGACGTCGGCGGCGCCGAAGCTGCACGTGAAGGTGGCGAGGCGCTCGCCGCTGAAGCGCAGCACCGCGGTGACCGACTCCTCGACCTCGCCCGCGGTTCCGGCGGTAAAGGCGCGCACCTCCTGCGGCTCGTCGCGGAACAGCCCGCGCGCCGCGTTGATGCAGTAGATGCCGATGTCGTAGAGCACGCCGCCGCCGAGCGCGCGCTGCAGGCGGATGTTGCCGGGTACGACGTGCATCGTGAAGCTCGAGGTGAACAGGCGCGGCTCGCCGATGCGCCCCGAGCGCGCCACTTCGATCGCCTCGAGGTTCGCGCGCTCGAAGTGCAGCCGGTAGGCCACCATCAGCTTGATCCCGGCCTCGCGCGCGGCGCGCGCCATGCGCTCGCATTCCTCCCCGGTCACCGCCATCGGCTTTTCGACCAGCACGTGCACGCCCGCCTGCGCGGCGCGCAGCGCGTAGTCGCAATGCAGGCTGTTCGGCAGCGCGATGTAGACCGCGTCGATCTCGCCGCTGCGCAGCAGCGCGTCGTACCCGGTGTAGCTGCAGCGCTTTTCGACGCCGTACTTCCCGCCCATCTCGGCCAGCTTTACCGGATCGCCGGAGACCAGCGCGGCGAGGCGCGAATTGCGCCGGGCGTTGCCGAACGCCGGCAGCACCGCCACCTGGGCGATGTGCCCGAGGCCCACCACCGCGTAGCGGATCTGCTTTCTAGGCATGGCTCAGTCGGGCTCCGAGACTTTCTTCAGCACTTCGCCGGACTGGTTCTCGCGCAGGCACAGCGCGATGTCGCCCAGCGAGACGATGCCTACCGGGGAGTCGTCGTCGCCGGTGACGAGGAGCCGGCGTACCTGGCGCTTCTCCATGAGCGCGCAGGCTTCCTCGACGTCGGCGTCGGAAGGGCAGGACAGCACCTCGCGCGTCATCACTTCCTCCACGCGGGTCTGGCTCGGGTCCATGCCGCGCGCCACCGCGCGCACGGTGATGTCGCGGTCGGTGATGATGCCCACCACCTTGTGCCGCTCGGCGCAGACCGGCAGCGAGCCGATGTCCTGCGAGGCCATCTTCTTCGCCGCCTCGGCGAGGGTGGCCTGCGGCAGCACGGTCTCGATGCCGCCGGTCATGATGTGGGAGAGCTTCATGCGGCGCGCCTCTTCGCCTTGTGGCTCCTCCTGGGTTTCTCCTGCTTGCGCTCGACGCTCTTCTTGAGCAGCGCCATGAGGTCGATGACCTCGGCGCCGGCCGCTTCCTTCTCGCCTTTCTCGGGCTCGGTGATCTCCTCGGTCTGGCCTTTCTTGATCTTCTCGTGAACGCGCGCGAGCAGGTCGTGGCGGTAGGTGTCCTTGTAGTTCTCCGGCTGCCACTCGTCCGACATGTCGTCGACGAGGCGCAACGCCATGTCGATCTCCTTGGCGGTGACCTTGGGGCCTTTGAGCGCGCTCGACGGCAGCCCGAGCTCGTCCACTTCCTTCAGCTCCTCGGCGTAGCGCAGCGTGTTCAGCACGAGTACCTCATCGCGCGGGATGAGAGCCGCGAGGTATTGGCGCGTGCGGATCACTACCGTGGCGATGCCCGCTTTGCCGGACTTCTTCAGCGTTTCGCGCAGCAGCGCGTAAGCCTTCTCGCCGCGCTTTCCGGGCGCAAGGTAGTACGGGGTCTCGAAGTAGAGCGGCGGGATCTCGGCGAGGTCGACGAACGCCAGGATCTCCACCGTCTTGGCTGCCTCGACGTTGGCGCGGCGGAAATCCTCGTCGGAGAGCACCACGTACTTCGCGTCCTCGTACTCGTAGCCCTTCACGATCTCGCCCCAGGGCACGTCCTCGCCCGTGGACTTGTTGTAGCGCTTGTAGCCGACCGGCGCGAGGTCGCGCTTGTCGAGCATCGTGAGGTCGAGCTCGCTCGAGCGCTTCTCCGCCGGAAACAGCTCGACCGGGACGTTCACCAGCCCGAAGCTGATCGCCCCTTTCCACAATCCGCGCGCCATGTGGCCCTACTTCGCAAGCGCGCCAAGGAGGGTGACGAGGTCGTCGGCGTGCTCTTCCTCCTTGGCGAGGATCTCCTCCATCATGCGGCGCGTCGTCGGGTCGTTGGCGCCGAGGTAGTTCACCATCTCGCGGTAGCTGTCGATCGCGATGCGCTCGGCGACCAGGTCTTCCTTGATCATCTCCTCGAGCGAGTCGCCTTCGACGTACTCGGCGTGGCTGCGGCTCGCCAGGCCCTCGGGCGAGAAGTTCGGCGCGCCGCCGAGCTGGGTGATGCGCTCGGCGATCTGGTCGGCGTGCGCCTGCTCGTCGCTCGCGTGCTGGAGGAACTCGGCGGCCACGCCCTCGGCGTGGATGCCCCGCGCCATGTAGTAGTGGCGCTTGTAGCGCAGCGCGCAGACGATCTCGGTGGCGAGCGCCTCGTTCAGGAGCTTCACCACCGTGTCGCGGTCGGCGGCATACCCGGGAGTCACCGCCCCTGCGGCGATGTGCTCCCGGGCGCGCTTGCGCAGCGTCTGGATGTCGGAGAGGAACGCTGCGCTCACTTCGTGGTGCCCGGTGTCGTGGCGCCGGTGGCGGCCCGCGCCGGACGCTCCTCCTTGCGCTGCGCGTACTGCTTCCTGATGTCGGCCTTGGCCTGGTCGTGCTTCGCCTTGGCGTCCTTCTGGCACGCGTTCTTCTCGTTGCCTTTCATGTCGTCGCATTTTTCCTTGGCGACGTCGTACTCGGCGTCGGCCTTGGCGTCGGCGACCTTGCGCTCGTTGCGCGCGGAAGGATTGCGCTTCGCCGCGAGCTCGGCCTTGGCGACCTTCTCCTGGCCCTTGGCTTCCTTCGTGCAGACGTCCTTCTGGTTGCCCTGCATGCCGTCGCACTTGGCCTTGGCGGCTTTGTAATCGGCCTCGATCTTCTCTTTCTCGGCCTTCTGCTCGTCCCGGTTTGCCGACCGATTGGCGGTCGTGGGCTTGTCCGCGCTGGTGCCGGGCGCTTGCTGCGCCTGGACGGCGGTGGTGCCCAGCGCGAGGGCGAGGGCGGCCGCAATCGAACAAAGTTTCAGCGTCATGTCCTGCTCCTCATGAAGTGGATAACAGCCCGGTCCCGCAATGCATATGCCAGGACCGGACTCCTTACGGTCGGCGCAACAGGCCTGCGACCAGCGATACCAGGAACAGGACGACGAACACCACGAACAGGATCTTCGCGATTTCCGCCGCCCCGGACGCGATACCGGTGAAGCCGAATACCGCGGCGATGATTGCGATGATGAAGAATGCAAGCGCCCAGCTAAGCATGACCTGAACTCCTTCGGAATATGGGGGTGAAGCTGGGCCTAGACGAGCAAAGGCCATGCCGGGGCGCGCTTTCCGTCCGGCGCATGTGCATGTAATAGGTAGCCTGGCCCTGTAGAAGTTGCGCGGCCGCCGCAGCTGTCTCCGGTAGCGCTTCCGCTACAAGGCATCACAGGCACAACTCCTGCAAGGCACGCGGGGAAATGATGCACGCCGCCCGCGAGCTGCAGATGGAGGACACCCTGCCGGTCATGATGTGGCGGGCGCGGCCGGATCTCTCCTGCGAATATCTGAGCCGCCAGTGGCTCGACTTCACGGGCTACAGCGCCGAGCAGGCGCTGGGCGACGGCTGGTCGCGCGGCGTGCATCCCGAGGACCTCGCGCGCTGGCTGGACACCTGCGTGCGCTGCTTCGACGCGCGCGAGCGCTTCGAGATCGAGTACCGCCTGCGCCGGCGCGACGGCGAATACCGCTGGGTGCTCGACCGCGGCGAGCCGCGCTACGCCAAGGACGGCGTGTTCCTCGGCTTCGTCGGCGCCTGCATCGATATCGACGAGCGCAAGCGCGCCGAGCGCGAGCTCGCCCGCTCGCTCGAGCGCGAGCGGCGCCTGCGTACCGCGACCGAGGAGGCGAGCCGGCTGAAGGACGGTTTTCTCGCCGCGGTGCTGCAGGACCTGCAATCGCCGGTGCAGGCGATCGCGACCTGGGCGGCGCACCTGCGCCAGCAGGTTTCCTGCTCGAGCCAAGCGGCGCAGGCGCTCGATGCGATCGAGCACAACGCGCGCGCCCAGGAACGCATCATCTCCAGCCTGCTCGATCTGTCGCGCGTGGCCGGCGGCCAGCCGCCGCTGCCGCGCGGCCCGGTCAGCGAGCCGCTGCTCACCGGCGTGCGCGTGCTCATCGTCGACGACGATCCCGCCGACCGGGAAGCGATGGCGAAAGTGCTCGGCATCGCGGGCGCGGAGACCCGGGCGGCACGCGGCATGGACGAGGCGCTCGATACGCTGGGCGCCTTCCGCCCCGACGTCATGCTCTCCGATGTGGCGATGCGCGGCGGCGACGGCCTCGCGCTCATTCGGGCGGTGCGCTCGTTGCCCGCCGAGCGCGGCGGCTGCTTGCGCGCCGCGGCGCTGACCGAGCGACAGTCGGAGGACGGCATGCGCGCGGTTGCCGCCGGCTACGACGCGCAGCTCGCGAAGCCGGTCGAGCCCGTCGCGCTGCTCGCGACCGTGGCTCGGCTCGCGCAGCCCGCCGGCGTGTAAAAAATTCGCCTGTAGGACAGAAAGTGCAGGAGGCACGCGGTTTGCAACGCCTCTTCGCCGTTCTTTTTTCAACTCAACCGGAGACCGATTCATGAACTGGGATCGCATCCAGGGCAACTGGAAGCAGCTGAAGGGCGACATGAAGCAGAAGTGGGGCAAGCTCACCGACGACGAGTTCGACCAGATCAACGGGCAGCGCGACAAGCTGGTCGGCAAGATCCAGGAGCGCTACGGATGCGCGCGGGACGAGGCGGAGCGCCAGGTCAGCGACTGGGAAGGCACGCAGCGCATGTAGGGCACGCCTTTTGCAAGGCTTCGGACGAGGAGTAGCGCGTATGGACCTTTCGAAGCGGAGACTGATAGGCGCGGCGCTGGCCGCGGCTGCGCTTGGCGCCTGCGCGACCCAGGGCGGAAGCAAGCGCACCGCCGGCGAGTTCACCGACGACGCCGCGCTCACCGCGAAGGTGAAGACCGCGATCGCGACCGATGCGGGCGCGCGCACGGCATCGGCGGTGAACGTGGAGACTTACCGCGGCGTGGTTCAGCTGACCGGATTCGTCGATTCCGAAGACCAGGCGAGCCGCGCGGTGTCGGCGGCGAAGAAAGTGCAGGGGGTGCGTTCGGTCAAGAACGACATCCGCATCAAGAAGTGATCGCGCGCCGGCAAGCGTCGGCCGGCGCAAGGATTTTTTCGATAGTCGCGGCGTTGCTTGCGGCCCTTGAGGGTTGCGCGCTGTCGTCGCCGGCCTCCGCGCCGGCGCGGCAGCCCGCTCCCCCCGCAAGCCTCACTTCACCGCTCACTCAGGGCAACGAGGCGCGCATTCTCGTCGACGGGCCGGCCACCCACGCAGCCATGCGCGCCGCGATTGCCCGCGCGCGCGACCACGTCAACCTCGAGAGCTACATCGTCGACGACAGCCCGGTGGGCGAGCGGCTCGCCGAGCTCTTGAAGAAGAAGGCCGCGCAGGGGGTGAAGGTGAACCTCCTTTACGACAGCGTGGGCTCGATCAAGACCCCGCGCGAATTCTTCGAGCGGCTGCGCAAGGCGGGCATCGCGGTGTGCGAGTTCAATCCGGTCAAGCGCGAGCCCGCCAAGCTCAACAACCGCGACCACCGCAAGATCCTCGTGGTCGACGGCCGGGTGGCGTTCACCGGCGGCGTCAATATCAGCGAGACGTACGCGTCCGGCTCCGCGCGCGCGCGGAGCCAGCCGGGCAAGGAGCGCGACCGCAAGGACGGCTGGCGCGACACGCACGTGCAGGTGGAGGGGCCGGTGGTGGCGCAGCTCCAGCGCCTGTCCCTCGATGCCTGGGCGCTGCAGGATTGCGGGCCGGCGCCCGAGGCGCGCTATTTCCCGCCGCTCGAGCGCCGCGGCGACAAGGCGATGCGCGTGGTGCGCACGGACCCCGACAGCGGGAAAAGCGAAATGTATGCGGTGCTGCTCGACCAGATCGGCAAGGCGCGCAGCCGCGTGTGGCTCACCATGGGCTACTTCGTGCCGGACCCGCGGACCAAGGAGGCGCTCATGCAGGCGGCCCGGCGCGGCGTGGACGTGCGGCTGGTGCTGCCCGGCTTCAGCGATTTCTGGGCGCCGGTCTACGCCGGCCGCTCGCACTACGAGGACCTGCTCGGCGCCGGGGTGCGCATCTACGAATGGCACGAAGCGCTGATGCACGCCAAAACCGCGGTCATCGACTCGGCCTGGTCCAGCGTCGGGTCGACCAATCTCGACTGGCGCAGCTTCGTGCACAACTACGAGGACAACCTCGTGGTGCAGGACGCGGGCTTCGCGCGCCAGATGGAGCAGCGCTTTCGCGAGGACGTCGCCGCTTCGGTGGAGGTCGATCCCGCGGCGTGGCGCGCGCGCCGCCCCGGCGAAAAGCTCAAGGAATGGTTCGCGCGGCAGTGGGAATACCTGCTCTGAGAAAGATCCCGTCGATCGCCCCCGGCGTGTGAAATGGCCCGGAACTTGCGGGTCCCGGTCGGCTTCTTATTCGAATCCAATCCGGTTTCCAAGCAAGGAGGTTTCCCATGGGCATAGCCGCCGCCAAAGCCGTGCAAGCCTTACATTTCGATTTGCCGCCGCTTCCGTACGCGGAAGACGCGCTGGCGCCGGTCATTTCGGCCGAAACGCTTTCGCTGCACCATGGCAAGCATCACCGCAAGTACGTCGACACGATGAACGAGCTCCTGAAGAAGGAGAGCATCCGCGCGTCGTCGCTGGAGGACGTGGTGCGCGCCAGCCAGGGCAAGCTCTTCAATAACGCCGCCCAGGCGTGGAACCACGATTTCTACTGGCACTCGCTCACGCCGAAGAAAACGCGCCCGGCAGGCGCGCTCCTGCGCCGCATCGAAGCCGACTTCGGCAGCTACGACCGCTTCGCCGAGGCATTCGCCGCCGCGGCCGCCGGGCAGTTCGGCAGCGGCTGGGCCTGGCTCGTCGAGCAGCAGGGGAAGCTGCAGGTCGTCACCACCGCAAATGCCGATACGCCCATGGCGCGCGGCCTGCGCTGCCTGCTCACGATCGACGTGTGGGAGCACGCCTACTACGTCGATTATCGCAACCAGCGCGAGCGCTATCTGTCCGCGGTGATCGGCGAGAGGCTGAACTGGGAATTCGCCGAGAAGAACCTGGCAACCAAGTGAAGCGAAGCGCTCAGCGCGCTTCGATTTTTTTCAGCAGAACTTCCGGGTCGACCGGCTTCACGAGGTGCAGGTCGAAGCCCGCCTGCATCGCGCGGCGCCGGTCCTCGTCTTCGCCGTAAGCGGTGACCGCGATGAGCCGCGCGCCCGCGGTCGCGGTTTCTTCGCGCAGCGCCGCCGCCACGGTGAAGCCGTTGGTATCGGGAAGGCCGATGTCGCAGAGGATCACGTCGGGCCGCATGCGCTTGGCGGCGCGCAGGCCTTCCTGTCCGGTATAGGCCACCGCGACTTCGTAGCCCGAGTAGTAAAGGAGCCTGCGCAGGCTCTCGGCCGAGTCGCGGTTGTCTTCGACCACCAGCACTTTTATGTTGCGCGGTTGCGAATTCTCATAGACCGGAACTGACGCGCTCGAAAGCGGCGGCGGCTCGGGTTGCTCGCGCCGCCGCAGCTCGAATTCGGTCTTTTGGCGCAGCAGCCGCTCGGCTTCCAGCGTGCCGAGGCGCCCGCGAAACGCGCTGAGCGCGTTGTAGATGCGCAAGCGCAGGTAGTCGGCGCTCGAAAGCGAGCCCGCTTCCATACCCGGATCGTCGGAGAAGAACAAAGCCGAGTAGCTCTTGACGCCGCGGATGGCCACACGGCATTCCGTATCGTCGACCGCATTCGCCGCCGCGTCGCATAGCTGCTCGATGCGCGCGAGCGCCGCGGGGTTGGTTTCCCCCCCCGCATGCGCGACGAACAGCTCGAGCAACGCGCCGTGCAGCGCGCGCGCCTGGTCTAGGTCCTGGAAATCCACTCGTTTCCCTGCGCCAAGAATAGTCGACTTTTGCCGTTCTTGTGCTACGAATCCACCTTGTTTTCAAAGGCTTGTAGGAATCCAGCTACATGGCGTCGTTGATTCTGTGAAGCAGCTCCGCCGGATCCGCCAACACCGTCACCGGTATTTCAGGGCGTCATCAGCGGAGCGCGCGGATCGAAATCCTTCCAGCCGTTGCGCCACACGCCTTCCGCGCGGCCGAGGTCGCGCGCGCCGTACTCGCGCAGCACCTTGACGGCGCGCGGCTGCATGCCGGAGCGGTCGACGCAAGCGGCGATCATGCGGCCGCCGCGCGGCTCGACCGGATGCTCGCGCGTGGCTTCTTCGGGACGCCCGCCGCGCAGCCTGCTCATCGTGCCGAGCAACGAGCCGACATAGGCGCCGAGCGCGGCGCCGAAGATCACTACGACGAGGTCGTAATCGCGGGCGACGAGCCACGCGACCAGCATGCCGAGCAGCCCGCCGACGACCGCGCCGGCCACCGCGCCGCCCGCTGCGAAGCGCGATCCGGCGCTCGCGTACGGCGCGTCTCCGCCGAGCGGCGTCATCGAGTGCTGCCCGGGCGGCGGCACGTAGAAGCTGTCGATCTCTTCGCCCGCGAAGCCCTCGCGACGCAGCGCTTCGACGGCGGCGTCCGCGTCCACGGTCTTGTCGAATCTTCCGGCAATGATCCTGGACATGGCGCTACCTCCTCAGATCGGCCCGGCGCACATCCACGCTCGGCAGGCGCATGAGCGCGCGGTATTTCGTGATCGTGCGGCGCGCGACCCGCAGGCCCTGCTGCGCCAGCAGGCGCGCGAGCTCCGCGTCCGACAGCGGCGCGCGCGGGTCCTCCGCGGCGATGAGCTCCTTCATCACCGCGCGCACCGCGGTCGCCGAGGCGGCGCCGCCGCTCTCGGTGGCGAGGCGCCGCGAGAAGAAATGCTTGAACTCGAAAAGCCCGCGCGGCGTCGCCATGTACTTGTTGTTGGTGACGCGGCAGACGGTGGACTCGTGCAGCCCGAGCTCGCCGGCGATGAGCTTCAGCGTGAGCGGCTTCATCGCCACCTCGCCGTACTCGAAGAAGCCGCGCTGGCGCGCCACGATCGCGTCGGCCACGCGCTGAATCGTGGCGAAGCGCTGCTCTATGGAGCGCAGCAGCCAGCGTGCCTCCTGCAGCTGGCGCGAAAGCGACTGGTTGGAGCCGCGGCTCTGGATCGCATCGGCGTACGCGCGGTTGAGGCGCACGCGCGGCAGCGACGCGGGGTTGATGCTCGCCACCCAGCGCTCGCGCACTTTCTTGACGATCACGTCGGGCACCACGTAGCGCGCCTCGGGCGCGCCGAAGCGGTGGCCCGGCTTCGGGTCGAGCTTGCGGATCAGGGCGCGCGCGGTGTGCAGCGTCGCTTCGTCGCAGCCGACTGCGTGCTGCAGGCGCGCCCATTCGCGGTTGCCGAGAAGCTGCAAGTGGTGTCCGCGCACGATCCTGAGCGCGCAATCGCGCCCCGCCGCGCCCGGCTCGAGCGCCGCGAGCTGCAGCTCGAGGCATTCCTCGAGGTTGCGCGCGCCTACGCCGACCGGGTCCAGTGCCTGGACCAGGCGCAGCGCGGCGTTGAAGTCCTCGGCGCGCACGTCGTGCTCGGCAGGCACGAGCGCCGCGAGCTCCTCGAACGAATACTTGAAGTAGCCGTCGTCGTCGAGGCTGTCGATGATCATGTGCGCGAGCGCGCGGTCGCGGCTGCCCATCTGCGAGATCATGAGCTGGCCGCGCAGGTGCTCGCTCAGCGTCGGCTGCACGTCGGACAAGCCGGCCCATTCCTCCTGATCGCGATCCGAAACGCCGGCCGGGCCCGACTCCTGCGGCACCACCACTTCGTCGACGCCGCTCGCGCCGTCGCGCGGCGCCGGAGGCGCTTCACCGGTGTCCTCGAGAAAGGGGTTTGCCGCGAGCGCCTGGTCCATCTCCTGTGCGAACTCGAGCGCGGACATCTGCAGCAGGCGCAGCGCCTGCTGGACCTGCGGGGTAAGCGTGAGGTGTTGCCGAAGGCGGAGGGCAATAGCCGGGCCCATTGGATTTCCTTTCAGGGCCCGAGATCTGCAAGGCCTATGCCAGCGGCCAGGCGCCGACAGGCATAGCCCGGAAGCTGTAATTGTTTCAGGTCCTGTAGCAATTACCGGGCGGGCGCGCGCATTGCTCAATCAAATCAACATGGATCAACGCCTCGGACGCTACCGGTCGATGCGCGACTTCTCGGTCACGCCCGAGCCGCGCGGGCGCGCCGCCGCGCCGAAGAAGAGGCAGCTTCGCTACTACATCCAGCGCCACGCCGCGACGCGGCTGCACTACGACTTCCGCCTCGAGCTCGAAGGCGTGCTGAAGAGCTGGGCGGTGCCGAAAGGGCCCAGCCTCGACCCGGCGGACAAGCGCCTCGCCATGCAGACCGAGGACCATCCGCTCGACTACGGAGAGTTCGAGGGCGTGATCCCCGAGAAGCAGTACGGCGCGGGCGAGGTGGTTCTCTGGGACCGGGGCACCTGGACGCCCGAGGACCGCGATGCCGAGCAAGCGCTGCGCAAGGGCCGGCTGCATTTCCGCCTTGACGGCGTGAAGCTCGGAGGAAGCTGGATTCTCACGAGAATGAGAGACGACGAATGGCTGCTCATCAAGCGCCACGACGAGGCGGCGAGCAGCGCGATCGACATCACTCGCGAGCGCCCCGAAAGCGTGAAGCGGGCTCCGCCGAAAGCGGCGAAAGCGAGAAAGGCGGACTTGCCGCAATTCGTCGCGCCGCCGCTCGCCACCCTGGTGACCCAGCCGCCGCGCCGTGGAGACTGGCTCTACGAGGTGAAGCACGACGGCTACCGCATGCTCGCGCGCTTCGACGGCGCCGAAGCGCGCCTCTTCACCCGCTCCGGCAAGGACTGGACCGGCAGGCTGCCGAGCCTTGTCAACTCGTTGGAGAAGACGCGAGTGAAGAATAGCTGGCTCGACGGCGAGATCGTGGCGCTGCGGCCCGACGCCCGCTCGGATTTCCAGCGCCTGCAGAACGCATTCGACGCAGGGCGCGACGCCGACATCGTGTATTACGTGTTCGACGCGCCGTTCCTGTCGGGGCACGACCTGCGCCGCCTGCCGCTGGAAGAGCGCCGCAAGCGCCTGGAGAAGGCGCTCAAGCCCTCCAATCGGGTGCGCCTCAGCGAGTATCTGAAGGGCGACGCAGAAGAAGTGCTCGAGCAGGCGTGCAAGCTGGGTCTCGAGGGCCTCATCGGCAAGCAGGCCGGGGCGGTCTACATGTCGGGCCGCACGAACAGCTGGATCAAGCTGAAATGCCGCCGGCGCCAGGACTTCGTCGTCGGCGGCTATACGGCGCCGGGCGGTTCGCGCCACGGCTTCGGCGCGCTGCTCGTGGGCGTCTACGACCCGCAGGGCAAGCTCGAGTACGCCGGCAAGGTCGGCACCGGCTTCGACGAGAAGCGGCTGCAGAGCATGACGCGCCGGCTCGCGGCGCTGAAAAAGCCCGAGCCGCCTTTCGTCAATCCGCCGAAGGAAAAGGGCGTGCAGTGGGTGCGCCCGACGCTCGTGGCCGAGGTGGCCTACGCCGAGCGCACGGCGGAAGGCATCCTGCGCCAGGCCTCGTTCATGGGGTTGCGCGAAGACCTGCCCGCCAAGAACGTGCATGAGGAACGGGCGGTCGCGCCTCCCGGGGAGAAGAAAGATTCTGTGCTCGGCGTGAAGATCAGCCATCCCGAGCGTCTCATCTGGCCGGACCTGAAAATCAAGAAAATCGAGCTTGCGCGCTACGTCGAGGCGGTCGGCGAATGGCTGCTGCCGCACGTGAAGAACCGGCCGCTGTCGCTGGTGCGCTGCCCGGACGGGGTCGGCGGCGAATGCTTCTACCAGCGGCACCTGATGATGGGCGCGAGCCCCGGAGACCTGCGGACCGTGCGGCGCGAGCGCTCGAGCAAAGGCGCGTATATCTACGCCGCGACGCTCGAGGCCGTAGTGAGCGCGGTGCAGAACGGCGCGGTCGAGTTCCACACCTGGGGCGCCACCGTGCCGGACATCAAGCGGCCCGACCGCATAACGATGGACCTCGACCCCGACGAGTCCCTGCCCTGGAAGACCCTTGTCGAAGGAACGCTTCTTACAAGGACGCTGCTCGAAGGACTCGGCCTCAAGTGCTTCCTCAAGACCACCGGCGGCAAAGGCCTGCATGTGGTCGCGCCCATCGAGCCCGACCTCGCCTGGGATGAAGTGAAGGACTTCACGCTGCACATCGCCTTGATGCTCACCAAGGCGCGTTCCGACCTCTTCACTTCGAAGATCTCCAAGCATCGCCGGCCCGACAAAATCTTCGCCGACTACCTGCGCAACTCGGAAACCGCGAGCGCCGTGACCGCCTTTTCTCCGCGCGCGCGCCCGGGGGCGGGCGTGTCGGTGCCGCTTTTCTGGGACGAGCTCGACCCGAAAGACGACGTGCGCGCGCGCTTCACCGTCCAGAACGTGCTCGAGCGCCTGGGCTCGTTGCGCAGCGATCCGTGGGCCGGCTACTGGAAAACGCGCCAGCGCATCACCGCGAAGATGAAAAAGGCGCTGGGAATGTAACTAGGACTTCTTCTTCAGCACGGTGACCTGCCCGTCGGGCTCCATGTAGGCCTTCTCGACCTGGCCGGGGTCGGTGACGCCGTGCTCGCGGAGCTTCGAGCGCAGCTCCTCTTGTGAGATGAACTCGTGGCGCAAGTGCCGCCACAGCACGCGCCCGCCGTCGATGAGCAGCAGAGGCGGCGGCTCCAGCACCTTCTGCAGCCTAGGCACGGCGTACGTGAGCCAGTCGACGAGCATGCTCCAGCCGAGGATGGTACCGACCAGGATGAATGCCTCGCTCACCGAGCGGTACTCGCCCGACATGCCGTTCTGCGCCGCGTCGGCGACGATGACGAGAATCAGGATGTCGGCCATGCCCACCGAGCCGATGCGCCGCTTGATCACCACGCGGAACAGCACGAACAGGAAGAGATACATCGCCGTGCCGCGCACGATGAGCTCGAGCGGCGAGACCGTGATGCCGAAAATCTCGCTCCAGTCCGGGCTCAACGGAGAAATCCGCGCCGGGCGCGCCTGCGTGGGGAGGAGGGGGGGAAGGGAGACGCAGCCGCGCCCGGGCGGATGATTTCCTCTTGCACGGCGCGTGCCGCTGTCGCGCTCGCGCGCCTGTCGCGGCCCGGCGACGAATGCGCGCTGCGGCCGTGGAAGAAGCTTCGGCGACCGGCGTCAGTCCATTCGGCGTCTTTACGCCGCGCGTTCAGCCACATACCTTCGGATGGTGGAGCGCGATCGGACTGAAATGCACGCCCGGTGGTACGCAAGTTGCGTGCCTTTGCCACGCTTGACTGCAGCGCGTGTCTGCCGTGCAGGAATTACAACCGACCGGTGATCCCCAAGGACCGATGCCCCACCTTTTACTCGTAGACGACGATCCCGAAGCCCTCGAGTGGCTCTCCGAGCTCGCGAAGGCCGAGGGCTTCAGCGTAGCGACCGCGGACAGCCTGCGCGCCGCCCGCATTCACATGTCGCGGCTCCAGCCCGACATCATGCTGGCCGACCTGCAGCTGCCCGACGGCCGCGGCATCGATCTCGTGGCCGACCTCGAGACGCGCGCAGCCACGGAAGTCGTGATGATCACGGGCCACGCGAGCGTGGAGAGCGCAGTCGAGGCGCTGCGCCTTGGCGCGACCGACTACCTCGTGAAGCCGGTCGACGTAGAGCGGCTGAAGGCCATCCTGCGCCGCGTGCCCAGGACCGGCGAGCTGCGCGCGGAAATCGGCGAGCTGCGCGACGAGCTGCGCAAGCTCGGGCGCTTCGGCCACATCCTCGGGTCCTCGCCGCCGATGCAGAAGCTCTACGACCAGCTCGGGCGCGTGGCGCCCACCTCGGCCACGGTGCTGCTCATCGGCGAGAGCGGCACCGGGAAGGAGCTGGCCGCGCAAACCATTCACGACCTGAGCCGAAGGAAGCGCGCGCCGTTCCTGCCGCTCAACTGCGGCGCGGTGTCGCCGCAGTTGATCGAGAGCGAGCTGTTCGGCCACGAGAAGGGCAGCTTCACCGGCGCCGACCGCCAGCACAAGGGCTACTTCGAGCGCGCCCACGGCGGGTCGCTGTTCCTCGACGAGATCACCGAGATGCCGCAGGAGCTGCAGGTGAAGCTGCTGCGCGTGCTGGAGACCGGGACCTTCATGCGCGTGGGCACGACCACGCCGATCAGCGCCGACGTGCGCCTCATCGCGGCCACCAACCGCAACCCCGAGCACGCGCTCGCCGAGGGCAAGCTGCGCGAAGACCTGTACCACCGGCTCAACGTATTCCCGATCTCGATGCCGCCGCTGCGCGAGCGCGGCAACGACATCGAGCTGCTGGCGCAGCATTTCCTCGACATGCTGAACAAGCAGGAGAGCTTGAGCAAATCGTTCGCGCCGGCGACGCTGGCCGCGCTCTACGCGCACAGCTGGCCGGGCAACGTGCGCGAGCTGAAGAACTATGTGCAGCGCGCCTTCATTCTGGCCGACGAGGTGATCGAGGCCGATCTCGCGCCGGCGAGCGCGACCGCGCCCGAGTCGGCCTCCCTGCTCAGCGTGCGCGTCGGCAGCACGCTCGACGAGGTGAGCCGCCGGCTCATAGAAGCGACGCTCGCCGAATGCGGCTCCAAGCGCAAGGCCGCCGAGATGCTCGGCATCAGCCTGAAGACGCTCTACAACCGCCTCGCGGCGTACAAGGCCAACGAGCCTGCGCCCGAGGACGACGAGGGCGCGCCGAAGCCCGCGACCGACGAGCATCACCGGCGCGCGGCATAGACGTTGCTTCTCGTAGCGCGCCCGATTCGATTTCGACTGGAGAACCCATGGCCACCAGCACCACCCCCGGCAGCACCGGCACGCAAAAGCAGCTCGACCGCATGAGCGAGAGCGCCCATTCGGCGGTCGACCGCGCGACGGAGACCGCCGAGCAGATCGCGCAGCGCTTCGGCGAGAAGAGCGACGAGCTGCTCGCGATGAAGGACGACTACATCGAGAGCACGCGCGAATACGTGCGCGAGCACCCGTTCGCCGCGATCGGGATCGCGCTCGCGGCGGGCTACCTCTTCGCCAAGATCACGAGCTGGCGCTGATCCCGCCGTCGTGGCTGCAGTCCTGCCCCCGGAGCAGCGCAGCGCCCGGGCCAAAAGTCCGGGCGTGGTCGAGCTGCTCGTGCGCCTCGTCTCGGAGACGCGCCAGCTCGCCTCGGACTTCGTGCATCTCGCGGTGCTCGACGCGCGCCGCGCCGGGATCCGGCTCGCGATGCTGCTCTCGGCGGGATTGCTCATCGCCACGCTCGTCATCACCGCCTGGATGGGGCTGGTCGCCGCCGGGATCATCTGGATGCTCGGCGCGGGCGTGTCCTGGGTGAGCGCGATCGCCGCAGCCGCGGCGCTCAACATCGTGGTCGCCGGCGCGCTCGCCTGGTGGGCGCGCAGCCTGGTATCCGAAATGCCGTTTACCGCGCTGCTGCGCCAGTTGCGCGGCGAGCCGCCGAGCCCGCTCGATGAGAAGCATTGACCAGGAAATTTTCGAAGTCGAAAGCCGCCTTCACATGCGCGAGGCGCGCATCAAGCAGGCGGCGCGCGAAGCGAAGGCGCGGACGGTAAAGGCGCTCGCCTCGCCGGCGAGCCTCCTCGGCGCCGTCGCGCTCGGCTTCGTGGTCGCCACCGGCCTGGGCCGTCGGCGCGCAAGAGCGCCCGCGGTGTCCCGGGAAACCAAGGAGCAGGGCAAGGGCTTCGCTCTCGGCACCCTCGCCATGACCGCCGCCACCTGGTTCATCCGCTCGCAGTTCGGCGGGCCGGTCGGCTTCGCGCAGTTCGTTCTTTCCAGGATCAAGAACCGCAAGAGCGGCAAGCCCGCCGTCGCCTGAAGGCGACAGCCACTCGGCCCAAACTCGCCGATAGAATGCTCGGCGAAGGGGGAGCTATTTTCGGAACAGGCATGAGCGCCCCTTCCGCTGCCACGCTGCAACCGCCGCTGCTCGCTCGGCTGGGCCGCATCGCGCACGGCGCCTACGGCACCGCTGCGTTCATCGCCGCGTTCGCGTTGTGGGGCTGGGCGCTGCGCGTGCCGCGGCTGCGCGACCTCGGCGCGGATTTCGCGCCCATGCCGCCCGCCGAGGCGCTCGCCTTCCTGCTTCTCGCCGCGAGCTTCTACGCCTCGCAGCGCAAGGACCCCCGCAACCGCCGCGCCGCCTACAGCGCCGCCGCGGTCGCCGCCGCCATCGGGCTGTTCGGCTTCGTCGAGGGCATGAGCGGCGTGCCGCTCGGCATGAGCTTCGGGCTCGCTGCGATGTCGCCGGTGGCCTGCATCGTGCTGCTGCTGCTCGCGGTTATAACGCCGCTCGCGCGCGACTGGCGGATCTTCGGGCTCTCCGCCAACGGGCTCGCCGCCGGCACGATCGGCGTGGTGGCGTTCTTCGCGCTGCTCGGCGCCAGCCTGCGCGTGCTGCGCTTCGATATCGGCGCGCCGCTCCTCGGCCTGTCGGCGCCCGGCGCGGTCGCCGCGCTGCTCGCCGCGCTCGCGCTCGCCGCCGCGCGCCCGAGCCCGTGGCTCGTCGAGACGCTCTCCAGCAAGCGCACCGGCGCGGTCGTGACGCGCTGGCTGCTGCCGGCCGCCTTCTTCGTGCCGATGGCGGTCGGCTGGATGCGCCTTTTCGCCGAGCGCGAAGGCCTGTTCAGCGAAGCGTTCGGCATGTCGCTGTTCACGCTGCTGATGATCGCGTCGTTCAGCGCGCTGGTGCTGTGGGTCGCGCGCACGCTCGATCGCATCGCCGCGCAGCGCGCGCAGGCGGAGGAGCAGGCCGACGAGCAGCGCGAATGGCTGCAGGTCACGCTGGCGAGCATCGGCGACGGCGTGATCGCGACCGACGGCGCCGGGCGCGTGAGGTTCCTCAACGCGGCGGCGCAGCGGCTCACCGGCTGGCGCGCCGCCGAGGCGGCGGGGCGTCCGGTCGACGAGTTGCTTCCGCTCTTCGACGAGCGCGACGGCAAGGCGGTCGAATCTCCGTTGCACGCCGCGCTTACCAAGCGCAGCGCGGCGGCGGCGGGCGGCGAGCCGGCGCTGCGGGCGCGCGACGGCTCGGTGCATCCGGTAGACGTCAACGCCGCGCCGATCGTCGACGCCGCCGAGGGTCTCGCCGGCGCGGTGATCGTGCTGCGCGAGGCGGCGGTGCAGCGCCAGGCCGAGCGCGCGATGCGCGAGGCGTACACCGAGCTCGACCAGCGCGTGATCCGGCGCACCGCCGCGCTCGAGCGCGCGAGCGCCGCGCTGCGCGAGCGCAACGCGCTGCTCAACGCGATCACCACGAGCACGCCGGACCTCATCTTCGCGAAGGACCGGCAGGGCCGCACCCTGATGGCCAACCCCGCGTGGATCAAGGCGATGGGCAAGCACGAAGAGGAAACCGTCGGCCTGGACGACAAGGAGCGCCTGGTGCTCGAGGCCGGCGAGGCGATGATCATCGAGGAGACGATCAACCGGAACACCTATCTCACGACCAAGGCCCCGCTGCGCGACGAGCAGGGCCGCATCATCGGCCTGATCGGCGTGGCGACCGACATCACCGAGCGCAAGAACGCGCAGCGCGAGCTCGAGAAGCTGGTCGTCGCCGAGCAGCGCCTGCGCGCGGAGGCCGAGCGCGCGAACCGGGCGAAGGACGAGTTCCTCGCCATCGTGTCGCACGAGCTGCGCTCGCCGCTGAACGCGCTGCGCGGCTGGAGCCATCTGCTCGCCACGACCCGGCCGCTCGAGGCGCAGCTTGTCGAGCGCGCGGCCAAGGCGATCAAGCGCAACGTCGACCACCAGACCCGGCTCATCGACGACCTGCTCGACACCTCGCGCATCGTGAGCGGCAAGCTCAATATCGAGCGGCGCGTAGTGAATCTCGCCGAGATCGTCAACGCGGCGCTCGAGGCGGCGCGGCCCGGCGCGGCGGCGAAGGAAATCGAGCTGCGCTTCACGCCGGGCGATGCGGGCGTCATGGTGGTGGGCGACCCGGGCCGGCTGCAACAGCTCGCCTCGAACCTGCTTTCCAACGCGGTGAAGTTCACCCCCGAGAAGGGGCGGGTGCACACCTCGCTGCTGAAGAACGGCGAGCGCGTGCAGCTCGTGGTGCGCGACAACGGGCAGGGCATCGCGCCGGAGTTCCTGCCGCACGTCTTCGATCGCTTCACTCAAGCCGACACCACCTCGGCAAGGCGCGCCGGCGGCCTCGGCATCGGCCTCGCGCTGGTGCGCCATATCGCGCTTCTGCATGGCGGGCAGGTGCGCGCCGACAGCCCCGGGCTCGGCAAGGGCGCCACCTTCACGGTCGACCTGCCCGCCGCGCCGCTTTCCGCGGCGCTCGCGGCGATCGGCGCGCGCCCCGAGCGCAAGCGCGCGCAAACCGAAGGTGCGCTCGCCGGAATCGGCGTATGGATCGCGGACGACGAGCCGGACGCGCACGAAGTGGTCGCGCTCACGCTGCGCCAGGCCGGCGCCGCGGTCGAGAGCTTCGGCTCGGGGCGCGAGCTCGTCGCCGCGCTCGAGCGCAAGGGCGCGGCGGAGCGACCCGATCTGCTGCTTCTCGACCTTGCGATGCCCGACGAGGACGGGTTCGAGACCTTGCGGCGCGTGCGCTCGCTCGAAGTGACGCGCGGCATCGATCCGCCGACGCCCGCGGTGGCGCTCACCGCCTTCACCCAGGTCGAGCGCGAGCGGCTGCGCGCCGCGGGCTTCACCGAGCGCGTCGACAAGCCCGTCGACGCCGACAAGCTCATCGCCGCCATCCGCGCCATCGTCAGGGAACCCCCGCCCCTGAAAACAGGGACGGACCACGATTTCCGCTGAACGCACGAGGGCATGACCCCCTGACAAGGGGGTCGCGAGCCGGAGGCGAGCGGGGGGTTGGTTTTTGGCGGGCTTGTGCACGGCTTTCCGTGTCGATCGTTTGGTTTTGCATGGACCGTCCACGGCCGCCATACATCCGTTATGGCCGCAGACTCAAAGCGCGCGCCCAAGCGCTTCGACGAGACCCGACCCCGGCGGAGCGAAAGCTTTGGTACGAATTCTTATCTTCACATCCCGAGAGGTTCACTAGGCAGAAACCGCTTGGGCGGTATATCGCGGATTTCTACTGCGCCCGGCGCTTACTCGTTATCGAGCTGGATGGTGACAGCCACTTCACCGAGCGCGCTGAAAAATACGACTCGTCCAGAACTGCAACGCTGGCCGCCCAGGGCATCCGGATCCTGCGCTTTACCAACGCGGAGGTTATCCCATAAAGCTGAAACCCCCGTTCGCCTTCGGCTCACTGCCCCCTTGTCAGGGGGCCGTCGACCCCAGCGGCGGACAGACTTCCTCGAGCGGGCGGCGCTCGGCGTCGACGCCGAGCTTCCAGGCGATGAGCGCGGCGCCGCACATCATCACGCCGGCGAGCGAGTAGGCGGCGAAAAGCCCGCCGCGGCTGCCGCCCTCGATCATCGCGCCGTAAAGCGGCGGGCCGGCGAAGCCGCCAAGCGCGGTGCCGGCGGCATAGAACAGCGAAATCGCGACCGCGCGCATCTCGAGCGGGAACACCTCGCTCACCGTGAGATACGCCGAGCTCGCGGCGGCCGAGGCGACGAAGAAGATCACCGACCAGCACAAGGTCTGCGCGGTGGCCGAAAGCAAGCCGCGGTAGAACGCATAAGCGGTGAGGATGAGGAGAATGCCGGATATGGCATAGGTGCTGGCGATCATCGCGCGCCGGCCCACGCCGTCGAACAGCCGCCCGAGAAGCAACGGCCCGAGGAAGTTGCCGAGCGCGAAGGGAAAGATGTAGTAGCCGACGCGGTCCTCGCCGATGCCGTAGAAGCGCGTGAGCATGAGCGCGTAGGTGAAGAAGATCGCGTTGTAGAAAAACGCCTGCGATGCCATGAGGGTGAGCCCGAGCACGGCGCGGCTGCGATAGCGCACCACGATGACGTGCGCGACGTCGCGCCAGGCGACGGTGCGCAAGGCGCGCATGGTGAGCGTGCCTTGCGCGGGTTTGGATACGCCCACTTTTGCTTCTATGTCGCGCACCACCGCCTCGGCCTCCTCGAAGCGCCCGTGGGTGAGCAGCCAGCGCGGGCTCTCGGGCACATGGCGCCGCACGAGGAGGATCGCGACCCCCAGGATCCCGCCCATGAGGAAGGCGATGCGCCAGCCCCATTCCGGCCCGATGAAGCCCGGATGCAGGAGAACGATGCTGAGCGCGGCGCCGATCGCTGCGCCGACCCAGAAGGTGCCGTTGATCGCGAGATCGACCGTGCCGCGCAGGCGCGCGGGAATCAGCTCGTCGATCGCGGAGTTTATAGCCGCGTATTCGCCGCCGATGCCGAAGCCGGTAAGGAAGCGGCAGAAGGCGAACGACGCGATGTTCCAGGTGAAGCCGGTGAGGACGGTGGCGAAGAGATACACCACCAGCGTGACAAGAAACATGCGCTTGCGCCCGAGGCGGTCGGCGAGCCGGCCGAAAAACAGCGCGCCGAGCACCGCGCCGCCGATATAGGCGGAGGCTGCCCAGCCGATCTGCTCGGCGCTGAGGCCGAGCGTGTCGTCGCGCTGCAGCGCCGGGCCGAGCGAGCCCACCACCGTGACCTCGAGCCCGTCGAGCAGCCAGCTTACGCCGAGCGCGATGACCGCGCGCCAGTGCCAGCCGGACCAGGGCAGGCGGTCGAGCCGGGCAGGGATATCGCTGGAAACGGGGGCCGGGCTCACGCTCTGTACGACTGTCGTTTCGATTCGCCGTTCGTTACACTAACCGCTACCTGAGGAGGATCCTATGAAGCTCTACATGCATCCCGTCTCGATGACGAGCCGTCCCGTGCGCCTGTTCATCGCCGAAAACAACATTCCCGTGGACGAGATCGTCGTCGACCTCATGAAAGGCGAGCATTACAAGCCGCCGTTCACCACCCTCAACCCGAACCGGCAAGTGCCGGTGCTCGAGGACGAAGGCTTCCGGCTCACCGAAAGCTCGGCGATCCTCAAGTACCTCGCCGACAAGATCGGCTCGCCCGCGTACCCCAAGGATCTCAAGCAACGCGCCAAGGTAAACGAGATGATGGACTGGCTCAATACCCAGTTCTACCGCGAGTACGGCTACGGCTTCATCTACCCGCAGATCTTCCCGAACAACAAGCGTCCCACCGACGCGGCGCAGCAAGCGTGCCTCGAGTGGTCCAAGGAGCGCGCGCAGAACTGGCTGAAGATCCTCGACCAGCACTGGCTCGGCGCGCGCGCCAACTACCTGTGCGGCGAGAGGATCACCCTCGCCGACTACCTCGGCGCGGGCTTCGTGTCGGTCGGCGAGATCATCCGCATGGATTTCGGCGCTTATCCGAACGTGCACCGCTGGCTCGACAACATGAAGAAGCTGCGCAGCTGGGCCAAGGTGAACGAGGTGTTCTACGGCTTCCGCGATGCGCTGAAAGATCAGCCGTTCGCCACCCTATGATCAAGGGGCTGCATCACAACGCGTACCGCTGCCGCGACTCCGAACAGACGCGCCGCTTCTACGAGGACTTCCTCGGACTGCCGCTCGCGCAGTCGCTGCGCATCAGCGAGTCGAAGAGCGGGCGCGAGACCGACACGCTGCACACGTTCTACCGCATGGACGACGGCTCCTGCCTCGCGTTCTTCGAGGCGCCCGACATGCCCTTCGAGTTCAAGCCGCAGCACGACTACGACCTGCACATCGCGCTCGAGGTCAGCCAGGCCGATTTGCGCGCGATGTTCGAGAAGGGCAAGCGCGCCGGCGTCGAGACGCGCGGCATCTCGGACCACGGCTTCATCGACTCGATCTACTTCCGCGATCCGAACGGCTACGTGATCGAGCTCACCGCGAAGCGCGAGAACCACGAGCGCGCGATGGATCCGGCAGCGAACCAGGCGCGCCGCAAGCTCGAGGAGTGGCAGCAGGACAAGGCTACTTCCGCTGCTCGGCGCGCTTGACGTATTGCATGTAGGCCGGGATGGCCCGGAAGACCAGGTTCACCAGCGGCACGAGGCCGGGGATCGCGAGCCGTCCGGTGGTGTTGAAGTCATGGCTGCGCTGGATCGTGAGCATGATCGAAATCACGAAGATCGCCGCATAAGCGGCAAATATCCCGATCTCGCCGATCGCCGCGGACAGCGCGTCGCCGACCGCTGCACGCGGCGCGACGTACGGGTTCTGCGCGCTCATCGTTCTCCCCGCTTTTGGTTTTCAGGCGTAAATCTTCCAGCCGAAGCCTTTGCACTCGGTGCATTCCTGCGTGCCGACCTTGCCGGTGGCATGGCAGGACTCGCACTCGTCCCACAGCGCGTTTACCGCGCTCTTGATCGTTCCGGAGCAGCGCCTGCCGTTCACCACCAGGCTGCAACGCTGGTTCAGCGCCTCGCGCCGGTCGGTCGGTGCATTGCACAGATTGCACACGCCGCTCGGCTTCGGCTTCTTCGCAAGGTCCATGACTATCCCTCTACCTACATGTTAGATTTCCCGAGTGCGGAAGGACAAGGAATAATGCACCTGGCGCGGGCGTTGTTCGCGCCCCGCGCGGTGGCGCTGGTCGGCGCTTCGGGCGACGCAACGAAAAACACCGCGCGCCCGCAGCGCTATCTTCGCAAGCACGGCTATGCCGGCCGCGTCGTGCCGGTCAACCCGCACCGAACCGAAGTGCTGGGTGAGAAGGCCTTTCAATCGCTGGACGCGGTACCCGGCGAGATCGACCATGCGTTGATCATGATCGACGACGTGGAACGCGCGCTGGAGGAGTGCGGGCGCAAAGGCGTTCCGCTGGCGAGCGTCTTCAGCGACGGCTTCGCCGATGCAGGTCTCGGCGGCGCCGAGCGCCAGAGAAAGCTCGTCGAACGCGCAAGATCCCTCGGCGTGCGCCTGCTCGGCCCGAACAGCATGGGCGTGATCGACGTGCCGGGGCGTCTCGCGCTGAGCGTCAACGCCGTGCTCGACATGGACGCGCTGCCCGCCGGCGCGACGAGCGTGGTGTCGCAGAGCGGCACGATGCTCGGCACGATGCTCTCGCGCGGCGCGGCCCGCGGTCTGGGCTTCGCGAAGCTCGTCTCCATCGGCAACGAGGCCGACCTCGGCGTGGGCGAGCTCGTCGAGCTGCTCGCGGACGACCCCGATACGCAAGTCATCCTGCTGTTCCTCGAAACCGTGCGCAACGCCGAAAAGCTCGCCGCCGCTGCGCGCCGCGCCCATTCGCGCGGCAAGCCGGTCGTGGCCTACAAGCTCGGCCGCTCGGCGCTCGGCGAGGCGCTCGCGCGCTCGCACACCGGCGCGCTCGCCGGCAGCGACGCGGCGCTGGACGCTTATTTCCGCGCTTGCGGCATCGCGCGCGTCGACTTGCTCGAGACCCTGATCGAGATCGCGCCCTTGCTCCGCGGCCGCCGCCCGCCGGATTTGTCGCGCCCGGGGCGGGTGGCGGTAGTGACGACCACCGGCGGCGGCGCGGCGAGCGTCGTCGACCGGCTCGGCATGCTGGGCGTCGAGCTCGCCTCGATGAACGATCTGACGATGACCGCCACGCAGGCAAGCTATGGCGAGACGCTCGAGCGCCTGCTCGCAGCCCCGGACTGCGATGCAGTGCTCGCGGCCGTCGGCTCTTCGGCTCAGTTTCACCCGCAGCTTGCAGTGGATCCCATTTTAAAAACTAGACGGGAAGCGAAGCCGGTCGCCGCATTTTTTACCCCGCAGGCTGACCGCTCGCTCGCGCTATGCGCGCAGCACGGTATTGCCGCGTTCCGCACGCCCGAAGCGTGCGCCGATGCGCTGGCGGCTTACCTTGCCTGGCGCTCGCCGCGCGAGACGCCGCGGTCGGCGCCACCGCGCACGCCGGCAGGCGATGCCTTTGGCTTTTTTTCCGCGCTCGGGGTGCCGGTGGCCGAGAACCGGATCGCCGAGCCGCCGGACCATGCGCATACCATCGAGTACCCGGTCGCGGTGAAGATCGCGGGCGTCACGCACAAGACGGAGCAGCGCGGGGTACGGCTGAACATTAAAGACCGGCAAGAATTCGACGCGGCAGTCCGCGCGCTCGGCGGCGGCCCGGTCCTCGTGCAGAAGATGCACGCAGGCCTTGCCGAAGCGATCGTCGGCTACCGGGACGACCCGGTGGTCGGGCCGCTGATTCTCGTCGGCGCGGGCGGCATCCTTGCGGAGCTGTACCGCGATTTCTCGCTGCGCATCGCTCCGGTCGGCGAAGCGGAAGCCGCCCGCATGATCTCGGAAGTGAAAGGTCTCGCGGTGCTTCGCGGCTACCGCAATCTTCCGCCCGGGGACGTGGCGGCGCTCGCGCACGCAATCGCAAGGGTTTCCACGCTGGCCTTGCTGCCCGGCCGGCCCGTGGCCGAAGCGGAGATCAACCCGCTCCTGGTGAAAGGCGATGGGGTGATCGCGGTGGACGCGTTGCTGACGCTGAAGGAGTGAACCATGGATTTCCGCTTCACCAGCGAGCAGGAGCAGTTCCGCGACTCCGTGCGGCGCTTCGCGGAGAAGCATCTCGCCTCGGGCGCGCGCGAGCGCGCGCATTCGCCGGAGTACCCGTGGGGTGTCGCGCAGCTGCTGGCGCAGCAGGGACTGCTCGGCATCACCCTCCCGCAGGCCGACGGCGGCCAGGGCGGCACGCTCATCGACGCCGTCGTCGCCATCGAGCAGGTGGCCGCCGTATGCCCGCGCAGCGCCGACGTGGTGCAGGCGGGCAACTTCGGCGCGATCCGGGTGCTCGCCGAATATGGTTCTGCGCAACAAAAAAAGCGCTTTCTGTCGCGCTTACTCGGGGGAGAATCGGTGATCTCGGTCGGGATGACCGAGCCCGAGGCGGGCTCGGCGGTCACCGACCTGCGCACGACCGCGACGCGCGACGGCGAGGGTTATCGCGTGAACGGCTCGAAGATCTTTACCACCCACTCGGCGTACGCGGAGCTCGTCCTCACCTATGTGCGCTTCGCGCCCGGCGTTGCGGGCATCGGCTCCGTGCTCATCGAGACGAAAGCGAAAGGGGTAAGCCGGGGCAAAGCTTCCGCGTTCATGTCCGGCGAGGAGTGGGCCGAGCTGCGCTTCGAGGACGTGCGCGTTCCCGCCGACATGGTCCTGCTCGGCGAGGGCGGCTTCAAGAAGCAGATTGCCGGCTTCAACGTCGAGCGCATCGGCAACACCGCGCGCTCGCTCGCGCTCGGGCGCTACGCGTACGAACGAGCGCGGCAGTGGGCGATGCAGCGAAAGCAGTTCGGCAAGCTGCTGTGCGAGTTCCAGGGCCTGCAGTGGAAATTCGCCGACATGAAGATGAAGCTCGACGCCGGGCAGCTGCTGCTCTACCGGGCGGCGGCGAACGCCGACCGCGGCTTGCCGTCGCCGGAGGAAACCGCGATCGCAAAGGCTTTCTGCAACCAGGCGGGCTTCGAGGTCGCCAACGAGGCGCTGCAGGTGATGGGCGGCCTGGGCTACAGCAGCGAGGAGCTGGTCGAATACTGCCTGCGCCGCTGCCGCGGCTGGATGATCGCCGGCGGCTCGATCGAGATTCTCAAGAACCGCATCGCCGAGGCGGTGTTCGAGCGCGGCTTTCCGCAGCGCTGAAACTGGCGGCCTTGCCCGGACCGACGAGCGGCACTTCTTGCGCGATTTCCGTTGGCACGTAGCGCACCGCGAACGCGCGCGGCGCATTGCGGGAAACGAGGCAGGGTCGGGCGCCCGGAAATCGAGATACAACGGCGCGTACAGGACCAGCTTGCTGCCGATGAGCCGGCTCGCGTAGTTGCGCGAGGACGTGCGCGTAGCTGTAGCCCGGCTTCAGATTGTGCGCTTCCACGGTAAACAGTCGCCCCCGCCGGAGCTTCTATAATGGCCCGCCATGGAAGATCGCACGTTTCCCCGGTGAATCCGCTCGATCTGCGGGCCTGGCTTGCGGAAATCCGCAAGCTGGGAGAGCTGAAGGAGGTCGCCGGCGCGGACTGGAACCTCGAGCTCGGCGCGATCAGCGAGCTCAACGTCAAGAAAGACTCGCCGCCCGCGCTGCTCTTCGACGACATCAAGGGCTACCCGCGCGGCTTTCGCGTGCTGACCTGCAGCACGAGCAGCCCGGCGCGGCTTTCATCGATTCTGCGGCTGCCGGTGCAGAAGACGCACCGGGGCCTCGTCGAGGCGCTGCGCGGCAAGCCGGCGCAGTGGCAGACTGCGGCGGCGGGGTTTGCACCGGTCCTGGTTTCTTCGGGAGTGGTTCTCGAAAATATGCAAAAGCAGCCGGACGTGCTGGCGTTTCCCGCCCCGCTCTGGCACGAGCTCGACGGCGGGCGCTACATCGGAACCGGCTGCTCGGTGGTGACGCGCGATCTCGATTCGG
Organism: Betaproteobacteria bacterium; assembly: GCA_004297625.1. Taxonomy (GTDB): domain Bacteria; phylum Pseudomonadota; class Gammaproteobacteria; order Burkholderiales; family SG8-39; genus SCGC-AG-212-J23. The sequence goes on along the minus strand of SCTY01000046.1, from coordinate 4,853 downwards.
AGTGGATCAACGTCGGCACCTACCGCGTCCAGGTGCACGATCGCAGCCACGTCGCGCTCGACATGGTTCCCGGCAAGCATGGCCGCATCCATTACGAGAAGCACAAGGCGGCCGGCAAGCGCTTCCCCGTGGTGATCATCGCGGGCTGCGACCCCCTCGGCTATCTCATCTCCGGGATCGAGATCCCGTTCGGAATGTGCGAGTACAACTACATGGGCGCGGTCCTCAACGAAAAAATTGCTGTTGTAAAAGGCCCAATCACCGGGCTGCCGTTTCCCGCGGCCGCCGAGATCGTGCTCGAGGGCTTCGTCGAGCCGAACGACGAGCGCAGCGAAGGGCCTTTCGGCGAGTTCCACGGCTATTATCCCGGCAAGGCGGGAACGGCTCCTGTGGTTTCAATCGAAAGGGTTTACTACCGCAATCAGCCGATCCTGCTCGGCAGCCCGCCGGCGAAGCCGCCCAACGACTACTCGTACTCCAAGGCGGTGATGCGCTCGGCGCTGCTGCACGACGCGCTCGTCGCCGCCGGCGTTCCCGACGTCAAAGCGCTGTGGGCCCACGAGATCGGCGGTGCGCGCATGTTCAACGTGGTGGCGATCAAGCAGCGCTATGCCGGCCACGCGCGCCAGGCCGGGCACATCCTCAGCCAGTGCGGCGTCGGCGCTTACATGTCGCGCTACTCGGTCGTCGTCGACGAAGACATCGACCCGGCGAATCTGCAGGAGGTGATGTGGGCGGTCGCCACGCGCACCGACCCCGCGACGGACATCGACATCATCGAGCGCGGCCTGGGCTCGAAAAACGACCCGATGTTCGTCGCCTACCGCTACGCCGCGCCGCTCAGCTCAAAGGCCATCATCGACGCGTGCCGTCCGTGGGAGCACCTGCACGACTTCCCGGCGGTCGCCGAGGCGAGCAAGGAGCTGCAGGAAAAAACGCGCGCGAAGTGGAAGGACCTCCTGGCCCCCTGACAAGGGGAAGTCCGGGGAATTTCAGCTTCTCAGCCTCCAGGAACCGTCCTGCTGCCGGCAGGCGATTCCCTGGGTCGTCTGCTTCTGGCCGCCGGCTTCCGTGAGCATGCTGTAGCGCCGGCACTCCTGGCCTTTGCCCTCGGCCGGTACCAGGCCCACCGGCGTCATCGTGTACCAGGCGCCGCGCGCCCGGTTGTGCCAGCGCACCGACTGCTTGAAGTTGGCGTATTCGAGCGCCTGCGCGGCGCACGCCTGGTCGGCGTCGTCCATCGACTTGCCGATCGCGCCGCCGACGACGGCGCCGATCACCGCGCCGCCCACGGTGGTGATGAAGCGGTCGTCGCGCTCGCCGATCCTGGAGCCGATGACCGCGCCCGCGGCACCGCCGAGCACCGCGCCGATCACCTCGCGGTTGCATTCGACGGTGCGGGCCTGCGGCTCGGGCGGGATGGCGCGCGGCAGCGCCTCGCGCCCCTGCACCACCGGGCGCGGGAAGGCGATGCCGCGGCAGTCGCCTTTCTGGTCGACCTTGGTCTTGCCGTTCTTGTAGTTGTAGTCGTACTTGTAGCGGCAGCTCGCGTCGCGATACTCGTATTTGTAATGCGCGGGGTTGTTCTCGAACTTGGTAAACGGCGCCCGGCTGCCGCGCTCGCGCTCGCGGCCGTGGTCATCGTCGTCGCGGTCCTTCTTGGCGGCGACCGGCTGCGCCAGCGCGAGCGCGAGAAGCGCGATGACCGGTGTGAATTTCTTCATGTCGACCTCCCGGGAAAGACGCGCCCAGTTTACTGCGCAATCCTGCAGCGTCGCCATCGCGGCGCCTTCCGGGCCCTTGAAGACTTCGGCCACGCGCACGGTGATGACGTCGGGCGGCTTGTGCGGATCCTGCTCGACACGGGTGACCTCGCCGGCGGCATGGCTGTCCCTGCCTCCTTAGGCGGCCGCTCTCAGTTATTCAAGGTGACCTTATCGCCTGTGCAAATCATGCCTGCGCCGTGGCGGGTTGTCAGCGCAACCGCGAACGTCGGTTTTTGCGCGGGAAATGCGGTGCGCAGAGTTTCCATGATCCGCAGATCGCGCTCGCCGGTCGACGGATTGGCGTGCGTCGCGAGGCAGCGCGTCTTCGGGCACGCGACCTCGAACTCGACAGCCCCTATGCGAATTGTCCGGCCGATCCACCGTTGCTCGGCCCAGGGCTCGGCGCCTTCGATGGCGATGTTCGACCGGAAGCGCAGCTCGCTCAGATCCGGTGAATTCACGGAGGAGGCGAGCGCTGCCAGGCTTTCGCGGCTGTGCAGCGTGACCAGGCCCGCGCGATCGTCCTGATATCGCGGCGTAACGCCGTCGCCCACGACGCGCAAAGGAAGACGCTCCGGGTGCGAGGCAAGCGGATTTTCCGCAAGCTCGAGCACGTAACGTTCGATTGCGGCAGCCATGCGCGTGCGGCCGCCGTCGTCCAGGCGTTGGTCGGCGATGAGCTCGCCTCGCGAAGCTACGCGTAAGCGAAGGTCATGGTGATCGAGCTTCAGCTCGAGGCGCGCCAGCCCGGGCGTGTTCACCAGCGCGACGAATTCGTGCTTGGTGCCCCATTCGTCGCCCGCGGCCGCCGCATTCGCAAATCTGAATCCGAGGACCCGGTCGCCGGCGATGCGGCCGCCCTCGACGAGGGACAGCGTCTCGCAGCTCTCGGGCGTGAAACCCTTCACCGGATAGCGGTACAGGGCGGCGACGCGCATCTCTAAGCCGGATTCTCCGGGTTGGCGTGAAACACGCAGTAAAGCATGATGGCGACGACCGATAGATTGACGACCACGGCGCCGACGCTGAGCCAGGTCACCCGCCGATAAAGCTCCACGACCTCGAATGGAACGTAGATCGCTCCGCCCAGCGCGGCGAACCATTCGGCCCAAGGGCGGGCACGCCAGAGCCCGTAAGCTTCGATGAACCGTACGCCGGCGTACAGGGCCGCCCCGGCGGCCAGCAGCACCAGGCGGCCGTCGGTCACGCGGTTCGCCATGTCGAGGAAGATGCGCGGATAGTGGGACGCGGGATTGAGGTGCGCGTGCGCTACCAGGCGCTCGGCGAACTGCTGGACGTCCTGATGGACCAGCGATAGCAGACCGAATCCGACCAGCAGCACCAACGCCCCTTTGGCAGCCTCCAGCAGCGCCACCGTGCGCAGCGCGCTAGACAAGCGCATACGCGAAACTCTTCACGCGGCTCACCCGGAGCATTCTGGGCTCAACAACTGACAGTGAGATCGAAATATGTAGGCTTCATATGGTTCACGATCCTTCCGGCCGACTTTCTTGGTACTCGGGCAGCCGATCGCTCAGCTCGGCCCGATTCAGCTTGCTGCTCGTGCGCGTGGGGTCCTTCGGCGGCAACGCGTCTGGATCATCAAGGCTGCACGTCGTGACGTCGATTTCCTGTACGAAGTCGTCGTGCTCAAAAGTCAGCTGCGTGCCGCAGCGCGGACAGAAGCTGCGCGTGCCCTTTGCCGTCGATTTGAACCGAGTCGGCTCGCCGCACACGAGCCGGAACTGAGCGCGCGGCACGCTGCCCCATAGCGAACCCGCCCGCAAAAGCATCCGCCTTTCAGCATTCAATCAGTCTCCTTGAACGGGGCGAGTCCGTGATGCCCAACGTTCACGGTGCGCCGCGCGCGCCGCTCTTGCGGGCGTCGGTTTCGACCGTGGGGTCAGACCGCTGATTCGAGCCGCGGCTCTCGGCGATGCCGAAGATCTCCTGCCCGACGACGGCCTCGCTCGTGACCTCATACCACAGGGTGCCCGACGCATCCTTCGCGAACCAAATGCCTTTGCGCCGAAGCGTGGCTTCGAGCGCGGCCTGCATTGCCGTGTCGTAGAACGTGAAGGATTCGGCCGCGACGCCGGAAGGCGTACGCGGGATCTCGAGGTGGCGCCTCCTGGACGGATCGGCAAAGAGCTTCGACAGGACAGCCGAGAAGGCGCTGCCGTCATCCCCATCGACGCACACCATGGCTCGGCCGACGCGATGCGCCATCTTCAACGAATCGAGTTCGTGCACAAGTCGCGCGATGTCCGCCGAATTCTCCAAGCTCACGCAACTCTCGAAAGTTCTTGCCGGAGAGGCAGCACTCGCCGCCAGAAGAATGGCAAAGGCGATAAATCGGCGCATGAGTTTCAGCGGGCTAAACGTCCAGCATCAGCGGCGGCGCTCGGCGCCATCCGCTGCATGCGGTTGTCAGGCGGCGATGCGCTCATGGCGCCAGGCCTGGCGAGCGCGTATCCCAGCCCGTCTCGACGAGTGCCGCGAGTTTGGCAAGTGCCATCCGCCAGCCAGTTTCATTGTCGGCTGGCGATACGGCGCGCGGCAGGCCATCGTGCACGGCGAGGAGATCAGTGCCGCCGTCGCCATCGGCGAGTGTGATGGTGATCGTCATTTCGCCGCGCAGGGCGGAATCTTCGGTCTCGAACTCGTCCACCTCGATGACCTTCTCGTTGGGCACGAGCTTGACGAAGCGGCCATGGTACGTGTCGGTGTGTTCGGTCGTCTTTCCGGCCGCGGTGCGTGCATCGCAGGTAAGCGAGATCCGGAATGAGCCGCCTTCGCGGGCATCGAACGCATGCACGTGGCAGGTCATGCCGTCCGGCACTTTCCACTTTGCGACGGCGCGCGGATCGAGCAGCGTGCGATAGACGGCCGCGCGGGGCGCGTTGATGTGGCAGCTAATCCGGGTCGCGCTCATGCGTGATCAGTAGCAACTGACGCCGCCTGGCTGTCCATGGCGTTGTTAGACCTCACCGGATGCGCCGTTCTTCCGCCATACGCTCGCAAGCCAAGGCTGTCGCTCAAGCGGCAACCCCGGTGGACGATAGTAGTGCTCCAGTTCCAGGAACG
>SCTY01000045.1 GCA_004297625.1 Betaproteobacteria bacterium | reverse complement strand
GGCCAGCACCAGCGTCCCTTTGCCGTCCATCATGAGACGACTATAGGGACTGCGCGCTCACGCGAGCGTTACGGCAAGGTTACGGATTTGTGATCCGGCGCGCCCTCGGGAAGGAAGCCCTTCGACATGCAGGAGCTCGTGCACGCGGTGCGCGAGCTCGCCGGCACTTCGCTTTCCTGACCGAGATCAAGCGCCGCCGCACAGCGCGTTGCAACATCGAGCCGATGATGCTGCCGCGCCACCCGCATGCGCTAAGCGCCGACGAAGCGCTGCGTGCGCTCGGGAGCGATGCGCGCGGACTGGATCCCGGCGAGGCGGCGGCGCGGCTCGAGCGCTTCGGGCGCAACGCGCTGCCGCGCCCGCTGGCACCCGGCCTGGGCGCGGTGTTCCTGCGCCAGTTCAGGAGCCCGCTCATCTACGTGTTGCTTGCCGCGGCGCTGGTTTCGCTGCTGCTGCGCGACTGGTCGGATGCCGGCTTCATCTTCGCGGTGCTGCTCGTCAACGCGGCGATCGGCACGTACCAGGAATATTCCGCCGAGCGCTCGGCCGAGGCGCTGAGAAGCCTGGTGACGCCGCGCGCGCGCGTCGAGCGCGGCGGCACCGTCCACGAGCTGAATGCCGAGGAAGTGGTCCCCGGCGACCTCCTCATGGTCGAGTCCGGCGCCAAGCTCGCGGCCGACGTGCGCCTGATCGCGGCCCACAACCTCGCGCTGGACGAGTCGCTGCTCACCGGCGAGTCGCTCCCTGTGGCGAAAACCGCTGCGGCGGTGCTCGAGCCGGAGGCCATGCTGAGCGAGCGCCTCAACATGGCCTTCGCCGGCACCATCGCGACGAGCGGCCGCGCGCGCGGCGTGGTGGTCGCGACCGGCCTCGACACCGCGCTCGGCCGCATCGCGGCGTCGGTGCTCGAGACGGCGCCGCCCAAGCCGCCGCTCATCGTGCGCATGGAGCGCTTCACCAACGCGATCGCGCTCGCGGTCGGCGTCGCCGCGCTCGGCGTCGCGGCGGTCGCGCTCGCGCGCGGCGCGACGCTCGCCGAGGTGTTCCTGCTCGCGGTCGCGCTCGCGGTGTCGGCGATCCCCGAGGGCTTGCCGGTCGCGCTGACGGTCGCGCTCGCGGTCGGCACCCGGCGCATGGCGCGCAGGAACGTCATCGTGCGCCGGCTGGTGGCGGTCGAGGCGCTCGGCTCCTGCACCGCCATCGCCTCGGACAAGACCGGGACGCTGACTCGCAACGAGCTCGCCGTGCGCCGCGTGCAGCTCCCGGGCGAGCCGGCCCGCGAGGTGGCCGAAGGCGGCAGCGAGCCGCGGCTGCAGCGGCTGGCGCGCGCCGCGGCGGCGGCCAACGAGGCGATGCTCGTCGAGCGCGACGGGCGCTGGGTCGGCATCGGCGACAAGGTGGACATCGCGCTCCTCGTGCTCGCGCGCAAGGCGGGCGTCGGCGAGGTGCCGCCGCCGCCGCTCGCCGCGATTCCCTACGAGCCCGAGCTGCGCTTCGCCGCGAGCCTGAACCGCTTCGCCGACGGCGAGCGCGTCTCGGTGAAAGGAGCGGTGCAGACGGTGCTCGAGATGTGCGCCGGCGCAGACGCCGATGCGATCGGCGCGCAGGAGCGCGCGCTCGCCGCCGAGGGCTACCGCGTGCTCGCGCTCGCCGAGGGGCCGCTCGCGCTCGGCGAAGGCGAAACGCTCTCGCGCGAGCGGCTGCGCGGCCTCGAGTTCCTGGGCATGGTGGCGATGAGCGATCCGCCGCGCCCCGAGGCGCGCGCGGCGCTCGAGGATTGCCGGCGCGCCGGCATCGCGGTGTCGATGCTGACCGGCGACCACCCGGTCACGGCGCTCGCCGTGGCGCGCGAGCTCGGCCTCGCGCGCGAGCCGGCCGAGGTCGTCACCGGCGCCGAAATCGCCCAGGCGGCCGCCGAGGGCGAGCGCGCGCTCGATCAGCTCATCGCCGGGGCGCGGGTCTTCGCGCGCATCGAGCCGCAGCAGAAGCTCGCGATCGTGCAGTCGATGCAGCGCAATGGTCACTTCGTCGCGGTCACCGGCGACGGCGTGAACGACGCGCCGGCGCTGCGCGCGGCGCAGGTCGGCGTCGCGATGGGCGCCTCCGGCACCGACGTGGCGCGCGAGACCGCCGAGATCGTGCTCGCCGACGACAACTTCGCGTCGATCGTCGCCGGCGTCGAGGAGGGGCGCATCGCCTACGGCAACGTGCGCAAGGTGATCTTCCTCCTCGTCTCCACCGGCGCCGCGGAGATCGTGCTCTTCGTCCTCGCGCTCGCCGCCGGCGTGCCGCTGCCGCTCGTCGCGGTGCAGCTTCTCTGGCTCAACCTCGTCACCAACGGCATCCAGGACGTCGCGCTCGCCTTCGAGCCGGCCGAGGGCAGCGAGCTCGACCGGCCGCCGCGAGCGCCGCGCGAGCGCATCTTCGACCGGCCGATGATCGAGCGGGTCGGGCTCTCGGCGCTGGTGATCGGCGCGCTCGCCTTCGCCGCCTACTACGTGCTGCTCGCCCGGGGGCACGCGCTCGAGGACGCGAGGAACGCCGTGCTGCTTCTCATGGTGCTGTTCGAGAACGTGCAGGCGTTCAACAGCCGCTCCGAGACGCTGTCGGTGTTCCGGCACGATCCGATGCGCAACAAGCTGCTCTTCTTCGGCACGATCGCGGCGCAGCTCGTGCATATCGGCGCCATGTATACGCCGGGCCTCGCCGGCGTGCTCGGCGTGCGGCCGGTATCATTCGGGCTTTGGCTCGAGCTGCTCGCCCTCGCCCTCGTGATGCTCGCGGCGATGGAGGCGCACAAGCGGCTGCGCCGGCGCCGGCCGGACGCAGCCCGCCCGCGAAAGACCGATCCGGGAGGTCCATGAAACCCGTCGAATCCGTCCAGGCGAGGCCGAGCAAGGCCGCCGCCGCGCGCTCCCCAGCGCCTCGAGCGCCTGCTCGGCGCTCGTCGCGTGCCAGTCGCCGCCGGGCGCCATCTGCGGGCCATGAGAAGAGCGCCGTTCACTGCTTGGACCGTTCCAGGTAATCGAGCAGCGCCTCGAGCTGCGGGTCGTCGCGCGCCGCGGCCTTGCGCCTCGAAATGCCTGCGGGCAGCCGCTCCGCGGCGATGCCGGTGCCCGTGGTCCAGGCGCGCAGCTCGCCGCGGTCGAGCCGCTTGCCCACGCCGTCGAGGCGGCTCGCCGGATTGCCGACCCCGCCGATCGAGTGGCACATCGTGCAACCCAGGTGCTCGAAGGCGCGCCGCCCGGCGTCCGAGCCGGGCGCGCTCGCCGGCGCCCGCTCCGGCGCACGGGGCGCGTTCCTCAGCGCCGCGAAGACTGCGGCCATCAAGGCTACGAGCAACGCGGTTGCCAGGGCAAGCCACTTCGCTCGTGTTTGGCGCAGCATCGGTCAGGCCCACTCGAAGATTTCGGAGTGCACGCGCGCGGCCGGCACGCCGAGCCCGGCGAGCGCGCGCTCCACGGCGAGCGTCATCGGGGTCGGGCCGCACAGGAAGTACTCGAGCTGCGCGCGCGCGGCGGGAAGGTGGCGCTCCAAAACTTCGCGGCCGATGTACCCGCGTTCGCCGCTCCATTCCTGCGGCGGCTCGAGCAGCGCGTGCACGATGCGCAGGTCGAGCCGGCGTGCGAGCGAGTCGAGCTCCTCGCGGAAGGCCACCCTTTCCCACACGCGGTTGCCGTAGAAGAGCACGAGCGGGCGGCGCTCGCCGCGATCGGCGAGGGTGCGCAGCACCGACATGATCGGCGCGATGCCGATGCCCCCCGCCACGAAGACGTAGCCGGGCGCCTGCGGCCGCAAGTCGACGCCGAACGTGCCGTGCGGCCCTTCCAGCCAGGCCGTTTCGCCGGGCTTCACGTCTTTGATGGTGGCGGTGAAGTCGCCGAGCTCCTTGATGGAGAGCTCGATGCGCTCAGGGCGCGCGGCGCTCGAAGCTATGGAAAACGGGTGCTCCCGCATGGCGAACGGCGATACGCCGAGGCTCAACCAGGCGAATTGTCCGGGCGCGAACTGCAGCCGCGCGCCGGACGGGGACTCGAGCACGAGCGTCCATACCCGTCCGCGCTCCGGCCGCACCGCCGCCACGCGCCACGGCGAGCGCGCGACGCGGAACGGGCGGACCAGGCGCACATACGCGATCAGCACCACCCAGAACGCGCCGTACCCCGCCCACAGCGCCTCCTTCCAGAGGCTGTCCAGGTAGCCGCCGGCACCGAGCAGGTGCCAGAGCGCGAGCGCATACGCGGCCGTCGCCAGAAAAGCGTGCGTGACGCGCCACAGCTCGTACTCCAGGCGCAGCGCCCGGCGCGCCAGCGCGAGCGCCACCACCGCGACGAAGAGCAGCAGAGCGAGACGGCCGGCCGTCATGTACGCCGGCGCGATGCGCGGATCGGCGCTCCCGAGCGCCGCCGGGCCGTACAGCCGCACGATGGCATAGTGCGCGCAGACGATCGCCAGCGCGAAAACCGCGAGATAGCGGTGGAAGTAATAGACGATGTCTATGCCGAAGGGCGCCGTCGCGCGGCGAAACCGCGCCGTCAGCGCGAACTGCACGCCGAGCATCGCCAGGCCGGCGTAGCCGAGCGCCATCGCGAAGTCCCAGGTGAAGCCGCGCCCCGCGGACACCTGGCCCGGCAGCAGAGCGAAGAGCGGAGCCGCGACCGCCGCGACATAAATGCCGAGCCATAGGGCCGCGTGTTTCAGTGCGAGCCGTGTCTGAAAACGCGCGGAACCGTCAAGCCGTCTCGCGGAAGCGCCGCGTCGCCGTCCTCACCGCGGCCTCGATGTCGCGCCAGGCCTTGCGCACCCCCGGCCTTCAACGGGCCGCTCGCCGCGGCGCTCTGCCGGCCGAGCTTGGCCAGCGTCTTCTGCGCGGCGGCCTGCTTGATCTTCAGCTTGCGCAGCTGCGCCAGCGACTTCGCGCGCACCCCGGCCTCGGCGCTGCGCGCGGAGGCCATCAGCGCATCGAGCTGCTTGCCCAGCCGGCGCATCTCGGCTTCCAGGCTGCGTTGGCTCGGCGCGGCTTTTCGCTTGCTTGCCATGTGGCTTCCTTTCGTCCGTTGAGTATTCATAGTGCCAGGCGCAATCCAGCCGTGCTTGACCGGGATCAAAGCGGCGAGCGTCGGCCGAAGCGCCGGGTCTCGCCGGCCTTGAGCGTGTGCACGGCGTCGACGACGCCGAGGGCGATCGGCGCCGCGTTGGAGGCGCGCGCGTGCACCTGCAGCGCCTCGTGCCTCACTTCCACATCGAGCGCCAGGCCGCGGTAGCGGATGGTCATGCGCAGGCAGCGCAGCTCCTCGGGAAGCCGCGGATTGAGCCACAGCGTGTCGCCGCGCGTCACGAGGCCGGTATAGCCGCGCTGCAGGAGATCCACGGTCCCGGCCATGGCGCCGAGATGGATGCCCTCCGCGGTGGTGCCGCCCTGGATGTCGGCGACATCGCTCCGCAGCGCCTCCAGGAACACGCGCCAGGATCCCGCCCGGTCCGAGCGCGCGAGCACCCACGAATCGACCACGCGGCTCAGCGTCGAGCCGTGGGAAGTGCGCGCCGCGTAGTAGGCGACGTTCTTCGGAATCGTGTCGGCGGGAAACGGGTACCCCAGCCCTTCGAACAGCTCCTCCAGCTCCTCGGCCGAGAACAGGTAGAAGAGCATCAGCACGTCGGCCTGCTTTGCGGCCTTGTAGCGGTTCACGTCGTCGCCCTCGGCCTCGAGGATGCGGTCCAGGCGATGGATGTCGCCGTACTTCCCGCGGTAGGCTTCCCAGTCGAGCTCGGCGAGCTTCTCGTAGCCCTCGAACTGGCTGATGATGCCGTCGGCCTGCAGCACCACGCGCATCTTGCGGCTCACCTCCCGCCAGCGCTCGAGCTCCTCGTCCTCCAGGGCGAGCGTCTCGCGCAGCTCGCGCCGGCGCTCCTCGGGCAGCGCGCCGAGCACGTCGAACGCGCGGCGCAGCACCCACACCGCCATCAGGTTCGTGTAGGCGTGGTTGTCGAGCCCCGGGCGGCCGGTGTCCGGGTCCGCGGTGTGGAACTCGTCGGGCCCCACCACGCCGAGGATCTCGTAGCGCCCCAGGGTCTCGTTGCAGGTCGCGATGCTCGCCCAGAAGCGCGCGATCTCCAGGAACATCTCGGCGCCGAAGAACGCCATGAACTCGAGATCGTGCGTCACCTGGTAGTACTGCCAGACGTTGTACGCGATCGCCGCATTGACGTGGCGCTGCAGGCGGGTGTGGTCGGCGCTCCAGCGCCCCGAGCGCGGATTGAGATGCAGCTGCTGGCTTTCCTCGCGCCCGCTCGAGCCGCTTTGCCACGGGTACATCGCGCCGCGGCAGCCGGCGGCGCGCGCATTGGCGCGCGCCTCGGGAAGGCGCCGATGGCGGTACAGCAGCAGCGCGCGCGTGATCTCCGGCAACCGCAGGCTGAGCAGCGGAAAGATGAACAGCTCGTCCCAGAACACGTGGCCGCGGTAGGCCTCGCCGTGCAGCCCGCGCGCCGGCACACCGGCGTCGAGGTCGATCGCATGCGGCGAGGCGGTCTGCAGCAGGTGGAAGACGTGCAGGCGCAGGATGAGCTGCGTGTCGCTCGCCTCGTCCTGCAGCTCGAGGTCGAAGCGCCGCCAGAGCTGCTCCCAGGCGAGGGCGTGGCTCGCGGCGAGCGCGGCGAAATCCGGCGCGCGCGCGAGCTCCGCGCGCGCCGCCTCGCCGCACTCCGAAATGGCGCGATCGCGCGAGGTGAAGAGCGACACGGTCTTCTCGATGCGCAGCGCCTCGCCCTGGGCGAGGCTCGCGTTGAAGTCCAGGGCGACGTAGTCTGCTTCGCCCACGTAACGCACTCCACTGGTGGAAGAAACCCGCGTGCGCGCGGCCTGGGCGATTTCCAGGCGGGACTGCAGCGTCCGCACCTTCAGAAACACGGTGTCGTCGCCGGCGCGGCCCGCCTCGAGCGGCTCGAGGTGCCGGCGGGCGAGATCGCGGTAGCGCGCCACGCCGGCGTTCTCCACCCGGGCGTCGAGCGCGCTGCGGATCTCGAGCGGGCCGCTCCAGTCCTCGGCGGTGATGACAGTCTCGAGCGCGGCAAGATGCGGCTCGCCCATGTGCACCAGGCGGCGCTGCGCGAGCCGCGTATGCCGCCCCGCCGCGTCGCGAAAGCGCAGCGCGCGCTCGAGCAGCCCGCACTTGAGGTCGAGCCCCTGGCGGTATTCCAGCAGCTCGACCGCCTTGAGATCGAACCAGGGCGCGCCGCCGATGCGAAAGCCGAGCGCGAGCCAGTTCGGCGCATTGACGAGGTCCTCGTTCTCCATCACGCGCCCGGCGATCTCGGAGCTCTGGCGGTCGTAGCCGCCGGCCAGGTAGGTGCCCGGATAGTGGATCTCGCCGGCCACGGCCTCGGGCGCCGCGCCGCGCGTGGCGAAGTAGCCGTTGCCCAGCGCGCACAACGCCTCGCGCAGGCGCTCCTCCTGGGGAACGAAGTCCCGGTACTCGAGCACCCAGGCGCTCGTCATGCGCGAGCCTGCGGCGCGACTGCACGGGAAAGGCCGGCGAGGAAGGCGCGCACTTCTGCCGGATCGCGCAGGGTGAAGCGCGCGGCGGTGGGGCGGCGCTCCTCCTGCACCGCGATGCCGATGCCCCGGCCGGCAAGCGCGCGAAACGCATCCTCGTCGGTAAGGTCGTCGCCGATGTACAGCGGCAGCACGTCGCGGCGGTCGAGGTGCAGCGCGCGCAGCAGCCACAGCACGGCGCGGCCCTTGTCCCAGCCGATATCGGGCTGCAGCTCGAGCACCTTCTTGCCGCCGGACACGCGCAGCTCAGGGTGGCGCTCGCGCGCGCGCTCGACCGCGGCGCGCACCGCCGGCAGGTCCGCCTCGCGCGCGCGCCGGTAATGCACCGCGAGCGCGAAGCGCTTGGGCTCGAGCTGCACGCCGGCGACGCCGGCCGTGTCGCCCGCGATTTCCTCTGCGGCGGCGTGCAGCGCGGCCGCGGCCGCCTGCGCGCGCGGATGCTGGTGGCGCACGCCCGGGCCTTCGATGTCGAAGCCGTGGCTTCCTGCGTAATGCAGGGCCGGCACGCCGACTCGGCTGCGCACGTCCGGCAGGTCGCGCCCGCTCACCACGGCGAGCGCGCAGCGCCGCGCGAGCGAGCGCAGCACCGCGCGCGTCTGCGGCGCGAGCACCGCGTCCTCGGGCCGCTCCACGATCGGCGTCAGCGTCCCGTCGTAGTCGAGGAACACCGCGAGCCTGCGTCCGGCGCTCGCCTTGAGAACCTCGCTCAACACCGCTTTCACGCGGCAGCGTCCAGCTCGGCGAGGTCGAAGATCACCGCCTCAATATCCACATGCCGCAGTTTAATCATTGGCAACGCGCGGCCGGCGCGGCGATTGCATGCCCGCTTGAAGACGTTGCGCTAGGTCGAACGGCAGCGCGCTGCGCGGCAAAGCTCGCGCCGGGTCTCGCCCCGTCGCCAGCCGTTGGACCTCACTGCGGGATGATCAACACTTGTTTCGGATAGATCAGGTCGGGGTGGCTGATGAGAAACGAGTTCGCCTTGAAGATGTCCGGCCAGCGCAGGCCGTCGCGGTAGAAGAAGGCGGCGATCACCGAGAGCGAATCCCCGTTCTGCACCGTGTAGATGCCGCGCGCGCCCATCAAACGCGCCACCTCGCTCTGCGCTTCCTCGAGCGCTTTCTTCGTGGACTCGAGCTCGGTGCGCCGCGCGGCGACCCGCTCGGCGAGCGTCGTTTTCTCGGTGAGCAGCGTTTCGTACGACTTGTTCAGTTCAGCGGCGCGCGCCTGCGCCTCTTCAAGTGTTCGCCCGGTCGCGCCGAGCTTGCGCGCCAGCGCCCCTCGCTCGGCGGCTGAGGCCTCCACTTTTTCGCCCAGGCTCGCAAGTTTTTTCTTCAGCGCGTCGTTTTCGGCCGCAAGAGCCTTGCTGCGTTTCTCCAGCTCGTCCACTGCGCGCTGGCGCTCGCTGAGCTCGCCGGCTGCTTTCGCGCCGGCCTTCTCCTTCTCGGCGAGCGTCGCGGTGAGCCGGTCGACTTCCACCTTGAGCGCGGTGTTCTTGTCCTCGAGCGATTTGACATCGCCCGGCCCGCCGAAGACGTAAACGAGCGCTCCGCCGACGATCGCGGCGATGACGGCGACTGCGGTGTACCGCAAGATCGAGGGCCTGGTTTCCATAGGTCGCCATTCCCGTTCTCGCGTGCCGGCAACCGGCACGCCGATGTTGTCTTGAAGGAACGATATTCATAGCGCGCCCGGAAGTCGCGATACTCAAGCACCCAGCCGCTCGTCATGGCGCGAAACCCCGGGCAGGAAAGCGCTCAAAGAATAGCGCCGGCGCCGCGATGGCCTGCGAGCTTGCTAAGCTAGGCTGCGATGCCGCCTGTACGCTTATGGCCCGGCAGGCCTTACCCTCTCGGCGCGACCTGGGACGGCTCGGGGACCAATTTCGCGCTGTTCTCGGCGCACGCCGAGAAGGTCGAGCTGTGCCTGTTCGACGACGCCGGGAAGGAAACGGCGCGCGTGGCGCTCCCCGAGTACACCCACGAGATCTGGCACGGCTACCTGCCCGACGTGCGCCCCGGCCAGCGCTACGGCTACCGTGTCTACGGGCCGTACGATCCGGCGGCCGGGCACCGCTTCAACCACCACAAGCTCCTCATCGATCCCTACGCCAAGGCGCTCGCCGGTCGCATGGAATGGCATGACGCGCTCTTCGGCTACCGCGTCGGCGACGAAAGGCAGGACCTGTCCTTCGACGAGCGCGACAGCGCGCCGTACCTGCCCAAATGCGTGGTGATCGACTCCGCCTTCACGTGGGGGAAAGAGCGGCCGGCGCCGCGCCCGTGGCACGAGGCGGTGATCTACGAGATGCACGTGCGCGGCTTCACCATGCGCCGCGGCGACGTGCCCGAAGAAGCGCGCGGCACCTTCGCCGGGCTCTCGGCCGCGCCGGTGGTGCAATACCTGAAGGACCTCGGCGTCAGCGCGGTGAAGCTGCTGCCGGTGCACGCGTTCGTGCACGACCGGCACCTCGTCGAACGGGGCTTGCGCAACTACTGGGGCTACAACAGCATCGGCTTCTTCGCGCCGCACCCCGAGTACCTCGGCCGCGGCGGCATCGGCGAGGTGAAGACCTTCGTGCAGCTCATGCACGACAACGGCATCGAGGTGATCCTCGATGTCGTCTACAACCACACCGCCGAGGGCAGCCACATGGGCCCGACGCTGTCGTTGCGCGGCATCGACAACAAGACCTACTACTACCTGGCGCAGGACCCGCGCCACTACAACGACTTCACCGGCACCGGCAACGCGCTCGAGCTGCGCCATCCCTACGTGCTGCGCATGGTGACCGACTCGCTGCGCTACTGGGTGCAAGAGATGCGCATCGACGGCTTCCGCTTCGACCTCGCCACCACGCTCGCGCGCGTGGACGGGACGTACCGCGAGGACGCGAGCTTCCTCGACGCCGTGGCGCAGGACCCGGTGCTCGCCGCGGTGAAGCTGATCGCCGAGCCCTGGGACACCGGCCCCGGCGGCTACCAGGTCGGCAGCTTTCCGCCCGGCTGGGCGGAGTGGAACGACCAGTACCGCGACACGGTGCGCCGCTTCTGGAAGGGCGAAGCCGGCCAGCTCGCCGGCTTCGCCTCGCGCATTTCGGGGTCTTCCGACATCTACCGCCGCCGCGGCCGGCGCACCTGGGCGAGCGTCAACTTCACCACCGCGCACGACGGCTTCACGCTGCGCGACCTCGTGAGCTACGACGCCAAGCACAACGAGGCGAACGGCGAGGAAAACCGCGACGGCACCGACGCCAACCACAGCTGGAGCTGCGGCGCCGAGGGCGAGAGCGACGACCCGGCGGTGCTCGCGCTGCGCCGGCGGCAGATGCGCAACTTCCTCGCCACGCTGCTGCTCTCGCAGGGCGTCCCCATGCTCCTCGCCGGCGACGCCATCGCGCGCAGCCAGGGCGGCAACAACAACGCCTATTGCCAGGACAACGAGACGAGCTGGATCGACTGGTCGCTCGGCGAGGCGGCGCAGGCCCAGCTCGAATACACGCGCCGGCTGATCGCGCTGCGCGCGGGCCACATCGTGTTCCACCGCTCGCGCCACTTCCAGGGCACGCGCATCCCGGGCACGGAGGTGAAGGACGTGACCTGGCTTCGTCCCGACGGCGCAGAGATGTCGGAGGCGGACTGGAAGGACGCCGACGCGAAAGCCCTCGGCCTGCTGCTCTCGGGCGAGGCGGGCCTGCTGCACCTCACCGAGACCGGCGAGCAGGAGCCCGACGACACCTTCTGCCTGCTCTTCAACGCCGCGCACGAGGACATCGCCTTCACGCTGCCCTCGCCAGACGGCGGGCGCTGGGCGGCGGTCATCGACACCGCCGACGAGCAGGGCTTCGTCGCCGAGCGCAGCTTCGCGAGCGGTGAGCGCGTCGCGGTGAAGGCGCGCTCGCTGCAGCTGCTCGTCGTGGCCTAGCGATTCACGCGGCGGCGTTCAGCTCGGCGAGGTCGCGCACCACGACGCTCGCGCCGTGCGCGCGCAGCGCCTCGGCCTGCCCGCCGCGGTCGACGCCGATCACCATGGCGAAGCCGCCGCGGCGGCCCGCCTCCACGCCCGCGAGCGCGTCCTCGACGATCGCCGCGCGCGCCGGCGCCACGCCGAGCTCGGCGGCGGCACGCAGGAAGATGTCCGGCGCCGGCTTGCCGGCGAGCCCCAGGCGCTCGGCTTGCATCCCGTCCACCCTGGCGTCGAAGAGCTCGAGCGCGCCGGCCGCGCGCAGCACCGCGACGCAGTTGCGGCTCGCCGAGATCACCGCGGTGCGGATGCCTCGGCCGCGCAAAGTGCGCACGAAGGCGATGGAGCTCTCGTACACCTCGACCCCATCGCTTTCGAGATAGCCCAGGTAGAGCGCGTTCTTGCGCTCGGCGAGCGCTCGAATCTCCTCCTCGGCAAGAGCGATGCCGCGCGCGGCGAGGAAGCCGCGCAATCCGTCGAGCCGCGGCTTGCCGTCGACGTGGCGGCGGTAGTCGGCGTGCAGGTCGAAGGGCGGCTGCCCGCGGCGCTCGAGCAGCGGATCGAGCGCCGCTTTCCAGGCGCGCGCGTGCACCCGCGCGGTGCGCGTGATCACGCCATCGAGGTCGAAAATCGCCGCGTCGACGTCCACACGCCGCAGTTTAAGTTGCGCTGGGTCTAACGGCGGCGTGCCGCCCGGCGAAGCTCGCGCTTCACCTCGGCTTCCGCCTCGAGCCACAGATCGAGCTCGCGGCCGGGCGCCATCCCGCGCTCCTGCGCGAGTCGATTCGCCCGCTCGGCGATGCGCAGCGTGAGCTCCGCGATCCGTGCAGGACCCGGGGCTCGATTTCTCGTCGCGCTCTTGTTCGTCTTCATGGCGTCACGAGAGCAGACTAAACCGCTTTCCGGAGACCGGGTTTGATCCCGCGCAAACCGCCGCCGCGCGCGAGACGGCAGGATAAAGTCGATGACGCACACTCACGACGCTGTGCTGGTGCGCCGGCTATCGGAGCTCCGCCGCGCCGACATTGCCGCGGTCGGCGGCAAGAACGCCTCGCTCGGCGAGATGATCGGCAAGCTGGCGGGCGCGGGCATCCGCGTGCCCGGCGGCTTCGCGACCACCGCGGCGGCCTATTGGCGGTTCCTCGCCTTCAACCGGCTCACCGAGGGCATCGCGGCGCAGCTCGGCGAGCTCGCCGGGGACGCGCACAACCTCGCTGCGGTCGGCAAAGCAGTGCGCGGGATGATCCTCGCCGCCGGGTTTCCGCCCGAGCTCTCGGAGGCGATTTCACGCGGCTACCGCGAGCTGGGGCGTCCCGCGGTGGCGGTGCGCAGCAGCGCCACCGCGGAGGATCTTCCCGAGGCGAGCTTTGCCGGCCAGCTCGAGAGCTTCCTCAACGTGCGCGGCGAAAAAGCTCTGCTCCACGCCTGCAAGCGCTGCTACGCGTCGCTGTTCACCGACCGCGCGATCGTCTACCGCCGCAACCACGGCTTCGAGCACATGAAGGTCGCGCTGTCGGTCGGCGTGCAGCGCATGGTGCGCGCCGAGAAGGCGGGCGCCGGCGTGATGTTCTCCATCGACACCGAGACCGGGTTTCCGCGCACCGTGCTGATCGACGCCGCCTGGGGCCTGGGCGAAACGGTAGTGCAGGGGATGGTGGAGCCGGACGAATACCATGTCTTCAAGCCGCTGCTCGCGAACCCGGCGCTCAGGCCGATCGTCGGCAAGAAGCTCGGCGGCAAGGCGGCAAAGATGACTTCCAGGCTGGTCCCGACCCGAAGAAGCGAGCGCGCCTCCTTCGTCCTCGCCGACGACGAGGTGCTGCAGCTCGCGCGCTGGGCGTGCGCGATCGAGGCGCACTACGGCGTGCCGATGGACATGGAATGGGCCAAGGACGGCGTGACCGGCGAGCTCTTCGTCGTGCAGGCGCGCCCCGAGACCGTGCACTCGCGCAAGGCCGCGGGCCGGCTTCGCACCTACCGGCTGCACAAGCCCGGGCGCAGGCTCGCCAGCGGGCTGGCGATCGGCCAGTCGATCGCCGCCGGCAAGGTCTGCCGCCTGCGCGGCGCCGCGGAGATCGAGCGCTTCGAGGAAGGCGCGGTGCTGGTGACCCGCATCACCGATCCCGACTGGGTGCCGATCATGAAGAAGGCCGCCGCCATCGTCACCGACCACGGCGGGCGCACCAGCCACGCCGCGATCGTCAGCCGCGAGCTCGGCTTGACGGCGATCGTCGGCGCGGGCAACGCCACCGAAGTCCTGGAGGACGGCATCGAAGTCACCGTGTCCTGCGCCGAGGGCGACGAAGGGCACGTCTACGAGGGGCGCGCGGATTTCGCTGTCGAGGACGTGGATGTCGGCGAGATCCCGCAGACTCGCACGCAGGTGATGATCAACCAGGCCGAGCCCTCCGCCGCGTTCCAGTGGTGGCGCCTGCCCAGCGACGGCGTGGGTCTCGCGCGCATGGAGTTCATCGTCGGCAACCTCATCCGCATCCATCCCATGGCGCTCGCGCATTTCGAGGCGTTGCAGGACCGCAAAGCGCGCAGGGAGATCGAGCGGCTGACGCGCGGCTACGCGGACAAGACCGAGTATTTCGTCGATACGCTGGCGCGCGGCCTCGCCCGCATCGCGGCCGCCCACTACCCGAAGCCCGTGATCGTGCGCACCAGCGACTTCAAGACCAACGAATACGCGCGCCTGATCGGCGGCGAAGCCTTCGAGCCGAAGGAGGAGAACCCGATGCTCGGCTGGCGCGGCGCGAGCCGCTACTACAGCGAAGGCTACCGCGAGGGCTTCGCGCTCGAATGCCGCGCGCTGCGCCGCGCGCGCGAGACGCTCGGCCTTTCCAACATCGTGGTGATGATTCCCTTCTGCCGCACCCCGGAGGAAGGCGACCGGGTGCTCGCCGAGATGGCGCGCCACGGCCTGGAGCGCGGCACCGCGGGCCTCGAGGTCTACGTGATGTGCGAGATCCCGTCGAACGTGGTGCTGGCGGAGAAGTTCGCGCAGCGCTTCGACGGCTTCTCGATCGGCTCGAACGACCTCACGCAGCTCGTGCTCGGCGTCGACCGCGACAGCGAGCTCCTGAGCGCGCTCTTCGACGAGCGCAACGAGGCGGTCACCGAGACGATCGCGGCGCTGCTCGCAAGCGCGAAGCGCACCGGCACCAAGACCGGCATTTGCGGCCAGGCGCCGAGCTCCTATCCCGAATTCGCCCGGTTCCTCGTGGCGCACGGCATCGACTCGATCTCGGTGACCCCGGACAGCTTCCTGGCGGTAAAACGCGCCGTGGCGCGCGCGGAGGCTGCCTGAGAGCCGCCGCCGCGGCGAGCGGCATCCGCCTGGGCAGCATCGCCGGCATCGAGATCTTCGTCGACTGGAGCCTGCTCGTCATCTTCCTGCTGATCGCGTTCAGCCTCGCGACCGGCGTATTTCCGTCCTGGCACCCGGACTGGACACCGGCGCTGGCATGGGTCACGGCGCTCGGCGCCGCGCTGCTTTTCTTCGCCTCGGTGCTGGTGCACGAGCTGTCGCATGCGCTGGCCGGGCGCCTGGGCGGCATCCACGTGCGGCGCATCACGCTGTTCATGCTCGGCGGCATGGCGCACATGGAGCGCGAGCCGCCGACCTGGCGCTCGGAGCTCGTCATGGCGGCGGTCGGCCCGGTCACGAGCCTCGCGCTCGGGCTCCTGTTTCTGTGGCTGGCGGGCCTCGTCGACGGTCCCCTCGAGGTCGATCCGGAAGACCCGCGCGCGGCGCTCGCCGCCCTTTCGCCGCTCGCCACGCTGCTCGCGTGGCTCGGGCCGGTCAACCTCCTGCTCGGCGTGTTCAACCTCGTGCCCGGATTTCCGCTCGACGGCGGCCGCGTGCTGCGCGCGCTCATCTGGGGCGCCACGGGCAGCCTGCGCAGGGCGACGCGCTGGGCGTCGTGGGGCGGACAGGCTTTCGCGTGGCTGCTCATCGGCACCGGGATGCTGATGCTTTTCGGCCTTGTGGTCCCGGTGCTGGGCGGCGGCCCGTGGAGCGGGCTGTGGCTGATGTTCATCGGCTGGTTCCTCAACAACGCCGCCCTCGTCAGCTACCGGCAGCTTTTGGTGAAGGAAACGCTCGAGGCCGTGCCGGTCGCGCGGATCATGCAGACGAGCCTCACGCGCATCGACCCGGACCTCTCCGTGGAACGGCTCGCCGAGCAGCAGATGATGGCGAGCGGCCAGCGCGTCCTGCCGGTCGAGCGCGCGGGGCGCTTCCTCGGCCTGGTGTCGCTCAGCGACCTGCAGCGCTCCGAGCGCCGCGCGTGGAGCCGCATGAGCGCCGCCGATATCATGACGCCCGTCTCGCGGCTCGCCTGCGTAGCGCCGCAGGACGACGCCGGCGAAGCCCTCGCTGAGCTCGCGCGGCGCGGCGTGAACCAGCTCCCGGTGGTCGAGAACGGAAGGCTCGTCGGGCTGCTGCGCCGCGAGGACGTCCTCAAGTGGCTCGCGCTGCACGAGGCAACTGGCGCCTCTTGAAATCGTGGATCCCGGCGGCTGCCGGCCTGCGCTTGCCGGTCGAAGGCTATCGCCGGGATGGCGGCTTTGGACCGCGCCGCAGCTCGACGACCCGCTTCTTCTGGGCGGGATCGTCCTCGTCCAGCACCATGAAGCCGTCGAGCCTGTTGTGGAAGACGGCGGGGTGGTGGCCGCCCTTCTTGAGAATGCGGGCGCGCTGCAGGGCGCTGCCGGCGCCCATGTAGCCGCCCTGGGCGACCATGCGGGCCAGCTGCTCCTCAGAGATGGAGCGCCAGCGGTGGGACGGCATCGGGCGGCCTCACTTCTTCAGAAGCTGCAGGAGGTCGATCGGCGCGGGGAAGACGATGGTGGAGCTCTTGTCGCCGGCGATCTGGGTGAGGGTCTGCAGGTAGCGAAGCTGCATCGCTTCCGTCCGCTGCGCCAGGACGCCCGCGGCCTCGAGGAGCTTGTGCGAGGCCTCCAGCTCGCCCGCGGCGTGGATCACCTTGGCGCGGCGCTCGCGCTCGGCCTCGGCCTGGCGCGCGATGGCGCGCACCATGCTCTCGTCCAGGTCGACGTGCTTGATCTCGACGTTCGACACCTTGATGCCCCAGGCGTCGGTCTGGCTGTCGAGAATCTTCTGCACGTCGAGGTTGAGCCTTTCGCGCTCGGCGAGCATCTCGTCGAGCTCGTGCTTGCCGAGCACCGCGCGCAGGGTGGTCTGCGCGAGCTGGCTGGTGGCCTCGATGAAGTTCGCCACCTCGATGATCGCCTTCTGCGGGTCGACGACGCGGAAGTAGACCACCGCGTTCACCTTGACCGAGACGTTGTCGCGCGAGATCACGTCCTGCGCCGGCACGTCCATGGTGACCACGCGCAGGTCCACGCGCACCATCTGCATGATCCCGGGGACGACGATGATCAGGCCCGGTCCCTTGACCTTCCAGAAGCGCCCGAGCAGGAACACCACGCCGCGCTGGTACTCGCGCAGGATGCGGAACGAGCTGATGACGAGAAGCAGCAGCAGGAACAGCGCGCCGCCGAGCCCTACGTTGAATTCAAGCAGCATGGCCGGTCTCCTTCGCTTTGGTCGGTTCGGGGACGACCTCGAGCTCGAGGTCCTTCATGCCCGTGACGCGCACCGCCTGCCCGGCATGCAGCGGCGCGGTGCTGCGCACGCGCCAGCTTTCGCCGTGCACCCTCGCCCAGCCGCCGCCCGCCGCCGCCTCGATCACCTCGCCGGGGCTGCCCAGGAGCGCTTCGCGCCCGCTGACCACGGGCCGCCGGCGCGCTTTCAGGGCGAGCCGGGCGACGATGAGGATGAAGGCCGCGCTGGAAAGGGCAAGCCCGAGGATCAGCGACAGCGGAAGGCCGAAGCCCGGCACGTCGGTGCGCATGAGGAGCAGCCCCCCGATGATGAAGGCCGCGATGCCGCCGGCGCCGAGGATCCCGAAGCCGGGCAGCATCGCTTCGGCCACGATCAGCGCGATCCCGAGCAGGATCAGCGCGAGGCCGGCGTAGCTCACCGGCAGGAGCTGGAAGGCGAACAGGCCGAGAAACAGGCAGATCGCGCCGAGCACGCCCGGCAAGCCGAAACCCGGGCTCGTCAGCTCGAAATAAAGCCCGTAGATGCCGGCGAGGAGCAGGATCAGCGCGATGCTCGGGTTGGTGATCACCTGCAGGAAGCGGGTGCGCCAGTCGGGCTCCATCTCGACGATGCTCGCCGCGGCCAGGTCGAGCTTCGCGAGCAGCTGCGGAACGTCGGCGGCCACCATGTCGATCACTTTTTCGCGCAGCGCCTCTTCGGCCGAAAGGCTCACCGCCTCGCGCACCGCGCGCTCCGCCCAGTCCGCGTTCCGGCCGCGCAGTTGCGCCAGTCCGCGGATGTATGCCGCCGCGTCGTTCACCGCCTTGCTCACCGCGGGCGACGGCTTCTCGGCCTTCTCCCCGGCCCCGGGCAGCTCGATTGCGACCGGAGTGGCCGCGCCGAGGTTGGTGCCGGGGGCCATCGCCGCGATGTGGCTCGCATAGAGGATGTAGGTGCCCGCGCTCGCGGCGCGCGCGCCCTGCGGCGCGACGAACGCGGCCACGCGCACCGGCGAAGCCAGGATCGCCTTGATGATCTGGCGCATCGAGGTGTCGAGCCCGCCGGGCGTGTCCATGCGCAGCACGACGAGCGCAGCGCCCTCCCTTGCCGCGCGCTCGAGGCCGCGCTCGAAATAGTCCGCGCTCGCCGGGCCGATGACGCCTTCGATGGTGAGCACCGCGACGAAGGGCGCAGCGGCGACCGCTTGCCCCGCCGCCGGAGCACCGAGCAGCAAGGCGAACACGAGCACAAGTGCCGGCACTACGACACGATAGGTCGTCCGCCGGCTTTCGTATTGAGAGAGATCAACCGGCGTGGCGCCGCCGCGATTCGCCGCGCCGGGACGGCGGATCAGCGTTCGAGCGTTTTCGCGACTTGATCAGCAAGGTCAAGCGCGGACGATAGGGCCGAATTTCTCCCGCGGCTGGCGCCGGGCTGCGGCGAGGCGCCCGGGCGCGGGCAACGGCAGCGCCGGGGAAGGCTGCACGCCTCTTTGCAGGATCCTTGCGAGGGCGCCGGGGTTGAGGATCTGCACCTGCTTCTGGTGCACCCGGACGAGCCCGTTTCTCTGGAAGAGAGTGAACAGCCGGCTTACGGTCTCGAGCGACAGCCCCAGATAGCTGCCGATATCGGCGCGCGTCATCCGCAGCTGCAGATCGCAGCCGGAAAACCCGCGGCTCTGCAGGCGCGCGGAAAGCTCGAGCAGGAAGCTCGCCATGCGCTCGTCCGCGTGCATCGAGCCGAGCATCACCATTGCCCACTGGCTTTGCGCGATCTCGCGCGACAGCGCGGCGTGCAGGCCGCGCTGCAGGGCAGGCACTTCGCGCGCCATCGGCTCGACGAGAACGCAAGGCATGACGCACACCACGCTGTCTTCCAGCGCGACCGCCGTGTCGCTATGGCGGGCGCTGCAAATCCCGTCCATGCCGAGCAGGTCGCCGGCCATGAAAAAGCCCGTCACCTGCCCGCGGCCGTCGCGGTTGACGAGGACGGTCTTGAAGAATCCGCGCCATGCTGCGTACACCGCGTCGCAC
>SCTY01000044.1 GCA_004297625.1 Betaproteobacteria bacterium | reverse complement strand
TGCGGTCTTCATCGGGCACCCCATCCTGGTCGACGACCAGCTCTACGGGGTCGTGGCGCTCGAGGTCGAGGGCCGCACCGAAAGCGCGCTGCAGGACGTGGTGCAACGGCTCGGCTGGGGCATTGGCTGGCTCGAAGCGCTCGCCCGCCGCAAGACGTTCACGAGCAAGGCGCGCCTGGTCACGGTGCTCGAGCTGATCGCGACCGCCCTGCAGCACGAGCGCTTCCAGGCGGCCGCCACGGCGGTGGTCACGGAACTCGCCACCACGCTCGGCTGCGAGCGGGTCAGCATCGGCTTCATGAAGGAGCGGCATATTTTCGTGCGCGCGCTCTCGCACAGCGCCGCCTTCGGCAAGAAGACCAATTTGATCCGCGCCCTCGAGGCCGCGATGGACGAGGCTGCGGACCAGCTGGCCACAGTGGTCTATCCCGCGCCTGCGGGCGGCCCGTTCCAGGTCACCCGGGCGCACGCGGAGCTCAGCCAGCACCACGGCGCGGGCGCGGTCTGCACCATCCCCCTGACCGCGGGCGGCACGGTGCTTGGCGCCCTCGTCCTGGAGCGCCCGGTGGGCGAGGCGTTCGATCCCCGGACCGTGGAGCTTTGCGAGCAGGCGGCGCTGCTGGTGGGCCCGGTGCTCGACGTGAAGCGCAAGGAAGACCGCTGGCTGGCGCAGAAGGCGGCTGACAGCCTCAGGATGCACTGGCGCCACCTGGTGGGGCCGCGCCACGCCACGCTGAAGTTCTGGGTCGCCCTGGCGGTGCTCGCGACCCTCTTCCTCGCCTTCGCGGACGGCGACTACCAGATCACGGCGGACGCGACGCTGGAGGGGACCGTGCAGCGCGCGGTCACGGCCGCGATTCCCGGCTACATCGCCGAGGCGCGCGCGCGCGCCGGCGACATCGTGCGCGAGGGCGACACCCTCGCCATCATGGACGACCGCGACCTCAAGCTCGAGCGCCAGAAATGGGTGAGCCAGCGCGCGCAGCGCAGCGGCGAGTATCGCGAGGCGCTCGCGGATCACCAGCGCGCGAAGGTTCGCGTGCTGGAAGCGCAGCTCGCGCAGGCCGAGGCGCAGCTTGCGCTCATCGACGAGCAGATCGCCCGCACCCGCATCCGCGCGCCCTTCGACGCCGTGGTGGTGAAAGGCGACCTGAGCCAGTCGCTCGGGGCGCCGGTAGAGCGCGGCAACGTCCTCTTCGAGCTGGCGCCGCTGGATACCTACCGCGTCATCATCAAGGTCGACGAGCGCGACATCACGCACGTCGCCGTAGGCCAGGACGGCTACCTCGCGCTTTCCAGCCTGCCGCACGAAAAGGTCCCGCTGGTGGTGGACAAGATCACCCCGGTGTCGGTAGTGGAGGAGGGGCGCAATTACTTCCGCGTAGAGGCGGTCGCGAAAGGCGCCATCGAGAAGCTGCGCCCGGGCATGGAGGGCGTGGGCAAGATCGAGGTCGACCAGCGCAGGCTGATCTGGATCTGGACCCACAAGCTCCTGCACTGGGTGCGGATGTGGGTCTGGTCCTGGTGGCCGTGAGGCGCCGCCGCCCGTGAGCGACGCGCTGCTCAGCCCCTCCTGGTATCGGGTGGCGGGGCTCAAGCCCCGGATTCGGGCGCACACCGTGATTCACCGCCACGCCTACCGCGGCGCGGTCTGGTTCGTGCTGCAGGACCACGCCGCCGGGCGCTCGCACCGGTTTTCGCCGGCCGCGCACCATTTCATCGGCCTGATGGACGGCGACCGGACGGTGCAGGAACTCTGGGATGCGACCAGCCTCCACCTGGGCGACGCGGCGCCTACGCAGGAAGAGGTGATCCGGCTGCTGGGGCAGCTGCACGGCGCCGACGCGCTGCTCTGCGACGTGCCGCCCGACAGCCAGGAGGTCTTCAGGCGCTATCAGCGGCATGAGCGGATGGAGTGGAAGCGTCGCCTGTGGACGCCGCTCGCGCTGCGCTTTCCGCTGCTCGACCCGGATCGCTTCCTCGAGCGCACCCTGCCGCTGGTGCGGCCGCTGTTCGGCTGGTTCGGAGTCCTTCTCTGGCTCGCCGTGGTGGGGACCGGTGCGGTGCTCGCCGCCTCGCACTGGACCGATCTGACCGAGAACGTGGTCGACCGGATCCTCGCGCCCCAGAACCTTCTCCTGCTCTGGCTGGTGTACCCCGCGGTCAAGGCGCTGCACGAACTGGGTCACGCCTACGCGACCAAGAAATGGGGCGGCGAGGTGCACGAAATCGGCATCATGCTGCTCGTTCTGACGCCCGTGCCCTACGTCGATGCCACTTCCGCCTGGGGCTTCAGGGACAAGCGCAAGCGCATGGCGGTCGGCGCCATGGGCATCGCCGTGGAGCTGTTCCTCGGGGCCCTGGCGCTATTCGTCTGGCTCAGCGTAGAGCCCGGAGCAGTGCGCGCCGTGGCCTACAACGTGATGCTGATCAGCGGTATTTCGACGCTGCTGTTCAACGGCAACCCGCTGTTGCGCTTCGACGGCTATTACGTTCTGTCCGACGGCCTCGAGATCCCCAATCTCGGCACGCGCGCCAACAAGTATCTCGGTTATCTCGCGCAACGCTACCTCTTCGCCGTACCCGATGCCCAATCCCCCGCGGAGTCGCGCGGCGAGCGCATCTGGATGGTGGTCTACGGCATCGCCTCGTTCGCCTATCGCGTCTTCATCATGTTCGTGATCGTCCTGTTCATCGCGAGCAAGTTTTTCGTCATCGGCATCCTGCTGGCGATCTGGGCGGTGGCAACCCAGGTGGTGATGCCGGTCGCCAAGCAGATCGCGTTCCTCGCCAACAGCCCCACCATCCGGCGCCAGCGCGGGCGCGCCGTGGCGGTGAGCGCGGCGCTCGTAGCGGGCACGCTCGGGCTCGTGTTTCTCGCCCCGGCGCCGAGCTGGACGCGCGCCGAAGGCGTGGTCTGGGTGCCGGAGGAGGCGCAGGTGCGGGCCGGCACCGAGGGCTTCGTGGAGCGCTTGCTGGCGCCGGTCGACAGCACCGTGGTCAGCGGCCAGCCGCTGATCGAAGCCCGGGACCCGTTGCTGCCTACACAGATCGCGGTGCTCAACGCGCAGCTGGAGGAGCTGAAGGCGAAATACGATTCCCTGCTGCTCGATGACCGCGTGCAGGCCGCCTTGGTGCGCGAGGAAATGGTCACCGCTGCGGCGGCCCTCGAGCGCACGCGCGAGCGCGCGGCCGAGCTGACCCTGCGCAGTTCGGCGAGCGGCCGGTTCATCGTGCCGAATGCCGCCGACCTGCCGGGCCGCTTCGTCTCCAAGGGCCAGCTCGTGGGCTACGTCGTAGAGCCCAAGGAACTGACGGTGCGCGTGGCGGTGGGCCAGGACGACATCGCCCAGGTGCGGCAACGCGTCCGGGCGGTGGAGGTGATGCTCGCCGGCTGGGGCGCCGAACCGATGCCGGCGAAAATCCGCCGCGAGGTGCCGGGCGCCTCGCAGCAGCTCCCCACCGCGGCACTGGGCAGCGCGGGCGGCGGGCTCTTCGCCGTGGATCCGCGCGACCGCCAGGGCGTTACCACGCTGGCGCGGATTTTCCAGCTCGAACTCGCGTTGCCCGCCGAAGTGCGCTCTTCGTACCTGGGCGCGCGGGTCTTCGTTCGCTTCGATCACGGCTTCGAGCCGGTGGGCATCCAGGCGTATCGCGCCTTCAGGCGCCTGCTGCTGCGCAATTTCGATGTCTAGCAGCGCGGTCCTGCGTCCCGGCATCGCGCTCGGCCGGTATCCGCAGCGCGAGGACTTGCGCGACGGCTGGCTCGATCGCACCGCCGCCAGCGTCACCGGGTTCGTGCGCCAGCGCGCCTACGGCCGCAGCCCGGGCCACGAGGAATTCCTCGACCGCGTCAACGCCGAGGCGCGCCAGCTGGACGGATTGTCGGACCGGGAGATCCGCGACAACGTCCCCGAGCTGAGACGGCGCCTTTACAGCGAAGGTCTGCAGGAGGCGCTCGTAGCGCGCGCCTTCGCGATGGTCAGGGAGGTCGCCGAGCGCCGCGTGGGCATGCGGCCCTTCGACGTGCAGCTGCTCGGCGGGCGCGTGATGCTCGAGGGCAAGATCGCGGAGATGGAGACCGGCGAGGGCAAGACCCTCGCGGCAACGCTGCCCGCCTGCGCAGCCGCGCTTGCGGGCATCCCGGTGCACATCGTGACCGTCAACGACTTCCTGGTCCTGCGCGATGCGGCCTGGATGAATCCGCTGTACAAGTTCTTCGGTCTCAGCGTGGGCACCATCACCGAAGGCATGGCGCCGGACGCGCGCCGTGCGGCCTACGCCTGCGACATCACGTACTGCACCAACAAGCAGCTGGTGTTCGACTACCTGAAGGACCGGCTGATGCTGCGCCAGGAGGCGCGCCAGCTGCATCTGCAGCTCGAGAGCCTGCACGCCGAGCATCCGCGCACCAGCCGGCTGCTGCTGCGCGGCTTGTGCTTCGTCATCGTGGACGAGGCCGACAGCGTGCTCGTAGACGAGGCGCGCACGCCGCTCATCATCTCGAACGTCGCGGATACGTCGCAGGAAAAGCAGATCTACACCGAGGCCGTGACCATGGCGCGGCAGCTCACCTCGGGGGCGGACTTTTCCATTCGCCCGCGCGAGCGCGACGTCGAGCTGACCGAGCGCGGCAAGCGCCGGGCCACGGAGCTCGCGGAGCCCTATGGCGGGGTCTGGATCGGCCCGCGACGGCGCGAGGAGCTGATCCGGCGCGCGCTCTCGGCGCTGTATCTCTTCCAGCGCGACAAGCAGTACCTGGTGCGCGGCAACAAGGTGCAGATCGTGGACGAGTACACGGGGCGGGTGATGGCCGACCGCTCCTGGGAGCGCGGGCTGCATCAGATGATCGAGGCGAAAGAGGGCTGCCCGATCACCGGGCAGCAGGAGACGCTCGCGCGGATCAGCTACCAGCGGTACTTCCGGCGCTACCTGCGCCTGGCCGGAATGACCGGCACCGCGAGGGAGGTGGCGCGCGAGCTCTGGTCGGTGTACCGCCTGCCGGTCGTCACCATACCGACCAATCGACCGGTTCGCCGCACGCAGTGGCCGGATCAGGTTTACGTCAGTTCGGACCAGAAGTGGGCGGCAATCGCAGACACGCTGCAGCGCCTGCACGAGATCGGCCGGCCGGTGCTCGTCGGCACGCGGTCCGTCGCGGCGTCGGAACATTTGAGCGAGATGCTGACGGCCGCGGGCCTTTCGCACCGCGTGCTCAACGCCCGGCAGGACCAGGAAGAGGCCGAGGTGATCGCCAACGCGGGGCAGCGAGGCGGCATCACCGTCGCCACGAACATGGCGGGCCGCGGCACGGACATTCGGCTCGCGCCGGGCGTAGCCGACCTGGGCGGCCTGCACGTGCTCGCCACCGACCGCCACGATGCGCGGCGCATCGACCGGCAGCTCTTCGGCCGCGGCGGCCGGCAGGGCGATCCGGGCAGCTTCCAGAGCATCGTGTCGCTGGAGGACGAGATCGTGCACGAGTTCTTCGGCGGCTACGCCGTGCGCCTCGGCAAGCGCTTCTGGCGCCAGAGCGGGCCGATTCCGGGCTGGCTCGGGCGGCTGCTGCTCGCAATCGCGCAGCGTGCCGCCGAGCGCAATCACGCGGGCATACGCCGGCAGCTCCTGCGGAGCGACGACCAGCTGAGCGACCTCTTGGCTTTCACGGGACGCGCGGAGTAGCCACACCCCGCTGGGCGCAGGCGATAATCCGGCTCGGGGCCGTTAGCTCAGACGGTCAGAGCAGGGGACTCATAATCCCTTGGTCCTTGGTTCGAATCCAAGACGGCCCACTCAACCGATCAACGACTTAGCCACGAGTCGCAGTTCCGGTTTGCGGCCAACGTGTCGAAAACGTGTAATTTGCGGCACGTTTACGGCACACTCAGACTCGATCCGCGTTGCAGCTGCGGCCAAGTGATCCGTTGCGAACTTCGCGTAGCGGTCCACCATACACCTTGATTTCCAACCACCTAGCTCCTTGAGTTCGTCGGTCGATGTTCCGGCCTGACGATGCCAAGACGCCCAGGTGTGCCGCAAATCGTGGAATCGCAGGTCCCCCAGTTGAGCCAGCCGCACCGCCCGTTGCCATGCCGTGTTCGTCAGCTCGTACCGAATCGGCTTGCCACGGAACGTGAAGCAAAACTCCGGGTGCTTCCCGCGTTCCCCTTCCAGCACCGCTACTGCATCGCGATTCAACGGTACGCCCCTCGGCGTTCCATTCTTGGTCTGGTCGAGCCACGCGGTCCTGCGTTCCAGGTCCACCCGCACCCATTCCAAGCCTGCTATCTCCCGCGCTCGGCACCCCGTTGCCAGGGCAAACCGGACCAGCGCCGCCAAGTGAGGAGGGCAGAAGGATAAGAGCCTCGCCGCTTCCTCTTTCGTCAGCCACCGATCCCGCTCAACTTCGCCGGACAAGAGCCGCACCTTGGGGATGCAATCGATCCACTGCCAATCGAAGTGAGCCATCCGAAGGATGCTTCGAACAAGCGCCAGACAACGGTTAATCGTTGCCGGTTTGTTCCCCTTCTTCGTCTCGCCCTCGACAATCGACCAGATCACATCCCCGGTAATGTCGTTTAGCTTCAGATGCCCGAGATAGCCATCGAGCTTTCGACACAACCGGCGCTGCTTCTCTACGTCCCGCAAATGCGCCTTCAGCGAGAGATACCGGACAACGGCTTCCTGCCAACTGCGCCTGGGTTTAATCCCGAGATAGCCTGCCTGGTAAGCCTCATGCTGCAGCTTCGCTAGGTAGGCTTCTGCTTCTTCCCGGTTTTCAGTCCCAGTGCTTGCGCGTAGGCGTTGGCCGTTTGGTAATGCAACATTGATCCACCAGAAACGAGAGTCCCGCCGCCGATGGAGTCCGGACTTACGGGCCATGAAAACTCCTTTCTGGCCCGCCCTCGGCGCTTATATTCTTCGAGCCACGCATCCAGGTCAACCCGGTCGTACACGCAGCGCCGCCCAAACTTGACACACGGCACTCCCAGCTCGGCCAGGAGCGTGACGCCAATGCCGAGGTAGGCCGCCGCCTGATCCTTCGTGAGACAGCGAGCCGAAGGCAGGCGCAGCAGCCCCGCTTGCCCATCACTCCCCCCGTGAGGCGCGGTAGTAGTCGGTTGCATCCTTGTTTACCTTGTCGCTTGTCTCCGCGTCCTGTTTGACCGTCGAGACGTTGCGCATCGTGTTGTACTGCCTCGCCTTCAACGCCACCTCTTGTGCGATGTAATCCTCCAGGCTGATGGACAGATGTTCCTGGCAGCGCGATTCATGGAATTGCTGCGCCTGCTTGATGAACTCCGCTTGCCCCTCGGCAAACTCCCATTGGGCGGGTTTGTCTTTCAGCCGATTTTTCGCCATGAAGCTCGTCAGGAGAGCCAAGTACAAACGGAATAGCCGATCCAGTGCCGGAATCCGCGCGGGTGAAAACGAGCGCGTTAACGGTACGTCCGCCGTGCCCCATTGGATGCCTGCCAATCGTTCCCACAGCGGGTGCGTCGGCCACCTCGCGCAATTGCTGTCCCCGGTTTGCGGAACTGCCAGCCGTAGCCAGGTCTGCGTTGCATACGCCCAGATGCCGCCCAGCTCGCGCATTAACCCCTTGAAGCTCTGAATACCAAGCTGGTGCAGCACTTCGCGCACGGCCTGGAATTCCAGCCGCCAGACCATGCGATTGGGATCCATGCCAGATCGCTTCCAGAGCTCGACGAAGTACGTCTTGTGGCTCTTGAGAATTTCCAGGGACTTGTTGTAGAGCCTGCAACTCATAGGGCCGCCCTGGCCGACCGTGTAGCCGGAGAACTCGCCCCGCACCGAATAGGTGTTGATCGACCCCGAACGCGTTATCCACGCCTGACGTGCGAAACCTTCCATTTCGATGTCCGACTGGAAATCCACGTACAGATCGACGCGGCTCACGGTCGACACTGAGTCAGCCACCC
>SCTY01000043.1 GCA_004297625.1 Betaproteobacteria bacterium | reverse complement strand
GCCGGCGACGGCACCACCACTGCTACCGTGCTCGCCCAGGCGATCGTGCGCGAGGGCATGAAGTACGTCGCCTCGGGCATGAACCCCATGGACCTCAAGCGCGGCATCGACAAGGCCGTCGTCGCTGTGGTCGAGGAGCTGAAGAAGATCTCACGGCCTTGTACCTCGTCCAAGGAAGTGGCGCAGATCGGAGCGATCTCGGCCAACCTCGACAACGAGGTCGGCAAGATCATCGCGCAGGCGATGGACAGGGTCGGCAAGGAGGGCGTGATCACCGTCGAAGACGGCAAGTCGCTCGACAACGAGCTCGATCTGGTCGAGGGCATGCAGTTCGACCGCGGCTATCTCTCGCCGTACTTCATCAACAATGCCGAGAAGCAGAGCGCCCTGCTCGAAGATGCCTATGTTCTGCTGTACGACAAGAAGATCAGCTCGATCCGGGAGATGCTGCCGCTGCTCGAGCAGGTCGCGAAGGCCGGCAAGCCGCTGCTCATCATCGCCGAGGAAGTCGAGGGCGAGGCGCTCGCCACCCTCGTGGTCAACAATCTGCGGGGCATTCTCAAGACCCTTGCGGTCAAGGCGCCGGGATTCGGCGACCGCCGCAAGGCGATGCTGGAGGATATTGCGGTGCTCACCGGCGGCACGCTGATCTCCGAGGAGCTCGGCCTGAAGCTCGAGAACGTCACCCTGAAGGACCTCGGGCGCGTCAAGAAAGTCGAGAGCTCCAAGGAAAACACGACGCTTATCGACGGCGCCGGCGAGAAAAAGCAGATCGAGGGCCGCGTGAAGCAGATCCGCAGCCAGATCGAAGACACGACCAGCGATTACGACAAGGAAAAGCTGCAGGAGCGCCTGGCGAAGCTCGCCGGCGGGGTGGCGCTGATCAAGGTCGGCGCGGCCACGGAAGTCGAGATGAAGGAGAAGAAGGCGCGGGTCGAGGACGCGCTGCACGCGACCCGCGCGGCCGTCGAGGAGGGCATCGTCCCGGGCGGCGGAATCGCCTATCTGCGCGCGCGCTCCCGGCTGAAGGACCTCAGGGGCGCCAACCACGACCAGGACGCGGGCATCAAGATCGTCCTTAGGGCGCTCGAAGAGCCGCTGCGGCAGATCGTCGCCAACAGCGGCGCCGAGCCTTCGGTGGTGCTCAACAAAGTGAGGGACGCAAAGGACAGCTTCGGCTACAACGCGCAGAGCGCCGAGTTCGGCGATCTGGTGCAGATGGGCATCATCGATCCCACCAAGGTGGTGCGCTTCGCGTTGCAGAACGCGGCTTCGGTTGCGGGCCTCGTGCTCACCACCGACGCCATGGTCGCCGAGTGCATCGACGAGGACAAAGCTGCGGGCGGCGGCATGCCGGGAATGGGCGGCATGGGCGGCATGGGCGGCATGGGCATGTGATCGTTTTTCCCGCGGCCTTCGTTCGCACCGCGCCGGCAGCGCCGTGGGATAACGAAAAGCCGATCCGCGAGGAGCTCTTCAGTGTCGAGCGCCTCGAGCAGCATGCCGAGAGCCTCGCGGCGGCCCAGCCCATCAGCGCGCGGCCGACGCGCGGGCGATCGCTCGCCGCGCGACTGAAGCACAACGAGTCGGTTCTGCTCGAAGCGTATCGTGCCATCGCAAGCGCTGTCGGCGAGGGCCGTTCGATCACACCGGCCGCCGAGTGGCTGCTCGACAACTACCACCTCGTCGAAGAGCAGATCCGCGAGATTCGCGATGATCTGCCGCCCGGCTACTACCGCCAGCTGCCGAAGCTGGCCGCCGGGCCGTTCGCCGGCTATCCGCGGGTGTTCGGCGTG
Organism: Betaproteobacteria bacterium; assembly: GCA_004297625.1. Lineage (GTDB taxonomy): Bacteria > Pseudomonadota > Gammaproteobacteria > Burkholderiales > SG8-39 > SCGC-AG-212-J23. Next base: position 70,302 of record SCTY01000043.1, on the reverse strand, counting down.
GCGTGGGCCTTTGTCGCTCATACCGACAGCCGCTTCGAGCCCGAGATGCTGCGGCGGTTCGTGCGCGCCTACCAGCGCGTCCAGCCGCTGACGATCGGCGAGCTGTGGGCGGTCGCGATCACGCTGCGGATCGTGCTCGTGGAGAACCTTCGACGCGGAGCGCGGCGGATCGTGACGAGCCGCGCCGCCCGCCAGGAAGCCGACGCCCTGGCCGACCGGCTCCTGGGCGTGAACGGGCACGCGGGCGAGCCGATGCGCTCGGTCTTTCAGCATTACGAACAGGCACCCTTGCCGGGGTCCTTCGCCGTCCAGCTCGTGCAACGGCTGCGGGACCAGGATCCGAAGGTCACGCGGGCGCTGACGTGGCTCGAGGAGCGCCTGGCGGCGCAGGGAACGACCGCCGACCAGATCGTGCACGACGAGCACCAGCGTCAGGGCGCGACGAACGTGACGGTCCGCAACATCATCACGAGCATGCGGCTCGTCTCCGCCGTCGACTGGGCCGAGCTCGTCGAGAGCGTCAGTCTTGTCGACGACGCGCTGCGCTCGGGCAGCGGATTCGCGGCAATGGATTTTCCGACGCGCAATCTTTATCGCAGCGCGATCGAGGAGCTCTCGCGCGGCGCGAAACGCGCCGAGCTCGACATCGCGCGCGCCGCGCTTTCGGCCGCGAGAGATCGCGCCGGCCGCGAGCGCGACCCGGGCTATCACCTGATTGCCGGGGGGCGGCGCGCGTTCGAGAGGACGGTCGGATTTCGCCGGTTCCACGCCGCGATCGGCATTGGCGGCTATATCGGCGCGGTCATCGCGGTCGCGGCGGCCGTTCTCCTTGCGCCGCTTGCCGGCTTGGCCGCCTTGGGCATCACCGGCGAATGGCTCGGTCTGCTCGGGCTCCTCGCGCTTATCCCCTCCATCGATGCGGCGATGGCGCTCGTGAATCGCGGCGTCACGAAAGGGTTCGCTGCGTCGATCCTGCCGGGCCTCGAGCTGCGCCGGGGCGTGCCTGCCGAGCTGCGTACCGTGGTGGCCGTTCCCGTCCTTCTCACCACGCAGGCCGCGCTCGAGGAGCAGATCGAGCGGCTGGAAATCCACTACCTTGCCAGTCCGGAGGGCGAGTTCCACTTCGCGCTGCTGTCGGATTGGACCGACGCGGCGACCGAGATGCTCGAGGGCGATGACGCGCTCGTCGAGGCGGCGGCCGCGGGCATCGCGCGCCTGAATCTCCGCCATGGACCTGCGCCCGGCGGGGAACGCTTCCTCCTGTTTCATCGCCGGCGGGTCTGGAATCGCGGCCAGAACCGGTGGATCGGGTGGGAACGCAAGCGCGGCAAGCTCCATGAGCTGAACCGGTTGCTCCGCGGCGCCACCGATACCACGTTCATCCGCGCGAGCAGCGCGCCCGCGGGCGTGCGTTACGTGATCACGCTGGATGCCGATACGCGCATGCCGCGCGAAACGGCGCGCCGGCTGGTCGGCAAGATGGCGCACCCGCTGAACCACCCGCGCTTCGATGCCGCCACCCGGCGCGTCGTCGAAGGCTACGGGGTGCTGCAGCCGCGGGTGACCCCCTCGCTGCCGATCGGCCGCGAGGGGTCGTTCTTCCAGCGCATCTTCTCCAGCATGAGCGGCATCGATCCTTACGCCGCCGCCGTCTCCGACGTGTACCAGGATCTCTTCGGCGAGGGCTCCTACACCGGCAAGGGCATCTACGACGTGGACGCCTTCGAAGCGGCGCTCGAGGGCCGCGTGCCCGACAGCGCGCTTCTCAGCCACGACCTGTTCGAGGGCACCTTCGCCCGGGCCGGCCTTGCGTCCGATATCGAGGTGGTGGAGGAGTTTCCGTCGCGCTACGACGTGGCGGCGGCGCGCCAGCACCGCTGGACGCGCGGCGACTGGCAGCTGTTGCCGTGGATCTTCAAGAGCCCGCTGCCGCCGATCGGCCGCTGGAAGATGCTGGACAACCTGCGCCGTTCGCTTTCCGCGCCGGCGAGCGTCGCCAGCCTGGTCGCGGGATGGGCGCTGCCGCTGCAGGCTGCGCTCGTCTGGACCGGCTTCGTCGTGTCGACGATCGCGTTGTCGACGCTGTTTCCCGTTCTCTCCGCGATCGTGCCGCGACGCGCGCGCATCACGGCGCGCAGCCACCTGCGCGCCCTTGCCGCAGACGTCTGGCTCGCCCTGTCGCTGACCGCACTGCTGGTTGTATTCCTGGCGCACCAGGCATGGCTGATGGCGGACGCGATCGGACGAACGCTGTTTCGTGTGCTCGTCAGCCGCCGGCACCTGCTCGACTGGGTGAGCGCAGCGCAGGCGACGGTAGGTCCGCGGCTCGAGCTCGCCGGGTTCTATCGGCTGATGAGCGGCGGTGTCGCGTTCGGGATCGTCGCCGCGATCGTCCTCTGGTGGGTCGGACACGACGCCTGGGCGGTGGCCTCGCCGATCGTGCTCGCCTGGATCGCAGCGCCGGCCATCGCGCGCTGGACCAGTCTTTCGCCGCTTGTGGCGGGGCGTTTGCCGGTCTCCGCCGGGCACGCCCGCGCTTTGCGGCTGGTCGCGCGCCGGACCTGGCGCTTCTTCGAAACGTTCGTGACGGCAGAGGATCACATGCTGCCGCCGGACAATTTCCAGGAGCAGCCGAAACCGGTCGTCGCCCACCGCACCTCGCCCACCAATCTCGGTCTGTACCTTCTCGCTGCCGTCAGTGCCCGCGATTTCGGTTGGGCGGGAACCGCCGAAACCGTGGAGCGGCTGGAACCGACCCTCGCGACGATGGGCGCCCTGCAGCGCTTCCGCGGCCACTTCTACAACTGGTACGACACGAGGGATCTTCGCCCGCTCGACCCGCGATACGTCTCTTCGGTGGACAGCGGCAATCTCGCCGGGCACCTGATCGCGCTGGCGAACGCCTGCCGCGAATGGATCGGCCGGCCGAGAGCGGAAAGTCCCGAACGCCTTGCCGGCATCGAAGACGCATTGAGCCTCGCGCGACAAGCCCTGGACGGACTTCCGGACGACCGGCGAACGCAGACGATCACGCGCCAGCAGCTCGCGGCCGCGCTCGATGCCTTGAGCGCGGCGCTGCGCCAGGAGCTGCCTTTGCCCGAGCTCGCGTCGCAGGCGAGCACCATGGTCGACATCGCCCGAACGCTCGCCAGCGAGCGCGGCGACGAGGCCGGCGCCGAAATGCTGTTCTGGGCGCAGGCGAGCCAGCGCTCGATCGAGAGCCATCTCCGCGATCTAACGCAGAGCACCGACGCAGCGCAGCGCCTCGGGCGTCGTCTCGCAGTGCTGGAGGCGACGGCGCGAACCATGGCGGCGGCAATGGAGTTCGGCTTTCTCGCCGACCCGGATCGCAAGCTGCTTTCGATCGGCTACCGGGTCGCCGAGGACGCGCTCGACCCGAGCTGCTACGATCTCCTCGCCTCGGAGGCTCGCCTTGCGAGCTTCGTAGCGATCGCCAAGGGCGACGTGGCCCCGCGCCACTGGTTCCGGCTCGGGCGCGCGGTCACGCCGATCGGACGCGGCGCGGCGCTGATCTCCTGGTCGGGATCGATGTTCGAGTACCTGATGCCCTCGCTCGTCATGCGCGCGCCGGCCGGCAGCCTGCTCGAGGAGACGAGCCGTCTGGTCGTACGCCGGCAGATCGCCTATGGCGCCGCGCTCGGGGTGCCCTGGGGAATCTCGGAGTCCGCGTACAACGTCCGCGACCTTGAGCTCACCTATCAGTATTCGAACTTCGGCGTCCCGGGACTGGGGCTGAAACGCGGCCTGGGCGAGAACGCGGTCGTCGCGCCTTACGCGACGGCGCTCGCGGCCATGGTCGATCCGGGCGCGGCGGCGTGCAACTTCGCCCGGCTCGCTGCCCTCGGCGCGCTCGGACGGTACGGCTTCTACGAGGCCCTGGACTACACGCCCGCGCGGCTGCCCGAGGGGGAAGACGTCGCAATCGTCCGCGCCTTCATGGCGCACCACCAGGGCATGACGGTCGTCGCCATCGCCAACGGCCTCCTCGATGGCGCAATGCGGGCCCGTTTTCATGCCGAGCCGAGCGTGCAGGCAACCGAGCTTCTGCTGCAGGAGCGCACGCCGCGCGATGTCGCGGTCGCCCATCCCCGGGCGGGGGAAGTGAACACCGCGGCGACGGTCCGCGACCTGGATTTGCCCGCGGTGCGACGACTGCGCTCCGCGCACGATGCCACGCCGCAGGCGCACCTGCTTTCGAACGGCCGCTACGCGGTGATGCTCACCGGCTCGGGCTCGGGCTACAGCCGCTGGGGCGATATCGGCATCACGCGCTGGCGCGAGGATGTCACTCGCGACGATTGGGGCTCCTACGTCTTTCTGCGCGACGTGAAGAGCGGCGAGATCTGGTCCGCGGGCTACCAGCCGAGCGGCGTCGAACCGGACAGCTACGAGGTCACGTTCACCGAGGATCGTGCGGAATTTATCCGGCGCGACGGGGCGATCACCACGACCCTCGAAGTGGTCGTCTCGCCGGAAGAGCACGCCGAGGTCCGCCGCGTCAGCGTCGCAAACGCGGGCACCCGGGGGCGCGACATCGAGCTCACCTCGTACGCCGAGCTCATGCTGGCGCCGCCCGCCGCGGACGCATCGCACCCGGCCTTCTCCAAGCTCTTCGTGCAGACCGAATATCTTCCCAAGGTGGGCGCCATCGTGGCGACGCGGCGGCGCCGCTCCCCCGCCGAGCCGGAGATCTGGGCGGCGCATCTTGCCGTGGTCGAAGGCGAGTCGATCGGCGAGCCGCAGATCGAGACCGACCGCGCCCGGTTTCTCGGCCGCGGGCGCGAGGTCCGGGCGCCGATCGCGGTGATGGACGGCCGGCCGCTTTCCAACAGCGTCGGCACGGTCCTCGATCCCGTTTTCGCGCTGCGCCGCCGCGTACGGGTGGGACCGGGCAGGACGGCGCGCATCGCGTTCTGGACGGTGGCGGCGTCCAACCGCGGCGAGGTGCTCGATCTCATCGACAAGCATCGGGATGCGACGGCCTTCGACCGCGCGGCCACGCTGGCGTGGACCCAGGCGCAGGTGCAATTGAGCCACCTCGGCCTCGAGGCGGAGCAGGCGGGCCTCTTCCAGCGTCTCGCAGGCCACGTGTTGTACGCCGATCCGTCGCTGCGGCCGTCGTCCGCCGCCATAGGCCGCGGCGCCGGAGGACCGGAGGCGCTTTGGGCGCAGGGCATCTCGGGCGACCTCCCGATCGTTCTCGTGCGGATCGACGACATCGAGGACATCGCCAGCGTGCGCGAGTTGCTGTCCGCCCACGAGTACTGGCGGATGAAGCAGCTCGCCGTCGATCTCGTGATCCTGAACGAGCACGGATCTTCCTATGCCCAGGATCTGCAGAGCGCCCTGAAGATGCTGGTTGGGACGCGCGGCTCCGTGTTCGTGCTGCGTGCGGATCTCATTCCTGCAGAAATGCGCGCCCTGCTGCTCTCCATGTCCCGGGCCGTGCTCGTGGCCAGGCGCGGAACGCTCTCCGAGCAGCTCCTGCCCGTCAAGGAAAGCGAGGCCGCGCCGCCGCCCGGGCGCGGTCCGTCCGGGGATTATCGGCCGCAGAGCGCTGCCGCGCCGATGGATCTGGAGTTCTTCAACGGGCTCGGCGGATTCGCCGCGGACGGACGGGAATACGTGACGATCCTCGACCCCGCGCGGTCGATCCCGGCACCGTGGATCAACGTCATCGCCAATCCCGGGTTCGGGTTTCAAGTCGCGGTCGAGGGCAGCGGCTACACCTGGTCCCTCGGCGCTCGCGAGAACCAGCTCACGCCCTGGTCGAACGACCCCGTCGCCGATCGCCCGGGCGAAATTCTCTATCTGCGAGACGAAGACTCGGGCGAGCTGTGGGGGCCGACCGCGGCTCCGATCCGCGACCAGGCCGCGCCCTATGTCGCGCGGCACGGCCAGGGCTACAGCCGCTTCGAGCACACCGCACACGGCATCGCGCTCGATCTCCTGCAGTACGTGCCCCTCGAGGATCCGGTCAAGCTCTCGCGGCTGACGATCCGCAACCTCTCGCCGCGAACCCGGCGTCTTTCGCTCACTGCCTACGTCGAGTGGGTGCTTGGCCCGTCGCGCAGCGCCTCCGCGCTCTCGGTCGCGACGGAGATGGATCCGCAGACCGGGGCGATGTTCGCGCGTAATCCTTGGAACACAGCCTTCGGCGCCCGTGTCGCATTCGCGGACCTGGGCGGACGCCAGAGCGCCTGGACGGGCGACCGGCGCGAATTCGTGGGACGCAACGGCACGCTCGACAATCCGGCCGGGCTTGCAGGCGATGCACGCCTTTCAGGCCGCGTCGGCGCGGGCCTCGATGCCTGCGGCGCCCTGCAGGCCCCGATCGAGCTCAAGCCGGGCGGCACGGTGGAAATCCTGTTTCTCCTCGGCGAGGCCGCGACGCCGGCCGGCGCGCAATCCCTCATCGCGCACTACCGCTCGGCCGATCTCGATGCGGTGCTGCGCGAAGTCGCGGGCTATTGGGACGAGGTGCTCGGCACGGTCCGGGTGAAGACGCCGGACCGGTCCATGGACCTCATGCTGAATCGGTGGCTGCTCTACCAGACGCTCGTCTGCCGCGTCTGGGCGCGCGCGGCGTTCTATCAGGCGAGCGGCGCGTACGGCTTCCGCGACCAGCTCCAGGACGGCATGGCGCTCGCCCTGTCGCGGCCGGGCATCACGCGCGAGCATCTGCTGCGCGCCGCTGCCCGGCAGTTCGTCGAAGGCGATGTCCAGCATTGGTGGCTGCCGCCGTCCGGCCAGGGCGTGCGCACGCGCATCTCGGACGACCGCATCTGGCTTGCGCATGCCGCCGCACACTACGTCGAGACGACCGGCGACGCGGCGGTCCTGGAGGAGCCCGTCGCGTTTCTCGAAGGCCGGCCGCTCGCCTGCGGCGAGCACGACGCCTACTTCCGGCCCATGCTTGCCGACGAGAGCGCGAGCCTGTTCGAGCACTGCGCGCGCGGGCTCGATCAGGGTCTCGGCGTCGGCGAGCACGGCTTGCCGTTGATCGGCACCGGCGATTGGAACGACGGCATGAACCGCGTCGGCGAAAAAGGCAAAGGCGAGAGCGTCTGGCTCGGCTGGTTCCTGCACGCAACCCTCGCGGCGTTCGCGCCGCTCGCGCAAGCGCGCGGTGAAGAGACGCGCGCCGCAAAGTGGCTTTCGCACGCCGCCCGCCTGCGCGGCGCGCTCGAGCGCGACGGCTGGGACGGTGACTGGTACCGGCGCGGCTACTTCGACGACGGCACGCCGCTTGGTTCGTCCACGAGCGACGAATGCCGGATCGACTCGATCGCTCAATCCTGGAGCGTGATCTCGGGGGCTGCGGACCCGGCTCGTGCCGCGCGTGCCATGGCCGCCGTGGACGCGCAACTTATGCGCAACGAACCGGGTCTCGCCCTGCTTCTCACGCCGCCGTTCGATCGCACGCCGCTCGATCCCGGGTACGTCCGGGGCTATCCGCCCGGCGTGCGTGAAAACGGCGGCCAATACACCCACGCCGCCGCCTGGTCGGCGATCGCGCTTGCGGCGCTCGGCGACGGCGACAAGGCCGCGCAGCTCTTCTCCCTGCTGAATCCGATCAACCGCACGAGCACGCGGGCGGACGTGCAGCGCTACAAGGTCGAGCCCTACGTGCTCGCCGCCGATGTCTATTCGGTCGCCCCGCACGCCGGGCGCGGGGGATGGACCTGGTATACGGGCTCGGCCGGATGGCTGTACCGCGCCGGGCTCGAAGCCATCCTCGGTTTTCGCCAGCAGGGGACCCACCTGTGCCTCGCACCGTGCATTCCCCGCACGTGGCCGCGTTTCGAGATCACCTTCCAGTACCGCTCCGCGCGCTACGAGATCACGGTCGAGAACCCCAACGCAGTGTGCCGCGGCGTCGTTCACGCCGAGCTGGATGGCAAGCCACTGCCGGCGGGCGCGACCCGGGTTCCCTTGGCCGACGATGGCCAGACTCACACCGTGCGCGTGCTCCTCGGGTAGCGCCAATCGCTTGCCGCCCAGGCAGGCCGTACTGTATCTTCGTACAGTATGACAAATCTGCTGATCCCAATACAAGGCTGCGCGGTTTTGTTTTTTCGCAACGCCTTGCGCGCTGCGGCGAGTCAAGCATTTTATTTTTTCCGCGCACTGCGCGCCCACAGTTTGTCTACACCTTATCCACAGCTCGTTCACAGGCGAGCGCGCGCCGCGCGCTTGTTTGTAAAAGCAAAAGCCTGCGCTTGTGGACAGCGCGTCTTGCGCCACGACAAATCCGATGTTTTGCATCGGCGGGTCGGTATGATCGTGCGCAGTCGTTCGGATCCATAACAAGCTAAGCAGGGGGAGGGCGCATGGCGCTCGCAAAGCAGAACACGGCCGCATACGCGCCGCCGCGGCCGGAGAGCGGGGACCCGCAGCTTCTCGCGCTCAAGGTCCCGCCGCACTCCATCGAAGCGGAGCAGTCGCTGCTCGGCGCCCTGCTGCTCGACAATCAGGCGTTCGACCGCGTCGCGGATCTCGTCACCGGCGAGGATTTCTACCGCGACGACCACCGGCGCATATGGCGCCACATCTCCAAGCTGGTCGAGAACGGCAAGCCCGCCGACGTAGTGACGGTCTCCGAGTCGATCGAGGCGAGCGAGGACAAGGACAAGACCGGCGGGCCCTCCTACCTGGGGGCGCTCGCCCAGAACACGCCGAGCGCGCTCAACATCCGCCGCTACGCGGAGCTGGTACGCGAGCGCGCCGTGCAGCGCCGCCTCGCCCAGGTGGCCACGGGCATCGCCGAGGAAGCGCTCAATTCAGGCGGGAAAGACGTCGGCCAGCTCCTCGACGAGGCCGAGTCGAAGATCTTCCAGATCGCCGAAGCGGGCGCGCGCCGCAACGAAGGCCTGATCGAGATCAAGCCGGTGCTCGCGCGGGTGTTCGAGAAGATCGACCACCTCTATCACCGCGACAACCCCTCGGACGTGACCGGCGTGCCGACCGGGTTCGTCGACCTCGACCGCATGACCGCGGGGCTGCAGCCCGGCGACCTCATCATCGTCGCCGGCCGCCCGAGCATGGGCAAGACCGCGCTCGCCCTCAACATCGCCGAGCACGTCGCGGTGGACAACGGCCTGCCGGTGGCGATCTTCAGCATGGAGATGTCGAGCACGCAGCTCGCGATGCGCATGCTCGGCTCGATCGCGCGGGTGGATCAGCACAAGATGCGCACCGGCCGGCTGAACGACAAGGAGTGGGCGGAGCTTTCCGAGGCGATGGGCAAGCTGCACGAGACGCCGATCTACATCGACGAGGGCGGCGCGCTGACCGCGCTCGAGGTGCGCGCGCGCGCGCGGCGGCTGAAGCGCCAGTACTCGAAGCTCGGCCTGATCGTGATCGACTACCTGCAGCTCATGGCCGCCAGCACGCAGGGGGAGAACCGCGCCACCGAGATCTCGGAGATCTCGCGCTCGCTCAAGGCGATGGCCAAGGAGCTCGACGTGCCGGTGGTCGCGCTGTCGCAGCTCAACCGCGCGGTCGATCAGCGCCCCGACCGCCGCCCGGTGATGTCGGACCTGCGCGAGTCGGGCGCCATCGAGCAGGACGCCGACGTCATCATGTTCGTGTACCGCGAAGTCGTGTACAAGCCCGACCTGCCCGAGGAGCAGCGCGGCACCGCCGAGCTTATCGTCGGCAAGCAGCGAAACGGGCCAATCGGACCGGTGAAGCTCACCTTCCGCGGCCAGCACACCCGGTTCGAGAACTACCAGGAACCGGGTTCCTACTAGGGAGGAACATGGCCGAACCCCATACCGCTCAGCGCTCCCCGTATGCGGTGGAGCTCGCCCCGGGCGACTATTGGTGGTGCGCCTGCGGGCGCTCCAGGCGCCAGCCGTTCTGCGACCGCTCGCACCAGGGCTCCGAGTTCGCACCGGTGAAGTTCGTCATGACCGAGGCGCAGAAGGTCTGGCTTTGCGGCTGCAAGCGCTCGGGCGCGAAGCCGTTCTGCGACGGCTCGCACAAGAAGCTGGGGTCAGAGCACATGCTCTGACCCCGATTTCGGGGTTACTTCTTGGTCGCGCTCCAGCGGCCCTCGCCGCCCTTTTCATCGCGGAACGAGCCTTCCATGCGGCTGCCGTTGACCTGGCCGGTGAAGTCGCGCCGCAAGGCGGCCTGGTCGACGTAGGAAAAGCCGATCGCCGCGCCGCGCAGGCGCGCTGCGCGCAGGCCGGCCTGCATGGCGCCGAGCGCGACGCTGCCGGAAATTTTCTGGAACGCCTGCTCGAGCGTGAGGTCGAGCTTCTGCCCGCCGGCCCCCTGCATCTCCAGCGACCAGCTGCCCATCACGTTCGCCGGCACGACCCAGAAGTAGGCGCGCCGGCCGTCGAGCGTCGAGATCTCGTCGGCTTCCCAGTCATCCATGCTGAACGAGTGCGAGACGACGCGCGTGCCCGGGCGCATGGACAGAAGCTGCGGGCGCAGCTTCATGTTGAGCCCGGGCAGCAGGTAGAGCGTGATCACGTTCGCCTGGCTGAACTCGGTGGCGAAGATGTCGCCGTGGCGGATCACCGCCTTGCCGACGCCTTCGCCGGCGACGCCGGCGGCCTTCGCGTTGGCGTTCGCGTACTTCACCATCTCGGGGTTGTACTCGATGCCGATTGCGCGCGCGCGGAACTTCCTCGCCGCCATGATCGCGATCTTCCCGTCACCCGCGCCGAGGTCCATCACCAGGTCCTGCGGCGTGACCTGCGCCATCGTCAGCATGCGCTCGACCACGTCGTCCGGCGTCGGCACCCAGATGACGTCCTTGCCGGCTTGGCCGACCTGCGGCTGGAACTGCGCTTGAGCGGCGGCGGCGACGAAGAAGCTGACGAGAACGAAAGCTGCGGAGCGTACGTAATGAGCCATGGGGTCCTCTGAAGAAGGCGCGAGCCTAGCAGAATGGGGAAAAGGGGACAGACCCTATTTCAACGGAAATGGGGTCTGTCCCTATTTCACTATTTCAAGAGGCTACAAGACGTCGGCGGCGTGATCCGCCAAGCGCGAGCGCTCTCCCCGCGCGAGCGTGACGTGCCCGGCGTGCGCCCAGTCCTTCATGCGGTCGACCACGTAGGTGAGGCCCGAGCTGCCCTCGGTGAGGTACGGCGTGTCGATTTGCGCGATGTTCCCCAGGCACACCACCTTGGTGCCCGGCCCGGCGCGCGTGACGAGCGTCTTCATCTGCTTGGGGGTCAGGTTCTGCGCTTCGTCGATGATGAGCCACTTGTTCACGAACGTGCGGCCGCGCATGAAGTTGAGCGACTTGATCTTGATGCGCGAGCGCACGAGATCGCGCGTCGCCGCCCGCCCCCATTCGCCGCCCGAGTCATCCGAGGCGTTGAGGACATCGAGGTTGTCCTCGAGCGCGCCCATCCACGGCGTCATCTTCTCTTCCTCGGTGCCGGGCAGGAAGCCGATGTCCTCGCCGAGCGGCACGGTCACGCGCGTCATGATGATCTCGGAATAGCGCTTGTCGTCGAGCACCTGGGTGAGGCCCGCCGCGAGCGCAAGCAGCGTCTTGCCGGTGCCCGCCTGCCCGAGCAGCGTCACGAAGTCCACCGCCGGGTTCATGAGCAGGTTGAGCGCGAAGTTCTGCTCGCGGTTGCGCGCGGTGATGCCCCAGACCGAGTTCTTGGCGTGCGTGTAGTCGCGCAGCGTCTCGAGCACCGCCATGCGGCCCGAGGTCTCTCTTACGAGCGCGTACAGCGGCCGGTCGCCCGATTCGTCGTAGACGAACTCGTTCACCTGCAGCTTGGGCACCAGCGGCCCGCGCACGCGGTAGTAGGTGTGGCCTTCCTTCTTCCACGACTCCATGTCCTTGCCGTGCGCGTTCCAGAAATCCTTCGGCAGGCGCCGCACGCCGGTATAGAGAAGATCGGCATCCTCGAGGACCTTGTCGTTGAAGTAGTCCTCGGCGGGCAGCCCCAGCGCGCGCGCCTTGATGCGCATGTTGATGTCTTTCGACACCAGCACCACTTCGCGCTCGGGCTCGCGTTGTTGCAGACAGCGGACCACCGCGAGAATCTGGTTGTCGTTCTTGCCGGCGGCGAGCGTCGTCGGCAGATCGCCGTTGATGGCCTCGGTCTGCAGGAAGAGGCGCCCCTTCGACTGCTGCCCATCCTTCAGCTTGATGGGCAACCCGGCTTTGATGTCTTCCTTGCCGCCGGTAACGATCTCGTCGAGAAAACGGCTCGCCTGCCGGGCGTTGCGCGAAACGTCGGAGAGGCCGCGCTTGTGGCCGTCCAGCTCTTCCAGCGTCGCGATCGGCAGGTAGAGGTCGTGCTCGTCGAAGCGGAACAGGCTCGTCGGATCGTGCATCAGCACGTTCGTATCGAGCACGAAGAGCTTCTTCACTTTGGGCTTGCGCGGGGCGCGGTGCGGCTTGGGCATCAGGACTGAAAGGGAAGGGGTTTCTGCGGCGGCCTGCTCGACATCATAGGGCTTTAACAAAGTTCAATACCTCCTGGACGTGGCCTGGGACCTTGACCCCGCGCCATTCGCGCGCCAGCACCCCGCTTGCGTCGACGACGAAGGTGCTGCGCTCGATGCCGCGGACTTTCTTCCCGTACATGTTCTTCTGCTTCATGACGCCGAACCGCTCGCAGACCGCCTCATCGGGGTCGGACAGCAGCTCGAACGGGAACTTCATCTTCGCCTTGAAATTCTGGTGCGACTTCAACGAGTCGCGCGAAATCCCGAACACCGGGCAGCCGGCGCGCTGGAACTGCGGGTAGAAGTCGCGGAAGTCGGCGCCCTCGGCGGTGCAGCCGGGCGTGTTGTCCCGCGGGTAGAAATACAGCACCACTTTGGCTCCGCGGGTGCTCGAGAGCAGAAAGGTGCCGCCGGTGGAAGGAAGACTGAAGTCGGGGACCGGCTTTCCCAGCATTTCCGGTGGTCTTGAGACCCTTCTTAGCAATGCGCCGTAACGCCTTCATTGAACATGTTTTTTGCCGACGCCGCAAGCACCGCGTAGTCGCCTGAAACAAAAGGCGTTTCCGGCTCAGGCGGCGCGCAGGAAGCGGCGCAGCTCGGCCAGCAGCTCCCTCGGCTTCTCCTCCGGAATGAAGTGGCCGCAGGCAAGCGCGCGGCCGTGCACGTCGCTGGCCACCTCGCGCCAGTCGGCGAGGCAGTCGAAAAGCGCGTCGATGACGCCGTGCTTTCCCCAGAGCGCGAGGAGCGGCATCCTGATCTTCGCGCGGTCCTTCTGGTCGTGGACGAGGTCGATGGTGGCGGCCGCGCGGTAGTCCTCGCAAGTCGAATGGAGGGTACGCGGATCCCTGAAGGCGCGCACGTACTCGGCCATCGCTTCCTTGGAAAAATGTTTTACGCCGCTTTTGCCTCTTCCCAATCTTTTCAGGAGGTAGAAGGGCGCCTGGCCTTCCAGCATGCGCTCGGGCAGCGGCGCCTCCTGGATGAGGAAGAACCAGTGGTAATAGGCCTTGGCGAACTGCAGGTTGGTGCTGCGGTACATCTGCAGCGTCGGCGAGATGTCGAGCACGGTGAGGCTCCTCACGCGCCGTCCGTGATCGCGTGCGAGGCGGTGGCCGACGCGGCCGCCGCGGTCGTGGCCGACGACGTGGAAGCGCTCGTGGCCGAGCGCGCTCATGACTTGCGCCATGTCGAGCGCCATGGCGCGCTTCGAGTAGCTGGAGTGATCGGGCGGCCCCTTGGGCTTGGACGAGTCGCCGTAGCCGCGCAGGTCGGGACAAACCACCGTGTAGTCGCGCGCGAGCTCGGGCGCCACCTTGTGCCACATGGCGTGCGTCTGCGGATAGCCGTGCAGCAGCAGCACCGCGGGGCCGTTTCCGGCCGTCCTCAAGTTGATGGTGGCGCCGCTCGCGCGAATCTTTCTCGAGGCAAAGCCGGGAAACAGCGTCATGCGGAAATCTCCTGTCCTTGGAGGGCAAGGCGCCCCGAGCGGCCCGGCACTTCGCCGTAGCTCACCTCGTGGCGCGGCAGCGGGCCGAGCGAGCGGTAAAGCGCGCCCAGGCTCACGACATCGTAGCCCTGCGCCTGCCAGCCCTTGATGACCGACTCGAAAAGGCCGGCGAGCTTGCCGCCCTCGATTTCGGCGTGCGCGGTGAAGACATGGCCGGGCCGCACGCGGGCGGTGCTCGCGAGAAGCTCTTTTTCGGGATTGGCAAGTCCAATCAGCTCGTCGAGCGTCGGCAAGGTGGTCGGCAACTGGGGGCAGCCGAGCGCCGCACCGTTCCAGACCGGCTGGAAGGGCGCGGTGCCGCGCGTGTCGGAGGCATAGTCGAAACGGCTCTCGAAGCGAGCTGCGTGCACGTTGGTTTGCCAGCCGGCCGCGCCCCACGTCCTGGGTTTTTCCTGGAAGATTTCCTCGAAGCGCTGACACGCAAGCAGCATCTCCCGCTCCGTCCATTCGCGATCCTTGCCGGCGGCGAAGTCCTGCCAGCGCACGTGATCCCAGCAATGGACGCCCACTTCGAATCCGGCGTCACGCGTCTTTCCGAGAATGTCCCGGCAACGAAGGCCGATGTCCGGGCCAGGAAGGAGCGTTCCATAGAGGAGCGTGCGCACGCCGTAGTGCTCCACCACCGAGGTGCGCTTCACCTTCGAGAAGAACCCGGGCCGGAAGATGCGCCGCAGCGCGCGGCCGGTATGGTCCGGACCGAGGCTGAAGTAGAAGCTCGCGCCGGCGCCGCAACGCTCGAGCAGCTCGACGAGCTTCGGCACGCCTTCGCGCGTGCCGCGCCAGGTGTCGACGTCGATCTTCAGCCCGAGCTTCATCGCATCAGGTGGCGCGCCTCTGCGACGTGCGAGCGATAGGCCTCGAAGATGCGCCGCAGCGCCTCGCGCATGCCGACGCGCGGCCGCCAGCGCAGCTCCTGCTTGGAATTGGTGATGCGCGGCATGCGGTTTTGCACGTCCTGGTAGCCGGCGCCGTAGTAGCGCTCGGCGGTGGTGCGCCTGATGCGCACCTTCTTCGCCGCGGCGCGGTACTCAGGGTAGTCGAGCGCCAGCTCGAGCATCGTCTCCGCCAGCTCGCGCACCGACAGGTTGTTGCGCGGGTTGCCGATGTTGTAGATCTTCCCCGAGGCGACGCCGCCGGGATTGGCGATGATGCTCATCAGGGCGTCGATGCCGTCGTCGATATACGTGAAGCAGCGCTTCTGCCGGCCGCCGTCGACGAGCTGGATCGGCTCGCCGCGCGAGATATGCCCGAGGAACTGCGTCACCACGCGCGAGCTGCCCTCCTTCGCGGTTCCCAACGAATCGAGGCCCGGGCCGATCCAGTTGAACGGGCGAAACAGCGTGAAATCGAGCCCCACCTTGTCGCCGTACGCCCAGATAACACGGTCCATCAGCTGCTTGGAGCAGGCGTAGATCCAGCGCTGCTTGTTGATCGGCCCGTACACCAGCGTGGAGCTTTCGGGATCGAATTCGCGATCGGCCGACATGCCGTACACCTCGGAGGTCGACGGGAACACCAGGCGCTTCCCGTGGGTCACGCACGCGCGCACGATCGGCAGGTTGGCTTCGAAATCGAGCTCGAACACGCGCAGCGGATCTCTCACGTAGGTGGCGGGCGTGGCGATCGCGACCAGCGGCAGCACGGTGTCGCACTTGCGGATGTGGTACTCGATCCACTCCTTGTTGATGGTGATGTCGCCTTCGAAGAAACGGAAGCGCTTCTCGCCCAGCACGTCCTCGATGCGGTCGGTCTGCATGTCCATGCCGTAGACCTCCCAGTCGGTGTCGGCAAGGATGCGCTTGGACAGGTGATGGCCGATGAAGCCGTTCACGCCGAGAATCAGGACGCGTTTCAAGGTTCTCCCTCCACTTCGAGAAGCCGCAGCACTTTGCCGTCGCCGCAGCGCGCGAACCAGGCATTGCCGTCCCGGTAAGGCCCGGGGTCTGCCCGGCGCGGCGTGCGGCCCGGCTCCAGGCGCGTGCGGAATATTTTCAGGTTGCCGCTGAAGGCGCCGGGATAAGGCGGCGCCACCGCGCGCACGAGGTCGTGGATCTCGCGCGCGCTTTTCGACCAGTCGATGCGCCCGCCCTCGGGCTTGCGGCCGCCGAAGTAACTCCCGCGCGAGAGATCCTGCGCTTTGAAATCGGCCGTGCCCGCCAGCAGCTTTTTCAGGCTTCTTTTCAAGACGACTTCAGCGGCGTCGGTCACGCGGCCGAAGACCTCCAGCGCCGTGTCGTCCGGGCCGATGGGCACCGCCTGCTGGTCGACGATGCGGCCGGCGTCGGGCTTCGCGGTCATCTCGTGGAGCGTCGCCCCGGTCTCGCGCTCGCCTTTCAGGATCGCCCAGTTCACCGGCGCGCGGCCGCGGTATTTCGGCAGCAGCGAGCCGTGCATGTTGAACGCGCCGCGGCGCGCGAGGGCGAGCAGCTCGGCGGGCAGCATGCGGCGGTAGTAGAACGAAAAAATGAATTCGGGAGCGATCCGCCGCACTGTCTCAGCGAGCTGCTCCAGCGTCGGATCTTCGAGCACCTCGACGCCGCGGCTGCGCGCGAGCTGAGCGACGCTGCCGAACCAGATCTTCTCGGCAGGGTCGTCGCGATGGGTCACGACGAGCGGCACGCGAACGCCCGCGTCGAGCAGCACGCGCAGGCAGCGCACGCCTACGTCGTGGTAGGCGAAGACGACCGCTTGGTCTGCCACGCGGACTCCGGCTGCCGCTCGAGCACGGCCTCCACCAGGTAGCGCGGGCGCTGACGCACCTGCTGGTAGATGCGCCCGACGTACTCGCCCACCAGCCCGAGGCCGAAGAGCACCACGCCGATCAGGAAGAACTGGAGGATGTCCCGGTCCCAGAAAGTGGCCAGCGTCGTCATCGACTCGCCGGCGAGCACCCGCTTGATCATCACCACGAGGTACGTGAGCGCAGACACGACCGACACGCCCATGCCGAAGAGCGAGAAGATCTGCAGCGGCACCACCGAGAAACCGGTCACCAGATCGAAGTTGAGGCGGATCAGCCGGTACAGGGAGTACTTGGACGTGCCGGCCGCGCGCTCCTCGTGCGCCACTTCCACCTCCGAAGGGCTGCGCGCGAAAGTGTAGGCGAGCGCCGGGATGAACGTGCTCATCTCGCGGCAGGCATTGATCGCTTCGACGATGCCGCGGCTGTAGGCGCGCAGCATGCAGCCCTGGTCGGTCATGCGGATGCGCGTGATGCGCTCGCGCACCCGGTTCATCCAGCGCGACAGCACGCGGCGCAGCGCCGGATCCTTGCGCGAGCGCCGGATGCCGCCGACGTAGTCGTGGCCGCGGTCCATCTCGGCGAGCAGCTTGCCGATCTCCTCGGGCGGGTTCTGCAGGTCGGCGTCGAGCGTCACCACGCGCTCGCCGCGGCAGCGCTCGAAGCCCGCGAGGATCGCCATGTGCTGCCCGAAATTGCCGTTGAGCAGCACCACGCGCGTGACCTCGGGGCGCTGGCCGAACTGCTCGCGCAGCAGCGCCGCCGAGCGGTCGCGGCTGCCGTCGTTGACGAAAATCACCTCGTAGGTGAAGCCGAGCGCATCGAGCGCCGGATACAACCGGGCAAACAGCGCCGGCAAGCCGGGCTCCTCGTTGTACACCGGGATGACGACCGAGAGGTTCACGCGAGCACCCGCGCGGCCGCTTCGCATACGCGCGCGACGTCGGCGTCTGTCATGGCCGGAAAGAGAGGGAGAGTCACGATTCCGCGGCCGACGCGTTCGGCGTGCGGAAAGTCGCCCGCGCGCCAGCCGAGCGCCCGGTACAGCGAAAACAGATGCATCGCCGGATAGTGCACGCCCACGCCGATGCCGGCCTCGCGCATGGCGGCGATGAAGCGCGCACGCTCCACGCGCTGCGGCAGCAGCACCTGGAACATGTGCCAGTTGGAGTCCTCGAAGTCCTGCGGCGGCAGCTCGCAGTCGAGGCTCGCATCCCAGCGCTCGAAGTAAGCCCGCGCGAGCGCCCGGCGGCGGGCGGTGAACTCCGCGAGGCGCGGCAGCTGGCCGAGCCCGATGCGCGCCGCGACGTCGGTGAGATTGAATTTGCCGCCGAGCACGTCCACCTCCATGCCGTCTTCGCCGGAGCGCGTAACGCCCTGCAGGCGCAGCTTCTCGCAGAGCGGCACGAGATCCGGGCCGGGCAGCACGATCGCGCCGCCCTCGGCGCAGGTGACGTTCTTGTTGGCGTGGAAGCTGAAGGCGACAAGGTCGCCGAAGCTGCCGAGCGTGCGTCCGCGCCAGCTCGCGCCGAACGATTGGGCGGCATCCTCGAGCACCCGCAGCCGGTGACGCTCGGCAATCTCGTATAAGCGGTCGCGATCCACCGGCAGGCCGGCGAGATCGACCGGAATGATCGCGCGCGTGGCGGGCGTGATGGCCGCCTCGACTCTTTCGAGATCGATGTTGCGCGTGCGCGGATCCACGTCCACGAACACGGGGCGGGCGCCTACCTCGAGCACCACGTTGGCGGTCGCGACCCACGAGAGCGGCGTCGTGATGACTTCGTCGCCCGCGCGGACTCCCGCGAGCCGCAAGCCGACCTCCAGGGCCGCGGTTCCTGAATTAAAGCTGCGCACGGCGCGGCCGCCGCATAGGCGGGAGAGCTCGGCCTCGAAAGCCTTTACCTGCGGTCCGGAAGTAATCCACCCGGAACGCAGCACCTCGGCGACGCCGGCGATAGTCGCCTCGTCGATGCTCGGGCGGGTGAAGGGAAGGTGCGGGGTCATGAACGCGCGACGACGAACACGCCGAGCACGATGATACCGATTCCGACCATGCGCATCGGGGTGAGCGCCTCGCCGAGAAGGTAGCGCGCGGCGATCGCGTTGACGACATAGCCGATCGAGAGCATCGGATAGGCGATGCTTACCGGCACGCGCGAGAGCGCGACGACCCACACCACGACGCTCACCACATAGCAAGCGAGCCCGCCGAGGATATGCGGCTCGAACGCGAGGCCGGGCCCGAGCGGCATGGCGTTGGTGCCGGCCTTGAGCAGGAGCTGCGCGCCCGCGTTCAGCAGCACGCCGACCAGCAGCAGCGAAAAGGTGAGCAAGGTCATGGCTTCCTCACTATGACATAGCGCGGCCCGCGGGCCGCGACCTGCATCGGCAGGTTCAGATCCGCCCGCATGCGATCGAAATCGCGCAGCGCGAAGAAAGCATACGCGTCGCCCGGCTCGCTCCACGCCCGGGCGAATTGCGCGAGATCGGCGATGAACTTCTGCGGGTCCCAGGTCACTGCTTTGTCGAGCTCGTCATCGTAGGCCACCATGGTGACGGTCCGCCGCAGGGTCCAGGGCATCGTATGGTCGTATGCGTTTACCGCGTAGACGCGCGCGTGCGGCGCGATCGGGGCGGGGAGCGATTTCACCATGCTCTCGACGCTATAGCCCGCGGCCAGCGTGCGATGGCCGTCAAGCGCGATGAGCACGGCGGCAAAGCTGCCTGCGGCGAGCAGGCCGACCGCGGCGAACATGCGCTTGCGCAGCGCGCAGTACAGCGAGGCTGCCGAAGGCACCGCCAGCGCGATGCCCGCGGCCACCAGCCAGGGGTAATAATCGTTCGCAAACGGCAGCACGTGGCTCGGGAGATAGCGCACGAGCGCGGCTGCGCCGGCCGCGAGCGCCAATCCCGCGAAGAGAGCCAGGAGCGCCTGCGCAGCGAGCAGGCGGTACGGCCGGGCCTCGGCGAGCCATCGGCCGATGAGCACGGCAAGCGCAGGCAACATGGGCAGGATGTACGACGGAAGCTTCGAGCCCGATAGGGAGAAGAAGAGGAAAACGACAACCGACCATAGGGCAAGGAACATCGGTGCGTCGAAGCCGCCGGGGAAGCTGCGCTGGAAGGCGCTACGCAAAGCTCCGGGCAGGAGCAGCAACCAGGGAGCGATGCCGCCCGCGACAATGGGAATGAAGAACCACCACGGCTCGTTGCGGTGATGCATGTGCGTCGTAAAGCGCTGCAGGTGCTCCTGGATGAAGAAGAAATGCAGGAACTCGGCATTGGCGAGCGACACCGCGACGAACCACGGGGCGGTCACGGCGAGGAATAGCAGCCCCCCGGAGACAAGGCGCATCGAGCCCAGAAGCGGCCAGGCACGCCGCACGACCACGTACAAGCCGATCGTGCCAAGCGGCAGCACGATGCCGATCAGCCCTTTGCTGAGCACCGCGAGCGCGCAGGCTACCCAGAACAGAAGCCGGTGGCCGAGGGCGAACGCGAAAATCGCCCCGGCGAGGAACACCGAAACGCCCATGTCCAGCGAATTGAACTGGCCGAGCAGCACGTAAAACGGGCTTCCGGCGAGCACCGCGGCGCCGAGCGGCCCGGCCGGGCGGCCGAACAGCCGGTTGCCGGCGAAGTAGGCGAGCGCCACCCCCGCCGCGGCGAGCAGCGCGGTCCACAGGCGCGCGGCCCAGTCGTGCTCGCCGAGCGCCTTGAAGGCGGCCGCGGTGGCCCAGTACTGAAGCGGCGGCTTCTCGAAGTACTTGAAGCCGTTCAGGCGCGGCGTCACCCAGTCGCCGCTTTGCGCCATCTCGCGCGAGATTTCGCCGTAGCGGGCTTCGTCGGCCTTGTAGAGCGGGCGCACCGCGAGGCTGCCGAGCCAGACGGCCGAGAGCAGCGCCAGCAGGAGACCGAGCGCTGCCCGCTTCACGCGAACAACAGCGCGGCGGCTACCTTGCGTTCCTCGGCGACGAGAATGTTGTAGGTGCGGCAGGCGGCCTGCATGTCCATCACCTCCACGCCGATGCCCGCCCGGGCGAGGGGAGCGGTGAGGCGCGGGTGGGGAAAGCGCTGCTTCGGTCCGGTGCCCAATAGAACGATCTCCACGTCGAGCTGCGCCAGGCCGGAGAAGTGTTCGGTGGTGAGGGCCTCGAAGGCCTGCGGCTCCCAGTCGAGGACGCGGTCCGGCAGCAGCACCATGCTGGAGTCATGGCGCTCGCCGTTCACGGCGACGTAGTCCTCGCCGTACGCGGTGACGACGTTGCGTCCGGGAGCGGAGGATGCGTGGAGCTTCACTGCTAGAATTCTACCAATGCGAGAGTTTTCGAGGATCCAGCGCCTGCCGCCCTACGTTTTCAACATCACCAACGAGTTGAAGATGCAGGCGCGCCGCCGCGGCGACGACATCATCGACCTGTCGATGGGCAATCCCGACGGGCCGACGCCGCGGCACATCGTCGACAAGCTGGTCGAAGCCGCGCAGCGCCAGGACACGCACGGCTATTCGGTATCGAAAGGCATCCCGCGCCTGCGCCGCGCCATCGCGACCTGGTACCAGCGCCGCTACGGCGTCGAGCTCGATCCCGACGCCGAGGCGATCGTCACCATCGGCTCCAAGGAAGGCCTGGCGCATCTCATGCTCGCGTGCCTCGAGCGCGGCGACACGGTGCTGGTGCCGAATCCCTCGTATCCGATCCACATCTACGGCGCCATCATCGCGGGCGCCGACATCCGCTCGGTGCGCATGACCCCGGGCGTGGACTTCTTCGCCGAGATGGAGCGCGCGATCCGCGAGGTGACGCCCAAGCCGAAGATGCTGGTGATCGGCTTTCCGTCCAACCCGACGGCGCAATGCGTCGATCTGGCTTTTTTCGAAAAGATCGTTGCGCTCGCCAAGCAGCACGACATCCTGGTCGTGCACGACCTCGCCTACGCCGACATCACTTTCGGCGGCTACCGCGCGCCGTCGATCATGCAGGTGCCGGGTGCGCTCGACATCGCGGTCGAGTTCTTCACGATGTCGAAGAGCTACAACATGGCGGGCTGGCGCATCGGCTTCATGGTCGGCAACCGGGAGCTGGTGCACGCGCTCGCGCGCATCAAGAGCTACCACGACTACGGCAGCTTCACCCCGATCCAGGTCGCCTCGATCGTCGCCCTCGAGGGCCCGCAGGATTGCGTCGAGGAAATTCGCCAAACCTACGAGCGTCGGCGCGACGTCATGGCGAAGGGGCTGCACGACATCGGCTGGAGGGTCGAGGTGCCCAAGGCGTCGATGTACCTCTGGGCGCGCATCCCGGAGTTCTATGCGGGCCTCGGCTCGATCGAGTTCACCAAGCGGCTGCTTGCGCAGGCGAAAATCGCGGTCGCGCCGGGCGTCGGCTTCGGCGACTACGGCGACGACCACGTGCGCATCGCGCTGATCGAGAACGAGCACCGGCTGCGCCAGGCGGTGCGCGGCATCCGCGACATGTTCAGAAAGGACGGTCTTCTCAGAGGCGCTGCGTGATTAACCCGCAGCCGGTAACGCTCGAGGGCCACGGGGTCAGGCTCGAGCCGCTGAGCCGCGAGCATCACGACGGCCTGGTGGCCGCGGCGAGCGACGGCAGGCTCTGGGAGCTGTGGTACACGTCGGTGCCGGAGCCGGAGCAGACGAAGGCGTATATCGAGAATGCGCTGCAAGGCCAGCAGGCGGGCACGATGCTCCCCTGGGCGGTGCGCGAGCTGAAAACCGGCGAAATCGTCGGCGGCACGCGCTACCACGACATCGTTCCCGCGGCAGACCGCGTCGAGATCGGCTGGACCTGGTACGCGAAGCGCGTGCAGCGCAGCCACGTGAACACGGCGTGCAAGCTTCTTCTTTTTTCCCATGCTTTTGAAAAAATCGGATGCAGGGTCGTCGGCCTGCGCACCGACAACTTCAATTTCACCTCGCAGCGCGCCATCGAGGCGCTGGGCGCGAAGAAGGACGGCGTGATCCGGCATCACTGGCCGCGGCGCGACGGCACGGTGCGCGACACGGTCATGTACAGCGTGCTGGCACACGAGTGGCCTGACGTGAAAAGGCATCTCCAATCGAGAATCGAGAAGCATGACACCGATTAACGTCGGGCTGCTCGGCATCGGCACGGTGGGCGGCGGCACCTGGGAAGTGCTCAAGCGCAACGCCGACGAGATCCGGCGCCGCGCCGGGCGCGCGATCCGCATCACGCAGGTGGCCGACAAGGCGCTGGAAAAGGCGCGCAAGCTCGTCAAGGGCAAGGCGAAGGTCGTGGCGGACGCCTACGCCGTGGCGCGTTCTCCCGATGTCGAAATCGTGATCGAGCTCATCGGCGGAACCGCCATCGCCAAGGCCCTCGTCCTCGAAGCGATCGCCAACGGCAAGCATGTCGTCACCGCGAACAAAGCGCTGCTCGCGACGCACGGCAACGAAATCTTCGCCGCCGCGCAGAAGAAGGGCGTGATGGTCGCCTTCGAGGGCGCGGTAGGCGGAGGCATCCCGATCATCAAGGCGCTGCGCGAAGGCCTCAGCGCGAACCGCATCGAGTGGATCGCCGGCATCATCAACGGCACGTCGAACTTCATCCTCTCGGAGATGCGCGACAAGGGCCTCGCCTTCGACGAGGCGCTCAGGGACGCGCAGCGGCTCGGCTACGCGGAGGCCGATCCGACCTTCGACGTGGAAGGGGTCGACGCCGCGCACAAGCTGACCATTCTGTCGGCGCTCGCCTTCGGCATCCCGATGCAATACAAGAAGGCTTACAAGGAAGGCATTTCCAAGCTCACCAAAGCCGATATCGCCTATGCCGACGCGCTCGGCTACCGCATCAAGCTCCTCGGCATCACCAAGAAATGCGCGAAAGGGATCGAGCTCAGGGTGCACCCCACCCTCGTGCCGGCGCGCCGGCTGATCGCCAACGTCGAAGGCGTGATGAACGCCATCCTGGTGAAGGGCGACGCGGTCGGGCCGACGCTGTACTACGGCGCGGGGGCGGGTAGCCAGCCGACGGCGAGTGCCGTGGTGGCGGACCTGGTCGACGTCACGCGCCTCATTACGGCCGACCCGGAGCACCGCGTGCCGCATCTCGCCTTCCAGCCCGACCAGCTGTCGAAGGAGCAGGTGCTGCCGATCGGCGAGGTCGAGACCTCGTATTACCTGCGCATGCGCGTGCTCGACAGGCCCGGCGTGCTCGCCGACATCACGCGCATTCTCGCCGCGTCGAAAATCTCCATCGATGCGATGGTGCAAAAGGAGCCGGGGGAGGGCGAAAGCCGCGTCGACATCGTCCTTCTCACGCACCGCGCGCTCGAAAAGAACGTCAACCGGGCAATCGCGCGCATCGAGAAGCTCTCGAGCGTCCTCGGAAGCGTAACGCGCATCCGGCTGGAATCGCTGCTGTAGTGCTCTACGTCTCGACCCGCGGCAACTGCCCGCCGCGCCGCTTTTCCGACATCCTGCTCGAGGGCCTTGCGCCCGACGGCGGCCTTTACGTTCCTGAGGAAATACCGAAAATTCGTCTTGAAGAGCTGAAAGCTCTGCCGTACCCGGAGCTCGCCTTCAAGGTCCTTTCCGCGTTCATGGACGACGTCCCGGGGCTCGACGATATCGTCGCGCGCACCTACCGGGCCGACATCTTCGGCAGCCCGGAAATCACGCCGCTCAAGACCCTCGAGCCCGGCTTCCATCTTCTCGGCCTGTCGAACGGCCCGACGCTCGCCTTCAAGGACCTCGCGCTGCAGCTTCTCGGCAACCTCTTCGAGGAGGTCCTCGGCGAGCGCGGACAGACGCTCAATATCCTGGGCGCGACCTCCGGCGACACGGGCTCGGCGGCCGAATACGCCATGCGCGGCAAGCGCGGCATCCGGGTGTTCATGCTCTCGCCGCACCAGCGCATGAGCCCGTTCCAGCGCGCGCAGATGTACTCGCTGCAGGACCCGAACATCCACAACCTGGCGGTGCGAGGCGTGTTCGACGATTGCCAGGATCTGGTGAAGGAAGTGAACGCCGACGCCGCCTTCAAGGCGAGAAACCGGATCGGCGCCGTGAACTCGATCAACTGGGCGCGGGTGGCGGCGCAGGTGGTGTATTACTTCAAGGGCTACTTCGCCAGCGGAGCGAAGGAAGTGGCGTTCGCGGTGCCGTCGGGCAACTTCGGCAACATCTACGCCGGTTACGTCGCGCGCAGCATGGGGCTGCCGATCCGCCGCCTGATCCTCGCCGCCAACGAGAACGACGTGCTCGACGAGTTCTTCCGCACCGGGCGCTACCGCGTCCGGCGCAAGGTGCTCGAGACGACGAGCCCCTCGATGGACATCTCGAAGGCGTCGAACTTCGAGCGCTACATCTTCGACCTCGTCGGCCGGGACGGCGCGCGCGTCAAGGAGCTGTGGCGCCGGCTCGAGCAGGACGGCGAGTTCGACCTCTCGCATTCGGCGTATTTCCGCACGGTGGCCGGCACCGGATTTGTCTCGGGACACAGCACGCACGCGGATCGGATTGCCACGATAAAAAGCATTTATTCGAAATACCAAACCATCATCGACCCGCACACCGCGGACGGTGTCAAGGTCGGCCTCGAGCACCGCGAGCCGCTCGTGCCGCTCATCTGCCTGGAGACCGCGCTGCCGGTGAAGTTCGCGCAAACGATCCGCCAGGCGCTCGGCCGCGAGCCCGAGCGTCCCTCCGAGTTCGCCGATCTCGAAAGGCGGCCGCAGCGCTTCAAAGTGATGCCGAAGGACGCGGGCGCGCTCAAGCGCTACATCGAGGCGGCGCGGTGAAGAGCGAGAAGAACGTGCTGGGGGGCGAGCTGCGCGCGTGCGGCTACGCGCCGCTCACCGGCTACTTCCGCGACGGCTGCTGCGCAACGCACGATCAGGACGGCGTCGCGCACCTCGTGTGCGTGCAGGTGACGGACGAATTCCTCGAGTTCAGCGTGGAACGCGGAAATGACCTCGTCACGCCGCGGCCCGAGCTGCGCTTCCGCGGGCTGAAGCAAGGCGACCGCTGGTGCCTGCACGTGCTGCGCTGGGTGGAAGCCTGGGAAGCGGGGCGCGCGCCGCGCGTAATCCTCGAGGCGACGCACGAAAACGTGCTGAGGTATGTGCCGTTATCCGCCTTGAAGCGGCACGCGCTCGACCTGAACTAGCGCGCCATCTCGGACAGCGCTGCGCGATCGAGGATCTCGATCTCGCGCTGCGACACTTCGATCAGCCGCTGCTCGGCGAGCGAGCGCAGCAGCCGCGAAAGCGTTTCCTTGGTGATTCCCAGGCGCGCGGCCACGAGCGTCTTGCTGACCGGGAGACGGACGGTGGCATGGCCGTTGCCGTTGCCATTCCCGTTGCCGTTTGCCACGACGAGCCCGTCGAGATAGGAAGCGAGGCGCTGGGCGCCGCGGCGCAGGCACGCCGTTTCCACTTCATCGAGCAGCGCGAGCGCGCGCTCGGCAAGCGAGTTCACCATGCTGCGCGCGAGCCGCGGGTCGCGGTCGATGAGCCCGAGGATCGCGCCGGAAGGGATCACGACGATCTTGGTCTCGGCAAGCGCCAACGCGTCATAGCGCGCAGCCCGCCCGAGCAGAGCGGTGGCTTCGCCGAAGGTCTCGCCCGCTCCGACCAGCCGCAGCACGCGCTCCTCGTTGTCGTTGCTGCGCAAAACAAGCTTGATCGATCCGTAGGCGATGGCAAAGACGCCGGGCATCGGCGCACCGCGCTTGGCGATGGCGTCACCGCGGCGCAGGGCGACGATCCAGCAGTGCTTTCCCATGTCGCCGATCTGGCGCGGCGACGCTTCGCGGAACAGCTTCAGGTTGGAAACGACTCCTTCTATCAGGCGCTGAGTATGCATGGCCCCCGAAAGATGGCATCCGCGCGTCTGCGGGCTTTGATCTTTATCAAAGGACACGTCCGTTGCGCGACCGCCACACGCGCCGAACCCCCTTTGATGGGGATCAACAGGCCATGCAACTGCTTGTCCGGTCATTCCGGGTCCCCCGGCATGATGCATTGCAAGAACCCAATAAGGGAGGTTTCGTGCGTCAGACGTTCATTTCCTTAGCGGCCGGGCTGCTCTTCGCCGCACTCTCCGCCTTCGCGATCCAGGCGCGCGCTCAGGCGCTCGATTCGAAGGTCTGTCAGAACTGTCACGAGGACAAGGTGAAGAACTTCCAGTCCTCGGTCCACGGCCAGAACGTGCCGAAGACGCCGCAAGGCGCCGGCGGCTGCACGGTCTGCCACAACGAGGGCGCCGACGAGCACGTCAAGAACAACGGCGGTTCGGAGATCCGCAATCCCGGGGCCAAGACGGCAAACGCGGAAGAGACCAATGAGCTTTGCCTCGGCTGCCACAAGGGCGGCAGCAAGCGAACGCATTGGGATACCAGCACCCACGCCGAACGCGGCAACTCCTGCACGAGCTGCCACACCATGCACCAGCCCGACAAGGTGCTCACCAAGCTGACGCAGCCGGAGGTGTGTTTCAAGTGCCATAAGCAGCAGCGCGTGGAAGTGAACCGCATGTTCCGGCACCCGATTCTCGAGGGCAAAGTCGTTTGCTCGGATTGCCACAACCCGCACGGCTCGATCGGCCGCGCGCTCATGAAGCGCGACAGTGTGGTCGAGACCTGCTACCAGTGCCATGCCGAGAAGCGCGGCCCGTTCGTGCACCCGCACGACCCCGTGACCGAAGACTGCACGCTGTGCCACAACCCGCACGGCACCGTCGCTGACAACATGCTCAAGCTGCGGCCGCCGTTCCTGTGCCACCAGTGCCACACCCCGCATGGCGGCAACATCGCCGTGCTGCGCGGGCAGACCGGAGTGGGTCAGGCCCAGATCACAGGGAAGAGCGGCGTGAACTATACGCAGGGGAGGGGTTGCTTGAACTGCCACACGCAGATCCACGGCACCAACAACCCGTCCGCGACGAACCCGACGCCGCAGTTCATGCTGCGCTGAAAAAGAAAAGGCGAACCGTTATGAAATCTTCGAAAAAGGAACTGATCTTGAGCCGGACACTTGCCGCTCTTGCCGTCGCCGCCATGTGGAGCACGGTGCAGGCGCAGGAAGCCCCGGATATCGGCCCGGTCGCCATGCCTGGTCCGGGCACGTCGGTCAGCGTCGGCGTCGGCGTAGCGAGCGGCGACGAGCGGGATCGCGCGCGCTTCGGCATGTTCAACGGGTTGCGCAGGCACGACGTCAACGGGCTGATCGGGTTCCGCTACGAGCAGCCCTACAACGCCTCCGGCCTGGGCCTCAAGCTCGAGGGGCGCAATCTTGGCCTCGACAACCGCGAGCTGAACTTCGTCTACCGCCGGCCTGGCGACGTTAAGGTCACGGCGGATTACAGCGAGATCACGCGCCACGATCCGCGCACCATCAACACGAGCCTCGCCGGCGCGGGCACCACGAATCCCACGGTCAACCCCGGCGGCGTGCTCATCGCGCCCGGCACGGGACAGAACCTCAACCTGGAGCTCAAGCGGAAGGGGATCGGCGTCGGCGTGGAGAAGTGGCTTACGCGCGACCTGCAACTGGAGTTCGCGTTCAAGAACGAAGAAAAGGACGGGTCGCGTCTGTTTGGCAGGGGGTTCGCCTGCAGCAGGTACTGGGCGGACGCGGGAGTATGCTCGTCGGCGACGGCGAACGCGTGGGGAGTTTTGATGCTGCCGGAGCCCGTCGATTCCGTCATCCGGCAGATCGACGCCCGGCTGAACTACGCGTCGGGACCGCTGGTGCTTAGCGGCGGCTATTACGGCTCTTTCTACGTCAACCACAACGGCTCCATCCGGCCGACGGTCAACGGTCCGCTGGGCAACCAGTTTACGGACACCGGGACGATCACCAATGACGCCGGACTGCTCTCGGCCTTGGCGCTGCCGGTGGCGCTGCAGCCGGACAACCAGGCGCATCAGCTCTTCGTCGCTGGCAATTACGCGCTCACGCATAGCACCCGTGTGAACTTCAAATACGCTTACACCACGGCACGGCAGGACGAGAGCTTCAGCGGCATGGGCTTGACCGGCGCGCCGGGCGGCAGGGACAACTTGGGCGGCCGGGTCGACACGACGAAGGCCCAGGTGGGTTTCTCCACGCGCCCGCTGCAGAAGCTGCATGTCTCCGGCGACGTGGCCTACGAGAAAAAGGACAACAAGACACCGCTCGACTTGTACAACGCCGAGCCGGTCTGTGTTCCGCCCGCGGTGTTCAGCTCAACGACGCGAAGCTGCTCGCCAGCCTCCGGTACTGCGACCCGGTTCTACACCAACGGCAACATGTCGCCGAAGAAGTACGAAGCGAAGCTGCAAGGCACTTACTTTCTCACGCCGATGTACGCCGCGGTTCTGGGCGCGAATTACGAGCAGGAGGACTTCGGCCAGTGGACGCCAACGGACGTCGCCGGCGGCGTCAGTGGACTGAAACAGAAGCTCAACGAAACCGGCTGGCGGGCGGAGCTGCGCCGCACGGCGTCCGAAACTTTCACCGGCTCCGTGGCGTATCACCAGAGCCGCAGGAAAGGCGATTCGCCCTGGTTGCAGCCGGTCAACTTCGTCAGTACCGGAGGCCAGACCGGCGTAACGGAGGTATCGGCCGACCAGATCTACAGCCGCACGGCGATCTTCCCGTTCATCTACATGGACCGCGAGCGCGACAAGATCCGGGCGATCGGCAACTGGACCCCGATGGAGAAGCTTTCGCTCCAGGTCTTTGCGGACCGCGGAATCGACCGGTACCACGCGCCGACCGACCACGGCCTGCGCAGCTTCCAGATGGGCACCGTCTCGCTCGACGCGTCTTATGCGCTATCGGATGCGTGGAAGCTGAGCGCCTTCGCCTCGCGCGGCCGGCAGACGGTCGACGCCGGCCACTCGACCGGCTATGACGCAATCCTGAAGGACACCGCGACGAGCTTCGGCTTCGGCGTGAAGGGCAGGCCCATGGGGCAGTTGCAGGTCGGTGCCGATCTGACGTGGCTCGACGATCTGCTTAAGTACGAGCAGACGGCTGATCCCACTTCCTCGGCGAACGCGACGCTTCTCGCGAGCACCGGCGGACTTCCGGACGTGACCTATAGGCTCACCCGCCTGAACCTCTACGGCGAATATGCGCTGCAGAAGAACGCATATGTTCGGCTTGACTACATCCACCACCGCACATACTTCAACGAGTGGACCTACAACTTCAACGGAACACCGTATCTCTACAGCGACAACACCACCCTGGACGCTAAGCAGCGACAGACGGTGAATTTCATCGGCGCGACGTACGTCTACAAGTTCCAGTAGGTAACCCCGTGAACGCCGCGCAGGTCAACCTGCGCGGCGTTCGCGCGTTATGATGGACAACCCTACCCCCAACGGAGTTATTGCGATGAAAACCTCCCTCGTGATTCTCGCCAGTGCTGCCGCGCTGTTCGCGGCCGGAACGGCGAATGCCGATTTGAACGCCGATCTCAAGGCGAAAGGCTGTCTCGGCTGCCACGACATGGACAAAAAGAAGGTCGGGCCCGCGTTCAAGGACGTTGCCGCCAAGTACAAGGGCGACAAGGCCGCCGCGCAAACCAAGCTGGTCGCTAAGCTGAAGGATGGCAAAGGGCATCCGAAGGTCAAAGCGGACGAAAACGAGATCAAGTCGCTCGTCGAAGGCGTGCTCGCCTCGGCGAAGTAGTTTCCTTCCTGAGGGCGGTTTGATTTTAATCAAGCCGCCTCGCTGCATCTCCAAGACAATTTCCGGAGCATGCAGATCATCCAAAGTGACGTCATCATCGTCGGCGGCGGCGGAGCAGGCCTCCGCGCCGCCATCGCCGCTTCCGAGCGGGACTCCCGGCTTCGCGTAGCGCTGGTTTCCAAGGTGGTGCCGATGCGCAGCCACACCGTGGCCGCGGAAGGCGGCGCCGCAGCGGTCACCCGCGGCGACGACAGCCTGCAATACCACTTCGAGGACACGGTCTCCGGCGGCGACTGGCTCTGCGACCAGCAGGCCGTGGAGTACTTCGTCGCGCACGCCCACGAAGAGCTGGTGCGCCTCGAGCATTGGGGCTGCCCGTGGGGCCGGCAGCCCGACGGCCACGTCAACGTGCGCTACTTCGGCGGCATGAAGGTGCCGCGCACCTGGTACGCCGCCGACCGCAGCGGCTTCCACATCCTGCATACACTCTTCCAGACCTCGCACAAGTATCCCGGCATCAAGCGCTACGACGAGTACTTCTGCGTCGAGCTGCTCGTTGACGACGGGCACGTGCGCGGGGTGCTGGCGATCGAGATCGCCACCGGCGAGTTCGTGGTGTTCGAGGCGCCCTCCGTGGTATTCGCGACCGGCGGCGTCGGCCGCGTGTTCCGCTCGAACACCAACGCCGGCACGGTGACCGGCGACGGCATGGGGCTCGCGTACCGCGCGGGCGTTGCGCTGCGCGACATGGAATTCATGCAGTACCACCCGACGTGCCTGCTCGGCACGGGCATCCTGATGACCGAGGCCTGCCGCGGCGAGGGGGCGGTGCTCACGAACAAGGACGGGTACCGCTACCTGCAGGACTACGGCCTCGGACCGCTCGATCCGTGGCCCCGGCCCAAAGCGATGGAGCTCGGGCCGCGCGATCGCCTGTCGCAGGCTTTCTGGCACGAGATGAAGAAGGGCAGGACCCTCGAGACGCCGCAGGGACCGGCGGTGAATCTCGACCTGCGCCACCTCGGCGCGAAAAAGATCCACGAGCGGCTGCCGCTCATCGCGGAGGCGGCGAAGACCTTCTCCGGCGTCGACTGCGTGAGGGAGCCGATTCCGGTGTGTCCGGGCGTGCACTACATGATGGGCGGCATCCTCACCAACGTGCGTTGCGAGACGACGCTGCCCGGCCTGTACGCCGCCGGAGAGTGCGCGAGCGTCGGCATCCACGGCGCCAACCGCCTGGGCTCCAACTCGCTCACCGAGCTGGTGGTATTCGGCCGCGTGGCGGGCGAGCAGGCGGCGCAGTTCGCGCTTGCGGCGCCGCGCCGCGCGGGCAGCGTGCTGCGCCAGGCGCAGCCAGTGGCCGATGCGCTCCTCGGCATGCTGCGGAACACCGAGGGCGAGCGCCTCGCCGCCGTGCGCGACGAGATGCGCCTCAGCATGGAAAAGGGCGCGGGTATCTATCGCACCCAGGAACACCTCGAGGAAACCTGCCGCAAGCTCATGGAGCTGCGTAGCCGCTACGCCAAGGGCATCAAGCTCGACGACCGCGGCCGCGCCTTCAACACCGAGTGGCTCACCGCGATCGAGCTGCGCAACATGCTCGAGGTGTCGCAGGCGATCGCGCACAGCGCGCTCGAGCGGCGCGAATCGCGCGGCTCACACCAGCGCTTGGACCACGAGAAGCGCGACGACGTGAACTTCCTCAAGCATTCGCTCGCCTGCCGCCGCGGCGACGAGGTGCCGCGCATCGACTACATGCCGGTCACTATCACGAAATCGAGCCCGCGCGCCCGCGTCTACGGCGGGGAAGGCAAGCAGGTGGTACTTACATGAACGCGACCAACGGAAAAGTCATCGCGATCGAGTGCCTGCGCTACGACCCGCAGACGGACGACGCGCCGCACTACGAGACCTATCAAGTCCCCTTCACCGACGACATGTCGGTGCTGCAGGGCCTGCAGTACATCAAGGACCATCTCGACGGCAGCCTCACCTTCCGCTGGTCTTGCCGCATGGCGATCTGCGGAAGCTGCGGCGGCATGGTGAACGGCGTGCCGCGCCTTTCGTGCGAGACGTTCCTGCGCGACTTCTATCCCGAGGGCCTGCGCGTCGAGCCGCTCACGCACTTCCCGATCCAGCGCGACCTTGCCGTCGACCAGACCGACTTCCTGGTCAAGCTGCGCTCGATCAAGCCCTACATCATCCCCGAGGCGCCCAAGCCGGTCACCGAGGGCACGTTCCTGCAGACGCCACAGCAGATGGACGAGTACTACCAGTACTCGCAATGCATCAACTGCCTGCTGTGCTACGCCGCGTGCCCGCAGTACGGGCTGGACCGCGAGTTCACCGGCCCCGGCGCGCTCGCGCTGCTGCACCGCTACAACGCCGATTCGCGCGACGCCGGCAAGGCCGAGCGCATGGAGCTCGTGAACGCCGATGAAGGCGTCTGGGGCTGTACGCTGGTGAGCTACTGCTCCGAGGTCTGCCCGAAGAGCATCGACCCGGCGCGCGCCGTCAACCAGAACAAGGTCGAAAGCACCAAGGACTATTTCCTGCGCTTCGTGGCGCCCCGAAGGAACGGATGAAAACCTACACAAGAACGATGAACGGGTGGTGGCGCAGAAACCCGTTTTACCTCTGGTACACCCTGCGCGAGTGGAGCTCGTTTTTCCTGACCGCGTATGCGCTGGTTCTGCTCTTCGGCCTGGCGCGGCTCGCGGAGGGCGCGGCGCAGTACGAAGCCTGGCGCGCGAGCCTCGCCAGCCCCGGAGCGGTCATCTTCCACGCCGCGGCAGCGCTCATCGTGCTCTACCACGCGTGGACCTGGTTCAAGGTGATGCACAAGACCCTGCCGTTCCTGCGCATCGGCGCCCGGCGCGTCCCGGATAGCGCGATCTTCGCCGCAGGCGTTGCAAGCTCGGTGGTGCTGTCGCTGCTGCTCCTCTGGGGGTTCGCATGAAGCGCTCGAACCGCCCCATCTTCTGGTCGCTCTTCGGCGCGGGCGGGATGCTCTCCGCGCTCGTCGGCCCGATGCTGATCTTCATCACCGGCATCGCGGTGCCGCTCGGGTTTCTCCTGCCGCGCGACACGATGAGCTACGAGCGCGTGCTTGCGTTCGCGCAGAACGGCTTCGGCAAGCTCGCCATCTTCGTGGTAATCGGCGGGTTCCTGTTCCACGGCCTGCACCGCATCTACCACTGCCTGCACGAAGTCGGGCTCCCGCTCGGCCATGGCTGGATGGCGGTGTTTCACGGCCTCGCCGCGCTTGGCACGCTGGTCGCGCTCTACCTGCTTATCGTAATCGGCTGAGCCGGCTGATCAGCCGGTGTAGCTCGGGTAGCGCGGCTCGTACATCTGCGACTTGACGTGGCCGAGCAGATCCTCGGGCTGCGGCACCGTTGCCAGCCCTTCCTCATAAGCGACACGCGCGACCGCGGCGGCGATGTGCGCAGAGACCGCACGCACGTCGGAGAGCGGCGGGTACAGGCTGCCATGGCTGAGATCCGCCGCGGTGACGCGCTCGGCGAGCGCGTACGCCGCCGCCATGAACATCGCGTCGGTGACGAGGCGGGTTCCCGACACGATGGCCCCGAGGCCGATGCCCGGGAAGACGTATGAATTGTTCGCCTGCCGGGGCACCAGCATCCGATCCGCCACGCCGATCGCATCGAAGGGGCTGCCGGCGGCGAAGAGCGCCCGGTTGCCGGACCAGGCATAGGCCTGCTCCGCGGTGCACTCGGATTGCGAAGTCGGGTTCGACAGCGCGAACACGATCGGATGCACGTTGATGGCGGCCATGGCGGCAATCACCTCGCGGGTGAACGCGCCGGGGACGGCCGCCGCGCCGATTATCGCGGTAGGCTGGACTGCCTTCACCGCGGCACAGAAGTCGCTGATCGGCGCGCGCTCGTGCGCATAGCGGCGCTTGCGCGCGTCGAGATCTATCCGGCTTGCGATGACCAGGCCCTTCGAGTCGAACAGCCAGCAACGCTCGCGGGCGGCGCGCTCGCTCAGCCCCTGCCGCATCATCGCGGAGACCGTCAGATCGGCAATACCGATTGCGGCTTCGCCGGCGCCCAGGAACAGCAGCCGCTGGTCCTTCAGCGCGCCTCCGGCGATGCGCAGCGCCGAAAGCAGCCCCGCGAGCGTCACCGCGGCGGTGCCCTGGATGTCGTCGTTGAAGACCGGAATGCGCCCGCGATAGCGCTCGAGGAGGCGAAAGGCGTTGTGGTTCGCGAAGTCCTCGAACTGGATCAGCACGTCGGGGAACACCTCGCGCGCGGCGGCGACGAACTCGTCGACGAGCGCCTCAAAGGAGGCGCCGCGCACGCGCTCCTGCGGCAATCCGAGGTAAAGCGGGTCACGGCGCAGCGCGGCGTTGTTGGTGCCGACATCGAGCAGCACCGGCAGGCAGTGCGCCGGGTGAATGCCCGCACACGCCGTGTAGAGCGCGAGCTTGCCCACGGGAATCACCATGCCGTTCGCGCCCTGATCGCCGAGCCCGAGAATGCGCTCGCCGTCGGTGACGACGATGATCTTCACCTCGCGCGAGGGCCAGTTGCCGAGCACGCGCTTCACGCGGCCGCGGTCTTCGGCGCTGACGAAGATGCCGCGCGGCCGCTGGTAGATGTGGCCGTAATTGAGGCACGCGAGGCCCACCGTAGGCGTGTAGATGATCGGCATGACCTCGTCGGGGTAGTCCATGAGGAGGCGAAAGAACAGCATCTCGTTGCGGTCGTGCAACGCCCTGAGGTCGATGTATTTCTCCAGAGCGGAGCTCTTGCGGCGCAGGTTCTCCAGCACGCGCGCAAGTTGCTGCTCTGGCGAGCACACGTGCGGCGGCAGCAGGCCACGCAAGCCGAGCGCATCGCGCTCTTCGTCGCTGAACGCGGTGCCCTTGTTGAGCGCAGGGTCGCGCAGCAGATTCACGCCGCTTTCCGGTATCCGCGCGGTCATGGGATCCCATCATGGCCGCGCTATCGAAAGTCGCGTTGATCTGCGTCAAGACCACGGCCGCAGCGGCATCAAGAATGACTCTCGTGTTCCAGATACGCATCCACGGCCGCGGCGGGCAGGGCGTAGTGAGCGCCGCCGAGATGCTTTCCATCGCGGCCTTCAACGAGGGCAAGCACGCGCAGGCGTTTCCGAGCTTCGGCTCCGAGCGCACCGGCGCGCCGGTGGTGGCCTATTGCAGGCTCGACGAGCGCGAAATCCGCGTGCGCGAGCCGATCATGCATCCCGACGCGCTCATCATCCAGGACCCGACACTGCTGCACCAGGTCGACGTGTTCGCCGGGCTTTCGCCGTCGGCCTACATCCTCATCAACACCACGCGCAGCTTCGAGGAGCTCGGCGTAGCCGACTTCGTGCGCGGCTTCCAGCCGGAGCGGCTATGCACCGTGCCGGCGAACGAGCTCGCGCTGAAGCACGTCGGTCGCCCGGTGCCGAGCGCCGCGCTGCTCGGCGGCTTCGCCGCGCTCTCGGGCCTGGTGTCGCTCGAGTCGGTGGCGCAGGCGATCCGCAGCAAATTTTCAGGCCGACTCGCCGAAGGCAACGTCGCCGCCGCGGCTGCCGCTTTCAAGCATGCTCAAGCAAATTGAAGGCTCGCGCGCGGTAGCGGAGGCGGTCGCGCTTTGCCGGCCCGAAGTGATCTGCGCGTACCCGATCTCGCCGCAGACCCACATCGTCGAGGCGCTCGGCGAGATCGTCAGCTCCGGGCGCCTCGCGCCGTGCGAATTCGTGAACGTCGAATCCGAGTTCGCCGCCATGTCGGTCGCGATCGGCGCTTCCGCGGCCGGCGCACGCGCCTACACTGCCACCGCCTCGCAGGGGCTGCTCTACATGGCCGAGGCGCTTTTCAACGCGTCGGGTCTCGGGCTGCCGATCGTGATGACGGTGGCGAACCGCGCGATCGGCGCGCCGATCAACATCTGGAACGATCACACCGACACGATGTCGCAGCGCGACTGCGGCTGGATCCAGCTTTTCGCAGAGAACAACCAGGAAGCGCTCGACCTGCACGTCATCGCCTTCCGGCTCGCCGAGGAGCTCTCGCTGCCCGTCATGGTGTGCATGGACGGCTTCATCCTGACGCACGCCTACGAGCGCGTCGATGTTCCGGACCAGGCGCAGGTCGACGCCTACCTGCCTCCATTCAATCCGAGGCAGATCCTGGATCCGGCCGAGCCCGTCTCCATCGGCGCGATGGTCGGCCCGGAGGCCTTCATGGAAGTGCGCTACCTTGCGCACGCGAAGCAGTCGCAGGCGCTGTCGCTGATCCCACGCTGGGCCGGCGCGTTTCGCCAGGCCTTCGGGCGCGAGGCCGGCGGGCTCGCGCGCAGCTACCGCACCGAGGAGGCCGAGACGATCGTGGTCGCGCTCGGCTCGGTGCTGGGCACGCTCAAGGACACGGTCGACGAGCTGCGCGAAAGCGGCGGCCGCATCGGCGTGCTCGGTGTTTCGTGCTTCAGGCCGTGGCCGTTCGCCGCGGTGCGCGAGGCGCTCGCCGGCGCGCAGCGCGTAGTCGTCGTCGAAAAAGGCATGGCGGTGGGCGTCGGCGGCATCGTCTCCAACAATGTCCGAACCGCGATTTCGACGCGGCCGATACCCGTTTACGACGTGGTCGCGGGACTCGGCGGCCGTCCGATCACCAAGGCCTCGCTCGCCGCGGTATTGCAGCGCGCGATGACGG
This sequence comes from Betaproteobacteria bacterium, assembly GCA_004297625.1. Classification (GTDB taxonomy): domain Bacteria; phylum Pseudomonadota; class Gammaproteobacteria; order Burkholderiales; family SG8-39; genus SCGC-AG-212-J23. The sequence goes on along the minus strand of SCTY01000043.1, from coordinate 33,237 downwards.
ACGATCTCGAGCTCACCACCTTCCTCGATCTCGACCGCGCTCTGGTGGAGAAGGTGCTGCGCAAGGAAAGAGAAGTGCGGCGCAGCGGCCCGATCGCCGAGCAGGTGCTGAAGCTGAAAGGATGAGCATGAGAGGCCTTGCATGCCCCCCTGTTAAGGGGGGCGTGAGCCGCAGGCGAACGGGGGGTTGGTTTTTTGCGAAAACCAAACCCCCCGCTCGTTTCACTCGCGACCCCCTTAACAGGGGGTCGGCAGGGGTTCGCCAATGACCTTCCAGCCCGTGAAGTTCTACCAGACCGGCACGTTCACTGTCGGCAACCGCCTGCTTCCCGCCGAGACGCGCTCCGTCCAGGCGAACATGCGGCGCACCAACTCGCTCAATTCCGGGCACCGGGCCTGCCAGGGCTGCGGCGAGGCGCTGGGGGCGCGCTACGCGATCGACGCCGCGATGCATGCGACCGAGAACCGCCTGATCGCCGCCAACGCGACCGGCTGCCTCGAGGTGTTCTCCACGCCTTATCCGGAGACCTCGTGGCAGATCCCGTGGATCCATTCGCTCTTCGGCAACGCGGCTGCCGTGGCGACCGGCATCGCGGCCGCGCTCAAGGTGAAGGGCCGCAGCGACGTGCGCGTGATCGCCCAGGGCGGCGACGGCGGCACCACCGATATCGGCTTCGCCTGCCTTTCCGGGATGTTCGAGCGCAACGACGACGTGCTCTACATCTGCTACGACAACGAGGCGTACATGAACACGGGGGTGCAGCGCTCCTCGGCCACGCCGCCGGCGGCGAGAACTGCCACCACCACGCTGGGTAATTCCTTTAATCAGGGAAAAAATCTTCCATGGATCGCGATGGCGCACGGCATCCCGTATGTCGCCACCGCCACCATCGCCGAGCTGCGCGACCTGGAGGCGAAGGTCGAGCGTGCCATGCACGTGCGCGGCGCGCGCTACCTGCATATTTTCGTCTCGTGTCCGCTCGGCTGGGGTCACCCCGCCGACCAGTCGATCCGCATCGCCCGCCTGGCGAAGGAAACAGGGCTCTTCCCGGTGTTCGAGGCGGAGCACGGCGAGGTGACGAGCGTCTCCAAGATCCGCAAGAAGCTGCCGGTGACCGATTACCTGAAACCGCAACGCCGCTTCGCGCACCTCTTCAGTCCCGAGGTGCGCACCGATCTCATCGCACGCATCCAGGAAGGGGCAGACCGCAACGTGCGCAAATTCGGGCTCATAGAGAACTGAGCGATGCGTAAGCCCTTCGCCATCACGCTCGATCCGGGATCGAGCCTCGCCAACCACACGGGAACGTGGCGCACCCTGCGCCCCGAGTATGTCGACCGGCTGCCGCCCTGCAACGCCGCCTGCCCGGCGGGCGAGAACATCCAGGGCTGGCTCTGGCACGCGGAATGCGGCGACTACGAGGCCGCCTGGCGGCTCCTGACGGAGCAAAACCCGCTGCCCGCCACCATGGGGCGCGTCTGCTACAACCCGTGCGAGAGCGCCTGCAACCGCGGTGCACTGGACGAAGCGGTGGGCATCAACTCGATCGAGCGCTTCCTCGGCGACGAGGCGATCAAGCGCGGCTGGCAATTTGAGAAGAATGAATTGAATGGGAAAAGAGTCCTGGTGGTCGGCGCCGGCCCCACCGGGCTTTCGGCCGCCTATCACCTCGCACGCCTCGGGCACCAGGTGCAGGTCCGCGAAGCCGGGCCGCTCGCGGGCGGCATGATGCGCTTCGGCATCCCGAAGTACCGGCTGCCGCGCGATGTGCTCGACGCCGAGATCGCCCGCATCCTGGCGCTGGGCATCGAGCTCAAGCTGAACGCCAAGGTGACGAATCTTCTGGAAGAGAAGAAAAACGGCAACTTCGACGCGGTCTTCCTTGGCGTCGGTGCGCACATCGGAAAGCGCGCTTACATTCCTGCGGGCACTTCGATGCGCATGCTCGACGCCGTATCGGTGCTGCGCTCCATGGAGGGCGAAGCGCCGCCGCTGCTCGGCCGGCGCGTCGTCGTGTACGGCGGCGGCAACACCGCGCTCGACGTCGCGCGCACGGCGAAACGGCTCGGCGCCACCGAGTCGATCATCGTCTATCGCCGCACGCGCGAGAAGATGCCGGCGCACGACTTCGAGCTGGAAGAGGCGCTCCAGGAAGGGGTGATGGTGAAGTGGCTCTCCACCATCAAGCAGGCGGGCGAATCCTCGATCCTGGTGGAGAAGATGCGGCTCGACGCGACCGGGTTTCCGCAGCCCACCGGCGAGTACGAGACGCTCGAGACCGATTCGGTGGTGCTCGCGCTCGGCCAGGACGTCGATCTCGGCCTGCTCGACGGCGTGCCGGGCCTCGAGGTGAAGGACGGCAGCGTGCAGATCGGCGCGAACATGATGACCGGGCACCCGGGCGTCTTCGCCGGCGGCGACATGGTGCCCGGCGAGCGCACGGTGACGGTGGCCGTGGGCCACGGCAAGAAAGCGGCGCGCCACATCGATGCCTGGCTGCGCGCCACGGCGTACGAGAAAAAGCCCTCCGGCGAGCCGGCGTCCTTCGACCGGCTGAACCCCTGGTACTACTCCGATGCGCCGAAGATCGTGCGCCCGCAGCTCGACCTCATCCGGCGGCAGTCGACGTTCGACGAGGTGGTGGGCGGCCTGGGGGAGAGGAACGCGCTCTTCGAGGCGCGCCGGTGCCTCTCGTGCGGCAACTGCTTCGAGTGCGACAACTGCTACGGCGTCTGCCCGGACAACGCCGTGATCAAACGGGGCCCCGGGAAGCGCTACGAGTTCAACTACGACTACTGCAAAGGGTGTGGCCTGTGCGCCGCAGAGTGCCCCTGCGGCGCGATCAGGATGGTTCCAGAAGCCCTATAGCGGCTGTGTGGCAGGTTACTTCGGGACGGCGTTGGGCTCCGATTTCACTTTGTAATCGATCCCGACGTCGGCCGGCGCCTTCTGCTTCACCACCTTGATGAAGCCGTAGCCCATGCCCTGGTGGCAGCCGTTGCAGTCGTTGACGACCGCGGTGTAGGCCGCGTCGAACGCCTTAACGTTTTTCCCCTGGATCGCCTTGTTCACCGGCGCGAAGCTGTTTTCGTAGAAGTTCTTCCACACCTTGTACTCATCCGGCTTCGTCAGGGCCGCCGGATTCATGGCTCCGTTCATGTACTTCGACATGTACGCGGCGAGCGCCCAGTTGCCGTTGTGAGCGGCGAAGTACATGTTCTGGAAGCGGTCTCCCACCTCGCGCATCGGCACGGCGAATTTCGGGATCGCGCCCTTGATCGCGTCGAGCTGCTTTTGCGTATCGGAGTCGGCGGCGAACAGCGGTTGTGCGGCGATCAGCAACGCGCACGCCGCCAGGGAGCCCCACAGCGTCTTTCTAAGCATCGGTAAATCTCCGTCAAAGTTGATAAAAACGACGTCTCAACTTTACAGACGGCTGATACTCGCCTCTTGATTTAACTCAAGCGCTCCTACATGAGCCCTGAGAAGCTCGAGGAGCTCCTCAGGGTTGCGCGTCGAATGCCCTACCGTCCAGACGCGATCTACGTCCTCAACGCGGCCGCTGCTTGTCCCGGATGCTGACGCCGGCTTTGCCGCTCTGCGCGAGGCTCTCCAGCGAGTCATAGAGGAGCTGCAGCGCGTAGCGCCCGTTGTGGTAGCCGGCGCCCGGGTCGCGCAGCACGAAGGTGTAGTTGTATATGGCCTGCTCCAGCCGCGGCGTGTAGGCCTTGTAGCTGTTGTCGGGCCTTATCTCGTCTGAATCGATTTTGCCGTTGCCGTTGGTGTCGGTGTACCAGTAGGGGTACGCCTCCGGCGTGAACGCGATGGAAGTTCCGCCGACGTTGTGCGCGTATTGCTGGATGGCGGCATAGAGCTCTTTCTTGTATTCGTCGACGGTCGCCGCCTTCTCCTCACCGCCCCTGCGGTCGCGGTGGCACTGGCCGCACTTCTGTTCCTGCAGCTCGCCGCTGTGCGGGTCGTGGCACCCCGTGCAGCTATTCAATGCCGGGATGTGATTGAAGCGGCCGGCGTAGGTCTTGCCCTCGTACTCGTAGCCCACTTTCGCTTCGGTGCCGTACTTCATCGCCCCGGCCGGGAAGTAATGGACATGGACGAAGCCGAGCTTCGGATTCGGCGTGTCGAGCGGCATGCCGCCGATCGCCTTGTTGACGCTCGCGGTCGATTCGCGCCCCTGGTGGCAGGTCATGCACAGGTTCATGTCGTTGTTGCCGCTGTCGAGGCTAAGGCCGCTCGGGAACGTGACCTTCTCAACGCGACGCCGCTCGAAGGTCCCCATGTCGGCATGGCAGGTGCTGCAAGCAAAGCCATTCTTCACCTGAGGCGCGGGCGAGGTTTTGCCTTCCTGGAGGTATTGCGCGAGACCGCCTGTCGAATGGCAGCGCGCGCAGACCGCAGGGATTTCCTTCTCCTTGTCCCAGTAGTGGAACGCCTTACCGTCGCGGTTGAAGTGCCCAACGCCCAATTGGATGCGCACCTCCTTGCCGGCTTTCTTCGGCGCGTTGTCAGCGGCAAAGGCGGCGGTTAGGAAGGCACTTGCGAAGAACATCAACGCGATGCGCCATGCAGACACCGAGCTCATTTCACCTCCGGGAGTGGACTTTTTTCTTCACAGGTCGACTGTCGCGCATTCTAGGCGGGAAAGCGCGTACTTGGACTTGATCCTGTTGAGCTAGATCAACCCTCTCTGTTGCTGCCTTGCAATCATGACAATCGGCCCGGATGTTGCAGAAGACGCTCAAGTTCAAAGTCGGGTTCTACCTGGCGGTGGCGCTCACCGCCGTGCTGCTGATATTCGCCGCGCTGGTGGTGCGCCACGAGCGCAGCCAGCTTCTCAACGCGGCGGCCGCGCACGTCACGCAGCTCTCGGACGTCATCGTGCGCAGCACGCGCTTCGCCATGCTCAACAACCAGCCCGACTACGTGCACAGCATCATCCAGGACGTCGCGCGCCAGGAGAACATCGACAAGGTCCGGCTCTTCAGCAAGGAAGGCGTGATCATCGATTCCACCCACGCCTCGGAAATCGGAATGAAGGTGGACCGCAAGGCCGAGGGCTGCTTTCTGTGCCACCAGAGCGAGCGGCCCCTCGAGCGCATTCCGTCCAGCGATCGCGCGCGCATCTTCGCGGCGCCCGACGGCCGGCGCATGCTCGCCAGCATGGAAGTGATCCGCAACGAGCCCTCGTGCTACAACGCCGCCTGCCACGCGCACAAGAAGGAGCAATCGGTGCTCGGGGTGCTCGACATCGTCTATCCGCTCGGCGCGATAGAGCAGTCGCTGCGCGCGAGCGGCATGACCATGGTGCTGCTCTCGCTCGGATTCGTGGTGCTGACCTCGCTGCTCGTGAGCCTGTTCGTGCACCGGCTGGTGTACGTGCCTCTGCGAGACTTGGAAGCAGGGGCGAAGCGGCTCGCCTCGGGCAACCTGGATCAGCCGATCCCGGTGCGCAACGGCGACGAGTTCGGCCGGCTCGCCGCCTCCTTCAACACCATGACCGCGGCGCTGCGCGAAGCGGCCCGCACGCTGGAGCAAAAAGTGGCCGAGCGCACGCGCGCGCTGCATATCGCCCAGGCCGAGGCGGCGCGCGGAGAAAAGCTCGCTTCGGTCGGGCTGCTCGCGGCCGGCATCGCGCACGAGCTGAACAACCCCCTGACCGGCGTGCTGACCTTCTCGAGCCTGCTGCGCAAGAAAATGGCCGACGGATCCGAGGAGGCCGAGGATCTCGATCTCGTCATCCGGGAGACCAAGCGCTGCGCGACCATCATCCGCCGGCTGCTCGATTTCGCGCGCGAGAAGACACCGGAGAAGAAGTTCGCCGACCTGAACGCGCTCATCGAGGAGACGGCGCGCATCATCGAGCGCCCTGCGCACCTCGCCGACATCCAGATCAGCATGGACCTCGCTCCGCAGCTGCCGCGCGTCTGGGTCGACGCCGACCTCGTCAAGCAGGTGGTCATGAACATGCTGGTGAACGCGCAGCACGCCATCGAGGAGAAGGGCTCCATCACCGTGCGCGCGCGCCGCGCGCCGGGCGAGCGGGTGGAGATCTCGATCATCGACACCGGCTGCGGCATCCCGGAGAAGGACCTGCAGCGCATCTTCGATCCGTTCTTCACCACCAAGGGCGTGGGCAAGGGCACCGGGCTCGGCCTCTCGGTGAGCCACGGCATCGTGCAGGCGCACCGCGGCACGATCGAGGTGGCCAGCAAGCCGGGCGAGGGTTCCACATTCCGCGTTTACCTGCCGATCGAGCCCGCCGGGCAGCCGGCGGCGCACGCGGCGGCAGAGGAGAGCCGCACATGAAGGGCCGGATCCTGGTCGTGGACGACGAGGAAATTGTCGTGAAGAGCTGCCTGCGCGTTCTCGGCGGCGGCGAGCACGAGGTCGACGCGGTGAATAGCGGCGCCGAGGCGCTGAAGAAGATCGACGACGGCCAGTACGACGTCATCATCCTCGACATCATGATGCCGAATATCGACGGCCTCGAGGTGCTGCAGCGCGTGAAGGAGTCGCACCCGGACATCGAGGTGGTGATGGTCACGGGGCTGTCGCAGATCGAGACCGCGGTGCGTTCCATGAAGCTCGGCGCGTTCGACTATCTGTCCAAGCCGTTCGACCCCGACGAGCTCAAGCTCACGGTGGAGCGCGCGCTGGAGCGCCGCCGCCTGCTGCAGGAAAACCTCACGCTGAAGGCCGAGGTCGGCTCCAAGTACCGCTTCGAGAACATCATCGGCTCGAGCCCGCGCATGCAGGAGGTGTATCGCCTGATCGCGCAGTGCGCGCCGACCAACACCACGGTGCTCATCACCGGGGAAAGCGGCACGGGCAAAGAGCTCGTGGCGCGTGCCATCCACTACAACAGCCTGCGCAAGGACAAGCCGATCGTCCCGGTCGACTGCACTTCGCTCAGCGAGAACCTGCTCGAAAGCGAGCTCTTCGGCCACGTCAAAGGCTCGTTTACCGGCGCCGTGGCAAACAAGCGCGGCCTCATCGAAGTGGCGAACGGCGGCACGCTGTTCCTCGACGAGATCGGCAACATTCCGCTCTCCATCCAGGCGAAGCTGCTGCGCGTCATCCAGGAGCGCGAGTTCAAGGCGGTGGGCGATACGCGCACGCAGAGCGTGAACATCCGCCTCATCGCCGCCACCAACAAGGACCTGCGCGCGATGGTGGCCGAGGGCACGTTCCGCGACGACCTGTACTACCGCATCGACATCTTCCCGATCCGCATCCCGCCGCTCAGAGAACGGCCCGCGGACGTCGCGCCGCTCGCCTTCCACTTTCTCAGGACCTTCAGCGGAGAGCTCGGCAAGAACGTCACCCAGTTCTCCGAGGGCGCCATGAGCGTGCTCGCCAACTACGACTGGCCCGGGAACTTGCGCGAGCTCGAGAACACCGTGCACCGCGCCGTGATCCTCGCCTCGGACTCGGTGGTGCGCAAGGCGCACCTCGCGGGCATCGCCGGCGAGGCGGCGCAAGAGGACAACGACGTCCCCAAGACGGGCGACGAGCTGAAGCGCACCAAGAAAGCCGCGCGCGAGAAGTCGGTCGAGGGGATCGAAAGGGCCTTCGTCCTCGAGGCGCTGAAGCGCAACGCCTGGAACGTCACCCGCAGCGCCGAGGAGACCGGCATGCAGCGCGCGAACTTTCAGGCGCTCATGAAGAAGCACAACATCCGGCTGCGCTAATCCACTTCTTCGTAGCCGGTGAGCATCGCCTTGAAATGCGCCGACCAGGTATGTCCCAGGCTGGCGAGATAGGGATGGACGAAAATGAAGGCGATGAAGAACACGAAGAGCGAAACGTGGACCGTATCGACCACGCGCACGCCGCCGAAGAGCGCCACCGAGCCGCCGAAGCGCTCCAGGTCCCATAGCAGCAGCCCGGTATAGAACTGGATCGGCACCAGCAGGATCATGATCACCTGGTAGGCCACGCTCTGCAGCGGGTTGAACTTGTGGTACAGGCTCACGTGGTGCGGGTTGGGGTCTCCCTTGAAGATGCCGTAGCCGTAGTACTGCAGCTGCCGCAGGGTGTTGCGGAAGTGCTTCGCCGGGTCGAGCTCGGGGTGGTAGACCTTGATCTTGTCGGTGAACAGATAGAACAGCAGCCAGAGGAAGTAGTTGACGATCAGCGTGAACCCCACCCAGTTGTGCGCGCGCACCGTCACCGGGAAGGGCAGCACGTGGAAGAGATCCGCGTAGCGCAGCTGGATGCCGGTGAGGATCAGCACGATGAACCCGGCCGCGTTGATCCAGTGCCAGATGCGCACGGGCAGCGGATGAACGTAGAGCTTTTCCATGGCCTCTATCCTTGTTTCTTGCGCAGCAGCTTGCGCAGCGCGAGGTGCACGAGCGGCGCCGAAACGCCGGCGAGCAGCGCGAGCGCGAGCAGCACGTCGAGCAGGCTGATGCGGGTGCCGCCGATCGCGTAGAAAGCGCGCACCGAGTCGACGGAGATCGGCGAGCTGAGCACTTCCTTCTGCGCCTCGAAGCGCAGCGTCTTGCCGTCGGCGCCCTGCACCGAAACCGTGACGCTCTGGAACGGCTCGGCGCCCGCGCTATGGCAGCGCTGGCAGTCCCTGAGCGCGGTCGCCTTGCCCGCGAGGTGGTGCGATTCGGCGCCGTTGCGAATCTCGATGCGGCCGATGAGCAGCGGCTGGGCGACCTTTCCTTCCTGCGCGAGGTGGTCGAGCAGGTTGCGCAGCTGCGCCGGGTCGAGGCCCTGGCCCTGCTTGTCGAGGGCCCGAACGCGCTCGGCGAAGCCCGGAACCAGGTCTTCGGAGACGCGCTTCTGCCCGCCACCGTCGTACAGGCGCAGGTCGACCTTGCGCTGCACCGCCGGCGCATGGCAGGCGGCGCACGCGACGACTTCCAGGTGCTTCGCCGCGTTCGGCAGCCATTTCTTGTGCGTGTCGGCGGCGGCCGCATGGCAGCCGAGGCACGCGTCCTTCAGCCCTTCTCCCACGGCTGCGGCGCTCACCTCGTGAGGCGTATGGCAGGTAGCGCAAGCGGGCGCGGTCTCGTTGCCTTTCGCCCGTTGCGCGGCATGGATGCTGGCCTCGTAATGCTTCGTGGCGTCGGCGTGGCAGCCGGCGCAGTTTACCCGCTCGGGCTTGGCCGCGGGATGCTTCGCGAGATCCACGCCGGCATGGCAGCCGGTGCAGCCGAGGGCCAGGTGCACCGAGCTTGCGAACGCCGCCGCGTCGACCTTCGGCGCTCCTTCGGCCGAGTGGCAGGCGAGGCAAGGCTTCGATTCTTCGGGAAGCGCCTCCGACGGATCGGCCGCACGGGCCGATCCTGCGGCGGCGACGAGGATGACGGCGAAAAGAAGGCGCAGGGCCATTCGGTCGCTCCCCGTCAACGTACGTCGCTGTCGGGGGAGGACGGTTGATCCACGTCAACCCCACGATGCGCGAGCGCCTTGATGGCGAGCCAGCCGAGCAGGCCGAGGCCGATGAAAGGAAACGCCACCACGTACGCCAAGCCGATGAACGGCGCCGCGATGAACAGGCCGACATTCTTGATGAACGACACGGGACCGGCTTGCGTTCCGGCTTTCGCCGCCGCTGGTTTCGCTTCCTGCATCAACGCGAGTTGCGCGCTTCCCTCGATCATGTCCGGCGACAGCGGCTTGTTGAGGAACCCGGCTACGCCGAGCTTCGCGGCGCGCGCCTCGTTCTCCTGCGAGCCGTAGCCGGTGACGATTACCACCGGCAGCCACGGGCGGCTCGCCTTGATGCGCTCGGTGACTTCGAGGCCGTCCATGCCGGGCATCTTGATGTCCGCGTAGACGACGTCGTAGTCCTCGCGCGCCAGGCGATCGAGCGCTTCGGCGCCGCTCGCGGCGCTGATGACCGCGTAGCCCTTGCCGCCGAGAACGCGCTGGAAACTCTTTCCGACCACCGGATCGTCGTCTATGACCAGAACCTTCTTCGTCGCTTCCATGACATGCTCCTTTCAGCAGTTTCCCGGCGCGCTGTGCAGCGCCCATTGCTTGCTTCGCAGCGCCGAGCGCGTCGCCCGCACGACTTCCTCGGGTCCGACCGGCTTGGCGAGATAGTCGTGCGCGCCGAGCCGGATCGCTTCCTTGGCGGAGTCGACGGTCGGGTAGCCGGTGATGATCACCACCTCGCTCTCAGGCCATTTCTCCTTGATGCTCTTCAGCACGCTCATGCCGCCGGTGCCCGGCATGCGCAGGTCGAGCAGCACGACGTCGAACGGCCCCTTGCCCATCGCGCGCAGCGCCTCGTCGCCGTCCCAGGCGGTCTGCGCCTGGCAGTTCTCGCGCGCGAGGATCATCGCGTAGCTGAGCCGCACGACGTCTTCGTCATCGACGATCAGAATCCGAGGTTTCGAATCCATGGCCGCAGCGCAATCCACGCAAGAACCGCGACGCCGACGAACGGGAAGGCAAGCGCATAGGCGAGGCCGATGAAGGGCGCGGCGAGAAACAGCGCCACGTTCCTCACGAACGGGATACGCAGCACCATCCAGGCAAGGACTGCGAGGCCGATGAGCGGCAGTCCGACGGCGAACGCGAGTCCGACGAAAGGCGCGGCGAGCGCGGTGCCGACGGTTTTCGCGACCTCGAATGCGGTGCGGGCTTTCTCTTCGAGCGCTTCGTAATGAATGACCGGCGCATAGACGGCGGCGGTGGCGACTCTGGCAGTGTTGGCTCTCATGACATCCCCCGAATTGGCGTTTCGGTTTCTTGATCCCTTCGCCCTTTTCTACGCACCGGGCGTGCCAGGGCGATCGGAGTCGGCCGAAACGATGGAGGAATCAGCGGCTTGCGCTGCTAAAGGGCAGCCGCGCGCGGCGCTCTGCGAGCGCGCGAAGTACTTTTTTTTCAGGCGGCAAGGCGCCTCGGAGCGCCGTAGCCCTTGCTAATCAAAGGGCTGCAGCGCGCCGCGGGCGCCTATTTTTCCTGAGCGGCTTACTTCGCCGGCTGGTCGGCGTACGCCGAAGCGAGGCTTTCGATGATCGAGTCGCTGTAGGGAAGGCTCATCTTGTGCATCAGCGAGCTTTCGCGCCGATCGTCGCGGTAGGCGCGCAGCGCCATGATGAGGTAGTCGCGGTCCTGCCCTTTGATCTTCGGCACCGTGAGCGCCGCAGTCTCGACGCCGTTGCCGTGGCAGCGATCGCATTTGTCGCTCAGGTCCTTGACGAGCGTCTCTCCCTTCTCCGGCGCGTGCGATTTCTGCACCGAATAGAAGGCCGCGATGCTCTCGATGTCCTTTTCGCTCAGGCCGGTGACGTAAAGCCGCATGTTTTCGCGCTTGCGAGTGGTGCGGTACGCCTTGACGGCGTCGACCAGGTAGCGCGGATCCTGGCTGGCGAGGCTCGGCGTCGCGCTGTCGGTGCTTACGCCGTTGGCGCCGTGGCAGCCGCCGCACACGGCCGTAAGCGGCTCACCGGCTTTCGGATCGCCGAATGGCGGGGCGCTGCGCTCGGCCGGAGGCTGCGACGCGAAGTAGAGTGCGAGGCTCTCCATGTCGAGCCGGGTAAGCCCGGGCAGCAGGGCGTGCATGGGCGCCGCCTTGCGCTCCTGCTTCAGGTATTCCTGGATGGCGATCACCAGGTACTGCGGCTGCTGGCCGGCGAGCGTGGGCGTGCCGGGGGTCTTGCTGTTGCCATCCGCGCCGTGACACTTCGCGCATGCGCCGGAGAGCGCCTTGCCGTGGTCGTAGGGCGAGATGCGCTTCGCCCCTTTGTCCGCGACGCTTTGCACGGGCGGCAGGCTGGCGTAGTAGACGGCGACATTGCGCGCGTCGGCCTCGGTCATGTTCTTGGCGAGGTCGCGCACGGCAGCGTGCGTGCGCTTGCCGTCCCTGTACGCGAGCAGCGCCGCCACGAGATAACGGTCGCGCTGTGCCGCGAGGTGGGGGATCGCCGGCGCGGCGCCCTTGCCGTCGAGCCCGTGACAGCCTTTGCACTCGCGCTCGGCGAGCGCCTTGCCGGCGGCGACATCGCCCGTCGGCTGTTTTCCCTTGGCGCCGTCGGCCGGCGCCTGGCCCTGATCCGTGCAGGCGACGAGCGCCAGCGACAACGCGATTCCCAGCGTGAGACGTTTCATTAGATCCTCGAGCACAATTGTTCAGCCCACATCGGTGGTTTCGCCTTCCTGCCGCTGCAGCACCACCGAAGGCGGATGTGAAAACCACATCTGGTACATCGACACCACCCACATGAAGGTGAAGGCGAGGCCCATGAGGCCGCCGCCGGCGATCACCACCCAGGCGAACGGGTGGTAAAGCTTGGTGAAGTACCAGGAGCCGATGTCCAGGGTAAGCGCGATGAACGGGAAAGCGACGATCGTGCACTTGAACCACACCGGCCGCACGTAGGCATGGCTGAAGATCGTTCCCAGGATGAAGAAAACGAAGGCGATGCCGAAGAAGTGGATGTGCGAGACGCGCACCAGCGTGAACAGCGCCGTGCCGGTGTCGCGCTCGGTCACCTTCTGCACGTTGTCGTAGCCGTTCAGGTTCGGCAGGTGCGGATTGCTGCCGTCGTGGCAGGCCATGCAGCGCCGGTCGAAGGTGTTTCTGATTTCCTTCTCGTAGGTCGAACGGTCGGAACCTTCCTGAACCCAGGTGAGCAGGGGCATGAGCTCGTCGCGCGGCAGCATCGCCGACATCGAGCCGCGTAGCGCCCCTTCGAGGCGCGAGCCCTTGCCGCTGCCGCTGTAGGCGATCACCACATCGTCGTAGGAAAGGCTGCGCGGATTGCCGTCCTTTCCGGAGTAGCTGTGGAACAGATAGATCCCCGCGAACAGGTAGGCCATGCCGAGGATCAGCAAAGTCATCGTGTACAGGACACGCACGCTGTAGGGCAGCTCGGAGTAATGGCGGTAAAGCCGGTGCAACGGCACGTCGTTCACTTTCGACACATTCGGTTCCTTCTTCACTTGTCGCGCTTCTTGCCCGCGGGCGGCAGCACGATGTAGGTCACGGCGCGCGCGTTCTGGCGCGCATAGTGCGCGGCGAGTTGCTTCACGTCGTCTTCGCTCAGCAACGCCGACATGGCGCTCATCGCAGTGCTCTTGCGCGTTCCGGTGCGGTAGGCGTGCAGCACCTGCTCCAGCCAGTCGATGCGCTGCGCGGCAAGGCGCGGAATCATCGGGTCGGTGCTGTTGCCGCCGGGCCCGTGGCAGCGGTCGCAGCGGTCGGTCCATTCGCTCACCGTCAGCGGCCGGCGCACGTTGAGCGGCTGCGGCTGCTGCGAAGCGTAATAGGCCGCGATGTCCTTGATGGCGCGCTCGTTGAGCTCGGAAGCCGGCCCCTTCATCGACTCGTCCTTGCGCGCGCCGCTCTTGTATTCCTCGACCGCTGCGGCGAGGTACTGCGCGTCCTGTCCGGCGAGGCTCGGCGTCGCCGGATTGCCGCTCACGCCGCTGTCGCCATGGCAGGCGCCGCAGGCGCTGGCGGCTTTTTTCCCCGCTGCCGCATTGCCCGCGGCGGGCGTCTTCGCGCGCGCCGGTTTCTGCAGCGCATAGAAGAGCGCGATGTTGCTCACGTCCGATTCGCTCACGCCCGCGGCCATCCCCTTCATCATGTCGTTCGCGCGCTGGCCGCTCTTGTAGGCCTGCATTGCGCCAATGAAGTATTTCGGGTCGAGCGCGACGAGGCTGGGCGTGCCGGGCATGGCGCTCACGCCGGTTTCGCCGTGGCAGCCGCCGCAGGCGGCCGCCGCGGCCTTGCCGGCCTGCACCGCGTCGGGCTTCGCCGCTGTCCCCTTCGGCGCGGGCGGCGCGGCGCGCGGCGGCTCGAGGCTGGCGTAGTACGCTGCGACCTTGACGAGCGCGTCGTCGCTCAAGTAGCGCACGATGCCGGTCATCGCGCCCTGGACGCGGGCGCTCTGGCGGTAGGCGCGCAATTGCAGGTGCAGGTAGGCCGCGCGCTGGCCGGCGAGATGCGGCACGCCCTTCGTCGCGCTGACGCCGTTCGCGCCGTGGCAGCGCGCGCAGGTCTCTTCGGCGATGCGCTTGCCCTCGGCCACCTCTACTGGAGTGGCGTACACCGCGCTCATGTCTTCATCGTCGGGCGAGCCCCTCGGGGATTGGGCCGCCGCGGCCGCCGGGTAGGCGGCAATCGCCGCGGCTGCGAGGAGGGCTGGAATCAGCACGTTCATGGTGCGGCCTTGTGCTCCCAGGGTGGGAAGAGCCGGGTAATGCCCAGCAGGACGACGAGCGGGGCGATGACCAGCGAAAGCGAGCTGATCAGGCCTTCCTTGCCGAAGACCTGCAGCGGGTAGGTGAGCAATCCCTTGCCGGTCTTGGAGATCTCCTGGCCGCCGATCACCACGTTCCAGCGCATCATGAAAACCGAAAGCAGCACGAGGCAGGCGCTCAGCGTCACGCCCACGACGAGCGCTTTTCCGGTGGTGCCGCGCCAGATCATGTAGGAAAGGGCAAGCAGCGGGACGATCGCGCCGATGCCGAACTGCAGGACGAAGTACGGAAAGAGCAGCGGCCCGGTCACGAAGGTCATGATCATCTCGATTCCCTCGCGACCCTTGTACACGATGTTCGCGAATTCGAGGCCCTCCAGGACGAACGCGACGATGATGAACGCCCACACAGTGTAGGCGAGGCCTTTGAGGCATGCGAGGTCAATCGGCGTACGCCGCAGCTTGCAGGAGGCCACGTAGAGCACTATGAGCAGCGCCACGCCGGAAATGATGGCCGAAAAGAGGAATACGAGCGGCATGAGATCGGAAGACCACCATTCGCGCGATTTCAGCGAGCCGAACACGAACCCGACATAGCCGTGCAGCCCATGCGCGCCCGGGATGCCGGCGATCGCCAGCCAGAAAATCCACTTGCGGTCATAGCGCAGCGCGGTCTCCGAGACGTCGTAAGAGCCGAGGGTAAGCGCGCGGTAGAACGACCCGATCAGCCCGATTCTCTTCTGTGCCTGCTCGACGATGTAAGGGCGGAACGCGAACCAGGTCTCGACCACGAGGAGCACGATGTAAAACGTCGCGAAATAGCCGAACATCGCCATCGCCGAGGTCAGGTGCGGCGTGAGCAGGTTGTTGAAGGCGCGCTCCGGATGGCCGAGGTGCAGCAGCAGCGGCAGCGGCACGAAGAGCATGAAGCATAGCGACGTCAGCAGGGCGAGGTGCGCGACGGGCTTGAGGCGCTGGAAGCCGAACACCTGGTAGAGGCTCGAGACGGTGAACGCGCCCGCCACCAGGCCGGTGATGTACGGGTAGACGACGATCGCCACCGACCACTCGATCACGGTCTCGTTCGGATACACCCAGCCGGTGTACGGCGCATACTGGATGAGGTGTTCCATCAGAGCACCTCCTTGTCGATGCCGACGTAGAAGACGTTCGGTGCGTTGCCGGTCTCGGGCTTCAGCACCTGCACGCGGTTGTTGCGGATGAACAGGCTGATCGGGCTGTCCCGGTCGTCGCGATCGCCGAACACCCGCGCGCCGACCGGGCAGACCTCGACGCAGGCGGGCTGCAGTCCCTTGGTGATGCGGTGATAGCACCAGTAGCACTTCTGCGTGACGCCCTTCTCTTCGTTGAACCAGCGCGCGCCGTAAGGGCAGGCCTGCACGCAGTACCGGCAGCCGATGCAGTATTCGGCGTCGATGAGCACCACGCCGTCCTTCGCCTTGTAGGTGGCGCCGACCGGGCAGACCTGCACGCACGGCGGATGCTCGCACTGGTTGCAGAGCTTCGGCACGAAGAACGCCTTTTCGACCTTCGCATCCTGGTAGCGGTTGGCGAACCGGTATTGGCCTTCCGAACCGGAAGCCGCGATGTTCACCGGGTCCTGCTGGCTGTCGATCCGCGCCTTGTCCTCTCCCTCCAGGTAGACGTAGCGCTCGATCCAGGTATTGAAGTGATGCGCGTCCAGGGGAACGTTGTTCTCGCGCTTGCACGCCTCGACGCAGCGCAGGCAGCCGATGCACTTCGTGGCATCCACGCCGAACGCCCAGCGGTGCTTCGTCCAGTCGTAGTCGGGCGTAGGAAACGACTTTTGCGCGGCCGCCGGCTCGCTCTTCGCCGCCACCTTGTGCATGAGCCCCGCGGTACCGACGGCGACTGCGGCGCCGGCACCACCGATCTTGCGCAGAAAGCCGCGCCTTGCGCGCAATGCACTGATCGCTTCGCGTTTCATGGCTTTTTCCCGCAACTTTGCGCCGCGTAGTAGGCGGCAAGATTCACAATGTCGGCATCGCTCAGCCCCCGCGCCACGCCCGCCATCATGGGATCTTTGCGCAAGCCGGCCCTGAATGCCTTGAGGGCGTTCGCAAGGTAGACGCCCTTCTGGCCCGCCAGATTCGGCCACGCGGGATTGGGAGCTGCGCCGGCTTCGCCGTGACAGGCGGCGCAATTCTTCGCGAGGAGCTTGCCCGCGGCAGCGTCGCCCGCCGCTTTCTCCGCGGCTGCCGCATTGCAGGTCAAGCCGGCATAGTAGGCGGCGAGGTTCTGGATCTCCGGATCGCTCAAATCCTTGGCGACGGATGACATCATCACGTCGGTCTGCGCACCGGACTTGAAGGCGCCAAGGATTCTGACGAGATAGGCAGCGTGCTGGCCGGCGAGGTTCGGCCAGGCGTCGTTCGCGCTGATCGCGTTTGCGCCGTGGCAGGCGGCGCAGGCCGCCGCGTGTTTCTTGGCTCCCGCCGCGGCATCGCCGCTCACCTTCGCCACCACGCCGGTGATCTTGGGCGCGTGCGGGTTGTGGCAGACGATGCATTGCTGTTCCGCGCCGTGTTCGGCGAGAACGATCTGCGGCTGCGCCGCGGGTCGGCCCGGCATCCGCTCATGGCACAGGCTGCAAAGCTTCCGCGTGTCGGAGGGAATGGGCAGCTTGCCCTTCTGCGGATGACCTTCGCCCGCGCCGTGGCACACCTCGCATTGCACGCTCTTGTGGTTGGCGGCGGACCACTGCAAGTGCCGTTCGCTGTGACAGCTCTTGCAGTAGCCCGAGGTCTGCAGCACCGGCTGCTTGGCGGCGATTTCGGCGACCGAGTCGCCGCGGTAGTGGCCGAACTCGTAGAACGAACCGGTAGTGAAATACCACTTGGCGACTAAGGCGATGGCAAGACCGGCAGCAAGGATGGCGAGGATCCGAGAGATGTGTTTCGGCATATCAAATCACGTCCTCGCGAAGTGCATACTCATCTTTCCCTCCTGGCCGCATATTGCCCGGCTATGGGGGCAAACTAGCAATCAACCGCGATGTGCGGTTGACCTGGATCAAGCGCGCCACCGGCGCGCTTTCATTTGATCCCCATCAAAAAAAAGCCGGCCGCAGCCGGCTTTGCCGCCCGAGCGCGCGTTACTTGGTCGACAGGACCTGCTTCACCGCCGCGTTCAGCTCCGCGTCGGTCACGTTCAATTTCGGGTGTGGGTTACCGGCCTTGATCTTCGCGACGAGTTGGGCCTGCGCATCTTTCTCGCCTCTGTGCTTCGCCGCGACGTCCTTGTACGCCGGACCCACCTTCTTCTTGTCGAAGGCGTGGCAGCCGAGACATCCCTTCGTCTTCAGCACCTCCATGCCCGTTTGCGCCTGGCTCGAGCCCGCCGCCAGCAATCCTGCCGCTGCTATCGCCATCAACACTGCCTTCATAGCCCCTCCGTTCGTAAGGTGTTATACGCCACCAACATTCGCTCTTTCTTGGAGGAACGTAGCAAGCGCTTTCCCAGTCGGGTTGATCTATCTCAAGCCGCGGTGGATCAGCCGGCCCGTTGTAAGAATCCTGTAAGGACCATCACGAGCAGCGCCAGGCCGAAGGAGATCAGGAGGAAGCCGAGGATCGTCGAGCCGATGGTCATCGGCCGCGACGGCGCATCCACGAGGTGCTTTTCGAGCTCGCCCGAGTCCTTCAGCCGCTTGTATTCGAGCGTGTGCTCGCGCTTGAACTCCTCGAGCGGCACGGCGCCCGTGAACATCACCACGTCGAGCGGGAACTTGTCGGGCCGGAAGTGGTTGTTGAAGAAGTGCACGGTGAACAGGAACACCGCCGCCAGCACGGCTTCCTCGCCGTGGACGATCGTCGCCACGTTGAACACCCAGCCCGGCAGGATCGACGCGGTGACCGTCGGGAAGGCGAGCATCATGCCGCTGCCGCCGATGATCGCCATGCCCCAGAACACCGCCCAGTAGTCGAACTTCTCCCAGTAGGTCCAGCGGTCGAACTGCGGGCGCGGCCGTTTTCCGAGGAACCACTCGAACATCGCGATGATGTCCTTGAGGTCCTGCCAGTTCGGCACCAGGGATGCCGGGCCGAACCAGTTGAAGGTGCGCCATTTGCGCCCGATGCGCATCACCAGGTACACGAGATGGATGAAGAAGATGCCGAGCATGACGGCCGCGGCGGTGCGGTGCACGAGGGCGGCGACTTTCGGGCTGCCGAACATCGCCACCACCACCTTCGCCCATTGCGTATCGCCGAAGAACACCGCCATCCCGGTGAGCACCAGCGTCATCACGCTTATCGCGAACAGCAGGTGCGCCAGGCGCCAGACCGGGCCGAAGCGCTGATACTGCTTTTCGTGCGGATGCGGCACGTCGACTCCGGTGACGTGCGGCCGCAGCTTGCGCTCGCGGCGGTCTTTCCACTCGCGGTAGAACCAGAGCGCCGTATGGCTCCAGAAGAACACGAACACGGAGATGAGCAGCGCGACCATGAACTTGGTCGCGATCCAGACCTCCGGATAGCTGCGGAAATCGTGCGACGTCGCGTGCGGCTCGAATGTGAGGAAGCCGCGCGTCGCGTCCTTGTGGCACTGCTGGCAGGTGGCGAGCCGGTTGTTCGGATGCACCTTCGCTGCCGGGTCGCTCACCCGCTGGATGGTGTGGCCGCCGTGGCAGTCGTAGCACTTGGCGGTGTAGGCGTAACCGAGCCTGTTCACCTGGCCGTGGTAGGTCTCGGTGTAGGTCTTGAAGCTCTCGGCGTGGCAGCCGCCGCAGTTCTTGACGATTGCGAGCTTCGCCGAAACGACCTTCGGCGACTCGATGTCGTGCGTGGTGTGGCAGTCGGAGCAGATCGCGGCTGCGGGATTACCCTGCTTCAGCACCTCCTGCCCGTGGACCGAGGTCGTGTAGAGCTGCAGCTCCTTGGCGTGGCACTTGCCGCACACGAAAGGAATGTTCATGCGCCAGTCGGCGCGCCCGGTGCTGCCGAGCGGGTAGATGTAATGCGCGTCGTGGCAGTTGTAGCAGGTGGCGTTGGTGCGCGACTGGTCGTCGCGCCGGGGCCGCGCGTGCACCGACTTCATGTAGCGCTGGATCTGGTCGACCACCACGCCCAGGCGCTTGTATTGGGGCTCGGCGGACTTGTCCTCTTCCGCTGCCCGCCACAGCCGCTCGTGGCACTCGACGCAGCTCACCTTGATCGGGCCGGTCCGCTTGTGCGGGATCTCGGTGATGTCCTGGTGGCACTCGACGCACTGGCGCTTGGCGTGCACGCTGAGCTCGAACTTTTCCTTCACCACGTGCAGCGGGCGCGGCTTGCCGTCGGGCCCGGGCATCGCGAAGCCTTCGTTGCCGTGGCAGCCGAGGCAGGTGGCGTTGTCGAGCACGGGCTTCTCGGCTTCCGCCGCCTTGGCCGGGGCCTTGGCGCGTGCAGCCGGCGCGGCTTGCGTGGACAGCACCACCTTCAGCATGGCGCTCAGCTCGGCGTCCGAAGCCTCGGCCTTGATCGGATGGTCCTTGCCTTCCTTCAGCTTCGCGGAAAGCTTCGCTTGCGCCTGCGCATCGCCGGCGTACTTCGCGGCGACGTCCTTCCACGCAGGACCGACCTTCTGCACGTCCGCCGCATGGCAGCCGAGGCAGCCCTTCGTCTCGAGTAATTTTTCCGGTGATTGGGCGAACGCACCGCCCGCGGAGAACAGGCCCAGCGCGGCCACGAACAACGAGAGGATTTTCATCGCGGACGTTACCCTAAAGAAGGGGTCAAGGTTGACGCTTGATCCAGGTCAACCGTGTTTATAGCGCACTGGTGTTTCCTGCGCACATGGCGCGCATACTTGTCCTGTACGCAACCATTGAAGGCCACACCGCTCGCATCGCCGAGCGCGTCGCCGCCGCCTTGCGCAGCCACGGCCATCGGGTGGATGTGCTGCCGGCGTGCGCGGAAGCCGACCTCCTGGGCTACGAAGCGGTGGTGGTCGGCGCGTCGATTCACTACGGGCATCACCCCGCGAGCTTGCGCGACCTACTGCGCAAGAATCGGGCCGCGCTCGCGGCCCGGCCGGGGGCGTTTTTCTCGGTGAGCCTGAGCGCGAAGGAGCGCTACCTGCAGCGCTTCCTGCGCCAGGTGGGCTGGCAGCCGCAGGCGACGGCCACGTTCGCCGGAGCCCTGCAGTACAGCAAGTACGGCCCGCTCAAGCGCCTGGTGATGCGCGCCTTCGTGACGCTGACGGGCCGCGATACCGATATGTCGCGCGACTACGAATACACCGACTGGGACGCGGTGGACCGCTTCAGCGAAGCTTTCGCCCGCCGGTCTTTTGCGGATCGCCCCGATAGCCGAGCGCTTTCCAGTCCAGCCGGCTAGCGTTCGCGCCGTGGCAGTCGTTGCACTTGAGCGCCTGCGCCTTCGGCACGACTTCGTGGAACAGGCCTAGCCAGCGCTCCACTTCGACGTAGCTCACGTCCCTCGCCGTGATCTCCTTGCCGCGGAAGCCCTTGGCGCCGCCGAGCGCGCTCGCCGCCGGCTTCACGTTGCGGGCGAATTCGATCGCAATACGGGCGCTGCTCGTTTGTCGGCCAATCCATCCCGCTCATCTGCGTGCCCGCGCCTTCGACCTTGTGCTCCTTGAACTTGTGGCACTGGATGCACTGCATGCCGACATGGCAGCTGAGGCAATTGAGGTTCGTCGGCTTGCCGACGCTTTGCGCGATGTTCGTCATGAGCTCGGCGTTGCCGCGCGCCACCGGCACCCAGGCGAGCGCGCCGTCTTCCTTCTTGATCACTTCGCGCCGGTAGTTGGGGGCGTGGCAGACGAGGCGGTCGACATTCTCGAGCTGCGCCTGGCTCATGGTGTCGGAAGGCTTGAGGCCGAGCCCTGCATGGCATTTGGAGCAGCCGTTGCCGATCACCTTGCCCTGGTCGTTGGCGAGGATGCCGATCCACTGGAACGACGGGTTGGTGCAGAAGTCGTTCGTCGAGTTGATCTTGCCGATCTTCCCGCCGCCGGCGTTCACCAGGTTGGGCGCCGGTGCCTTCCACTGATAGTGGATGGAGCCGAACGCATGCTTCGCCTGCTCTTCGTGGCAGGCGAGGCAGGTCTTGATGCGATAGACGAACGACGACCGCTTCGCCGCCAGCTGCTCAAGCTGATTCCGGCGCCGAAGAAGCGCGCGGCATAAAAACGCCGGCTCGCGCCGGCTTTTTCATCGCTCCGCCTTACTTCTCTTTAGGCCCTTTGAAGTCGATGTTGCTGAACATCGGCGCCTTGGGCCGCGTGATCTTGAAGGCCGCCATGCTCTTCAGCGGCCCGCCGCTGCTCGCCGCGTGGCAGCTGTTGCAGCCTTCGATCGCCTCGTCGTAGGCCTTGACGAACGCCTTCTTGTCCTTCGCCTCGATCGCCTTGATCAGCGCCGGCAGCGCGTACTCCGCCCACGGCTTCAACGTGGCTTCGCGCTTCTGCCTCACCACATAGATGGGTTTGACCGTTTCTTCGGCCCTGTAGACCTCGAAGCGCGCCAGATCCCAGTTGCCGGCCTGCGCGCCATACCACATGTTGTTGAAATACCAGGTCAACTCGATCATCCGGGGCGCCGTGCCCGGCTGGATCGCCCAAAGCGGCAGCTTCGCGTCGTATTTCGACATTTTTGCGTCGATCGCCTTATCGACGCTGTCCTGAGCGACGGCAGCTGATATCCCCAGGTAGGCTGAGGCCAGCAGCGCCGCGCCGACAAACGCTCCCCGCGAAAATTCGATCGGGCCAAGCTTCTTCATAATCCCTCTCTCAAGTGAAGTTAAAGAAATCGGTTATCGCCTGGCCCATTCGCAGCTAACGTCTGAAGTCGAACCTGGCGACGACGGTGTCCTTCCACTCCGGGCGCTTCACGCGCACGATGATGCGGTACGGCTCGGAGCCGATCATGCGGAAGTAATTGCCGTAGCTCACCGTGTCGTTGGTGGTCATCGGCAGCAGCTTCCTCGTCGATCCGCCGGTGGCCGGGTTCTCGACCCGCGCTTCCACCTGTGCATCCTTGATCTCGGCCTTCGTCTTCGCGTCGTGCACCGAGACGTTGACGTGGTAGTAGCCTTTGCCGCTCGGGTGGCCGCCGTGCAGCTTTTCATCCTGCACCGCTTCCGCGGGCAGCACGCCGAGATAGATCTCGAGGCCGTCCACCAGCTTCATGTTGAAGTCGCGCGGCGTGCGCACTACCGGCGCGGGCTTCGGCGCGGTTGCGGTCTGCGGGCTGAACATGTAAAGAATCGCGGCGCGCAGCTCGCTGTCGGTGAGATCCGCCAGGCCGCCGCGAGCCGGCATCTTGCCGTGGCCCCGGATCGCCGAGCGCACGGTCGCGTCGAGGCCGCGCTTCATGCGTGGCGCCCAGGCGGCCCGGTCGTCGATGCGCGGCGCGCCGTTCACGCCGGCCTCGTGGCAATGGCTGCACTGCTGCTTGACGATCTGCTCGCCGGTGCGCTCGCTTTGAGCGTGCGCGGCGCCGACGATCATCCACGCCGAGAACGCGAGAGTCAGTGCCGTGGTGCCGTGTTTGATCATCGCAACCTCCATGACAGGATAGGTAGGGGAGCCTCTCCGCCTTTGATCTGCATCAACCTCGATGCGGACATTTCGGGCGCAATAGCGGGCATCGATTCGAACAACGCGGGAGCTCCCGAATGGTAGACCTCAAATTTGCACTCGCCGCCTGGCTCCAGGCGCTCGCCCTGGCGCTCGCCGGAGCCTTGTTAGTCGCCGATATGGTACAGGTCCAGGGCGCGCCCGCCGTGGTGCAACAATAACGGGTGCTCGAAGCGGCGGAACTGGAATGCGAGCGGGGCGGATGGGTGCTTTTCCGCGGGCTGTCGTTCGCGTTGCGCGCTGGAGAATCGCTGCGCGTCGCGGGCGCCAACGGCAGCGGCAAAACCAGCCTGCTGCGCATCCTGTGCGGCCTGCTGCCGCCCGCCGGCGGTGCGGTGAGCTGGCGCGGCACGCCGATCGCGCGCCTGCGCGAGGAGTATTCCAGCCAGCTCGTTTATCTCGGACACGCGCCGGCGGTGAAGGACGACCTTTCCGCGGCGGAGAATCTGGCCATTTCCTGCGCGCTGGCCGGCATGCCGGCCGAAAGCAAGGCGATCGAGGAGGCGCTGGCGCGTTTCGGCCTTGCCGGGAAAACGCAGCCCTCGCGGCGGCTCTCGCAAGGCCAGCGGCGACGTGCCGCGCTCGCGCGGCTGGCGCTCAGCGCCTCGCGCCCGTTATGGCTCCTCGACGAGCCGTTCTCGGCGCTCGATACGGCGGGCGTAGCGCTGCTGCGCGAATTGATCGAAGCGCATCTCGCGCGCAGCGGCGCGGTGATCTTCACCACGCACCAGGACGCGGGCATCGCCACGGCGCGCGTCATCGACCTGGACCGGGCTTCCTGACGTGCTCGGCGTTGCGCGCACGCTCATCTATCGCGACCTGCTGCTCGCCATGCGCCGCCGTGGCGACGTGGCGACCGCGCTGCTCTTCTTCGTGATCGTGGCGAGCCTTTTCCCTCTGGGCGTGGGCGCCGAGCCGAACCTGCTGCGTTCGATCGCCCCGGGCGTCATCTGGGTGGCGGCCCTGCTCTCGGCGATGCTGTCGCTCGGGCGCCTGTTCGCCGCCGACCACGCCGACGGCACGCTCGAGCAGATCCTGCTTGGCGCGGCCCCGGCCGGCGTGGTGGCGCTCGCCAAGGGCTTCGCGCACTGGCTCGTTTCCGGGCTGCCGCTGGTCGCGATCGCGCCGGTGATCGCGCTCCAATACGACCTTCCGTCGTCCCTGTACGGCGTGCTTGCCCTATCATTGCTGCTTGGCACGCCGGTGCTCAGCATGATCGGCGCGATCGGCGCCGCGCTGACGCTGGGCGTGCGCGGCGGCGGCGTCCTGCTCGCGCTTCTCGTGCTGCCGCTTTACGTCCCGGTGCTCATCCTTGGCGCAGGCAGCGTCGAAATGGCGGCGGCAGGGCTTGCGCCCGACGGGCAGCTGTTGTTGCTCGGCGCGTTGCTCGTCTTCACGGCGGCGTTCGCTCCATGGGCGATCGCCGCAGCATTGAGGATTTCGGTGGAATGACTACGGCTATCCGGTGGTTCTGGTATGCGTCCCCGCACACGTTTTTCCCCGTGGCGCGCACCCTCGCGCGCTGGTGCGCCGTCGCGGCGGCGCTTTTCGCGATAGCCGGGCTGTACGTCGGGTTCTTGGTGGCGCCGACCGATGCCCAGCAAGGAGAGGCCTACCGCATCATCTTCATCCACGTGCCGGCGGCCTGGATGTCGATGTTCCTTTATCTCGTCATGGCGTTCTGGGCGGCCATGGGCTTTGCCTTCAACACCCGCCTTTCCGGGATGATGGCGAGCGCCATCGCGCCGACCGGCGCGCTCTTCACCTTCATCGCCCTGTGGACCGGCGCGCTGTGGGGCAAGCCGACGTGGGGCACGTATTGGGTGTGGGACGCGCGGCTCACCTCCGAGCTGATCCTGCTTTTCCTGTACCTCGGCTTCATGGCGCTCAAGGCCGCAATCGACGACCCGCGGCGCTCCGACCGCGCGGGCGCGGTGCTCGCCATCGTGGGCGCGGTCAACGTCCCGATCATCTATTACTCGGTCCAGTGGTGGAACACCCTTCACCAGGGGGCGTCGGTGAGCATGACCCGGGCCCCTTCCATGGCCGCCGCCATGTTCACCGGGATGATCCTGATGGCGCTCGCCTTCTGGATGTACAGCATTGCGGTCATCCTCATGCGGGTGCGCTGCATCATCATGGAACGCGAATGAGCGAATTCTTGTCTATGGGAGGTTACGGCGGCTACGTCTGGGGCTCGTACGGGGTGACGCTGGTCCTCCTCGCCGTCGAAGTGGTTTTTCTCATACGCAGAAAGAGGAAGCTTGAAACCAAGACATAAACGCATCGCCGCGATCGCGCTCGGCGTGGTGGCGCTCGGCATCGCCACCGCCCTGGTGCTGTCCGCCTTCCAGAAGAACCTGGTGTTCTTCTTCACGCCGTCGCAGGTGGCGGCGAACGAGGCCCCGCAGGGCAAGACCTTCCGCATCGGGGGCATGGTGCTCGAGGGCAGCGTGAAGCGCGAGGGCGTCGACGTGCGTTTCGTCGTCACCGACACGGCGAAGAACATCCCGGTGGTGTACCGCGGCGCGCTGCCCGATCTTTTCCGCGAGGGCAAAGGGGTGGTCGCGCAGGGCCAGATCGGCCCCGACGGGGTGTTCCGCGCCCGCGAGGTGCTCGCCAAGCACGACGAGAACTACATGCCGCCGGAAGCCGCAGACGCGGTGAAAAAAGCGCACGAAACCGCCGCCAAGACGGCCAAGACGCTCCAATGATCCCTGAACTCGGTCAATTCGCTCTCGCGCTGGCGCTCGCCGTTTCTCTCGCCCTCGCGTTTCTTTCCCTGGTTGGCGCGGCACGCGGCAACACGGCCTGGATCGCCGTCGCGCGCCCGGCGGCGCAGTCGCTCGCGCTGCTCGTCGCCTTTGCTTTCGGCGCGCTGACGTACGTCTTCGTGACCAACGACTTCTCGGTGGCGTACGCCGCGGAGCATTCCAACAGCGCCTTGCCGCTGCAGTACCGGATCGCCGGCGTTTGGGGCGGGCACGAGGGCTCGCTGCTCTTGTGGTGCCTCATGCTCGGCGTGTGGATGACCGCGGTGACGTTTTTCAGCGGACACCTGCCCGAGGAGATGGTGGCGCGCGTGCTCGGCGTGATGGGTCTGGTGAGCGCCGGCTTCCTCGCTTTCATGCTGTTCACCTCGAATCCGTTCGACCGCCTGTTCCCGGTTCCCGCGGACGGGCGCGACCTCAACCCGCTGCTGCAGGACCCGGGGATGGTGATGCATCCGCCGATGCTGTACATGGGCTACGTCGGCTTCTCGGTCGCGTTCGCGTTTGCCGTCGGTGCGCTGCTTTCCGGGCGGCTCGATGCGGCCTGGGCGCGCTGGTCGCGTCCCTGGACCACGGTCGCCTGGACCTTCCTCACGCTCGGCATCGCGCTCGGCAGCGCGTGGGCGTACTACGAGCTCGGCTGGGGCGGGTGGTGGTTCTGGGATCCGGTGGAGAACGCCTCGTTCATGCCCTGGCTCGTCGGCACGGCGCTCATCCATTCGCTCGCGGTGACGGAGAAGCGCGGCGCCTTCCGCAGCTGGACGGTGCTGCTTGCGATCATCGCTTTCGCGCTCAGCCTGCTCGGCACGTTCCTCGTGCGCTCGGGCGTGCTGACGTCGGTGCACGCTTTCGCGGTCGATCCGAGACGCGGCATCTTCATCCTCGGCCTGTTTGCGGTGCTGATCGGCGGCGCGCTCGTGCTCTATGCGTGGCGCACCTCGCGCATCGGCCTGGGCGGCGGCTTTGAGACGGTGTCGCGCGAGTCGATGCTGCTTGCGAACAACGTGGTGCTTGCCGCGGCCGCCGGTTCAGTCATGCTCGGCACGCTCTACCCGCTCGTGATCGATGCGCTCGGCCTCGGCAAGATCTCGGTCGGGCCGCAGTACTTCGAGGCGGTGTTCGTGCCGCTCATGGCGCCCGCGCTCTTCCTCATGGGCGTCGGGCCGCTCGCGCGCTGGAAGCGGGCGAGCGTGCCGGAGCTCGCGGTGCTGCTGCGCTGGGCGCTCGGCATCAGCCTTTTGACCGGAATCATTCTTCCGTTCGCCCTCGGCCATTGGAGCGCGCTCGTCGGCTTCGGCCTCGCGCTCGCGGCCTGGATCTTCATTACCGGGCTCATGACCTTCCGCAAGAGCACGAAGCGGACGCGTGCGCACTACGGCATGGTGATCGCGCACATGGGCGTCGCGGTATTCGTCGTGGGCGTGACGCTCGTGAAAGGCTACGAGAGCGACAAGGACGTGAAGATGCGGCCGGGCGACGTCGTTCAGCTCGCCGGTTACGACTTTCGCCTCGAGGGCGTTTCTCCGGTGAAGGGGCCGAACTACCGCGCCGCGCAGGCGACGGTCGTGGTGACGCGCAACGGCAAGCCGCAGACCGTGCTGTATCCGGAGAGGCGCACGTACACCGTGCAGAACCAAGCGATGACCGAAGCGGCCATCGATCCGGGCGCCACGCGCGACCTGTACATTTCGCTCGGCGATCAGCTGCAGGACGGGACGTGGCTCATCAAGGTTCAGCACAAGCCGTTCGTCGACTGGATCTGGGGCGGCTGCCTCGTCATGGCGCTTGGCGGCGTGCTCGCCGCGTCGGATCGCCGCTACCGCGTCGCCATGCCGGCGCGGCGCATGGAAGAGGCGAGGGCGCTGGCGTGAAGGTCGTCTGGGTCATCGGCGCCTTCGTGGCGCTCGTTGTGCTGCTCGCTGTGGGCCTGCGGCTCGATCCGCGCGAGGTGCCTTCGCCGCTCATCGACAAGCCCGCGCCGCAATTCGAGCTGCCGCTGCTCAATGCGCCGGACAAGACCTTTTCGCAGAAGCAAATGCTCGGCTCGGTGTGGGTCCTCAACGTATGGGCCTCGTGGTGCCCGCCGTGCCTCGAGGAGCTGCCGGTGGTGACCGAGCTCGCGCGCTCGGGCATCGCGCCGGTGATCGGGCTCAACTACAAGGATGCGCGCGAAGACGCGCTGCCATGGCTGAAGCGCAACGGCGATCCGTACAAGCTCTCGGTGTACGACGCGGAGGGGCGTATCGGCATCGACTACGGCGTCTACGGCGTGCCGGAAACGTATGTCATCGACCGCGCCGGCTTGATCCGCTACAAGCACATCGGGCCGCTCACGCCCGAAGTGGTGCAAAAGAAACTGCAGCCGCTCGTCAAGGAGCTCGCAAGCCGTGGTTAGGATTTTTCTTCTTCTGGCGTTCTTCGTCGGCCATGCGCTGGCGGTGGACGAATCGGCGCTCGACCGGCGCGTGACCGAGATCGGAGCCGAGCTGCGCTGCCTCGTGTGCCAGAACCAGACCATCGCGGACTCGCAGGCGTCGCTCGCCGTCGACCTGCGCAACCAGATCCGCGAGCAGCTGAAAAGCGGCAAGAGCGAGCAGGAGATCAAGGATTACATGGTCGCCCGCTACGGCGACTTCGTGCTGTACCGGCCGCCGCTCAAGCCGGCCACCGTGGCGCTATGGCTGGGGCCGTTCGTGCTGCTCCTCATCGGCATCGGGCTTTTCTATCGGCGCGTTGCCCGCCGGCGGGCGCCGGAACCGCAACTCTCGCAGGCCGATCGCGAACGCGCGGCCAAGCTCCTCGAATGACCCTTTTCTGGCTTACCGGCGCAGCGCTCGCCGTCCTCGCCCTCGTGCTCGTGCTCCGGCCGCTGCTTGCGCAGCGCGCCGGCGGCCCGGTCTCGCGCACGGCGGCGAACATCTCCATCTATCGCGACCAGCTCCGCGAGCTCGAAGGCGATCTGGCGGCAGGCACGCTGGCGCAGGCCGACTACGAGCGCGCGCGTGCCGAGCTGGAAGCGCGGCTCCTCGAGGACGTTCGCGAGCAGCCCGCGCCGGCTGCGCGGCCCGCCGGCTGGCTCCCCGTGATCGCGACGGTGGCGCTCGTGCCGGTGGTGGCGCTAGTCGTTTATTTTGCGGTCGGCAATCCGGCCGCGCTGGTGCGCCAGCCCGAGGCTCACATATCCCCGCAGCAGGTGGAGGCCATGGTCCAGCGGCTCGCGGACAAGATGCGCGCGAACCCGAACGATATCGAGGGCTGGAAGCTCCTCGGACGCTCCTACGCCGCGCTCGGCCGCTTCGACCAGGCGGTGGACGCCTTCGCAAAGGCCGCCGCCGGCGCGCCGCGCGACCCGGATCTCCTGGCGGATTTCGCCGACGTCCTCGCCATGGCACGCGACCAGAAGCTCGATGGCGAGCCCGAGAAGCTGGTGCGGCGCGCGCTCGAGCTCGACCCGAATCACCTGAAATCGCTCGCGCTTGCCGGCACCGCAGCCTATGAGCGCAAGGATTACGCCGCGGCAGCGGCGTACTGGCAGCGCATGCTGCCGAACGTCCAGCCCGGCTCGGAAGACGCGCGCGTCATCCAGCAGAACGTGAACGAGGCGCGCGCTCTCGCCGGGATAGGCGGCGAAGCCGCGAAGCCGCAGGCGCCGAAAGCCGCCCAGGCTTCGAAAGCGGCGGTGCGTGGCACGGTGACTCTGTCTCCTCAGCTGAAATCCAAGGCGTCGCCGGACGACACGGTGTACGTGTTCGCGCGCGCCGCGGAGGGGCCGCCGCTGCCGCTCGCGATCGCCCGTACGCGCGTGCGCGACCTGCCGTACAGCTTCCAGCTCGACGACTCGATGGCGATGAATCCGGCGATGAACCTCTCCGCGTTCCCGAAAGTCGTCGTCACCGCGCGCGTGTCGAAAAGCGGCAACGCGGCGCCGCAAGCGGGCGACCTGCAGGGCGCGAGCGGGCCGGTGGCGAACGATGCCGGCGCCGTCAACATCGTCATCGACAGCCAAGTGCGCTGAAGCGCTAGAAGCGCACGCCCAAGTTTGTTAGCCTGACGATCGTTTGCAACAAGTGCAGGAGGAAGTCATGGCCGATTCCAAAGAGCGCCGCAAAACCCTTCGCAAGCCGGCGCAAAAAACCGACACCAAAACTGCAGAGAACAAGATTCCCGCCAGGCACGCGCCCGAGGAGATGCGCAAGCAGATCGAGGAAGCCGCCTACTACCGCGCGAAGCAGCGCGGCTTCGAGCCCGGCCACGAGCTCGAGGACTGGGTGCAGGCCGAATCCGAGGTGATGCGGCGCAACGGACCGCGCTAGCGATTCGCCCGCGCAGGGAGTTCCTCAAGCGCTCGGCCGGCTGCGCCGCATCGGCGCTCGCGCTGTTGACGCTCGCCTCCAGGAAGGCGCTCGCGCGCGGGGCGGGATACGGTCCGCTCTCGCGCACCGCGGACCAGAATGGCGAGGAAATCCTCGCGCTGCCGCCGCGCTTCCGGTACACGACGTTCAGCAAAACGGGACAGGCGCTCGCCGGAGGAGGCGGCTCTGTCCCGCGCAATCACGACGGCATGGCGTGCTTTCCGGGGCGCGAAGGGCTTGTTCGCCTGATCCGGAATCACGAGCTGCGCAACCGCGCGGGTGACATGACACTCGGCGTGCCGCACGCCGGCACGCCTTACGATGCGCGCGCGATGGGCGGCACCCTCATGGTCGATTTCGACCTGGTCGAAATGCGGCCGGAGCGCGGGCAACGCGCTTGCCTGTGAATGGGTCGACATCGCGGACCCCGACCCGGACCTCGCGGCGGGGCGTCCGAGCTGCTTCAAGCAGGGACGTGCCTTGGGCGGCGCGCAGTTCAACCGGCTCGAAGGGATCCACCGGGGAAGCAATGGCGCGATCGACTTTGTCTCCACGACGGGCGGCGAAGCGCGGCGCGGACAGTTGTGGGCGTACCGCCCCACCGGCCTCGATCAGGGCCTGCTCACGCTCGTTTACGAGTCTCCCGGCAGCGCGGCGCTCGACTCGCCCGACAACATCTGCGTCACGCCGCGCGGCGGCATCCTGCTCTGCGAAGACGACGCGAGCCGCGACGGCGACACGCATGCGCTCGCTTCGGGCCTGCTCAACGTCAATCGCTTGATCGGCATGGGGCCGGACGGTGTGCCTTTCGAGTTCGCGGTGAATATCGCGAATACCACCGAGTTCGCCGGCGCGTGCTTCAGCCCGGACGGCGAGATCCTGTTCGTCAACATCTATGGCGACGGCAGGCCGCGTTCCGGGATGACCTGCGCCATCCGCGGCCCGTGGCGGGCGGGACCGCTCTGATATCTGGCTAGAGCGCGATGCGTGTCCAGCTCACGAACGGCGAGCCCCACACCTCGATGCGCCGCACGCCGGGGAACGGCTCGTCGTCGCGCGCGACGTGGGTGTCGCCATGGATGAGCGTCACGCGTCCGGGATTGCGCCTTCCCAGCCGTTCCAGCTTCTCCCGGAGATCCGCGTAACCGTCTCGCGGCGCGATGACGAACGGGTCGGCCTGCATAAGCACCACCAGGCCTTTGCGCTTTTCTGCGAGCGCAGCCGCTTCATCGAGCCAGGCCATCACCGCTTTCATGCGCGGCGCGTACTCGCCGGGGCGCAGCACGTTGTTATTGCTCCCCGGCACGTTGAGCGCGACGAAGACCCAGCCGCCGGCTTCCCAGCGCACATGCTCGCAGTACGGACCGTCTTGGCGCGTGAGGGCCGGGACCGTCCGCCGATAACAGAAATTCTTGCGCCAGACGGCCAGGCGCCCGGTCGGATCGCTGCAATCGGTCCACTCGTTGTCGCCGGGAACGAGCACCAGCGGATGGCGGATGCGCGCGAACTGCGCCTTCCGTTCGAGCAGCCAGGCGTCGGTGCACGCCTTGGCGGCCGTGCCGATATCGCCGACGTGGACCACGAAGGCGAGCGGCTCGCGGTTCATCTCGTCGATGACGCCGTCGAGCCGTTCCGCTTCCGCATCCGTATAAGGCGTATCGCCGAAGGCGCCGAACACCAAGATGCCGGGGGCGCCTAGCGGCAGCGGCGCGCAGGCGGCGAGCAGAAGCAAAAGCAGAAATAGGGACAGACCCCATTTCAGCGCTGAAATGGGGTCTGTCCCTATTTCTGGGTTAGATGCCGTAGGCCTTGCGCAGAAGCGTGAGCGGGTGCGCCTTGACCGCGTCTTTCGCCTCGTCGCCCATGCCCTGGCGGATGTGGCGCGCGGCGATCGGGCAGTCGGAGCTGACATAGTCGGGAGCCGCCCCATCGGCCGCTTCGGCCATCTGGCGGAACACCGGTCGGCCGATCTTCATCGAGTTGTCGAAGTACTCGCTCTTCACGCCCCAGGTGCCGTCGTGGCCGGAGCAGCGCTCGACGGTCTTCACCTCGGTGCCGGGCAGCGACTCGAGGAGCTCGCGCGTTTTCTGTCCCACGTTCTGCACGCGCGAATGGCAGGGGATGTGATAGGCGATCTTGCCGAGCGGCTGCTTGAAGTCGGTTTTGAGGAGGCCGTCTTTCCTTCGAAGCACGAGGTACTCGAACGGGTCGAACATCGCGTCGCGCACCGCGGCGGTGTCCGGGTCGTCGGGGTACATGAGCGGCAGCTCCTGCTTGAACATCAGCGTGCACGAGGGCACCGCGGCGAGGATCGCGTAGCCCTCGCGTGCGTATCTGGCCAGTACCGGAACGTTGGTTTCTTTCAATTTTGAGACGCCGTCAAGGTCGCCGAGCTCGAATTTCGGCATGCCGCAGCAAACTTCCCGCTCGACGACCACGTACGGAATCTCGTTGTGCTCGAGGATCGCGACGAGGTCGTGCCCCATGCCGGGCTCGTTGTAGTTCACGTAGCAGGTGGAGAAGACGGCCACCTTGCCGGGCGTGTTCTTGCCGTCCCGCACAGGAAAGGACGAAGAAGTTTTAAACGAGGATCTGAATTTTTTCGCGGCGTAAGGCGGCAGCTCGCGATCCTTGTGCACACCCAGTACCGAGTGCATCGCGCCCCGGGCGAGCGAATTGCGGTTCACGAAATTCACGGTTTGCGCCACCACCGGAATCGCGGCGAGCTTGCCGAGCGCGTCCGTGGACGAAAGCATCCGGTCCCGGAGCTTGGTGCCCTTCTCGAACTTGATCGACTTCGCGCGCAGCATGACGTGCGGGAAGTCCACGTTCCACGGATGCGGCGGAACGTACGGGCACTTCGTCATGTAGCACAGATCGCAGAGGTAGCACTGGTCGACGACTTTCCAGTAGTCGTCTTTCTTGACGCCGTCCACCTCCATGGTCGGCGACTCGTCGACCAGGTCGAAGAGCGTCGGGAAGGCGGTGCACAGGCTGACGCAGCGGCGGCAGCCGTGGCAGATGCCGAAGATGCGCTCGAGCTCCTGCTCGGCTTTCGCCGGGTCCCCGAACTCCGGGTTCTTCCAGTCGAGCGGGTGCCGGGTAGGAGCTTCGAGCGAGCCTTCGCGCATCTAGTCTGCTAGCCCGTCGAGCGCCTTCTGGAAGCGGTTGGCGTGGCTGCGCTCGGCCTTGGCGAGCGTCTCGAACCAGTCGGCGATCTCGCCGAAGCCCTCGTCGCGCGCCTGCTTCGCCATCCCGGGGTACATGTCGGTGTACTCGTGCGTCTCGCCCGCC
>SCTY01000042.1 GCA_004297625.1 Betaproteobacteria bacterium | reverse complement strand
CTTGGCACTCCACGCCGCCGATGCAAAGCTCATTTGTTTCATCTTATTCTCCCCGCCGATCGCGCTGATGCGCTTTCTCATCAGACACGATTCGCGGGGACTTGTTCAGAGTTTCCCTAGGCGACGTTCAGCCTGGCGGGGCCGGATTGCACTTCTCCGATCACGCAAGCTGCGCCGAAGCCGCGCTTGCGGAATTCCGCCAGGACGGCGTCGGCGGCCCGCGGCGCGCACGAGACGAGCAGGCCGCCGCTCGTCTGCGGGTCGGTGAGGAGCTTGCGCTTCCACTCCGGGAGATCGGCGGCAAGCGACACCTCGTCCCCGTAGCCCTTCCAGTTGCGCTCGGAGGCGCCCGTCGCGACGCCCTGCTTTGCCCAGTCGAGCGCCTCGCCGATTATGGGCAGGGAGTCGAAGCGCACTTGCGCGCCGAGACTCGAGCCGCGCAGGATTTCGAGAAGATGCCCGGCAAGGCCGAAGCCGGTCACGTCGGTCACCGCGTGCACGTCGGACATTTCGGCGAGCGCCTCGCCCGGCGTGTTGAGGCGCGTCGTCCAGTCGACCAGCGCCGCGTAGCCGGACTCGGAGAGCTTGCCCTTCTTCAACGCCGCCGAGAGGATGCCGATGCCGAGCGGCTTGCCGAGGATGAGCACGTCGCCGGGGCGCGCGGCGCTGTTTTTCTTCACTTTGTCCGGATGAACGAGACCGAGCGCGACCAGTCCGTAGATCGGCTCGAGCGTGTCGATCGAGTGGCCTCCGGCGATCGGGATCCCGGCCTGCGCGCACACCGACTCCCCGCCCTCGAGGATTTTCTGAATCACGCCGACCGGCAGCTTCTCGAGCGGCATGCCGACGATCGCGAGCGCGAAGATCGGCCGCCCGCCCATGGCGTACACGTCGGAGAGCGCGTTGGTCGCGGCGATGCGCCCGAAGTCGAGCGGGTCGTCGACAATCGGCGTGAAGAAATCGGTGGTCGCGACCAGCGCCTGGCGGTCGTTCAACCGGTAGACCGCGGCGTCGTCGGCCGTCTCCGTGCCGACGAGGAGATCGCGCGGCAGGCCGCGGATCGGCGTCGAGGCGAGGATCTCGGTGAGGACCGCGGGCGCGATCTTGCAGCCGCAGCCGCCGCCATGGCTGAACTCGGTGAGGCGAATCCGTTCGGGAGCATTCATCGGCGTAGAATTTTAGCGCATGAAAGATATGGACTTTTCGTCTTTCGACACCATCGTCGATTGCCGCTCGCCTGCCGAGTACGCCGAGGACCACGTCCCCGGCGCGATCTCGGCGCCGGTGCTGGACGACGCCGAGCGCGCGACGGTGGGCACGATGTACAAGCAGCTCTCTCCTTTCGAGGCCAAGAAGCTGGGCGCGGCGCTCGTTGCGAAGAACGTCGCGCGGCATGTCGAGACGCTCTTCGCCGGCAAGCCGCGCGGCTGGCGGCCGCTCGTGTACTGCTGGCGCGGCGGCAAGCGCTCGGCCGCGATGGCGCACATTCTGCGCGAGATCGGCTGGGACGCGCAGACCCTGGAAGGGGGATACCGCGCGTATCGGCGCTGGGTGGTGGACGAGCTGGAAAAGCTGCCCGGCCGCTACGAGCTGGTGGTGATCCACGGGCCGACCGGCAGCGGAAAGAGCCGCCTGCTCGCCGCTCTGCGCGAGGCCGGCGCGCCGGTGCTCGATCTGGAGGGTCTTGCGGCGCACCGCGGGTCGGTGCTCGGTGAGCTGCCCGGGCAGCCGCAACCCACGCAAAAGGCCTTCGAAAGCCAGCTGCGGCGCGAGCTCGCGCGCCTCGACCCCGCGCGGCCGGTGTTCGTTGAAGGCGAATCGAAGAAGATCGGGCAGCTTCAGGTGCCCGAGGCGCTGATTGCACGCATGCGCGCCTCGGACTGCGTGCTGCTCGACACCGTGCCCGAGGCGCGCGTGCAGCTTCTCATCGGCGAGTACCGCCATTTCCTCGGCGACCCGCGCTCGCTCGAGCGGCGGCTCGATTGCCTGGTCGCGCTTCACGGGCGCGAAAAGATCGCCTCGTGGAAAGCGCTCGCCGCACGCGGCGCCTGGGAAGAGCTGGTCGGGCGGCTGCTCGCCGAGCACTACGACCCGGCCTACCGCCGCTCCTCGGCAAAAAACTTTGCGCGCCTGGCTGAGGCGCGCCGTCTTTGCATGAGTAATGCTAAGGAGACTGCTTTCCGCGAAGCGGCGCGGTCTCTCGTGGAAGAAGCGGTCCCGGCGTGAACGCCCTTGCCGCCGCAGCGCTCGCCGCGGGCGAGCTGATCTGCGAATTCAACGACGGCTATCGCAAAAGCCTGCTCGCCGAGATCGCGGGCGATCCGCCGCGCACGGAGCTGGTTCTCGTCTTCGAGGCGCTCACGCCCGACGAAGCGCAGGTTCTCTCCACCGCGAAGCCGGGGCGGCGCACGGTGCAGGTGCGCGCAACCGGCGAGCTCTTCCATCTCATCGAGCGCGAAGGACCGAGCGTGCGGGTCACCACGCTCACCGGCTGCACGCGCACGCGCTGGCGCGGCGGCGAGCAGGTTTGCACGCGCTTCGATGCGCGCTACGCCTGGCACTTCGATACCGCTGCGCTCGCGGAGCCCGACGCGTCCTTCAAGCGTCAGCCCTCCGGCGCCGCGCTCGGCAGCTGCGAGCCCTGGCGGATCGAACCATAACCAGGGACAGACCACGATTTCCGGCTTCAGGAAATCGTGGTCTGTCCCTGAATTTCAGTTGAGCCCTGCCAGGACCTTGACGTGCTGCACCACGCTGCGGCCGAGGGCCGAGAGCGCGTAGCCGCCCTCGAGAAGCGAAACCATCCGGCCCTCGGCGTAGCGCTCGGCCAGGTCTTTCACCTGCTCGGTCACCCACGCGTAGTCGTAATCCGACAGCCGTAGCATCGCCATGTCATCCTCGGCGTGCGCGTCGAAGCCCGCCGAGAACAGCACGAGCTCCGGGCGGAAATCCGTGAGCGCCGGGATCCAGCTCTCCCGCACCGCATCGCGGAATTCCCGCGAGCCGCTGCCCGCGGCGAGCGGAACGTTCACCATGTTCGCCGCCGGATCCTCGGTACCGCTGTACGGATAGAACGGGTGCTGGAAGGTGGACACCATCAGCACCTGCGGATCGCCCTCGAAGATGTCCTCGGTGCCGTTGCCATGGTGCACGTCGAAATCGACGATCGCGACGCGCTCGAGCCCGTGCGCCTCGATGGCGTGGCGCGCGGCCACCGCGACGTTGTTGAAGATGCAGAAGCCCATCGGCCGCGCGCGGCACGCGTGGTGCCCCGGCGGGCGCACGCTGCAGAACGCCGCTTTGACTTCATTTTTCAAAACCAGATCCGCCGCGAGGACTGCGGCCCCCGCCGCGCGCAGCGCCGCCTGCAGGCTCCACCGGTTCATCGCGGTGTCCGGATCGAGGTGCACGGTGCCGCTCTGCGGGGCGGCGGCGCGGATCGCCTGGACATAGTCCATCGGATGCACGCGCGCGAGCTGCTCGTCGCTGGCAAGCGGCGCTTCGTAGCGTTTCAGGTGCGCTCCGAGCCCGGAGGCGATCAGCTGGTCTTCGATCGCCGTGAGCCGCGCCGGCTGCTCGGGATGGTGGGCACCCATGTCGTGCTTTAGG
Organism: Betaproteobacteria bacterium; assembly: GCA_004297625.1. Lineage (GTDB taxonomy): Bacteria > Pseudomonadota > Gammaproteobacteria > Burkholderiales > SG8-39 > SCGC-AG-212-J23. The sequence goes on along the minus strand of SCTY01000042.1, from coordinate 48,846 downwards.
CATTCCGGGTGCGTGATAAATGCCGCGGGCATCGAATTTCGATCTTAACCCATCGAGTACAATGGCCGCATGCTGCTCAAGGCCGAATTTCAGGCGTCGCACGTTGCGCGCGGACCGATCGATCGCGTGATCGAATCGGCCGGCAGCATCATCCTGGGCAAGGAAACCCAGGTGCGCCTGGCGCTCGCCTGCCTGCTCGCGCGCGGGCACCTGCTGATCGAGGATCTGCCCGGCGTCGGCAAGACGACGCTCGCGCACGTGCTCGCCAAATCGCTCGGCCTGCATTTCCAGCGCATCCAGTTCACGAGCGACATGCTGCCCGCCGACATCATCGGCGTATCGGTCTACGACCGCGAGACGGGCAGCTTCAAGTTCCATCCCGGCCCGATCTTCGCGCAGGTAATCCTCGCCGACGAAGTGAACCGCGCAACGCCGAAGACGCAATCCGCGCTGCTCGAAGCGATGGAGGAGCACCAGGTGACGGCGGAAGGCGAGACGCGCAAGCTTCCCGCGCCGTTCTTCGTCATCGCCACGCAAAACCCCTCCGAGCAGGTCGGCACCTTTCCGCTGCCCGAATCGCAGCTCGACCGCTTCACCATGCGCATCGAGCTCGGCTACCCGGACCGGGATGCCGAGCGCGCCCTGCTCTCCGGCACCGACCGGCGCAGCCTTCTCGCCACGCTCGACCCGTGCGTCACGCCGGCCGAGCTCATGGAGCTGCAGGCCGGCGTGCAGCGCGTGCATGTCGCGCCTGCGCTGCTCGATTACGTGCAGGCGATCGTGCAGCACACGCGGCGCTCGCCGAGCTATGTCGCCGGCCTGTCCCCGCGCGCCGCGCTGGCGCTGGTGCATTGCGCGCGCGCCTGGGCGCTGATCGAGGGTCGCGACAAAGTGCTTCCCGAGGACGTGCAGGCCATCCTGCCGGGCGTCGCGGCGCACCGGCTGCGCCCCGCGCACGACACCGCGCGCCGCGTCGACGTCGGCGCGCAGCTGCTCGCCGCGGTGCCCATCCCGTAGAGTTCGGTACACAATCCTTCGGTAGAATCCGCCATTGCGCGGGGGTGCAGGCAAGCTTGAAAGAGCCGCCGCGGCAAACCGATGCCTTCCGTAACCCGTTACTTCCTCGAGGTTAATCCCCGTATTCCCAAGCGCCTCGCGCGTCTCGAGGAGCTTGCCAACAACCTCTGGTACAGCTGGGACCGCCCGACGCGGGCGCTGTTCGCCAAGCTGAACCCGGCGCTGTGGGAAGCCGTGGGCCACAGCCCAAAGGCGCTGCTCAAGCGCATCGACGAGCAGCGCCTGATCGACGCGGCCACCGACCCGGCATTCCTGGACAGCCTGACCCGGGTGCTCGCGGCGTTCGACGCCTATCACGCCGAGCCGCCGTTCAAGCAGAACTCAGGCGCCGTGGCGCGCGAGGACCTGGTCGCGTATTTCTGCGCGGAGTTCGGCGTGCACGAAAGCCTGCCGATCTACTCGGGGGGGCTCGGCATTCTGGCGGGCGACCACTGCAAGGCGGCGAGCGACTTCCAGCTGCCCTTCGTAGCGGTGGGGCTTCTCTACCGGCAGGGCTACTTCACGCAGACGATCGACGGCGAAGGACGTCAGCGCGCCGAGTACTACGACTCGGAGTTCGACGACCTGCCGATCCAGCCGGTGAAGCGCAAGGACGGCCCCGAGCTCGTCGTGGAGCTCGATTTGCCGGCGCGCAAGCTGCTCGTGAAGGTGTGGCAGGCGCGCATCGGGCACGTGTCGCTCTTTCTCCTCGACACCGACCTGCCGGAAAACGCCGAGCGCGACCGCGACATCGCGCATCGTCTCTACGGCGGGGACCGCACCACGCGCCTCGAGCAGGAAATCGTGCTCGGCGTGGGCGGCATGCGGGCGCTCGCGGCGATGGAGCTGCGCCCGAGCGTCTGGCATATCAACGAGGGCCATGCCGCCTTCCTCGTGCTCGAGCGGGTGCGCGCGCTGGTGAACGAGGGCCTGGCCGAGGAGGCGGCGATCGAGGCAGTGGCCTCGAACACGGTCTTCACGACGCACACGCCGGTGCCCGCCGGGCACGACCAGTTTCCCGACGCCACCGTGATTCCGTATCTGCGCAGCTGCTTCCCGGAGCTCGGCGCGCCCGACAAAGTGGCGGCGCTCGCGCGTCCGCCCTCGGGCGGCGACTTCAACATGACGGCGCTCGCGCTGCGCGCCTCGCGGCACAACAACGGCGTATCGCGGATCCACGGCGGCGTGTCGCAGCGGCTGCTGCACAACTTCTGGCCGCAGGTATCGCCGGAAGAAAATCCCGTCGGCTACATCACCAACGGAGTGCACGTCGCGACCTTCCTCGCGCCGGAATGGGGCGAGGTGCTCGACCGCTTTCTGGGCGTCGGCTGGATGCACCGGCTCGGCTATCCGGGAATCTGGGAGAAGATCCGCGACATTCCGGATCACATCTTCTGGAGCGTGCGCCAGGACATCAAGGCGCGCATGCTGCACATGGTGCGCCACCGCTTCGCCGCGCAGCACACGCGCAACCACGGCAGCGAATCGCATCTCGAGCGCCTGCTGCGCTACGCCGACCCGGCGAAGCCGAACGTGCTCACCATCGGCTTCGGCCGGCGCTTTGCCACGTACAAGCGCGCGACGCTGCTCTTCAACGACCTCGAGCGCCTGAAGCGCATCGTCGGCGACAAGGAGCGCCCGGTGCTGTTTCTCTTCTCGGGCAAGGCGCATCCGGCCGACGAGCCGGGCCAGGACCTGATCCGCGCAATCGCGCAGATGTCGCAGGCACCCGAGTTCGAAGGCAGGATCCTTTTCCTCGAAGGCTACGACCTGCACATCGCGCGGCGCCTGGTGTCGGGCGTGGACGTGTGGCTGAACAACCCGGTGCACCCGCTCGAAGCCTCGGGCACTTCGGGCATGAAAGCCGGCATGAACGGCGTCATCAACCTGTCGATCCTGGACGGCTGGTGGGACGAAGGCTATGACGGCGACAACGGCTTCGCGATCAAGCCGGCTTCCCCGGATCTCGATCCGCACCGGCGCGACCGGGAAGAGGCGCGCACGCTCTACGAAATCCTGCAAGACCGCGTCGTGCCGCTCTACTACGCGCGCTCCAACGGCGGCTACTCGCCGGAGTGGATCCGCATCGCCAAGCGCTCGATGGCATCGCTGCTGCCGCGCTACGACGCTTCCCGCATGCTCGGCGAATACGTCTCGAAGTATTACCTGCCGGCGTCACGCCAAGGGCGCAAGTACAGCGAAGCCGGCTACCAGGCGGCGAAGACGCTCGCGCAATGGAAAGCCAGGGTGCGCGCCGCGTGGCCGGGAGTCGCCGCGCGCAGGCTCGACACCCCGAAAACGCGCATCCAGTTCGGCGAGTCGATCCCGGTGGAGATCGCCGTCAGGCTGAACGGCCTCGCGCCGAGCGACGTGTGCGTGGAGCTGCTCCTCACGCGCGGCATGCGCGAGTCCCCGCTGGTGCAGCACAGCCACGAGTGCGCGCCCGAGGGCGTTCTCGAGAGCGGCGAGCACCGCTACCGCCTGGACCTCAAGCCCGGGCTCGCCGGGCGCCTCGACTACCGCATCCGCGTGTTCCCGCGGCACGAGCTGCTCACGCACCCGTTCGAGCTTGGCCTGACCTGTTGGGTTTGACGAGCAGCGCGAGGGAACGCGCCTGCAGCGGATAGCTCCCGGACTTGGCGAAGCTTTGCTCGCCGGTGTCGAGCAGCAGCTCCCAGTCGCCCGCAGGCAGCACGAAGCCGATCGGCTCGTCGTGCGCATTCATCAGCAGCAGCAGGTCGTCGTCCTCGACCAGGCGCGCCAGCTCGTCGCGCTCGGTGAGCCCGCGGCCCGAGGTCAGCACGCCGAGCGAGCGGGCGAAGCTCTTGCTCCAGTCATGGTCGCTCATCTCCCGGCCGTCGCTCGAGAGCCACGAGATATCTTTCATTTCCGGGTCGCGCACCGCGCGGCCGCGAAAGTAGGTGCGCCTGCGGAATAGCGGATGCGCGTTGCGCAGCCCGATGAGCTGCGCAACGAAGCGCATCAGCGCGCGCGCGTCCGCGTCGAGCTGCCAGTCGACCCAGGCGAGCTCGCTGTCGTGGCAATAGGCGTTGTTGTTGCCGTGCTGCGTGCGCCCCATTTCGTCGCCCGCGACGAGCATCGGCACGCCCTGCGAGAAAAACAGCGTCGCGAGGAAGTTGCGCTTCTGCCGCTCGCGCAGCGCGCGCACGTGCGGCTCGTCGCTCGGGCCCTCCACGCCGCAGTTCCAGCTGCGGTTGTTGTCCGAGCCGTCGCGGTTGCCTTCGAGGTTCGCCTCGTTGTGCTTGTCGTTGTAGCTCACCAGGTCGTGCAGCGTGAAGCCGTCGTGCGCGGTGACGAAGTTGATGCTCGCCGTGGGCCCGCGCCCGGTGCGCTGGAAGATGTCGCTCGAGCCGGAGAGGCGCGACGCGAGCTCGCCGATGATGCCGCCCTCGCCCTTCCAGTACGAGCGCACCGCGTCGCGGTACTTGTCGTTCCATTCCGCCCAGCCCGGCGGAAAATTGCCGAGCTGGTAGCCGCCCTCGGCGAGGTCCCACGGCTCGGTGATCAGCTTCACTTGCGAGATCACCGGATCCTGGCGCACCGCGGACAGGAACGCGCCGTTGCGGTCGAACACGTTGCCGGCGCTGCGCGCGAGCGTCGAGGCGAGGTCGAAGCGAAAGCCGTCGACATGCATCTCCTGCACCCAGTAGCGCAGGCTGTCCATGATGAGCGTGAGCACCACGCGGTGCGCGGCATTGAAGCTGTTGCCGGTGCCGGCGGTGTCGAGATAGCGCCGCGGCTGCGACGGATCGAGCCGGTAATAGACGAAGTTGTCGATGCCCCGGAAGCTGAGCGTCGGCCCGGTGTGATCGCCTTCGCCGGTATGGTTGTAGACGACGTCGAGGATCACTTCGATGCCCGCTTCGTGGAGCTTCTTCACCATGGTCTTGAACTCGCCGAGCGTGCCGCTCGCCGAGTAGCGCAGCTCCGGCGCGAAGAAGCCGATGCCGTTGTAGCCCCAGTAGTTGCGCAGCCCGTGCTGCAGCAGGCGCTTTTCGTCGACGAAGCCGTGCACGGGCAGCAGCTCGACCGCCGTAACGCCGAGCGCTTTCAGGTGGCCGATCACCGGCGCGGTGGCGAGACCGGCGTAGGTGCCGCGCAGCTGCTCAGGCACCTCCGGATGCAGCTGCGTGAAGCCCTTCACGTGCACCTCGTAGATCACCGTGTCCTGCCACGGGATGCGCGGCGGCCGATCGTCGCCCCAGCTGAACGCCGTGTCGACGACCTGGCAGCGCCCCAGGCCGGCCGAAATCTTTCCCCGGATGAGCTTCGCGTAGGGATCGAGCAGCACCTTGCCCGGATCGAAGCGGTGCCCGGCGTCGGGGTGGTGCGGCCCGTAGACGCGGTAGCCGTAGAGCTGGCCGGGGCGCGCCTCGGGCAGGTAGCAATGCCAGACGAAGTCGGTGCGGTCGCGCAGCTCGATGCGCTCGAGCTCCCTGCGCCCTTTCGGGTCGAACAGGCACAGCTCCACGCGCTCGGCGTGCTTGGAGAACAGCGCGAAGTTGACCCCGGACCCATCCCAGGTGGCTCCGGGAGGATAGGGGCGGCCGCGCCAGACGGTGCTGCGCGCGACGACGGTGCGGGCGGGGGCTTCCACTCCGCCGGTAAATTACGCCAATTTCCCGTTTACGCGGAAATGACCCGCGCGGACTGAACCGGGCGGCAGCCGTTGGTGCGCCAGCTCCCGTCGTGCTGGCGCCGAAGCTGTCCTGGACCGACGGCGAGACGCTTCATGACGTTCTGCCTCTCGAGCGCACGACCTGCTCGAGGCGCTCACGCTCGGCCATCACTTTTTGCGCGTACTGCGCCGACGCGTCGGAGAACGCGCCGTTGTAGTACTGGAGGCCCGCCTCCAGCGTGCCGGTGCGGCGCACGTATTCCTGGAGGATCTGCGCCCCCAGGAGGATGTTGCTCTCCGGATCGAGCACCGAATCTTCGCCGCCGAGCGCGTCGAGCCGGGCGCGGTGGTACTTCGGGATGATCTGCATCAACCCCTTGGCGCCCATCGAGCTCTCCGCGATGGGATTGAAGCGCGACTCGATGGAGATCACCGCAAGCACGAGCAGCGGATCGAGCCCGACCTCGGTGGCCGCGCGATCCGCGGCCTGCACCATGCGCTCGGTGGCTTCGGCTGCGATGGCGAAACGGCGCGAAAGATACTTGACGAGGACGCGCTGCGCGGGATCGGGGGGAGAAGCCTGCTCGATCGCCGCCGCCGCGAGCGGCCCGGCGCCCGCACAGGCCAGCGCGACGCCCGGGTCCGCGGGCGCGAGCGCTTCGCCGGATGCGAAGATCAACGCGGCGCCTGCGGCGGCGATCGTCCAGCGGGTAGGTTTTGCAGGCATGAGCGCGTCTTCGTAGGACGGGACGCGGGCATGGTAGGTCGCGCGCGCAGCGCTCCACTATCGCCGGCGATTGAATTTCCTGTCGCGGGCCGACTACAGCGGGTCGGAACGGCGCTACCTCATGAATCAAGTCCGGGCGATAGTCGCTATTAACACTACCCAATATCATCGCCGCACATCAAGAAGAAACCTCTCCTTCTCGAAACAAAGGCCGAACACACATGAAAATCGTTGCCCTGGTCCTCGCTGGCGGGGAGGGTTCGCGGCTCTACCCGCTGACCGCCGAGCACGCGAAGCCCGCGCTGCCGTTTGCCAACGGCTACCGCATCGTCGACTTCGTGCTGAGCAACCTGGTCAACTCGAAAATTTCCACCCTCTACGTCCTCGCGCAGTACAAGCCCGAATCGCTCATGCGCCACATCGCCGTGGCGTGGGCGCCGTGGTTCGCCGACGAGGGGACGATCAAGGTGCTGCTGCCGCGCTCGAACACTTTCGACGGCCAGTTCAAGGGCACTGCCGACGCGGTCTACCAATACCTCGATCTGCTGCAGGCGCATTCTCCCGACGTCGTCGCGGTCTTCGCGGCCGATCACGTATACCGAATGGACGTGCGCCAGATGGTGGACTTCCATCGCAGCCGCCAGGCCGATGTCACGGTTTCGGCGCTCGCGGTGCCTCTCGACAGAGCGTCGTCCTTCGGCATCGTGTCGACGGAAGCCGACGGCCGCGTGCGCGAGTTCCGCGAGAAGCCGCAGCGCGCCAGGCCCATCCCCCGCAACCCGGCGTGCGCCTATGCTTCCATGGGCAACTACGTGTTCGATCCGCGCGTGCTCGAGAAGGCGTTGCACGAAGCGCGCAGCCGCGGCGACACCGATTTCGGCCGCGACGTGCTGCCGCGGCTTTGCGAGACCGCGCGCGTTTACGCCTACGACTTCGCCGAGAACCGCGTGCCCGGAGTGCAGGAATTCGAAGAGCGGGCCTACTGGCGCGACGTCGGCACGCTGACCGCGCTCGCCGCAGCGCAGCAAGATGCGATGGGACAGCGCCCGCGCTTCAACCTGTGGAACCGCCGCTGGCCGATCCGCGGCGAGTACGACGCCGCGCTGCTCGCCCGGATCAAGGGCTGGAAGGACGACGCGAAAGCCGACCTTGAAACGCCGGCTAGCGCTGCGGCACCGTGGCTAGGCGGCGGTAGAGATCTGCGTAACGACGAGCGGCCTCTCCCCAACTGAAATCGCGCGCCATCGCGGCGCGCTGGATCCTCGTCCAGCGCGCCGGGTCGCGGTACGCCGCGAGAGCGCGCCGCACCGCCGCCACGAGCGCCGCGCTTTCGGCGCTCTCGAAGAGAAATCCGGTGACGCCGTCGATCACCGTATCGACGAGTCCGCCGGTGGCGCGCGCCACGGGCGGCGTCCCGTAGCGCTGGCTGTACATCTGGTTGAGTCCGCACGGCTCGAAGCGCGAGGGCATCAGAAACACGTCGGCCCCTGCCTCGATGGCGTGGGCAAGGTCCTCGTTGAAGCCGATGGCGACCGCGACGCGGCCGGGGTGGCGCGCTGCGACCGCAGCCAATTCGCGCTGGTGCTCGGGCTCTCCCTTGCCGAGCACCACGATCTGCGCCGGCATCGCGACGAGCTCATCGGCTGCGGCGGCGAGCAGGTCGATTCCCTTCTGGTGCGTGAACCGGCCGACCGCTCCCAGCAGCGGCAGGTCCTCGTCCACCGGAAGGTGCAGGCGCCGCTGCAGCGCCGCCTTGTTCTCGGCCTTGGCTTCCAGTCTGCCGGCATCGTAGCGGCGCGCAATGCGTGCGTCGGTGGCCGGATTCCACGTCTGCGTGTCGATGCCGTTCAGGATTCCGGTGAGCACGTCGCGCCGCCGGCGCAGCAGGCCATCCAGCCCCGAGCCGAAATCGGGCGTCTGAATCTCGCGCGCGTAGGTCGGGCTGACGGTAGTCAGCGCGTCGGCATAGACGAGACCGCCTTTCAGAAACGACAGTTTCCCGTAGAACTCCAGCCCGTCCGGAGTGAAGTACGACGCTGGAACCTCGAGCGGCCCGACGAGCGCGGGGTCGCAAAGGCCCTGGAATGCAAGGTTGTGCACCGTCATTACCGTCGCCGCGCGCTCTCGCTCGCCGTGCAGGTAGACGGGAGCGAGCGCAGCCGGCCAGTCGTTGCAATGCACGAGGTCCGGGCGCCAGGCCAAGGGAGAGTCCGGCGTTGCGAGCAGCGCGGCGAGCTTGCAGAACACGCCGAAGCGCACCGGGTTGTCGTCCCAGTCACGGCCGTCGCGGCTCTGGTAGGGACTGCCGTCGCGCGCGTAAAGCTCCGGACAGTCGACAACGATGAACGCACCCGCATCGAGCAGGCGGCAATCGAAGCCCAGGACTCGCACGCTCGCGCGCAACTGCGCGTGGGCCATTACTCCGAGCACTTCCTCGTAACCGGGCAGCAAGGTGCGTACATCCATCCCGGCGGCGCGCAGCGCCTCGGGAAGCGCCGCGCTCACGTCGCCCAGACCGCCGGTCTTGGTCATGGGCGCGCATTCCGGCGTGACGAACAGCACTCGCGCGGAGCTATCGATGGAAGGCGCCATGTCGGCAGCCACGGTCAGCAAATGCTCAAGCGCATCGCGCCTGCGGTCAAGCGCTGGCGGGCGCGCGGTCGCTGACCAGCTCGTAGCAGCTGCAGGAGGCGGCTTCCAGGCCCGCGTGGTCGAGGATCCGGATGTTGCCGCGGCTGTAGTCGATCAGCCCGCGCTCCTGCAGGTCCAAGGCCGCCTCGGTCACGCCAACGCGGCGCACCCCGAGCATGTGCGAGAGAAATTCGTGCGTGAGGTGGAATTCCCCCGAGCACAGGCGGTCGCGCGTCATCAGCAGCCAGCGCGCAAGGCGCTCGTCGACCATGTGGAAGCGGTTGCACGCTGCGGTCTGGGTGATCTGCGCCATCAGCGCATAGGTATAGCGGTGCAGCGAGCGCTGGACCGGCAGGCCGGTCTCGAATGCCTTGCGAAAGCGGGCCGCGCTCATTTGCAGCGCGCTCCCGGCGCCCTGCACCACGGCGCGCACCGGCGAGATACCGATGCCGAGGGCGAGCGGGATCCCAACCATGCCTTCGCGACCCACCAGCCCGACCTCGAGCGCGGCGTGCCCGTCGACCACCGTGAGCAGCGAAACCACCGACCTGCCTGGAAAGTAAACGTCGCGAATCGCCTCGCCGGGCTCGTAGAGCACATCGCCGAAGACGAGCGCGACCGGAGCGAGGCCGGGAAGCAGCGCGAGGTACGCCTTGCGCGGCAGCGCCGCGAGCACGCTGTTCGCCGGCGCATCGCTGCGCGGCCTGCGGTTGAGGCGCCTGGGCATCGCGTCGGAGTGTGCGCGCAATGGGCACGCGCGTATGTTCGCGCGCCCACATAGCGGCCGAGGCGAACCTCAGGTCGCGACGGCGGGCCGCTTTCCGTAGGGCAGCAGCCGGTCGTACTCGCGCTTGACCACGGCGTAGCACTCGCACACCGAGCGCTCGAGCCGCGGCCGGTCCAGCACCCGGATGCGGCCGCGGGCGTACTCGATCAGGCCGTTCGCCTGGAGCTTGCCGGCCGCCTCGGTGACGCCTTCGCGGCGCACGCCCAGCATGTTGGCGATGAGCTCCTGCGTCATCCGCACCTCGTCCGACGAGAGCCGGTCGAGCATCAGCAGGAGCCAGCGGCAAAGCTGCTGGTCCACCGCGTGGTGGCGGTTGCACACCGCGGTCTGCGTCATCTGGGTGATCAGCGCCTGCGTGAAGCGCAGCAGCAGGTGTTGCACCTCGCCGCTCGACTCGAAACGCTTCTTGAGCACCGCCGCACGCACGCGATAGCCAACGCCGGCGCTCTGCACCACGGCGCGGCTCGGCGTGGTCTCGCCCCCCATGAAGAGCGAGATGCCGACCAGGCCCTCGTTGCCGGTGACCGCGATCTCGGTCGAGGCGCCGTCCTCGAGGACATAGAGCAGCGACACGATGCTGTCGGTCGGAAAATACACGAAGCCCTGCGGACCGCCGGATTCGTAGACCGCCTGTCCGAGCGGCATCGGCATGAGCTCCAGATGCGGCAGCAGGCTCTCGTAATCGGGCGCGGGCAGCGCGGCGAGAAGACGGTTTTGCCCGGGATGCGAGCGACGTACGCTGGCGGCCGTGACCATGGCGCATGCTACGCCCATTCGTTCGGTGTCGGACAAACGATCCTGCTATGACGGCTGGCGCACAGAATGTGCGACGCGCAAGCGGCGACGATACGCCTCCTGCCGAGGAGGTACTATGTTCATGAAAACAGGCTGGGCGCTAGCTCTCGCGGCGTTGCTGGGGCTCGGTGCGTGGAGCGCCAGCGCGCAACTGCTGCAGCCGCCGCCGCAGCGGCCCGATGCCCTGATGAAGGCGGTCACCTCCGAGGTGATCGCCATCTTCAAGCAGGATCTTGCGGCAGGCCGTCCGACCGAGATGGCGCAGCTCATCGAGACCAAGATTCTGCCGCTGTTCGATTTCCACCGCATGACGCGCATTGCCGTGGCGCGCAACTGGCGCCTCGCTTCGCCGGAGCAGCAAGGCGCGCTAGTTACACAGTTCCAGGCGCTTCTAGTACGCACCTACTCGGCTGCGCTTTCGGGGTATCGCGACCAGGAGCTCGAGTACCGGCCGCTGCGCGCTGCCGCCGGCGACACCGAGGTGCTGGTGCGGTCCTTCCTGAGGCAGCCCGGCGCGGAACCCCTGACGATCGACTACGACATGGAGAACGGCCTGGCGGGCTGGAGGGTGTTCGACGTCAAGATCGCCGGCGTCAGCCTGGTGATGAATTATCGCGAGAGCTTCGCCGCGGCGGTTCGCGACGGCGGCATCGACGGCCTGATCGCGTCGCTGGCGGACAAGAACCGGCCCATTACGCGCGCCGCGCCGTAGCGGCTTCGACAAAAGAAGCTGTAGGTGTGGTAACGAACCGATTGCGCGCTGCTTCCGGCAAATAATGGCGCGATGAACAACACCGTCCCTGCCATGAAACACATCTTCGATTCGTCGTTCCGTTACGCGCCGAGCTTCGGCACCGACATCCGCAAGACCTTCGAGCGCATTCGCAGCCAGCAAGCCCAGGCGGACCCGCAGAGCCGGGTCAAGGTGCTGCGCCTCGACCAGCTGAAGAAGGTCGGCTAGCCGAAGAAAAATGCGACTCGCACTGGATTCGATGTCCCGGGTAATGGCGATGGCGGCGATAGTCGCCACGCTGCTGTACCTGCCGGTCGGAGCGATCCTTGCCTTGTCCGCGTTCGCCGTCCTTGGCATTTCACTCGACGCTTTCCTGACGTTTGGACGCGCCCTGAATGGATTTCAGGGACTGCTCGCGTGGTGGACGCTGGGTTTCCTGGCAGCGCTGCCCTATGCAGCCGGAGCGAGGCTTCCCAAGTAATCGGGTACTGTACGCTGGCGCACAGAATGCGCGCCCCGGACGGCACAGAATCGCGAAGGCAGCTCCCGCAATTTAACCGCGCCATTGATTCGATCGAGACCCCAATGACCCTGCTCAAACGCTGTTCCGCCTTCTTCATGGCCGCCCTGCTCCTGTCCGCGCTCGGCTGCGCCGCCACCTCCACCCGGGAAAGCACCGGCGAATACCTCGACGACGCCGCCATCACGACCCGCGTGAAGACCGCGATCTTCAACGAGCCGACGCTGAAGGTGCTGCAGATCAACGTCGAGACCTACAAGAACGTCGTGCAGCTGAGCGGCTTCGTGAATACCGGCGCCGAGATGAACAAGGCGGTCGAAATTGCCCGCGGCGTCAAAGGCGTGGCCTCCGTCAAGAACGACCTGCGGCTCAAATAGATAGATCGGCCCCGGGCACCCGCACTATCGAGGCGCGCCGGCGCCTCGCTTCACCCTTCCAACAAATTAGAGTCTCTCCTATGTGCGCCAGCCGCTAGATGGCGCGTCGTCGCGCACCGACAATGCATCGTGCATTCAGCATCCGCTGAGACACCGAAAGGCAGTCATCGAAAGAACACCATGAGAAGCACATTCACCAAGAAACAACTGGCCGTGGCCTGCGCTCTGGCGCTCGGCATCGTGTCGGGTACGGCCAGCGCGCAAAGCTTGGCGCCGGTATTGGGGCCGGTCGCCGACCATGCCCTTGTCACCACCACGCCGGGCCAGGTCTGGATGAATGGCTTCGGCGACTGCTGGCACAGCGGTTACGGCCCAGCCCCGTTGCCGAATGTCCCATGCGGACCGCAGCCAATCGCGCAGGTCGCGCCGGCCCCGGCAGCGTACGTCGCGCCCGCCCCGGCACCAGCGCCCATCGTGGTCGCCGCCGCCGCGCCGCAGCCGGTGTACGAGAAAGTGACGCTGGACGCCGATGCGCTGTTCGACTTCGACAAGTCGGTGCTGCGCCCGGCAGGACGCGACACGCTGGACGCCTTCGTCAAGAACATCGAGGGCATCAATCCCTCGACGATCCTGGCCGTCGGACATACCGACCGCATCGGTTCCAACCGCTACAACCAAATCCTCTCCGAGGAGCGCGTGGCAGCGGTGAAGACCTATCTGGTGAGCAAGGGAATCCAGTCGAGCCAGGTGCGGACCAGCGGCATGGGCGAAACGCAGCCCATGACGAAAGCCGGTCAATGCTCGGGCAGCACGAACTCGAAGCTGATCGCCTGCCTGCAGCCCGATCGCCGCGTCGAGATCGAAGTCACCGGTTCGAGGCTCAAGTAATCGAGCTGTAGTCCAGCCAGGGGAAAGCCCTGCAGCGCAGGGCTTTTTTTTTGGCCACCGGTCGTAATTTCAAAGGATGCAGCATGGAAACGCAAGCAATCAAGTCCCCTCATCCCCTGTTGTGGGTCGCGGCGATCGCGCTGATCGTATTCTGCGCGGCCGGTATCGCGGCCTTCATGGGCTGGATCCCGACCTCGACGGGCAAGCCTGCCGATCCGAGCCTCATCGGTAAGCTCGACAAACCCAAGGCGAGCCCGGCGAAAGTCGCCCCTGCCCCCGCGAAAGCGGCTGCAGCCCCGCTCGCCGCCGCGAAGTGCGCGGAATGCGGGGTCATCCAGTCGGTGCGCGAAATCGAAAGCAAGGGCGAAGGCAGCGGCATCGGCGCCGCAGGCGGCGCGGTGGTCGGCGGAGTTCTCGGCCACCAGGTCGGAGACGGCGACGGCAGGAAGGTCGCGACGGTGATCGGCGCGGTCGGCGGCGCGGTCCTCGGCAACGAAATCGAGAAGCGCGTGAAAACCGCCAAGAGCTACGAGATCACCGTGCGCTTCGACGACGGCTCGAGCCGCGTGCTCACTCAGGCCGACGCGCCGTCTTGGCGCAACGGCGACAAGGTCAAGGTCATCAATGGCGTCATCCAATCGAACGTTTGAAAAAAGGTAATCCAGTGAAAACGATCCAAAGATTCGCAGTCAGTGCAGTTGCCGCGGCAGTGATTCTCGGCACGGCCGGTTGCACCGGAATGTCGGCTCGCGACCAATACACCGCGGGCGGCGCGGCAGCCGGAGCGGTCGGGGGCGCAGTGCTCACCGGCGGCAGCGCGATCGGCACCATCGGCGGCGCGGCCGTCGGCGGCATCATCGGCAACGAGATCGGCAAGAACAAATAGTGTGCGCACCAGCGCACCGAGCAAATCCGCGTGAAGTGCAAGGATGGAATCGGCACCCGAAAGGAGGCCTGACCATGAACCGTATCAATGCAAGAACCACATCTGCGCTCGCTTTCGCGCTCGCCGGTATGCTGGCGATCGGCCCGGCGATGGCGGAAAAACCCTCCTGGGCCGGCGGCGGCAAGGCGGGCCGGGCCGAGAGATCGTCGCCCGACAGCGCCAGGCGCGGTCATTTCGAGGAGCGCGACCGCGTCATCGTGCGTGAGTACTACAGCGAGCAGCACCGCGTCGGGCGTTGCCCACCGGGATTGGCCAAGAAGCACAACGGTTGCATGCCGCCGGGCCAGGCCAGGAAGTGGCACATCGGCCAGCCGCTGGCGCGGGACGTGGTCTTTTACGAAGTCCCGCAGTCGGTTGTGGTGCAGCTCGGCCAGCCGCCGTCCGGGCATCGTTACGTGCGCGTTGCGTCCGACATCCTGCTGATGGCGATCGGCACGGGAATGATCGTCGATGCGATCCAGGATCTGGGCCGCACATGAACCTCCAGAGCAAGATTGTGGCGGGACTACTCGCGCTGGCGGTATTCCTGCCGCTGACGTTCGCTTCGGCTCCCACGCAGGCGCAGCAGCCCGCAGCCGCGGTTGCGGCGCCGAGAATCGACGGGTTCGACGTCGAACCCGTCGCGCAACCGATCGCCGGCAACGAGCTGGCGTTCACGCTGTATGGCAGCCCCGGCGGCACCGCGAGCGTGCGGGTCGGCGGCGCAACCGGAAGCCTGGTCCTCGACGAAGTCGAAGCCGGCGTCTACGAGGGCACCTACACGATCGGCAGGCGGGACCGCATCACCGCCGACAGCACCGCCACGGCCAACCTGCGCCTGGGCAATCGCGTCGCCAGCAGCATCCTCGACGAGTCCCTGGTGGCCGGCGCTGCGGCCCGGTGGCCGGGCGGCTCGGCCTCGGCGAGCGCAGTTCCGAGAATCGACCGCTTCGAGGTGGAGCCGCCGGCCCGCCTGATGCCGGGCGAGGAATTGCTCTTTATGCTCTCGGGCAGCCCCGGCGGAAGCGCGAGCGTCAGGATCGACGGCGTAAGGGGCAAGCTCGCCCTCGAAGAAGTCGCCGCCGGTGTCTACGAAGGCGCGTACACCGTCCGGAAGCGCGACAAGATTGCGGTCAATACGATCGTGACCGGGAATCTGCGCCTCGGCAAGCAGGAACGAAGCACGGTTCTTGGCCAGGCGCTGGTCGAGACCTCCCGTTCGCGCTCACGCACGAGTGCCAGGCGCGTGGCAGCTCCCGCCCCGGTTTGCGCCAATTGCGGCGCCGTCGAAGCGATCAACGCCATCGAGCACAAGGGCGACGGCAGCTATCTCGGGATGATCGCGGGCGGCGTGGCCGGCGCTTTGCTCGGGAACCAGGTAGGCGACGGCAGCGGCAGGAGAATCGCAACGGTGGTCGGGAGCGCCGGCGGGGCATTTGCCGGCAACGAAATCGAAAAGCGGATGAAGACGACCAGGCACTACGAAGTGGTGGTGCGCCTGGACAACGGCGGCTCCCAGATGGTTTCCTACCCGACGGAACCGGCGCTCAAGGTCGGAATCCGCGTCAGGGTGGAAAACGGCACCTTGGTCCCGATTTGACCGATGACGGAAACAACATTGCATAAGACGCTGGCGCTGCAGAACGCGATCCTCACCAGCGCCAGTTTCTCGATCATCGCCACCGACGAGAAAGGCATCATCCAGCTGTTCAATGCCGGCGCCGAGCGCATGCTGGGCTACAGCGCCGACGAAGTCGTGAGCCGGATCAGCCCGAGCGACATTCATGATCCGCAGGAAGTCATGGCGCGCGCCCGGGCCTTGAGCCTGGAGCTCGCAACCCCGATTGCGCCAGGCTTCGAGGCGCTGGCCTTCAAGGCGTCGCGCGGGATCGAGGACAGCTATGCATTGACCTACATCCGCAAGGACGGCAGCCGCTTCCCGGCCCTCGTGTCGATCACGGCGCTGCGCGGCGACGACGGCGCCGTCATCGGATACCTGCTGATCGGCGCCGACAATTCCGCGCGCAAGCGCGTCGAATCGGTGCTGAACGAGGCCATGGCCGCCGCGGAGAAAGCCAACCGCGCGAAAACGGATTTTCTCTCCGGCATGAGCCACGAGCTGCGCACGCCGCTCAATGCGATCCTCGGCTTCGCCCAGCTCATGGAATCGGGCACGCCGCCGCCGGCGCCGGCGCAGAAGCGCAACCTCGACCAGATTCTCAAGGCAGGCTGGTACCTGCTGGAGCTGATCAACGAGATCCTCGACCTGGCGCTGGTCGAGTCGGGCAAGGTGACGCTGTCGCGCGAGCCGGTCTCGCTGGCGGAGGTCATGCTCGAGTGCCGCGCCATGATCGAGCCGCAGGCGCAGAAGCGCGGCATCGCCATGACGTTTCCGCGCTTCGAGATCCCCTGCTTCGTCAGCGCCGACCGGACCCGGGTGAAGCAGGTCCTGATCAACCTCCTGTTCAACGCCATCAAGTACAACAAGCCCGGGGGCGCGGTTGCCGTGGAGTGCACCCCGAGCCACGCGAATTCGATTCGCATCAGCTTCCGCGACAGCGGCGCGGGACTGACTCCGGAGCAGATGGAGCAGCTTTTCCAGCCGTTCAACCGGCTTGGAAAGGAGGCCGGCGCGGAAGAGGGCACGGGGATCGGCCTGGTGGTCGCCAAGCGGCTGGTCGAGCTGATGGGGGGCGCCATTGGCGCGCAGAGCACCATCGGGGTGGGAAGCGTGTTCTGGATCCAGTTGCGCCTGGCGGCTGCGCCGCAGCTTGGCGTCCGTGAAGCCGAGCGTGCGGCGCTGGTGCAGCCGCAGACGCCCGAGGGCACGGCGGTGCGCACCGTGCTCTATGTCGAAGACAATCCGGCCAACCTGGAGCTGGTCGAGCAGCTCATTGCGCGCCGCCCCGAGCTGCACATGCTAGGCGCGGCGGACGGCAGTCTCGGCATCGAGTTTGCACGCGCCTGCCAGCCGGAGGTGATCTTGATGGACCTCAACCTGCCCGGCATCAGCGGCATCGAAGCCATGGAAATCCTGCGCGCAGACCCGTCGACCGCGCATATCCCCATCATCGCGCTCAGCGCCAATGCGGTCCCGCGCGACATCCAGAAGGCACTCGAGGCCGGATTCTTCAACTATCTCACCAAGCCCATCAAGGTCGATCAATTCATGGCCGCGCTGGACCAGGCGCTGAAATTCTCGGCGGAAAAGGAAAAAGCATGAAGCTTGCCGAGCGCGACCTTCTCGACGCCGCCATCCTGATCGTGGACGACCAGGAGGCGAATGTCAGCCTGCTCGATCAATTGCTGCGTGACGCCGGCTACACCCGCGTTGCCTCGACCATGGATCCGCACGAGGTCTGGGCGCTGCATCGCAAGAACCGCTACGACCTGATCGTGCTCGACCTGCAGATGCCCGGCATGGACGGATTCCAGGTGATGGAAGGCCTCAAGACGAACGATGCCGACGGCTATCTACCGGTGCTCGTGATCACCGCCCAACCCGGCCACAAGCTGCGCGCCTTGCAGGCCGGCGCAAAGGATTTCATCAGCAAGCCGTTCGACGTGGTCGAAGTCAGGACGCGGATCCGCAACCTGCTGGAAGTGCGGCTGCTGTACAAGAAACTCGAGAACTACAGCAAGGTGCTGGAGCGGACGGTGCAGGAGCGGACCGCCGAGCTGCGCGAAAGCGAAGCCCGCTTCCGCAGCCTGACCGAGCTCGCCTCGGACTGGTACTGGGAGCAGGACGAGCACGGAAACTTCACCCGCGTTTCCGGTCCGGTTCTGGAGATGCTCGGGCTGCGGGTCGGCACCCTGGCGGGAAGTGCGGACGATACCCGGGTGCCAGGCTGGAATGAGCAGGAGCGGCAGGCGCTGCAGGCCACCATCGCAGCCCGGCAGCCGTTCCTGGATTTCGTCTTCAGCCGCGTCAATGCCGACGGCTCGCGACAGAGGTTCCAGGTGAGCGGCGAGCCGATGTTCAACCAGTCCTGCCGCTTCATCGGTTACCGCGGAATCGGCGTCGAGCTCGATGCTGCCGCATAGTCCGAATCAGAATCATCTGCTCGCCGCGCTGCCCACGGCGGAATTCGAGCGCCTCGCCCGGCATCTGCAGCTGGTGCCGATGCCGCTCGGCGAAATCCTCTACGAGCCCGGCGGACAGATGCAGCACGCCTACTTCCCCACGACCAGCATCGTGTCGCTGCACTATGTCATGGAGTCCGGCGCATCGGCCGAAACCGCGGGGGTGGGCAATGAAGGCGTGGTCGGCATTTCGCTTTTCATGGGAGGCGGCACCACCCCGAGCTCGGCCGTGGTGCAGACCGCAGGGCACGCTTACCGGCTGGAGAGCCGCCGGCTGAGGGAGGAATTCGATCGCGCCGGCCTGATGCAGCGCTTGCTGCTGCGCTACACCCAGGCGCTGATCACGCAGGTGACTCAGACCGCGGTCTGCAACCGGCACCATTCGGTGGAGCAGCAGCTGTGCCGCTGGCTGTTGCTCACCCTCGACCGGGTCTCCTCCCGCGAGCTGGTCATGACGCAGGAACTGGTCGCCAGCATGCTCGGCGTGCGGCGGGAAGGCATCACGGAGGCCGCCGGCAGGCTGCGCGAGGCCGGCGTCATCCGCTATCGGCGCGGCCACATTGCCGTGCTCGAGCGCTCCGGGCTGGAAGCCCGCGCGTGCGAGTGCTACGCCGTGGTCAAGAAAGAACTGGGCCGCCTGCTGTGCGACGTGCGCTACCGCCAGGATATTCCCGCCGTCGTTCCATGAGCCTTTTCCGGAGATGAACATGGGCATCGCAAAGATAGTCGGCATTCTTCTGATCGCAGCGGGCGCGCTGGGCCTCGCCTACGGCGGTTTCAGCTACACGAAGGAAACCCACAGCGCGAAGCTGGGCCCGATGGTGCTCCAGGTGCAGGAGAAGGAAACCGTCGACGTACCGGTCCTCGTGAGCGCCGGCGCGATTGCGCTGGGCGTATTCCTGCTGCTCGGGTTCAGGAACAAGTGACAGGCAAGCGCTCGCTCGCCGCGGGCTGCTCGCTGCTGGCGGCGGGTTGCGCGCAGCTGCCCGATGCCGGGGATCCTGTGCAAAACGCCGGCCGCGTGCAAATCGAGAGCGCGCGCGGCCCGCTTTCCATGCAGCGCGTCGCGGCGATCCTCGCGGGCCTGAAGGGCAAGGGGAGCGAGCTCGACATCCTGCAGCAGCACATCGCCGTGGAGCAGGCCATCGTCGGCACCCCGCTCAGCTCCGGAAACAGCGTGCTGCTGCTGCAGGACGGCGCGGCGACCTACCGCTCGATGTTTTCCGCGATCGCCGCGGCCACCGACCACATCAACCTCGAAGCCTACATCATCGAGGACGACGAGATCGGCCGGCAGTTTTCCGATCTGCTGCTGAAGAAGCGCGTGCAGGGCGTGCCCGTCAATCTGGTGTACGACAGCGTAGGCTCCATGGGCACGCCGAAGGCGTTCTTCGATCGCCTGACGGCCGGCGGCGTGCAGGTCCTCCAGTTCAATCCGGTCAACCCGCTGTCGGCCAGGAAGGAGTGGCTGGTCAACAACCGCGACCACCGCAAGCTGCTGGTGATCGACGGGCGCATCGCGTTCGTGGGCGGGATCAATTTCAGCCGCGTGCATTCCGGCGGGTCGTTCGCCAGGCGCAAGGCCTCGGACGCGAAGCCTGCCTGGCGCGACACGCATCTGCGGATCGAGGGTCCGGTGGTCGATGAATTCCAGAAGCTGTTCATACAGACATGGACGAAGCAGCGCGGCGCGCCGCTCGCCGCCGCGAACTACTTCCCCGTGCTTGCCGCCAAAGGCCCCGAGATGGTGCGCGCGATCGGCAGCACGCCCGACGATCCGCACAGCCTTATCTATCTCACGCTGATCTCGGCGATTTCCAAGTCGGAACGGCACGTCTACCTGACCAACGCCTACTTCGTCCCCGACCCCCAGCTCGTCGAGGCCCTGACCGACGCGGCGCGGCGCGGCGTCGACGTCAGGCTGGTGCTGCCCGGGCATTCGGACTCCAGCGTCGCCTTCCACGCCGGGCGCTCGCACTACTCGGCCCTGCTGGCCGCCGGCGTGAAGATCCACGAGCGCCGCAGCGCGATGCTGCATGCCAAGACCGCGACCATCGACGGCGTGTGGTCGTGCATCGGCTCGACCAATCTCGACCGGCGCAGCTTTCTGCACAACGACGAGATCGACGCCACGATCCTGGGGCGCGAGTTCGCCGGCCAGATGCATGCCGCCTTTACCGCCGATCTCGAGGCGTCCGAAGCCGTGGATCTCGAGCGCTGGGAAGCGAGGTCCTTCGATCTGCGGCTGAAGGAGTGGGCGGCGCGGCTGCTCGAGTACTGGCTCTAGCTTTGAACCGCGGCGAAGCAACGAAAGGAGATCGATCTTGTCGGACCGACCCGTTTTAACGACCAACTTCGGCCAACCCGTCGCCGATAACCAGAACAGCGTCACCGCCGGTCCTCGCGGGCCGGTGCTCTTGCAGGACATCCACCTGGTGGAGAAGCTCGCGCATTTCAACCGCGAGCGCATCCCGGAGCGGGTGGTGCATGCCAAGGGATCCGGCGCGTACGGCAGCTTTCGCGTGACGGGCGACATCACCCGATATACCAGCGCAAAGCTTCTCTCTCGCGTCGGCAAAGAGACATCGGTTTTTCTACGCTTCTCTGTGGTGGGTGGTGAGCTGGGTTCCGCGGACACCGTGCGCGACCCCCGCGGTTTTGCAGTCAAGTTCTACACCGAGGAAGGCAATTGGGACATGGTCGGCAACAACACGCCCGTGTTCTTCATCAAGGACCCGCTCAAATTCCCGGACTTCATTCATACCCAGAAGCGCAATCCGCAGACGCACCTCAAGGACCCGGACGCAATGTGGGATTTCTGGTCGCTCTCGCCGGAAGCGCTGCATCAAATCGTCATTCTCTTTTCCGATCGCGGCACGCCGGACGGCTTTCGCGCCATGCACGGCTTCAGCAGCCACGCCTTCAGCCTGATCAACGCGAAAGGCGAGCGCGTATGGGTGAAATGGCATTTCAAGTCCAGGCAAGGTATCAAGAATCTTTCGCCTGCAGCGGCTGCGGCGCTCGCCGGCGCGGACCCCGACTACGCGCAACGCGATCTTTTCAAGGCGATCGAAGCACGCCAATTTCCCCGCTGGCACGTATGCCTGCAGGTGATGACCGAGGCGCAGGCCGCGGGCTTCCGCTGGAACCCCTTCGATCTCACAAAGATCTGGCCGCACAAGGAATTCCCGCTGATCGAGGCAGGCGAGCTCGAGCTCAATCGCAATCCTGCAAATTACTTTGCCGAAGTAGAGCAGTCCGCGTTCTCGCCCGCGAACATCGTTCCGGGAATGGGTTTTTCGCCGGACAAGATGCTGCAGGGGCGGCTTTTCGCCTACAACGATGCGCAGCGCTATCGCGTCGGGACGAATTACGCTCAGTTGCCCGTAAACGCGCCAAGATGCCCGTTGCGCAACAACCAGCGCGACGGCGCGATGCGCTTTGACGGCAACGCGGGCGCAGCGCCCAACTACGAGCCGAACAGCGTGCCCGGTACCCCTGCCGAAGCGCCGGCGTATTGCGAGCCCTCATGGAATCTCGGTGCCACGGTGGTCGAGCGCTTCTCCCACCGCGGCGAACAGGACCACTTCTCGCAACCCGGCGCGCTCTTCCGGCTGATGAATCCCGCGCAGCAGGAGCTTCTGATCGGCAACATTTCGGCCTCGATGAAAGCCGTGACGCGTTCGGATATCGTGCAGCGCCAGCTCGAGCATTTCGAGCGCGTGGATCCGCGCCTTGCCGCGGGAATCAGCAAGCGCCTCGAGATTTGATTCAAATAGCCGGCGCGCTCGGTGCGCTGCGGCGGCCCAGTTCCAGGTACGCCATCAAAAGCAGAAGTACGGGCGCGACAAACCCGCCGGGACCACAAACCAGGCGTTGTTGCCTTGCGCGCACTGGTCACGCAAGGAGCGTCGCTCGCGGTGTCGGAAGGCAAGCGTCAGACCGGGCTTCGCCCGCCGATGACCCTGATCAGGATCACCACGATCGCGATCACCAGCAGAACGTGGATGAACCCTCCGATGGTGTAGGACGAGACGAGCCCGAGGGCCCACAGAATGAGAAGCACGATGGCGACGGTGTAGAGCATGGCAGTTCTCCTAGGCTGTCTGCATCATGCGCTCGATCTGCGGGCGGTACCGTGCGCCCGGATACGTACCGCACGCGGAAGTTTCCGCTAAGCGCTCGAGCGCACGGAATCCGCCGCGCAGCCTGCGTAGCTTCGACTACGAATCGCCATGCGCACGTGCGCAGCGATCGTTCGTCACATTGAAAAGGAGTTGCAATGAAATCGGTAATGATGAAGAGCACGCTCTCGCTGGCGGTGGTTGCGCTGTTCGCCGCAGGGTGCAGCACGACGCAGCCCATCGAGTCCCCGCAGCCGATCAGCTACGTCGGTCCCGCGGGCGCCACCGGCGCCACGGGCGCCACGGGCGCACAAGGCGCGACCGGAGCCATGGGCGCGACCGGCGCGGCGATGGCCGGACCGCAAGGCCCGACCGGATACACCGGCGCCACGGGCATGCAAGGCCCGACCGGAGCAACCGGCCCCGACGGCAGGATGGTCGTGGGCCGTGCCGGCGCCACGGGAGCAACTGGCGCGACAGGCGCGCAAGGCATGACCGGCGCGACGGGAGCCCAGGGCTCCAGCCTTCCGGGTCCCGCTGGTGCGAGGGGCGAAACCGGCGCTACGGGCATGCAAGGCGTGGTGGGTAGCACGGGCGCAGAAGGCCCGAGCAGGGAAGGTCCGACAGGCCCGGTCGGCGCTACGGGTGCCACCGGCGCGCAAGGCGCAACCGGGTTTACGGGTGCGCAAGGCAACACCGAGCTGGCAGGCGTGAGCGGCCCGACGGGCCGTACCGGCGCTACCGGCGCACAAGGCGCGATCGGTCAGACCGGCGTCCAAGGCCCAGGCGGCCCGGGCGGCGCGACGGGCAGCTGGACCTCGTACCGCGACTTCTATTTCGATTTCAACAGCTCGCAGCTCCTGTCTTCCGATTCGGGCAAGGTGTCCGAGATCGCGAACTACCTGAGCCAGAACCCCGGCCAGCAAGTCGGCATCGACGGCGCGGGCAGCACGGATCTGAACAACCAACGGATCAGCAACGTTCGCAGCGCGCTACTCGCGGCGGGCGTGCCGTCCTGGAAGATCCAGACGGGCAACTTCGGCAATCCGCAGATGTACAACAACCGCAGGGTCGAAACGCTCATCAGCAGCCGATAACCAGCGTCTCGCCCGCAAGAGTACGAGCCCGGCAGCATCAGCTTCGCTCCGGGCTTTTTCTTGCTGGAGCTTTCGATGCGCAAGAGTGCGTGCGGCAGCGCACAGCAGGCGCTGGGCCGAAAAGCTACAACACGGTCGATGGGCTCGTTCCTGTTTTCCGCCGCGACCGAGCGGGATGTCGAGCGCGCCGCGCCGGACTTTGGCGCCGCGAGACTGCTGATCTCCTATTTCGACGCGCAGGCGGCCGGCCGGCGCATCAAGGAACTGCTGGGCAACGATGAGTATGAGAAAAGACGGCCCTACATCGAAGCCGCCCTGCGCGGCGAGCACGTCACGTTCGAGCGCCCCCTGTCGCTGAACGGCCGCGACCGGCATCTGCAGATCGACTACGTTCCCGAATTCGACTGCTCCAGGCGAGTCGTCGGAATCCTCGCCCTGACGCAGGACATCACTGCGAGAAAGCAGAAGGAAGCCCGGCTCGAGTCCGAGGCGCTGCATGACTCGCTGACGGGCCTTGCGAACCGGCAGCTTCTTGCCGACCGGATCTCGCTCGCCATCGCCCATGCCCGCCGCAACAGGAGCGCGATGGCCGTCCTTTATCTGGACCTCGATGGATTCAAGGAGATCAACGACACGCTGGGCCACGATGCCGGGGACAGCCTGCTGAAACGGGTCGGCGAGCGCCTTGTGGCCGCGGTGCGGGAAGTCGACACCGTGGCGCGCGTGGGTGGCGACGAATTCGTGATCGCCCTGTGGCAAGTCGGCGGCGCCGGCGACGCCGCCAGGGTGGCATCGAAGCTGGTCAAGGCCGTGTCGAAGCCCTGCGACATCGCGGGGCGCGCGGTGAAGATCACCATAAGCGCGGGGGTGGGAATGTATCCAGCCCACGGCAAGGATGCCGCCACGCTGTTAAGGAGCGCGGATCGGGCTTTGCACGCGGCGAAGCGCGTCGGCAAGAACGCGTATCGGGTGTTCGACGGCGCACCGCTGGCGAGCGCGTGAGAAGCGATGCGGGGCCATAGCAATCGTCTTCTACTCCCAGAACAGCACGACGCAGTCCAGCTGCTCTTGAACCAGCGCGCACGCCCGCATCATCCCGCTGATCCGCGGGGCGATGTGTCCGACAGCGTACTCAAGGCGCATGCTCCTGGAGGCGCTGCCTTTCGCGCCGGAGGCTGCCGAACCACAGCGCGTACTGCCGGGTGAATTCCGCGCCCAGGAAGAAGATCTGCGCCGAGTAGTAGACCCAGACCAGCAAGGCGACCACCGACCCGGCGGCGCCGAAACCCGAGGCCACGGCGCTGTTGCCCAGGTAGAGCCCGATCGCATATTTTCCGAGACCGAACAATCCCGCCGTGAAAATAGCGCCGGTCCAGACATCGCGCCACGAGAGCCGCACATCGGGCAGCATCTTGTAGATGACCGCGAACAGGAAGGCGATGACGCCGAACGAGATCAGCGAGGAGACTGCCGAGAGAAAGTCTCCCGAGCTGCTCCAGATGCCCCCTGCGTAACGCTCGAGCACGGCGAGCGCGGCGCTGACCACCAGCGAAATAAGCAGCAGGAAAGCGAGCACCAGCACCAGCCCGAACGACAGCAGCCGGGTCCTCATGAGCGTGCCGAAACTCGACCGGCGGGATGTCCTGATTCCCCACATCTCGTCCAGGCTGCCCTTCAGCTCCGCAAATACGCTGGTCGCGCCCACCAGCAACAGCACGCCCGCCACGATCGTCGCAATCAGCCCGGAGGCGGGATCCTGCGCGGCCGCCAGCAACGCCTGGATTGCCTGCGCCCCGTTCGGTCCTACCAGCCCTTGCATCTGGACGATGATTTCGCCCTGCGCCGCCTCAGCGCCGAAGAAGTAACCGGCGACCGCGATCGCGAGCACCAGGATCGGCGTCATGGAGAACAGGGTATAGAAAGCCAGCGCGGCGCCCTTGCTGGCGGCGCGCTGCTCGATCCAGGCTTTCAAGGACTCGGTCAGGACCGTCCTGGCGCGTAGCCACCAGGGCGGGAGATGGAACCGGCGCTTCACATGGAACTGTTGGCTCTGGCGATAAGACGTTGCACGGCGTGGCGGATCAGCGCTGTCGCCACCATCCCCGCCAGCGCGCCCCACCGCCTGCGGCGCGTCAGCGAGAAAGCGACGAGCGCGGCCACGCCGGCAGCGGCGGCCCAGGCGAGCGCGGGCGACAGCCGGGATTGCAGGCGCCGCAAGTCACCGCACAGGTCGCGGCGGGACTGCACCACCCGCAGCTCGGCAGCGGCGATCGCTGACGACTGCCACGCCATTTCAGACCAGCTCGAGCCGGCTTGGCCGCAGCTGGCGGCGGGTCGCCGGAAAGAGCAGCCTCCGGCTCACCCGGGCGCACAGCCAGAACAGCGCCGCGGCGACCGCCAGATTGGCAAATGCCACGATGGCCAGCGCGGCTTCCCAGCTGCTTCCACGGCTAACGGCCCATAGCGCGAGCGCTGCCATGAGGCCGAGCCATGCGGCGACGACGAGGATCGCACCGATCGCCCCGCATGCAAGCATCAACACCAGCGTCAGGCCGGCACGCCGCGCCTCGAGGGTGAACAGATCCAGGAGGTTCGACAGCAGCCCTCTGGCCGAAGCAAATACGCCGGACAGCTCCTCGACCATTTAACGCGTGAGCCGGCCGATCAGATAGCCGGCAGCCAATGCCATTCCGAGCGATTGCAGCGGATGCGCGGCAATGTACTTGACCGTCGTGTCCGCGAGCTTGTCCCTCTGGGCGCTCAGGCTCTCGCCATGCTCCTCGAGCCATTTTGCGGCAGGCGCTGCAGCCTCGGCAACTTGGTCCACCGCGCCGTGCGCGCGCGCCTTGGCCTTGTCCAGCATTTCCATGGTGCTTCTCCCGGTTGAAATTTCGAAGACCAAGGCTACGGCGCAGATGGAGCGCCGTATGTACGTTGACGCACGGATTGCGCGTCGCCTGGTGCCGACAATGGCGCATGGCCCGCCTGACCATTCCGTGCGCGCTGCTCCTTCTCGCGATGCTCGCTGCCTGCGAGACCACTACCTCCGGCGGCGCGGTCGGCGCCGATCGCAGGCAATTGATGCTCGTCTCCTCGCAGCAGCTCGAGCAGATGGGCGCGGAGAGCTACGCCAGGCTGCTCGCCGACGCCGCGCGCAAAGGCGTGCTCAACCGCGACGGCGCGATGCTCCAGCGCGTGCGCGCGATCACCGGCGGCCGTGCGCCGGAGTTCCTGAGCAGCCACCCCGCCGACTCGAGCCGCGTGCAGCAGATCGAAGCGCGGCGGCCGACGGTCATGCCGCTCTATCAAGCCGCGCTCGGCCGGCGCTGAATGCGCTTCCCCACGACCTGGCAAGCCGTGGCGCTCCTCGGTGCGGCCGCCTTGGGGCTCGTCGCCTGGGCGCCCGGTCCGGCAATCGAGGCGGAAGCGATCGCGTTGCCGCAGCAGTTTGAGCTCACCGTCCCGGCCATGCGGCGCTGCCCGCACTGCGGCTGGATCGAGTCGAAGCGGGAGGTCCCGCCGACCGCGGATCCTGGCGGCCGCCAGACGTACGAATACACGGTGCGCATGGCCGACGGCTCGAGCAGCATCTTCCTGGAGGCGCTTCCCACCACCTGGCGCCTGAAAGAGCGCCTGATCGTCATCGGCGGCGCGCGCCCGCTCGACTGATGTACCGCGCGCCGGCGCTGCTTGCGCTCATCGCGCTCATCGCTGCCCTCTATCTCGCGCGGGCCTTTTTCATTCCATTGCTGATCGGAATCCTGGCGAGCTACGCGCTATGCCCGGCCGTGGACTGGCTCGTCAAGTGCCGCGTGCCCCGCGCCGCGGCGGCAGCACTTGTTCTCGCAGCCGTCGTCGGCGGCTTCTCCTGGATCGCATTCTCGTTAAGCGACGACGCCGCGGCGATGGTGGAAAAGCTCCCCGAGGCCGCGCGCAAGCTGCGGCAGGAGCTCAGCGCGGCGCGCGCGGGAGGCCCGACACCGCTGCAGAACATGCAGGCAGCCGCCAACGAGCTGGAGGGCGCCGCCGCCGACGCCGCGGGCGGAGGCAAGCCGCATCCCCTCCCGATCGCCGCGCGCAAGGCAACGCTGGCGGCACCCGCTCCCGCCCCCGCCACCTGGATGAGCGATTACATGCTCGCGCAATCCGGCCTGTTGATGACGGTCGCGGCGCAAGCGCCGATCGTGCTGCTGCTCGCTTTTTTCCTGCTAGCCGCGGGCGAGCACTTCCGCCGCAAGCTGGTGCAGCTGGTCGGGCCCTCGCTCGCGGCCAAGAAGGATGCCGTGCGAATGCTGGAGGAGATCGACACGCAGATCCAGCGCTACCTGTTTTCCACGGTCCTGTCGAACGCGCTGGTCGCGGCCGGAACCTGGCTCGCGTTCGAGGCGCTCGGCGTCGGCCAGGCGCCCGTATGGGGCGTTGCCGCCGGCGTGCTGCACTTCATTCCGTACCTCGGCCCGGTCGCGATCGCGCTTGCCAGCGGCCTGGCCGCCTATCTGCAGTTCGGCTCGCTGCTTTCTGCGGCTGCGGTCGCTGGCGCGTCGCTCGCGGTGGCGGGCGCGGCCGGACTGCTCTTCACCACCTGGCTGCAGAGCCGGTTCGCGAGCGTGAACGCCGCCGTGCTGTTCATTGCGCTGCTCTTCTTCGGCTGGCTGTGGGGCATCTGGGGCCTGCTGCTCGGCGCGCCGCTCGTCGCCATCGCAAAGGTCGTCTGCGATCGGGTCGAATCGCTCCACCCGGTCGGAGCGCTGCTAGGCCGCTAAGAAAGAAAAAGGCCCGCGACAGGATCGCCGTCGCGGGCCTTGCAAGCATCCGGCAATTGGGGAGGAGGAAGGCTGCCGGATGACACGTCCATGATCGTGCCCCTGGCGCCGGTCGTTCCGTACGCCAGCGCACAGATGGCCCTGCGCCGAGGCAGATAGGGTTCCGCCAAGTGAACCGCGCAAGCGCCCGCCTGCACCGCACCGACCGCTGGGCCCGGCAGATCTCGGCCGAGCTCGGATCGGTCCTGCTCGACACGCTGGGCCTGGCGGGGACCATCGAATGGCACGTGCGCCGGTTCCAGAAGGTCACCGGCGTGCGTTACGAGTTGACCATGAACGATGCGGCCGGCCTCGATCTGCCCGAGGACTACGCCGCGACGATCTTCGACATCTATAACGAGGCGCTGAGCAATGTCGCGCGCCACGCCGGGGCGAGCCGTTATCAGGGGCATTGCGAGGTCGCGGACGCAAGCAACGGCGGCACGACCATTACGGTAAGCCTGCCGATTCCTCGGATAGCGTGAGCACATCTCTGCCGTTGACGTCATCCCGAGACCGGCTGAAATCGCTGGCCGGCTGCGGCGACGCCGCGAGCCTGCGCTCCGCGGTCAGCGAGCTTTGCGCCGAATTCGGCAGGGTCACGCGGATCGACATACTGACCATGGCCGAGGCCGAGAAACGGCGGGCGCTGTGCTTTCTGCGGCTCGAGTCGGCAGCGCAGGAGCGGCGCCTGATGAGCACCCTTGGCGTACCGCGCTTCGGCGAGGACGTGCTGGTCGTTGTCGATCTCGCGCCGGCGACCGCATGCTCAGGGTGAGTGCCCGGGCGAATAGACGTGACTTCCTTGTCGATATGCGCGCGTTCACCGCTACCGCCTTGATGCTCGCGAGCGCTGCGGCGCTCGCGCAGGCGGGCGGCGACATGACGCCGCTCTCCGGGCCCGGCGCCGGCTTCGTTGCGCTCGACCGCAACCGCGACGGCTCCATCAGCAGAGTCGAGGCGCTGGCCAGCCTGGAAATCCGGAAGCGTTTTGCTTCCTTCGACGTGAACAAGGACGGCTATCTGTCGGATGTCGAATACGCTGCCGCCGTGGACGACAACCGCAAGCGCATCCTGCACGACTCGGCGATCACTGCAAGAGTGAAGGCCGCGCTGCTGGCCGAAAGGGGCATCCCTTCGCTATCGATCTCCGTCGAGACGTACGAAAGCCGGGTACAGCTTTCGGGCCTCGTGAGCGTGCCCGATATCGCCTCGCGTGCCGGCCGTGTGACCGCCGGGGTGAACGGCGTGCGCACGGTGCACAACGACCTCTGGGTCAAGTAGCTTTCGCCCGAGGCTGAGTGTGGGGCCGAACGGACGCAGCCGCCCATTCCGCGTAGCCTCCCGTCCTGTTTGAGCAAGGACGGCAAGTGAACTGGGAATGCATCAGAGGCAAGTGGAAGCGGATCGAGGGCAGCGCCCGCCGGCAATGGCGCCGCCGGAGCGAAGAGGGCCTTGACGCGGCCGCCACGCGAGCCCGGGAAAAGCAGCTTGCCGAATGGCTGGCCCGCGAGCACAAGATCGATCCGATACACAAGTAAGCCCGTAAGCCCGAGAACGCCCGCCGGCGTGCCGGCAGCTGCCTTCAGCTAAGGCGAATATCGCCGAACAGTCCGAGAATTCCGGCGACGATGAGGTAGGCCGCGACGATGTAGCTCAGCAGGCGCGGCACGACCAGGATGAGGATCCCGGCGACCAGCGATAACAGGGGCGCAAGGCTCAAGGTGATGTTCATGGGCTCTCCTTTATGCAGCGCGGTCTGCGCTCGTACGCGATGTTCCCTCCTGAACGGGCCGCCGTATGTTCGCTGGCGCGCCGAGCGGGGCCGAAGCTCCCCCGCCGGCAAGGCGTGCGCCGCAATGGGCTGGACAACGAGATCAACATTCGGGCTCGGCCTCAACTCGAGTCGTGGAAGCCTGCCAGTCCGGCGAGACGCAGGGATCATCCACTCGCGCTCTTTGGAGGTATGTCCTGTATCGGACACATCGGTATAATCCCCGGTAAGAACCCGTGACCGTCCGGCTCTCGGAACCGATGGGGATTGGAGGGGGCACGTGAACACGAATCTTTCCGCAGCAAAGACGCGTCTGTCCACGGAAAATCGTTTGCTCGCAGCGCTGCCCGCGGCGGACTATCAGCGGCTGCTGGAGCATGTGGAGCCCGTTGCTCTGCCGCTTGGCTGGGCCATCTATGAATCCGGTAGTCGAATGCGTCATGTATTTTTCCCGACGGAGGGCATCGTTTCCCTGCTCTACGTGACGGAGAGCGGTGCCTCGGCGGAAATCGCGATCGCAGGTAACGAGAGCGTGGTCGGGATTTCCCTGTTCATGGGAGGGGAGACCACCCCGAGCCGTGCCATCGTGCAAAGCGCCGGTCATGCCTACCGGTTGCGCGCAGAAATCCTGAAGCGGGAATTCGAGCGCGGCGGCGAGCTGCAGCATTTGCTGCTTCGCTACACCCAGGCGCTGATCACGCAGATGGCGCAGACCGCGGTGTGCAACCGGCACCACACGCTGGAGCAGCAACTGTGCCGCTGGCTCCTGCTGAGCCTGGACCGGTTGCCCTCCAACGAGATCCGCATGACCCAGGAGCTGATCGCGAACATGCTGGGCGTGCGCCGCGAAGGCGTCACCGAGGCCGCGGGATATCTGCAGGACGCCGGGCTGATTCGATACCATCGCGGCCACATCACCGTGCTGGATCGGCCGAAACTGGAACAGCGGGTTTGCGAGTGCTACGCGGTGGTCAAACGGGAATCCGACCGGCTTCTTTCCCAGAAGCTCGCAGCCTGATTCAGGCAACGTCTCCGGTTTCTTCGGCCACGATGTACACCGTGCGCTCGTGCGGAGCGAACCGGCGGTGCAATGTCAGGCATTTGCCCTGCCCGTCCCTGCAGCGCAGGTTCAGACCCACGGGCCCCGGATTGCGCGCGTCGAGTATCGCCGCGACCCCCTCGGCCGCGGCCGCCTGGCTCGAGCCCATGAGCTGGCACAGCGTCTTGCCCTTGATCTCGTGGCGCCCGTAGCCCAAGACCCGTTCCCACGCCGCGGTCAGCAGCTCGAGGGTGCCATTGAAATGCGCTCTCGCAAGCAGGACCTTCGACCACTCGTAGGTGTCACCCGGGCTGACGTGGACCGCCAGCGTGAAGTCGACGGGGCAGATTGAGGATTCGCGCATCGGATTCGTTTTCATCCGCGCACCATAGCCGCCGCGCGTTGCGCGATCTGTACGGCGGCGCACACCCCAAGCATTTGACCTGTCTCGGTTTCCCGACGCTCACGATGCCGTCACCCCGCGCGTCGCCCGCCCCTCCAGCCACTCCACGGCTTCGTTCTCGCGACGAAAGACCCAGGCGTTGAATCCGGCGGCGCGTAGCTGCCGCTGCGCCTCCCGATACACGGTCTCGATCGGCCGTGTGCTGGGCACAAGCGCGAGCTTGAAGTCCGGTGGAATCACGGCGTGCCGCGCCATGGCGTGAAGAGCGTCGCGCAGCGCGTAATGACCCTCCGGCGCATCGTCACCCGCCTTCAGCAACGCGCGGTTGGCGTGCTTGTCCACGCACAGGACGGCAAAGGCCCGATAGACCTCCTCCAGCTCGCCGCAGCTGCAACTCCCGAATTCGACGCGCACGTACCCCGAGGATTCGGTGATGTGACCATCGCCATAGGTCATGCCGCGGTCTTGCCGATCGACGCGTGCAGATGGATCCATGTCAGCACTGTGTGCGCTCCTCGTACATTGCGTCGGTACGCTGGCGCACAGCGGGCGCAGCGCTCTCTGAGTCGCCGCCGGCAAAGCAGACCGCATTCGGACCCCAGCCAGCGAATTTCCGCGTTCTGTACGCTGACGCACAGTCAGCCCTCCGCGCACGGCGGATAACTGCGCTCGTGACGGGATCCGCAATCCTCCGAGGGCTGCTCCCGTCGTGGAAGAAAAAACCATAGAGGTGGCGCAATGAATTCTTGTCTGAAGTATTTCTCCGCGTGTTTACTGGCGCTGCTCAGCCAGGCTGCATTCGCGCAGAGCGCGCCAACACTGGGCGCCGCGTCGAGCTTCGCGGTCCTGAGCGCAGCACCCGGCGGTGGCGGGGCGGTGACCTGCACCAATTCCACCATCACCGGAGACGTGGGCTCCTCGGGCCTCCCGGCCTCGGTCGTTCAGACCGGGTGCACGATTACGGGGGCGATCATCGCGCCGGTCTCGGCCGAAGTTTTAACCGACTTCAACAGCGCGTACGACCAGTACGCGGCCATTTCGTGCACCGGGTCGTTGGCTACAGCTTACACAGGCGCGACGCTCACGCTCACGCCGGGGGTCTACTGTAACGCCGCAGGCGTGACGTTCACGGACACCACGTTGATACTCGACGGGCAGGGCGACGCAAACGCGGCCTGGATTTTCAAAATCGGAACCGGCGGCACCGGCGCCCTTACGGGCACCAACTTCTCGGTGGTCATGGCCAACGGCGCGCTGGCGTGCAACGTGTATTGGTGGGTCGCCGAGGCCGCGACGATGACGACTTCGGAGTTCAAGGGAACCATTCTCGCGGGCGCGGCGATCACCGCTACCGGCGGAACCTTCGCCGGACGCGCCCTGGCGAAGGCCGCAGTGACGCTGACCGGCGTCGCCGCCACCGGCTGCGGGGGCGGCACCTTCAACCCGCCGCAGCAGCGCTGCAACCAGGGCGTGGGCAACGGACCCGAGGGCTGCGATCCCGGCAACTCGAACCAAGGCAACCCGTTCCGCTCGAACGACGAGCTCGGCGGAACGCCGGGCAACCCGGGACGCAAGGGCGGCAACAAGTAACTCTGCAATCGCTAAGAACGGAAAAGGACCCGCGAGGGTCCTTTTTTTGGCTGTGTACCTACGCCACCGGCCAACACCGCGATCACAATTCGGCTTTGAGCGTGCTTTCGCCGCCCATAAACAGGGCGAACAGAGGGCGTCCCCCTGCAGGGATACTGCAGCAAAGATGGCCGCTACGATGTGCTGGCGAGGTATGCGCGGTCTCTGAAGCGGATCTACGTGGAGGCGCTCGGCAAGCTGCGCCGGCGCTCTCCGCAGGAGGCGCGCGAGCTCCAGGCGATTGAGCCGTGGCTGGACGTGCACGACAAGATGCTGCACGAGCTCGAGCGCGCACGGCTTGCGCGAGTGTTGCCGAAGTCGTCAGGCAGCTGCAGGACTGGTGCAGGCGCGCGGCGGCGAGCGGGATCCGGCCTTTGGCCGAGTTCTCGCGGCGCTTGCGCAGTTCCGCGTAAACACGGATGGAAGGGCCCGAATGATCAGCGACGAAGTGCTGGACGCCATCGCCCACATCGAAATGCACCGCCAGGAAATGGAAAAGGAGGCCAAGGGTCGCAGAACGACGGGGCAGAGCCGCGGACGCTGGGTGCTCAGGCGAACGCGCCGGCGGCCGGTCATTTCCTGAGATCGGACGACACTTTCTCCAGGGCTTTTTGCATCGTTTCCCAGGCGGTCTTCATTCCGCGCTGCATCTGCTCGCCGGCCGACTCGCTCGCGACAAGGATTTCCTGGAACGTCTTCTGCGCCGCATCCCGGCTTGCGCGCAGGTCCTTGATCTGCTGCTGATACGCCGCGCGCGCGGCGGCATTCATACGCATGGTCCGGTTCCTTCGCGTGTGAGCATCGGGAGTTCCCGCATGCCCGGGCCACGATAGGCCAGGCACGCCGGGGTATCTGTGCGCCATCAGACATGCCTTTTCCGCTCCGCGAACCTGCCGGTCCTCACCGAACGCAAGATTGATCCCCATCAATCACCGGTACGGCTGTGCGGGTAGCCTGAAACGCGAGGGAGTTCAACGTCAAAGGCGGGACTTGTTTCGACCCTATCCGCAGACGTGCCTCGCGTCCAGGGCCAGGAAGCCTGGCACGTTCGCACAGCACACGCCCGCGCAAAACCATCTGCTCGCAGCGCTGCCAGAGGAGGCCTATGAGCGTCTGCTGCCGGGCCTGGAACCCGTTGCCTTGCCGCTGGGGTGGACGGTTCACTGCGCCGGCGAGCGGCAAAAGCATCTGTACTTCCCCACTGCGGGCATCGTTTCCGCGTTCTACCTGACGGAGAACGGGGCGTCGTCGCAATTCGCGCTCACGGGCAACGAAGGCGTGATCGGCGTCGCATCGTTCCTCGGCGGTGACAGCATGCCGAGCCAGGCGGTGGTGCTGAGCCCCGGGCACGCCTATCGGCTGGGCGGGGCGCTGCTGAGAAACGAGTTCGAGCACGGCGGCCCGCTCGCGCGCTTGCTGCTGCGCTACACCATGGCGCTGATCACGCAGATCGGACAGAGCGCGGTGTGCAACCGGCACCATTCGCTGGAACAGCATGTGTGCTACTGGATCTTGTCGAGCCTGGACCGCTTGCCCTCGAACGAGCTGACGATGACGCAGCAGCTGATGGCCGACATGCTGGGCATGCGTCGCGCAGGCATCGCGCAGGCCGTTGGAAAACTGCAAAAGGCGGGACTGATCCATTGCAGCCGCGGTCGCATTGCCGTGCTCGATCGCTCCGAGCTGGAAGCGCAGGTATGCGAGTGCTATGCCGTCGTCAGACGGCAGTACGAGCGTTTGCTACCCGAATATCAGGTCGAGCACATTGCACCGACTCCGCAATCCGCCACGAGCTGGCCGCGGTATGGGACCGCTCCAGAGCTTCGCGCGCGCCACTGGTGAGGCAGCTCCAGGACGGGAGAGAGGCGCGGGACCGGTGGAGCAGCGGAGGTCAGGGCGCCCTTGCGACGGCGCCGGCGGCCGAGCCGCCGGTGCCAGCAAAGCCGCGCCTGGACGCCGCGCCGCCGTCTTGCGCGTGCTTGACGATCTCGTAGCAGTTGCAGCAGGCCGCTTCGAGGCCGCGGTCATCGAGGATCCTGATGATGCCGCGGCTGTACTCGATCAGCTTATGCCGCTGCAGGGCGGAAGCCGCCTCGGTGACGCCGGCTCTGCGCACGCCGAGCATCTGCGAAAGAAATTCATGCGTCATATGAAATTCTCCCGAGCGCATGCGGTCGCGGGTCATCAGCAGCCAGCGAGCAAGCCGCGCCTCCACCACGTGGAAGCGGTTGCACGCGGCGGTCTGCGAGATCTGCGCCATCATCGCATGGACGTAGCGATACAGCTCGCGCTGCAGCGGCGCACTGCCGCGCAGCTCGGAACGGAAGCGGGCCGCGTCCATTTTCAAGGCGGGCCCGGCGCCCTGCACTAGCGCGCGCACCGACGAAACGTCGATGCCCAGCGCCAGGGGAATGCCGACCATGCCCTCGCGGCCCACCAGCGCGACCTCGATTGTCAGGTGGCCGTCCACCGGCGTGAGCAGGGAAATCAGGCACTCGCCGGGAAAGTAGACCTCCCGGATCGGTTTCCCGGGCTCGTAGAGCACTTCGCCGAAGATCAGGTTGACCGGTGACAGGCCGGGGAGCAGCCGCAGGTAGGATTTGCGCGGCAGCGCGGCAAGCAGGCCGTTCGGGATGCCGGCCATTAGAGCCGCCCGGCGGGGGTGCGGCGTGTTCGCATCGCGCGTCATTGTCCGCGCTGGAATCGCAAGCGCTCTGTTCGTTACCGTACCAAGCGCCGCGGATGCTTCGCCGGAAATGCTGATCCACGGAAGACTTGGTGGCGATCGGGGATCTGGCGGCACAGCGGCCTGGCGCCAGTCGAGAAGCCTGGAGCGTAGTGGCTCTGAAATGGCGTCGTTCTCAGCCAGAAGCTCGAGCACCGCGCGCCGGAATCCCTCGATCTCCTGCTCGCCGAGTTCGAGCCCCCCGCGCCTGCGCGCAATCTGGTCGACCGGCTGGAGCTCGCGAATACCCGCCTCGCGCGCTGCGCGCAGGCGCGTGGCCTGCGCTACACGCGCTTGAAGGTCGTGCCCTGGCAGCTGGGGCACGGGGGGATGTGACCGGCGCGGGGCAGTTCGACGCGCGCCCGGCACGACTGGCACTCGAAAGCGCCCCCGTGGGTGATTTCTCCGGCCGCGTAGGTCGGATGCTCGAGCCCTTGGCCGACCTTCTCCAGCCAGCCGCCGAGGGCGGTGGCCGCCTGACCGAGGAAGACGCTGCCCCGGTCGCGCCAGACGCCGAACAGGTCGGCGCTCTTCTCGGAAAGCTCCTCCCACTTCGGCCCCAGCCGCTCCGCCGCGACGGCCATGTCCTTCTTGAGCGCCGCGACGGCCTTCGCCACCGCGGCGCTCGTATGCGTCCCCGCGTCCTTGAGCTTTTCGGCTCCGGTTTCGACCGCCTGTTGCACTGTGTCCGCGTTGACCCTCTGCCGCACGTTGGCCAGGGCTTCCTTCACGTGCTGGCGCAGCTTTTCGTATGCCGCGACTTCCTCGTCGCGCGCCGGCTCATTCGTCCCGGGGGGTTTCTGCTCGTCGTTCATGGAGTCCTCCTTCGTGCGCCGGCTGTTTGCGTTCCCGGTACGCCGACACGGCGTGCATCATCCAGCCGAGCAGAACGCCGATCGCCAGCAGGATGAACATCATCAACGCCCGCGACAGCGCGAAGGTCCAGATCAGGAACCGGAATTCCACCGGCTCGGCGTTCTGGACCGCGAACAACACGATCAGGCTGGCGAGAACCAGGCCGGCGGTCAGCTTGAGGCTCATTGCCCAATCTCCTAATCCGGACGGACTTTTGCGCGGCGCTCGGCCGGGCGTCTTGACTAGCTCTTGCCTACATCCTCAACAGACTGCTTGACGTCGCCGACGCCCTTCTGCAGCTTCCCGGAAATTTGTTTTGAAAGCCCCTTGATCTGTTGTTTCTTGCTTCCAACCAGCTTGCCTGCTTGTTCCTGGACTTTGCCGACCACGTCTTTCGCCGCGCCCTTCACTTGGTCCTTGTTCATGCTCGATTGCTCCTGTTGCAAGCGCTGCACTCAGAGTGCGATGCAAAATAACGGTTATATCTTGCCCAGCAAGAATAAGATCAACACGATCACCAGTATCAAGCCAACTCCGCCGCTGGGACCATAACCCCATCCTCTGCTGTGAGGCCAAGTTGGAATCACGCCCAGCAGCGCCAGTACCAGAATGATCAGAAGTATTGTTCCTACGCTCACTTTGTTCTCCTCTGTTACATGCCATCGGCACGGGACACGACAAACGCCGCTGACGCGGCGAGCACACGCGCAACGCGGTGCTCAGTTTGCGCCGTGAATCATCCCGTGGACGATGATGTCGACTTCGGCCCGCTCGTCATCAACGTCGAAGATACTTTCGCTGACGCGATCGTCACAGGTGTCTGCTGCATTGGCCTGCAGGGCGGCGTATTCGGCCTTACGCCAGTCGACCGGAAGCTCGGGCACTTTCCGGAGGCGAAATGTGGTCCGTCTCATGATTTCCTCTCCCCGGCCCGGTTTGCCGGGATCGTTTGCAGCATAGGCTTGAATCCGGCGGCAATCTGTGCGCAAGAAGACATTACGGCATCGCGGCGGAGATCGGGCTCAAGCCACACCTAATTAGCGCTCCAGGTCAATCGGGCCAGCGCGGGCTCGTCAGCTCGATGTGCCAGACCGGTCCGGCCGGGTGGAGCGGGCCCTCGAACCTCACGAAGGCCGGCAGCTCGTCGGTGACGATCCACGCGTGGGAGTCCGGCGGCATGCGCCCGAGCAGCGTGGAGAAGAGCTCGAGCCAGGCGCCTAGCCTGGGCTTGAACACGTAATGCGTTGCGCTCTTGGCCAGCTCACCGACCAGCACCTTGTGCTCCCCCGCCGGCGCGACCTCCAGCTCGATGAGCCGTGCGGTGGGCGTGAAGGCGACGAGGTGAACGGTCTCGCGCGCCTCCCTGGGCAGGTTCTTCGCGATCGTGAGGATCATGCCGTTGTAAGTATCGGGAGGAAGGGTGAGCGTGCCCTCGAGCACCGTCTCCCGCGCGTCCTTGCGGGCCGTGGTTTTCACGCGGTACTTCCCCGAAGCCCGCTCCAGCGAAAACTCGGTGTCCTCGGCGAATACGGGCCCTCGCTGCAGCAGGCGATAGCTCTGCATCGTGAAGACGCGCTCCTGGGTGAACACCACCGTCTCGTCCAGCACCGACCCGTCCTTGAAGCGGAACACCATGCGGCTCTCCACCTCCCCACGCCGCACGAACTGGAGAAGATCGCCCGAGGCAATCTGTGCGCGGTCGAGCGTGCGCAGCGCGAGGAAACCGTGGGTGACACCCTCCACGTAGCGCACCGCAACAGGTGCCGCCGCGGCGCCCTGCAGCCACAGCAGTGCCGTCATGAGAAGGGCCAAGGAGGCGCCGGGGCTCATCGCACGAGCTGATTGATCTCGATGATCGGCAGCAGAATGGCGAGCACGATGAGCAGCACCACGGCGCCCATCGCGAGGATCATCAGCGGCTCGAGCAGCGTGAGGAACACCGCCAGGCGCCGCTCGAGCGCCTGGGTCTCGAGGCGGGCGGCGCGGCCGAGCATCTGCTCGAGCTTGCCGCTCACCTCGCCGCTCGCCACGAGGTGGACCAGCAGCGGCGGGAAGGCGCGCGTTTCGCCCAGCGCACGTGCAAGGCTCACGCCTTCGCGCACGCGCTCGATCGCGCGCTCGACGGCCTCGCGCATCACCATGTTGCTCATCACCCGCGCGCCGGAGGCCAGCGCCCCGAGCAGCGGCACGCCGCCGCCGACAAGAATGGCGAGCGTGCTGGCGAAGCGCGAAGTGTCGACGCCGCGAGCGAGCGGCCCCAGCCAGGGCAAGGCCAGGAGCAGCGCGTGCCACCCGCGACGGGTCGCAGGGCGGCGCAGCGCCATGTGCGCGGCCACCGTTATTCCAACAACGATCAGGAGGAGATAAGGCCAGGCGGCGCGCAGGAAGTCACTGAGGCCGATCAGCGCGCGTGTCAGCAATGGCAGGGCCTGGCGCGATTGCTGAAATACTTGCACCACCTGCGGCACCACATACACCAGCAGGCCGGTGACGATGGCGATTGCCACGACTGCGACGAGGACGGGATAGAGCAACGCGAGGCTGGTTTTCTGCCGCAATGCCTGGCGCGCGTCGAGATAGTCGGCAAGGTGCTGCAGCACGGTCGGCAGCGCGCCGGACTCTTCGCCGCCGTGCACCAGAGCCCGGTAGAACTCGGGAAAGCTCCGGGCGTAGCTGCCGAGCGCGGTGGCAAGCGAGGCGCCGGCCATCACCTCGGCCTTGACCCCGGCGAGCACCTCGCGCGTCAAAGGCGCCTCGGCTTCCTCGATGAGCGCCGCCAGCGCCTGCTCCATCGTCAGGCCGGAGTCGAGCAGCGTGGCCATCTGCCTTGTGAGCAGGCTCAGTTGGGCGGCGGAAAGGCCGCGCGCCCACGGCTGGCGCGCGCGTTTGTGAGCCTTGTCGAGAACCGAAGGCAGCAGGCCTTGCTCGCGCAGTTGCGCGCGCGCCTCGCGCGGCGTATCGGCCTGCACGACCCCGGAAACGGAGCGGCCGGCGGCGTCGAGCGCCTCGTAGCGGAAGGCCTCCATGGCCGTTATTCGCCCGTCACGCGCACGGCTTCTTCCAGGCTGATCACGCCTGCCGCGGCCCAGCGCATGCCGTCGTCGCGCAACGATTTCATGCCGCGCGCGACGGCGTGCGCGCGCAACGCCTGCTCGGAAGCGCGGTCGTGGATCAGGCGGCGCAGGTCGTCGTCGACCGTCAGCAGCTCGTAGATGCCGGTGCGGCCGCGGTAGCCCGTGCGGTTGCAGGCCGGGCAGCCCTGCGCGGAGTAGAACGTGGCGCCGTCGCGGACGAAGGGCTTGCGGCATTCCAGGCACAGGCGCCGCACCAGGCGCTGCGCGCCGACGCCGATCAGGCTGGAGGCGAGCAGGAACGGCTCGACGCCCATGTCCACCAGGCGCGTGACCGCGCTCACCGCGTCGTTGGTGTGCAGCGTGGCGAACACCAGGTGCCCGGTGAGGCTCGCCTGCACGGCGATCTGTGCCGTCTCCAGGTCGCGGATCTCGCCGATCATCACTACGTCCGGATCCTGGCGCAGGATGGTGCGCAGCGCGCGCGCGAAGGTCATGTCGATGCGCGCGTTGATCGGCGTCTGGCTGATGCCGTCGAGGTCGTATTCGATCGGGTCTTCCACGGTCATGACGTTCAGTGCCGCGGTATCGAGCCGCGACAGCGCCGCATAGAGCGTGGTCGTCTTGCCCGAGCCGGTCGGGCCGGTGACCAGCACGATGCCGTGCGGCTCCTTGATCAGCCGGTCCATGTGCGCGAGCGTCGCGTCGTCCATGCCGAGCTGCGCGAGGTCCAGGCGCCCGGCCTGCTTGTCGAGCAGGCGCAGCACCACGCGCTCGCCGTGCCCGGTCGGGATGGTGGACACGCGCACGTCGACGGGCTTGCCGGCCACGCGCAGCGCGATGCGCCCGTCCTGCGGCAGGCGCTTCTCGGCGATGTCGAGCTGCGCCATGATCTTCACGCGCGACACGATCGCGCCGTGCAGCGCGCGCGCCGGCTCGATCAGGTCGCGCAGCGTGCCGTCGATGCGCAGGCGCACCACCGAGCGGCTCTCGAAGGCCTCGAAGTGGATGTCGGAGGCGCCCTCGCGCAGCGCCTGGGTCAGCAGCGCGTTGATGAGCCGGATCACCGGCGCGTCGTCCTGGCTGTCGAGGAGATCCGCGATCTTCGGGATCTCCTGCAGCAGCCGCGACAGGTCAACGTCCTGAGAGAGATCGTCGGCCAGCGCCGCCGCTCCCGCGGCCGCGCCGTTGTAGGTCGCGGCAATAAGCTCGTCGAATTCCTCCGTGCCGACCCGCCGCGCGCGCAACGGCACGCCGAGCGCGCGCCGCAGCTCGGCGAGCGCTCCGGCGGGAGCGCCCTCGCGGACGGCGACCTGCGCCTCCCCGGCGCCAACTGCGGTGACGGCGACGCCATTGGCCTTGGCGAACGCGTACGGCACGCTGCCTGCAGCGCGCGCGCTCACGGTATGCCCCGATGCATGAAGTCCCACATCGCGCGGGGCGGCGCCGCGGGGGCCCCCGGCTGTCGTGGCGGCAGGCTGGGCGCTTCCATATCGGGCAGCGGCGGGTTGTGCGGTGGGGTCGCCTTGTCCTGCTCGCCCAGGATGTAGTCGTAGCGCGAGCCCGTGATCGAATCCGCGCGCTGGGCATCGCGCAGCACCGTCGGGCGCAAGAACACCATCAGGTTGGTCTTGCTGCGCGAACGCGTGTTGTAAGTGAAGAGCGCGCCGAGCACCGGCAGGTCGCCGAGCACCGGCACCTTCTCGACGCCGTCCCGGACCGAGTCCTGGATCAGGCCGCCGATCACCACGATCTGCCCGTCGTCCACCAGCACCACCGATTCGACAGCGCGCTTGTTGGTGATGACGCCGGCGGGATTGGACGTGTCCTGGACGCTGGAGACTTCCTGGTAGAGCTGCAGCCTGACCGTGCCGCCTTCCGAGATCTGAGGCCGCACCCGCAGCGTCAGGCCGACGTCGCGCCGTTCGACCGTCTGGAACGGCGTCGGTGTCGTGGCCGCCCCCGAGAGCGCGT
This sequence comes from Betaproteobacteria bacterium, assembly GCA_004297625.1. Taxonomy (GTDB): domain Bacteria; phylum Pseudomonadota; class Gammaproteobacteria; order Burkholderiales; family SG8-39; genus SCGC-AG-212-J23. The sequence goes on along the minus strand of SCTY01000042.1, from coordinate 7,192 downwards.
ACTGGCCGGTGATGAAGGGAACGTTCTGGCCGATGACGATCCTCGCTTCCTCGTTGTCGAGGGTCAGTAGCGTCGGCGTGGACAGAATGTTGGCGTTGTTGTCGGACTCGAGCGCGCGGATGAGCAGGTTGAGGTTGAGCACCTGGCCGACCCCGGGGATCGACACCACGCCGTTGATGACGCCGATGTTGAGGCCGCGGCTCGCGCTGGCCGGGCTGGCCGCGATGCCGAGAATGTTCTGGCCGGGGGCGCCGAAGTTGGTGCCGCCGAACGCGTTTGTCCCGCTCTTTTCAGCGCCGCTCAGGCTCTGCCACTGGATGCCGAACTCGGCCGCCTTGTCGGCGGTGATCTCGGCGATCAGTGCCTCCACGTAGACCTGCGCCCGCCGCACGTCGAGCTTGTCCAGCGCCGCGCGCAGGTTGTTGTAGATCGCGTCGGGCGCGTTGATGAGGATCGAGTTGGTCGCCGGATCGGCCTGGATCATCCCCGCAGACAGCGCGACTGCCTGGGGCCCCGGCAACGACGGCAAGGCGGGCGGCGGCGCGCCCGCGGGCGCCGCCGCGACCGGGATGGCCATGGCCCGCGGCGCCGCGGGGGCAGTCTCTCCCAGGTAGATCGCGCGCAGCGTCTCGGCCACCTTCACCGCTTCGGCGTTCTTCAGATAGACGACGTGCAGGTTGCCGGCGGCGCCGGTCGGCGTGTCGAGCATCGCGACCAGGCTGCGCAGCCGGGTGATGCGCGAGGGGTTGTCCGAGCGCGCGACCAGGCTGTTCGAGCGCGCGTCCGCCACCACGCTCAGGCGCTGCGAGGTGTCGGCCCCGGCCGGGCCCGCTACCTGGGGGGCGTCGGCGAACAGGCGGCTCACCATCTGCGCGACATCGAGCGCCGACGCGTGCGCGAGCGGGATCACGACCGGGTCGCTGCCGCCCGGCTGGTCGATCGCGTCGATGATCCTGCCGATGCGCTGCAGGTTGCCGGCGTAGTCCGTGATCACCAAGGTGTTGCTCGCCGGATAAACGGTGATCGTGTTCGCCGGGGCGATCAGCGGGCGCAGGATCGGCACGAGCTGCGCCGCCGATTCGTACTTGAGCGTGAATACCTGGGTCTGGATCTGGTCGCCTGCCGAACGCGACTTGTCACTGGGAATGACGGTGCGCCCCGGATGGAGCTTCGCGTCGGCCTCCGGAACGATCTTGACCACGCCGCGGTCCTCGACCGCGGCGTAGCCCTGCAGCCGCAGCGCCGACAGGAACACGTCGTACACCAGCGCGCGCGCCATCGGCCGCGCCGAGACGATGTTGACGCTGCCCTTCACGCGCGGATCGAGCACGAAGTTCTTGCCGGTGATCTCGCTCACCGCCTTCACCACGCCCTCGATGTCGGCGTTGACGAAGTTGAGCGTCACCGTATCGGGCGCGGCGCCTTGCCCCTGCGCCTGGCCGGACGACATGACGATCAAAATGAATACCGCGAGAAGCCTCATTTGCCTTTCTTCTCCGGCCAAGCGAGCGTCTCGCGCGCGCCGTTTCGCTCCAGGACGATGTGATCCACGTGGACCTCGGCGAGCCGCAGCCCCGGCTCGACTTCTTCGCCTTGCAGCACCGCGACCGTTTTCTTTGCATCCAGCCGCAGCACCGCATGCCCGCGCCGGCCGCCCGACGCGGCCACCACCCCCATCAACCGGACCGCGCTCGACGCCGCCGGCCCGGCGCCTTGTCTCACGCTGCCGAACAGTCCGCCTGCGGACGATGCGTTTCGTGCAATCTCTGCTGCGGCGGGCGCGCGCGGCGCGGGGGGCGGCGCGAGCCACGCCCAGCTCCAGTACCCGAGAACCCCACCAAGGAGCGCCAGCGCGGCGAGCGTTGCGAGAAATGCCGCTTTCCTCAAACGTATACCGCCCGCTAAATGAGGCGATCCTAAAGCGAGGGCGATGCGGCGTATGTGCGGTATCGTACAGTCTATTCCGGGGCGAGCGCGTAATTAAGTGCGGGGGTCCAGATGCGAATGCCCAGCCCGCGGCGCGGCTTCACGTTGCTCGAGGTGATGGTGGTGGTCGTGATCCTCGGTATTCTCGCCGCGCTGGTAGTGCCCAAGATCATCAGCCGCCCGGACGAGGCGCGGGTCATCGCCGCAAGACAGGACATCGCGAGCCTGATGCAGGCGCTCAAGCTCTATCGGCTCGATAACCAGCGCTATCCCACGACCGAGCAGGGACTGCAGGCGCTGGTCACGCAGCCGGCGTCGGCGCCGCTGGCGCCCAACTGGAAGGCCGGCGGCTACATCGAGCGCCTGCCGAAGGACCCCTGGGGCAATCCTTACCACTACCTCAATCCCGGCGTGCGCGGCGAGCTAGACGTTTACAGCATGGGCGCCGACGGCGCGCCCGGCGGAGAGGGCAACGATGCCGATATCGGTTCCTGGAACCTTTAAGCACCCGGGCTTTACTCTCATCGAGCTGCTGGTGGTGCTGCTGATCATGGGCTTGTTCGCCGGACTGGTCGGCGCGATTTCCCAGCCCGACGAGCGCGTGCTGCTGCGCGTCGAGGCCGAGCGGCTGGCGCAACTGCTCGATCTTGCCGCCGCGGAATCGCAGCTCACTGGGAAACCCATCGCCTGGACTGCGGACGGCGCGCAATACCGGTTCTGGCGCCGGCGCGACGATGCCGGCTGGTCCGAGGCGCGCGAGGATGCGCTGCGCGCGCGCAGCCTGCCGCCGGGAATGGCGATCTCGGCGCTGCGGATCGAGGCCATGCGGCCGCCGGGGGGCATGCGCCTCGAATTCAGCCCGGAGGGCTCGCTCGCTTACGACTTCGAGATGTCGCTGGGCGAGGCGCGTTACACCGTGGCCGCGTCCCCGCTAGGCGAGGTGCGTATCCATGCGCTGCATTAGGGGATTTACCCTGATCGAGGTGCTGGTCGCGCTGGCCATCGTGTCGATCGCGCTGCTGGCGGCGCTGCGCGCCGCAGGCCAGAGCACGAACGCAGTCGGCGAGCTGCGCTTGCGGTTGTTCGCGGGTTGGGTCGCCGAGAACCGCCTCGCCGAGCACCGCGCCCGGGGCGACTGGCCGCCGCTCGGCATCGGCCGCGGCACGCAAAGCCAGGGCGGCGTCGAGCTCGCCTGGCGCGAAGAGGTGATCGCCACCCCCAACCCGGCGTTTCGCCGCGTCGACGTGTTCGTGTCCGCGCCGGCGGAAGAGTCGCGCCCGCTTGCGCGTCTCACCGGATTCGTGGTGCAACCCAGGTGAGACAGCGCGGCTTCACCCTGATCGAGCTGATGAGCGCGCTGCTCATCCTGTCGCTGCTCGCCGTGATGTCGTTCCGCGGGCTGGGTGCGGTGCTCGATGCGCGTGACCAGGTCAGGCAGGAAACCGAGAAGTGGAGGAGCGTGGCGGCGTTTTTTGCGCGCTTCCAGCGCGATGTGCAGCTCTCGGCGCCGCGCCCCTTACGCGCAGCCTCAGGACGGCTCGAGTTCAGCCGTTTTGCCTCGGCAGAGGGCATCGATATGCCGCGGCGGGTCGCCTACCGGCTGAACGAGAACCACGAGATCGAAATCGCGCTGTGGCCGGGGCTCGACGCCACGCCGCATGCACCGCCGGCTCGCTACGTGGTGCTGCCCGCAGTGGCGCAATTCGAGCTGCAATACCTCGATAGCGAGCTCGTGTGGGTCGACGCCTGGCCCCGCACGGAGCGCGACCCGCCGCTGCCGCGGGCCGTGCGGCTGCGCATCGTGCTCGCCTCCGGCGAGGAGCTGGTGCGCGTGTTCGCCCTGACATCATGAGAACGAAACACCGGGGCGTGGCGGTCGTGCTTGCCATGGGCGTGGTCGCGCTCGCGGCGATCGCCGCGGCGGCGATGCTCGCCTCGCAGGGCACCTGGTCGCGGCGCGCAGAGCTCACTTCCGAGCATGTCCAGGCGCAGGCGCTGGCCCAGGCGGGGGTCGATTGGGCGCGCGCCGTGCTGAGCGACGATCGACGCTCGAGCGGCGTGGACCACCTGGGCGAGCCCTGGGCACTGCGCCTGCCGCCGGTGCCAGTCGATAACGGGGAGCTCGCCGGCCAGATCGAAGACCAGCAGGGCGCGTTCAATCTCAACAACCTGCTGAAAAACGGGGCGGTCAGCCCTCCCTACGTCCAGCAGTTCCGTCGCCTCCTGCGGATTCTGGATTTGCCGGACGCGCTCGCAGACGCCTATCTGGCAGCCGGCCGGCCGCTCATCGACGCGGCCGAGCTGGCGACCGTGCCGGGCTTCGACGAAGCCGTGCGCGCGCGGCTGCGTCCATTCATCACGGCGCTGCCCCGCTTCACCGCCGTGAACGTCAACACCGCTTCGCCTGAAGTCCTCGCCACGGTGATCGAGGGCCTGGATCTCGATGCCGCCCGCGAACTGGTCGCCCAGCGCGGCCGCGCCTATTTCCGGGACCGCGCCGAGTTCCTCGCGCAGCTCCCCCCCGGGGCCGTGGCGGGAGCCAACGACGTCGCCACCGGCAGCGACTTCTTCCAGGCGAGCGTACGGGTGACGATCGGCGGCGCGCAAGCGCGCGGCACCGCGCTGCTCGCGCGGCAGGGGGCGGGATGGCCGGCGGTTGTCTGGAGAAAATATCCATGAGCCTGCTGCGCATTTACGCCCCGCTTGGCGACGCGCCGCTGCACTGCGAGTGGGTGCTTATCGAAGCGCGGCAATCGGTCCAGGGCGAGGGCGGCCTCGCCGACCTGCCGCGCGGCGCGGATCGCGTGCAGCTCGTCATTCCCGCGGCACAGGTACTGATCACGCGCGCGAAGTTGCCGCAAGGCGCGCGGCGGCGCGCCGGATCGGTGCTGGCGTTCGCGGTCGAGGAGGCTACTGCCGCCGAGCCCGATGCCAACCAGGTAAGCTGGCTGGGAACCACCGAAGACGCCGACGCGCTCGCCGTGCTCGACAAGCAGGGGCTGAGGCGCTGGCGCGATGCGCTCGAGGGCGTCGGCTTGCGCGCCTACGAAGTGCACTCGGAGATGCTGCTGTTGCCGCGCTCGACCGGCGAATGGAGCCTTGCGTGGGACGGCGGCGAGGGGTTCGTGCGCACCGGCGAATTCGAAGGCGCGGCGACCGGCGGCGGCGATCAGGCATCGCCGCCGCTTTCGCTGCGCATGATGCTCGAGGAAGCCCAGCTGCGCGGCGCGCGGCCTGACGCGATCGCAGTCTATGTCACTGCACCGGGAGTCGCGCCCGATCTCGCGGCTTGGCAGCGCGATCTCGGGATCCCGCTCCATGTCCTGGGAGCCTGGGACTGGCGCCAGGCGCCGGAGCAGGCCGGCATCAGCCTGGCGCAGGAACGCCGCCGCTGGCGCATCGCCCCGGCGGCGCTGGCGAGCCTGCGGCCGGCAGCCTGGATCGCCGGCGCGGCCCTTGCCATTCACGGCGCCGCGCTGGTCGCCGACTGGATGCTGCTCGGTGGCGAGCAGCGGGCCGTGCGCGCCCAGATGGAGACACGCTTTCGCCGCGCCTTTCCCGACGCCGTCGCGGTCGTGGACCCTGCGCTGCAGATGCGCCGCCAGCTCGCCGCGGCGCGGCATCGGGCCGGGCTGCCCGATGGCGGCGACTTTGCGCCGATGATCGAGAAAGTGACGATCGGGCTGAAGGAACTGCCCGCGGGCGGGCTGCGCACCGTGTCCTACGAAAGCGGGCGCATGACCCTCGAGCTGGCCGCGACCGAGGAGGCCGTGCTGCGCCGCATCGCGGCACGCCTGGTGCAGACGGGATTGATCGTCGATATCACCGGGACAAAGCTCATCACGGTGCGCGCCTTATGAAAGCCGCGCTGCGCAGAGCCTGGGAAGCGCGCGCGCCGCGCGAGCGCATGGTCATCGCCGCGCTGGCAGCGGTTTTGGCTGCCGCGTTCTACGTTTTGCTGCTGTACTCGGCGGACCGCGCTCGCGGCCAGTTGGGCGCGAGCGTTGCAGCGCTGCGCACGCAGGCGGCGCTCCTCGACCAGCAGGCGGCCGAGTACGAGCGCCTGCGCGCAACGCCCGCGCCACCGGCCTCGCCGAGCGATCTGCGCGCGCTGGTGCAGGCGCGGGCTGACGCTGCCCGGTTGTCCGGCGCGCTGACGCGCATCGATGCGCCGGACGCCGATCACGTGCAGGTCGCATTCGGCGCCGTGTCCTTCGCCGACTGGCTCGGCTGGACCGCGGCTCTGCAAGCGCAGCACGTGCGCCTCGAGGCGGCGCGCATCGAAGCCCTTTCCGCGCCAGGCATGGTCAGCGCGACCGCCACGCTCACCCGCGCCGGAGCGCAGTAATGCGCTGGCTTGCGGCCGCGTTCGGTGCGGGCGCATTTGCTGCGGCATTGATCGGGTTCGCACCGGCAACGCTGATTGATGCCCGCCTCGAGCGCGCAAGCGACGGCAGGCTGCGCCTTGCCAGCGCGGAAGGCAGTGTGTGGTCCGGCGCGGGCTGGATCGAGATCCGCGACGCGCACGGCAGGGCCGGCGTCGCGAAGCGCCTCGCCTGGCGCGTGCTGCCCGGGTCATTGCTGCGCGCACGCCTGGTCGTCGAGGTCGAGCTCGACCAGGCCGCCAAGCCCTTCCCGGTCAGGATCTCGCTCTCGCGCATCGAGATTGCGGACGCCGGCATCAGTCTGCCGGCCGCAGCCCTTGGGCTGGGCATCCCCAGGCTCGCGCCGTTGCGTCTCTCCGGCGACGTGCTGGTCAAAATCTCGCGCCTGTCTCTCGAGCACGGCCGCATGCACGGCGACGCGACATTGCAATGGCGCGCGGCCGGCTCGGCGCTGACGCCCGTCTCGCCTCTCGGCGAGTATGAGGTGCGCTTCAAGGCCGACGGCCCCGCCGTGCACGCCGCGCTGAGAACGCTCCAGGGGCCGCTGCAGCTCGAAGGCAAAGGCAGCTGGTCGAACGGCGCCCCGCCGAGCTTTCTCGCCACCGCGCGCGTTCCCGCGCAGCACCAGGACGAGCTCGCGCCGCTTTTGCGCCTCATCGCCGTCGAGCGCGGCGCCGGCACTTTCGAGCTGCAACTCAAATAGGACGGATTCATTCAGTCAGCTGCCGCGGCCAGCGCGCGGTGCCGTCATTTCCGGGACAGCAAGAAACGTCTGGGTGTAGCCCAAAAGCAGCTGCTGCAGCGGGCTGCCGAAACGCAGCTCTTTGCGCAAGTCCTTGGACTTCATCCTCATCGCGCCGCCCGGCAGCTGAACGACCGCC
>SCTY01000041.1 GCA_004297625.1 Betaproteobacteria bacterium | reverse complement strand
CCGAAGGCTTCAGCCATTTCGTTTCCTCCATAGCTGCTCCGGTTGCTTCCGGCTGGAGCCGTTGCCGGGTGGGGCTTGCACCCACTGGAAAAGCGCCGCCTTGTCACGGCGCACGCCACTAGCGGACATAGCCAAATGACCACCTCAGCGGCCCCCGGAGCAGCCGAGGTTGCGTCGAACGGGCAACGGACCCGCTCGCGATCGCGATTCGCGAGCGGCAGCTCCGTGGCGGAGAAGCGCTCGTCAACTCCTGCTGGAGTCCCCATGCCTCTGATCTCACGAGATCGGCAAGAGCCTCGACGGCCTCGCCGGCCGTCAACGTTCCCAAGTCCTCGCCCGTGACAGTGAAAAAGCTATGGGTTGGCATGCCGCTGCACCAAACGTTTGTTCCCCCCAAACCGGGACAGCCGATTGCTATCAGATCTCATCGACCGCCAACCAAACTCACTGTTGGAGGTGCACTGAACCTGGAAGGTAGCTAGTGTAAGGTCCGGAATTGCGGCTGCCGGGTAACGCAGTCGCACACTTCGTGTTCGGCGCGGTCGAACGCGGTTTGGGCGAGTGTGAAATAATCGGCAGAAGAGAGCAACTCCTCAGGGGGGCGAATGCCTGAGAACCTTTTTCGCGTCCTCAGCCTGGATGGCGGCGGTGCGAAGGGCTTCTACACGCTCGGAGTGCTCCGGGAGATCGAGGCGCTGATCGGGTGCCCGATCCACGAACGCTTCAATCTAATCTTCGGGACCAGCACCGGCTCCATCATCGGGGCGCTCCTCGCGCTTGGGAAGCCAGTCCCCGACATACTCAATCTCTACAAGGAGCACGTCCCTACGGTGATGCAGAAAAAGGCTCCGGATGAGAAGTCCGAGGCGCTCGCTGCGCTGTCGGCCATCGTTTTTGGAGATGCCAAGTTCGAGGAGGTCAAGACCAACATCGGGGTAGTAGCGACGCGGTGGGTCGAGGAACGGCCCATGATCTTCAAGGCGAACATCGTACAGGCTCACGGGATGAAGGCCACCTTCGCACCCGGCTTTGGCGTCCCGATCGGCGAAGCCGTGCAGGCGTCCTGCTCCGCGTATCCCTTCTTCAATCGGAAGATCGTCGTCACGGAAAAGGACGAACGGGTTGAGCTGATCGACGGGGGATTCTGCGCCAACAACCCGACGCTCTATGCCATTGCGGATGCGACGGTCGCGATGAAGATCCCGCCCGAGAGCATCCGCGTAGTGAGCCTCGGCGTCGGCACCTACCCTCCGAAGCCGCTAAGCAAACTTTCCTTGGACTATTGGAAGAGGAAGTCGCCGGGCGTGCAGCTTCTCCAAAAGACGCTGGAAATCAACACGCAGTCCATGGAGCAGCTTCGCGCGATCCTATACAAGCACATCCAGACGATCCGTATCAACCAGTCATTCTCCGAGCCGACGATGGCGACGGACCTCTTCGAGCACGACCTCGATAAGCTGAACGTCCTTACGCAGCGCGGCGCGCAGTCCTATGGCGAGCGCGAGGAAGAGCTTAAGAGTTATCTTTTGTAGGGGAGCGCATGGCGATTCCGGAACATCAGCTTGAAACGTGGTCGGCTATCGGGTCCGTCACGCAATCCGCGCAGACGTACGAGACCATTCGGAAGGTGCTGAATGACAGCGGCTCTCCGTACTATGCCAAGAGCTTCTCGATCCTCCTGCAAGGCTCGTACGGCAACAACACGAACGTCTATCGGGACAGCGACGTGGACATCGTGATCCGCCTGAACCAGACCTTCTACTCCGACCTCACAGATCTCGAACCAGGCGCAAAGGAAAGTTTCAATAAGTTGTATAGCGATGTTTCTTATGGATGGGACGAGTTCAAGTCGGAAGTGCTTGCCTGGCTGCAAGCACAGTTCGGCGCAGCGGTCAAGCCGGGAAAAAAGGCAATATTCATCAAGGGAAGCGGCAACCGGCGTGATGCGGATGTCTTAGTGTGCGCGAAACTGCGGCGCTATCGGAAGGGCAGTACAGGCACGGATGCAGGCTACGATGAAGGGATCTGCTTTTTCCTTCCTGACAGGACCCGCATCATCAACTTTCCAGAGCAGCACTCTGCAAACTGCACCGCAAAGCATCAAGCGACAGACGAATGGTTCAAGCGGGTGGTGCGCGTGTATAAGAACATGCGAAACCGCATGGTCGATGATGGCGTCATCAAGGACGGATTGGCGCCCTCATACTTCCTTGAGGGGATGCTGTGGAACGCACCGGCAAGCGAGTTTGGCGGGAGCTATTCGAACTCGTTCTGCAATACGTTCAATTGGATATCGAACGCAGACAAGACGAAGCTCGCATGTGCGAATGATCTCTTCTGGTTGGTCCGTGACAATTCGCATAACTGCTGGCCCACTATGAACTTCGATGCATACCTCGCGGCGGCGCGGAAGTATTGGGAGGATTGGAGCTAAGCGCCGACACCGCCCGGCTCGCGCTCATGGTCGTGGCAGCAGAGCGCATGCGGGAGGTTCTCCCAGCCCGTTCACCCAGCGATCGAGACCCAATACCGGCACGTTCGGCAGGCAGCTCGGCACGTCTGAGAAGCTGGGATGCTTCCGGGTGGGGCCGAAAAAGGTGATCGCGAATCTGGCCTGATGACCGGTACTGTCAGGACCGACACTTTTGATCAGTCGGAGCGCTTACACGAAGACTCCGGACGGAGCTACTGCCGGAGAGGAAAAGAGCTCCGCTAAGGACGCTGCTCATTCGTAATCTCAATCCGCGGCCGGTCCTTATCTATGAAAAATCGGGCATCGGAAAAGCCGGCGAGCCGCCCTTTGTCTGCTTCCACTAAATCATTAGCGCGGGCGAATGCAAGCCCTGTCGGGGACCGCGGTCAGCTTCCGATGCTTGTCTTGCATACCGGGCATGAGCGGAATCGGCTGTTGACGCGATTCGTTCTGCTCTTCATGCCCTTGGAGTCGTAGCAGCCGGTGCAATAGAGCCCGTCATCGTTAGCGAACTTGTAGCAACCCCACTGCGTGCCGATTGGCTTCTCCTTCGCCTCCGGCCGACTGGCCTTCAGGGCCATATTCTCGCTCTTGAGTTTGGCGACATCCTCCTTCAGTTCCGCCATCTGAAGTTTGGCGTCGGCGAGCTCGTTCGAAAGATCCGCGAGGAGGTTCTTGAACTCCGCCTCTGAGATGTTCTTGGAGATCTCACGGAGCCGCGAGACGATAGAAATCGAATTGTTGATCGTGGAAATGATGTCCATGCCTGCCCCTATTTCTCCGCACCCTTGACCTTCTGTGCGGTTCCCCACGGGCAATCGAGGCACAAAACGAAGTACGCGTCGCTGCCGCTGTAGTGGTCGTAGTCCCGCTTGACGCTGAGATTCTTCGAGGCGCACTGCGGGCATACAACCACACGGATCGGATTGTCCGGATCATTCTCCGCATCCGCGAGCTCGTGGAGACGCTTCTGAAGCATGTGGGCGACGTCGCGGACGTTCGTTACTCCGGTGATCTCCGAAGCGATGCGCCTGAGATCCGGGACGGTCGCGAGGTTGAATCCCTTGTACTCGGCAACCAGCGCCGGCAGCGGAGTCTCGTCGACCATGACGGGCACCACGCGAAGGGTGTCATCGTTCACGCGGCGGGTGACGATCGCCCGAAGCTCCATCCCTATCCAATTCGACTGACTGGCCGGGGTGCTCCAGATGAGAACAAAGACATCGCAAGTTGAGATGCCGTTCTCGATTCCGCCTGTGATCGAATCGCCCGGCCTAAGGTTCCACTCATCGAACCATACGTTCGCGCCCATCTCTACGAGCGCCGCCGCCAGGAGTCGCGCAGTCGCCTTGTCGACCTTGTTGTGGCTGATGAATGCAAGCATCTAGGTCGCCGCGGGTGGTTTCCGGAAGCCATGGTAGACCCATCTACACAGCAGACCGAAGGCTGCGATCACAATGCAGGGGATGAACCAGAACATGAGCGCCTTGCCGATCGCGCTAAGGCGCGCCTCGGGAAGCTGCGCGTTGAGGACCCGGGCGTACTCCTTGGCGAGAAGATCCTTATCTGTATGGGAGATGTCTGATGAGACGGTCATGGTGTAGCCGTTCGCCATTTCCATCTCCAGCGGGTCCCATACTATCTTCTCCGCTCGCCGCTCAAGGATCTTTGCCGCGATCTCCTTCGCTTGCGGCACGTTGCCGGCACGGTCGGCCGCGACGAGCATCTGCTCCAAGTCCTGCATAGTCGCGTTCCTGATGAGAGCGCTCTGCGCCTGCGGGCTCATCTGGTAGATGTATGCGGGGTGGTGATAGGTCCGGGCAACCGTAGGCCACGTTTCAAAAACAACCACGAAGACGACGATCACGCCATATATGCCCGTGAACGCGATCCACAACCGCCACCATCCCCCTAAAGCCATCGGCATTTCCCTTCATTTCCGGAAATGCTACGCCTAAACGCAAGACGCCCTCTCGGCGCCGTGAGAGGGCGTCTTTACCCGATTCAGCTCTGAGTGATTCCAGCGGCTTCGGGTTGACCGAGGCGGAGTAAATGTCCGCTTAGGGTGAAAGCAGTTACTGCTGACGCTTCAACTATCAACATACTCCTTGCTTGCGCCATTTTGGTAGACTTACCAAATGGACGTCCGGGACCGCATTCTGGAAGCGGCCCTCGGCCTGCTGGCCGAGAGCGGGGCGCATGAGCTGACGCGGCCGAAGGTCAGCAAGGCGGCGGGCGTCCGCCAGAGCCACCTCACCTACTACTTCCCTACCCGCGCGGATCTGCTGCAGGAGGTGGCGCGCTATTCGGTGGAGAAGCTCGCCGGGGAGCTGGCGGCGGAGCGGGACCACAGCCCGGCGCACGTGGCGGAGAAGATCGCGGCGGGGGCGGCGGACAAGCGGCGGGTGCGGGCGATCCTGGGGCTGGTGATGGCGGCGGACCGGGACCCGGCGATCAAGAAGCGCATGCGCAAGTTCGTCGCCGACGTGCGCGCGCGCGTGGCGCAAGCCACGCACACGAGTGCGCGACGCGGTGGGGAACCCGGTTTCGACCACGCTGCCGCTTTCAGTGCCTGCATGCCTAAGTACTCTTCGTCAGGCGTGCGGTCCTCGATCGAGGAATGCCGCCGGCGCGCGTTGTAGAACGCGACGTAGCGCGCAAGCGACGCTCGTGCCTCGCTCACCATGTCGTAGGCCCTCAGATACACCTCCTGGTACTTCAGCGTCTTCCAGAAGCGCTCGATGAACACGTTGTCACGCCAGCAGCCCTTGCCGTCCATGCTGATCGCGATTTCGTGATGCTTGAGCTTCGCGATGAACTCCGAGCAGGTGAATTGGCAGCCCTGGTCGGTGTTTACGATCTCGGGCACGCCGTGACGCGCGATGGCCTCTTCCAGCGCTTCGACACAGAAGTCCGCGGTAAGCGTGTTGGAGAGCCGAAAGGCCAGGATCCGACGGCTTGCCCGATCCATCACGGCGGTGAAGTACACGAACCCACGGCGCATCGGGATGTAGGTGATATCGAGCGCCCAGACCTGGTTCGCCCGCTCGATCGCTACGTTCCTGAGCAAATAGGGGTAGATCGCATGCTCGGGATGGCGCTTGCTCGTCGACTTCTTGCGATACAGCACCTCGATCCCCATGCGGCGCATGAGGGTTGCGACGTGCTTGCGTCCAACCTCGATGCCTTCGCGGCACAGCAACTTCTTCAGCAACCGGCTGCCCGCAAACGGATGCTCCAGGTGGAGCGCATCGATCCGACGCTGAAGCTCAGATCCGCTTGCGGAATCGGCCGCGGCACGTAGTACACCGCCGCCCGCGAAATGCCCACCAGCTCGGCCTGCCGAGCGATCGGCAGCTCGGTTTCGGGTCGATCATCTTTTTGCGCTCAACATGCCCGCCTTAATGAGCGCGCCTTCCAAAAAATCGTTCTCCAGCGCGAGCTGCCCGATCTTCGCCTGCATCGCCTTCACATCCACCTGCGGCTCGTCCTTGCGGCTCGGCCCGCCGAAGACCTCGCCGGCGCGCTCAAGCAGCTGCTTCTTCCACTCCGTGATCTGGTGGCGGATGCACGTCGAACTGCTCGGCCAATTCCGACAACGTCTTGTCGCCCTGGATCGCCGCCAGCGCCACTTTCGCCTTGAACTCGGCGCCGTGATTCCTTCTTGTCCTCTTTGCCACTTTTCTCTCCCTGCAATCGGGCGATTCCGTCGCCCCCGCGGGCAGACACTACACTTATCGGGCTGTCTGAATTTCTGGGGCCACTTCTTTCGCTGAGGGATGCCATTGGCGCCTCGGCACGCCTACACCTGCTCGGGCGCATCCAGACCCAAGTAGCGGCACAACAGCACCTGCGCTTCGTACATGAGCGCCGCAGCTAGGAAGGCTGTCATCCCATTCGTATCGTGCGGCGGACTGACGGTATTGATGTCGGCTGCGACGATATTCAGGCCCGCTAGGCCGCGCAGGAATGCGATGCCTTCGCGTGCACTGAACCCGCCCCAACTAGGTGCCGCGACACCTGGTGCGCACGACGGGTCGAAAACGTCCATGTCCAAGCAGATATACACGGGCCGGTTGCGCAACTTTTCCTGAAGTTCGCGCAGTACGTCTGGCATGCCGCGATCGAGCAGCTCATTCAACGTGATGATGTTGTAGCCGAACGACCGCGTGCGCGCAAATCCGTTCGGCAGGTACGTCGTGCCGCGGATGCCGATGTGGTAAGTAGCCTCGGTGTCGATCATCTCTTCGGTCGCGGCGTAATAAAACTGCGTTCCCGCGTTGTGCGTGTTGCCGGGAACCGGCGGCGTGGTGTCGGTGTGCGAGTCGATATGAATCACGGCGAGTCCCGAATACTTGCGGCCGAGGACTTTCATCTGCGGATGCGAAACACTGCCGTCGCCGCCCATCGTGATGGGCACGACACCGCGCGAGACGATTTCCGAGATCGCCGCTTCAATTCGCTCATAGGCATCGAGTATGCGGCCCGGCGTAAGACGCACGTCGCCGCAGTCGACGAGGCCCAGGCGCGTCATTGGGTTGTAGTCGGCAAGCTCGGGGTTGTAAGGGCGCATAAGCCGCGATTGCTCGCGGATCGAATGCGGACCCTGCCGCGAGCCGATGCGGAACGGATGCACGCCGCAGTCAAACGGTATGCCCAATATGGCGGCCTTTGCTGACGAAAGATCGTGCGAGTAGGGCACGCCCATGAATGTGACCGGACCACTGCACATTTCGGCAAAGCTGGTCGCCACGATCACTCCACCTTGATGTTGTTTTCTTTGACGACCCGTGCCCAGCGTTTCACGTAGCTGTCGATGATGCCGCTAAAATATTCTGGCGTGCCGGTGCGCGGCTCGACACTGAGCGCATTGAAGCGCTCTCGCACGTCGGGAGCGGCAACCGCTTTTGCGATTTCGTTCTGTAGCCGCTGCACGATATCCCTTGGCATGCCGGCGGGTCCCAGCAGTCCCCACCAATGCTCGACCACCAGATCCTTGATTCCGACTTCGGAAAAGGTCGGTACATCGGCGAACTGCGGAAGCCGCGACTGCGACGTGACCGCGATCACCCGCAGCTTGCCGGCACTCACGAGCGGAGCGGCCGATGCGAGCGTTGAAAAGACCGCGTCGACGTGCCCCGCAGCGGCGTCGTTCAATGCGGGCGCTGAACCCTTGTACGGCACTTGCAGAAGTCTTACGCCGGCACCCGCCTGCAGCATCTCGGTCATTAGATGGGTCGTGGTCCCATTTCCGGCCGTTGCTACCGTGACTTGTCCCGGCTTCGCTTTGGCGGCTGTCAATAGTTCTGCGAGTGACTTCATGCGGGACGGATTCGCGTAGAGAAACTGTGCGGAGGCGCCGACGATGGTGATCGGTGTGAAATCTTTGACCGGATCGTAGGTTGCGCTCGCCATCACGGTTGGATTCACCGTGAATGGAACGTCGGCGAGAAGCAGCGTGTAGCCGTCGGGCGCAGCCTTCGCTACATATGTCGTCCCGATCAGCGTGCCTGCGCCCGGCCTATTGTCCGCGAGGAAGTTCTGCTTGAAAGCTTCCGTAAGCTTGGCATTGATGAGGCGGGCGATGACATCGGAGCTGCCGCCGGGCGGAAATGGAACGACGACCGTTACGGGCTTCGTTGGATACGCCTGAGCGTTCGCGGCTCCGAGGGGAACGAAAAGCAGCCAGAGAAGGTAACCGAGTAGTGCCACGGCTTTCATGAGTACTCCCAACAAGGTTGTCAAAGGTCACTGGCTCGCCGCCGGTATGTTTTATGCCCAGGCTCAGTACGCCGGATCCAGTTTAAGGTCATCGGGCGTGGTTCGGGAAAGTGCTGCAGTGCCTTGTTCGGCTGCGCGGAAGCAGAACGGGTCGCACGGAAACGCTCTGCGCCCGCGTCCGCTGCCTGCATAATAGCGCCTGTATTAGGGGGATAAGAATGGCACGCAAGACCAACGGCGCCGGCCGGGATAACGGCGCGACTCTCGGTTTTGAAGCGATGCTCTGGCAGACGACCGACGCGCTGCGCAACAGCAGTACTTCCGAATGAAACCGGCTTGAATGGAAACGCGGTGCGTGGCGGTCGAGCGTGACACCATGGTGCTGTTTCGCCTACGACCAGCAACTCGAATAATTCAAGAACTAGCTATGCCGTATGCCTTGGGAGAGCACAGATGATTCTGCGCGGCTGCACCCCCCGTAAGGAAGTCCTTCATGGAGACCTCGACGACGCGATCTTCGCTGCCGATTTCGGCAGCCTGATCGCTGGCGACCGATGCCCAGAGGTGTACCGCGACCCCGGCGTGTTCTTCGAGAACACCCATCCAGCCGCGCAGTTGAAGAAGGTGGTCGAGGTCGTTTTCGGGCGGCTGGCCGACCCGAAAGAAGCCGGGACGATGGTTCGGCTCAGCACCGGGTTCGGGGGCGGCAAGACACACACCCTGATGTCGCTTTGGCATCTGGCCAAGAACATCAAGGACCACAAGCTCGGGACCGATCTCCTGCCCGCCGCCGGTCGGCCCAAGGACGTTACGATCGTCGCGATCGATGCTGGCAAGGCTGGGGTGCCGGTATTCTCCGTACAGGGCAGGACGCAGATCCACAGCCTCTGGGGCGAGATCTTCTATCAGCTGGGTGGGGACGCAGCGCTAAAAACGCTTGGCAAGGCCGACGACCCCGAGGGTTCGCCGGCCGACAAGCAGATCGGGCAGGTGTTGCCCAAGGGCCCGGTGCTCTTCCTGCTCGACGAGCTGGTCATTTATATGGCCAAGCTGTCGGACCGCGGTCAAGGCAACCTGCTCGGGTTCATCAACTCCCTTGCCGCCGTCGCGGCCGCTCGGCCTCAGACCGTTCTCGTCGTCACCGATCCTGCGGGGCAGACTGCATACGCTGCCGAAAGCGCGCAACTTGGTTCAAGCCTGAACTCAGCCGCCGCACGCCTGGATGATGTACTCGGCCGTCGAGCATCGGACTTCGATCCTGTGGGCGATGAGTCGGCCAAGGTGATCGTTCGACGGCTTTTCCAGTCGGTCGATCTGGCCGCGGCCGAAACCGTCTCCGCAAAGTACTTCGACCTGTACCAGCGGGTCAACCGCGACTGGCCAGGCCATCTCCCTGCGCACGCCACTTCCGCGGACTACGCCAAACGCATCCGCGAGTGTTTCCCGTTCCACCCACGCCTTCTGGACACTACCACCGATCGTTTGGGTGCGTTGCAGGAGTTCAACAAGAGCCGTGGAACGCTGCGCCTGTTCGCGCGCATTCTGCGCACCATCTGGGAGAGCAAGCTTGACATCGACCTGATCACGGCCGGGGACCTCGACTGGTCGAGCCCGCGCATTCAGGCGGATCTGCTGCAGCGGCTGAACCGCGACAACTTCAAGGCCGCGATTTCCGCTGATATCGAAAAGCATGCTGGCGAACTCGACGGTGATATGCCCCGCGGGGTCCATCGCCGGGTTGCTTCCGCGCTGCTGCTTGAGAGCATTCCGATGCAATCGAACAGCGGCCTCGACCCCGCGGAGTTGACGCTTGCCGTCCTGCGGCCTGACGAAGCCGGCAATGAGCCGACCGAAGCGCTTGATCACTTGGTCGGCGTCTGCTGGCACAGTTACCCAATGGCCGGTGGCCGCGGCTGGCAGTTCCGTTACGAGCCAAACATCATCAAGCAGGTCGAGGAACGGATCGCCGACATCCCGTTTGAAGACGGCAAGTCGCGCGTGTGCGCTGAAGTGCAACAGTACTTCCAGGGCCCTGAGTTCAAGCTCGCCGCCTGGCCCGCGCGTGCATCGCAAGTTCCCAACTCGTCGGAATTGCAGCTTGCGCTCTGCGAAGAAGAGAAACTCGCTAAGCGCGTGTGCCAGTTCGAGGACGACTCAGACGAGAACGCGCTGATGCCGCGTGGCTTTCAGAACGCCATCCTGGCGATTACTGCCACGCCGTCTGCCCTGAACCACGCCATCGATCGTGCCCGCCGTCTGCTCGCCTCGGAAGGCATTGAGAGAGACCATAAGACTGGCGATTCCAGCAAGCTTGTGCGCGAGCAGCTGGCCAAGCTCAGGCCCGAGTTCACCAAACAGTTCCGCCTGCAGGCGTATCGCGCATTCGACCGCGTTATATTTGGAAGCGGACAGGTGCTCTCGCTCGACGAGAGCTATCAGGTTTCCGAGGAACAAATGCTCGCCCGCCCGCAGGGGCAAAGCGGCCTGCGCAAGTTCCTGAATGCCAAGGGTCTCATCTATCAGGCGGGCGATGCGCTCGACCTGCATCGCTTTCTAAAGGACGTGCTGCCAGGGGCTGTACCGCTGGCCGGGAAGCCCGGCGTGTATACGGCACGCGCGATCTATGATCGCTTTCTCAGCGCGCAGGGACTGCGCTTGGTGCCGGATGCGAGCATTGCCCGCCAGACGCTGATCCGCGCAGTGGCTGAAAGCAAGCTTGTGCTGCGCACCGCGGATGGCCGGGCCTATGACGACCGAGGCATGGTCAGCGGGCGCGAGGGACAACGCCACCGCAGCCCGGCAACGATCACGTCCTTTGCGATGGATGACACGGTCGAGGTCGCACTCCCGAGTTCGGATAGCGCGCGCGAATGGCTTCGCCAAGACCAGCCGAAGACGGCCGGCGAACCCGATCGCCAACCCGTCGCGCCGCCGCCATCACGGGCGACGGCTACGACGTGGGAGAGCATCCAGACGCTTGCCGCCGACCGCGCACTACTCGAGCTGCGTCTGAAGGCAATCACGCCCGCAGCCGCCCAGACCTTTGCCGCCCTCGCGCAGCCGCTCGGTGCCGACGCGCTCGCCCTCACGATCACGTTGTCCGGCGACTTCAAGGACGGCGGCAACATGAACCTCGTTTTTAACGACGTGAAACTCAATCACGCGACTCGTCCCCTCGCCACCACGCAGACGTTGTTCAACGCGCTGCGCGAGGGTTCGCTCTTTGAGGCCGAGTTGACCTTGACGTTCGGACCGGAGGGCCGTGCGGGGCTCGCAAGCGCCTTGGCGAGCCTCGCCGAAAGTGCCGCCGACGGCATCACACCCTGGGCGCAGTTCGACAAGCCCCCGCAATGAACGGAATCCGGCAGGCAACTTACGCACTGCGTGTCGTTCGCCGACGGGGCGGCGATGCGGCCATTGTGTATCGCCGCCGAGTGAACCTCCGCCACGAGGAGCGGTTCGACCGCATCGCAGCCATCTCGCCATTGGCTTTCACCGCCGGTGCCGGACTATTGAAGCCTTCGATTCGCGCGTTGGCCGGCAGCGGCGCGAAGCTCACTACCGGTCCCTTCCACCCGCTCGATCCAGACTGGGGCGCACGGACAGCATGCTATGCCCTCGTCGCAGCGGGGCTTCGCAACGCCAGCCGGCTGCACACTGCCGCGGAGAACCTGCGCCGCGCCGACGGGGTCGAGGCCGCTTGGTGGTTCGGCCTTCTCGAAGGCAGTCACCGCAAGCGCGCAGTCCGGGCGCTGCGCATCCTGATCGAAGCAGTCAAGTGAAGACTGCTCCGTTGGTGAAAGAAGACACCTGGCTGACCGATCCGTGTTTCTTGAAAGTGGCAATCGGCCGCCTGACTGAATTGGAAGTCGCATGAAGCAACCGAAAAAAGCCCACGAACGCCCGCGCGTCCTGATAGAAGACTGGCTCCCGGCCGCAGCGATCGGCGTGGAGTGCATCCGTGAACGCTCGACTGGCCAACAGCCACCGGACAAGCGCCTTCATGTCTGGTGGGCGCGTCGGCCACTAGCCGCGTCGCGCGCGGCTGTGTTGGCCTCCTTGCTACCGGCGGATTTTCCACGCGACAAGTTCGAGCGGCTGTTGGGCTTCTGGAGCAGTTCGGAGAACATTGTTCAGGCGCAGCAGTCGCTCGACTGGGCGCGCGTGTACGGCGCGCGTGTACCCAATCCGCACGGAATGCGCGCATTTCGCAATCCGTTCCGCGAGGACGATCTTGCGGAGGCACATTCAGCAGCGGAACGCATCTGGGGCAAGAACATCACCGTCATCGACCCGATGGCCGGCGGCGGTTCGATCCCGCTGGAATCTGCACGGCTCGGGTTTCATACGCTGGCAAACGAGTACAACCCGGTGGCATGCTCGGTACTGGAAGCGACGGTCGATTACCCGTTTCGCTTCGGTCCAAAGCTTGCTGAACGTGCGCGCTATTGGGGAAGCGTCCTACGCGAGCGCTTCAACGCGCGCATGGAGCGATTCTTTCCGCGCACTGGGCCGTTGCCGCCGCTCTGCTACATCATTGCCCGCACCGTTCCCTGCCCCGAAACGCAGCATCCGGCGCCGCTTGTTCCCGATTGGCATTTGCTGAAACCGAAGTCGGGCAGTCGCATCGTCGCTGAGCCGATCGTCGACAAGACCAAGGGCACCTGGAAGATCCGCGTCCGCGAAATCGGTCGCGGTGCTGGGCAAGTCGCCAAGCCCCCGGCGCCGACCTATGGCGACGGAAAAGGTGTTTCACTTTTCACCGGTCGTCAGATCTCGGCTGAATACATCAAGGCCAAGGCACAAGCCGGTGAAATGGGCAACGCCCTGTACGCGGTCGCCATCAAGACGCCGCAGGGTCTGCGCTTCCAACCGCCTGAGCCTGCGGACCTAAAGGCGATCGAGGAGGCCGAGAAACAACTCGCGCGGCTGCGGCTAGGGTGGGAGAAGGCCAACGTCCTTGCCACCGAACTCTACCCCGAGGTTTCGAGTGACGAGCGGCCTCGCCTGTACGGCATGCCCCGGTGGGCCGATCTATTTACGCCGCGGCAGCTCTTGGTTCTTGGAACGCTTGTAGATGAGTTGCGCCAACTGAGGCAAAAGATCCTTGCCGCTGAGGGGCCGGGCAAAGGCGAAGCGGTTGTCCATTTGCTCGCGGTCGCGGTGGACAAGCTCGCAAATTGGAATGCAATCCTTTCGTCCTGGAATCCGCCGGCCGGCACCGCGCGCAGCGTCTTTGATAGGCATGACTTTTCATTTAAAGCCACGCTCTGTGAAATGGCACCTTGTTCCGCCGGACTAGGGCTCGACTGGGCTTTGAGTAGCGCAGTCGACGCCTATGGAGAGCTTGCGTCGCTGCCTAGCGCTTTGCAGGCAACGCCGGTTGAGATAAACCTGGGAACAGCAACCAACATGCCGTTCCTGAACGACCGTAGCATCACCGCGGTCGTTGTCGACCCGCCGTACGCGGACAACGTCCAGTACTCGGAGCTTGCGGATTTCTTCTATGTGTGGCTTAAGCGCACACAAGGGCACCGCCGTCCGGAATGGTTCTCGACCTATCTGTGTGAGCACGATCAAGAAGCGGTGGTTAACATCAGCCGCCACCGCGAAGGCGGCAAGTCACAACGCGGCGCACGCGATGGCTCGGCCAAGGACGCACGCGAGAAGGCAAACGCCTTCTACCAGGGGCTGATGACTGAAACCTTTGCAGAGTGCCGCCGTATCCTGCGCGACGACGGCGTGCTGACGGTGATGTTCACGCACAAAAAGCAGGAGGCATGGGAAGCGCTGTTCTCATCGCTGATCGCTTCCGGCTTCACGATCACGGCCACTTGGCCGGTGAAAACTGAAGGGTGGCACAGCCTGCATCAGGCCAAGAAGAACGCCGCGCAAAGCACGGTTATCCTGGTGGCGCGCAAGCGACCAAAGGATGCCGGCTTTGGTTACTGGGACGCGACATTGAAGGCCAGGATCCGCGAGGCGGCGCGTGCAAACGCTGTTCGCCTCGCAAAAGAAGGACTGAACCCGGTGGACCAATTGGTCGGCTCGTTTGGTCCGGCGATGGAGGTCTATTCTCGCTTCGACGAGGTGCGCACCGATACCGGCGATAAGATCGGCGTCTCAGCCGCAATCGATGAGGCGTCGGACGCTGTCAGTGCCTGGCGCATTCAGCAACTGGCGGAACGTGGGCTCGACGGGGTGGAGCCAGAGGGCCGTTTTGCGCTGCTGTGCTGGGACGTGCTGGGCGCGGCTGAGTTCCGCTTCAACGAAGCCAAGCTTCTCGGCCATGCGGTCGGCATGGACGTAGGCCAATTGGAATCGGCGGGGCTCGTGAGCAAATCCGGCGACAAGGTGAAGATGCTGTCCGCGCGCGATCGCCGGCGTGACCGTGCTCTGGAACCGGATGAAGTCACCGAGACGTTGTTCGGCGCCGTACTTTCCGAGAAAAAGCGTACGAAGAAGGATGCGTTGAAAGTACATCCTAACGATCCGCAATTCCGTACCGCTCTCGATGCCTGCCATGCACTAGCGTTGCGGTACTGGGAATCGCCTGGAGGCAATGCTGGAATTGGCTCTGCTCGCAGCCTTGTGCGACAGCAGCGGTGGGCTAAGGACTCCAGCGTCGCGCGTCTCATGGAAGCTCTGGTGCACGCGGCACCGCAGGCGGTTCGATTCGAGAAAGGCAAGAAGTCAGCAGCTGCGCTGTATCCAGAATTCCGTGCATGGCATGCCTTGCTCGAACCACTCTTCGGTATAGCTGCGCCGGAGTGGAAGAAGCCGGAGGTGCCCCAGGGCTCGTTGTTCGCCGACGAACCTGAGGCGGAGTACGGCGAAGGCGAAGACGACGAAGAAGAAACTGGCGGAGACAAAGACGACTGATGAACGAGGCTGTGGCTCCTCGAGAACCTTCATTGCGCGCACGCGAATGGAAGCGTTTTCTTCGTGGTCCCGATCAGGCTTTGCTCGATGAATTGTATGTGCCGGCGCTATCTGCCGCACTGCGCTACGACCGCTGCTGTGCGTACTTCTCTAGCTCTGTTCTGGCGGCGGCGGCCCGGGGCTTTAGCGGGCTGATCGCGCGGCTGATTGCTCTGGGGGATGCAGCCCCTCGGCCGGCTGTGCGCCTGATCGTCAACGAAGAGCTCGCCGAGGAGGACGTAAGCGCCCTACTCGAACGCGCCGATACGAGCGCGCTAGAAGCGCATCTCTTGAAGCGCCTCAAGGCGCCCAAGGACGTGCTCGAAAAGCAGCGGCTCGCAATGTTGGGTTGGCTGGTAAAGCAGGGTCTGCTCGACGTGCGCGTCGGTGTCATGCGCTTCGGCGAGGGGATCGTTCACGCGAAGTTCGGACTGGTTACGGACACCGCCGGCGATACCCTGGTCTTTAACGGTAGCGGCAACGAGTCGGCGGCGGGTCTGCGTGCGAACTACGAAGAGATTGAAGTAAGCGGTTCCTGGAATGATGTCGACAGGTTCGAGAACTTTCGAACGCGGTTCGATGACTTGTGGGCCGACAACGACGGTGCCGTCCACACGGTAACACTGCCAGAAGCGGTACGACTCAAGCTGATCAAGCTCGCTCCGAAGCAAGCGCCCACCGGGGAGCCGAGCACTGCCCTGGCGCGACAAAGAGCGGAGATGATGTGGCGCTACATCGCGGAGGCTCCTTACTTAAAGGACGGCGCGGCTGGTTGCGATGCAACGGCTTTTGTCGAGATGTGGCCTCACCAGCGGCAGGTGGTGGAGGATACCGCCGATGCCTGGCCAGCAGGCCGCTTGCTGTGCGACGAAGTCGGTATGGGCAAAACGATCGAGGCCATCCTCGTACTTCGACGCTTGCTCGCGGGGCGCGGTGTGAGAAGGGTGCTGATCCTCCTGCCCGCTGGGCTGCAGATTCAGTGGCAGCAAGAGTTGCGCGAGAAAGGGGGGTTGCTGTTTCCCCGTTTCGACGTCTTTAAGGGCCTGATCTGGCCCGATGGACGAGAGGAGAGGATCGAAGGCGGACTATCGGAAGCGTTACAGCGAGAACGCCTGATCCTCAGTCGAGAGACGGCGCGTACCGAGAATAGTCGACCGACGGTGCTCGCAGCTGATCCGTGGGATCTGGTTCTGCTCGACGAAGCACACGCCGCGAGACGAGCCAGCCAGGTGGAAACGGAATTCAATAGCGCCACCTTGCTGCTCGAACTGCTGCGGCAGCTCCAGTTGCAGCGCAAGGCGCGCAGCATCTTGCTGCTTTCCGCTACGCCAATGCAGACTCACCCGTGGGAACCATGGGACCTGCTGACCGTGCTCGGTGAAGGGGGACATTGGCTCTCCGAGTTCTCGATCGTGCGCGACTATTACCGCGCCACCGTGGCCGTGCAGAGCGGCCGTTGCTCGCTGCCGACCGCCAAGGCCGCCGCAATCGCTCTGGCGCTGGATCCGGCGATTACTGCACCGCCCAAGAAGTCCGAGCTGAACCTTCGTGAACCATCGGAGATCGCCAAGACCCTCGCGTTCGCACGGCCCTCGGAACGCGACGCGGTCTCAAGCTGGATGCGCCGCGTTTCTCCTCTAGCTCGGCGCATGCACCGAAATACGCGCGACTCGTTGCGGCGCTATCACGAAATGGGGTTGATCGACCGCCCGCCGGCCCGGCGCCAGGTGCACGATGAACTATTTGATTTTCAGGACGCCGCCGAGCGGGGTGTCTACGAAGCGATTACCCGTTACATCGAGCGACGGTTCGCGGAACTGGAGGGAGAAAAACCGGGCAAGGGCTTCGTCATGACGGTGTATCGCCGACGTGCGGCAAGTTCACCTTACGCGCTTGAGCAAAGCCTGAAGCGCCGGGCCGAAGGGCTGCGGCGTGTTGCGGCGCGCCAGAGCACTGATCTATACGCCGATGCCGAACTGGACCCCCGAGATCGCGACGATCTTGGCGAGTTTGACCCTAGCGGCCGAGTCTCGGCGGCCCTGCCTTCCGATCCGGAGGTTGCAAAGCGCGAGCTGAGTGATGTGGAAGGCCTGGTCGAGCAGTTACTGGCGCTGCACGGTCGTGACAGCAAACGGGACAGGTTCTATGCGTTGCTGCGCCAGGTGACGAACGATGGCCGAGCTGTACTCGTGTTTACCGAGTATGCGGACACGATGCAGTACTTGCGCGAGCAGCTGGTGGGCCACTACGGCAAGCAGCTCGGGTGCTACAGCGGCGATGGCGGCCGGCGTTGGGATGGTGATCGCTGGGTCAACCTCCCGAAGGATGAGATCGCTCGGCTGCTGCAGGCGGGCGCGCTCAAGCTGCTGGTATGCACCGACGCTGCCAGCGAGGGCCTGAACCTTCAGGCAGCCGGCGCCTTGATCAACTTCGACCTGCCATGGAACCCCAGCAAGGTCGAACAACGAATCGGACGGATCGACCGTATCGGGCAGCGGCAGCCAGAGATCCACATCGTCAATCTGTTCTTGAAGGACAGCGTGGACGAGCGGGTATACGCGATGCTGCGCGAGCGCTGCGGGCTGTTTGAACACTTTGTCGGTCGCATGCAACCCGTCCTCGCTGCTGCCCGGAAGATTCTTCTGACGCCTGGCACCGACGCAGTAAATGCGATCCGGCAGGCGGCCGAAGCGGTCGACCGCGAACCGCTTGCCAGCGAAACGTATGTGGCAAGCGATGCTGCGGCGATCCAGCGCACAGCATCCCCGGTTGCGCGCGAGGATCTCTTGACGGCATTACGGGCTCTGAACGCCGCGACGGGTCTCGAAGCCAAGCAGGTCGGAGATCAGCGATTCCGCATCCCTGGATTGGCGGGTGACTATGCGGTATCCGAGGAGGCATTGGACCGAGACGAGAAGTGCATTCCATTGACTCCACTGTCCGAAACCTGCGCACAGATTTCCACCATCCTCCAGCGGCCGGGCGAAGGATTGCCGCTCGTGACTGCGACGGTGGCTCGGGGCGCTTTTCGCGCCACAGAAGCCGTCTGGGTCGGCGCGGAATCGACGGCGCCGGTTCGCACGTTCGCAGAATTGACGCGGCTCGCCAATTCTTGGAACGGAATGTATCCGGAACCAAGGCGTAGGCGAGCAGTGGAGGAAGCGGCGCGCGAAGCGGCTGAGATGCGTATACGCGCCGCAATCGAGCGAGCCGAACAGCGCGAAGCTGCGGGGCTATCGCTGCAGGCCGCCGCGGCACGCGAGCGGCTCTTGAGGGAACTGGGCAAGTATCTCGTCGCGCTCGGACAAGGAACTGGCGATCTGAACCAACTGCTGTTCCAGCAGCTCAAGCGACAAGACATCGCGTCCAGGCAGCGCCTGGAGCTTGTGCGCCAGAGGCTCGGCGGCGGCTATCCTGAGTGGCCGGCGCACCTTCTGGAAGAACTGTCGGCGTATGACCTGACGGTCACGCCTAACGAGCGGCGTGGCCGACTGATCGGCAAGGAACTCGAGGCAGCCCTCGCTGATCCTCGATGGTCAGTCCGATAAGCGTGATGACGGCGTCGATTTCGTTCGGGCTTTTATCTTCGTTCGACTTCGTTCTCTCCAATGTTAGCGGTTGCACACCCCGATCTTCCGCACTATCCAGATAGCCCGCCCTAGTCTGCGTCGCCCTCCGCACTCGGAACGGGCGCTCCAGACGCTGCAGCCTGTCCCTGCAGGGCGTCGCCGCTTGAAGGACGCCCGACTGCGCGGCGTGAGACTATGGGCCGACCCGCGGTCGGTGGCGCCTTGGGAGTGGCGGGCAAAAAAAGGGAGAACGAGCCAAGCGGCGAGGGCGGTTCCTCTGCCGATCGGTCGCCTCGTCGAAAAAACACTTCGGCAGGTTGCCGGTCACTCTCCGCTTAAGCCATACGCCAGCGCTTACGCGCAGGACGAGGAACGGTCCAGACCACGACCGTAATTTCGCGCTTCAAACGCGCCGTGGCATACTCGCGCGCGAAGGGGTTGAGTCCATGCCGGCGCTAGACGTAACGATCGACGATTTGCTGCTCGATTTGAAGAATCCGCGCTTCGACGGCCTTGCGAGCCAGCGGGAAGCGCTGGAAAAAATCGTGTTCTCGCAAGGGCGCAAACTCGTCAATCTTGCCGATGACATCGCCACGGAAGGGCTCAGCCCTGCGCATCGAATGCTCATCGTGCGAGCGCGCGGGGAAAAGGGAAAGTACGTCGTGATCGACGGCAATCGGCGCCTCGCCGCCCTGCGCGTCATGGTGAACCCTGCTGCTCTCGACGGAATGGACGAGGTTGGCGACTCGACCAAAAAGCAATTGAAAACTCTTGCCAAAACGTTTGAGCGTACAAGTGTCGAGCCCATCGAGGCGTATCTCCTGGACGATCAGGAGGCCCGTCACTGGATAGAAGCCATCCATACCGGCGAGAACGAGGGCCGTGGCGTTGTGCATTGGGATGGCATCATGCGCGCTCGCTTTCGTGGCGAGTCAGCGTCTTTGAAGGCGCTGGCGCTCGTCCAGGCGAAGGGAAAGCTGACCGAGACCGAACTCGCGTCGCTAGAGAGATTCCCGATCACAAACCTCGACCGTCTACTCGCGACGCCGGAGGTCAGGGACCGGCTTGGTATCGTCCTTGAGGAGGGAAACCTGCTCAGCGATGTAAATGCGAGTGAACTCGTCCGCGCGCTGAAGCGCATCGTCACGGACCTTGCGAGCAAGAAAATCCGCGTCAGCGACATCGACAAGAAGGCCGACCGGCTTCGGTACATGGACGAGTTGAAGGCCGTCCTGCCGGATCTGTCGAAGCGCAGCGGCAACCTCGTGCCGATCGACAGCCTGGCAACCGGGACGCCCGGAGCTGGTGCTGCAGCAGCCGGCCGGCAGCGTCGACGGTCGCTGGCGCATCGTAAGGCGCTTATCCCGGCCGAGCCCCGGCTTTATATCAGCGATGCGAAGATCGAGGAAATCTATATCGAGCTTCGCAAGCTTCCGCTGGAGTCCTACCCAAACGCGATCGGCGCGCTCGCAAGGGTGTTCATCGAACTTAGCGCCGATCACTACGGCCGGGCGAACGTGGCGGGCTACAGCATCGATTGGGAGCTTAAGAAAAAGATCGATCAGGTGGGAAACCATCTTCAAGCGAACGGCGTGCATCGCCGCGACCTACAGCCTTTCCGGCGCCTTGCATCGTCTGCCGATGCCGCGCTAAGCGTCGATCGCCTCCACGGCATCATTCACAGTCAGTTCGCCCTTCCCACGCCTTCGGAACTCCGTAGGGGTTGGGACGAGATCGGGCATGTTTTCCCCCGCATCTGGACCGCACCGCCGCCCAAGCCAAAGCCGTAAACGGGAACCCGGCCAGCCAACAACAAAAAACACATGGGCATCTACTACACCCCACTGCGATACCCCGGCGGCAAGGCGAAGCTGGCTCCGTACATCAAGGCGATTTTCGAGGAGAACGAACTCGTCGACGGCTACTACGCCGAGCCCTATGCCGGCGGCGCTGGCGTCGCGCTGGAGCTTCTGTTCCACGAGTATGCCTCGAAGGTCTACATCAACGACATCAGCCCTGCGGTCGGCGCATTTTGGCGCTGCGTGCTCAATCGAACTGACGAGTTCTGCAAGCTCGTTCGAGACAGACCTGTCAGCGTTGCCGAATGGAATCGGCAGAAAGCGATCCAAAGTAAAGGGGCGAAAGTAAGCGATCTCGCCCTTGGCTTCTCCACGTTCTTTCTTAATCGCACTAATCGATCGGGAATCCTCGGCGGCGGCATCATCGGCGGCAAGGATCAAACGGGGCCGTGGAAGATCGACGCCCGCTATAACGCCGCCCAACTGATAGAGCGCATCGAAGCAATCGCCGCGCAGCGCAAACGCATCGCCTTCACGCAATTCGACGCAGTTAAGTTCATGCGCGAGGTCGCGGCGAAGCTCCCCGAGAAATCGCTTGCCTATCTGGACCCGCCTTACTACCTCAAAGGTAGGGACCTGTATCATCATCATTACGAGCCGGACGATCACGCAGAGATCGCTAAGCTCGCGCCGAAGGTCCTGAAGCGGCAGCGATGGGTCGTTTCCTATGACAATGTGCCGGAGGTCCGCCGGCTCTATAAAGGCTTCAGGCACATCGCCTACCGCCTCGGTTACAGCGCCCGCGAGGTATACGAGGGCACTGAGGTTATGTTTTTCTGCCCCGGCATGAGAGTGCCGGAGCCATGCGGCGTAATGAGGAAAGCGGCGTAGCGATACGGCAGCGGCATGGCGAGAACCACGCCGACGGAAGTGCTGGCGTGACGTAGATGCACATCGGTCGGCACGCGCCTGCTCATGGCTCAATGGCGGAGTCCCCGAAAAATTTGGAGCGCGCTTCTGCGGCCATTGTGGCACCTCCTCGAAGTCAAACTCGCTATAGCGAGACCGCCGAAAAAAATCGACCCCCCCATGGCCGCTCCATGCGCACGAGGGAACCCATCGTAGGGGTCGAGGGGACCCAAAGGCATCACGAGGGGTGAGCCCCCCATCGGAAAAGGGACCCAACGCGCTCGCGCCGGCGGAGAACGTGATAGCGAGAAATTACGCGGTCCGACCGGCAGCAACCGCCGGCCTTGACGAGGCACGGGACATGCCCCGCGCGCTAAATGCCCCATGCTGTTCGGCCAACCGGGAACGGGCGGCGGACGTGTACGAACAGCGCGGGTGCCACGTTTCTACACGTCTGCCTGCGGAAGGTTTGAGCCGGATCTGATTACCCTTGGTGGTATGAATGGGGGTACGTTTCGTGGACGAACCGCGTGCTGCTAGGTGATTTCCCTATGAAGAAGGCCAGTTTGTTCGATTCCCGCCGCCTCCACCGAATCGTTACATCGCTCCGATGGGAGCACTTGGGACCGGATAGTCGCTGCGGCATGGCGCCAGCTCATAGGTCGTCCCAATCATCTGCTTTCTGTTCGCGTTTAACGCTGACCTTGGAGCGAGCGGCGGGGGACAGCCCGAACTCCTGAAGCAGAACCTGCACATGGCGCATTGCGTCGTTGAGCATCCGGACTTCGGGTCGAGCGCGCTGGATCCCCTTGGTTACGTAGGTGCGACCATTCCCGCGAATGTCGAGCGAGAGTTCTTCGACCTCGACGAGGCGCTTCGCGAGCACCTCCAGCATCTCCCGGTCAGTCTTGGTTGCAAGGCGCATCTTGTCGATCTTTTCGCGCATGTCGTAAAACTTCGCCTTCTCGGTCTGCGAGAAGTAGGCGGGTGGCTCCGGCAGATTGTCGTCGGGTACCGGTTCGGTAGCGAGCTTTGACTTCGCCCCGCGCTTACCCCGCGCGAGTTTGATTGGAGTCGGCGTTGCCGCTGGGCCCCTAGCCATCGTTCCCTCCGTAAACTGTTTGAAACCTTGGACCGGGTGCAGGAGATCCCGGGGACGCTCGTCCTTCGCCTCGCTGAGAGGATCGCGACCCCCCTCCCCCCTTAATCGGGCGCATCGTTGGCATGGTCCTCAACCCGCAGTTTTCTCGCTCCTTCCCGGCGCGGCCACTCTCCCGAGTAACGCCGTTTGCCTGGAAGCAGGAACGGGGGCCTGGGATGGAAGAACACTTAATTCGCTTTCTTCGCTCTTTTCGCCATGCTGCAAAAACGGTTCGGGTAAAGGGTCTTGCTTTAAGCATGGAGAAATAAGCGAAATAAGTAAGGGGAATAGCAACAAGCGAATCTTTCGCACACGGCGAAAGAAGCGAATTAAGCGAATCAAGTTGTCTCACGCGCATAGCCATATCTCTTTCGGCGCACCGGCCGTAAGCTGTTTCTCGAACCGCGCGAGCCCGCGGCTTTGCAGCAGGTTGAGGGCCGCTTGGATGCGTTCCGCGTTATGGTGTCGGAGGAAAAGCGCGCTGATCTGGGTCCGCGTCATGCCGCCCGCCCCCGCTTGACGAAGCGCCCCGCGGATCGCGTCCGCGACCGAGTCTCCGAGCGCCTGCCCGAAGAGGTGTCTAGCTGAGGCTTCCGCACGTTTCCAAACCGCCAGCGCCGCCTTCACATGCTCGGCCTTGATGACCGTAAGCTCGTCTAGCAGCGCGTAGCTCAACGCGAGTCGCAGGCACTGCGCCTCCGCGCGCGCCGTCACCGCGCCAAAGAGCCCAGGGTGCCCCTGGCTTAGCTCGGGATAGACCGCACCCCATAGCTGGCGCGCATCGTCGGCCATCGAGACGGGGCCTAACGACATCGCTTTGCCTGCCGCTTTTCCAAGGCGCGCCGCAAAGTGCGACATGACCGCCTCATCCATCTGGTCGCCTCCGAAGGGCAGCATCTTTGAGCGCTTCGCGCACATGAGGATGAACCGATTGGCGAATCCGTTGGCGGTATCGGTCTGCGTCAGTTCGGCGCGGAGCTCGGCAGCCGTGATGTGCCCGATGATCGCGATGTGCGCGCCCGTCGCCGTGATCGGGTCATTCTTCGTGAGCGTCTGGAGCTTGCCCCCGTCCCATGCGACCCTGATGATCGCGGAGAGCGTATTGCCCGCGCGGGCGCACTGGCGCAGAACCTGAGCAAATTCCGACTCGACCACCAGCAAACGCTTATCGACGACGCCGGGATCGACGACGCTTTGACCGCCTTTCTTCGCGGGCGTGGCGCTC
Source organism: Betaproteobacteria bacterium (assembly GCA_004297625.1). Taxonomy (GTDB): domain Bacteria; phylum Pseudomonadota; class Gammaproteobacteria; order Burkholderiales; family SG8-39; genus SCGC-AG-212-J23. The sequence continues at coordinate 18,628 of SCTY01000041.1, read as the reverse complement.
GGGTCCCGAACCGCCCACTTGAGACCCTCCCCCGAGGACAGCCCCTCCACGACCGGGGGCCATGATGCAAGTACGTTCGCCGACCTTATCCTCGCAAAAATATCTTTTATGCGGCCCCACGAGGTTCCTTTGCGCGCCTTCGCGGTGTCGCCTACGATGAGCGCGAAGAGGTTTCCGCAGTGTCGGTCGCTTTCCACGCGAATATGTGGTCCGCGTCCCACGAGCACGCCAAACGACACAAGTACTTGCATCACTAGTGCGGCCTCGTCGGCTTCGGTCTGCGGAGAGATCGCACGCACTATCTCGCCCGCGAGTCCATGGAAGGCTTCGGTACCCAACGGTTCGGGCCAGCTTTCTTCCTCACGCGTCTCTGACGCGGTAGCACGCGGCTCGGGCTTCGGCGGCGTGTACTTGAACGGTTCCCACTTCGTCATATCGAAGCCGTGTTCCTGCTCAAACATCTCCCCCAGCAGACGCCGCCCTTGATCGCGCCCCAATACGTGCGGCTTCAGGCGCTCGACCTTGCATGGCGACATTCCGAGGCGGGCGGCTTCTCCGTACATCTCGTCCGGCCACGCCCACACCGGTCCGATTGCCTTCAGCTTTTCGCGAACCCGCTCCCACCTCGCAGGCGCGGTGCGTTCCTCGAGCCTCTTCATTCGCCGACGCCGTTTCTCGGCCCGGTGATCCCACCTCTCCAAGCAGACGCGCCGCTTCTCTTCGAGGGTGCGCCGCTCCTCCGTGGTCACCTCGCTCTCGGGCTTCGGCCAAAGGCGCATGGCGTCCGCTCCCAATCGGCGTTGCCTCACTAGACCTTCCACCGTCTTCCGTCCGAATCGGCGAAGCGCCTCCACCTTGCCCGCTTCGTCCGACGCCTCGTGGTATCGGCGTAGCGCTTCGGCCTCAAACCCCTGTACGTGCTCGCGCGCCCTTGCCTTGTCTTGAAGCTCGGCGTAGATATCGGCCACGCTCAGAAGGCGCACGGCGTCCACTACTACTTCACCTTCCTGAAGAGACTGACCCACGTGCACGCGGTCGCGTTGCTCACGCCAAGCAGCTGTTCGACCTTTGCGACAAGCGCTGCCCGCTCTCCGCCTGCGCGACAAATCTCGAAGGCCTGCGCTTTCTTGCTCCCTGCGCGGTAGGGGTTCTTCATGTCCTGGGGGAGCGCGTCGTAGACGGTGCTCATTGGCTACCCCGCACCTCGCGCTGCCTTCCCGCACGCACACCACGGCAGTAGAGTCGGAACATCCCCAGCCACGACCGCGCCGTAAGCTCAGAGGCCCCGGTACGCCGCATCTTGCGAATAAGCTCGTCGCGCGTCCCGCCGCGAAGAAAATGCTCAAAGCAGACCGCTTTCCGTGTTCCCGCCTTGAACGGATTCGGCGCGCTGCCTAGCGGCAGCGGCAGGTAGTGGACGTTGGAGGGATGCTGCTGGTTCACGCCGTGGCTCCTTCTCTTTCGGGTCATCGGTCTCGACGAGAAGCCGCGCGAGCGCCTCAATGAACCGCTCGAGTTCGGGCGGAACGTCGGGGTTCGCGCGCTGCGTCATACGCTCAATCTATGCGGGGGACGCCGCGATGACTACGCAAGTCGCTAGCGACCTGCCGAGTCTTTCAAGATGACTACTTCACAAAAACGTGTCTCCCAAATCTCCTTGAAGGTCTGACGCGCGGCTCGCGATAATCCCGGTGCAGCGGCCAAAGCCTAGGGTAGCTCCCGAAAAGCGGTCCCTCCCCGTCCCGCCTGGCTCTTGGTCCTTTTTCTCCCGGCGGGATCGCGCTTGTGCGGGGAAGTGCGTCATGGCAAAAGCAGCAGTGGTAGCGAAGGTACACCCGGCCGAAGTCCAACCGACACGGACTCGCGCGGTTTCCGACGCGCTGTCCAAGTCCCTGCGCGCCGATGCCGACGCGGGCAAGACCGCTCGGCGCTGGACTGAGCGTCGCTCCTTCGTAGAAAAGGCTAATGCTCATCTTGCAGACGTCATCCGCGAGCATGATCCAATCCTCCGTCTTCTCGATCAACTCGAGGGCTCTCAAGGCACCCGTCGCTTCCCGCAGATCGCATCACTGCTGCGGAGACTCTTGCAGGAGCGAGGCATCGTCGCCCTTAAGGCATCGGCTCAATGGATAGATGCGCGGGTCGGTAGAACTCGTCCCGCGATGGTGACTAATGAGAAGAAGCGCGAAGCTCGTGCCGACTTCGATGAACTAGTTAGAGAGACTGCGGAAACTTGGAACGGCGTCAAAGACGCTCATCCTGATTGGCAATCGCTCGATGTAGAACTGGAGGTTCGCAAGCGCCTTCGCAAGAATCCGCGCTTTCGCAACGTGTCACTGCGCAAGCTTTTCCCGGCGGCACGCGACCAGAAGTTGATTCCGGGATATCACAAGGCGCATAGAGCCGGCCCTAAGCGGCGCAATCGAGCATAAGAGCACTTCTAAGAGCTAACGCGACGGTCACGCCGCGGCTGCCAATGGCCGTGGATGGCGATCTAATAGAGATCGGCAACACTTTTTTTGACGGGAGAGAAGAACATGAAATCAGCAAAAGCCGAAGGGCTGCTCGCGCTGCGCGCCGCAATCTACGCGCGCAAATCCACCGACGATAGCGACAAGAGCGACGAGCTGAAATCTGTAGCGATTCAGATCGAAAGCGCCCAGCGCTTCGCTGCGGAGCGCGGGTTTCGGGTTGTCGCTGAGCACATCTACCTAGACGACAGGGTCTCGGGCGCTCGCATCAGCCGCCCCGCGCTCGATCGCATGATGGCGGCGCTGGGCGTGCGCGATGGGAAACGGCGCGGACCCATCGATCCAGGCGCCCTGCCCTTCGATGTGCTTATCGTGCGGGACCAGTCGCGCTTGATTCGCAATGCACACCACGCAACACGGCTCATCGATCAGATCGTGCGCTCCGGTGTGCAGCTTTGGTACTACAAGGAGCGGAAGATGGTGCAGCGCGAGTTCAATGACCAGCTACTCGCGAGCGTGCATGGCCAGATCGACAGCGCTCAGCGGATCAAGGCAAGCCAGGACGCGCGCGAGGGGCTGGCGGAGCGTGCGCTCAGGGGCTACAACACCGGCGGCTGCGTCTACGGCTATATCAATTGCCCGGTGATGGGGCAGATGGCGAGCGGGCAGCAGGCCCGGCTCTACACCGATTTCGCAATCGACAAAGAGCAGGCAGAGATCGTGCGCCGGATCTTTCGAATGTATGCGGATGGCTATGGTCCCCGCAAGATCGCGAAGACCCTGAACGGCGACCCGCGCTACGCGAAGGAATCGCGTCGCTACTTCAGCGGGGAGCGCCCTCGCAAGCCGGTTGTCGGGAAGCGCGGCAGCGGTTCATGGGCTCCGAGTGCTGTGCGCGACATGCTGCGCAACGAGCGCTACGCGGGGCACATCGTCTTCGGTCGCTGGAAGAACGACTACGACGAGGATGGCGAGAAGTACCGCGTCAAAGCCGATGCCAGCAAGATCGTACGCACCGAGCGTCCTGACCTGCGCATCGTCGAGCCGGACCTGTGGGAGCGGGTGCAGCGGCGCATCCGCGACGAGCAGCAGAGCTACCTGCTTTCAACCTCGGGAGAGCTACACGGTCGTCCGACGCGGGGGCTCGCGTCTCGATACATGCTTTCTGGCCTCATTCGCTGCGGCTGCTGCGGGTCCTCGATGGTCATCTCCAGCCAACCTTTTGGTAGCGGGAAGACGCGGCGCATGGAGCGCGTCTTCATCTGCAACTACCGCAGCCACCGAGGTTCTACCGCGTGCTCGAACTCCCTGCGCCTGCGCAAGGACCGCGTAGAGCACGAGGTGCTGAGCGCCATCGAACAGCAGGTGCTGACCCCGGCCGTCGTGCGAGCGGCGGTGCGGCGAGCCATCGAGATGAAGAGAGCCCGCGACGGGCAGCACGCCGACCGTCCTGCTGAGCTTCGCCGGGCCCTCGCGCAAGCTGAAGGCGAACGCGAGCGCTATGCAAAAGCGATCGCGCTTGGCGGACCCCTCGAGACGCTGGTAGCTAAGCTTGCCGAATGTGAACAGCGTGAGAAGACCCTGCGAGCCGAGCTTGCGGTGGTCAGGGCCCCCAGGGTGCCGTACGAATTGGGCGCGAAGCGCCTCGAGCGGACGTATACCGAGCGCCTAGCGCATTGGCGAGAACTCCTTGCAGCCGCCCCTGAGAGGGCGCGCGAAGCGATGGTAGCGCTCACGCCCGCCGAGCAGCCGATCCTGCTAACGCCCGGGAAAGACGGCGGCTACCGGCTGCACGGCGCTACCAAACTCGGGCCGCTGCTATTCGGTGACGCCGCTTCCCCTGGAAGCGCAAAGCTGGCGTCCCCACGGGGATTCGAACCCCGGTTACCGCCGTGAAAGGGCGATGTCCTAGGCCTCTAGACGATGGGGACTTGTGTGGTTCTACAAGTCGGGGCTGGTGGAGGTAACCGGGATCGAACCGGTGACCTCTTGCATGCCATGCAAGCGCTCTCCCAGCTGAGCTATACCCCCAACCGAAGGGGCGAATTATAACGTCGATCGTCTAGCTTTTGCAGGGCCCGAGGCGCTTGCCGGACATGCGCGTGCTCATCCGCACGGCGTGGCCCTGGAAATTGCCGCTGAGCTTCATCTCGCCTTCCACGGTCGCAGGGCCGGTGAGGCGCGCGGCGCCGCTGCCGGTCAGGTTGGTCCTGGGGCACGACATCTGCCAGGTCATCGAGTCGGCAGTCCTCTTGCCCGGGATGAGCTCGCACTCGCCTCTCTCGCTCTGCCGCGCCATCCACGCCTCGGGATGCTCGGCGTCTTCCTTCGTCACGCAATATTTGAAGACCGAGCTCTGCGCCGTCGCGAAAAGCGGCGAGGTGGTGGTCGAGTTGATCTCCCACTCGCCCGGCTGCAGCTTCGCGGCGAACGCGGGGGCACAAGCGGTCAACAAGACCGCCGTCACGAATCGTTTCTGCATTCAGTCCTCGCTCAGGTTGGCCGTAAGGCGTTGCAGCACCGTCTCGCGGCCGAGGAGCTCCAGCACGGCGTCGATGGAAGGCGTCTGCGTGCGGCCGGTCACCAGCCGGCGCAGCGGCATCGCGATCTGCGGCATCTTCAGGCCGCTGGATTTCGCGACCTCCTTGATGGCCGCGTTGAGGGCGGCGCGCTCCCATTTTGAATTGGTAAGCCGCGCCTTCAGCATGCGCAGCGCTGCGCCGACCGGCTCATCCCAGTCGGGCGTGCCGGGGTTGACCTCGACCTCGTAGAAAAGCATCGCCTCGTCGGCAAGCTGCGGGACCGAATTGGCCCGGTCCTTGAGAAGTTGAACCACCTTTTCCAAAGGCGGCCCTCCTCCGGGTTGCGCGCCGCGCTTGCGCAGCTCCGGCTCGACGAGCGCGGCGAGCCGCGCGTCGGGCGCCGACTTGAGGTACTGCTGGTTGATCCACGCCAGCTTCTCCGGGTTGAACTGCGCCGGCGAGCGCGAGACGTGATCGAGATTGAACCACCGGGTAAAAGTCCCGGTATCGAAAATTTCATCGTCGCCGTGCGACCAGCCCAGCCGCGCGAGGTAGTTCACCAGCGCCTCCGGCAGATAGCCGAGATTGCGGTATTCGATGACGCTGGTCGCCCCGTGGCGCTTCGACAGGCGCTCGCCGTCGGCGCCGAGGATCATCGGTACATGCGCGAATTGCGGCAGCTCCTTGCCCAGGGCGTTGAAGATGTGGATCTGCCGCGGCGTGTTGTTCACGTGGTCGTCGCCGCGGATGACATGCGTGATGTCCATGTCGAGGTCGTCGACCACGACGCCGAAGTTGTAGGTGGGAACGCCGTCGGCGCGCAGCAGCACCAGGTCGTCGAGCTCCGAATTCGGAAACGAGATGAAGCCCTTCACGAGATCGTGCCAGCCGACGTCGCCGGCCTCGGGCGTGCGAAAGCGCACCACCGGCTTGACGTCCGCCGGCACCTCGAGCCCGAGCGAGCGCGCGCGCTCCGGACGCCAGCGGCCGTCGTAGCGCGGCTTTTCGCCTTTCTCGACCTGCTGTTTTCTCAATAGCTCGAGATCTTCGCGCGACATGTAGTCGTAGTAGGCGTCGCCCGCGGCGATGAGCTGCTCGGCGACTTCCTTGTAGCGCGCAAGGCGCTGCATCTGGAAGAACGGGCCTTCGTCCCAGTCGATGCCCAGCCATCGCATTCCATCGAGGATCGCCTGCACGGATTCCTTCGTCGAGCGCTCGAGGTCGGTGTCCTCGATGCGCAGGATGAACTGGCCGCCATGCCGGCGCGCGTAGGCCCAGGAGAAAAGCGCGGTGCGCGCGCCGCCGATGTGCAGATAGCCGGTGGGACTCGGCGCGAAGCGAGTTCTGACCTTCATGATTCCACGATTCTAATTGCTAGTCGGCGCCGCCTTCGACCTGGAAGCGCTGCGCGCGCCAGCGCAGCATGCCGCCGGAGAGGTTCGCCACCTTCTCGAAGCCGGCTTTTGCGAGCATCACGCTCGCCTGCGCCGAGCGCGCGCCCGAGCGGCAGACGACAACGACCGGCATCTGCTTTCTCAACGTTTGTCGTTTCTCGAGAAGGCTGCCCATGGGTATGAGCTTCGCGCCGGGCACGTGGCCGAGCGGCCCGTTGAATTCGTCGGGCTCGCGCACGTCCACGACCTGCACCTCGCGCAGGTGCTCCTCGAGCCAGTGCGGCTGCACTTCCCAGATGCCGGCGAAGGTGTAGACGAGCGGCGCCCAGTCAGGATCGCCGCTGCGCGGCTCCGGCGGATTGCCGGCGAGCGGCTTCTGCGGCTTGCCGCACTTCAGGTTCGCCGGCACCGCGGCTTCCATCTGCTTCGGATGCGGCAGGCCCAGATGCTCCATGTAGCCGACGAAGTCCTGCTCGAGGACCGCTTCGGCGAGGCGCGGGTTGTAGAGCTTTTCCTCGCCGACGCTGGTGGCGCTGAGGCCGCGGTAGTCGTGCCCGGGGTAGAGCGTGCAGCCGTCGGGCAGCGAGAAGATCTGCGTGCGCACCGAGCGGAAAAGCGCCCGCGCATCGCCCTGCTGAAAGTCCGTGCGGCCGCAGCCGCGGATGAGCAGCGCATCGCCCGTGAACGCCATCGAGCGGTCGTCGAGCACGTAGCTCATGCAGCCGTTCGTGTGCCCGGGCGTCGCGCGCGCTTCGAGATGGCGCTTGCCGAGGGACACGCTGTCTGCGGGCTCGAGATAGCGGTCGGCGCCTTCGGCGCCGCTCGCCGCCGAAATGGCGATGCGGCTGCCGAGCCTCTCCTTCAAGAGCCAGGCGGCGGTGACATGGTCGGCGTGCACGTGCGTGTCGAGCGTCCAGGCGAGCTTCAGCCCGAGCTCCTCGACGAGCGCGGCATCGCGCCGCGCCTGCTCGAACACCGGGTCGATGAGCAGCGCCGCGCGCGTCGCGGGGTCGGCGAGAAGATACGTGTAAGTCGAGGATTGCGGCTCGAAGAGCTGCCGGAAAATCATGCTGCGAATTTTGCTAATATCCGCCTTCTCCGCGGCCGGGTGCTTAGCTCAGCGGTAGAGCACTTCCTTCACACGGAAGGGGCCACAGGTTCGATCCCTGTAGCACCCACCAAGAATCAATAAGTTAGCCATTTGGGACGGCCATGGCTCGTCAAATCGTTACGGCATTGAGCCCGAGCGCCTTCACGCTTTCGCTCATTCCACCGTCGAACGTGAGCACGCCTTTTGCCTGTAGGGCTTCGGCGATGGCGAGATGAATCGCGTCACCGGCCCTCAGGTTGCGCGATGGATCTCCGGCCAAATCGGCAGCGCGCCGGAATTCGGCGCGATTCGGGACCGCGATGAGGCAGTGCTTCTCGGCAAAGTCGAGGAAGCGCGTCCAAGCCCGCTTGGCGAGAGGAGCGGTCACTTGCCCGGTGCGGACTTTGATTGCCGCTGCGCTTGCAAACTCGGTGACGGACCACTCGCTGATCGCAAGGCGTTCGCCGGATGATTCGATCCAGGCGAGGATCGCCGCGCTTTTCGGCTCACGGATGAAGGCAGGAACCAAGGCGCTCGTGTCGACGTAGACCATCAGTACCGCGTCCCCCGGCGCATGTTTTCGACCACCGGGGCGGTTTCCTTCTGGCGCTCGACGAACTCACGCATGCGCCGGAGCTCGCTCTTGCCGACCGCCCGGCCTTCGGGCGTCAGGATCAGCCGGCCGTCGGCCGCAATCTCGGCGATCAAGGTGTCACCCTCTTCCACCCCGATGCGCTTCGCCGAGTCCGCGGGCAGCCTGACCGCGAGACTGTTGCCCCACTTCGCCACCAGGAAGCCCATGCGCTCGCTGTCTTTGCCTGTTTTCATCGCTCAACGGCCTTCGTATATCCGCGTAGATACATCTTACGACGATGGCATATCCGTAGTCAACCGTTCTACGCAAAGGCGATGGCGTCGAGGCCCTCGCGCTGTAGCACCCACCAGTCTTCTAGGCCGCCTGCCGCAGCGCCGCTCTCGCTTCTTCGTACTGCCGGATCTGCTCCTGCACCGCCTCGAACTGCCGGCCGGTCATGGTCGGCAGCCATTCCTTCAGCTCCAACAGCTTCGCCTCGTTCCAGTTGCGCACATCGGCGAGCACTGCGTCGTCATCGGCGCCGTTCGCCCACGAGGCGGCGCTTGCCAGGAGCATGGAATCCGCCCCGAGCAGCACAAGCGAACGGTAAATCTCGTTTCGAATACCGCGCTCCACGTCGCTCATCGCTGTCTCCAATAGGGAAGGTTGGCGCAGAGCTTGCGCCGACGCAATTTACGTTCCGGGTCAGGCGGCTTCGGCGTTGCAGCGCGGCGGGCGGCCGAAGCGCGCCTGGAATTCGTTGAGGATTTCCGCTTCGCGCGCTGCCGGCTGAAGCGAGAGCTCCCACGCGTAATGCGTGGCGTGCCGAGTGCACGCACAGTAGCCGTCGAGGTGCCGGATCAGGCAGGCGCGGATGGTCGCCCCCGGCGATGCGCGGCCGACGAACACCAGTTCCTCGCCATTCCAAAGGCCGTAGACACCGGCCTCTTCGGGCGAGCCGCTCGCCATGGAACGGGTGAAGCGGTACCTCGGCGCCTCGATCAGCATAGCGGGGCTTTATAGCCGATTCGCGAGCGAGCGCAAGTTTGTAGGGCGAACAGCGACAGGCGCGGCTAGGGCGACTGCGCGTTGCAGCGCGGATCCCGCCGGTGCGCCGCGCGGAACTCGCGCAGGATTTCCGCTTCGCGCACCGCGGGCAGCAGGCAGATCTCCCAGCTGTAATGCGTGGCCTTCGCCGAGCACGCCCCTCGGGTGCCGTGCAAGTGCTCGAGAAGGCAATGCTGGATGCCCTGCGCCTTCTCTGCCGCGCGGCCGACGTAAATCATCTCTTCGCCCTGCCACAGCGCGTAGACGCCGGTTTCTTCCGGCGCGTACTGCACGAGGGACATCACGAAGCGGTACTTCTTCGTCCTGATCGGCATTCGTTCACGCCGCGCGTGCGTTGCAGCACGGCAGGCGGGCGTGCGCCCTCTCGTACTCCCTCAGCAGCTCCGCCTCCCGCGCGCGCGGGTTGCTCGTGATCTCCCAGCCGTAATGCGTCGCGCGCGCGGTGCACGGGTGCGCGCCGGCCAGGTGCTCCTGCAGACGCGACTGGATGGTCGCGCCGTCGCCGAGCGCGCGGCCGTAATAGATGAGCTCGTCGTGCATCCACAGCGCGAACACGCCGGGATCCGGCGGCGCACCCGACACCATGACCGCGTTGAACGCGTAGCGAGGACTGGCGATGGGCATTTTTGCAGCGCAAAGTTTAAGTCATGTGCGCGTCGTATTTGATCGTTTTCCGTACGGCTGTCACCGATGCGCTACAGATTCCCGGCATGGGCATTGCTCCGGAGCAGGCAGAGGGGAAAGAGAGAGGTGAGCATGCCACTCAAGCCCAACGCAGCATTGTGCAAGGTACGCGAGCAGATCGTGGAAGATGACGCAAGCGGCCTGGTCCTGCAGTTCGAATGCACCAACGGCCGCACGCGGCTGGTGATCGTCGGCGAGAAGCTGCCGTTCGGCAACCGCGAGTTCATCTTCGACGATGACGGCCGCGAGGCCGCCGCCGGCACCCTGCTCGGCGGCTTTCGCCGGCCCTCGTGGCTGAAAAAGGTCGACTAGGCCGCGTCCGCGGCGTTCATGCGCGGTAGCCGGCCGTAGGCGTCCTGGTATTCGCGCAGCAGCTCGCTTTCGCGCGCCGCCGGCTCGGCGGTGATCTCCCAGCTGTAGTGCGTCGCCTTGGTGCGGCTCTCGTAGTGCTCGAGCAGGCGCGAGCGGATGGTCGCGCCGTTGTACGCGCGCCCATAGTAGATCACCTCGTCGCCTTGCCAGAGCGCGTAGACGCCCGGCTCGGCGGGCGCGCCGGCGAGCACGATGCGGTTGAAGCTGTAGCGCCGGCTGGGCTCCGGCGCGCCGCGCAGCCAGCGCAGCGCAGCCGCCTCGGCGGCGAACGCGCGCACGTCGATGTTCTTTTGCTGCGCCATCGTGGCGATGTACTCGTCGGAGGCGCGCAGCTCGGAGTTGTCGGCGACGAGCGCGACCTTGCACGCCGGTCTCATCTCCTCGAGGAAAGCCGAGAGGCCGAACTCCTGCAGCTTGAACAGCGGCCGCGAGGCGCGCGTGCAGATGAGCACGGTGGAGATGTCCTGCCGGCGGCATTCGCCGAGAACGGTCCAGATCGCCTCGCGCATCTCCTCGGCGGTCTCGCGATGCTGCAGCTCGACCTTAAGGTAGCCGGTCTCCCGGACGATCCTGAGTTCCATGCGTGGCGAGAAGCTTGTCCAGCCATTCCTGCGCTTCGGAAGGCCCGCGCGCGGGCAGGTTCATGCAGCGGTCGCGCAGGTTCTGCAGCACCTGCTCGATCATGCCGCCGCGGTGCTCGGGCGCCAGGGTGTCCAGCGCGCGCGCGAAGGCGTGCGCGAAGTGGCTCTTGTCGATCACGCCGTGCTCGTGCAGCGTCTCGACCAGCACGATGTTCGCCGCGGCGAGGCCGGCGAGCGTCTCGATCAGCGAATCGAGCTCCCTGCTCATCCGATCTCCACGCGCGAAAGGTAGTCCGCGAGCTTGCCCTGCAGGCTGACGATGCGCATCGTGCTGCACTCGTCGGCGGCGCAGCGGATCTCCTCGCCGAGCGCCGTCAGGTCGTCGAACCCGTACACGCGGGAAAAGCAGCGGATGTTCTGGCCCACGTCGCGGATCGCCGCCAGGTCGCCCGCCTGCAGCGCCTGGCGCATGCGCTCGAGGTCCCTGCGCCGGTTCTCGAGGAAGTCGGGCACGAGCTCCTTCAACGAGGGCTCCACTTCCAGGCGGATCTTCATCCTCATGCGGGCTCCCCTTGCAGCGCGCGCCACAAAGTGGCGAGCAGCACGTCGACGTTCACCGGCTTGGCGACGTAGTCGTTGGCGCCCGCGTCGATGCATTTCTCGCGGTCGCCCATCATGGCCTTGGCGGTCACCGCGACGATCGGCAGCGACTTGTAGCCTTCGAGCTGGCGCACGATGCGGATGGTGTCGAAGCCGTCGAGCCCCGGCATCATGACGTCCATCAGCACGATGTCGATGTCGCGCTCGCGCTTGAGGATCTCGATCGCCTCCTTGCCGCTTTCGGCGTGCATCACCTGCATGCCGTGCTGCTCGAGCGCGCTGGTGAGCGCGAAGACGTTGCGGATGTCGTCGTCGACGACCAGCACTTTCTTCTCGGCGAGCTCGTTCGAGGCCTGCGGCGCCACCTCCTCGGCTTCGGCGGTCGACACCGGCGCGGGCTCGGTTGCCGGCATCTCCTCCGGCAGCCGCGGCTCGAGACGGCGCTCCGTCTCGGGCGCCACCAGGTAGGCGAGCGGCAGGTACAGGGTGAAGGCGCTGCCCTTTCCCGGCGTGCTCGCCACGCGGATCTCGCCGCCCAGCAGGCGCGCGAGCTCGCGGCTGATCGACAGGCCCAGCCCGGTGCCGCCGTACTCGCGGCTCGTCGTGCCGTCGGCCTGCTGGAAAGCCTCGAAGATCAGGCGCTGCTTGTGCGCCGGGATGCCGATCCCGGTGTCGGTCACCGAGAAGGCGACCACGCTCGGCGCACGGTCGAGCACCGGGTGCCCGGGGACCCAGCCCGAGGCCGCCGGCTCGGCGTGCAGCTTGACGCTGCCCTTCGTCGTGAACTTGAACGCGTTCGACAGCAGGTTGGTGATGATCTGCTGCAGGCGCTTGGCGTCGGTCTGCAGCGCCTGCGGCAGCCGCGGATCGACCGGCACGTCGAACTCCAGGCCCTTGTCGGCCGCCATCTGCCGGAACGTGCGCTCGACGTAGTCGCGGATGTCGTCGAAGCGCTCGTCCTCGATGTTGAGCGTGACCGTTCCGGACTCGATCTTCGCCAGGTCGAGGATGTCGTTGATCAGCGCCAGCAGCTCCGCGCCCGAAGAGTGGATGGTCTTCGCGAACTCGACCTGCTTCGGCGTGAGGTTGCTGCCCACGTTGTCGGCGAGCAGGCGCGCGAGGATCAGGAGGCTGTTGAGCGGCGTGCGCAGCTCGTGCGACATGTTCGCGAGAAACTCGGACTTGTAGCGCGACGAGAGCGAGAGCTGCTCGGCCTTCTCCTCCAGCGCCGCGCGCGCCTGCTCGATCTCGCGGTTCTTGAACTCCACCTGGCGCATCTGCTCGGAGAGCTGCCGCGCCTTCTCCTGCAGCTGCTCGTTCGCCGAGCGCAGCTCTTCCTGCTTCGACTTGAGCAGCGCCTCGGATTTCTGCAGGTTGAGCGCCTGCTGCTCCAGGCGGTCGTTGGTCTTCTTCAGCTCCTCCTGCTGCGCCTGCAGCTCGGCCGTGAGCGACTGCGACTGGTGCAGCAGGTATTCGGTCTGCATGTTGGCCGCGATGGTGTGCAGCACCACGCCGATCGACTCGGTCAGCTGGTCGAGGAAGCTCTGGTGGATCTCGCTGAAGCGGCTGAACGAGGCGAGCTCGATCACCGCCTTCACCTGGCCCTCGAAGAGCACCGGCAGGATGATGATGTTCACCGGCGCCGCCGAGCCGAGCGAGGAGCCGATGCGGATGTAGTCGGGGGGGGCGCTGTTCAGCACGATGCGCTTCTTCTCGAAGGCGCACTGGCCGACCAGGCCCTCGCCGAAGCCGATCTTGCGCGGCAGGCTCTTGCCGTGGCGCTGCGCGTAGCCGGCGAGCAGCTCGAGCTGCGAGTCGCCGCTCCTGTGGTCGGCCACGTAGAACGCCGCCTGCTGTGCGTTCACCAGCGGCGTGAGCTCCGACAGGATCAGCCGCGAGACCGTCACGAGGTCCCGATGCCCCTGCAGCATGCGCGTGAAGCGCGCGAGGTGCGTCTTCAGCCAGTCCTGCTCGGTGTTCTTGCGCGTGGTGTCCTTCAGGTTGCGGATCATCTCGTTGATGTTGTCCTTCAACGAGGCCACTTCCCCGCTCGCCTCGACCGTGATCGAGCGCGTGAGGTCGCCCTTGGTCACCGCAGTCGCGACCTCGGCGATGGCGCGCACCTGCGTGGTGAGGTTCGCCGCCAGCCGGTTCACGTTGTCGGTGAGGTCGCGCCACAGCCCCGCGGCGCCCGGCACGCGCGCCTGCCCGCCGAGCTTGCCTTCGCTTCCCACCTCGCGCGCCACGTTGGTCACCTGGTCGGCGAAGACCGCCAGCGTGTCGATCATGCCGTTGATGGTCTCGGCGAGCGCCGCCACCTCGCCCTTCGCCTCGACCGTGAGCTTGCGGTTGAGATCGCCGTTCGCCACGGCGGTCACCACGCTCGCGACGCTTCTCACCTGGCTCGTGAGGTTCGCGGCCATCGAGTTCACGTTGTCGGTGAGGTCCTTCCACACGCCGCCGACTCCCACCACCTGCGCCTGGCCGCCGAGCTTGCCCTCGCTGCCCACTTCCTTCGCCACGCGCGACACCTCGGAGGCGAAGGCGTTGAGCTGGTCCACCATGGTGTTGATGGTGCTCTTCAGCGCCAGGATCTCGCCCTTGACGTCGACGGTGATCTTCTTGGAGAGATCGCCTTTCGCGACCGCGGTGGTGACCTCGGCGATGTTCCTCACCTGGCCGGTCAGGTTCGCCGCCATCGAGTTCACGTTGTCGGTGAGGTCCTTCCACACGCCCGCGACGCCGCGCACGTGCGCCTGGCCGCCGAGCTTGCCTTCGGTGCCGACTTCCTTCGCGACCCGCGACACCTCGCCCGCGAAGGCGTTCAGCTGATCGACGAGGATGTTGATCGTGCTCTTGAGCTCCAGGATCTCGCCCTTGACGTCGACGGTGATCTTCTTCGAGAGGTCGCCGTTGGCGATCGCGGTGGCGACCTCGGCGATGTTCCTCACCTGGCCGGTCAGGTTGGCGGCCATCGAGTTCACGTTGTCGGTGAGGTCCTTCCACACGCCGCCGACTCCCACCGCCTGCGCCTGGCCGCCGAGCTTGCCCTCGCTGCCCACTTCCTTCGCCACGCGCGACACCTCGGAGGCGAAGGCATTGAGCTGGTCCACCATCGTGTTGATGGTGACCTTCAGCTCCAGAATCTCGCCCTTCACGTCGACGGTGATCTTCCTGGAGAGGTCGCCCTTGGCGACCGCGGTGGTGACCTCGGCGATGTTCCTCACCTGGCCGGTCAGGTTCGCCGCCATCGAGTTCACGTTGTCGGTGAGGTCCTTCCACACGCCGCCGACGCCCGGAACCTGGGCCTGGCCGCCGAGCTTGCCTTCCGTTCCGACTTCCCGCGCGACACGCGTGACCTCCGCCGAGAACGCGTTCAGCTGCCCCACCATGGTGTTCACCACGGTGCCCAGGCGCAGGGCCTCGCCGTGCAGCGGCCGGCCGTCGGCCTCCAGGACCATGGTCTGCGAAAGGTCGCCCTTCGCCACCGAGCCGATGACGCGCGCCACCTCGGTGACCGGGTACACCATGTCGCCGATCAGGGTGTTCACCGACTCGACGCAATCGATCCAGCCGCCGGCGGCGCCGGGAAGGCTGACGCGCTGGGCGATCTGGCCCTCCTTGCCGACCTGGTCGCCGACGCGGGCGATCTCGGACGCCAGGGTCTCGTTCATCTCGACCACGTCGTTGAACGCCTGGGCGATCTCGCCGTCGATGCCGGTGAGGTTGAGCGGCATGCGCACCGAAAAGTCGCCGCGCTTGAAGGCGCGCAGCGCTTTCAGCAGCTCGCCGCGGTCGAGCACCCTGTGCAGGCCTGCCTGAATGGTTTCCATAGAGTTCTTTAAAACCAGGAAAACGAGATCGTAGGGGTGAAACCTACGGCGGGATATCCCCATACCCCGCGCGTTACTGTCGTCGTTTCAACTACAGTCGGAATTCGGGGTCAGAGCCCTAATTCCGGCGGCGCGCAGCTGAAGGAATTAGGGCTCTGACCCCGAATTCCGCTCAGTCGACCAGGTGGTGGGCGATGGCGTAGTGCATCAGTTCCGCGTTGCTCTTCATGTTCATCTTGCGGAGGATGCGGGTGCGGTGCGTCGAGACGGTGTTGGGGCTGAGGAAAAGCTCGTCCGCGATCTGGCGCACGGTCTTGCCGGAAGCGATCATCCACATGACCTGGTACTCGCGGTCGGAAAGCGTCTCGTGCAGCGGCTTGCCGCGGTTGTCCTCGAGCTCGAGCGCGAGCTTCTCGCCGAGCGTCGGGGTGACGTAGCGGCCGCCGCCAGCCACCTTGCGGATCGCGCTCACCAGCTCCTCGGGCGCGCTTTCCTTCGTCAGGTAACCGGACGCGCCGGCTTTCAGCGCGCGCACGGCATAGCGGTCCTCGGGGTACATGCTGAGGATCAGCACCGCGCGGCCCGGATAGCGCTGGCGCAGCTCCTTGATGAGCTCGAGACCGTTCTTGCCCGGCATGTTGTAGTCGAGCACCGCGACTTCCCAGGGAACCCGGCGCGAGAGCTCCACCACCTCCTGGCCGTTGCGCGCCTCGCCGACCACGGTGAGGTCGGACTCGACGGCCAGCATCTGGCGCAGTCCCTGGCGGACCACGGGGTGATCGTCGGCGATGAGGACCTTCATGTCCGATTCCTGGTTGGAATGACCACCGACACGCGAGTTCCGTGCCCGGGCGCGCCGCTGATCGAAACTTCGCCGCCGAAGAGCAATGCGCGCTCGTGCATGCCGAGCAGCCCGAGCGACTTCTTGCCATTGAGCTCGGTTTCGGCGATGCCCACGCCGTTGTCGGCGACGTCGAGCCGGACCTGATCGCCGCCCACCTCGAGCTCGATGTCGACGCGCGTCGCGCGCGAATGACGCGCGACGTTTGTAAGTATTTCCTGGAAGATGCGGAACGCGGTGGTCGAGACGTCGATGTCGAGCTTGGTGCCCTCGGAGGGCAGCTTCGCGCGGCAGCGGATCCCGGTGCGCTTCTGGAATTCCTTCGCCTGCCAGCCGATCGCCGCCACGAGGCCCATGTCGTCCAGCATCTCCGGGCGCAGGCCGGTGGCGATCTTGCGCACCGTCTGGACCGTGGAATCGATCAGCTTGCACATCGAATCGGTCTTCTCGAGCAGCGGCTGCTCGTGCAGCCGCTTCGCGAGCCAGGTGACTTCCATCTTGAGGCCGGTGAGCACCTGGCCGAGCTCGTCGTGGATTTCGCGCGCGATGTGGGCGCGCTCTTCCTCGCGCACGGAGATCAGGTGCGCGGCGAGGCGGCGCAGCTTCTCCTCGGATTCCCGCAGCCGCTCGCTCTTGCGGTGCAGCTCGACGAACACCGCGACCTTGGACTTGAGGATCTCGGGCACCACCGGCTTCATCAGGTAGTCCACCGCGCCGACCTCGTAGCCGCGGAACATCGACGTCATCTCGTCGGCCGCGGCGGTGAGGAAGATGATCGGCGTCGCGCGCGAGCGCTCGCGGCCGCGGATCATCTTCGCGGTCTCGAATCCGTCCATGCCCGGCATGCGCACGTCGAGCAGGATGACCGCGAAATCGTTCTTCAGCGCGAGGCGCAGCGCCTCCTCGCCGGATTGCGCGATCATCAGATTCTCGCCGAGCGTGGACAGCAGCTCCTGCAGCGCGAACAGGCTCTTCGGCTCGTCGTCGACGAGCAGGATCTTCGCCTTGGACGCGGCTGCGTCGCCGTGCGTCTCCGCCTTCACGGCGGCAGGCGATTCGACGGCGCCATTCACCCGACGAGCTGGTGTCTTACGGCGTAATGCACGAGCGCTGCGTTGCTGGTGAGGCTGAGCTTGCGCAGGATGCGCGTGCGGTAGGTGCTCACGGTGCTCGGGCTCAGGCCCATCTCCTTCGCGATCTCGCTGATCTGCTTGCCCGAGGCGAGCAGCCACATCACCCGGTATTCGCGATCGGAAAGCTTCTCGTGCAGCGCCTTCTGCGGATCGCTGGAGCACTCGGAGGCGAGGATCTCCGCGAGCGTGGAGGAAACGTATTTGCCGCCGTTCGCCACCTTGCGCACCGCGGTGGAGAGCTCCTGCGGCGCGCTGTCCTTGGTGATGTAGCCGGCCGCGCCGCTGCGCAGCACCCGGCTGCCATGCACGTCCTCGGAATGCATGCTCAGAATCAGTACCGGCCGGCCCGGGAATTCCTTTTTCATGTCGCCGAGGAGATCCAGGCCGCTGCGGCCGGGCATGGAAAAGTCGAAGATCGCCATGTCCCAGTCGACCTTGCGCGCGAGCTCGAGCGCTTCGTCGCCGTTCGTCGCTTCTCCGACCACAGTTGCGGATGGGTCGTTCGCCAGCATCTGCTTGAGCCCGTGACGCACGATCGGATGGTCATCGGCAATGAGGATTCGCATGGTGGGTTGCCTTTCTGAATTAGCTGGAATCCAACTTCCCTGAGACGAAAAGTATAGGGAGTGTCATTACGAATAGCCATCCCGCATGCCAATTTCCAAGGCAAAATCATCCATGTAGCGCATGGTCGATACGCATGTCGGTGTAGCGTTTTTCGTTATTACACGTCGCTGCACAGCGACGGCGCGAAGCTCAACGGAAACAGCGACTTGATGGGATCGCGGTTGTCCGCGTCGTTGTCGAACTACACATCTGTCGCGCCGGCTACTACAAGCGAGCGCCTAATCTATTGATTCGATTGATTCCCCGCTCCTGGCACGGGTCGTGCGTTAGGCCCGCGGCATCAGTTACTAGTTGAAACAAGGACAGGGAAACTCGATGAATCTCCGCATCGCTTTGTACAGCCTCGCCGTTTCGTTCGGTGTTGCCGCAATGACACCGCTCGACGCGCTCGCGGCGCCGACCGTCGCGTTCAAGACGCCGACCAACGGCGCAACCATCTCCGGAAACATCTATCAATCGAGCGCGTGCGAAGTCACGGGCTCGAACATCAAGCAGGTGCGCTTCTTTCTCGATGGCGGCGCGCTGAACACCGAGAGCTATTCGCCGTGGAATTGCAATATCAACACGACGAAGTTCGCCAACGGGACGCACACGCTCAAGGCCGTCGCGTATGACAAGGCGGGCGCCACGGCGTCCGCGCAGATCAGCGTGAACATTCAGAACGGCAACAAGGCGCCGACGGTGAGCATCACTTCGCCTGCCGCCGGCGCGACCCTCTCCGGCACGGCGGCCGCGTTCGCCGCCACCGCGGCCGATGCGGACGGTACGGTGGCGAAGGTCGAGTTCCTGATCGGCACCACGGCGCTCGCGAGCGACACCACCTCGCCCTACAGCACCA
>SCTY01000082.1 GCA_004297625.1 Betaproteobacteria bacterium | reverse complement strand
CTTGCGCTATCACGGCATGGCGCCGATGGTGTCGCACTGCCTGCAGCTCGGCCTGATCGAGGCGAAGAGCTATAACCAGGTGGAATGCTTCAGCGCGGGCGTGCAGTTCGCGCGCGCCGAGGGCATCGTGCCGGCGCCGGAGGCGAATCACGCCGTCAAGGGCGCGATCGACGAAGCGCTGCGTTGCAAGACTGAGGGCAAGTCGAAGACGATCCTGTTCAATCTGTGCGGGCATGGCCATTTCGACATGCAGGCCTACACGGATTATTTCGCCGGCAAGCTTACGGACCAGAGCTATGACGAAGCCGAGCTTGCGATGGCGCTTGCGGGGCTGCCGTCGGTAACGGCCTAGCGCGCACCTCCGGACGCCGGAGGCAGTTGGGGGGTAAACCGGAGGCTGGTCCTCCGGTTTTTTTTCGCCTGTGCATGACGAGAATGGTTCGCACACCCCCTACGAAAGTCGGATTGCCGGTCGGTGTGGGTTGGGCATAAGGTATCGATCCAAGGTGAGGATGACAGGCGTGGTTACATCTTGGTCAGTTTGCAAACCGACAAGGAGCGGAGATATGAAACGAACGACTTGGGTTGGTCTCGTTGCAGTCGCCACATTCGCGTCGAGCGCTCACGCCGTATGTCCTACTGACGTCGACACCGCAGTGATGGCGGCGCGGTTTGCCAATCTGCAGCCTGCGTCCAACCCCCAATCCGAGATGACGCTCGCCGATGCGGCTTGCGGACGAGATAAGTTCACAGCCTTCCTCAGCCAGAACTACGGCAAAGCCATTGGCTACAAGGCGGCACTTACGAACCCCGCAGTGCAGAAGCTCCTCAACTATCCGAATCCAGTTCGGGGGACGCTGTTTGGGAAGATGCTTCAGGACGGCGCGGAGGTGCCCGCCAAGTTCGGCGCACGGCCTCTCTTTGAAGCCGACATGGTCATGGAGGTCGCGAACGGCGGCATCAATAGAGCAACGACGCCGCTCGAAGCCCTTCGAAGCATTTCGCGTATTTATCCATTTATCGAACTGCCAGACTTGGTGGTGGAGAACCCCAGAAAACTCACTGGCCCGAACTTCGTGTACTTGAACGCTGGTGCGAGGTTCGGCGTACTCGGCAAGCCGATTGAGGTGAAGGCAACACCTGAGCTTGTCGAGGCGCTCGTAAACATGACGGTGAGGCTCGCCGATCAGGACGGAAAGGAACTTGAAACGAGTAAAGGTACTGCCATCCTCGGGCAACCTCTGAACGCCGTTCTATGGCTTGTCAAGGACCTGAAGGCAAGCGGCATCCTGCTCAAGAAGGGTGACCTGCTCAGCCTCGGATCCTTTTCGCGACCGCTACCGCCAAAGCCTGGAACGGGAGTCAAGGTGACCTACGAAGGCCTGCCTGGGACTCCAACGGTAAGCGTTCGGTTTAAATAGCAGGCGGCGGAGCCTGCGAACTATTCGCATTGCAGACCCATTGAGCGCGTCGTCCCTCACCGAAGCGTGAAGAGCGGGCATTCAAGGATGCTTCCGCTTAACCGATGGGTCGCAATCGGACGCTGGCATGGAGGAAGGCAAATCCATGACCGTTTCGCTAGCCACGGCAAGTAACTGGTTACGGAACTACGGCAAGGCCTGGGAGGAAGCCTCACCGCAGCGCGCGAGCGAGCTTTTCACAGAGGATTGCCGCTACTACGAAACGCCCTTCTCCAAGCCCGAAATCGGCAGGGACGGCGTTGCCAAGTACTGGCAGGCGGTCCCCGATTCGCAATCGGAGGTCGTGTTCCAGCACCAGGTGCTCGCGATCCAGGGGCAGAGCGTGATCGCGCACTGGAGCGCCTCGTTCACGCGCGTGCCGAGCGGAGTCCATGTCAAACTCGACGGCGTGTTAGCGCTCGAATTCACCGATGCCGGACTGTGCAGCAGCCTGCGCGAGTGGTGGCATCGCGAGGAAACGCCGCCCACTTGAGCGACACCGAACGAATGGATCGGAAGACCAAGGTGCTCGTCATCGTCGGCGGCGTCTGCGCCGCGCTCTTCGCGTTTGCGTTCGTGGCGGCGCCGCATTCCTGCGAGTGGGGACTGACCGCGTATTTCTGGTCTGGCGTGGCGTCGCTCCTCATCCTGTTCGCGACGCCGTTCGCGCTGCGCACCGATCGGACCACCCTGGTCCGCGTCGGATTTGGTTTCGGATTCGCCGTTCTCGGTGCTGCAATCTGGTTCGCCGGACTCGTCGCGGCGAACGTGCGGATCATGTGCAGGTTATTCTGAGCCGGGCGATGGACGGCGAAGACGAGAACTCCACGCTCGGCGTCTCCTGGTACCTGTTCATCGCCCTCGCGCTCTTCGCCCTCGTCATGGCCATCCTGGCGCGGCAAAGCGCGTCCAACGCCCGCGAAATCGCGCAGCTCCTCGGCATCCTCCCGCATCGCGGGGTGACGATGACGCTGATGCTGCTCTCGCTCGCCGTCAGCGCCGCGTTCGCGGGCGTCGCCGCCTATCCAATCGTCTGGTGGACCGGGAAACTCAAGACAGCCTGCCTGTTCGGCGCTACGCTTGTCCTGCCCCTCGCCGCCCTGCTTTACTGGAGCCCTCAGCTCGTGCGCATGCTTCAATCGCTTTCCATTCTCTGAGCGCCCAAGCGATGCTCCACCACCTCTCCTTCGCAGTCGCCGACCTCAGGCGCGCCGCCGCCTTCTACGACGCCGCGCTCGCGGCGCTCGGCTACGTGCGCGTCTGGACGGCGCGGGACGCGATCGGCTACGGACTGCCGGGCGGTGGCGACGAGTTCGCCATCAAGGCCCGCGGCGAAGCCGTCACCGCCCCGGGCCCCGGCTTCCATCTAGCCTTCGCCGCGCCTTCGCGCGAAGCCGTGGACCGCTTCCATGCGGCCGCCCTGCTCCACGGCGGCCGCTGCAACGGCGCACCGGGCCTGCGGCCGCAGTACGGGCCGACCTATTACGCGGCCTTCGTCGTCGATCCCGACGGCTATCGCATCGAAGCCGTGATTCATGCACAATCCGACGCCGCTGCCACCGGCTGAGACGCGAGGCGACCGCATGAGCGAACCGAAAATCCTGCGCGCGACCGACGTCAGCGCGCGCACCGGCTCTTCCTACCCGGAGCCCTTCGCCAGCCGCATGGGCAACGCCGACTGGCGAGCGCTCGGCGACGCCTTCGGCCTGACGCAGTACGGCGTCAACCTCGAGACGCTTCAGCCCGGTGCGCAGTCGGCGCTGCGCCACTGGCATACGCTTGCCGACGAATTCGTCTACGTGCTCGAAGGCGAGCTCGTGCTGCGCACGAACGAAGGCGAAATCACGATGACGAGCGGCACCTGCGTCGGCTTCAAGGCGGGCGAGCCGAACGGCCACCACCTCGTCAACCGCTCCGGGCGGCCGGCGCGCTTCCTGGTGGTCGGCAGCCGCGCGCCCGGCGACGTCGGCTTCTATCCGGACGACGACCTGCTGCGGTGCCGGAACGAGAACGGCCGCTATCCGGCGCACAAGGACGGCCGGCCCTACTGGCTGCCCGGCGCAGAACCGCCTCGCGGCGACTAGTGCTTGACCATCCTGCGATAGTGGATTGCAATACCGACGCCCTCATGCCGACCGTGCGAAAAGAGTCCGGCTGCCGTGAAGGGATGGGAGCGATGGAATTCAAGAACAAGGAGCAACACCGATGACATCACGCAACTTGCTGTCCGCCGCAGCGGCTGGAATCGCCCTGACGGCCTGCGCCTATCCGATGCCGCGGGTCGACGCAGTCCAGGAATGCCGATCCAACGAATGCTTCGTCTACGTCACGGTCCTGCCCGGAACGACCGGCCCGTGCATCCTCGACGTCGATTTCAGCACCGTTCACGTCGATCCGGACGGCAACAATCCGCAGGCCGGCAAGATCATCAAGTGGCAGTTTGCCCCGGGGACGACAAATGCCGCCTTTACCGAGAACGACGGCATCCGCTTTGACCCGAACTCGCGCATGACTTGCCAAAGGACCGGCAATGGCGCCGGCTATCAATGCGAGAACGCGCGCAGCACGGGCACGTGGAAGTATGACGTCAACGCCACGAGCGAGAACGCGCGCTGCGAGACGTTCGATCCCTACGTCGTCAATCCCTGATACGTTCGTTCGCGGCCATCCAGGCGCGCGCCTCGCCTAGCGCATCGCTTGCGCCGAGCGCGCGGCCTGCCGCCTCGGCGGGGCCGTAGGTTGCCGCACCCAGCGCCTGGCGTGCACGCTCGATCCAGGGTGCGAGAAACGCCTCGTCCGAAAGGTCGCGCTGCAGTCCGCTTTGCGCGGCCCGCGCTTCGGCCGCGCCGAAATAGCGCGCGGCGCGTAGCCACTCGGCGCCGGCTGCGGCGAGGCCGGCACAGACTTCGAGCGCGCTCTGCTCCGCGGGAGTCGAGCCGATTTCCTGCGCGATCGTCAGCGCCTCGAGCAGCATGCCCCGCGCGCGGTCCCGCGCACCCCGACCGATCGTCACCATGGCGAGATTGAGCAGACCGATGGCGATGTTTTCGCGGTCGCCCAGCTCGCGCGCCAGCGCCACAACCTCCTCGCAGAGCGGCTCGGCCGCGTCCAGCTCGTCCTGAGCGCGATGCAATTGAGCCACGGCGGTCAGCGCGCCGACGAGCTGGTATTTGTTCCCCAGCCTGCGCGCGAGCGCGACGGCTTCCTGCGCGTGCGCGCGCGCTGCGGCCATGTCGCCCCGCCCTTGCGATGCCATTGCGAGCGGCTGCAGGATCGAGAGCTGGTTGAACTCGTCGCGGATTTCGCGCGCAATGGAGAGGCCCTCCTCCAGGTACTTGGCGGCCTCGTCGTAGCGGCCGACCCAGGCGCAGACCTGGCCGGCGATGAACAGCCCCCGGCAGCGTGCCGCGTCGCGCGCCTGTGCCCCCGGTCGCGCCAGCGCCTCCCGGGTCAGCCGCAAACCCAGGCCGAACAGCCCGCGCATGAACCAGTACAGCTTGATCGCGTCCAGCAGCCGGTAGCCCGCCGCGGCGCCGTCCGCCGCGCGGTCACACCAGCGATGCGCCGCCGTAAGGTTTTCTCGCTCCGAGTCGAGCCGGGCCAGCCACGCGCCCTGCGCAGGCCCGACCAGCTCCGGCCGCGCCTTCTCCGCGAGGTCGAGGTAATACGCCAGGTGGCGCGTGCGGGTCGAGCCCTTCTCCCGCGCCGCCTCGAGGCACTCGCGCGCATACTCACGGATGGTTTCCAGCATGCGATAGCGTGCGCCGCCGGCCTCCAGCACCACGAGGGACTTGTCTACGAGGTGCGTGAGCAGATCGAGCACCTGTTCGGCGCTCACCGCACCGTCCGCGCAGACCGCCTCCGCCGCCTCGAGCGTCCAGCCGCCGGTGAAGATCGACAGCCGCCGCAGCAGCACCCGTTCGGGCTCCGTGAGCAGGTCGTGGCTCCAGTCGATCAGCGCGCGCAGCGACTGCTGCCGCGGCAGCGCCGTGCGGTCGCCCCCCGTCAGCAGGCGGAAGCGGTCGCCGAGGCGCGCGGCAATCGTCTCGACCGGGAGCGCGCGCACCCGCGCCGCGGCCAGCTCGAGCGCCAGCGGCAGGCCGTCCAGCCGGCGGCAGATCTCGGCGATCGAGGGCGCATTCTGCTCGGTGACGCGGAACGCTGGCTGCGCCGCGCGCGCGCGCTCGGCGAACAGGCGGACCGCCGCATATTGCGCGAGCCTGCCGGCGGTCTCGCCCTGGGCGCTTGCCGGTACGGCGAGGGCGGGCACCGCGTACGTGGTTTCGCCCGCGACGCGCAGGTCTTCGCGGCTGGTGGCAAGCACCTTGACCTGGGCACCGGCATTGAGCAGCGCCCGGGCCAGCTCGGCGCAGGCCTGCACCAGGTGCTCGCAGTTGTCGAGGACGATCAGCAGCTGGCGGCTGCCTGCGTGCTGCAGCAGCGCCTCGAGCACCGGACGGCCCGCGGTCTCCTTGACCCCGAGCGCGGACGCCACCGCCTGCGACACGAGCGCGCCGTTGCCCACCGGCGCCAGCTCGACGAACCACGCGCCGTCGGGAAAATCCTCCAGCAAGTCGGCCGCCAGCTGCAGCGCGAGGCGCGTCTTGCCGAGTCCGCCCGGGCCGCTCAGCGTCAGCAGGCGCGTGCGCCCGAGCAGCTGATGGCATTCCTCCAGCTCGCGCTCGCGGCCGACGAACGAACTCACCTGCTGCGGCAGATTGTTGGGCGTCGCCTCGAGCGAGCGCAGCGCCGGAAAATCGGCGCGCAGCTGCGGGTGCAGCACCTGGTAGACGCGCTCGGGTTCCGCCAGATCGCGCAGCCGCACGCGGCCCAGGTCGCGCAGCGCAACACCTGCGGGCAGGCAGCCGTCGAGTTGCGCCGCCACGGCCTGCGACAGCAGCACCTGGCCGCCGTGCGCCGCGCCCATGATGCGCGCCGCGCGGTTCACCGCGGGTCCGAAGAAATCGCCGTCGCGCCGCTCCTCGACGCCGGCGTGCAGCCCGCAGCGCACGCGCAAGCCAAGGCCCTGCGTCGCCGCAGGGTCGGCCAGCGCCAGCTGCAGCTGAATCACGGCGCCGAGCGCATCGGCCGGATCCTCGAACACGGCGTGCACGCCGTCGCCGGTGGTCTTCACGACGACGCCCCGGTGCCGCTCCACCGTCGCGCGCGCGATCGCATCGTGGCAGGCGAGCGCCGGCCGCATGCGCTCGGGTTCGTGCTCCCAGAGCCGGGTGCTGCCTTCGACGTCGGTAAACAGAAAGGTCGTAACCGCCGCGGATTCGACCATGTCGATGCCTCCCGGTCGGGCTAGGCGCGCCGCCGCATGATCGGCCGCGAGCGCCCGGCGCAATCGCTGAACCCGGCGGCTTCGAAAGCCGGCACGAACCCGGTCCAGGCAAAAGCAGTGGACGCCGTGTGGTAGGGCTTGGGCACGACCGGATAGCCTTCCACGAGGCGTCCGCCGCACCGGCGCACGTGCTTCAGCGCCGCGCGCAGCAGTTGCACCGTGACGCCTTTGCGGCGATGGCCGCGCGCCACGTAGAAGCAGGTCACCGACCAGACCGGCCGGTCATCCAAGGGCGCCAGCACGCGCGAACGCGCGAGCGCCGGGTAGGCCGCGCGCGGCTCGACCGCGCACCAGCCGATCGGCTGGCCGTCCGCGTAGGCGAGGATCCCCGGCACCGTGCCCGCCTTGACGATCCTGCGGAACGCACGCCGGTTGCCGTCGCCCTTCTGGCTGGCGAACTGCGCGCGCGGCAGCTTCCACCACATGCACCAGCAGCCGCCGCAGGCGCCGCGCGGGCCGAACAGGGCCTCCACGTCGTCCCAGCGTTGCGGCGTGAGCGCATGAAATTCGAGCTTCACGCGGTGCGCTTCACTTCTCCGCCAACGCCTTGAGGCGCGCCAGGCCCGCCTCGAAATCAGCGCCGACCATGCGGTCCATCAGGAGTGCGAAGTAATGCAGATAGGGATTGGCGCCCACGTCGCCCTCGTTGCTCCACGCGACGCGCGTCCCCGTGGCGCCGCCCGTAAGCGTCAGCTGGCCGGTCGAGGTCATGCCGAAATCGGGGAACGACAGCCGGTATTCGATCAGCCTGCCCGGCTCGGCGCGCGTGAATTCCATCGCGCCGTCGCCCTCGCTCCCGCTCTGCCAGGACCATCTTGCGCCCTGACCCGAGGGCGCGCCGCTGAAGCTCATCTTCATCTGCGGATCGCGCTGGTTCCAGACCGTCCACCGGGCCCATTGGCGCGGGTCCTCGATGAGCGCATAGACCTTTTCCGCCGGCGCCCGGATTTCCGCCGAGCGCTCGACGCGGAATCTCGAAGGCAGCAGGAACCCCACCAGCGTGAGCAGCACCGCGAGCGAGGCAATCACGAGCAGCAGCCATTTCAGGACCTTCATTGCCTGCCTCCGCGGTAGCGCTCAGGGGGCGGCGCGCTGCAGCGGCGCGCGCAGGGCCGCTTCCAGGGTGTTGCGGCTTTCCGCGTAGTGCAGGCGCGACTCGCGGCTCAGTCCGGGCTTTGCCTGCGCCCTGCGCAAAGCTGCGGCGAGCCGCCGCGCATTGTCGCGCAGCAGCGCCACCGCGTCGGCGGGCGTGCCGGCCGCAGGCTTGATCAGGACGCCGGCGACGCGCCGCAGGTGTTCGCGCTGCAGGTTGCGGCGCATCAGCCCGACGTCGCGCCCGGCCAGCGCCTCGCTCCAGATCGCCGCCTGCAGGCGATCGTGCAGCTCCGCGAGGCTGAGCACGCGCGTGCCGCCGGTCGCCCGGTCCGGTGATTCGAGCAGGCGCGCAGCCACCGCGTCCGACAGGAGGTGGTCGAGGATCGCTTTCTGCACGCCGATGACCGAATCGGCCACCGAGACGAAAGGATTCGGCGGGCGCTCGAAGTGGTCGATGGCGATCCGGCTCAGCAGCTCGGGCGCAAAGCGGAAGCTCCCCGGGCTGAAGAAATCGTCCGCGATGACGGCGAGCGCCTCGCGCTGCCGCGCCGCGGGCACCGGATCGTAGAGCGCGCGCCCGGTGCCGGCGAAATCGCGCCGGTGCGTCACCCCGCCGACGTACTTCGCCGCGAGCGGCGCGGTGCGCGTCAGGTCGCGGAAACCGTTCGCCAGGCTGCGCGTCAGGCGCTCGTAGCTCTCCCCGGGCGCGAGCCGCAGCGCCTGCAGCCGGTCCCACAGCTCGCGCGAAAGCCGCAGCCGCCGGCGGTAGTAGGCGAGCGGATCGGGCCCCAGGTCGAAGCGGTTGACCTCGGGATCCATGCC